>NZ_STGK01000031.1 GCF_004919105.1 Nocardioides sp. GY 10113
CAATGTTTGTCCGGCGGCGTCCTACTCTCCCACAACCTCGCGGTTGCAGTACCATCGGCGCTGGCAGGCTTAACTTCCGGGTTCGGTATGGGACCGGGTGTTTCCCTGCCGCTATGGCCGCCGTAACTCTATGACCCGTCCACCGCGCCCGTGTCCCGCCGTGTTGATGGTGGCGGGGGTGGGGGTGGAGGGTGGTCTGTGATTCTCTGACCATGCCTGTTACGGCATGTGGACGCGATTATGCTGTGTGTCTTGCGCGGTTTCGCCCAATCGTTCGACCAACAGCTGTGTCAGCTTTGTTGGGTGTGTTGGGGATTTGTTGTGGCAAGCTTTCGGCCTATTAGTACCGGTCGGCTGGGCATTGCTGCTGTACACCTCCGGCCTATCAACCCAATCATCTCTTGGGGGCCTTATCCCCTCATGGGGGTAGGAAACCTCATCTTGAAACGTGCTTCCCGCTTAGATGCGTTCAGCGGTTATCACTTCCGAACGTAGCCAACCAGCCCTGCACCTGGCGGTACAACTGGCACACCAGAGGTTCGTCCATCCCGGTCCTCTCGTACTAGGGACAGCCTTTCTCAAGTTTCCAACGCGCGCGGCGGATAGGGACCGAACTGTCTCACGACGTTCTAAACCCAGCTCGCGTGCCGCTTTAATGGGCGAACAGCCCAACCCTTGGGACCTACTCCAGCCCCAGGATGCGACGAGCCGACATCGAGGTGCCAAACCATCCCGTCGATATGGACTCTTGGGGAAGATCAGCCTGTTATCCCCGGGGTACCTTTTATCCGTTGAGCGACAACGCTTCCACTCGCAGTTGCCGGATCACTAGTTCCGACTTTCGTCCCTGCTCGACATGTCTGTCTCACAGTCAAGCTCCCTTGTGCACTTACACTCGAAACCTGATTGCCAACCAGGCTGAGGGAACCTTTGAGCGCCTCCGTTACATTTTGGGAGGCAACCGCCCCAGTTAAACTACCCATCAGGCACTGTCCCTGAACCAGATCATGGCCCTAGGTTAGACATCTAGTACGACCAGAGTGGTATTTCAACGATGACTCCACAACCACTGGCGTGGCCGCTTCACAGTCTCCCACCTATCCTACACAAGCCGAACCAAACACCAATGCCAAACTATAGTAAAGGTCCCGGGGTCTTTCCGTCCTGCCGCGCGTAACGAGCATCTTTACTCGTAGTGCAATTTCGCCGAGTCCATGGTTGAGACAGCGCCCAAGTCGTTACTCCATTCGTGCAGGTCGGAACTTACCCGACAAGGAATTTCGCTACCTTAGGATGGTTATAGTTACCACCGCCGTTTACTGGGGCTTAAATTCTGAGCTTCGAACTTGCGTTCTAACCCGTCCTCTTAACCTTCCAGCACCGGGCAGGAGTCAGTCCGTATACATCGTCTTACAACTTCGCACGGACCTGTGTTTTTAGTAAACAGTCGCTTGGGCCTGGTCTCTGCGGCCCTTCACGCTTCCCCAGCAAGTGGGTACACGATCCGGGCCCCCCTTCTCCCGAAGTTACGGGGGCATTTTGCCGAGTTCCTTAACCATGGTTGTCTCGATCGCCTTGGTATTCTCTACCTGATCACCTGAGTCGGTTTGGGGTACGGGCGGCTCATGGCTCGCTAGAGGTTTTTCTCGACAGCATAGGATCACCCACTTCCCCCCTACGGGGTCGGCATCACATCTCAGGCTCATCATCAAAGAAAGAGTTCCGGATTTGCCTAGAACTCGCCCTACATGCTTACCCACGCACAACCATCGGCGTGGTTGGGCTACCTTCCTGCGTCACCCCATCGCTTGACTACTACTGGATCGGATCCCACGCTCCACAACAACGTCTCACCCCGAAGGGATCGATCAAAGCTGCTTCGGGTGGTTAGCATCACCAACCTCGTCATGGGCGCCAATTCGCCGGTACGGGAATATCAACCCGTTGTCCATCGACTACGCCTGTCGGCCTCGCCTTAGGTCCCGACTTACCCAGGGCAGATTAGCTTGACCCTGGAACCCTTGATCATCCGGCGCACGGGTTTCTCACCCGTGATTCGCTACTCATGCCTGCATTCTCACTCGTGCCACGTCCACGGCTAGATCACTCTGCCGCTTCACCCGTGGCACGACGCTCCCCTACCCACCCATACCCCTGGACGCACAAGGCGCCTGGGTTACATATGGATGCCATGGCTTCGGCGGACGGCTTGAGCCCCGCTACATTGTCGGCGCGGAATCACTTGACCAGTGAGCTATTACGCACTCTTTCAAGGGTGGCTGCTTCCAAGCCAACCTCCTGGTTGTCACTGCGACTCCACATCCTTTTCCACTTAGCCGCCCCTTAGGGGCCTTAGCCGATGGTCTGGGCTGTTTCCCTCTCGACTACGAAGCTTATCCCCCGCAGTCTCACTGCCACGCTTACACTTACCGGCATTCGGAGTTTGGCTAACGTCAGTAACCTGGTAGGGCCCATCGGCTATCCAGTGCTCTACCTCCGGCAAGCAACACGCAACGCTGCACCTAAATGCATTTCGGGGAGAACCAGCTATCACGGAGTTTGATTGGCCTTTCACCCCTATCCACAGGTCATCCCCTCCATTTTCAACTGAAGTGGGTTCGGTCCTCCACGCCGTCTTACCGGCGCTTCAACCTGCCCATGGATAGATCACTCCGCTTCGGGTCTTGATCGTGCGACTCAAACGCCCTATTCAGACTCGCTTTCGCTACGGCTACCCCACACGGGTTAACCTCGCCACACAACGCAAACTCGCAGGCTCATTCTTCAAAAGGCACGCCGTCACCCCCACTGCACACGAATGTGCCGGCCGGGCTCCGACGGATTGTAGGCGCATGGTTTCAGGTACTATTTCACTCCCCGCCAGGGGTACTTTTCACCTTTCCCTCACGGTACTGGTCCGCTATCGGTCATCGAGGAGTATTTAGGCTTAACGGGTGGTCCCGCCAGATTCACACACCATTCCAGGAGTGGCATGTTACTTGGGAAATGCTCAACACAGCCAGCAACTTACATCTACGGGGCTATCACCCGCTCCGGCACCGCTTTCCAACGGACTTCGACCTCATCACTGGTTTCTTACTGCGCGCACCACCGGCAGATGATGCAAGAACACTCCCACAACCCCAACCATGCAACCCCTGCCGGGTATCACACATGACCGGTTTAGCCTCATCCGATTTCGCTCGCCACTACTCTCGGAATCACTTTTGTTTTCTCTTCCTGTGGGTACTGAGATGTTTCACTTCCCCACGTTCCCTCCACACACCCTATTTCATTCAGGTGCAGGTAACACGACATGACTCGTGCTGGGTTTCCCCATTCGGACATCCCCGGATCAACGCTCGGTTGCCAACTCCCCAGGGCATTTCGCAGGCTCCCACGTCCTTCATCGGCTCTCGATGCCAAGGCATCCACCATGCGCCCTTAACAACTTGCCCACAACAAACCACCAACACACACAACAACCACCACAACAACAGCAGCTGCCATGCATCCCAGTGCCAGATCATGGAACAAACACCTAAGAACACACAAAACAATCAAACGAAACAACACACAAGACACACACCCACACCAGCCAGCCCCCACCCCAAACAGATGAGCGACCAACAGATGCGATGTGCATACTCGCGTCCACTATCAAAGAATCAAGAAACAAGAGACCAACCAGCCCCTCCCACACCCCCCAGCACCGAGCACAACGCTCGACACACAGGAGACCACCGTGGGCGGCGTCTGATGCCTCAGACACCCAACAGCGTGCCATGCGCATGACCAACACCCACCCATCCACACAGGAACGAGCAGGCTGCAAAGATTTGTATGTGTTCCACTATACGAACACCCCATAGTCACCCCCGCGCCTTCGGCGGGAGTGGGGTGGTGCTCCTTAGAAAGGAGGTGATCCAGCCGCACCTTCCGGTACGGCTACCTTGTTACGACTTCGTCCCAATCGCCAGCCCCACCTTCGACGGCTCCCCCCACAAGGGTTAGGCCACCGGCTTCGGGTGTTGCCGACTTTCGTGACGTGACGGGCGGTGTGTACAAGGCCCGGGAACGTATTCACCGCAGCGTTGCTGATCTGCGATTACTAGCGACTCCGACTTCATGGGGTCGAGTTGCAGACCCCAATCCGAACTGAGACCGGCTTTTTGGGATTCGCTCACCCTCACGGGATCGCAGCCCTTTGTACCGGCCATTGTAGCATGCGTGAAGCCCTGGACATAAGGGGCATGATGACTTGACGTCATCCCCACCTTCCTCCGAGTTGACCCCGGCAGTCTCCCATGAGTCCCCACCACCCCGAAGGGCGTGCTGGCAACATGGAACGAGGGTTGCGCTCGTTGCGGGACTTAACCCAACATCTCACGACACGAGCTGACGACAGCCATGCACCACCTGTACACGAGTATCAAAGAGACCCACATCTCTGCAGGCTTCCCGTGTATGTCAAACCCAGGTAAGGTTCTTCGCGTTGCATCGAATTAATCCGCATGCTCCGCCGCTTGTGCGGGCCCCCGTCAATTCCTTTGAGTTTTAGCCTTGCGGCCGTACTCCCCAGGCGGGGCGCTTAATGCGTTAGCTACGGCACGGAACCCATGGAATAGGCCCCACACCTAGCGCCCAACGTTTACGGTGTGGACTACCAGGGTATCTAATCCTGTTCGCTCCCCACACTTTCGCTCCTCAGCGTCAGGTAATGCCCAGAGAACCGCCTTCGCCACCGGTGTTCCTCCTGATATCTGCGCATTTCACCGCTACACCAGGAATTCCATTCTCCCCTGCATACCTCTAGTCTGCCCGTATCGAAAGCAAGCACCGAGTTAAGCCCGGTGTTTTCACTCCCGACGCGACAAACCGCCTACGAGCCCTTTACGCCCAATAATTCCGGACAACGCTCGGACCCTACGTATTACCGCGGCTGCTGGCACGTAGTTGGCCGGTCCTTCTTCTGTACCTACCGTCACTCTCGCTTCGTCGGTACTGAAAGAGGTTTACAACCCGAAGGCCGTCATCCCTCACGCGGCGTTGCTGGATCAGGCTTCCGCCCATTGTCCAATATTCCCCACTGCTGCCTCCCGTAGGAGTCTGGGCCGTGTCTCAGTCCCAGTGTGACCGGTCACCCTCTCAGGCCGGCTACCCGTCAAAGCCTTGGTAGGCCATTACCCCACCAACAAGCTGATAGGCCGCGAGCACATCCCTGGCCGAAAAAACTTTCCACACACACCCATGCAGGCATGCGTCATATCCGGTATTAATTTCGGTTTCCCGAAGCTATCCCAGAGCCAGGGGCAGATTACTCACGTGTTACTCACCCGTTCGCCGCTCGAGTACCCCCGAAAGGGCCTTTCCGCTCGACTTGCATGTGTTAAGCACGCCGCCAGCGTTCGTCCTGAGCCAGGATCAAACTCTCCATAAGAAAATCTCTAATCCTGACAAACAGACAATCACTGACAACAAGTTGTCAGAAACTATCGATCTGCCGAAAACCACACACCCACCAACCAACAACCTCAAACCCCCGAAAGGACCATCAGAAGCAAGCCAGCGAATGCGCACAAACATTCACAACAAACCATCACTTGCATGACACACTGTTGAGTTCTCAAACATCACACGCACCG
>NZ_STGK01000032.1 GCF_004919105.1 Nocardioides sp. GY 10113
ATGGCCCCGACCGCCGTCCAGGCGGCCTAACCCCAACTGTCACCTGTCCGTGCAGCAGTCCCGTCCCCCAGTTCGCAGAGGTCCGGCGGGCGTCGGAGCCGACCGCGGAGCGATACGCCGCCGGCCGAGTGCCCGACGTGATGGCGGTGGCCGAGGAGCCTGAGACGGCGGCGTACGGGTCCGGTGCGACGGTGCGGTCGCAGGAGTGGCTGTTGGGCGAACGATGAGGCTCAACGGTCAAGCACTCCCACCTGACTGGCATACACCGCCATCGGAGGTGGTCGTCATGGCCACACGCAACGTCGTGCTCACCGAGCGCCAGGAAGAGCTGGCCCCGCCGAACGGCGTTGACGAGCACTGTCCGCTCAGCCGCGCCGCCGAGCAGGACATCGTCGAGATCCTCACCAGAACGCAGGAGGAGTTCGGCGACGACGCCCGCCAGCGCTACGCCGCCTTGATCGTCGCGGCCATCCGGCACGCCGCCGACCACCGCGACGGTGTCGGATTCCGAGCCCGACCCGAGCTCGTGCCGGCACGAGCAACTCCGGTGCGCAGTCACGAGCGAGGCGGGATGATCCCGCCGTGCGCATCGGGACCTGGAACCTCGCCGGACGCTGGGGCGACCAGCACCGACAGTTCCTGGACGACCTCGACTGCGAGGTCCTGCTGCTGACCGAGGTCTCGGACCGCGTCGACCTGCCCGAACGACACGGCCACGTGACCGGCCTCCTGATGGCCCAGCGACGGCATTGGGCCGGAGTCTGGACGGCCCGCCCCCACACGCCCCTGCCGGACCCCCACGGCGCCTCGGCGATGGTCGAGTACGACGACCTCCGACTGTGCTCGTCCATCCTCCCCTGGCGCTCGTGCGGGTCGGGGCCACCGTGGGTCGGCGCGACCACCTTCGAGCGCACGGTCGAGGCCGTCGACGCCATCGCGAAGCACTCCCCCACCGTCTGGGGAGGCGACTGGAACCACGCCCTCCTCGGCGCCGAGTACGCCGGCTCCGCGGCTGGACGCGACAGGATCGTCGAGGCCCTCGACCAGCTCGGACTCCGCGCGCCCACTGCCGATGCCCCCCACCAGATCGAAGGGTTGTCGTCGATCGACCACATCGCCGTACCTCTCGCCTGGGAGGCGAAAATGGAGCACCACTCCGCACTCCTCGACGAGGGCCGGCTCTCCGACCACGACGCCTACGTCATCGAGGTCCCCGGCCGCTGACTCACGCGGCCGCGGTCCAACGACCCTTGCCGCGCGATCGGAGCATGCGCAAGGCTCCGAACGAGACGCGCGGCATCAACGTGCACAGAGACGTGGCGGTAGACGTGACGGAAGACGTGGCGGAAGACGTGGCGGAAGACGTGGCCGACGACAGGCGGCGCTGGTGGCGCCCCCACTTCACCCTGGGCGACCTCGGCCGGGCGGCGTTGAGCCTGCTCGGCGGCGCGGTGGGCGTGATGGTCGCGTCGTGGATCGTGCCCGGGTTCAGCATCGGCGAGTGGTGGCGCGCGTTCAGCGTCGCGATCAGCGTCGCGATCTGGGGATTCCTGCTGCGGCCCGTACTGGTGCGCCTGGCCGTGTACCTGGGCTGGGTGGGCTCGGCCCTGGCCGGCATCTTCGGGCAGGCATTCATCATCTGGCTCGCCGTGCTCGGCGAGGAGGGCGTGGAGGACAGCCTGCTCGGCGCGTTGGTCGCGTCGTGGATCATCGCCACGGTCGGCCTCGCCTTCGGCTGGCTGGCGACCGCCGGCACGGAGGACGCGGTCACCGCGCGGATGCTGCGCCGGGCGCGGCGCAGGCCCGTGACGGTGCCCGACCCCGACGTACCCGGGATCCTGTTCGTCCAGATGGACGGGGTCCCCTTCCCCGTCCTGGAGTGGCACGTGCGGGCCGGCACGCTGCCCACGCTGTCGCGCTGGATCCGGTCGGGCGAGTACCGGATGGCGGAGTGGCGGCCCAAGCTGCCCGCGACCACCCCGGCCAGCCAGATGGGGATCCTGCACGGCACCATCGAGGGCATCCCCGCCTTCCGCTGGGTCGATCGCGCCGAGGGCAAGGTGTACGTCGCCAACAAGCCCGCCGACGCGGCACTGATCGAGGCGCGGCACTCCGACGGGCGCGGCCTGCTGGCCGACGACGGGGTGTCGGTGAGCAACCTCTTCACCGGCGACGCGCCCACGGCGTACGTCACGATGAGCGCGGTGGGTCGCACGCAGGAGACGAAGGAGACCCGCGCCGCGCTGGCCAGCTTCCTGGCCAGCCCCAACGGCCTGGCCCGCAGCATCCCGCTGATGGTCGGCGAGGTGGTCCGCGAGAGGTTCCAGGCCCGCCGGGCCATCCGCCGCGACATCCAGCCCCGGGTCCACCGTGGGCGCAGCTTCGTCGCCGAGCGGGCCGCGCTGGCCGGCGTGCTGCGCGACCTCAACACCTCGCTGGTCGCCGACGCGATGCTGAAGGGCCGCCGCTCGATCTACGTCGACTACGTGGACTACGACGGGATCGCCCACCACGTCGGGATGGTCCGTCCGGAGGCGGTGGCCGCGCTCTCCTCGATCGACGCGATCCTCGGCCGCCTGGAGGAGGTCGCGAAGATCGCACCGCGCACGTACCACCTGGTCGTCCTGTCCGATCACGGCCAGTCGCAGGGGGCCACGTTCGCCGACCGGTACGGCGAGGACCTGGCCGCCGTGGTCGCCCGACTGGCCGACGCCTCGGCGCTGGGCACGGACCGCAACTCCGAGGGCGCGGGCTCGGTGCAGTCGGTCCTGGCCTCCTCCGCCAGCGACGACTCGGTGCTCGGGCGCGCGCTGGCCCGCACCACGCAGCGGATGTCCGACGTGACCTTCGCCGAGGCGGACGACGCCCACGAGGCCGAGGCCGGCGGCCGCGCTGGGGGCGGCGAGCAGAAGGAGCAGTTCCTGGTGTTCGGCTCCGGCAACCTGGGCCTGGTCTACGTCGCCGGTGAGGACCACCGGCTGACCCTGCAGGAGCTCACCGATCGGTTCCCGGCGCTCGTGCCGGGGCTCATCGTCCACCCCGGGGTGGGCTTCGTCGTGGTCGACACCACCGAGTACGGGCCGGTCGCGTTCGGCGCCCGCGGGGAGCACCGGGTCCGCGACGGGGTCGTCGTCGGCGAGGACCCGCTCGCGCCGTTCGGGCCGCACGCCGCCGAGTTCGTGCTCCGCGCCGCGAGCATGCCCGAGACCCCCGATCTGTACGTCAACAGCCTCGTCGACGAGCTGGGCGAGGTGGCCGCCTTCGAGGGGCTCGTCGGGTGCCACGGCGGCCTCGGCGGCTGGCAGGACCGCGCGATGCTGGTCCACCCGACCGAGCTCGCGGCACCGGACCAGATGATCGTGGGCGCCGACGCGCTCCACGAGGTCCTGGTGGGGTGGCTGGAGGACCTCGGCCACCGCACCGAGCTACGGGACCGGACCGCGCCCGTCCCTCCCCCGGAGTGACCTCGGCCCCGCCGGATCGCCCGGGAAGGGCGTCCAGCGGGGCCGAGGTGCCGATCAGCGGCCGATCAACAGCCGGTCAGCGGCGGGCCAGCCGAACGAGTGCTCCGGCGCCAGCGAGGACGACCAGCATGCCCGCGCCGATCAGCGGGAGGGCGGAGGTGGCGCCCCCAGCCGGGGCGGCGCTGGCCTCAGCGAGCTGGTCGGCGGCGACGCCGCCTCCGCCGGTGGCGGGCAGGGACGCCGGGAGGCCGGCCGAGGCCTCGGCGGCCGCGGTGCCGGTCTCGCCGGTCTCGGTCTCGAGAGTCGCCATCGTGCCGGCCACGGCGCCGGACTGCACGGCGCCCGGGTCCACGGCTCCCGACCCGGAGGTGCCACCCGGCGTACGGGTCGGCTCACCATCGGTGGCGTCGTCCGCGTCCCCCGGCTCCGAGCCGTCCGACGGGTCGGGCGACGTCGTCTCGTCCTCGGGGACGCCCTCCGTCTCGACGGTGGGCGCCTCGATGAAGAAGGTCACCGTGGTCTCGTTGCCGAGCGCGTCGTAGGCGACGAGGGTGTTCTCCCCGACCCGGACGCCCCAGAAGCTGCCGCTGATGAGGTCGTTCACGTCGGACCAGCGGTTCGCGGAGAGCGGGAAGTCGACGCCGTTGATCCGTACGCCGGCGACGCCGCTGCCCAGCTCGAGGTCGTCGAGCGAGAACGAGCGGGCCGCGGCCGAGGAGCCGGCCTTCTCCGTGATCGTGGGGCCGGTGGTGTCGAGCACGAAGGTCACCGTGGTGACGTTGCCCGCCACGTCATGGACCTCCATGGTGTTGGTGCCCTCGACCGCGCCGAAGCGACCCGGCGTGATGTCGTTGACG
>NZ_STGK01000033.1 GCF_004919105.1 Nocardioides sp. GY 10113
TTCGACGACACCGGCCTGGCCGCGGGCAGCACCCACTCCTACCGGGTGAGCGCCAGCGACGGCAACAGCACCAGCGCCTTGTCGACGGCCGTCTCCGCGACGGTGGCAGCGGCGGCCCCGCCCGATTTCGCGACCGAGATGGAGGGGGCATCCCCGTCGCTGTGGTGGGACCTGGACGACGGCGGCACCACCGCCGCCGCGGGCCCCGGGACCAGCGTCACCGGGACTCGCGTCGGTGGCGTCACCGCCGACCCCGACGGTCCGATGGCGGACAACCCCGCGGTGGCGCTCGACGGCTCGACCGGCTACGTCCGGTCCAACAGCCAGATCGTCGCGCCCAACGCCTTCTCCGAGTCGGTCTGGTTCAAGACGACCTCGGTGCGCGGCGGCAACCTGATCGCCCAGACCGACGCCGCCTCCGGAGCCGGTGGGAACCAGGACCGTCTGATCAGCATGGACAACAACGGCGGGCTGATCTTCTCGCTCAAGGCGATCGGCATCCCCGGACGCTTCGGAACACCGAAGATCTTCCTCCGCAACCAGGGACCGGTCTGGAACGACGGTGAGTGGCACCAGGCCGTCGGCACCTACGACGGCAACGGCACGGTCAGCCTCTACGTCGACGGACAGCTGCAGGGATCGGTCCTCGGCACCGTCGACAACCCCGACACCCGACCGCAGGGCATGCTGACCAGCTACGTGCGCACCGGCTACGCCGACCACACCGACATGCAGGCGGTCTTCGGCATCAACTTCTACAACCTCAAGTGGCCCGCCAGCGACTACTTCGACGGCAGCATCGACGAGCCGGCGGTGTGGAGCCGCGCGCTCTCGGCCAGCGAGATCCAGTCGCTGTTCGCCAGCGGGGTGGGCGGGGAAGCCGCGCAGGTCCCGAACGTGGCGCCGACGGCGTCGTTCACGGCCACGCCGACGGATGCGTCGGTGGCGGTGGACGGGTCGGCCTCCGCGGACTCCGACGGCGCGATCGCGTCGTACTCGTGGAACTGGGGCGACGGCACGCCGAACGGTTCGGGTGCCACGGCCTCGCACGTCTACACCACGCCGGGGGAGAAGACGATCACGCTGACGGTGACCGACAACGAGGGTGCCACGGCGACGGCGACGCGGACGGTCACGGTGACCGGTGCGACCACCACGACCGGCACGATCATCGAGGCCGGCTCGTCGTGGCGGTGGAAGTACGACGGCACCGCGCCCGGTGCCGGGTGGAACGACATCGGCGGCGACGTCGGGTCGTGGAACACCGGCGACGCGATCCTGGGCTGGCCCGCCTCGGGGGTGACGACCTACATCGACACCTTCGCGACCACCGCGGAGCGGCCGTTGGCGGCGTACTTCCGGAAGGAGGTCACGATCCCCGATGCCAGCCAGGTGGCGAGCCTGCACCTGAGCGGCCTGGCCAACGACGGTGTCGTGGTCTATGTCAACGGGGTCGAGGTGATCCGGGAGAACATGCGCACCGGCACGATCACGCCGAACTCCTACGCGGACTCGGCCCGGAACGCGACGACGGCGGCGAACAACCCGTTCGAGGTCGACGTACCGCCGAGCCTGCTGGTCGACGGCATCAACGTGGTGGCCGCGGAGACGCACCTGAACTACCGGGCCACCCGTGACATGGGCTTCGACCTGAGCGCCGAGCTGACCACCACCGGCGACCTGCCGCCGGGGAACGCGGCGCCGGCGGCGTCGTTCACCGCGACGCCGACCGGTGCGTCGGTGGCGGTGGACGGGTCGGCCTCCGCGGACTCCGACGGCGCGATCGCGTCGTACTC
>NZ_STGK01000034.1 GCF_004919105.1 Nocardioides sp. GY 10113
AGTACGACGGCACCGCGCCCGGTGCCGGGTGGAACGACATCGGCGGCGACGTCGGGTCGTGGAGCACCGGCGACGCGATCCTGGGCTTCCCGGCGTCGGGGGTGACGACCTACATCGACACCTTCGCCAGCACCACGAACCGCGCGCTCGCGGCGTACTTCCAGAAGGAGGTCACGATCCCCGATGCCAGCCAGGTGGCGAGCCTGCACCTGAGCGGCCTGGCCAACGACGGTGTCGTGGTCTATGTCAACGGGGTCGAGGTGATCCGGGAGAACATGCGCACCGGCACGATCACGCCGAACTCCTACGCGGACTCGGCCCGGAACGCGACGACGGCGGCGAACAACCCGTTCGAGGTCGACGTACCGCCGAGCCTGCTGGTCGACGGCATCAACGTGGTGGCCGCGGAGACGCACCTGAACTACCGGGCCAGCCGGGACATGGGCTTCGACCTGAGCGCCGAGCTGACGACGCTCGAGTAGCCCGCGCACGTCGCACCGACGACGACCCCCGGTCCCGACGGACCGGGGGCCGTCGTGCGACGTGCGGCGGGTCTGGAGTGGTGCCGCGCCGCTCCGCCGCGGTCGGCCCCCACTCGGTCCCGCGAAAGGCAGCACCGTAGATACCGCATGTGGGGTTTGTCGACGGAGGTCCGCGGTGTGAACTTTGCGCTAGCGCACCCGGGGCGGCTCCTGGCCCCCGTGGCACACGTAGACGGGGAGTCACATGCTCGGAGTGGCAGGACGACGCACGCTGGCGGGCACCGCGGCGGCGCTTCTCACGGGCGGCCTGCTGGCCGCCATTGCGATGCCGGTCGCGCCGGCAGTTGCGGCCGCCAATGACCAGACGCTGAGCGGCACGCCGTCCTCGATGTGGCAGACCAACCAGCCCGTCGACGCGCTGGCGACCGCGAACGGGGTGGTGTTCGCTGGCGGTCGGTTCACGCAGGTGCGCCCACCGGGCACGAGCGCGAGCTCCGGGCAGGCGGTGTCGCGGACCTACCTGGCGGCGTTCAACGCCAGCACCGGTGCGTTGATCACGTCGTTCAACTTCACGCTGAACGGTCGCGTCTACGACCTGAAGGTCTCCCCGAACGGCCAGACGCTCTACGTGGCCGGCTCGTTCTCGAGCGTCAACGGCAGTGCCCGGGGCCGGGTGGCCGCGATCAACCTGTCGAACTACACGCTCACCAGCTTCAACCCGAACGCCAACCGCGTCGTCACCGCGCTCGCGCCGACGGCCAACCGCCTCTACCTCTCCGGCGACTTCACCACCGTGCGCGGGACGTCCAAGCCGACGATCGGCGCGGTCTACGCCGTGGGATCCGCGGAGGGAACGGCCGGGAACCTGGTCACGTCGTTCGGCGCCACGATGGTGGCGCCGCCGCCCTCGCAGTTCACGGCGTCGCCCAGCCCGCGCGCGCTGACCATGCTGGTCTCGCCGAACGGGCAGCGACTGCTGATCGGTGGCGGCTTCACCCAGGTCAACGGAAGCTCGACCGGCGGCGTCGCCTCGCTCGACCCGAACACCGGCGCCGTGCAGTCGTGGCCGGCGAACGCCAGCCAGCCGATCAACACCAACTGCTCCGGGCGCACCCGGGCGATCATCACCGACGGCACGTATGCCTACGTGACCGCCGAGGGCGACCCGCCGGGCTGCTACGAGGGCACCTACGCGGCCAACATCGCCACGGGGCAGATGGTCTGGAACTCGCCCTGCCTCGGGGCCTCCCAGGGCATCGCGGTGATGCGGGGCGTGCTGTACAAGGGCTCGCACCAGCAC
>NZ_STGK01000035.1 GCF_004919105.1 Nocardioides sp. GY 10113
CAGCACGTCCGCGTCGGACACCTCGAGGAGCTCGTCGACGAACCCCATCCCGGCCATGCCGGCTCCGACGACCAGGTAGTCGGTCTCCAGGCGCCTCATCGCCGCTCACCTCCGGGTGTGGCCGCGCGGGTGGGGCGACGGCGCGGACGGGAGTGGGCCTCGGGCCAGGCTAGACCCGCGAGGTGATGTGCCGCGGGCGTCCTGACGACCCCGACGGTGTGCTCGCTACGCTCGGCCGCCGGTGCCCCCACCCGCACTCCCGATCGGCGGGAGCAGGTCGGTCGGGCCGTGCCGCTCTTCTCCACGGACATGGTCGTCTCCTTGCTCGAGTCGCCGCTCCTGTGGCGGCTCCACCAGCCAAGCGCCGAACGCCGCGCGACGCTTGGAGAGGAGCGGGAGAGGAGCGGGAGAGGAGCGGGAGAGGAGCGGGAGGTCGAGCGGGAGGTCGAGCGGAGCCTCACGGACCCGCCAGGCTGAGCCGCTCCAACGTCGCGTACGCCGGCCCGATCGCCTCGAGCAGCCGACCGTAGAGCGCCTGCCGGGCGGGGTCGCGGTCCTCGCCGGGCCGTGACCGCGTCGCGTTGACCCGGGTGGTGGTGAACCAGTCCTTGAGGTCGGGGTGGCCGCGCCAGGTGACCTCGGTGGCCAGCCCGCGCAGCAGCATCTGGAGGTAGCCGAGCGGGGTCTGGTCCATGAAGTTCGTGGGGCAGAGTCGGTTGCGCTCCTCGTCGTCGAGGTCGAGGGCCTCGGTGCGTGCGATCGCGGCGCTGCTGAGCGGCATGCTGGCCCGGGTCAGGTACTGCACGGTGATCCGACCGTCCGCGAAGACGGGCACCGGAGGGCGCTCCGGCAGGCCCGGCGCGGCGCAGTGGACGTGGACCGTGTCCGGCGTCGTCGGCACCTCGCCGTGCTCGAGAACGATCCGGTCCGGCTCGATCCGCAGCACTCTTCCCCGTCGTACGACGTCGGTGATCCGGCGCAGCTGGTCGACCTCGTAGGTGCTGATCGTGGGCCCGCGGAAGACCGTCGGCCACACGTCGGGGTCGATGCGGAGGATCACCTCGCGACGCTCCACCTCGGCGAGCACCTCGTCGAGGGTGTCGCGCGTCGCGAGCGCCTCCAGGAAGCCGACGGTTCCCTCGACGGTCAGGTCCGCGAGGGTGCCGGGCTGCATGAAGTGCACGTTGTTGAGCCACGCGTCCCGGGTCCGGATCCAGGTGATCGACGCGGGCGGGCAGCCCTGCTCCAGCAGCCACACCCCGGTGTCGAACGCGGTCTTGCCGGTGCCGACGACCACCACCCGGTCGACGGCGCCGAGCCGGGTCAGCTCCGTCGGGGTCACCACCCGTACGCCGTCGGCGACCGCGAACGGTGGCGGGTAGGTCTGCGGCACCCGCGAGGCGGTCCAGGTCGCGTCGACCAGCCGCTCGCGCACCACCACGTTGGTCTCCTCGCCGCCGAACAGGGACCGGACCCGGTGCTCCCCCGGCTGGTCGGTGGCCTCGCCCAGGTACTCGGTCTTCGGCTGGAACCGGACCTGCCCCGAGGGCAGGAACCGGTCCCGCATCAGCGCCTCGAAGTAGGCCTGGATCTCGACGCCGCTGACCCGGGTGTAGTGCCCGGCCTCCGGGCCGTCCGTCGCGATCCGGTCGTCGCCGAGCACGGTCGAGCCGACGCCGTACCAGCCCGACGGCTGGTGCAGCCGGACGAACGGGTAGGAGTCGATCCA
>NZ_STGK01000037.1 GCF_004919105.1 Nocardioides sp. GY 10113
GGGACTGCTGCACGGACAGGTGACAGTTGGGGTTAGGCCGCCTGGACGGCGGTCGGGGCCATGATCAACTCGTATTCGACCGGGGTCAACCGCCCGAGAGCGGCCTGCCGGCGACGCCGGTGGTAGGTCCTCTCGATCCACCGAACGATCGCGATCCGCAGCTCTTCCCGCGTGGCCCAGACACGGCGGTCGAGCACGTTCTTCTGCAGCAGCGAGAAGAACGACTCCATCGCGGCGTTGTCGCCGGCGGCGCCGACCCGGCCCATCGAGCCGACCATGTCGTGGCGGTTGAGGGCGTGGACGAACTTCCGGCTGCGGAACTGGGACCCGCGGTCGGTGTGCAGGACACATCCGGCCACACCCGCGCCTGCAGCCCGGCGCCGGGCGACGGCGTGATCGAGAGCGGCGACCGCGAGCCGGGACTTCATGCGTGAGTCGATGGAGTAGCCCACGATCCGGTTGGAGTAGACGTCCTTGATCGCGCAGACGTAAAGCCGTCCCTCACCGGTCCAGTGCTCGGTGATGTCGCTGACCCACAACTCGTTCGGAGCCTGGGCGCTGAACTGGTGCCGGACCCTGCCCTTGTCGTCGACGACAGCGCAGAGGTCGTCGTGGACGGGCGGGCCGGGCTTCTTGCCGTTCTTGCCGCGCTTCTTCCCGAACGCCGACCACCAGCCCAGGTCGGAGCAGATCTTCCAGGCGGTCCGCTCGGCCATTGCCTCACCGGCGTCGCGGGCCTCGTCGACCAGGAACCGGTAGCCGAACTCGGGGTCGTCGCGGTGGGCGTCGAACAACGCGTTGGCCCGGTACGCGGCGACCAGTTCGGCGTCGGTGACCGGAGTAGCCAGCCATCGGTAGTAGGGCTGGCGGGCGATGTTGAGGACCCGGCACGTCACCGCGACGGGGATCCCGTCGGCGGCCAGCTCGCGGACGAGCGGGTACCTCATTTTCCCGGCAGGTTGGCCTGGGAGAGGTAGGCAGCAGCGCGGCGCAGGACCTCGTTCTCCTGCTCGAGCAGCTTGATCCGCTTGTTCGCCTCACGCAGCGCGTCGGACTCGTTCGCTGCCTGACCGGCCGGCGAGGGCGAGGCCGAGTTCCGGTCATCGACCGCGAGCCACCGCTTCAGGCACGACGGCGAGATGCCGAAGTCCTTCGCGACCTGAGCGACCGAGGAATCCGAGTCCCTGTAGACCCGGATCACGTCCTCGCGGAACTCCTTGGGAAACGCCTTCGGCATGGTGCACATCCTTCCAGCGTCGACACACATCGACGCAGATCAGATGTCACCTATCCGTGCAGCAGACCC
>NZ_STGK01000038.1 GCF_004919105.1 Nocardioides sp. GY 10113
CAGCGGCGGGGAGAGCTGGATGACCGGGTCGCCGCGGTCGTCGGCGCGGCAGTACAGGCCGGCGTCGTAGAGGGCCTTGGACAGGAACCCGCGCAGCAGTCGCTCGGACTCCTCCTCGTTGAAGGTCTCCTTGGTCTCCTTGTTCTTGACCAGCTCGATGCCGTAGAAGTAGCCGGCGCCGCGGACATCGCCCACGATCGGCAGGTCCAGCAGCTTCTCCAGGGTGGAGCGGAAGACGTCCTCGTTCTCGCGGACGTTCTCCAGGACCTTCTCCTCCTCGAAGATCTCCAGGTTGCGCAGCGCGACCGCGGTCGCGACCGGGTGGCCACCGAAGGTGTAGCCGTGCAGGAAGGTCTCCTCGCCCTCGGCGAACGGCGCGAACAGCTTGTCGCTGGCGATCATCGCGCCCAGCGGGGCGTAGCCGGAGGTCAGGCCCTTGGCGCAGGTGATGATGTCGGGCTGGTAGCCGAACCGCTCGGCACCGAACATGTAGCCCAGTCGACCGAAGGCGCAGATCACCTCGTCGGAGACCAGCAGCACGTCGTACTCGTCGCAGATCTCACGGACCCGCTCGAAGTAGCCCGGCGGGGGCGGGAAGCAGCCACCGGCGTTCTGCACCGGCTCGAGGAAGACCGCGGCCACGGTGTCGGGGCCCTCGTTGAGGATCGCGACCTCGATCTGGTCCGCGGCCCACCGGCCGAACGCCTCGGGGTCGTCGGCGTGGATCGGGGCGCGGTAGATGTTGGTGTTCGGGACCCGGAAGGTGGAGGGCACCAGCGGCTCGAACTGCTGCTTCAGGCCGGGCAGGCCGGTGATCGACAGCGCGCCCTGGGTGGTGCCGTGGTAGGCGATCGCGCGGGAGATCACCTTGTGCTTCATCGGCTTGCCGACCAGCTTGAAGTAGTTCTTGGCCAGCTTCCACGCCGACTCCACCGCCTCACCACCGCCGGTGGTGAAGAAGACCTTGTTCAGGTCACCGGGCGCGTAGGAGGCGACCTTCGCGGCCAGCTTGATCGCGGTCGGGTGCGCGTAGGACCACAGCGGGAAGTAGGCCAGCTCGCTGGCCTGCTGCGCGGCGACCTCGGCCAGGTCGGTACGGCCGTGGCCCAGCTGG
>NZ_STGK01000003.1 GCF_004919105.1 Nocardioides sp. GY 10113
CCGGACAAACATTGCCCCAGGGGCCACACCCATCGGTGTGGCCCCTGGCGGCTTTTTCCACCCGGACCGGGGAAAGGCACCCCCGAACCGGGCCTCAGGAACTCCCGAACCGGGGGAAAGGCACCCCCGGACCGGGGGTTCGGTGCCACCGAACCTCAGGTGCGTGAAGGTCGCCGTGGTCGTGCTGACAAGATGGCGCCATGACGACCGACGCGCCGAGCCGTACCGACGTACTGGTCGTGGGCGCCGGCCCCGCCGGATCCGGTGCCGCCGCGTGGGCGGCGCGACTCGGCCGCGACGTGGTGCTGGCGGACGCCGCGGTCTTCCCCCGCGACAAGACCTGCGGCGACGGCCTGACCCCGCGCGCCATCGGCGAGCTCGAGCGCCTCGGCCTGCGTGAATGGGTGCGGAGTCACACCGTCAACCAGGGACTCCGGGCGCACGGCTTCGGGCAGACGCTGCACCTGAACTGGCCGGGAGGGAATCTTCCTGACTGGGGGAGCGCCGTCGCGCGCACCGAGCTCGATGATCACCTGCGGACCGTGGCCACGAAGTCCGGCGTGGTCGGCATCGACGGCGCACGCGCCGTCGACGCCCGCCTCGACGGTGACCGGGTGGCTGCCGTGGTCTTCGAGCGCGGCGGCCGCGACGGCGAGCGCTTCGAGATCGAGTGCGAGCGTCTGGTCGTCGCCGACGGCGTGCGCTCGCCGCTGGGCAAGGTGCTCGGTCGGGAGTGGCACCGGGAGACGGTGTACGGCGTCGCCGGCCGTTCCTACGTCACCGCCGAGGCGGCGGACGACCCGTGGATCAGCTCGCACCTGGAGCTGCGCGGTCTCGACGGGGAGGTCCTCTCCGGCTACGGGTGGCTCTTCCCGCTGGGCGCCGACTCGGGCGAGATGAACCTCGGTGTGGGCACGCTGGCGACTGCCAAGCGCCCGGCCGACCTCGCGATCAGGCCGTTGATGCAGTCCTACGCGGACCAGCACCGTGGCGACTTCGGTCTCGGTGACGAGCTGCGCCGCCCGGCCTCCGCGCTGCTGCCGATGGGCGGTGCGGTCTCCCACGTCGCGGGACGGAACTGGGCGCTGATCGGCGACGCGGCCGGTTGCGTGAACCCGCTCAACGGCGAGGGCATCGACTACGGTCTGGAGACCGGGCGGCTGCTCGCCGAGCTGTTCGCCGAGGACGGCGACGTCGACCTCTCGGTGGTGTGGCCGGCGCTGCTGCGCGACCACTACGGTGAGGCGTTCTCCATCGCCCGTCGGCTCGCCGGCCTGGTCACGGTGCCGCGGCTCCTGCCCGCGCTCGGCCCGGTGGGCATGCGCTCGGACCTGCTGATGACGCTTGCCCTGCGCTGGATGGGCAACCTGGTCACCGACGAGGACCGGGACCGTGCGGCGCGGGTATGGCGCTGGGCCGGGCGGAGGTCCATCGCCCGGGATGCGCGGCCGCCGTTCTCCTGAGCCACAAGCCGCAGTTCGGCGGGGCCGGAGGCCCGGCTCGGTGGGGCCTGAGGCCCGGGTCGGCGGCGGGATGTCCGTAGGGTGGCCCCAGGACGGTACGACGCCGGCCGGGAGCGACGGGTGGTGAGCAGGTGGCGCAACGGGTGCAGCGGCTGGCGGCGTACGCGGTGATCGTGCGTGGCGAGGAGATCCTGCTCTCCCGGATCGCGCCGAAGATCACCCGTACTGAGACCTGGACGCTGCCCGGCGGCGGGGTGGAGCACGGTGAGGACCCGCGCGAGGCCGTGGTCCGCGAGGTCTACGAGGAGACCGGGCTGCGCGCCGAGATCGGCGAGACGGCGCACGTCTTCTCCGCCCACATGCGCAACGCCTGGCGCCGCGGCCGCCGGGTCGACAACCATGCGGTGCGGATCGTCTACGAAGGCTGGGTGGCGGCCGACAGCCCCGCGCCGCACGTCGTCGAGGTCGACGGATCCACCAGCGAGGCCGCGTGGAAGCCGCTGGCCGACGTGCTGTCCGGGGCCGTGCCGACCTCGGCCGTGGTCGGCGACGCCGTCGCCGCCTACCAGGTCCGTAGGCGTCAACGGGCCGCCGCCTACGGGTGCGTCCTGGACGGCGACCGGGTCCTGCTGACCCGCACCTCCGACCTCGCGCCCAACCCCGGCACCTGGCACCTCCCCGGCGGCGGCATCGACCACGGCGAGAAGCCGGAGGACACCGTGGCTCGCGAGCTGTGGGAGGAGTGCGGACTGACCGGACGCGTGGACACCCTGCTGACCGTGGTCGACCACCACTTCACCGGTACCGCGCCCGACGGCCGCGAGGAGGACTTCCACGCGATCGGGATCATCTACCGGGCCAGCGTCGATCCCGGCGAGCCGCGGGTGGTGGAGGAGGGCGGCACCACCGATGCCGTGGCCTGGGTGCCGATCGCCGACATCGAGTCCGGCGCCGTGCCGGTGTACCCGCTGGTCCGCGCGGCGCTCGCCGCCGCGGGCGCTACGGTGACCGGGTGACTCCCGGCCAGCACGAACAGGTCTTCACCTATGCCGCGCCAGCGTTGAAGTTCGGTCGCGGCGCCGCCCGCGAGATCGGGTACGACGTGCGCGGCTGGGGCGCCGGGCGGGCCCTGCTGGTCACCGACGAGCGGGTCGCCGCGGCCGGGCACGCTGCCGGCGTCGCGGAGTCGCTGACGGCGTACGGCATCGAGGTGGTGACGTTCGCGGGCGCGCACGTCGAGCCGACCGACGCCTCCCTGATCGAGGCGGTCGAGTTCGCCCGCGGCGCCGGCTCGTTCGACGCCGTGGTCGCCGTCGGCGGCGGCTCGGCGATCGACACCGCCAAGGCCGTCGCGCTGCTGACCACCAACCCGGGCGACCTGATGGACTACGTCAACGCGCCGGTCGGGCAGGCGCGGGCGCCCGAGCACCCGGTGCTCCCGCTCGCGGCCGTGCCCACCACCACGGGCACCGGCAGCGAGTCGACCACGATCTGCGTGATGGACGTGCTCGCGCTGAAGGTGAAGACCGGGATCAGCCACCCGGCGTTGCGGCCCCGGCTCGCGGTGGTCGACCCGTCCCTCTCGGCGACCCAGCCCGCGGGCGTGCTCGCCGCGTCCGGGATGGACATCCTCTGCCACGCGCTGGAGAGCTACACGGCCCGGTGGTTCGGTGACTACGACTCCAAGGCGCCCGAGCAACGGGTGCCCTACTGCGGCTCCAACCCGATCTCCGACCTGTGGTCGGAGAGGGCCCTGGGGCTGCTCGCCTCCGCCTTCCGGCCCGCCGTCCGTGCCGCGTGGGGCGAGGGGTCCGGCGAGGGCTCGGACGCGGCGGCGCGGGACGCCGCCGACGACATGGCGCTGGCGGCGACCTTCGCCGGCCTCGGGTTCGGCAACGCCGGCGTCCACATCCCGCACGCCTGCGCCTACCCGATCGCCGGCCGCGTCCGCGACTTCCGCCCGGCCGACTACCCGGACGCCGAGCCGATGGTGCCGCACGGGATGGCGGTCTCGCTGACCGCGCCGGAGGCGTTCCGGTTCACCTTCCCCGCCGCCCCCGAGCGGCACCTGCGCGCCGCGCGCCTGCTCGACCCCGGCGCCGACGACCTGACCGGTGAGGGCGCCGACGTGCTGCCGCGCGTGATCACCCGGCTGATGCGCGACATCGGCAGCCCCAACGGCCTGGCCGCGGTCGGGTACGGCGAGGGGGACGTCGACGACCTCGTCGCCGGCGCCCTGCAGCAGCAGCGGCTGCTCGCCACCGCCCCGCGCGAGGTGGCCGCCGAGGACCTGGCCGGGGTGTTCCGCGAGTCGATGGAGCTCTGGTGACCCGGCCGCTGTCCCGTCGCTCCGTCCCCACCGCGGCGTTCGCCGGCTCCTGCCTGCTCTACGCGGCGGCCTGGGTGGCGGCGGCGGTCGCGCTACCGGACCGGGTGCCGGTGCACTTCGGGTTCAGCGGTGAGGTCGACCGGTGGTCCGGCCGCGGTGAGCTGCTGGTCGGGACCGCGCTGGTCGGGCTGCTGGTCGCCGGCGTCCTCGCGCTGGTCGCGTTCGCGCCGGTCCCGGCCTCGATGGTCAACGTCCCGCACAAGGAGTGGTGGACGGCGACCCCGGAGCGCGCCGAGCGGATGCGCGCGATGGCCCGGGCCGACGCCTTGTGGCTGGGCACCGCGACGATGCTGCTGCTGACCTGCCTGCTGGTGGTCACCACGGCCGTCGCCGACGACCCCGAGCCGAGCCTCGGGCCGTGGTTCTTCGCCGCGATCGGCATCTTCCTGGCGGCCGTCACGCTGCACACGGCGTACTCGTTCGTGGTCCGCTACCGCCCCGACCGGGACGGGGGTGCGGATGGCTGAGGCCTCCGGTCGCGACGGGGCCACCGACGGGGCCACCGATCTGGTCGCCGAGCTCCGCCGCCGCGGGGTCGAGGCGGACGACTCGCCGCTGACCCGCGCGCTCTACTCCTCCGACGCATCGCTCTACCGGGTCCTGCCGCGGGCCGTGGCCCGCCCGGCGCACCGGGACGACCTCGAGGCGGTGCTCGAGGCGGCCGCGCTGACCGCGACCCCGCTGACCCCGCGCGGTGCCGGTACCTCGATCGCCGGCAACGCGATCGGCCCGGGCCTGGTCGTCGACACCCGGCGCCTGAACCGGGTGCTGGAGATCGACCCCGAGGCCCGCACCGCCCGGGTCGAGCCGGGCGTCGTGCACGCCGCGCTGCAGGCCGCCGCCGCGCCGTACGGGCTGCGCTACGGGCCCGACCCGTCCACCCACCCCCGCTGCACGATCGGCGGGATGATCGGCAACAACGCGTGCGGGTCCCGCGCGCTCGGCTACGGACGCACCGCGGACACGCTGCGCGCGGTCGACGTGCTGTGGGGCGACCGTGCCGCGGCGCCCGGCACGGTCGAGGAGCGCCTGCGGGGACTGGTCGCCGCCGAGCTGGCGCACGTGCGGACCACGTTCGGCCGGTTCGGCCGGCAGGTCAGCGGCTACTCGCTCGAGCACCTGCTGCCCGAGGCACCGGGGGGCGGCGCCGGGGGGATGGCGCGGTTCCTGGCCGGCACCGAGGGCACGCTGGGCCTGGTCCGCGAGGCCACGGTCGCGCTGGTGCCCGAGGCGCCGCGGCGGCTGCTGGTGCTCGGCTACCCGTCGATGGCCGAGGCCGCCGACGCCGTACCGGCGCTGCTGGCGGCCGGCGGCGGTGCGCTGATCGCGTGCGAGGGGCTCGACGCGCGGTTGGCCGACCTGGTCCGCGCCCGACGGGCCGTCCCCGAGCTGCCGCGCGGCAGCGGGTGGCTGCTCGTGGAGTACGACGCCGGGCCGTCGTCGGAGCCGATGTCGGACACCGGGCTCGGCGCCCGGCTGGTGGCCGCCGGCGCCGCCCTGGGCCACCGCGAGGTCACCGACGCCGGCGAGGCCGCCGCGCTGTGGCGGATCCGCGAGGACGGCGCCGGCCTCGCCGCCCGCAGCCTCTCCCGCCCCGCGCACGCCGGCTGGGAGGACGCCGCCGTCCCGCCCGCGGCACTGGGCGCGTGGCTGCGCGACTTCGAGGAGCTGCTGACCGCGCACGGACTCTCGACCGTTCCGTACGGCCACTTCGGCGACGGCTGCGTGCACGCCCGGATCGACTTCGACTTCGCCGACGGCGGGCTGCGGTTCCGCGAGTTCCTCGAGGCCTGCGCGCGGCGGCTGGCCGACTACGGCGGCTCGCTGTCCGGGGAGCACGGCGACGGCCGGGCCCGCTCCGAGCTGCTGCCGATCATGTACGACGCCACCTCGCTGCGGCTGTTCGGGCAGGTCAAGGCCGCCTGCGACCCCGACGGGCTGCTCAACCCCGGCGTGCTGGTCGAACCGGCCCCGCTCGACGCCGACCTGCGGCCCGTCCGCGCCGAGCGGGCTGCCCCCGGGCCTCGCCCGATGCTGCGCCTGGCCGACGACGGCGGCTCGCTGGTCGCGGCGACCCACCGCTGCACCGGGGTCGGGAAGTGCGTGGCGCCGTCCGGGAGCGGCGGCGTCATGTGCCCCTCCTTCCTCGCCACCGGCGAGGAGAGGGACTCGACCCGCGGCCGCGCCCGGGTGCTCCAGGAGGCGCTCACCGGCGGCCTGCCCGGCGGGCTGGCCGACCCGGCGCTGCACGACGCGCTCGACCTCTGCCTCTCCTGCAAGGGCTGCGCCTCTGACTGTCCGACCGGCGTGGACATGGCGACCTACAAGTCCGAGGCGCTGCACCGGACCTACCGGCGCCGGCCGCGGCCGCGCAGCCACTACACGCTGGGTCGACTGCCCCGGTGGGCCGCGCTGGCCGCCGCCACCGGATCGGCGCGGCTCGCCAACGCGACGCTGCGCTGGGCGCCGACCGCCGCGGCCGCCAAGGCGCTCGCGGGGGTGGACGCTCGTCGTACCGTGCCGGCCTTCGCGGCGACCACGCTGCGCCGCTGGGCGCGCTCCCGACCCGACGCGGGGACGCCCGAGCGGCCCGACGTGTGGCTGTGGGCCGACTCGTTCACCGACCACTTCCGCGACGGCCCCGGTCGCGCCGCGGTCGCCTACCTCGAGGCGTGCGGGCTGCGGGTCGGCGTGATCGACGAGCGTGCCTGCTGCGGGCTGACCTGGATCACCACCGGCCAGCTCGACCAGGCGCGGCGGATCGTGGCCGGCGCGGTCGGCGTGCTCTCCCGGTACGTCGACTCGGGCGTGCCGGTGGTCGGGTTGGAGCCGTCGTGCCTGGCCGCGCTGCGCTCCGACGCCGCCGAGGTGGTCCCCGACGCCGACGTGCCGGCCGCCGAGAGGGTCGCCGCCGGCGTGCTGACCCTGGCGGAGCTGGTCACCCGGCTCGACCTGCCGCTGCCCGACCTCACCGGGGTCTCGGTGCTGGCGCAGCCGCACTGCCACCAGCACGCGGTGCTGGGCTGGGAGGCCGACGCGGCCCTGCTCGCCCGCGCCGGCGCCGCGGTCACCCGGGTGCCGGGCTGCTGCGGGCTGGCCGGCAACTTCGGCGTCGAGCGCGGGCACTACGAGACCTCGGTCGCGGTCGCCGAGACCCACCTGCTGCCGGCGGTGCGGTCCGCCCGCGCCGCCGACCCGGCGACCGTGGTGCTGGCCGACGGGATGTCGTGCGCCCTGCAGCTCGACGACCTGGCCGGCGTGCGGGCGCTCCACCTGGGCGAGCTGCTGGCGGAGCGGCTGGACGGCCCGCCGACGGAGCGGGACGCCGCCGAAGCCGGCCGAACGGGCCCGCGCCGTTAGGATCGTGGAGTGAACCCGCGGCACCGTCGACTCGTCATCCCGGTCGCCCTGGCCGCGCTCCTGGTCATCGTCGTGGTGGCCGCCCTGGTCAAGTGACGGTGGACCGCCGATGAGCAGCAGCACGCTCCCGCTGGCCGACGGGCTGGCCGTCGTCCGCGAGCACCTGCTCGACCCGGACCTGGTCCGGGCCGTCGCCTCGGGGCGCCAGCGCGGCCAGGAGGCCCCGCCGTGGCGCCGGGTCGAGGTGCGCTGGGTCGACCTCAAGGCCGGCACCCACCTGCAGACCGTCTCCTACGACGCCACCCAGGCGCACACGGCCAACGCCGCCGCCGGGGAGCCCGCCGCGGCCTGCGTCGACGCGCTGCTGGCCACGCCGTACGGCAACTGGCACGTGACCACGGCGAGGGCGGTCGTGCAGCTGCGGATCACCAAGAAGGGCCAGGCCTTCGTGCACGTCGGGCCGGCGGAGGGGGCCTCCGCGGCGCCCGCGAGCCGGTCGCACGACCGCGCCAAGCAACGGCTGCTGCCCGAGGACGACGCCCTCTTCGCCGCGCTCGGCCTGGCCGGCAAGGACGGCCGGATCCGGCCCAGCCGGCAGGCCAAGTACCGCCAGATCGAGGAGTTCGTCGGCCTGCTCGACGCGGCCGTCTCCGACGCCATCGGCGCCGGACACCTGCGCACCCCCACGCCCGAGGACCCGCTGCGGATCGTCGACCTCGGCTGCGGCAACGGCTACCTGACCTTCGCCGCGCACCGGTACCTGAGCGACCGCAGGGGCCTGCCGGTGCGGATGACCGGGGTCGACGTCAAGGAGCAGTCGCGCGCCCACAACGCGTCGGTCGCCGCGGACCTCGGCATCGACGCGGACTTCGTGGTCGGCACCATCGCCGACGCCGCCCTGCCGCAGCCGCCCGACGTGGTGCTCGCGCTCCATGCCTGCGACACCGCGACCGACGAGGCGCTGGCCCGCGCGGTGGAGTGGCAGGCGCCGCTGGTGCTCGCCGCGCCCTGCTGCCACCACGACATCGCCGCCCAGCTGCGGCGTACCCCGCCGCCGGAGCCGTACGCCGCGCTGGTCCGCGACGGGATCCTGCGCGAGCGGTTCGCCGACACCCTCACCGACGCGCTGCGCGGGCTGCTGCTGCGCGGCGCCGGCTACCGGGTCGAGGTGGTGCAGTTCGTCGAGTCGAAGCACACCCCGCGCAACACGCTGCTGCGGGCGGTGCGCACCGGCGGCGCCGGTCCCGGCGCCTCCGCCGCCCGCGCCGAGTACGACGACCTCACCGCCACGTGGGGCCTGCACCCGCGCCTCGGCGTACTGCTGGCGGCGTCCTCGTCCGGCCCGTCGGACGCCCCGCGGTGACCCGCCTCGAGGGGACGCTCGCCGCGGTCGCGGCGGGCCTGTTCGCGATCGGCGTCGCGGTGCCGCAGGCCGCGGCCGCGCAGGGCGAGGGCCGGGTGCTCTTCACCTTCGCCGACCCCGCGATCGTCGAGTCCAGCGGGCTGGTCGCCCGGGACGGGCTGGTCGTCACGGTGAACGACTCCGGCGACTCGAACCGCATCTTCACCGTCGACCCCGCCACCGGCGAGACGGTCGGCGTGACCACCTGGGACGGCGAGGCGACCGACATCGAGGCGCTGGCGCCGGCGGGGGCGGGCCACGTCTGGGTCGCCGACATCGGCGACAACCTGGCGCGGCGCTCCTCGGTGACCGTCACCCGCGTGCCGTTCGGGCGGGGCGAGCGGCGCGTCCCCGGTGAGACCTACGAGCTCGTCTACCCCGGCCGGGCGCACGACGCCGAGACGCTGCTGGTCGACCCGGAGACCGGCCGGCTGCTGGTGGTCACCAAGGAGTTCATCGGCCAGGTCTTCCGGGCGCCCCGGCTGCTCGACCCCGACCGGCCGAACCGGCTGCGGCGGGTCGGGGACATGCTCGGCATCGCCACCGACGGCTCGTTCTTCCCCGACGGCCGGCACCTGATCGTGCGCAACTACGGCCAGGCCGCCGTCTACAGCTGGCCGGACCGGGAGCGCCTCGGCACCTTCCCGCTGCCGATCCAGCCGCAGGGGGAGGGGCTCGCCGTCGACGAGCGGGGACGGGTCCTGCTCAGCTCCGAGGGTGCGGGCAGCGAGGTGCTGCGGGTGGCGGTGCCGGCGAGCATCCGGTCCGCGATGGCGCCCGAGGAGAGCGCCGCGCCGTCGCCGACGTCGGGCACGGACGGCCTCGGGCTGGAGTCCGGTGCCGGGGAGAACGGTTCGACCGAGCCGTCCTCGGAGGACGACTCGTGGGCCGGGATCGTGCTCGACCCGTGGCTGATCGGCGGCGCGTTCGGGCTGGTCGGGCTGCTGGTGCTGGTGCGGTCGCTGCGACCGCGCTGAGCGTGGGCGCGCTGAGTGTGGGCGCGCTGCCGCAATATCTGCACGGAAGGGGACCGCGTGGCGCCAGGATGACCGCGTGAGCCTCCCGAGACCGACCGACATCGTCCCGACGCCCGCGACCCCGCGGTCGCCCGCCGGGCGCTCGCCGATGGCCCGGATCGGCGGGCTGGCGCTGGCCGGCGCCGCCCTCTTCGGCGCCGGACTCGGCGTCGGGCTGCTCGTCGGCGGCGAGGACGACTACGACCCGGAGTACCCGGCCGGGGTGCTCTCCGGCCTCGGTACGCCGGGGGACTCATGGGGCCAGGACCTCGACTGGGTGGACGGCAGCCTGGGCGCCGGTGGCGTGTGGGCCTTCGACGACGCGCCCGACGTCTTCTTCGTGGCGCCGCATGAGGGCCAGGCCGTCTCCGCGGTCGGCTTCACCGCGCGCGTGCCTGCGGGACGGCTCGAGGAACGCTGCGAGGAGGCCGTGGCGTGGCTCGCCGCCGGTGCCGCCGCCGTGTCGGGTTCCTCCGACGACGTCGACTCCGACGCGGTGCTGGACGACTGCCTGCGGGTCGGCGGTCGAGGATCGGCCGATGGGGCCGGGAGCGAGACCTTCGCCAGCGCCGTCTTCGGCGACAGCGAGGGGCACAGCTTCGGCGGGGTGCTGGAGTTCCGCTGGTCCTCGGAGCGGCTCTCCCTCACCGCCCTCGGGATCTCGCGGCGCGAGGGCTACTGGGCTTCCTAGGACACGCGCTGGCCCGCGGTGGCAGTCTCGTGCTCATGGAGGTCGAGGCGGTCGTCGGAGACATCACGCGGCAGAAGGTGGACGCGGTGGTCAACGCCGCCAACCGGGCGATGCGCGGCGGCGGGGGCGTCGACGGCGCGATCCACGCCGCCGGCGGCCCGGAGATCCTCGCCGACTGCGTGCTGCGGTTCCCCGACGGCCTGGCCACCGGCGACGCCGGATGGACCACCGCGGGGGACCTGCCGGCGCAGTGGGTGATCCACGTGGTGGGGCCCAACTACCACCTCGGCGAGACCGACCGCGGACTGCTCGAGTCGTGCTACCGGCGTGCGCTGGAGGTGGCCGACGAGCTCGGGGCCCGCACCATCGCGTTCCCGCTGATCAGCGCGGGCATCTACGGCTGGCCGCTGGACGACGCCATCGACGCCGCGCTGGAGACGATCCGGGCCACCCCGACGGAGGTCGAGGTGGCCCGGATCGTGGCGTTCGGCCGGCCGACGTACGAGAAGGTGGCGGCGCGGCTGTGAGGACGTGGGAATCCCCGGTCGGCCGGTGAATCCCAGGCGTGACGGCCAGTGCAATGGCCGTCACGCACCGGAATCCCCGGTCAAGCCGGGGATTCATGGGGCGCGAGTGTCAGATGTTCTCGACGACGTAGTCGATGCACCGCGTCAGCGCCTCGACGTCGGCCGGGTCGACGGCCGGGTACATCGCGATCCGCAGCTGGTTGCGGCCGAGCTTGCGGTACGGCTCCGTGTCCACGATGCCGTTGGCGCGCAGCACCTTCGCCACCTGGGCGGCGTCGATCGCGTCGTCGAAGTCGATGGTGCCGATCACCAGCGAGCGGTCGGCCGGGTTCGCGACGTACGGCGTCGTGTAGGCCGTCCGCTCGGCCCAGCCGTAGAGCGCGTCGGAGGAGGCGGTGGTGCGCTCCACCATGCCCTTGAGGCCCCCCTGGGCGTTCATCCAGTCCAGCTGCTCGGCCATCAGGAAGAGCGTGGCGACCGAGGGGGTGTTGTAGGTCTGGTTCTTCGCGGAGTTGTCGATCGCGGTCGGCAGGTCGAAGAAGGCCGGGATGTGGCGGTCGGTCGCGGCGATCCGGGCGGCGCGCTCGAGGGCGGCCGGCGACATCAGCGCGATCCACAGGCCGCCGTCGGAGGCGAAGCACTTCTGCGGCGCGAAGTAGTAGGTGTCCACCTGGGTCAGGTCGACCGGGAGGCCGCCGGCGCCGGAGGTGGCGTCGATGAGCACCAGCGAGCCCTCGTCGGTGCCCGCGGGGCGGACCACCGGCGCCATCACGGCGGTGGAGGTCTCGTTGTGCGCCCACGCGTAGACGTCGACGCCGGCCTCGGCGACGGCCTCGGGGCGCGCGCCCGGGTCGGACTTGATGACCGACGGCGCCTCGAGCCACGGCGCCTGCTCGGCGGCCTTGGCGAACTTCGAGGAGAACTCGCCGAAGGAGAGGTGCTGCGACTTCTGCTCGATCAGGCCGAAGGTGGCGATGTCCCAGAACGCGGTGGCGCCGCCGTTGCCGAGCACCACCTCGTAGCCCTCGGGGAGGTCGAAGAGGGCGGCCAGGCCCTCGCGCACGCGGCCGACGGTGTTCTTCACCGGGGCCTGGCGGTGGGAGGTGCCCATCAGCGCGTCGCCGGTGGCGGCGAGGGCGTCCAGATGGCTGGTCTGGATCTTCGACGGGCCCGCGCCGAAACGGCCGTCGGCGGGCTTGAGGTCGGCGGGGATCTGGAGTGCGTCGGTCACGGATCAACCTTCTCATCGGGAGAGGGGGCGGCACAGGGACCTGACGACGCTGTCAGAGATGGGATAAGTGTGACAGGCAGGTCACGGCGGTGAAAACAGGCATCGGTCTGCGGACTGCGCGCGACCGCGAGGCAACCGATCGGCGGGCCACACCGTCGTTATCCTCAGCACGCGCCGCGTCCGCGGCGCACCGAGACATGGGGGTTCTCAGATGACGACGAACGAGCCCGACGAGGTCAGCCCGGCCGTCCGCAGGACGGGGCGGGTGCTCCTCGCGGTGACGCTGGCGGTGACGCTCTACTGCTGCTACCGCGCCTACCAGGCGCAGTCGGCCGACCTGTGGGACGGCGGCGACGCGATGTTCTGGTGGGTCGCGGGCGCGATGCTCTCCTTCTTCCTCACGTTCCTGGCGTTCGCCGCCGCCTTCGGCACGGCGCCGCGCTACCGGGTCAAGGTCGACCTGGCGCCGTCCGCCCAGGCGACCCTCGGCGCGTCCCGCGACGCGCGCGACCCGCGGGCCGCGAGTGGCGCGGCCGGTCCCTACTGCCGCGAGTGCGGCGTCCGGCAGAACGTCGAGGCGCGCTTCTGCGACGCCTGCGGGACCCCGCTTGGCTGACGCACCCGCCCTCGACCTGCGTCCGGTCGGCTACGACCACCCGGACGCGGTCGCGCTGGTCGCGCGCGTCCAGGAGGAGTACGTCGAGCGCTACGGCTCACCGGACGCGGGCCCGGTCGACCTGGCCGAGTTCCGCGGCCCGGACGGGCTCTTCCTGGTCGGCTACCTCGACAGTGCCGCGGTCGCGACGGGCGCCTGGCGGCGTACCGGAGTGGAGGCGCTGGGTGGCGGACCCGCGGCGGAGATCAAGCGGATGTACGTCGTCCCCGAGCGACGCGGGAACGGCATCGCCCGACTGGTGCTGGCCGAGCTGGAGCGGACCGCGGCCCGCGCCGGCGTGGCGGTGCTGGTGCTGGAGACGGGCCTGAAGCAGCCCGAGGCGATCGCGCTGTACGAGTCGGCCGGCTACGTGCCCGTCCCGGGCTTCGGTCACTACCGCGACAGCCCGCTGTCGCGCTGCTTCGGCAAGCGGCTGCCGCCGCTCAGCTGACGACGGCAGCGGGCGCCGCCGCACGGCGCTCGACGTCGGCCGGGACGGTGGCGCCGGACGCGTTGTCGGCAGCCGGCACCGGGGCGTCGGCGACCCGTCGTACCGGGACGTGCCCGCCCCACACGCCCGCCGCGACGTCCTCCGGCTCGTCGACCGGCCCGCCGGCGCGCGCCTTCATCGACGCCTCGTGCAGCGGCACCGCGAGCACCGCGGTCGCAGCCAGCTCCTTGCGGGTGCTGGGGCGCAGCGTGGCCGCGCGCCCGGGGATCATGTGGTCGACGATCAGGTCGAGGGCGCGGCCGCGCTCGGCGGGGTCGGTGACGGCGCGCGCGGTGCCGATCACCACCGCCGAGCGGTAGTTCATCGAGTGGTGGAACGCCGAGCGACCGGCCACCAGCCCGTCGAGCTCGGTGACGGTGACGCACACGGTGGCGCCGGTGGCCGCGCCCAGCCAGCGGGCGGCCACCGAGCCGTGCACGTAGAGCGTGCCGTCGCGGTCCGGGCCGTCCGGGGCGACGGCGTACGCCGCGGGCAGCACCACCGGGTGGTCGCCGACCTGCACGCCGAGGTGGGCGACCAGCCCGTCGGCGAGCAGATCGAGGAGCGCGGCCCGGTCGGCGACGGCGCGGTTGCGCCCGCGCCGGACCTCGGTGCGGGCGGTGGGCTGCAGGGGCGACGCGGGGGAGGGGGTGGACGTCGTGGGCATGGCACCATCGTGGGACGGGAACTGGCCCATGGCACGGGCCGATTCTTCGGTATTCTGCTGGGCCACTTCGCGAGGAGGAGCGATGCTGCCCGTCCGCCTGGACCGCGACGATCAACGCCCGCTGGGGGCCCAGCTCGCCGACCAGGTACGCCGCCTGGTGCTCGACGGGGCGCTGGAGCGCGGTGACCGGCTGCCGGCGACCCGGCGCCTCGCTGCCGACCTCGGGATCTCGCGGGGCGTGGTCGAGCAGGCCTTCGACCAGCTGCGGGCGGAGGGGTGGCTGGAGGCGCGCCGGGGCGCCGGGAGCTGGGTGGCCGGCGGCAGCGTCGCCGCGGCGCGCGCGCCCGCCCGGCGGCGTACCGCCTCGGTGGCGGCGCCGCTGGTGATGATGGACGCCGGGACGCCGTGGATCGACCCACGGCACGCGGCCACCTGGCGCCGGGCCTGGCGGGAGGTCTCCGCGGCCACCCCGCCGCGCGGGTACGACGACCCGCGGGGCCTGCCGGACCTGCGCCAGCTGGTCGCCGAGCGGCTCGGTCGCCAGCGCGGTCTGGCGGTCGACGCCGACGCGGTCCGGATCACGGGCGGGACGACGGCCGGCCTGCGGCACCTGCTGGCCGTGCTGCCGGCGGGGCCGGTCGCGGTGGAGGACCCCGGCTACCGGGCCGCGGTGGCCACGGTCCGCGAGTGCGGGCGCGAGGTGCGCGACCTGCCGGCCCTGGCGGCCGTCACGGACCTCGCGGGCTGCGCGGCGGCGTACGTGACCCCGGCGCACCAGCACCCGCTCGGCCGGGTGATGCCGGCCGACGACCGGCTCGCGCTGCTGGCCGCGGCCCGGGCCGCGGACGCGCTGGTGGTCGAGGACGACTACGACTCCGAGTTTCGCTACGACGTGGCGCCGGTGCCGGCGCTGACCGCGCTCGACCCCGACCGGGTGGCCTACCTCGGCACCGCGTCGAAGGCGGTGCTGCCGTCGCTGCGGCTCGGTTGGGCGGTGCTGCCGGACCGGCTGGCCGAGCGGTTCGACCGGCACCGCGAGGTCACCCACGACGCGCCCCCGTGGCCGGTGCAGCGGGCGATGGTCACCCTGCTGCGCGACGGGTACGTGGACGCGGTGGTCCGCTCGGCCCGCCGGGTGTACGCCGAGCGTGCGCCGCGCGTGGTGACCGCGCTGTCGCCGTACGCGACCCTCGCGGGGCCGGTGGCCGGGATGTACGCGACCTGGTTGCTGCCCCACGAGCGCGCGGTCGCTGCCCGCGACGCCGCGGAGCGGGCGGGGTTCCGGGTCAACCTGCTCCGGGACTACTGCCGTCGCGCTGGCCTGGCCGGCCTGGTGGTGGGCTTCGGCGGGCCGACCGACGAGGAGCTCGACCGGGCGCTCGACGTGCTGGTGCAGGTCCTCCGCCGAGCCGGGGAGCAGGCCCCGCCGAGCCGGGGGTGAGGGCTCGCGGGGCGCGAGGCCCGGTTCGAGGGGGCCCGAGCCCCGGCTCGGCGAAAAGCGCCGCGGGCCGGCAGAACGTGTCTGCCGGCCCGCGGTGGGTGGAACGGGTGGTGCTCAGGCGCCCCAGGAGGGGTCCCAGCCCTCGATGTCGCTGGCCGGGCGGGTCGACGGGCCGGCGTAGACCGCCGACGGCCGGATCAGGCGACCGGTCCTCTTCTGCTCCAGGATGTGCGCGGACCAGCCGCCGGTCCGGGCGCAGGTGAACATCGAGGTGAACATGTGCGCGGGCACCTGGGCGAAGTCGAGGACGATCGCGGCCCAGAACTCGACGTTGGTCTCCAGCACGCGGTCGGGGCGACGCTCGCGGAGCTCGGCCAGCGCGGCCTGCTCCAGCGCCTCGGCGACCTGGTAGCGCTCGGCGCCCAGCTCGCGGGCGGTGCGGCGCAGCACGCGGGCGCGCGGGTCCTCGGCCCGGTAGACGCGGTGGCCGAAGCCCATCAGCCGCTCGCCGGAGTCGAGCAGGTTCTTCACGTAGGCACGCGCGTCGCCGGACTTCTCGACCTCCTCGATCATGCCCAGCACCCGGGAGGGGGCGCCGCCGTGCAGCGGGCCGCTCATCGCGCCGATGGCGCCGGAGAACGCGGCGGCCACGTCGGCGCCGGTGGAGGTGATCACGCGCGCGGTGAAGGTGGAGGCGTTCATGCCGTGCTCGGCGGCCGACGACCAGTAGGCGTCGATCGCGTGCGCGTGCTTGGGGTCGGCCTCGCCGCGCCAGCGGATCAGGAACTTCTCGGCCAGGGTCTTGCCCTCGTCGACCACCTTCTGCGGGACGACGGGCAGGTGGATGTCGCGGGCCGACTGGCCGGCGTAGGAGAGCACCATGACGGCGACCCGGGCGAGGTCCTCGCGGGCCTGCTCGTCGGAGATGTCGTAGGTCTGACCGAACCCGAAGGCCGGGGCCAGCATCGCGATCGCGGCCTGGACGTCGACGCGGACGTCGCCGGTGTGCACGGGCAGGTTGTAGGCCTCGGCGGGCGGCAGGCCCGGGGTGAAGGAACCGTCGATCAGCAGGCCCCAGACGTTCTCGAACGGGACGCGGCCGGCCAGGTCCTCGATGTCGACACCGCGGTAGCGCAGCGCAGAGCCTTCCTTGTCCGGCTCGGCGATCTGGGTCTCGAAGGCGACGACGCCCTCCAGACCGTGGTGGACCTCGGTCATCGCTGACTCCATTCGTCTCAGCGACCCGGCCGGCGCTGCTGTCGCGCGCCGTGCGGGTCGGACTCGGGTGGCCGCCCGCAGCCCGGTCGGGGCGGGAGCCACCGGCATTCTGCCGCACGGGCTAGGTTCGGCACATGGCTGGTGACCAAGAGGTGACCCACGACATGCAGCCGGTCGCCGTCCCGGACGCCGACGCAGCCTCCGCGGTGGACCTGGCCGCTCTGCGTCGCGAGTACGGCGCCGCCGGCCTCTCCGAGGCGGACGCGGGGGAGGACCCGCTGGCGCTCTTCCGGCGCTGGTTCGACGACGTGGCCGGCGCCGGGGTGCACGAGCCGAACGCGATGGTGGTCGCGACGGTCTCCGCGGACGGGCAGCCCTCGGCGCGTACGGTGCTGCTCAAGGGGCTCGGTGCGGACGGCTTCGTCTTCTACACGAACACCGCCTCCCGCAAGGGTGCCGAGCTGGCGGCCGAGCCGCGCTGCGCGCTGCTCTTCGGCTGGTACGACCTGGAGCGGCAGGTTCGCGTCGAGGGGCGGGCCGAGCCGCTGTCGGCGGCCGAGGTCGCCGCCTACTTCGCGACCCGTCCGCGGGGCGCGCAGGTCGGCGCCTGGGCGTCGGCCCAGTCGCAGGTGGTCGCCGATCGGGGCGTGCTGGACGCGGCGTACCGGGCCGCGGGGGAGCGCTGGGGGGACGACGAGATCCCGGTGCCGCCGACGTGGGGCGGCTACCTGGTGCGGCCCGAGGCGTTCGAGTTCTGGCAGGGGCGCCCGGGTCGGATGCACGACCGGCTGCGGTACCGCCGGGCCGAGGAGGGGTGGCGGCGGGAGCGGCTCGCGCCCTGAGCGCCTGCTGCCGTTCGGGAGCCGTCAGGCGGGTTATCCATTTGTGAGTGAGTGCTCACTCACTTAGACTCGGTCGGGTGCCCCGTCGTGCTGCCCCGATGTCGCCCGATCAGCGCCGCGAGGCGCTGGTGAGGGCTACCCGGCCGCTGCTGCACGAGTACGGCCGCCAGGTGACCACCCGCCAGATCGCCGAGGCGGCCGGCGTCGCCGAGGGCACGATCTTCCGGGTCTTCGGCTCCAAGGACGAGCTGGTCGACGCCGCGATCGTCGCCTGCTTCGAGCCGACCGAGCTGCTGCGCCGGCTCGAGGAGATCGATGCCGGCGTGCCGCTGCGCGAGCGGCTGCACCGGGTGGTCGCGGTGCTCCAGCAGCGCTACCTCGCCATCTTCCACCTGATGCGGGCGCTCGGCGCCGTGGCGCCGCCGCGCCACCTGCACGACGACCCGACGCTGGCCGAGGGCCAGGCCGAGGTGTCGGCCAGGCTGCTGGCACTGATCGAGCCCGACGCGGACCACCTGCGCCGTACGCCGGAGGAGGTGCTGCACCTGCTCCGGCTGCTCACCTTCGCCGGCTCCCACGCCGAGATCGCCGACGGCCGGCTGCTCACCCCCGAGCAGATCGTCGACACCGTGCTCGACGGCGTGCTGCGCCCCGATGCCCCCGATGCCCCCGACGCCCCCGAAGCCGCCGAGGCGACCCACGACGACGGCGGACCCGACGGCGACGGCGGACCCGACGGCGACGCCGTACCGAACGAGAAGGACCGCTGATGCTCCTCCGCCTGATGCGCACCCACCTGCGCCCCTACCGGACCTGGTTGGTCGCCATCGTGGCGCTCCAGTTCACCGCCACCGTGGCGATGCTGTTCCTGCCCAGCCTCAACGCCGACATCATCGACAAGGGCGTGGTCCCCGGCGACACCGGCTACGTGATCCGGCACGGCGGGGTCATGCTGCTGGTCTCGATGGTCCAGGCGGCCTGCTCGATCACCGCCGCCTGGTTCGCCGCGCGCACCGCGATGGCCTTCGGCCGCGACCTGCGGGCCGCGGTCTTCGGGCGCGTCGGCGGCTTCTCCGGCCGCGAGGTGATGTCGTACGGCGCGCCGTCGCTGATCACCCGCGCCACCAACGACGTCCAGCAGGTCCAGATGGTGACGCTGATGACCTGCACCATGGCGGTGACCATCCCGATCATGATGGTCGGCGGCATCATCATGGCGATGCGGGAGGACTTCGGCCTCTCCTGGCTGATCGTCGCCGTGGTCCCGGTGCTCTTCGTCGCGATCGGCCTCGTGGTGACCCAGATGGTGCCCAGCTTCCGGCTGGTGCAGACCCGGTTGGACGGGGTGAACCGGATCCTGCGCGAGCAGATCACCGGCATCCGCGTGGTCCGCGCCTTCGTCCGCGAGCCGCTGGAGTCGCGCCGCTTCGCCGAGGCGAACGACGGGCTGACCGAGGTCTCGCTGCGCGCCGGCCGCTGGATGGCGACGATGTTCCCGCTGGTGATGCTGATCGCCAACGTGGCCAGCATCGGCGTGATCTGGTTCGGCGCCCACCGGATCGAGGCGGGCCAGATGGAGGTCGGCGCGCTGACCGCCTTCCTCTCCTACCTGATGCAGATCCTCATGTCGGTGATGATGGGGACGTTCCTGTTGATGATGATTCCGCGCTCCGCGGTCTGCGCCGACCGGATCGGCGAGGTGCTCGACACCGACACCAGCGTCACCGCGCCCGTCGCGCCGGTCACCACCCTGCCGTACGCCGGCCACCTCGACTTCGAGGGCGTCGAGCTCACCTACCCCGGCGCCGCGCAGCCGGTGCTGCGCGAGGTCACCTTCTCCGCGCGCCCCGGCCAGACGATCGCCGTGGTCGGCTCCACCGGCGCCGGCAAGACCACCCTGGTCAACCTGGTGCCGCGGCTGCTCGACGTGACCGCGGGCCGGGTCCTGGTCGACGGCGTGGACGTGCGCGACCTCGACGCCGAGGTGCTCTGGTCCCGGCTCGGCCTGGTCCCGCAGCGGGCGTTCCTGTTCTCCGGCACCGTCGCCTCCAACCTGCGCTACGGCAAGGCCGACGCGACCGACGAGGAGCTCTGGGAGGCGCTGGAGATCGCCCAGGCGGCCGACTTCGTCCGGGAGATGCCGGGCGGCCTGGAGTCCCCGATCGCCCAGGGTGGCACCAACGTCTCCGGCGGCCAGCGCCAGCGCCTCGCGATCGCCCGCGCGCTGGTCCGGCGCCCGGAGATCTACCTGTTCGACGACGCCTTCTCCGCGCTCGACCTGGCCACCGACGCCCGGCTCCGCGCGGCGCTGGCCCCGGAGACACGGGAGGCCACGGTGGTGATCGTGGCGCAGCGGATCGCCACCATCCGCGACGCCGACGAGATCCTCGTCCTCGAGGACGGGCTCGTCGTCGGCCGCGGCACCCACGCCGAGCTGATGGCCGGCAATCCGACGTACCGGGAGATCGCCGCCAGTCAGGGCGTCGACGAGGAGGCCGTGGCATGAGCGGGGTCGCGACCACCGGCGGGGCGGCCGGCGGCGGCAAGCCCGCCGGCACCATGAAGGAGACCGAGCGGGTCGTCGCCGGCCCCGGTCCCGGCCGCGGCCCGATGGGCGGCGGGATGGTCGGCCAGAAGGCCAACGACTTCAAGGCCTCGACCCGGCGGCTGCTGCGCGGGATGACCCCCGAGCGGCCGCTGCTCGTCCTGGTCGGCCTGTTCGCCGTCGGCTCGGTGACGCTGATGGCGCTGGGTCCCAAGCTGCTCGGCCACGCCACCGACCTGGTCTTCAACGGCTTCATCGCCGGCAGGCTGCACAGCGCGCAGGTGACCCAGGAGCAGGCGATCGAGGCGGCCCGGGCCAGCGGGGACACCGGCCGCGCCGACATGCTCTCCGGCCTCGACCTCGGCGGCGCCACCGGCATCGACTTCGACGCCGTCGGCCACGCGCTGATGATCGTGCTCGCGGTCTACGTCGCCGGTTCGCTGCTGGCCTGGCTCCAGGGGCTGCTGGTCAACCGGATCGTGCAGCGCAGCGTGCGGCGGATGCGCGCCGACGTCGAGGACAAGGTGAACAGCCTGCCGCTGTCGTACTTCGACCGGCAGCCGCGCGGGGAGCTGCTCAGCCGCGTCACCAACGACATCGACAACGTCGCGCAGACCCTGCAGCAGACGATGAGCCAGCTGCTCACCTCGTTGATGACGGTGGTCGCGGTGCTGGCGATGATGTTCTGGATCAGCCCGCTGCTGGCGCTGATCGCGCTGGTCACCATCCCGCTGGCGATGCTGGTGACCGGGAAGATCATGAAGCGCTCGCAGGTCCAGTTCATCCAGCAGTGGCGCCAGACCGGCAAGATCAACGCCCACGTGGAGGAGGCGATCTCCGGCCACGCCCTGGTCTCGGTCTTCGGCCGTCGCGCCGAGGTGGAGCGGGAGTTCGCCGAGCAGAACGAGGGGCTCTACGACTCGTCGTGGCGGGCGCAGTTCGTCAGCGGCCTGATCATGCCGCTGATGATGCTGGTGGGGAACATCAACTACGTCCTGATCGCCGTCGTCGGCGGCCTGCGGGTCACCTCCGGCGCGCTGAGCATCGGCGACGTGCAGGCGTTCATCCAGTACTCGCGCCAGTTCACCCAGCCGCTGACCCAGGTCGCCTCGATGGTCAACCTGCTCCAGTCCGGCGTGGCCTCGGCCGAGCGCGTCTTCGAGCTGCTCGACGCCGAGGAGCAGGTGCCGGACCGCCCGGCGACCGAGCCGATCGGGGAGACCCGCGGCGAGGTGGCGTTCGAGGGCGTCTCCTTCTCCTACCGCGAGGACGAGCCGCTGATCACCGACCTGTCGCTGGTCGCCCGGCCCGGCCAGACGGTCGCCATCGTCGGCCCGACCGGCGCCGGCAAGACCACCCTGGTCAACCTGATCATGCGGTTCTACGAGCTCGACGCCGGCCGGATCACCCTCGACGGCGTGGACATCACCGAGATGACCCGCGCCGAGCTGCGCGGCCGGATCGGGATGGTGCTCCAGGACACCTGGCTGTTCGAGGGGACCATCGAGGAGAACATCCGCTACGGGCGCCCCGACGCGACCGACGAGGAGGTGCTCGCCGCCGCGCGGGCGACGTACGTCGACCGGTTCGTGCACTCGCTGCCCGAGGGGTACGCGACCCGCGTCGACGACGAGGGCTCCAACCTGTCGGCCGGCGAGCGGCAGCTGATCACCATCGCCCGGGCGTTCCTCGCGCAGCCGGCGCTGCTGATCCTGGACGAGGCGACCTCCTCGGTCGACACCCGCACCGAGGTGCTGGTGCAGCACGCGATGGCGGCGCTGCGCCGGGACCGGACCTCGTTCGTGATCGCGCACCGGCTCTCCACGATCCGCGACGCCGACCTGATCCTGGTGATGGAGGACGGCCGGATCGTGGAGCAGGGCGGTCACGCCGAGCTGCTCGCGGCCGGTGGGCCGTTCGCGCGGTTGCACGCGGCGCAGTTCGCGGCGGCGGTCTCCTAGGGGGTAACACGCTGTTGCGGGCTCTGGTCGGTCGTTGGCGTCGGTAGGAGTCCGTTGCACCGGGCTCCTACCGACGTGGACGGCGTGTTGCATCCCGGTACGGCGTGTTACATGCCACGGGCGGGCCGCCCCACGGACGGCGTGTCGCCTGCCCACGGCCACGACGGCAATCCCGTTGTCCCGGGCCGAGCTCCGATCTACGGTTGTCGTACACGGGAAAGGAGGTGATCCGAGGAATGAATTCCCATCGGACGCGTGAGGTGGCTGCCCGCTAGCAGCCCCCAGCAGTGCTGAGGAGGGGCGAGATCGTCCCTCGCGCTGTTGGCGAATCACCAGCAGCCACCCGACCCGCAGGCGAACCGGGAACGTCCCCCGGTGCGGTCCGCACGGACCACGCCTGCGGGTCGTCCTTTTCCCGCGCGCCGACCCCTCGACGCCGTCTCACGCACCGGCGACCGTTGCGCATCGCAACCATCTCCCCATATGGTTGCACCCATCAACCATCTCGGGTGATCCCCGGGACGGCGCCCCAACGCTGCAACAGAGAAGAGAAGAAGGCCTGATGACCGCCGCGGTCGAGGACAACGCCCCCATGTCGCACCGGGAGATCCTGGAGGCCCTGACCGGGCTGCTCCTCGGGATGTTCGTGGCGATGCTGTCCAGCACCGTCGTCAGCAACGCGCTGCCGCGGATCGTGACCGACCTCGAGGGCAGCCAGACCGGCTACACCTGGGTGGTCGTCGCGACCCTGCTCACGATGACCGCGACCACCCCGATCTGGGGCAAGCTCGCCGACCTGTTCAGCAAGAAGGCGCTCGTCCAGACGGCGCTGGTGATCTTCTCCATCGGCTCGCTGGCCGCGGGCCTGGCGCCGAACATGGAGTTCCTGATCGGCGCCCGCGCCATCCAGGGCCTCGGCGTCGGCGGCATGACCGCCCTGGTCCAGGTCGTCATCGCCTCGATGGTGCCGCCGCGCGAGCGCGGCCGGTACAGCGGCTACATCGGCGCCGTCTTCGCGGCCGCCACCGTCAGCGGTCCGCTGCTCGGCGGCCTGATCGTGGACAGCTTCATGGGCTGGCGGGGCTGCTTCTTCCTCGCCATCCCGCTCGCGGCGGCCGCCTTCGTCGTGCTGCAGCGGACGCTGCACCTGCCCGTGGTCAGGCGGGAGGTGAAGATCGACTACCTCGGCGCCACCCTGATCATGGCCGGCGTCAGCTGCCTGCTGGTCTGGGTCAGCCTGGCCGGCAACCACTTCGACTGGGTCTCGGCGACCTCGGCCGCGCTCGTCCTCGTCGGCCTGGTCCTGATCGCCGCCGCGATCTGGGTCGAGGCCCGCGTCGCCTCCGAGCCGGTGATCCCGCTGCGACTGTTCCGCGACCGCACCACCACGCTGGCCACCGCCGCGTCGGCGACCGTCGGCGTGGCGATGTTCGCCTCGACGGTCTACCTCAGCCAGTACTTCCAGCTCGCCCGCGGGATGAGCCCCACCGAGGCCGGCCTGATGTCGGTCGCCATGGTCGGTGGCCTGCTCGTCTCCAGCATCGTCAGCGGCCGGATCATCACCCGCACCGGTCGCTGGAAGCGGTGGCTGGTGGGCGGAACCGCGACCGCGGTGGTCGGTCTCGCGCTGCTGGGCACCATCGACGCCGAGACCCCGCTGGTCGTGGTCGGCCTCTACATGGCCTGCGTCGGCGTCGGCATCGGTGCCTCGATGCAGAACCTGGTGCTCGCGGTGCAGAACAACACCGCTCCCGCCGACCTCGGCGCGGCCAGCTCGGTGGTGGCGTTCTTCCGCTCCATCGGTGGATCGGTCGGGGTCTCGGCGCTCGGCGCCCTGCTGGCCCACCAGGTCGCCGACGGTGTCCGCAACGGCGTGATCGCCCTGGCCCAGGCGGGTCAGATCTCCACGGAGCAGCTGGCCGCGATGCAGCACTCCACCGGCGACATCCCGGACCTGGCCGACCTGCCGGCGCCGATCCGCGCGGTCTACGAGGCCTCCTTCGGCGACGCCATCGGGCACATCTTCACCGTGGCCGTGCCGTTCGCGATCCTCGCCTTCGTCTGCGTGCTCTTCATCAAGGAGGTGCCGTTGCGCACCACCATGGGCCCGACGGTCCCCGAGTCCGAGATCGAGGCCGCCATGGTGGCCACCGGCGAGCCGGCCGACTGGCCCGCCTACCAGGAGGACGTGGAGCCCACCCCGGCATCCGCAGGCACCGGGGAGGGCCCGGCCGGCTCGGAGGCACGTCGTGACTGACGCGAGGGACGCCCGGCGCGAGGAGCTGATGACCGCGCTCGAGGCCGAGGTCGGGGTGCTGCTGCGCCGCGCCCGCCGGGTGATCGCCGAGCGGTCCCGCGAGATCCACCCCGACCTACCGGGGCCCGCCTTCCTGATGCTCGGCTACATCCGCGAGCACGGCCCGGTCCGGGCGACGGCCGTCGGCTGCGCCTTCCACCTGGACAAGGCGACCATCAGTCGCCAGGTCCAACAGCTGGTCGAGCTCGGCCTGGTCGACCGGCGCCCGGATCCCGAGGACGGCCGGGCCACGCTCCTCACCGTCACGGACGAGGCGGACCGGCGGCTGCGCGCGGTCAACGACGACCGGCGCAAGCGGCTCGGCGAGCGGCTCGACGAGTGGTCCGTCGACGAGCTGGCCGACTTCGTCGACCGGCTCGGGCGCTACAACGCGCTGCTGTCGCCGGACCAGGAGTCCTGAGCCCCCCCGGGCGTCCCGGCGCCCGGGGAGCTCGCGACCCAGTCCGGTGTCAGCGCAGCCAGGCGGCGGTGTTCGGCGGCAGCGTCGGGCCCACCGGGTCGCTGCTGATCAGCACCTCTCCGGCCGGGAGCGGCACCGCCTCCGAGCCCGCGTTGAGCAGCACCCGCAGGTCGCCCCGACGGATCTCGAGCAGGTCGCCGGTGACGGTCGCCGTCGCCGCGTCGCCGGCGCCGGACAGGTGCTCGCGGCGCGCGGCCAGCGCCCGGCGGTAGAACGACAGCGTCGAGTCGGGGTCGGCGGCCTGCGCGGCCACCGTGAGCCCGGCCCAGTCCTCGGGCTGCGGGATCCACGGCTGGCCCGTCCCGCCGAAGCCGTACGGCGGCGCGTCGCCCGACCAGGGCATCGGCACCCGGCAGCCGTCCCGGCCGGGCTTGCCGGTGCGGAACCAGGACGGGTCCTGGCGGGCCTCCGGCGGCACGTCCACCTGCTCCAGGCCGAGCTCCTCGCCCTGGTAGAGGTACGCCGAGCCGGGCAGTGCCAGCATCGTCAACGTCGCGGCGCGGCCCCGGGCCAGGCCGACCTCGCCGCCGCCGTACCGCGTCGGGTGCCGCTCCACGTCGTGGTTCGAGAGCACCCAGGTGGGCAGCGCGTCGGCGGCGGCGACCGCCTCCAGCGAGCTGTTGACGACCTGGGCGAACTCCTGCGCCGACCAGGGTGTGCCCAGCCAGCCGAAGTTGAACGCCTGGTGCAGCTCGTCGGGGCGGATGAAGTGCGCCATCGACTCCGAGGTCTGCGTCCAGGCCTCCGCGACCGCCATCCGGTCGCCCGGGTAGCCGTCCAGCACCCGGCGCCAGCGGCGGTAGACCTCGTGCACCTCGGGCTGCTCCCACATCGGCTCGTCGCGCAGCGTGCGCTCGACCATCGACCGCTGCTGGTCCGGCGCGGGCTCCGCCGGCTCCGCTCCGGTCGGGTCGGCGTCGGTGGCGTCGGCGTCGGTGGCGTCAGCGTCGGTGGCGTCGGCGTGGTCGACCGGGGTCGGGGTCGGCGGCGGCTCGGGGCGCACCTGGTCGCGCAGCGACTCCTCCTTGTACATGCCGTGCGCGACGTCGACGCGGAACCCGTCCACGCCGCGGTCCAGCCAGCAGCGCAGCACGTCCTCGAACATGTCGCCGACCTCGGGGTTGCGCCAGTCGAGGTCGGGCTGGGAGGAGTCGAACAGGTGCAGGTACCACTGGCCCGGCGTGCCGTCGGCCTCGGTGACCCGGGTCCAGGCCGGGCCGCCGAAGATCGACTCCCAGTTGTTCGGCGGCTCCTCGCCGTCCGGGCCCTTGCCGTCGCGGAACAGGTACCGGGCCCGCTCGGGCGATCCCGGCGGCGCGGCCAGCGCGGCCTGGAACCAGGCGTGCGCCGAGGACGTGTGGTTGGGCACCAGGTCGACGATCACGCGCAGTCCCAGCTCGTGGGCGCGGGCGAGCAACGCGTCGAAGTCCGCGAGGTCGCCGAAGAGCGGGTCGACGTCGGTGTAGTCGGCGACGTCGTACCCGTGGTCGGCCTGCGGGGAGGTGTAGAAGGGGGTGATCCACAGCGCGTCGACGCCCAGGTCGCGCAGGTGGGGCAGGCGGTGGGTGATCCCGGGCAGGTCGCCGATGCCGTCGCCGCCGCCCTGGTCCTCGGCGGGGAAGCAGTCGGCGAAGCTCCGGACGTAGACCTGGTAGACGACGGCCTCGCGCCACCAGGGCGCGGCCGTGGAGGTGGTGGTCATCTGAACTCCTGGGGGTCGATCGTGATCCACACGTGTTCCGCGGTGGCGACCACCTCGTCGCCCGGTCCGTACAGCGTGGCAGCCGTGTGCAACTTGCGGCCATCGATATCCCGCTGCTCGCCGACCACCACGTAGCGCTCCCGGGTGGACGGCAGCCGGTGCACCACGGCCGTCATCGTGCCCAGCACGGCCGGCCGGTCCAGCAGGTCGGTCGACCAGCCGCCCGGGCAGTCCATCGCCGCCCAGGCGATCGGGAGCGTCGACTCGTACGGCGTCCAGGTCGCCGCGACCGTCCGGTTCTCCCTGCTCCGCGCCGCGCCGGGGGAGAGCGGCCCCGGGAAGATCCGCAGGCCGTCGCCCGGTCGCCGCTGCGGTCCGCAGACGAAGCAGGTGGGGAACGGGTGGGCCCGGAGACCGGCGTACCGCTCCTCCGCGTCCGCTGCCTCCAGCACCCCCACGGGCGGCACCGGTACCAGCTCGCGCTCGCTGAGGACCGCCTCGGCGACCGTGCGCCCCTCGTCGGCGAGGACCAGGTGCGGCGCCGCACCCGCGCCGGGCTGCAGCGAGAGCGGCACCTCGAGCGGCGGCGGCAGCTTGAGCCGCACCGTGACCGGGTGGTCGTCGGCCACCGCCGGCAGGGCGTCGGCGAGCGCTCCGGCGGTCCAACCGCCGTTGCCGGAGCGGGGCGGACCGTGGAAGCGGCGGGAGATCACGAGGTGCGTCACGCAGCCACTCTCTCATCGGCTGAAACGGAGTGCCCCCAGATCGTTTTTTGACCCATTCCAATGACAGAATGACCGCGTGAGCGACCTGATCGACACCACCGAGATGTACCTCCGCACGATCTACGAGCTGATCGAGGAGGGGATCGTCCCCCTGCGTGCGCGGATCGCCGAGCGTCTGCACCAGAGCGGCCCCACGGTCTCCCAGACCGTGGCCCGGATGGAGCGTGACGGCCTGCTCACCGTCGAGGGCGACCGCCACCTCGAGCTGACCGAGGAGGGCCACCGCCTGGCCACCCGCGTGATGCGCAAGCACCGCCTCGCCGAGCGGCTGCTCACCGACGTGATCGGCCTGGAGTGGGAGCTGGTCCACGAGGAGGCCTGCCGCTGGGAGCACGTCATCTCCGAGACCGTCGAGCGCCGCCTGATCGAGCTCCTCGGCCAGCCCACCGAGTCCCCCTACGGCAACCCCATCCCGGGCCTGGACGAGCTCGGCCAGGAGCGCGTCGCCGAGGACTTCATGGCCGACGTCGAGCCGCTCTCCAAGGCCGCCGGCCCCGACTCCGCCCGTGCGCTGGTGCGCCGCATCTCGGAGGAGATGCAGAAGGACGAGGTGCTGATGAGCGCGATGCGCCGGGTCGGCGCGCTGCCGGACCAGACCGTCACCATCCAGGCGACCCAGGACGGCGTGCTGGTCGGCGCCGGCGGCGAGACCGCCGAGATCTTCCACGAGGCCGCGGAGCACATCTTCGTCAAGAAGCTCTGACCTGTCAGACGCGACGATCGGCGAGGGCGGTCAGCCACTCGCTGGTCCCGGCCTCCACCTTGTACGTCGCCAGGTCGTCGCCGCGGGTCGTGCCCCGGTTGACGATCACCACCGGCACGCCGAGTCGCGCCGCGCGGCGCACGAACCGCAGCCCGCTCATCACCGTCAGGCTCGAGCCGGCCACCAGCAGCGCGCCGCCGGCCTCGGCCAGCGCGTCGACGGCGGCGTAGCAGCGGGCGACCCGCTCCTTGGGCACGTTCTCGCCGAAGAAGACGACGTCGGGCTTCAGCGCCCCGCCGCAGTCGGCGCAGCCCGGCACCACGAACGACGCCGTCTCCTCCAGGTCCACGTCGCCGTCGGGCCGGTCCGCGACGGCCCCGTGGGCCTCCGCCCAGCCCGGGTTGGCCGCGGTCAGCCGCTCGTGCAGCGCGTGCCGGGACGTCGTACGGCGGCAGCCCAGGCAGACCACGTCGGCGATCCGGCCGTGCAGGGCGACCAGGCGCGGGGTGCCGGCCGCCTCGTGCAGCCCGTCCACGTTCTGGGTGATCACCAGCTCGGCGCCGAGCGCCGCGACGGCCCGGTGGCCGGGGTTCGGGTCGGCGCGCCGCATCCGCGACCAGCCGAGGTGGCTGCGGGCCCAGTACCGCTGCCGCGCCGCGGGTCCGGAGGTGAACTCCCCGTAGGTCATCGGCATCCGCGACGGCGCGCCCGGCCCGCGGTAGTCGGGGATCCCCGAGTCGGTGGAGAGCCCGGCGCCGGTGAGCGCGACCAGCGGCCGGTCGGCGAGCAGGTCCAGCGCGCGGCGGGACCCGGCGTCGACGGCGTCGGGGACGGACGCGGTGCTCACCGCCCCAGCGTACGTGGCGCTCGGAGGGCGCCTGCCTAGTCCTCGAGCAGCGGCACGAACAGGTACCGGCCGTGCCGGGTCACCGCCCGGCCCGCGTCGGTGCGGGTCACCCGGAGCATCTCGCCGGCCACCGGCACGACGAGCGTCGCGCCGACCGCCAGCTGGTCGACCAGCGCGTCCGGCAGCTCGCCGGCGTCGGCGGAGACCAGGATCCGGTCGTACGGCGCCCGCTCCGGCACCCCGAGCACGCCGGGCCGGGCCGGCTGCACCGACGCCTGCGGGTAGCGGTCGCCGAGGCTGGCCCGGGCGGCGGTGACCAGCTCGGGCAGCCGCTCCACGGCGACCACCTCGCCGTCGGGGCCGACCAGGTGCGCCAGGAGCGCGGTGGTCCAGCCCGACCCGGAGCCGACGTCGAGGACCCGCATCCCCGGGTGGACGTCGAGCAGCTCCAGCATGTCCCGCACGGTGGAGGGCTGGGAGTTGGTGACCGCGTGGCCGATGTCGAGCGGACGGTCATCGTCGGCGAACCGGCGCTGTCGCGCGGGCAGGAAGTCGCGGCGCGGGACCGCGAGGAACGCGTCCGCGACCCGCTGCGTCCGGCCCGGCCGTCTCCAGCCAGGGGTCTCCGGCTCAGCCATACCGCAGCCGCGCCCGCTCCCGGGCCTTGGCGGCCTCCACCTCGCGGTTCTTCGGCGGCGCGGCGCTGACCAGGTCCTCGAGCAGGTGCTGGGTGACGTGGGCGATCTCGTGCACGGCACGGTCGAACGCCTCGGCGTTGGCCTGCGAGGGCTTGGTGGTCCCGGCGACCTTGCGCACGTACTGGAGCGCCGCCGCGTGGACCTCCTCGGAGGTGGCCGGCGGCTCGAAGTTGTGGAGCGTCCTGATGTTCCGGCACATGCCTGCGAGCCTACGTCGCGTCGCGGGTCAGAGGTCGAGGAAGCGGACGTCCTCGCCGGTCACCAGCACCACCCGGCCGCCGCCCACCGGCACCGTGCGGACCAGGTCGACGTCGTCGCCGTACTCGACCCGGGTCGTGGTCTCCGGGTGCAGCCGCCCGCCGGCCACGCGCAGGACCACCAGGTCCGCCGTGCGGGTCCGGCGCCAGCGCTGGACGACGGCGAGCGCGGTGCGGTGCTCCTGCACCCAGGTGAAGGCGCGCGGGTCCTCGCCGGCCACCGCCTCGGTGCCGGTGCCGAAGGAGCGCACGTCGAGGCGCCGTGGGTCGGTCAGGTCGGTGACGGCGAACAGGCCGGCCTGTGCGCCCCACCGGCGCCCCTCGCCAGGACCGCTGCCGACCCCGATCAGGCGGTGCGGGCCCAGCGGGTGCAGGTAGGCGGAGAAGCCGGGGATCTTCAGCTCCCCGAGCTTCCGCGGGTGGCTGACATCGCTCAGGTCGACCGCGTAGAGCGGGTCGATCCGCCGGAAGGTGACCAGCAGCGCGACGTCGTCGAACCAGCGCACCGCCTTGAGGTCCTCGCCGACGCCCAGTCGGTCCAGGCGGCCGACCTCCGCGAGCCGCCCCCCGCTGCGGCGCAGCGTGACCACCGAGGTGAAGTCGCCGGTCTCCTGCGTCGGCTCGACGGCGACCCGGAGCACGCCGCCGGCCTCGTCCATCGACCACCGGTCCGCGATCCGGCCCTCGACGTCGCCGGAGGCGACATGGCGGGCCCGGGTGCCGTCGAGCGCGAAGTCGAAGAGGTACGACGTGCCGTCGTCGCTGGAGCCGCACGCGCCCGCCGCGCAGTCGCCCTCCCACATCCAGCCCCACGGGGTGCTGGGCGGGCTGGCGGCCAGGTAGAGGTGGTCGGCGGACTCGTAGGCGACGTCGGTGGCGCCGGCCAGCCCGACGGCGTCCACGTCGGTGGGGTCGTCGGGGCGGAAGCCGACGACGGCGACCGTGCCCAGGGCGACCGCGGAGGTCGGCACCGCGACGTCGGTGCACTCCAGCAGCGGGCGCGCGCCGTCCTCGCCGTCCGTGCCGGCGGCGGTCGTCATCGTCGGCAGCCAGTCCTCGATCGTGGTGCGCTCGACCAGCCGCCGGTTCGCGTCGAGTGCCGCCTTCGCCCGTAGCCGCCGCCCGGGGTGCCGGAAGTCCAGGTCGGGCAGGCCGGCGGAGAGCACCAGCCGGACAGCGACGTCGGCGCCGGTGCCGTGCTGGCGCGCCGAGACGAGCTCCGCGCCGTACGCCACGTCGTCGACGACCGCCGGGTGCGCCGGGTCCGAGACGTCCACCGTCAGCACCCGGCTGCCGCGGTGCGATCCGTCGTCGGCCCGCGGCGAGCGGGTGTCCGCGCCGAGCGCGACCACGGTGTCGCCGGCCAGCAGCAGCTCGGGCTCCTCGACGCCCGGCAGCAGCAGGCCGCCGCGCTCCACGACCCGGGGCCCGGAGACGTCGTACACGACCAGCTCCTCGCCCCGGACCCGGACCAGCAGCGCGCCGTCGGTCTTGACGGCGTCGGGCTCGTCGACGGCCATCTCCTGCACGTTGGTCCCGGTCGCGCTGCTGCGCTGCCGCGTGGTGGCAGGAGCGCTGGAGAGCTGCTTCTGGACGCGGGCGGCGCCGGTGACGCCGTCGTCGGCGGTCCAGAAGGGGCCGTACGGCCTGCGGTCCGTCCGCCATCCCCGGGCCGTGACGCGTCGCAGCGCCCGGTCGACGTAGCGGGCGAGCAGGTCCTCGCAGGACGCCTCCGGCGTCAGGTCGGCCGCGAAGGCGACCGGAGAGGGTGCGGGCGCGGGCGCCGACCCGGGCCCCACCCCGGTCCGGCGCCCCGCTCCCTCCGCAGGACCGCCGCCGGCCCACCACCCGACCGCGAAGGCGCCGGCGACGGTGACGGCCACCGCGGCGGCGATCGCGCTCCGCGGGCGGCGCGCCCAGCGCCGTACCGGCGTCCCGAACGTCCCCATGCTCGGCTCCTCCTGGTCGTGGCGGCCGTGGTCGGCCGGCGGTCCTGGGGCTGTGACGCGTGACCGCCCGGACCGGTTCCCCTCGGCGCGGAACCACCGATCTGCCACGATGCGGTGCATGGCTTCCGGCTCCCACGCGCGCGACCGCGCCCATGACCTGGTCCTCCTCGGCGCCACCGGCTTCACCGGCGGGCTGGTCGCCGACTACCTGGCCGCGCACGCCCCGGAGGGGTTCGCCTGGGCGCTGGCCGGCCGCAACCGCGACAAGCTGGAGCGGGTGCGGGAGCGGCTGGTCGCCGACCACCCCGACCGCGCGGCGCTGGCCGACCTGCCGCTGCTGGTCGTCGACTCCGCCGACCCCGTCGGCCTCGCCGACCTGGCGGGCTCGACCCGGGTGGTCGCGACCACCGTCGGGCCGTACCAGCAGCACGGCGCCCCGCTGGTCGAGGCGTGCGCGACCGCCGGCACCGACTACGTCGACATCACCGGCGAGCCCGAGTTCGTGGACCGGATGTACGTCGAGCACCACGCGACCGCGGTGGCCAGCGGCGCCCGGATCGTGCACGCCTGCGGCTTCGACTCCATCCCGCACGACCTCGGCGCGTACTTCACGGTCCGACGGCTGGCCGAGGCCTGCGGCGGCACCATCACCGACCCGGTCCGGATGACCGGCGCGGTCCGCGCGGGGGCCGCCTTCTCCGGCGGCACGTTCCACTCCGCGATCGGCGCCTTCTCCCGCGCCAAGCAGATGAAGGAGGCCTCAGCGGCCCGGCGTCGCGTGGAGCCGCGGCCCGAGGGGCGTCGCAGCAGGCCGTCCGGCGGCAAGCCGTGCCGCGACGCCGACCTCGGCTACTGGCTGCTTCCGATGCCGACGCTCGACCCGTTCGTGGTGGCGCGCTCGGGCGCCGCGCTGGCGTCGTACGGCCCCGACTTCCGCTACTCGCACTTCGCCGGAGCCAAGACCCTGCGGTACGCCGTGGGCGGGGCGCTCGGCGTCGGCGCGCTCGCGCTCGGCGCGCAGGTCCCGCCGGTCCGGGCGTTCCTGCTGGACCGGATCCCGCAGGGGGAGGGGCCGAGCGCGTCGCGGCGCGAGAAGTCCTGGTTCACCGTCGACTTCGTCGCCGAGACGGTCCCCGACGCCGGTGGGGTGCCGGTGAAGGTGCGGACCCGCGTCTCCGGGGGCGACCCCGGCTACACCGAGACCGCGAAGATGCTGGCGGAGTCGGCGATGTGCCTGGCGCTGGACGACCTCCCCGAGACCGCGGGCCAGGTGACCACCGCGACCGCGATGGGCGACGCGCTGCTGGCGCGGTTGCAGGCCGCGGGGATGGTGTTCGAGGTCCGCGAGGTCGTGGCGGCGGTTCAGACCGGGTAGATCGGCAGCGAGCGCCGCTCCTCGAACGCGAACCCGGCGCCGGTGCTGAAGCGGGTGACCGCGACGGCGCCGTCCTCCGCGGCCGGCTCCTCGCGCCGGACGACCGTGGCGGACCATCCCTCGGTGCCGTCGGTCAGCGGCGTCACCTCCACGTCGAGGTGCGGGTCGAGGGCCCTGACGATGGCCTGCAGCGGACCGGCGTGGGCGGGGTCGACCAGCCAGATCCAGGCGCGGTCGTCGTCGGCCGGGCCGCGGCGGACCTCCAGCCGGTCGCCCACGACCTGCGCCGGCACGTACGCCGACGGGTTGACCAGCGGGTGCAGCGCGAGCAGCCGCAGCGCGCCCTCCTCGGTCGCCGGCAGGCGCAGGGCGCGGGCCAGCCGCTCGGCGGCGATCCCGGCGACCCCGGTCAGCTGCTTGCGGCGGATCCGCAGCAGGTCCTCCTCGGTCGCCGCGCGCTTCCCGACGGCGAGCGCGAAGGCCTGGTCGAGCAGGTGCATCTGCAGGCAGACCTCGTCCGCGATCCGGGCCAGCGCCGAGCGCGAGAACGCGGCGAAGTCGAGGTCGGAGACGAGCGGGCCGGCGTAGTCGGCCGCGCCCTCCTCGGCCGACCCGCTGGGCTCGATCGGCTCCAGCTCCAGGGTCGCCGCGCGGGTCGACCCGACCACCGAGAGTGCCGGGATCCCGGCGACCGGCGGGTGGGCCGGGTCGATGATCACCGTCCACGCGCAGTGCGGGTGCCGGTCGGCCGGCGTCCGTGGCGGCCGGTGGATCGGGCGGACCTGGGCGCGCGGGTTGGAGGCGACCGCGGTGGCATCGAAGGTCGGGTCCTCGATGTCGTGGCACATCGACCGCACGTAGTCCTCGCCCATCGGCTCCACGTCCATCAGCGCGCCGCAGTGGTCGAGGTGGAACTCGCCGTGGTGCGGGTCGTGCACGGTGTAGCGGAAGTCCATGAACTGCGGCGGCGCGCCGATGTCGAGCTGGAGACCCTTGAAGATGGTGACCACGTCGCCCTGACCCGGCACCTGGGGCGCGTACCCCAGCGCGCGCTGCATCCGCCGCGTGTAGATCGGGGAGGACGCGGCCCACTCCTCGATCGCGATCTGCGCCATCTCCTCGCGCCCGAACGCCGAGATGCACCACGCCATGCCCGAGCGGTCGATGAGCTGCCCGATCAGCAGCAGCTCCGGTACGACGGCGGCGAGCTCCTCGCGGGTCAGGTCGGCGTACCTGCTCGGCACCCGCGAACCCGCCCGCGTCGCCGGCCCCGCCGCTGTCGCCTCGGTCATCGATTCTCCTCGTGAGCGCTTGCCAGATCGCTGGAACGAGTTCTAGTTTAGACACGTGTCCAGTCAGGTGACCAGCCCCGATCCCGCCGCCGCGGCCCGTGCGACCGCGCCCCGGCAGCAGCTCAAGCCGCGCCAGGCGGAAACGGTGCAGAAGCTCCTCGACGCGGGGCTCGAACAGCTCGCCGAGGTCGGTGCCGAGGCGCTGACCGTGCGCCAGGTGGCGGTGCGCGCCGGGGTCTCGCCGGCGACCGCCTACACCTACTTCTCCTCCAAGGGCCACCTGGTCGCCGAGATCTTCTGGCAGCGGCTGGTCGCGCACGGGGCCGACCACGAGCTGGCCGGCGCGACCGCGATCGAGCGGGTGCAGTCGGTGACCCGGTCGCTGACCCAGATGCTCGAGGAGGCCCCGCACCTCGCCGCCGGCGCCACGGCGGCGCTGCTCGGCGGCGACCCCGACGTGGACCGGCTCCGGCTGCGGATCGGTGCGCTCTTCGTCGAGCGCTTCGAGGAGGCGCTCGGCGACGACCGCACGCCGGGCCGGGTCGAGGCGCTGGTCCTCGCCTTCTCCGGCGCGCTGCTCCAGGCCGGCATGGGTCTGATCACGTACGCCGACCTGGGGGACCGCCTGGACGCGGTGGTCGCCACCATCCTGGAGGGGACCACCCGATGAGCGCTCCGTCGCCGGCCGGGGTCGCCGACGCGCTGCGGTTCGACCCCTACGACTACGACTTCCACGAGGACCCGTACCCGCTCTACCGGCGGCTGCGCGACGAGGAGCCCGTCCACCACGCGACCCAGGACGACCTGTGGGTGGTCTCCCGGCACGCCGACGTGTTCGAGGTGCTGCGCGACGACGAGACCTTCTCCAACCGGATGGGCGTCTCGCTCGACGCCAGCGCGTGGAGCAGGGACGCGCACCGGGTGATGTCGTTCCTCGCCCTCGACGGCGCCGAGCAGAACCGGATCCGCAAGCTGGTCTCGGCCGCCTTCACCCCGCGCCGGGTCCGCGAGCTGACCCCGCAGATCCAGGCACTCACCGAGCAGTACCTGGCCCGCACCTTCGCGGCGAACGCCGGGGCCGGGGAGGCCGACTGGATCGGCGAGTTCGCCGGCAAGCTCCCGATGGACGTCATCTCCGAGATGATGGGCGTGCCCGAGGCCGACCGCGACGAGGTCCGCCGCCTGGCCGACCTGCTGGTCCACCGCGAGGCGGGGGTGCGCGACGTGCCGCCGGCCGGCATGGAGGCCGCGATCGCGATCTTCACCTACCTGAGCGAGATGGTCGTCCAGCGCCGCAGGGCCGCGACCGACGACCTGACCTCGGCGCTGATCCAGGCCGAGGTCGACGGCGACCACCTCAAGGACCACGAGGTGATCGCGTTCCTGCTGCTGATGATCGTGGCCGGCAACGAGACCACCACCAAGCTGCTCGGCAACGCGCTCTTCCACCTCTCCGCCCACCCCGACCAGCGCGCGCGGGTCCTGGCCGCGCCGGACGACCCCGGCTCGCTGGTCGTCCCGTGGGTCGAGGAGACGCTGCGCTTCGACACCTCCAGCCAGATGCTGGCCCGCTACGTCGTCCGCGACGCCGAGGTCGCCGGGGTCACCATCCCGGCCGGCGCGAAGGCGCTGGTGCTGCTCGGCTCGGCCAACCGCGACGAGCGGGTCTTCACCGAGCCCACCCGCTTCGACATCGGCCGCGACAAGGCCGAGCTCGGTCAGAGCCTGAGCTTCGGCACCGGCCGGCACTTCTGCCTCGGCGCGAACCTGGCCCGACTGGAGGCGCGGGTGGTGCTGGAGGAGCTGGTCCGCCGCGTCGAGCACTTCGAGGTGCACGCCGACCGTGCGGTCCGGGTGCACTCCACCAGCGTGCGCGGCTTCGCGCACCTGCCGGTCACGTTCACCGAGCGGACCGGTGGTTGAGATGCGGCCGCTGGTTGAGGTGCGAGGCCGCCCGCGGCCGAGCCTCGAAACCACGGCGCCGGCTGCCTCGGTTTCGAGGCTCGCTTCGCTCGCGCCTCAACCAGCGGCAGCGGCAGTGGCCCTTCAACCAGCGGCAGCGGCAGTGGCCCTTCAACCAGCGGCAAAGGAGTCCTGATGGGCAGGTACGACCACCCCGAGCGCCGCCCGGCGGTGATCGCCGGCGCCTCGTCGGGGATCGGCGCGGAGACCGCGCAGGCGCTGGCCGCCGCCGGCTTCCCGGTCGCGCTGGGGGCGCGCCGGGTGGACCGGATCGAGGAGCTGGCCGCCACCATCCGCTCCGCCGGCGGTGAGGCGGTGGCCCACCCGCTCGACGTGGCCGACGACGGGAGCGTCGCCGACTTCGCCGCCAAGGTCGCCGCCGACCTCGGCGACGTGGAGGTGGTGGTCTCCAACGCCGGGCTGCTCGGCCCCGGGGCGCTGGCCGAGATCGACACCGACCGGCTGGCCCGCGAGCTCGACGTCAACCTGCTCGGCCCGCACCGGCTGATCCGCGCGTTCGTGCCCGGGATGGTCGAGCGCGCCCGCGGCGACATCGTCTTCGTCTCCTCCGACACCGCCGTGCGGGCCCGCCCGTTCATGGGCGGCTACAGCGCCAGCAAGGCCGGCCTCGAGGGCCTGGTCGGCTCGCTGCAGATGGAGCTGGAGGGCACCGGCGTCCGGGCCTCGGTGGTCCGGCCGGGCCCGACCTGGAGCGAGATGGGCATGGACTGGGACCCGGACGCCGCGGCGAAGGTCCTCAACGAGTGGGTCAAGTGGGGCCACGCCCGGCACTCCCACTTCCTCAAGGCCAGGGCCATCGCCGACGCGATCACCACCGTCGTCAGCGCCCCGCGCGGGGTCCACATCAGCCCCGTCGACGTCAACCCCGAGGCGCCCGTGGACACGTCCACGACGAAGGAGCAGCAGGCATGAGCACCACCGCAGCCGAGCGCCTCGCGGCCATCCCCGAGGTCTCGTTCACCCTCGACGACCAGGACCCGGCCGTCCCGGAGATCATCCGGGGCACCGGCCACCTGCCGGAGATGCGCGTCGACCCGATCGCGCTGTTCCAGCGGGTGCGCGACGAGTGCGGCGACATCGGCCGGTTCCGGCTGGCCGACAAGGACGTCGTCCTGGTCACCGGCGCGGAGGCCAACGAGGCCTTCTTCCGCGCGCCCGACGAGGTGCTCGACCAGGCCGCGGCGTACCCCTTCATGACCCCGATCTTCGGCAAGGGCGTCGTCTTCGACGCCTCCCCGGAGGAGCGCCAGCAGATGCTGAAGAACCAGGCGCTGCGCGGCGACATGATGCGCGGCCACGCGCAGACCATCGAGGCCGAGATCCGTCGGATGGTGGCCGACTGGGGCGACGAGGGCGAGATCGACCTGCTCGATTTCTTCGCCGAGCTGACCATCTACACCACCTCCGCGTGCCTGATCGGCAAGCCGTTCCGCGAGGAGCTCGACGTCCGGTTCGCCGAGACCTACCACCAGCTCGAGCGCGGCACCGACGCGATCGCCTACGTCGACCCGTACGCCGACATCGACTCCTTCGCGGACCGCGACGCCGCCCGGGAGAAGCTCGTCTCGCTGGTCCAGGCGATCATCGACCGCCGCACGGAGCGGGGGCCGGTCCCCAAGGAGGACCGCGACCTGCTCGACGTGCTGATCTCGATCGACATGTCGGCCGACTACATCACCGGGATCTTCATCTCGATGATGTTCGCCGGGCACCACACCTCCTCGGGCACCGCGTCGTGGGCGATGATCGAGCTGCTCCGGCACCCGGAGGTGATGGCCGACGTCGTCGCCGAGCTCGACGCGCTGTACGCCCCGGCCGCCGACGGCACCGCGCCCGAGGTCTCCTTCCAGGCGCTGCGCTCGATCCCGGTGCTGGAGGCCGCGCTGAAGGAGACGCTGCGGCTGCACCCGCCGCTGATCATCCTGATGCGCCTGGTCCGCGAGGACTTCGAGCTGCTCGGCCACACCATCCCGGCCGGCACCCTGATCGCCGCCTCGCCGAAGGTGTCGAACCGGATCGAGGAGGACTTCCCGCAGGCCGAGGAGTTCGACCCGGGCCGCTACATCGACCCGCGCCAGGAGGACCTGCAGAACCGGTGGACCTGGATCCCGTTCGGAGCCGGCAAGCACCGCTGCGTCGGCAACGCCTTCGCGATGATGCAGATGAAGGCGATCTTCTCCGTCGTCCTGCGCGACTTCACCTTCGAGGCCTCCCAGCCGCTGGAGTCCTACCAGGACGACTGCTCGAAGATGGTCATCCAGCTGGCCCGGCCCGCCAAGGTCCGGTACCGGCGGCGGGGTCTCGGGGCCCGCTCCGCTCGCACCTCAACCACCGGAGGCGAGTGATGGGTTTCCGCGTGGTCGCCGACACCGGCATCTGCCAGGGGCACCAGCTGTGCCAGGGCGAGGCGCCCGACGTCTTCGGCTTCGACGAGGCCGCCGACGTGGTCGTCGTCCTCGACGAGCACCCCGACGAGTCGCTCCGCGCCGACGTCACCCAGGCCGTCAAGTACTGCCCCGCCTTCGCCCTGTCGATCGAAGAGGATTGAGGAGTTCCATGAGTGAGCAGCAGGCCCCGCCGTCGAGCCAGCCGTTGAGCCGCGCCGAGATCGAGGAGTTCTGGGCCACCTGGCTCCAGGTCAACCGCGACGTCGAGGCCACCGGCGACTGGCGGCCGATGGCGGAGTGGTACGCCGAGGACGCGACGTACGGCTGGATGTACGCCCCCGACGAGCACTTCATGGCCGTCGGGAGGGACCAGATCCGCGACTGGGCGATCGGCATCGAGATGGACGGCCTGGACGGCTGGCACTACGACTACGTCTGCACGATGATCGACGAGCAGAAGTCGATGGTGCTCGGCTTCTGGAAGCAGCGCTCGGGGATCCTCGACGACGCCGGCAAGGAGTACGAGATCCTCGGCATCGGCGGCTCCTGGTTCGGGCTCAAGCGGGTCACCGAGGGTGCCGACGCCGGCACGATCAAGATCGACTGGCAGCGCGACTGGTTCGACATGCCGTCGACCGCGCACACCTTCGTGGAGATCATCAAGGCCGGCAAGGCGCCGGACACCCTGCTGAAGCGGATGTCGGTCGCCGGGCACGGGGTGCCCGGTCACTACCACCACGCGGACCTCCCCTCCACGGTCTGGCCGCCGCCGGTCGAGCGGGGCGACTACGTCACCCAGGCCCCGGCACCCGCCCCGTCCGCCGAGGTCGAGGGGGCCGGGGCATGACCGCGTTCGACGCCCTCCCCGCTGCGCAGCAGCTGATCGGCGGCAAGCTCGTCGGCGCCTCCGACGGCGCGTCGTACCCGATCCTCAACCCGGCCGACGGCACCGAGATCGGTCGGGCCCCCGACGGCACCGCCGCCGACATGGACGCCGCGATCGCGGCCGCCCGGAAGGCCTTCGACGAGACCGACTGGTCGACCGACCGCGAGCTGCGGGTGCGCTGCCTGCGCCAGCTCCACCAGGCGCTGCTCGACGAGGCCGACGCCTTCCGTGCGCTGACCACGGCCGAGGTGGGGATGCCGAGCTTCATGATGACCGCGGCCGGCTTCGACGTGCCGGTCGACGGGCTGAAGTGGGTCACCGACCTCGCCGAGGGCTACGAGTTCGAGTCCGACCTCGGCGTCGCCTCGCCGATGGGGATCCCCTCGCGGCGCACGGTGCGACGCGAGCCGGTCGGCGTGGTCGGCGCGATCACCCCGTGGAACGTGCCCACCCAGATCAACCTGGCCAAGATCGGCCCGGCGTTGGCCGCCGGCTGCACCGTGGTGCTCAAGCCGGCCCCGGACACCCCGTGGGTCGCCGCGGAGCTCGGCCGCCTGGTCGCCGAGCACACCGACATGCCGGCGGGGGTCTTCAACGTGGTCACCCCGCGCTCGAACGACGTGGCGGCGATGCTGACCACCGACCCGCGCGTCGACATGGTCTCCTTCACCGGCTCCACGGCCGTCGGCAAGGCGATCATGGCGGCCGCGGCACCGACCCTGAAGAAGGTCTTCCTCGAGCTCGGCGGCAAGTCCGCGGCGATCGCGCTCGACGACGCCGACGTGGCCGCGGTGGCCGGCGGCACCGCCTTCGCGGCCTGCATCCACGCCGGCCAGGGCTGCGCGATCACCACCCGGCTGATCGTGCCCCGCGAGAAGTACGACGAGGCGGTGCAGGTCGCCGCCGCGACCATGGAGTCGATCGGGATCAAGGACCCGGCCGACCCCGGCGCGATCTGCGGGCCCGTGATCTCCGCCGTGCAGCGCGAGCGGGTGGCGGCGTACTTCGACGTGGCGCTGGCCGAGGGCGGCAGCTTCGCCACCGGCGGCGCGGTCGTCGACCGGCCCGGCAACTGGGTGCAGCCCACCGTCGTCGCGGGGCTGGACAACACCTCGCGCCTGGCCCAGGAGGAGATCTTCGGACCGGTGCTGGTGGTGATCCCGCACGACGGCGACGACGACGCGGTGCGGATCGCCAACGAGTCGCCGTACGGGCTCTCCGGCTCGGTCGACTCGGGCTCGCTGGAGCGGGCCAGGGCGGTCGCGGCCCGGATCCGCACCGGGACGCTCGCGGTCAACGGCGGGGTCTGGTTCAGCCCGGACGCGCCGTTCGGCGGCTACAAGCAGTCGGGCATCGGCCGCGAGATGGGGGTGGCCGGGTTCGAGGAGTACCTGGAGACGAAGACGATCGCCGAGCCTGCGTGAGCCGGTGCGGGGATCACCGGTGAACCGGTGATCCCTGCGCGTCTGGGGGGTTGCAACCCCCCAAGCGCGCAAGTTTCACCGGTTCACCGGTGATTCCGACAACGCGTCAAGCACCACAACCGAGCATCCACAAGGAGCACCATGCGTTTCGAGAACAAGGTCGTCGTGGTCACCGGCGCCGCCCAGGGCATCGGCGAGGCCTACGCCCGGGCGCTGGCCGCCGAGGGTGCCAGCGTCGTCGTGGCCGACCTCAACGAGGAGGCGGGCGCGAAGGTCGCCGCGAGCATCAACGAGGGCGGCGGCCGGGCGATCTTCGTGGCCTGCGACGTCTCCTCCGCCGAGTCGGCCGGGGCGCTTGTCGAGCGGACCGTCGAGGAGCTCGGCGGCATCGACCACCTGGTCAACAACGCCGCGATCTACGGGGCGATGGAGTTCAACCTGCTGATCGCCGTCGACTGGGACTACTACCGGAAGTTCATGTCGGTGAACCTGGACGGGGCGCTGGTGATGACGCGCGCGGTCTACCCAGAGATCGCGAAGCGCGGCGGGGGAGCGATCGTCAACCAGTCCAGCACCGCGGCGTACCTGTACTCGGGCTTCTACGGCCTGGCCAAGGCCGGGATCAACAGCCTCACCCAGCAGCTCGCCCACGAGCTCGGCGGCCAGCGGATCCGCGTCAACGCGATCGCGCCGGGCCCCACCGCCACCGAGGCGACCAAGGTCCAGGCCGGCGACGCCGCGATGGACATCGTCAGGAACCAGCTGGCGCTCAAGCGGATGGGATCGGTCGACGACATGGTCGGCGCCTGCCTGTTCCTGCTGTCCGACGACGCCTCCTGGGTGACCGGCCAGATCCTGGCGGTCGACGGCGGCCAGACCTTCCGGCTCTGAGTCGGCGACGAGAGACGAAGGATCATCAGGTGGGCAAGTTCGACGACCTCCCCGAGTCCCGCCGTCGCGGGCTGGAGAAGATGGAGGAGGTCTACGGGTTCGAGATGACCGACGGCGAGGGCGACTTCTTCCGCTACACCGCCGAGCACCTCTTCGGCGACATCTGGCAGCGCCCCGGCCTCTCGACCCGGGACCGCCGGCTGTTCCTGATCGGGATGCTGGTCGGCCAGCGCGCCGACGACGTCCTGGGCATCCAGGTGCCCGCGGCGCTGGCCAACGAGGAGCTGGACGAGCAGGCGCTGCGCGAGCTGGTGATCCTCGCCTGCCACTACGACGGGTGGCCCAACGGCTCCCGCATGAACTCGGTCGTCGAGGACGCCATCGCCAAGGCCGCCCGGGCCCGGGCGAAGGCCGAGCGGGAGGCCGAGCGGGAGGCCGAGCGGGAGGCCGAGCGGGAGGCCGAGCGGGAGGCCGAGCGGGAGTCTGAGCGGGAGGCCTGAGCGGGCGTTCGGGTGGACGAATTCGACGGTTTACCTGTCTGAAACAGTTCAACCTGGCTACCGTCCCCCGATCGGAGGGTCCCGGGGAGGCCGACCTGAGGGAGGTCAGCCGTCGGGACCGCAGACGCAGCGCGCGCTCGGGGCGCGGTTCTGGGGGGAACAGGTTTGCGGACGAGTGCTGCCCGAGGGCGTGGTGAGCGCGGGTCGATCGCGGTGATGACCGCGCTCCTGATGAGCGTGATCATGGTCGCGACGGCGCTGACGGTCGACCTCGGCGTGCAGCGGGTGCTCCGCTCCGACCTGCAGGCTCTCGTGGACGCGGTCGCGCTCGACCTCTCCCGCGAGCTGACGGGCGGTCCGGTCGTGTCCTACCTGCCCTCGGACCTGGCGGCGTTGGACGGTGCGGTCGCGGCGAGCGTGGCCCGCAACCGGGCGGTCGCCGGCGGGGCCGTGAACCGGGCCGACGTGGACTGGAGCTTCGTGGTCCGCGATCGGGTCACCGGCCGCTACCGGACCGCGGCGTCGGCGGAGGTCCCGACGGGGGTGCAGGTCACCGCCGCCGCGAGCATCGACCTCGCGTTCGACGGGTTCACGGGGGTGGACGCCGCCGGCGCGGTCCGGTCCGCGGTGGCGTCGACCACTCGGCGCGCCTGCCTGCTGGTCGGCTCGTACGTCGAGGAGTTCCGGTCGGGGGAGTCCTGGGTGCTGGACCCGGTCCTCGGCGGCCTGCTCGGCACGGAGGTCGGCACGTCGTTCCTCGACCCCGACAACGGGTTGGTGGGGGTGGACATCTCGTTGTTCGAGCTGATCGACGCGATCGGGCCGCTGCTCGCCGTGGACGTGGACGCGATGTCGTTCGACGAGATCCTGGGCACCCAGATCAGCGTCGGCAACCTGGTGCTGGCCACCCAGCACGTCCTCGAGCGCGAGTCCGGGCTGACCTCGGAGCTCGACCTGCTCCGTCAGCTCTGGGGTGGGATCCAGCTGAACCTGCCCCACGTCGACATCACGCTGGGTGAGCTGTTCGAGCTGGACACCGCCGCGGAGGCCGCGGTCGACGTCACCGTGAACGTCTTCGACCTGCTCACCGGTGCCCTGGTCGTGGCCAACGGCAACCGGGTGATCGACCTCCCGAGCGGTGTGACGCTGCCGCTGCCGATCGGGGCCGGCGGCGGTCGGCTCGTCGACATGACGGCGCGGCTCACCGTCGGACAGCGGCCGGTGCTGAGCTGTGACGGGACGGCCAGCAGCTCGCAGCGGGTCATCGAGCTGCGCGGCGACATCGTGAACCTCGACCTCGGCGGACTGATCCGGGTGCGGACCCCGATCACCGTGCGGCTCACCCTCGGCGACGCCCGGGCGAGCGTCCGCGACGTCGCCTGCCTGCCCTCCGGTGCCGTCCGGGTCAGTACGGCGGTGACGAGCGCGATGGTCGGCATCGACATCAGGCTCGGGCAGCGCGCCGGCGAGCCGTCGTCGCCGAAGATGCGGGTCGCGCTCCTCGACGTCGGCCTCCCGCGGTGGGACGGGGTCGAGGTCATCTCCGGCACGATCGCGCTGACCAGCGGTGCCGTGGCGAACCGCCCCGTCGTCCTGCACGACTTCGACGTCCCTCGCGACGACTACTCGGCGGTCCTCGACATCGCGCCCCGCGGCGTCGGCCTGCCGGCGGTCGGCCTGGCGTTCAACGACCTCGCCCTGCTCGGGGGCCTGGGGCCGCTCAGCACGCTGCTGAGGATCCTGAACGTCACCGACCTCCTCCAGACCACCGTCAACCTGATCCTCGACGGGCTCGTCAACCCGCTCGTCGCGTCGATCGACACCTGGCTGATGGCGCCGCTGATGGCGGCGTTCGGAGTGTCCGCTGCCGGCGGCACGGTCCAGGTCGCTCCCGGGGTGGACTGCGGCGTACCGCGGCTGATCGGCTAGCGCGCGGCGAATGCCGGTAAAGCATCACCAGTTTTGGTGATGTGCCTGGCCGGGCTCCGTTAGCCTGCATCCGACGAGGCCTCGTGGGGGCCGGCGGCCGACGGCGGTCGCGGCTGGGGCCGGACTGGGCGGAGCGGGTTCGGGGCCGCGCCGCAACGGGGGGAACATGCTTCGGCGACTGCGTATTCGACGACGCCGCGCGGACGAGCGCGGTGCCGTGGCGGTGATGGTGGCCATCCTGCTCAGCGTGCTGCTGCTCGCGGCGGCGATGACTGTCGACCTCGGTACCCAGCGCGCCCTGCGCTCCGACCTGCAGGGCCTGGTCGACATCGTCGCCATGGACCTCTCCCGCAGCCTGACCGGCGGCGCCACGAACAGCTACTCGGCCTCCGCGATCGCGGCGATCGACGCCGAGAAGGTCGCCAGCGTCAACCGGAACAAGGACATGGTCGGCGGCGCGGTGCCCCCCTCGGAGCTCTCCTGGACCTTCGTCCTCAAGGACCCCACCACCAACGAGTACCGGGTCGCCGGCGCGACCGAGACGCCGACCGCGATCAAGGTCGCCGGCCGCGCCGACGTCGGGTTCGCGTTCTCCGGGATCACCGGCGTCGCCGAGGGACAGTCTCGTCGGGTCGGGATCGCCGCCAGCACCAAGCGCGCCTGCGTCCGCGTCCGCTCCTACGTCAAGGAGTGGAACATCAGCAACTCCTGGCTCGGCCAGGCGCTCGGTGGGCTGATGAAGACCCCCGCCGGCGAGGACGTCATCGTCATGTTCTTCGACACCGAGACCGGGATGCTCGACCTCAACCCGCCGATCGGGGACGTCGTGGACGCACTCGACGCGCTCGTCGCGCAGGACCTCGCCGGCATGAGCGGCACCGCGCTGTCCAGCACCACCGTCACGCTCGACGTCTTCCTGCAGGCGGCCACCTCGGTCGTGCAGGCCCACGGCACCGCCGCGCAGGTGGCGCTGATGACGAACCTTCGCTCGGGGATCGACCCGGCCAAGGTGACCGGCGGGGTCCGGCTCGGTGACGTGATCGACTTCGGCGTCGACAAGACCGCCGCGCTGACCATGCCGATCAACATCGCCGACCTGGTCTCGGCCGCGCTGGTCTCGGCGACCGGCACCGACTCGCTGGCCTACAGCGACCTGTCCGGACTCTCACCGACGCTGCCCGACGGGCCCCAGTCGATGGGCATCACCACGAAGCTCTCGATCGCCCAGAAGCCCGTGATCAGCTGCAGCGGCAACGCCAACAGCTCGCAGATGACGTTCCTGCTCTCCGGGACCCTGCCCACCATCCCGTTCTGGTACCTCGGCGTCTGGTACTACCTGTCCGCGCCGATCTCGATCACCGTGGACACCGCCAACCTGAAGGTGGTCACCAAGAACGTGACCTGCCTCCCCGACGGCACCAAGCGCGTCTACCTCGACGTGGACAGCAGCCTGTTCGACATCGACATCTACATCGGGAAGAGCCCCGACGTCCCCGGCTCCAAGGACTTCAAGTTCTACGGCAACCTCTTCACCCTCGCCACGGGGACGATCCACCTGTTCCCCACCGGCGCGGTCAACCGCACCACGCTCAGCACCTACATCGACATCAAGGGCAACGACTACACGCCCGAGATCTCGATCAAGCCCGAGGGCCTCGGCTTCCCGACGATGGGCTACCAGTCGAACATCTCCAGCATCTACGGCAGCGCCTACGCCGACTTCGTCGGCCAGTCGATCACCAAGGTCTACAACGCGCTGTCCTCCGGCATCGACCAGTGGCTCCTGCAGCCGCTCCTGAACGCCATGGGCGCGACGTTCGGCGGCGGCAGCGTGCGGCTGGTCCCGACCGTGGACTGCGGCACCCCGCGGCTCGTCGGCTGAGCCGAGCCCGGCGGCCTCGGGGCCACCGATCTTCGCCCCGCCGACGTGGCGCACGTCACGATGCGGCAGGGTGGAGCCCATGCCTGACGCAGTGCTCCCGCCCATCGACGGCCCGGTCCCGGCGCCGCTCGAGCCGATCCAGCTCGACGGGCTGCTCGACGTACCGGACGCCTCCGTGGCCGCCGCGGAGGCCGGTCGGGGGCTGCGGATCTGGGCGCTGGCCACCGACGCCGTCGACGCCGGGGACCTGGACCAGGCGCGCCGTTGGTTCGATGACGCCGAGCGTGCGCAGGCCTCCTCCTTCGTCCGCGCCGAGCTGCGCCACTCCTACGAGATCGCCCACGGGATGGCCCGCCGGATCGTCGGCGCGGTGCTCGACCGCGACCCCGGTGACGTCGTCTGGGACCGCCACGACTGCCCGCGCTGCGGCGAGCCCCACGGCCGGCCCCGGGTGGAGGACGCGGCGGACGCCGGCGTCGAGTTCTCCCTGGCCCACACCCCGGGGATGGTGCTGCTGGCCGTCGCCCACGGCCCGGTCGGCGTCGACGTCGAGCACTACCCGGCGGCCGGGGGCCTCAGCGGCCTGACCGGCGTGCTGCACCCGGACGAGGCGGCCGAGGTGGAGAAGGCCGAGGACCCCGACGAGGCCGTCGCCCGGTTCACCCGTGCCTGGACCCGCACCGAGGCCTACCTCAAGGGCGTCGGGATCGGCTTGGGCCGCGACCCGCACCTCGACTACCTCGGCACCGACAGCGCGCCCGTGCGGCTGCTCGAGGGCTGGCGGATCCAGGACGTACGGGTCCCGCGCGGGTACGGCGCGGCCGTCGCGACCCGCGACCTGTCGTGACCTGCCCCTGACGAGACCTGCCCCTGACGAGACCTGCCCCTGACGAGACCCGGCCTGACCTGCACTAGCCTCGGTGCGTGAGATCGGCCCGGTCGTCGCTCGGCCACCTGCTGCGGCTGGAGCTGAGGCACCCCGCCCAGGCGGTCGTGCTGGCGTTCGCCGCCGCGGTCCTGGTCGGCACCCTGCTGCTGGCGCTCCCGATAGCGAAGGCCGGGCCGACCGGATCGGCCGGACTGACCACCGCGCTCTTCACCGCGACCAGCGCCGTGTGCGTCACCGGGCTGACCGTGGTCGACACCCCGAGCTACTGGTCCGGCTTCGGGGAGGGCGTGATCCTCGGGCTGATCCAGGTCGGCGGGTTCGGCATCATGACGTTCGCCTCGCTGCTCGGGATGCTGATCTTCCGCCGACTGGGCCTGCGCTCGCGGATGACCGCGGCCACCGAGACCAAGGCGACCGGTCTGGGCGAGGTGCGCCGGGTGCTCCGCGGCGTCATCGCCATCAGCGTCGTGTTCGAGGCGGTCACGGCGCTCGCCCTGACCCTCCGGTTCGCGCTCGGGTACGACGAGCCCTGGGGGCGGGCGACCTACCACGGGGTCTTCCACGCGGTCTCGGCGTTCAACAACGCGGGGTTCGCGCTGTACAGCGACAGCCTGGTCCGCTTCGTCACCGACCCCTGGATCTGCCTGCCGATCGCGTTCGCGGTGATCGCCGGCGGCCTCGGCTTCCCGGTCTGGGTGGAGCTGGCCCGGCGCTACCACCGCCCCCGGTCCTGGAGCATGCACACCCGGATGACGCTCTCGGCCAGTGCGCTGCTGCTGGTGGCCGGCATGGTCTTCGTGACCGCGAACGAGTGGTCCAACCCGGCGACGCTGGGCTCCCTGGACCCGCCCGGTCGGGTGCTGGCCGGGTTCTTCCACTCGGTGATGCCCCGCACCGCGGGCTTCAACAGCATCGACTACGGCGGCGCACGCGACGCCACGCTGCTGGTCACCGAGATCCTGATGTTCATCGGCGGCGGCTCCGCCGGCACCGCGGGCGGGATCAAGGTGACCACCTTCGTGCTGCTCTTCTTCGTCATCTACGCCGAGGTGCGGGGCGAGCAGAACGTGGAGGCGTTCGACCGCCGGGTCGACGACCGCGCGATCCGCCAGGCGCTCAGCGTGGCCCTGCTGGCCGTCGGTGCCGTGGCGATGGCGACCCTCGCGCTGCTCGAGCTCTCCGACCTCGGCACCCGCGACGTGCTCTTCGAGGCCGTCTCGGCGTTCGCCACCGTCGGGCTCTCCACCGGGATCACCGCCCAGCTGTCCACCCCGGCGCAGCTGGTGCTGGTGGTCCTCATGTTCGTGGGCCGGCTCGGCCCGGTCACCCTGGTCTCCGCGCTCGCGCTCCGCGACCGCCGCAGGCTGCACCGACTCCCGGAAGGACGTCCGATCATTGGCTAGGTCATTGGGCAGGAAGCGCGACGACGCCGTCGTGGTGATCGGCCTCGGGCGGTTCGGCCGCTCGCTGGCGCTGGAGCTGATGCAGAACGGCACCGAGGTCCTCGCGATCGACTCCGACCCGCGCCTGGTGCAGGCGCTGGCGGGCCGCGTCACGCACGTGGTGGAGGCCGACGCCACCGACGAGGAGGCGATGCGCCAGCTCTCGGTCGGCGAGTTCGACCGGGTCGTGATCGGCGTCGGCACCGACCTCGAGGCGAGCATCCTCGCCGCCTCGGTGGTGCTGGGGCTGGGCGTCCCCGACGTCTGGGCGAAGGCGATCAGCAAGGCCCATGCCCGGATCCTCAGCCAGATCGGCGTGCACCACGTGGTCCGCCCCGAGCACGACATGGGGCGCCGGGTGGCGCACCTCGTGCTCGGCCGGATGATGGACTACATCGAGTTCGACGACGGCTACGCGTTCGTGCGCACCACGGCGCCCCGGTTCCTCCATGGCCGCAGCCTCGCCGGCTTCGGCGTGCGGGCGTCGTACGGCGTGACCGTGGTCGGCGTGAAGGCGCGCGGCCAGGAGTTCACCTACGCCACCGGCGAGACGGTGCTGCGGCCCGGCGACGAGATCATCGTCTCGGGGCCCCGGGAGCGGGTCGAGGCGTTCAGCGCGCTGGAGTGAACGGTCCCGGCACGGCCGGGGTCGCGGTGGTGCCCCCGGTAGGAGTCGAACCTACGACCTTTCGCTTAGGAGGCGGCTGCTCTATCCACTGAGCTACGGGGGCTCGGCTGCATCTTCTCAGGTCGGCTCCACGGACGACGAAGCGGTGGGGGAGGATGGGCGCGTCGGGCGGCGAGGGGGGCGCTTGACCGGGGCCTTGTCCGGACGCCGTACCGTAATCCTGGCGCGTCGCGCCGACGCAGCTGGCCCCGCAGCCGCGCAGACCACGCCCGCGGGCCCGCACGACCAGGTGAACGATGACCGAGCAGAACACGCCGCCTCCCGGCGACGGGAGCGTGCGCAGGGTCGGCCGGTCCGCGCGCCGCGGCAAGCGGCGCCGGGTGGTGCCCGGGCACACGGTGGCGAAGGTCATCACCGCCACGCTGCTCACGCTGGCGCTGACCACCGGCGTCTCGGTGGCGGTGATCTACAACCACTGGAACTCCAACATCGAGCACAAGGAGATCGCGGGCCAGCTGAAGAACCGCCCCGACAAGGTCGAGGTGGAGGGCCCGCAGGAGCCGCTGAACATCCTGGTGATGGGCTCCGACACCCGCGAGGGTGCGGGCAACAAGATCGACGGCGAATCCGGCGGCGGCCTCTCCGACACCACGATCCTGGTCCACCTCTCGGCCGACCGGTCCTTCGCCTACGGGATCTCGATCCCGCGCGACACGCTCGTCGACCGCCCCGAGTGCTACCGCGAGGACGGCACCTCCATCCCGGCCGCGACCAGCGTGATGTGGAACGAGGCGTACGCCGTCGGCGGGCCGGCCTGCACCGTGCAGCAGCTCGAGCAGGTCTCCGGGGTGCGGGTCGACGACTACGTGGTGATCGACTTCGGCGGCTTCAAGGACATGGTCAACGCCCTGGACGGCGTCGAGGTCTGCATCCCCGAGGACATCAACGACGAGGAGCACGGCATCGTGCTCAAGGCCGGCACGCGGGAGATCAAGGGCGACGAGGCGCTCAGCTACGTGCGGGTGCGCCACATCGGCAGCGGCACCGACCCGGAGCGGATCAAGCGCCAGCAGGCCTTCATGGCGGCGATGATGAACAAGGTGCTCTCCGGCGGGACCCTGGCCCGCCCGGACCGGATGGTCTCGTTCATGAACGCCCTGACCGACTCCATCCAGACCGACTTCGACAGCCTCGGTGAGCTGGTCGACCTGGCCGGCAGCTTCGCCGGGATCGGCCCGTCCAACGTCAAGTTCGTCACCACCCCGTGGGTCTACTCCACGGCCCAGCCGGGCCGGGTCGAGTGGACCCCCGAGGTCGACAAGCTCTGGCAGCTGGTGATCAACGACAAGCCGCTCACCCGGGAGTTCGTCGACCAGTCGATCAGCGCGGCCGACGACCCGGAGGGCTCCTCCGCCACGGCCTCGGAGACCGCCGGCCCCAGCGCCGACGCGACCCCGACCGACAGCGGCTCGCCGACGGCCAGCGCAGGCAGCTCGCCCAGCGCGTCCGGCCGGCCGGGCGGCGGCACCGGCAACAAGGCCGAGGGCGGCCTCTCCGACGAGGCGCGGGCCGCGGCCGGGCTGTGCACCTGAGCCACCTCGGCGCGTAGGGTCGACGGCATGGGCACCGATCGGGGCGGCGAGACGGAGTGGCAGCGCAAGCGCCGCCTCGCCGAGATCTTCGGCGACGCGCTGCCCGACACCACCCGCGACGAGCGCGACGAGGGGGAGCGCGGCGCCTCGGGCACGGCGAAGGGCGAGACGGCCTCCGAGCGGTGGCTCAAGTCGCAGGTGCCGCCCCACCACGGTCAGTGAGCGACCGCGGGGAGCAGCGGCTCAGCGGTTGACCAGCGCGTCCCGGATCTCGGTGAGCAGGGCGACCTCCGACGGTGCCTCGGGGTCGGACTCCTCGGGGAAGAACCTCTCCTTGGCGTGCACGTAGGGCGTGACGATCAGGAAGTAGACGACCGCCGCCAGGATCACGAACGAGACGACGGCGGTGATGAAGATGCCGACGTTGACGTCCGCGACGGTGACGTTGTTGAAGTTGGGCTGGCCGCCGATCTTGCCGATGAAGCCCATCAGCATGTCGGTGAAGGCGGTGACGACCGCGCCGAACGAGGCGGCCATGATCAGGCCGACCGCGATCTCGACGAGGTTGCCGCGGAGCAGGAAGTTCTTGAAACCACTCATCTGGGTGTTCTCCCCGGGGTGAGAGGACGGAAACGGCGGGCGCCGCGTGCCGAAGAACCTAACGAGCGCTCCACGCGTATGTCACGAAGGACAGCACCCCCGCCGCGGTCACCCCGGTGACCGCCGACGCGGGGACCGCGACCACCACCAGGCGCCCGCCCAGCACGCCGGCCGTGGTCGACCCGCCGGACGCCGCGGCCGGGGGCACCGCGAGGACCGTGACGTCCGCCGCGACCAGCTCCGTGCCGCCGTCGGCGGGGTCGGTGGCGAGCACGTCGATCCGGTCGCCGGCCGACAGCAGGACCGCCTGGTCGCCGTCCGAGAGCCGCAGCGGTACGACGACCCGGTCGCTCTCGCCCGCGCCCAGCCCCGGTCCGACGACCCGTGCGTCCGTGACCGGCTCGCCCTGGCGCAGCGGCGCCGCGAGCACCGCGCCGGTCGGGTCGGGCAGGGTGCCGCGCGGCACCGCGTCCGGCGGCAGCAGTGCGGTGGTCAGGTCCCCGGGCGCCAGCGTGGTGCCGGCGGGCAGGTCGCGGGCCGCGACCGGCACCCGCTCGGTCGCCGGGGTCGGCGGCCGCAGCGCGCCGAGCAGCGCGGCGACCGCGAGCGCGGCGCAGAGCGCGGCCAGCGGGCGCCGCCGGCGACGTACCGACCGCCGGACGGCGTGCGCGGCGTCGGCGACCCGGCGCAGCGGGGTGGACGGGGCGATCTGCGGAGGCATGGCGCGACGCTAGGTCGCCGTCGCCGTCACCCGAAGGGCTGCGACGTCCCGTCCACAGGGGGCCGGGCCCCCGGGAGGGTCAGGACGCCGGGCTGGCCGCGGCGGTGCCCGTGGAGGAGCCGGACGAGCCGGACGAGCTGGACGAGGAGCTCGAGGACGAGCCCGCGGTGCTGGACGAGTCGCTGCCGGAGGAGCCCGAGGTGCTGGAGGAGGCGGCCGCGGAGGTGCTGGCGCTGGTGTTGGCGCCGCTGCGGCTGTCGGTCTTGTAGAAGCCGGATCCCTTGAACACCACGCCGACCGCGTTGAACACCTTGCGCAGCAGGCCCTGGCACTCGGGGCACTCGGTGAGCGCGTCGTCGGAGAAGCTCTGGACCTGCTCGAAGAAGTGGCCGCACTCGGAGCAGCGGTACTGGTAGGTGGGCATGGACGACTCCCGGGGAGAACGATCAGGCGGAGGAGTTAGCACTCGCGACTTTCGACTGCCAATCCTAGGGCACCGACCCCAGGGAGGGCACAACGACGGCCCCTCCGTGGACTCCGGTCGGCCCGGTCAGCGGTCGGCGGTCGGGAACAGCCGCACGCCGTCCGGCGTGATCGCGGCCCGCACCGGCCGGTCGTGCGGCTCCACCGGGACGTCCAGGCCGACCTCGTCGCGGCGCAGCACCACCGCCGTGAAGGCGCCCGCGGGGAGCCGGGTCAGCGCCCGGTCGTAGGAGCCGCCGCCGCGGCCGAGGCGGTGGCCGTCCGCGGAGACCGCCAGGCCCGGCACCAGCACCGCGTCCACGGCCGCGATCGCGTCCGGTCCGAGCCGCGGACCGGCGGGCTCGAGCAGCTCGAACCGTCCGGGCCGCAGGGCGTCGGCGCCCTCGTAGACGCCCCAGTCGAGGTCGTTGTCGGGCAGCAGCACCGGGAGCAGCACCCGGCACCCGGCGGCCCGCAGGCGGTCCAGCAGCGGACCGGTGTCGGGCTCGCCCGCGGTCGCGACGTAGCAGGCGATGGCGGCCGCGTCGCGGACCGCGGGTGAGGCCAGGGCGGCGTCGGCGATGGCCGCCCCGTCCCGCTGGGTGGGAGCCGCCCGCCGTCGGTCGAGGATCGCGGCGCGCAGCGCCGACTTCGCCGCCCGCAGCCGCTCGGCGACCTCGGGTGCCGGCCCCTGAATTGGGGAGGTCGGGTCAGATTGATCCGTCGGTTCTGGCATCGAATGTGGCCTCGGCACCTTTCGAGCCTACGATCGAGGTATGGGTAGCGCAGGTTTGGACCAGGCCCGGGCGAAGATGAGGGACGCCGGGGTTGAGGAGATCGCCATCGAGACCTTCGCGCACTACTACCGGCTGCTCGAACACGGCGAGACGGGGATGATCCCCGAGTCGAGCATCGAGCCGATCGACATGGAGCGGCTCGCCGACGTCGAGGTGCCGGATGACGTCGCCGCCGCCGCGATCCAGAAGACCGTCGTGATCAAGCTCAACGGCGGCCTGGGTACCTCGATGGGCATGGACCGGGCCAAGTCGCTGCTCTGCGTGCGTCGTGGGCTCTCCTTCCTCGACATCATCGCCCGCCAGGTGCTCGGCCTGCGCAAGGAGTACGGCGCACGGCTGCCGCTGCTGCTGATGAACTCCTTCCGCACCTCCTCCGACACCCTGCACGCGCTCGCGCGCTACGAGGACCTGGAGGTCCCCGGGCTGCCGCTGGAGTTCCTGCAGAACAAGGAGCCCAAGCTGCTGCTCAAGGGGCTGACCCCGGCCAGCTATCCGGCGGATCCGGACCTGGAGTGGTGCCCGCCGGGCCACGGTGACATCTACACCGCGCTGCGCGGGTCGGGCACCCTGGACCTGCTGATCGAGCAGGGGTACCGCTACGTCTTCGTCTCCAACTCCGACAACCTCGGCGCCGTCCCGGACGCCCGGGTCGCCGGCTGGTTCGCGCAGAGCGGCGCGCCGTTCGCGATCGAGGCGGTCCGGCGTACCGCCAGCGACCGCAAGGGCGGCCACTTCGCCCGCCGCAAGGCCGACGGCCGGATCGTGCTCCGCGAGACCGCGCAGACCCTGCCCGAGGACCAGGCGGCGCTGGCCGACCTGGACCGGCACCAGTTCACCTCGACCAACAACCTCTGGTTCGACCTGCACGCCATGAAGGCGACGCTCGACCAGCGCGACGGGATCCTCGGCCTGCCGCTGATCCGCAACGTCAAGCACCTCGACCCCACCGACCCCTCGACTCCCGAGGTGGTCCAGATCGAGACCGCGATGGGCGCGGCGATCGAGGTCTTCGACGGCGCTCGCCTGATCGAGGTGGGGCGCGACCGCTTCATCCCGGTGAAGACCACCAACGACCTGCTGGTGCTGCGCTCGGACGTCTACGAGATCGGGGCGGACTTCGCGCTCACCCAGGTGGCGTCGGACGTGCCGTTCATCGATCTCGACTCCGGCTACTACAAGCTGGTCGGCGACTTCGACCAGCGCTTCCCCGAGGGTGCGCCGTCCCTGCAGAAGGCGTCGTCGTTCCGCATCCAGGGTGACTACACCTTCGGTCACGGCGTCCAGGTGATGGGCGACGTCGAGCTGAGTGGCAAGGGCGCCCAGCGGGTGCCGGCCGGCGAGGTGCTCGGCGGCTCGCAGGGGTGAGTGACCCGGGGCGGATCCGGTCCGTCGACGAGCACCGGGCCGCGCTCTGCCGTGACCTGGCGCCGCTGACGCCCGTCGCGCTGCCCGTGGCCGACGCGGTCGGCCGTGTGCTGGCCGAGCCCGTGCACGCCCGGGTCGCGCTGCCCCGCTTCGACCACGCCGCGATGGACGGCTTCGCGGTGCGCGCCGCGGACCTCGGGGCAGGGGCCGGAACGGATGCTGGCCTGCCGGTGGTGGGCACCAGCGGAGCCGGGCTGCCCGGTCCGGAGTTCCTCGCAGCGGGCACCGCGATCCGGATCATGACCGGTGCGCCGATGCCGACCGCCGCGGATGCCGTGGTCCCGTTCGAGTGGACGCAGGACGCCTCGGGGACGGCCGGCGTCCCCACCGTGCGGGTCGACCGCCCCGTGCCGGTCGGCGCCAACATCCGCCGGGCCGGCGAGGACGTCGCGGCCGGGGTGCTGGTCGCTGCGGCGGGCGCGGTGCTCGATCCGCGGACCGCGGGCCTCATCGCCGCCACCGGCACCGGATCGGTCCTGGTCCACCCGGCGCCCCGGGTGGCGGTGCTGACCACCGGGACCGAGCTGGTCGGGGCCGGCGCCGACCCCGACCACCTGGCCGCCGGCGCGGTCCACGACAGCACCGCGGTGACCCTGGTCGCCGAGCTCCGCGCGCTGGGCGCGCAGGCCCACGCCGTGGGCCCCGCCGGCGACGACCCCGGGGACTTCCTGGTGCGCCTGGACCAGGCGGTCCGCGACGTCGACCTGCTGATCACCACCGGCGGCATCTCCGCCGGCGACCGGGACGTGGTCAAGGCGGCGCTGGCCGGGCGGGACGGCTTCTGGTTCGGCCCGGTCGCGGTGAGGCCGGGCCGCCCTCAAGGAGCGGGCGCGCTGGTCGTCGACACCGGCGACGGTGGTCGCCGCGTCCCGGTGATCGCGCTGCCGGGCACGCCGGCCGCCACCTACCTGGCGTTCCAGTGCTTCGTGCGACCGGTGCTCGGGCTGCTCGCCGGTGGCGCGGCGACGGTGGAGGTTCAGGTCGAGGTGGCCGCGCCGGTGCGGCGCTCGCGGGACCGGACGCTCCTGCTCCCGGGGCGGTACGACGGCGACGGCCGTGCCGAGGTGCTGCCGGGCCACGCGGGCCACTCCCAGCGACTGGTGGCCGCGGCCGACCTGATCCTGGTGGTGCCACCCGGCAGCGAGGACCTGCCCGCGGGTGCGAAGATCGGGGCGATCGCCCCGGCCGGAGCCGGCAGTGCGCGAGCGCGGGCGAGGTAGCCAAGGACGGAGCTGAGGCCATGACCGAGCAGCGGTTGACCCACGTGGACGCCACCGGTGCCGCCCGGATGGTCGACGTCTCCGAGAAGGACGTGACGGCGCGGACCGCCACCGCCAGCGGGCGGGTCCTGGTCACCCCCGAGGTGGTGGCGCTGCTGCGGGGCGAGGGCGTGCCCAAGGGCGACGCGCTCGGGGTGGCCCGGATCGCCGGGATCATGGGCGCGAAGCGGACCCCCGACCTGGTGCCGCTGTGCCACCCGTTGGCGATCTCCGGCGCACAGGTCGACCTGACCGTCGCCGACGACGCCGTCGAGATCAGCGCCCGGGTGCGCACCACCGACCGCACCGGGGTCGAGATGGAGGCGCTGACCGCGGTCACCGTCGCCGCGCTGACCGTCGTCGACATGGTCAAGGCCGTCGACAAGGCCGCGACCATCACCGACGTGCGCGTGGAGACCAAGACCGGGGGCAAGTCCGGGGACTGGTCCCGTGGCTGAGCCTGCCGCCCCTGCCGCCCGTCCCGTGACCGCCGGGGCGCTGCGCGCCGGCGTGGTGGTGGCCTCCAACCGAGCGGCGGCCGGCGTCTACGAGGACACGACCGGCCCGCTCATCGTCGCCGCGCTCGCCGACCTCGGGTTCGAGGTCGGGCCTCCCGTCGTACGACCGGACGGTGAGGCGGTCGGTGCGGCGATCGCCGCGGAGGTGGCCGCGGGCGCCCGGGTGGTGCTGACCACCGGCGGCACCGGGCTCACCCCGACCGACCGTACGCCGGAGGTGACCCGACCGCTGCTGGACCGTGAGGTGCCCGGCCTGGCCGAGGCGATCCGTGCGGCCGGGGTCGCCAAGGGGGTGTCGACCGCCGCCCTGTCCCGGGGCGTGGCCGGCGTCGCCGGTCAGTGCCTGGTGGTGAACCTCCCCGGCTCCCGCGGTGGGGTCAAGGACGCGCTCGCGGTGCTCGCGCCGGTGCTGGTGCACGCCGCCGAGCAGATCGTCGGGAGCGACCACTGAACGGGTGGGCCCGGTCCGGGGGAGTCGGCCGGATGACCACCCAGGTGCCGGGGCAGGCCTGGCCGAACCGGCTCACGTCCGGCACCGATCCGGTGGTGACGCTGCGCCCGATCCGGGCCTCGGACGCGACCGCGTGGCGGTCGGCGCGGCAGCGCAACGCCGCCTGGCTGACGCCGTGGGACGCGACGGTGCCGCCCGGCGGGGACGCCCGGCCGACGTCGTTCCGGGGGCTGGTGCGCCGGCTGCGCGTCTCGGCCAAGCGCGGCACCAGCCTGCCGTTCGTGATCGAGGTGGACGGCTCGTTCGCCGGCCAGGTCAGCGTGAACAACATCGTCCGCGGATCGGCCCAGTTCGCCTCCGTCGGGTACTGGATCGACCAGCGGTTCGCGGGGCGCGGGGTGATGCCTCGCGCGGTGGCGATGGCGATCGACCACTGCTTCACCACGGTCGGCCTGCATCGGATCGAGGTCTGCATCCGGCCCGAGAACAGCAACTCGCTGCGGGTCGTGGAGAAGCTGGGGATCCGGGAGGTGGGCTACGCGCCGCGGTTCCTGCACATCGACGGCGAGTGGCGCGACCACCGGATCTTCGCGATCACCAAGGAGGAGGTCCCGACCGGCGTGCTCGCCCGGCTCGAGTCCGCCGGAGGGGACGTCTCGGCGTCGTCCGAGGGTTAAACCTCACGAGTCACAACACTCAATCTGTGACACGCCCGTAGACATGCGTTCAGTTCTGCGCTACCGAACCTAACCTCTCCGTGTGAGCGCACTGATCTTCGTCGCCGTCGCGGTGGCCTGGGCCGTCTACCTGGTACCGAAAGCACTGCGCCACCACGAGGAGGACGACGCCAGCCGCACGGTCGACCAGGTCTCCGACCGCGTCCGGGTCCTGGCCCGGCGCGACGCCGTCTCCGCCCGAGCGACCGCGCTGGTCGCGCCGGGCAGGCCCGATGCCGGCTCGTCCGACGTCGACGAGGCCGGTACGACGGACCTGGAGGCCGTGGCCGAGGAGGTCGTGGAGCGGGTGGCCGAGGAGGTCGCCGAGCAGGTGGCGCCCGCCGAGGTCGAGCTGATCGAGGCGGAGCTCGAGGTCGAGCGCGTCGAGGTCGAGCTCAAGGTGGCCGCGGCCGAGCTGGCCAAGGCCGTCCGCACCGCACCGCAGCGCGCGGCTGCCCGCCGCGCCGCCCGGCGCCGTCGCCGCGTGCTCGCCGTACTGCTCACCGCGGTCGCCATCGTGATCGGCCTGGCCGTCGCCGAGGTCGTCGCCTGGCCGTGGGTCGCCGCGCCGTCCGTGGTGGTGGTCGCCTGGCTGGTGCTCTGCCGCGTGATGGTGCGCCGGGAGCGGGCCATCCGCCGCACGCGCGCCATCCACCCCGCCACCCGCGGGGCCGCCCTCGCCGCGGCGCTCGACGCCGAGCGCGTCGGGGAGGAGCCGGAGGCCGCCGCCGAGGTCGAGCGCGACCCGACCGGCGAGATCGCCGTCGTCGCCGAGGCCGACGCCGCCCCGGAGGGCACCTGGCAGCCGGTCCCGATGACGCTGCCCACCTACGTCGGCAAGGCCACCGTCGGCCGCACCGTGCGCACCATCGACCTCGACTCCACCGGCGTGTGGACCTCGGGCCGCAAGGAGGAGGACTCCCTGCTGGCCCGCGAGGCCGAGGCGCAGGACCGCGCCTCCCGGGCCCCCCGCGCGACCGGCGGCGAGGCCGAGACCGAGCGCCGCGCGATGGGGTCCTGACCCCCCTCCCGATTCGGTGGGGGCAGCGGGCGGGTGCTAACGTTCCTCTCGCTCAAGGGGCTGTGGCGCAGTTGGTAGCGCGTCTCGTTCGCAATGAGAAGGTCAGGGGTTCGAATCCCCTCAGCTCCACCAAACCCGCTGGCAGTGGCCATGCGCGGATCCTGGGAACAGGGGAAGCGCATGGCGACTCAGCAGAAACTCAGCACTTACTCGGTGCACAGAAGGCCGCCTACGGGCGGTCTTCGTCGTTTTCGGGCCCGTTCTGGTGGTACCCCTGGGGTATCTCGCCGCGCCTCGGCGACGCTGGCGCACCTGTGCGGCATGCAGCTCTTCAACCTGAACCCGTACGCCGACCGCACGCCCGCCGCTGCGCCCGCCGAACCCGTCGCTCACGTCGAGGCGCCGGCGCTCGACCCGGTCCTCACCACCTCCCAGCTCGCCGCCCGGCTCGGGGTCCCGATCCAGACGCTGTACGACCTGCGCAGCCAGGGCCGCGGCCCGCGCGGCTTCCGGGTCGGCCGCGAGCTCCGGTTCCGGCTCTGTGAGGTCGAGGCGTGGCTGAGTCGGCTCGAGGCCGACGATGACGCCCGGCACCCACGGGAACCGCGATGAGCGGCGGCAGGCCCCGGACGCCGATCGGGATCCACGGGACCATCAACACCCGTCGTACCGGGGATCGGGTGGTGGCCGAGGCCCGGGTTCGCGACCTCGACGGCCGGTTGCGCCAGGTCCGCGCCACCGGCGCGACCGCGGCTGCCGCTCGCACCCGCCTGTTGGAACGGATCCGCGAGCGCCCGCAGCTGCCCAGCGGCGGCGTCCTGCGGCCCACGTCCCCGTTCCCGGTCCTGGCCGACCTCTGGCTGGCCGACCTCGAGCTCAGGGACCTCGCCGACAACACCAAGGAGGGCTACCGATCCACGCTGCGGCTGCACGTCCGACCCGCGTTCGAGCACTACACGCTCGCCGAGGTGACCACCGGCCGCGTCGAGTGGTTCCTGACCCGACTGACCAAGGTCTCGCCGTCCACCGCACGCCAGTCGCGGACGCTGCTCAACATGTTGTTCGGCTACGCCCTGCGCCACGACGCGATCGGCCGCAACCCGGTCGAGGGCACCTCGCAGCTGCGCCAGTCCAAGGCCACCCCGCGGGCGCTCACCCTCGCCCAGATCGCCGCCATCCGCGACGCCGCCGCCCGCTGGCGCACCGAGCCCGGCCTGCCGGGCCCCAAGCCCGACGGCCAGGTCCGCGACATCATCGAGGTGCTCCTCGGCACCGCGATGCGCCCCGGCGAGGTGCTGGCGCTGCGGCCCTGCGACCTCACCGACGGACCCGGCGGGATGGTCGCCGCAGTCACCGGCACCGTCGTCCAGGGCAAGGGCGCCGGCGCCCACCGCCAGGGCCGGCCCAAGACCGACGCGTCGATCCGCCGGATCCCGGTGCCCGAGTTCGCCGCCGAGGTGCTGCGCCGCCGGCTCGCGCCGCTCGGGCCGGGGGAGCAGGAGCGGACGATCTTCGCCAACCGCACCGGCGGTCCGCTCAGCCCGCACAACGTGCGCCGCACGTTCCGGGAGTTCCTCGGCCTCGCCGGCCTGGCCGACTCGGGGATCAGCCTGCGCTGGTACCGCCGCACCGGCGCCACCGTGATCGCCCGCGGCATGGGTACCGACGCCGCGGCCACCTTCCTCGGCCACACCTCCACCGTGATCACCGAGGGCCACTACATCGAGCGCGACCGCACCATCGACACCACGCCCGCCGCCCACCTCGAGCGCACCCTGCGTCCGGTCGCGCCCGACGCCGCGTTGCTGGCGATGCGGCCGCCGGCGGGGGAGTCGGCGGTGCTCGACGCGGTCGACGACGAGGACGACGCCGACGACAGTCCACGGTCCCGGTGATTCAACGGGACCAGAGCGACCTGCGGCGATGGCGATTCACGCCCATTTCAGGTCGACCTCGCGGTGGTGGCGAATCGCCCCCACCGCGACGACCTGCGAGAACTGGAATCCGCAACGACTCGACACATCAGGTCCAGTCCCAGGGCAACGCCATCAAGACCTCCACGCACCCGGACGACCAGGCAGCGACCAGCCCACCCGCCCCAGCCACGACGACACGACCAACCACCACGACAACGCCACACGACTGGCAGATCGCGGGGCGGTCGTTTCGTCGGTGACGCAACACGGGGTCTGCCGCGCACCTGATCGGCGTGAGAACCGCACGCACCAGAGCCCCGATCGAGGTCTGCCAACGCTGCGGCGGCCCGCTGCCCACGGCGGCAGCGACCGGCCGCCCGCGCGTCTACTGCACGCCCGCCTGCCGGCAGGCGGCGTACGAGGACCGACGCGCTAAGCGACCCGGTGCCGTCCAGGTGAAGGTCGTCGAGCGCGTGGTCGACCAGGGCCACGACATCGGCGAGTGCGTGCATCGGGTGATCAACTCGCCCCGCGCTGCCGCCAACGTGCTGACCGCGCTCGCCGCACTGGCGCGGGCGGACATGCTCTCCCACGACAATCGGTGGCAACCGGCGGTCAGGGCGCTCGCGGCGCTCAATGAGGCGATCCGCGGCAAGCGAGGTGCCCGATGGTGACCGGTGGCCGGCTCGGGCGAAGCCTTGGCAAAGCCAGATGCAGTGCGATGCCTGATTGCATATCATGGTCGCATGGGCAGGAGGACGACCGTGGGTGACCTGGTGCGAGAGCGGCGCAACCGCCTCGGCCTGAGTCAGCGCGCGGCCGCGCGGTCCTGCGGAATCCCGCAGTCGATGCTCTCGCGCATCGAGTCCGGTGAGACCCAGCCCAGCGTCGCCACCCTCCAGCGGATCCTCGACGGGCTCGGCGCAGAGCTGCACCTCGAGCTCCGCTCGACGGCCGCGGGGGAGCCGCGTCGGGAGAAGGAGCGCTCGCGCTGGCTGAACCGGGTGGTGGTCGGCGAGCTGATGCTCGACCCGGACCGGGTCATCGCCATCGCGCGGGGCAACATCGAGCGTTGGCGCGACGTCCACGCCGGCCGCCCGCCGATCCAGGAGGCGCTGGACCGGTGGAGCGAGATCCTCGACGACGGCGTTGAGGCCATCGTCGAGAGCCTCACCGGTTCGAGCGAGGAGGCCGAGGACCTGCGGCAGAACTCACCGTTCGCTGGCGTCCTCAGCCCCGAGCAGCGGGAGCGCGCCCTCGCCTCGTTCCGGGCTCATGGGGACGACGGTCGTTCGTCCGTGCCCGCTGCCGCCGAGGCCCCTAGACTGCTCCCGTGACCGCGAACCGCGACGAGTTGATCCACCTGATCGAGGGCCTGCCCGACGATCAGGTCGAGGTCGTACTCGCGGACGTGCGCCGGCTGACCTCGAAGACTCCGGAGGCGGAATGGCCGCCGAGGTTCTTCGGCATCGGCGAGTCCAAGGATGGCCGCACCGACAACGCGCGGCGCGTCGACGAGATCCTTGCTGAGGGATTCGGCGCCGGACGCTCGTGATCATCTGCGACACGGGCCCGATCTTTGCCGCGGCCGACCGCAGGGACGCCGACCATCATGCCTGCGTCGAGCTGTTCACCGGGCTTCGACTCGCTGGCCGGCGCCTCCTCCTACCGCCAACAGTTCTCGCCGAAGTCGGATACATGCTCGAGGCTAAGGTCGGGGCCTTCGCCGAGGCCGCCTTCCTCGAGTCCGTGGCGGCCGGCGGCTTCGAACTCGTCAACCTCACCCAGCCTGACGTCGCTCGCATTGCCGAACTGGTGTCGCGGTACGACGACCTCCCGCTGGGCACCACCGACGCGTCGGTGATCGCACTTGCCGAGCGGTTGGGCGTGGAGGAGATCGCCACGCTTGATCATCGACACTTCCGCGTGGTTCGTCCGCGACACGTGGAGTCGTTCGTGCTGTTGCCAGCCATCGCCGGCTGACAGTCAGCGCCCCGAGGCGAGCGGGGCCTGGCGTGCCGAGCGCCACAGTGCGTGACCGTAAGCCGATCGGCTACTGGGACGACACGGATCGCGGAATGAGCGTGCTAGTACAGGGGAAACTGCCCGTCGGCCGCTGACGCGGGGTTGACGAATCGAGCGGTTCCGGGCGGCACGGTGCTCACCGGGTCGCCCCCATCCTCGGGTGTTCCCTATGCGCTCATCGGCATGACAGTCCGCATCGATTCGCCGCGCGGCCCACCAGCGGCACCGCACCCCTGAGCCGTGTCTGCTGGGCTCTGCTCCAGACGATCAGGACGTTGGCTACGCCGACCTCCTGAAGGCGTCGCCCGCTGTGCTCTCACACTCCTCAAGCTCAGCATGCGGATTCGATTCCCGTCATCCGATCCACCCATTGGCTGCCTGAATCGGCTGGCCAGGTTCGCGACGAGCGTCATCAGCCCGCCTCGTCGCGTGCTTCGAGACGCCGTCCGCCGGGACCATGATCGCAAGCGCCATGTCAGCCATCGCCACCGCCGTCCGCCAACAGGGGCGCCATGAGGTCCAGAAGGGTATTCAATTGGTCCGCGGTCAGGTTGATGCCATCGAACAGCCGCTCAGGCTCCGTCGAGAGCCCAGGCTCGATGCGCAGGGCCTCGCGGAACTCCGCTCGCGACTGCTCGGGATGACCCAACCCGCACAGAGCAACGGCCCGGCAGAACGGTCCCCAGACCCGGCCACCCTCGTCGACGATGCTGGCCTCCCCCAGCGCCCCCGCAAGGTCGCCCTTCAGCAGGCACTCGAACGCCAGGTTCGCGTGTTGATACGTCGGGTGGAAAGGGTTCAGGTCGAAGGAGCGACGCGTCAATCGCGCGCCCAGGGCCCAGTCGCCGGCATTCATCAGAGCGCCTCCTGCACTGAAGAGAAGCGAAGGATGGTCAGGCGATAGCTCCGCCGCGGTCCTTGCCTCCCTCGCGCACGTCTCCCAATCCCGCCGGCGGATGGCGAGAAAGGACAGTGCGAGGTGGGCTACTGCTGAGCGGGGGTCAGCAGTGAGGGCTCTTGCCGCGTGCGTCTCCACCAGAACACTGTCGGTACGCGCATCCAGATCGTCCCGATAGACAAGTTCAGAGCCCACCGCGAAGGCAAACATCGCGTTGAGCTCGGGATCATGCGGACGGTCCGCGACAACTGCTGACAGTTCTGCCCGGGCCGCAGCAAGCGCCTCCTCGCTACCGACGGTGACGTAACGGTAGAGGGCCACTCGTGCCCGCTGGCCGCCGGTTGTCACGTCGCCCGCGACCTGCAGCTGGCGCGCGATCAAACCTGCGTAGTCACCCACCAGCGCGGCGGCTCTCACCGTCCACGTCTCGACTGCCAGTGCCTGGTCTTCAGATGGTTCAACCTCGACACGGTCGGACCACAGGAGCCGTCCGTCTTCACCGTCGAGCAGCTGCGTCAGAACGGTAGCTGCCTCCGCAGAACCAGCCACGCTGCACGTGAGGAGAAACTTCGCGCCCAGCTGAGTTCCCAGGACGCGGGCGTCCTCCGCGCGCTTGCGGGCGGCGAGAATCACTCGCAGCCCGTCAAACTTCTCCATGCGGGGCACCAGGGCGTTGGCGAATCTGGCCGCCACACCGCTGGGGTCACCCAGAGCATCGACCCAGACAACGGCTACTGCGGGCGGACCCGTCGGATGGGGCCCTGGGTGGGGGAGCTCCGACAGCTCAGCACGAGTGAACGTGGGAACGTACGATCCGACGGGCAATGCCAGCACCACCGGGTCTCGGCTTCCCTCTCCTCGGTAGTAGGCCTCGAGCGCACGGCGCACCCTCGTGGCGCGAACGCGGGTCACCGAGTGTGATTGCCCGTCGAAGTCGCCACTTCGATTCAGCGCGTACCGAGCCACCGTGCGCTCGTGCAAATGAGCGCCCCGGCCCGCCAACGTCTCGGCCGCAACGTATGCCAGGAAGTCCCTCGACCGCGGAGCCCTGGAGAATGCTTCGCTGTCCAGTACGCGCCTCAGGGCAGCGACGGCATCGGTGGACGAGACATTGGGGTCCGACAGCCCTTCGACCTCAGCCACATCCCGATCCATCGGCGTATCGACCTCCACATCGTGTCCGACCTCCTGTCATGCCACTGACAAGAAGGCCGCGCGTGCAACGGAACCGCCCAGCGCACTGGGTCGGTCGGTGGCCTCGCGATCGGCGTCCTTGCACGCGCTGATTCTGCATCGACCCGGACGTGCACACGCCCGGACAGGAGATCGAGCACGCAGCGAGGCGTGCGAGAGAGGCATCCCATGCCTGTCGCCGACCCGGTCGTGACCGAGGCGGTCCACCGACCTCGGCGCCACAAGCGCGTCGCACCACCGTCCTGACGTCCGGAATCGTGGCCCGCCTCTTTGCATCGCGGTTGCCGTCGCGCCGGTGCTCTCGATGTGAACGCTCCCCGGCTGTGCCTTGTCCACCGCGCGATCGGCGGTGAGGCACCCGGCTGGCGTTCGTCGCCCGGGTGCCGCTGTCGCACCCGGATCCGCCGGGGGGACAGTGCGGCTCTGCGAGGTGGCTCCGACATGAGGCGAGTGCTACCCGGCTTCCGGCTTATCGGTGCTCGCCCCATTCCCGGCTTCGTAGGCGGCGAGGGGAACTCGGTCCGTCTCCCGCTGCAGTTGCGCTCGGCGGAACCGGGGGAAGGCGAGGAGCGCGATGAGGGCCCACACGACCAGGGAAAGCAGGCTCGCCTCGACTCCGAATTCCCCGCCGGTCAGGAGGTCGTTGGAGCCCGCCGCCGGTCCGAAGGTCAAGAGTGAGACGTCGCGAGGGACACCGCTCACGGGGATGCCGAAGACATTGCCCTGAGCGAAGTTCCAGCCGGCATGAAGGCCGCAGACCAGCCAGAGAGATCCATCGGCAAGTGCGATCAGTACGAAGGCCAGACTCACCACGATGATCGTGAGCAGCGGGATCGGGCTGAACTCGAGGTGCACGACCCCGAACCCCACGCTCACGAGCACGACTGCCAGCCAACCCGGAAGTTGCGTCGCGTTGTTCTGGAGCAGGTAGCCCCGAGTGACGATCTCCTCAGTGGACCCCTGGACGATCCACACTGGGATGAGCAGCAGGATCGGCAGGAGCGCGGAGACGCCGGACTCAGTGTGCGCCGACCCGGTTGAGCTGAGCTGTCCCGTACCCCACAGAACCAGCACCGGGACGATGAAGATGCCGATGCCCCCGGCGAAGCCCATCGCAAGACGCGACGGTCCCCGGCCCCTCAGTCCGACCGAGGCGAAGGGCCTTCGTTCGAAGAGCCGCAGCCACAGGAACAGTACGAGCAGCGTCCCCGCGTTCGTGAGGAGCTCAACCCACTGTCCGCGGTAGCTGTTCGCTTCCGCGTCCAGCACAGAGAGCCCGACCTCGTGAATGACACTGCTCACGATGATCACGCCCACGACAAAGCTGATGACCCAGGCGACCAACCAGTGCGTCTTGCGCCTGGCCTCGTAGGCGCCCAGGACGAGTGGAGAGGTGCGAATGTCGCCCATGCCAGACCTTCCTGGAGCTAGCCGGTGGATCACAGACAACGCCGCAGGCTTGGGATAGTCCGCCTGTCGAGTTCCTGGCTCAGGCGGCGACTTCGGACTCGTCGGACTGGCCCACGCGTTGGCCCCTGGCCGACCGGACATAGACGAGTCCGAATACAAGGCCGACCAGCGCGTTCACGACTACCAGCGCCGCCAAAGAACCGGGCCGCTCGCCCGCGAAGGCCACGAAGTCCCACGCAGCATGCAGCACCATGCACAACACGAGCGTGCCTGAGAACCTGCGCAGAAGATAGAAGGTCGAGCCGACCCCGAAGGCAAGTAGCACCTGCGGGACCGATGCCGCACCCAATCCGAAGAACCAGTTCGGCAAGTGAAGGAGTCCGAAGAGAAGACACGAGAAGAACCACACGGCGGGCTCAGTCATCGTGGGACGGAAACCGGTGATGAGAATGCCTCGAGTAGTGATCTCCTCGGCGAAGCCGACGCCGGCGCTGCCCAAGAGCAGGAACAGCACCATGGCCCCGTTCAACCCGGAGAAGTCCGAGGTGATGGCGAAGAGGATCAGAAGAATCGCCGTGAACGCGGGCGCGATCATGAGCCACCGCGCACCGGACCGTTCCCTCTCGAACATCACTGGTCGCCACCAGCCCAACCACCACACGGCAATAGCCATGGCGATTCCGCCCACCCAGGTCGGGGCGAAGTACCACTTCATCAGCGTGTCGGCGCTTTCGCCGATGTTCTCGTAGTCGACGTCGGTAACGACCCACACGCCATAGAACAGCACCAGGTACAGCATGAAGACGATCAGTGCGGTCGACGGCTTCGGCGATACGCGCATGGTCAAGAACCTCTCTGCTCTATGGCCCGAGGATGGGGTGCCCGGATCGCGACGGGAGAGCAGCTGATCGTGCTTCCTGCCCTCGGGCCGCATCGCGTCCACGAATGACTCGACCGCTCGGGGCGTCCGTGAGACACGTCCATGGATGCGGCTCCTCGCAACGATTCGGGGGGCTCGCACAAGTTTCACACGGACTCTGGCTCCCCGCGTGAGGCCGCGTGGCTGTAACCGTTACGAGCAAAGCAGCATCGGCGAGGCCGAGTAGAGCGACGCCCTGTACCTCTTCCCCCGACCGCTCGGGATGACCCGAGCCCGCAAGCGACTGCTCGGCGAATGGCCCAGATTCCCCCGCCCTCGTCGGCGACGCCGGCTCCTTGCGCCACTTCCGAGGGTGACGTGGCGGTAGAACGCCAACCCGCGGCTATCCGGGGTCTGCCCCGGCGGATCAGCGCGCTCGGAGAGCGCTCCGACGCGTTGCCATGCACGAAGGAGGCCCTCGCGCTGGTAGCCGATGGCCTCAGCCGTCCGCGGCGACCCCCAATCCCACGGCTCGACGTACAGATCCGTACGTACAGATCCAGACGTCCTACCGGTGCGAGCTGAGAGTCCCCACCCATCTACCTCACATCGGCACGATCGGACGTCCCAAGAGCCGAACCTCTTGCGACAACCGGCCGGCCGAACGTCCCTCCTCGCCGCGGGCGTCACGCGCCCCGTCCCGTTTGCCCCGTCCGGTGAGATTCCCGGGACGGGGGCCGTCAGCGGCACCGGGCTCGAGCCCGACCTGCTCCAGTCGGGCATGGCGGTGGCTGCCGCCGTGTTCGCCGGCGCGTACGGGGGGGCATTCGAGGCTCTCCCGAGCGCTGGAGATACCACTTATTCAGCACTTACTGCCTCCGAAATGGCCCGAGACGCCCCGAGGCGTCGGGGTAGAGTCGACGTACAAGACGACGTTTGATCCGCGCTTTCAGGCGTGATCCAGCGGTTTTCGGACATGTAGTCCGAGGTGAGTCGAGGTGTCCGGCGGACCCGTGACCGGTTGAGAAGGTCAGGGGTTCGAATCCCCTCAGCTCCACCAGCACGAACCCCCGCTCCGCCGACAGGCGGGGCGGGGGTTCGTCGTTTCCGACCACCCTGCCGTGCCTCACGCCGGGTCGGCTGGGTGCTGCCGAGGAGTGGCGATGCGTGTCGGCGTACTCCGGCGCGTGGTCACCCCCGTGGGCCTCGGCTGCGGGGCGGTCGCCCGACCGTCCGGCAGACTCCGGGGTGCGCCGCCGTCCAGGTGTGATGCCCAGTCAGGTTGTCCAACCGAGTGATGGGTGGAAGGCCACCGAGGGCTGAAGGGGCCGATGGTGCGCAGGTAGTACCTCGGTCCCGCGCCGCGGATGAAGAGGATCGCCGAGCTCTGCTGGAGCGTGTTACATGGGCCCTCCGCGCGGCGGCGCAGACCCGGAGACGGGTCGTGTGCCCCACGCCCCGGCATAGCGGGTCCTCAGGCACACGACCCGCCTCGCGCGCCGGACACGCGGTCCCGTGCGCCCCGTCCAGCGGACCCCGCCAGGTGAGGTTCCCGGTGACGGGCGCCTTGCTCGGTGCCGATCCACGAGCACCACCTGCCCCGGTTCGGAAGGCCAGGGGAGCGCCCCTCAGCTCCGCCGATCCGGTCCCTCGCGAGATACCGGACTGGCCGGACCCAGATGCTGGGTCCGGCCTTCTGGCGCTCCGGGCCGGGGGCGCCCCCCTGATCCCTCAGACCAGGCAGAGGCCCTGGTCGTCGTTGGTGCTGCGCACCGGGTAGGTGGAGCTCACGACCACGTCCTCGTTCAGCCACAGCCGGACGACGTACCCGCACGGCGGGGCACCGGTGAAGTCGATCTGGAAGGCGCGACCCGGAGGCGGCGCCGGCACCGTCGTCGACAACGGCAGTCCCGAGCCCGGGGCGACCGGCGTCACCGGCCAGGGGTTCGAGCCGAGCACCTGGATCGACCAGGAGCGGAAGTTGAGGTCGCTCGCGATCAGCGTGCCCTGCACCGGCCCGGCCGGCATCTTGCAGGCGGCCGCCGTCTCGAGCTGCAGCTCGACGTGCTCGACGGTGTTGTCCATCCGCACCGCCGCCTGGGCCTCGGCGACCCAGGACCCGCCCACCCAGAACTCCAGGTAGACCGTCCACCGCTCGTCGCCGCCGGGTGCGAACCGGCCGAGCTCGCCCGCGTCGAACTGGGCCGACCCGGGGTAGATCAGCGCCCCGTCCGCCCCCGGCGTGACGGGGACCAGGGCGCCGCTCGGGCTCACCCGGACGAAGGCGGTGGTGAAGACGTGCTCGGAGCCGGAGTCGGAGACCGCCCGCAACCGGTAGGTGCGCCCGGCCAGCGCCGGGTCGAGCGGGCCCTGGAGGTGCACCCAGCCGGCGAACGGCGCCCCCACCGCCACCGGACGGGCCACGTTCGCGATCACCACGGGCAGCGACCCGAGCGCGCCGACGCTGGTGAGACCGGTGACCTGACTGACGTTGTCCGACGGCACCCCGCCGACCCGGGTGAACCGGGCCGTGCCGTCGTAGGGAAGGCCGGGGGCGACCTGCACGTGACGGTCGATCCGGTTGCCCCAGTACGGGACCGCGTCGGGGTCGGTGGTCGACGGCGGCGTCCCCCACGACAGCACCGCGCGGACCCGAGACAGCCGGGCCTCGTCGCAGGGCCGGCGGAGCGCGCCGAGGTCCACCGGCAGCACCGCGGCGTAGCAGAGGCCGGGGTCGTCGACCTTCTCGTAGTCGTGGACCGCGACCTCGACGGTGCCGAGGTACTGCGGCGAGCAGTCGTCGTCCCAGTCGGCCCAGAAGGCGACGTACTCGGTGCTGCCCTTCGTGCACGGGCCCCCGGCGTAGCCGCTCGGCTTCTTGACCGTGAACGTCGCGACCAGTGCGCTGGCCGTCTCGTCGAGGCCGAGACACCTCAGCTCCTCGTAGGTCGTGTCGCCCTTGCCCTCGTCCAGCAGGTCGAGGATCGCGGAGAGGTCGATGTCGAGCCCCTTCAGCAGGTTGGCCGAGCCGAGGAAGACCTCCGGGGTCGGTCCCGCCAGCACCTTCTGCTGTGCGAGGTGCGGCACCATCGACCGGTGGTCGGGTACGTCGGCGCGCCGCGATGCCTCGAGCATCTCGGGCAGCGGCAGGGCCGCCACCGGCCCGGGGTCGGGCTCGGTGGGCGCCGGGACCGCCTTGAGGTGCGGCGGGAGCTGGGCGATGACCTTGTCCAGCACCGAGGAGCCGACCAGGTCGGCGATGTCGGTGAGCCAGAAGGTGCGCGGCCTGATCTGGATGCGGCACTCCCTGATGTCGCCCCAGACCGGCTGCCAGTCGGCCGGCGAGGCCGGCGGGGGCGTGCTCGGCGGCTCGACGCCCCAGGAGAGGATCGCGCGGACCTTGGGCAGGACGGGCGAGCCGCACCATCGTCGCTTCGGGTGGTGGTCGACCCCGACCACGTACGACAGCGGGTGCCACCGACGTCCGGCGCAGTCCGTGCCGGCCGGGATGTCGTGGACGTTGACGACGGAGACGCCCGCGTCCTCCCAGCCGGTGCCGTAGTCCACCCAGAACCGGACGTACTCGAAGGACCCCGCCGTGCACAGCGGGCCGGAGTAGCCCGTCGGGCGACGCACCTCGATGGTCGCCTCGAGCCGGTCCCGCTCCGGGCTGTACGAGACGCACGAGAGTGCCTCGTACGTCGTGTCCGCGGCCAGCTTCTCGACCGCCTCGAAGCCCACGCCCGGCAGCGTGCCGAAGTAGTTGGGGTTGGTCCCCAACAGCGCCAGCATCCGGGCCCGGGTCGGGTGTACGTCGGTCTCGGCGGGCGACTCTCCCGTGGCCCCCGCGCTCTTCTCGTGCTCGCTCATGGCGACGCTCCTCCCCGAGGACGCCCTGTCCTCGTCACAGGGAGGAGGAGCCGTCGGGGGCGGAGATACGGCGGCAGGCGGCGTGCCGCCCGTCGGATGCGCCGGGATCCGGGTGCGACCGTGCGGACCGGCGCCGCTCACCGCGCGGTGGCTACCGTGGTTCGGACGCTGCCCAGCGGCGGTGCGCCCTCGCGGATCGTCCCGCCGCCCGTGCCGGCCAGCCACGACGAGAGCGGAGGTCCCATGTCGGACGAGAAGCCTGGAGAGCGACCCGAGCCGAAGGTCGAGGAGCGGGAGCCCGCGCCGGGGGGCGCGGACGCCGTGGTGCACGGCAGCGGGCCGCAGGCCGAGACGGGGGAGCCGGAGCCGCTGGTCCGCGACGCGCGTCCGCGCGGCAACCCGTCGATCGACGAGGCGCCCGAGGCGATCAAGGAGGAGGTCGAGGGCGGGGAGGACACCACGACCCGGGCGACCCGCTCCGACGAGGTCGAGGACTCCTCGCCCGAGGAGTCCCCCGCCTGATCGCCCGCGCCCGGGCTGGGCCACCCCGGGGCGGGTCGCCAGGGGCGGGTCGGCGGGTGGGTCAGGCCGCGCACCGCCGGCGCGGTCCGCCGGGGTCTTCCGTCGGCCGGTCGTGCACGGCGCGCCGGCGGCGCTCGGCGACCCCGGTGGAGAGGGAGTAGGTCACCGTCGGGCCGTCGCGGTGGGGGGCCGCGCCGGGCGCGTACCGGGCGACCATGTGCGCCACCGCGTCGTTGCTCGCGGTCGTGAACACCTCGACCTGCTCGACGTCGTGGGACGCGAGGTCGGCGAGCAGCGCCCGGGCCAGGGCGCTCCCGATGCCCCGGCCCTGGTGGTCGTCCGCCACGACCAGCCCGATCTCCGCGGCGGCGCCGGCGCCGGTGCGGCGCCAGATGCCGTGGCCCACGACGGTCGCTCCGTCGTACGCGAGGACGGCGCCGGCGTCCGGTCCGGACGGGAGCAGCGCGGTGACGACGGCGGGCGGCGGCACGGGGCCCGGGCTCGCCTGGAAGCGTCGGTACGCCGACTCGGGGGACAGGTCCGCGAGCAGCTCCGTGACGGCGCCGCGGTCGGCCTCGGTGGCCGGCCGGATCCGGGCCGTGCCGGTCGACGGCGTCGCGGTGCTCATGCCGGCACCCGGTCGAGGAAGCCGACGACCCGGTCGATCACATCGGGGTCGCGCAGGATGCGGCCGTGGCCGAGTCCGGAGGTCTCGACCAGTCGGGCGCCGAGGGCCTCGGTGAGCACGTCGGCCTGTCGGCGGTCGACCACGCGGTCGCCGGCGTCGTGGACGACCAGGGCGTCCCAGCCGGGGAGGGGCTGCGCCGAGAAGCGGTCCCAGATGTCGTCCGCCCCCGCGAAGTAGCGGCGCGCGATCGCCCGCCGCAGCGCGGCGTTGACGGTCGGGCCCGCGCCGAGCCGGTCGCAGAAGGTGTCGACGAGGTAGCCGAACTCGCCGACGCCGCTGATCGTCACGAGGCGGTCGGCGCGCAGGCCCTGCCGTGCGGCGTGGATCGCCACCGGGGCGCCGAAGGAGTGGGCGATGACGCCGGCGAAGGGGCCGTGCTGGCGCTCGAGCTCGGCGATCACCCGCTGGTGCTCGGGGATCGGCCGCACCGGGCCGGGCGTCGCGCCGTGCCCCCAGGCGTCGTACGCGACCGCGCTGTGGCCGGTCGCCAGCAGCGCCCGCACCACGTCGGCCCAGCGCGACGAGCGCGCGCCCCAGCCGTGCACGAGGAGGACCGGGCGTCGCCCGTCGCCCCAGGCGTAGGTGACCACCCGGCCGACCGCGCCGGGCTCCGCGGCCTCGTGGACGGCCCGCTCCTCGGGGCGGACCCGGGCCGGTCCGCCCGGGCGGCGCCACAGCTCGAGGGCGAGGCGACCGCCGCCGTGTGGCGAGAGGCGGGTGGTGCCGGTGAGCAGGGCGCCCACGGTTGCGGTGATGGCGGCTGAGGTTGCGGACATGGGCGGGTCTCTCGTGTGGGGTAAGATTACAATACGAACGATCGTACTAATTGTTTCGAACGTCAACCCCCTGACCCCGACTAGGCTGCGGAACGATGAGCGAGATCACTACCGACGGACGCGTGCAGCGCGGCGACCGCACCCGCCGGGCCATCCTGGGCAAGGCGGTCGACGTCGCCTCGGTCGAGGGCCTCGAGGGGCTCTCCATCGGGCGGCTGGCCACCGAGCTCTCGATGAGCAAGAGCGGCCTGGTCGGCGCGTTCGGCAGCAAGGAGCAGCTGCAGCTCGCCACCATCCGGGCCGCCCGTGCGATCTTCGTGCAGACGGTGGTGGAGCCGGCGCTCCGGGCTCCCGTCGGGGTGGTCCGGCTGCGCGCCCTGATCGATGCCTGGCTGGCGTACTCCAGCGACCGTCGATTCCCCGGGGGCTGCTTCTTCGCCCGCGTCAGCCACGAGTACGCCGGACGGCCCGGCGCCGTGCGCGACGCCCTGGCCTCGATCGACCAGGAGTGGGTCGGGCTGATCGCCACCACGGTCGCCGAGGCCCAGCAGGTGGGGGAGATCCGGGCCGAGGAGGATGCCGACCTGCTCGCCTTCGACCTGGTCGCCTATCTCGACTCCGCCAACCTGCGGTCGCTGCTCACCGGCGGCTTCGACGTCTACGACCACGCCCGTCGCGCCGTCGACGCGCGGCTCGCCGCCGCCGAGATCGTGCCTGCCGAGCCGCGCTGAGCCGCGACCGGGGTCAGCCGCTCCGGCGTACGTCCGGTCGTCGACCTCAGCTCGGCAGGATCCGCGAGGCGGAGAGGCTCGCCGTGGTGATCTCCGGCCCCGACGCCGTCATCTTCGAGGTGACGGTGCCCGGACCGTTGTCGGTCAGCGCGAGGACGAAGCCGAGCGGACCGGCCTCCTCGTTGAGGGCCAGCGGCCTCGACCAGGTGAAGGTGAGGACCCGGTCCGGCCCCACGACGCTGCTGCCGGCGTACGTCCAGCCGGCGCCGGTCACCGAGGTGGGTGCCGTCGCCGGCACCCGGGCGGCCGGGAAGGTGAAGGTGAGCGTGAAGGCGGTGACGGTCTGCGGACCGGCGTTCTGCAGGCCGGACTGCTGCACCACCAGCGTCGTCGGGCGGCTCCCCTGGTAGCCGCCGCCCCAGAAGTCGTAGCCGTGGAGCCGCAGGGTCGACGGGGCCTCGGTCACCGTGATCGAGGGGCCGCAGGGGCTCGTGGCGGGCAGGTGGTGGCCGTCCGTCGGCGTGTACTCCGCCTGCCAGTAGTAGGTCCCCGCATGGGCGGGCTGCACCGAGCCGGTCGCCGTGCCGGACCGCAGCGGCACGGCGCCGGCGGCCTGGGCGAGCGTCGTGCAGGAGGGGTCCTTGAACAGCCGGAAGAGGACGGTGCCGGCGGGCGTGCCGAAGCCGGTGACCGTGGCCGTCGCGGAGAACGAGGCCCCGGCAGGGCCGGTGGTCGCGGGGAGGCCGCCGACCGCGACGGTCGCCGCCTGCTTGTCGGTCGTGACCGTCAGCGACTGCTGGGTGACCCAGCCGTGCCGCCGCGCGGTGAGCGTCCACGTGTAGCGGGTGTTGGGGACGAGGCCGGTCGCCGTGCAGCCGCCGGTGGCCGTGGGGGACGGGGACGCCGAGCACCCGGCCAGCGTGCCGTCGGACTGGCTCAGCTCCACCGAGGTGGGGGTGAACGAGGTCGACCAGGAGAGCGCCACCGAGGTGGGCGTGCTGGCCCCCTGGGTGAGGACCGGCGCCGCCAGGGTGGCCGCGCGGGCCCAGGCGTCGGGTGCCGTGGAGGTGGCCGTCCAGAAGGCGTGCGCGGGGCCGGCCCCGAGCGCGACGAGCGCGGTCAGGGCGACGCCGAGCAGCCGTCGCCGGCGACCGCGCCGGCGCACGGTCGGCGCGCGGTGGCGTCCGCCGGTCACTGGGTCACCGCCACGGCGACGGGCACGCGGAAGGTCGCGCCCTGGCAGCCGGCGGCCGCGCCGACCCCCATCGCCGCGCCGTCGGGGATCCGGACCGCGAGGGTCGCACCGCCCGGGACCGTCAGGTCGAGCCCGGTCCGCGTCGGTACCCCGACGCCCGAGGTGCCGAGGGCGCCCGGCCAGGCCGGATCCCCGGTGCACCCGGATCCGCCGGTGACGGTGACCCCGCCGGCCTGGGAGACGCCGGTGATCGTGACCGGGCGGTCGTTCGGGTTGACCACCCGGAGGACCAGGTCGGCCCTGGCCCCCGGGAGCAGGGCGACGTCGGTGGTCCCGACCACTGCCGGGAGCATCTCCAGCGGCTGCAGCGAACCGGTCCGGCCGGTGCCCTCGCCGTACCCGCCCGCGGTCAGGTAGCCCAGGGCGGGTGAGGCCAGCAGCCAGATGCCGGCGATCGCCCCGGCCGCGGTGAGGGCGAGCCGTGCGGTCGGACCGCGCCGGCGGCTGGGCGCCACGTGGCGCCCACGCCGGCTGGCGCCGGTCGCTCGGAGCGGCCGACCTCGACGCGCGGGGGGCCCGGCGGGCACCCCCGGCATCAGCTGACCGCGTAGGCCAGGGTCACCGTCGCGCCCTTGCAGCCGTCCTGGTTCGTGGTCGCCTTGTTGTTGAACGCGATGGTCGCACCGCTCCAGGCGCCCTTCGAGGTGCCCGCGGGGATCTCGGCGCCGACCGGCATCACGGTGTTGGTCAGCGTGTAGTCGCTCGCGTCGCAGGCGCCGGCCGGGGCGCCCGCCGCCTTCGTGACCGAGCCGATGCTCACGGTCACCGCCGCGACGTAGGCCGGGCTGCCGTTGGGGTTGGTGAACGTGCCCGCCAGCGTCACCGGCGTACCGCCGGGTCGCAGGTCGGAGACCGTGCTGGTCTGGTTGACGACCACCGGGGCGATCGACGCGGTGGTGGTGCCGCTGCCGGTGCCGGCGCCGCCGGACGTCCAGTACGCGTACGCCGTGCCGCCGCCGGTGACGAGGGCCGCCGCGGCGATGACGCCGAGGAGCTTCTTCTTCTTGCTGAGTCGTGCCATGTCGGGGGGTCCTTGCTGGTCGCTAAGCCCACGCGGGGGGACGGGGCTGCCATTCCGTCGGCACCTGGGACCCGGTCCTCAAGGATTCTTGGGTGAACAGATCGGACGTTCTTCGTGTCCTACGTCACTTCGCCGGCCGGGCAGGAGGGCCCTTCCGCTACGCCCTCCGAAGGAGCAGGCTGGCCGGGCCAGGGAACGCGGACCTCGGCCGTCCCCCGGCCCACCCGGTCCGAGGCGCCGCCCAGGGGGATCACCGATGTCCAGCAAGGAACCCGAGCACCTCGTCGTCGAGCACCAGGAGCGGCTCGCGGAGACGCTGCCGTTCGACGACACCCGCGACTTCGAGGACGCCGAGCGCGGCCTCCTCGGTCGCCTCGAGCCGTGCGTGATCACCGCGGTCGACGGGCGGGTGGTCTGGGACAACGCGTCGTACGGGTTCCTCGACGGCCCCGCCCCGGACTCGGTCAACCCCAGCCTGTGGCGCCAGTCGAACCTGGTCGCCATCGACGGGCTCTTCGAGGTGGTCGAGGGGATCTACCAGGTCCGCGGCCTGGACCTCTCGAACGTCACCTTCGTCGAGGGTGAGGCCGGCGTGATCGTGATCGACCCGCTGATCTCGGTCGAGACCGCCGCCGCCGCGCTGGCGCTCTACCGCGAGCACCGGGGCGACCGACCGGTCACCGCGGTGATCTACACGCACTCCCATGTCGACCACTTCGGCGGAGTCAAGGGCGTGACCACCCAGGAGGACGTGGACGCGGGTCGGGTGGTGGTGGTCGCGCCGGAGGGGCTGGTCGAGCACGCCGTCGCCGAGAACGTGTACGCGGGCACCGCGATGGCCCGTCGCGCCGGCTACATGTACGGCGCGGCGCTGGCCCGCGGCCCGCGCGGCCAGGTCGGCGCCGGCCTCGGGCAGACCACGTCCACCGGCACGGTCACGGTGATCCCGCCGACGCTGGAGATCACCACCACCGGCCAGGAGGAGGTGCTCGACGGGGTCCGGATCGTCTTCCAGATGGCGCCCGGCACCGAGGCGCCGGCGGAGATGCACTTCTACTTCCCCGACCTCCGGGCGCTCTGCCTGGCCGAGAACGCCACCCACACCCTGCACAACCTGCTGACCCTGCGCGGCGCGCTGGTCCGCGACCCGCACGTGTGGTCGCAGTACCTGACCGAGGTGATCGACCTGTTCGCCCGCGACGCCGACGTCGCCTTCGCCTCCCACCACTGGCCGACCTGGGGCAGCGAGCGGATCGTGGAGTACCTCGAGCTGCAGCGCGACCTCTACGCCTACCTGCACGACCAGACGGTGCGGATGATGAACGCCGGCATGACCGGCGCCGAGATCGCGGAGGCGATGGTGCTGCCGCCGGCGCTGGAGAACGCCTGGCACACCCGCGGCTACTACGGCTCGGTCAGCCACAACGTGAAGGCGATCTACCAGCGGTACATGGGCTGGTTCGACGGCAACCCGGCGCACCTGTGGCAGCACCCGCCGGTCGAGCAGGCGATCCGGTACGTCGACTTCATGGGCGGCGCGGACGCCGTGGTGGACAAGGCCCGCGTCTCGTTCGGCGCCGGCGACTACCGCTGGGTCGCGGAGGTGCTGAACCACGTGGTCTTCGCCGAGCCCGGGCACGGCGCGGCGCGCGAGCTGCTCGCCGACACCTACGAGCAGCTCGGGTACGGCGCGGAGAACGGGACCTGGCGCAACTTCTTCCTCTCCGGCGCCACCGAGCTGCGCTCGGGCGGCTTCGGTACGCCGACCGCGACCGCCTCGGCCGACATGCTGACCCACCTCAGCCCGGCGATGCTCTTCGACGCGATGGCGGTCCGGGTCGACGGCCCGGCGGCCTGGGACGAGCGGCTCAGCATCGACCTGGTGCTGACCGGCGGCGGTGAGGGCGGCGCGGAGACCGTCGAGTCCTACCGGCTGCGCCTGGCCAACGGCGTGCTGACCTACACGGCCGGCGCGCGGGACGACGAGCCGGCCGACGTCACGGTGACACTGCCCCGCGTGGCGCTGGCGGTGCTGGCCGCGCCCACCCCGGACGCGATGGCGGCGGCGGGCGTCGAGGTGACCGGGGACGCCGGCGTGCTGCAGCGGCTGGTGGCGGTGCTCGACCCGGGCGACCCGGACTTCGCGATCGTCACCCCGGAGAAGGAGTGAGGCGAGGCTGCCCACCGGCGCGATTCACCTGAGGTTTCCTGGTCTACCACTGGCCGGCGGTCGCGAACGTCCCTAGGGTCAATGGGGTCCAAGCGAGGGGTTCCGCCCCACCCGGCGGACTCCTCCGGTCTCGACCCGAGGGGATCTCACGAATGCGTCTCCAGTCCAGCAAGCGGTTCGCCGTAGCGGCAGCGGCGGCGGTCGCCGTCGGATCACTCACCGCGCTCGCGACGCCGGCAGCACAGGCCCAGTCGCCGACCGCCGACCGCGTCGTCGCCCAGAAGGCGGCGGTGCAGAAGGCCGCGAACCACAAGCCGAGGAAGCACAAGCACCCGCGGAGGTCGCCCTACACGCTCACCGTGCTGCACAACAACGACGGTGAGTCGCAGCTGATCAGCGCCCCCGACCAGGCGGACTACGGCGGCATCGCCCGGTTCGCCAGCCTCGTCGACCAGGAGCGCGCGGCGGCGCTGGAGGGGAAGGGCCGGCGCGGCGTCGTACTGCTCTCCTCGGGTGACAACTACCTCGCCGGCCCGGAGTTCAACGCCAGCCTGAGCAAGGGGGCGCCGTACTACGACTCGCTCGGCCTGGCCCGGATCGGGTACGACGCGTTCGCGCTGGGCAACCACGAGTTCGACTTCGGACCCGAGAACCTCGCCACGTTCATCACCAGCTTCGGTACCCCGCCGAAGTTCGTCTCGGCCAACCTCGACTTCACGGGTGAGCCGTCGCTGCAGGCGCTGGTCGAGCAGGGCACGATCGTCAAGCGGCACGTGGTCTGGGAGAAGGGCGAGCCGATCGGCATCGTCGGCGCCACCACGCCGGCGCTGGCCTCGATCTCCAGTCCCGGCGACGTCGAGGTGCTCCAGGACGTGGCCGGCATCGTGCAGCGACAGGTCAACGCGCTGACCCGTCGGGGCGTCAACAAGATCATCCTGATCAGCCACCTGCAGAGCGTGGAGGAGGACCGCGCGCTGGTGCCGATGCTGCGCGGGGTCGACGTGGCGATCGCCGGCGGCGGTGACGAGCTGCTCGCCAACGAGGGCGACGCGCTGGTGCCGGGCGACTCGATCAGCCTCGACCCGACCACCGGGGAGCCGCTGTCGTACCCGCTGACCGCCACCGGCGGGGACGGCGCCACCGTGCCGATCGTCACCACCGCGGGCGACTACAAGTACCTCGGCAAGCTGGTCGTGAAGTTCAACCCCCGCGGCAAGCTGCTCTCGGTCGGCGACGACAGCGGCCCGCTCCGGGTCTCCGGTGTCGAGGACGACGCGGTCGAGCCCGACGCCTGGATCCAGGAGAACGTGGTCGACCCGGTGCAGGCCTACGTCGACGACCTCGCGGCCAACGTGGTCGGCACCTCCCAGGTGGCCCTGGAGGGTCGCCGCGACCCGGGCGTGCGCAGCGAGGAGACCAACCTCGGCAACCTGATGGCGGACTCGCTGCTGTGGACCGCGCAGCAGAAGGCCGCGGAGTACGGTCTGGACGCCCCTGTGATCGGCCTCCAGAACGGTGGCGGCATCCGCAACAACAGCCTGATCCCGCCGGGCCCGATCACTGAGCTCAACACGTTCGAGATCGCGGCGTTCTCCAACTTCGTCTCCATCGTCCCGGACTTCCCCCGGGCTCAGCTCAAGGAGCTGCTGGAGAACGCGGTGTCGAAGCTGCCGGTCGCGGACGGTCGGTTCGCGCAGGTCGCCGGCTTCTCGTTCACCTACGACCTCATCGGTACGCCGATGGTGATCGAGGAGGACGGGACCGTCAGCCAGGTCGGCACCCGGGTGCAGGACGTCACCCTCGACGACGGCACCGTCATCGTGCAGGACGGCGAGGTCGTCGACGGGCCCGGGATCTCGATCGCGACGATCGACTTCAGCGTCCGCCAGGACGGCGACCAGTGGCCGTTCCGGGGCGCGCCGTTCACCACGGTCGGCGTGACCTACCAGCAGGCGCTGGCGAACTACATCTCCGACGGCCTCGGCGGCCTGATCACCGCCGCGGACTACCCGGAGGGTGGCGAGGGCCGGATCACCCCGGTGCCGTGATCGAGCGGGTCGGGCCGGTCTGACCGGCCCGGCCCGTCGCGCGGTGGCTACGTCAGGAGGGGTCGTCCCAGCCGGGGCGGCCCCTCCGTCGTGCTCGGGGTGCGGGTCGCGGGTGCGGGCGTGGGTGTGGGTGCGGGCGGCGGGGCCGGTCGCGGTCGTGTGCCTCAGACCCGCCTATACGGGGTTGTCAGGCACACGACCCCGCCCGGGGAGGGGGCTCGGGTGGCCGGGTGTCCGTCGTGTGCCTGACGCCCGCTTGTGCCGGGTTCTCAGGCACACGACCCCGGTGGGAGGAGGGCCGCTCGGGTCAGGCAGCCGCGGCGTCGGGCTCGCCGCCCGGGCCGCCCCGGCCGCCCGGGCCGTCCGCGTGGCTGGCGCGGCCGGCGCCGACCAGCACCTGGAGCACCGCCAGCAGCAGCACCACGAACGCGACCGACCAGGCGAGCCTGCCGGCGGTCGCGTTGTTGCCCCAGAGCAGCACCACGCCGCCGAGCACGATCGCCCCGCCCCGGAGCCAGCCGACGGCCGGCAGGATCGCCGTACCGACCTGGCCGACCGGGCCCCCGGCCGGGCCACGGACCAGCTCGGCGCCCGCGCCCTCGAGGGCGCCGCTGACGCCGCGGCGGATCGGGTTCGCCCAGGCGGCGGCGCCGGCGTACAGGCCGGCGAGGATGCCCACGATGCCCAGCCACATCATCGCCTTGCGGCCGTTCTGCAGGTAGGCGAGGAGCGTGTCGAAGAAGACCCGGCTGGCCGGGCCGAACGGTGTGCCGGCCAGCTGGTTGACGAAGAGCTGGCGCCCGACCGACAGCAGCAGGGCCACCAGCAGAGCGTTGGCCAGGATGCAGGCGCCGATCCAGACCATCATCCGGGCCCGCCGGCGAGCCAGGGCGAAGGCGGCCAGGTAGAGCAGCGCGGCCACCGGCAGCAGCCACTTGGCCGGCGGGTTGGCGAACGCGTAGATGGTGCGCAGCTGCTTGACCTGCGGGGCGTCGAGCAGCACGACCTGGCGGTCGGTCTCCGGGATCGGCACGCCCTCCAGGAGCGTGAGGCCGCGGGCGACCAGTCGCTCCTTGACGACGTTGATCACCTCGTCCACGTCGAGCACGATCTCGTTGCCCTGGAACCCGATCGCCGTGCTCTCGGCGGTGCCCTGGAGGACCTTGAGGAGCACCTGCTGGGCCGTCGTGTTTGCGCGGACCCAGAACTCGGCGAAGGCGTCGGAGGCGACGAACGCCCGTACCTCGCGCTCGATCAGCCCGTTGATCGCCGCGGAGAGCGGGCCGACCAGCTGGTCGAGCCGGGGCGCCTCGTCGATCACCCCGGCGAAGACGTCGCGCAGGATCGCCTCGATGTCGACCTGACTCTGCAGGGCGTCGCTGACCCGGGTCGCGATCACGTCCTGGACCTCGGCCGACTCCACCAGCGGCTCGACCGTGGCGACGTACCGCTCGGTGTCGTTCAGCGTCCGCTGTCCCCAGTACGCGATCCCGGCCGGGGTGGTGAGCAGCGCCGCCAGCACCAGGCACAGCACTGCGGCGACGCTGCGCCCGCGGGACGGTCGGGCGCCGGCGGACGGCGCGGGCGCGGCAGGAGCGGCGGACTCGACGGGCTGGGACATCAGCAACTCCTCGCGGTGCCGTTGCGGGACGCGCTCATCCTGCCCCCAGCGCGCGGGTGCCGTCAGCCCTCTCGCGTGTCGGCCTCAGCGCGGTGCGGACCCCAGCACCTCGGCCAGCGTCGTCGCCGCCCGCCCGGTCAGTCGCTCCACCGCGTCGCTCACCTCCGCCATCTCGCCCGCCGCGATCGCGGTGTAGGTGGAGACCCAGGCGTCGTACTGCCACGGCGGGGCGGGCCAGCGCCGTCGCGAGGCGTAGGCCTCCTCGACCGTCTCGGGGTGGTAGGTGATCGGGCGGCCGAGGTGGCGCGACAGCGTCGCCGCGACCTCGGTCAGCGTGAGCGCCTCGGGACCGGTCAGGTCGTAGGTCGCGCCGGCGTGCGCCTCGGGGTCGCGCAGCACGGCGAGCGCGCTCCGGGCGACGTCGGCGCGGGCGACCATCGCGGCGCGCCCGTCGCCGGCCGGTCCGCGGAGCACGTCGTCGTCCCCGACCAGGTCCGGCGCGAAGTCCGCGTAGAGGTTGTCGCGCAGGAACGTGAACCCCATCCCGGTGGCCCGGATCGCCTGCTCGGTCACGTGGTGGTCGCGGGCCAGTGTGAACGTGGCGTCCGGGGCGGCGCCGACGAAAGAGGTATAGACCACTTGGCGCACGCCCGCCGTCTCGGCCGCCCCCACGAAGGTCAGGTGCTGTGCCACCCGATCCTCCGCCTCCGAGGCGGAGACCATCAGCAGCACCTCCACCCCCGCCAGCGCCCGTACGGCGGCCGCCCGGTCGTCGTAGGAGCAGCCGTGCACCGAGGCGCCCGGCAGGTCGGGCGCCCGGGCGGGGTCGCGGACCAGCAGGCGTTGCGGCAGGCCGTCGGCCGCGAGGGCGCGGGCGACCAGGCCGCCGATCGCTCCGGTCGCGCCGGTGACGGCGAGGGTCGGTGTGGCCATGCCCCGACAGTGGCACCGAGGCCGCGGTCGCGGTAGTGCCCGCAGCGCGGAGGCGCTGGTCGTCGTCGGGGCTGGTGGTCGGGGCCGGTGGTCGGGGCAGGTGATCGGCGCTGGCGGTCGGGCAGGTGGTCGGCGGTTGTGGTGCCGGCGGCGGGGGAGCATGCTGGGCGGATGCCCAGGCCGGCGGCGGTGACGGTGCCGCCCCGTCCGCTGCTCGCTCGGCTCCTGCCGCTCGTCGGAGCGCTGGTGCTGGGGGCGGCCGCCGCCTGCAGCGCCTCGTCGTCGCCGCCAAGCACGGACCAGCCGGCCGCGCCGACCGGTGGCACGACCGGCGCGGCGAGCGGCGGGGCGAGCGGCGGGGCGAGCGGATCGCCGACCGACGCAGCGGGCGCGATGACCCTCTCCCCGTCCTGCCCCGCCCCGCCCGCCCGGGAGATCCGCCCGACCGTGCAGCAGCTCAACCAGCTCGGCAAGGCCATCGACCTGCCGACCTGGCAGGCCGGCGACATCGGGGCCAGCGCCCGCCTGGCCGACGGCCGGATCGTCTGGCTCTTCGGCGACACGCTCCGCCCGAACATGGACCCGTCGCTGGTGGCGAACTCGATGCTGGTCACCTCCGGGGAGTGCGTCTCCCAGCTCCTGGACGCGGCGAAGGGTCCGGTGATCCCGGACGTCTCCGAGAACGTCGTCCGGTGGCCGATGTCGGTGGTCGCCGGCGGGGGCGACGACGGCGACCCCGAGCTGATCGCGGTCCTCTGCTCGCGGATCGACCGCGGGCACTCCGGTGAGTTCGGCTTCACCTTCCTGGGCACCAGCGCCGCGGTCTTCGCCGCCCAGCCCGGCGAGGCGCCGCAGCTGGTCAAGGTCGTCGACATCACGCCGGACTCGCGGCGTGCCGACCAGATCAACTGGGGGGCCGCGGCGACCCTCTCCGGCGACTGGATCTACGTCTACGGCACCCGGCTGACCGGCCAGAAGTACGACGTCGGTCGCGAGCTGTACGTCGCCCGGGCGCCGCGCTCGGACCCGGGCGCGCGCCACCGCTGGCGGTTCTGGGACGGCGACGGGTGGGTGGCGGGCGCCGACGCCGCGCAGGCAGTGCTGCCCAGCGACGGCGGCGTCTCCCAGACCCTGTCGGTGGATCGGATCGGGGCCGGGTTCGTCGCGGTCTCCAAGCGCAACGGCGACGTCTCCGACTTCGTCTACAAGTGGACGGCCCCGGACCCGTGGGGTCCCTGGCGGCCGGTCGAGGAGCTGAAGGCCCCGGCCGGGCTGGACACCGGTAGGTACGAGTACGCGCCCCTGGCCCACCCCGAGGTCCGGTTGCGCTCCGGTCGGCTGCTGATCTCGATCTCGCGCAACACCAACGACTTCCAGCACCTCTTGAAGGACCCCGTGATCGGTCGCCCGGTCTTCGCGGCGCTGCCCCGCTAGGTCCGGACCGGCAGCAGGGAGGAGTGCCGAGTGTCCGTTCTTCTGTACCGGCTCGGGGTGTTCCTCAGCCGCCGTCGCGGGCTGGTCGTCGGCGGCTGGCTGCTCGTCCTGCTCGCCGTCGTCGGCTCCTCGACGACCCTCGGCAACGACTTCGACGACTCCTTCACCGTGCCCGGCACCCAGTCCCAGGAGGGGCTGGACCTGATCCGCGACCGGTTCGGGCAGAGCGGCACCTCGGGCCAGGTGATCTTCACCGCCGCGGCGGGTGCGATCACCGGCTCGGCGAACGCCCGGGCGGTGAAGAGGATCGCCGCCGCAGTCGACGCGGTGCCCGGCGCGCAGATGAGCGACCCGCTCGGCCCGCCGCCGGGGCAGAAGCGCCCCGTGCTCGCCAGCGACAAGCGCTCCACGCTCGGCCAGGTGCTCTTCGACGACGTCGACCCCACCGAGGAGACGCTCGCGGCCGTCGTGGCGGCCGCGAGACCACCGTCCGGCAGCGGGATCACCACCTCCGTCGGCGGCAACGCGTACAAGGCCAGCGCCCCGCCGAGCCGGGTACCCGAGCTGATCGGGCTCGGGGTCTCGTTCCTGATCCTGGCGCTCACCTTCGGCTCCCTGATCACCGCCGGGATGCCGATCCTGTCCGCCCTGGTCGGGGTGGGCGTCACGATCAGCGCGGTGGTCCTGGCCTCGAACGTCGCCAGCGTCTCCAGCGCCTCCCCGAACCTCGCCGAGATGCTCGGCCTCGCCGTCGGCATCGACTACGCCCTGTTCCTGCTCTCCCGCTACCGCCGCCAGTTGCGCGACCCCGGCATCACTCCCGCCGTGGCGATGTCGCGGGCCCTCGCCACCGCCGGCAGCGCGGTGGTCTTCGCCGGAAGCACCGTGATCATCGCGCTGACCGGCCTCGCGGTGGCCCGGATCCCGGTGCTGACGGTGATGGGGCTGGCGGCCGCGGCGGCCGTCGCGGTGGCCGTCACCGTCGCGCTGACACTGCTCCCGGCGATCGCCCTGCTGCTGGGGGAGCGGCTGCGGCCGCGCACCCGTCGGCGTACGCCACGGCGCCGGAGGTGGCGGCGCGCGCGGAAGCCCGCAGCGCAGCCGGATCCACCGTCGCCCGCGCCGTCGAGGGAGCGGGTGCCGCTCTCGATGCGCTGGATCGCGTTGGTCACCGGGCGACCGCTGCTGACGATCCTCGTCGTCGCGTCCGTCCTGCTGCTCGCCGCCGTGCCCGCCAGCAGGCTCGAGCTCGCGCTCCCCGACAACAGCTCGGCTCCCGAGGGCACCGCGCCCCGGCAGACCTACGACGACATCACCGACGCGTTCGGCGAGGGCTACAACGCCCCGCTGACGATCACCGCCGGGGTGATCACCAGCGACGACCCGGTCGGCACCGTGAACAAGCTGGCGACCGCGCTCGGCAAGCTCCCGGGTGTGGTGGCGGTGACCCAGGCGACGCCGAACGAGAGCGCCGACACCGCGCTGATCCAGGTGATCCCGACGGCCGGGCAGACCGCGCCCTCGACCGCCCGGCTGGTCGGCGAGCTGCGCGACCACAGCGCCGAGCTGGAGCAGACGTACGGCGTCACCGACATGCTGGTGACCGGCCCGACCGCGGTGAACATCGACGTCTCCGAGCGGCTGGGCGCCTCGCTGCTGCCGTTCGCGGCGATCGTGATCGGTCTGTCGCTGCTGCTGCTGATGATCGTCTTCCGGTCGGTCGCGGTGCCGCTGAAGGCGACGCTGGGCTACCTGCTCTCGGTCGGCGCGGCGCTCGGTGCCGTCGTGGTGGTCTTCCAGTGGGGCTGGCTCGGCGCGGTCGCCGGCGGGGACACCGGGCCGGTGGTGAGCTTCCTGCCGATCTTCGTGATGGGCGTGCTCTTCGGCCTGGCCATGGACTACGAGATGTTCCTGGTCTCGGCGATGCGGGAGGCGTACGTCGGCTCCGGGGACGCCCGCGCGGCCGTCCGGACCGGGTTCCGCGCCTCCTCGATCGTGGTCACGGCGGCCGCGCTGATCATGACCTCGGTCTTCCTGACGTTCGTGCCGGACGGATCCACCACGATCAAGCCGATCGCCTTCGGCCTGGCCGTGGGCGTCTTCGTGGACGCCTTCGCGGTGCGGATGACGTTCGTCCCCGCGGTGCTGGTGCTGCTCGGGTCCCGGGCGTGGTGGCTGCCCGGCTGGCTGGACCGCCGGGTCCCGGCGGTCGACGTGGAGGGCGCGGCGATGCACCGCAAGGTCGCCTACGAGGACTGGGAGAAGACCCACGGCACGGCGGCCCTGGTGGCCCGCGACCTCGTGGTGCGGCCCGGCGGCCCGTCGGTGAGCGTCGAGGCGCCCCCGGGCGAGGTGACCCGCCTCGTGGTGCCCGACGGCGTGGACCCGGCCGACCTGGCGCGCGCCCTGGTCGGCCGGCTCCGGCCGGTCGCGGGGGACCTGGTCGTGGGCGGGCTGCTCCTGCCCGAGCAGCGCGAGGCCGTGCTGGCGTCGGCGGCCTGCGTCGACGTCGGCCCACCCGACGGCCGGCGCGCTGACGGCCGGCCCGCCGACGACCGGTCCCCCGAGGCGCGGGTGGTCGAGCGGTCCCGGTTGAGCGCGTTCGGGCGACGCGCGCGGTCGGCGTTCGCGGAGCGCGCGCTGGACCGGGTCGAGGCGCTCGACGGCGTCGCCGCGCCGTACGCCGCCATCGCGGGCCCGGCCGGGCGAGCCGCGATCCGGGACGCCGTGGTCGAGGCGGCGCTCGCCCTGGCCGGCGGGGTCCGGCTCCTGGTCCTGGTGCAGGAGGACCCGGAGAGCCCGGTGCCGCCCGGCGCCGCCGAGGCGCTGGCCCGGCGGGTCGCGGCCGGCGGCGTCACCGCCGTGCTGCTCCGCCCACCGCCCTGGCGGCTCCCGGCCGCGCTCCACCGTCCGCCCGACGACGCAGCACACCGCGAGCCCGAGGAGGCCCGGCCGTGACCGACACCCCCACACCTTCCCCCGGTGGTCGCCGCGTCGCCCGGCGCCGGATCGTGCTCGTCGGGCTGGTCCTGCCGCTGCTGGCGGCGACCGTCCTGGTGTGGGCGACCAGCAACCGGCCCGAGCACCTCGACCGGGTCCCGGTCGCGGTCGTCAACAACGACCAGATCATCACGAAGCCCCAGCCGATGGCCGCGGGGCGGGCGCTCGCGGCGGCGCTGACCCAGCCCGGGCCGGGGCAGAGCAACCTGGACTGGACGCTGGCCGACACCGCCGACGCGGCGAACGGCCTCGCGAGCGGCGACTACTACGCCGTGCTGACCATCCCGAAGGACTTCTCCAAGGCGATCCTGTCCACCGGCACCGACGCGCCGGCACAGGGCAAGCTGACCCTGGTCAGCAACGGCGCGGCGAGCACGACCGTGCCCTACATCAGCGAGGTGGTCGCCGCGAAGGCCGCCGCGGCGCTGGGCCGGCAGAGCACCGAGGGCTACCTGGGGCAGGTGTACGACGGCTTCAACAAGCTCTCGTCGTCGACCGAGAAGGCCGCCAGCAGCGCCGGTCAGCTGGCCGACGGCACCGCGCAGGTGGCCGACGGGGCGGACCGGGTCGAGTCCGGCGCCGACGAGCTCTCCTCGGGTCTCGACCAGCTCTCCGCGGGTGCGGCGCAGCTCGCGCAGGGCACCGGGGAGCTCGACGCCGGCGCCGTCCGGCTCCGGACCGGCGCCGGCGAGGTCGCCGACGGCGCGGCCGAGCTCGCCACCGGGTCGCGGGCCCTGGCCACCGGGGCACGCACGCTGGCCCGCGGCAGCGACGCCCTGGCCGCCGACGCCCGCCGGCTGGACCGCGGCCTGAACCGGGTCGCCGGCGCCGTCCGCGAGCTCTCCCTGGGCACCCGTGCGATCGCGCTCAACGTCCGCGTGCTGGCCCGCCTCTGCGGGCGCCGCGGTGCCGCGCCCCGGTTCTGCGCGGCCCTGCAGCGCGCCGCCGACCGTGCCACCCGCCTCGGCCAGGCATCGATCGAGGTGGCCGACGGCACCGACGAGGTGGCCGCGGGCGGGGGCCTGCTGGCCGCCGGAGCGGCCAGCGTGGCGCGCGGGGCCGACGGCCTGGCCACCGGAGCGGGGCTCCTCGCCGGGTCGGCCGGTCGGCTCGCCACCGGCGCCGACCGGGTGAGCGCCGGCGCCACGTCGCTGGCCGCCAGCACCGTCGAGATCGACGAGGCGACCGGCCGCCTCGCCGCCGGCGCCTCCTCGTCGGCCTCCGCGGGCGGCCAGCTCGCCTCCGGCAGCGCCTCGCTCGCCTCCGGGGCGGCGTCGGCGAACCAGGGCGCCCACCAGCTGGGTCAGGGCCTGGACCAGCTGGCGGCGCAGAGCCCGTCGTACTCCTCGAAGCAGCAGAAGGCGCTGACCACCGTGGTCAGCCAACCGGTCGCGCTGACCACCTCGGTGGAGAACGCCGAGCACGGCAACGGGTGGCTGCTCGGGGTGGTCCTCGCCGTGGTCCTCTGGCTCGCCGCCCTGCTCGGCGTGCTGCGCCGCGACCTCGGCCCGGTGCTGCGCCAGTCCGGCACGCCGCTCTCCTCCCGGCGGCTGGCCGCGGTGCAGCTGGCTCCTGCCACGGCGCTCGCGCTGGGCCAGGGGGTGGCGGTGCTGCTGGCGCTGGTCCTGGTGCGGGTCGACGCCGCGAGCCCGGTCGCGCTCGGCCTGCTGACGGTGCTGGCCGCGGTCACCTTCACGCTGATCGGGGTCAGCCTGCGCTGGGCCTTCGGTCGCGCCGGCATCGTCGCCTTCGTGCTGCTCCTGCTGCTGCAGGCGGCGGCGCTGGGCAACGTGCTGCCGATCGAGACCGCCCCGGCCCCGCTGCCCCTGCTCAACCGCCTGCTGCCGTTGCCGGTCTACGTCGACGCCAGCAGCCAGCTCGTCGCGGGCGGCGCCGGCGGGTCGCTCGCGGCCGCGGTCGCGGTCCTGGTCGCGTGGGGCATCGGCGCGAGCCTGGCCGCGCTGCTGGTCGTGCGCCGACGGCGGGCGGTGCTGCCGGCGCCCGTCCCCACCCCCGCGTGACCCCGAGCCGGGGGTTGGGCCACCCGAGCCGGGGGGTGGGCGCCGACGGGCAGTCGTGTGCCCGAGAACCCCCTATCCCGGGCTGTCGGGCACACGACCCACCGCAGCGCGGTCAGACCCGCCGCGCCGGGACCGGCTGTCGCCCGGTGGCCACCAGCAGCAGCCACACGGCCAGGCTCAGCTCTCCGACCATCGACGGCAGCGCGACCATGGCGAGGAACGCGTCGGCGTACCGCTCGTAGTCGGCGAGCGCGACGTGGGCGACCGTGTCGACGACGTACGCCGCCCCGGCCACGACCAGCAGCCAGCCGATCGCCCGGGTCCCGCGCCCGCTGGTGCGCGCCGTCAGCAGCAGGCGGCCGATCAGCACCAGGTGCAGCCCGAACGCGGCCAGCCCGGCCACCCAGGTGAAGTCGAAGGCCCGCAGCGCGAGCAGGGTCGGCTCGGCGGCGTCGGTGCCGATCAGCTCGAGCGCCACGTAGAGGAAGACCAGCGAGACGCCGAGCATCACGGTGTAGCCGAGCCGGAACCAGGCCGCGAGCAGGGCCAGGTCGCGCTGGACGCCACGGAACAGGACGAGCAGCGCCCAGGCGATCACGACGTCGATCAGGAAGATCGCCAGGAAGGCGACGGTGCCCACCCGGAACGTGGTCTCGTGCGCGGCCAGGGCCGCGGCGGTGGCCCCGGCGTCGTCGGGGTGGAGCACGCTGCCGAGGGCGAGGAAGTTCGCGAAGATCGCCAGCACGAAGAGTGCGAGGTAGCCGGCGCCGGCCCAGCCGGCCGCGGTGCGCGGGTCGGTACCGGGTGCCTCGGGGGCGGCCGTCGGAGCGGTGAGCGTGGTGGTCATGGCGGGTGCCTTCCGGAGGTGGGGCGGGGTCAGACGGTGAGCGCGACCTTGCCGCGCACGTGGCCGGCGGCGAGGTGCTCGATGGCCTCGGCTGCCTCGTCGAGGGCGTAGGTGCGGTCCAGGCTCGGGCGTACGGCGCCCCGCTCGACGAGGTCCGCCAGCTCGGCGTAGTCGGCGGTGTTCTCGGAGGCCATCATCGAGGTCAGCCGCTGCCGGGTGAACGGGGAGAGGGCGAGCGCGGCGAGCTGGCGGTGGACACCGCCGAGCCAGCGGTCCCCGCCCTCGCCGCCGGCGATCACCAGCGTGCCGGTCGGGGTCAGGCAGCGGCGCAGCGCGCGCAGCGGGCGCCGACCGCCGAGGTCGATGATCACGTCGTACCGCTCGCCGCCGGCGCCGATCTCCTCGCGGGTGTAGTCCACGACGTGGGCGGCGCCGAGGTCGCGGACCAGGTCCGCCTTCGCGCCGCTGGCCACGCCGGTCACCTCGGCGCCGTACGACGCCGCGATCTGCACCGCGTAGGAGCCGACGCCGCCGGAGGCGCCGATCACCAGCACCCGGTCGCCGGGCCGGACCCGGGCGGCATCGCGGACGGCCTGCAGCGCGGTCACGCCGGAGACCGGCAGCGCGGCCGCCTCGGCGAAGGAGACGTTCGCGGGCTTGCGGGCCACGCGCTCGACCGGGACGACGGCGAGCTCGGCGAACGAGCCGTCGGCGGTGCCGATCACCTCGTCCCCCACGGCGACCGCGGTGACGCCGGCGCCGACCGACTCGACCACGCCCGCCGCGTCGCGACCGGCCACGGGGAACTTCGGGCGGCGCAGCCCGAACATCAGCCGGACGGCGTAGGGCTGGCCGGTCATCAGGTGCCAGGTGCCGCGGTCCACCCCCGCGGCGCGGACCCGGACCAGGACCTCGTCGGGGCCGGGGGTGGGGTCGGCGATCTCCGCGACCTCGAGGGTCTCGGTGCCGCCGTACCGGTGCTGGATCACTGCGCGCATCTCGGGTCTCCGCTCGTCGTGTCGGGCGCCTTACGGTGTAAGTCTTGACTCGACCGTAGACTTACGGCGTAAGGTCCGTCAAGGGGTCCAGCGGAGGGAACCGCAGGACCGACCCGGGAGGAGGGATCGTGGCCGGACGAACGGGCACCGTGCGTGCCACCGCGCTGACCCGCGAGGAGGTGGTCCGCGCGGCGATGGAGATCGCCGACGCCGGCGGTCTCGCTGCGGTCTCGATGCGCTCGGTGGCCAAGCGGCTGGGGGTGGAGGCGATGTCGCTCTACCACCACGTCGCGAACAAGGAGGCGATGCTCGACGGGATGGTCGACGAGGTCTTCACCGAGTTCCATGCGCCCCGGATCGGCGGCGACTGGGTCGAGGAGATGCGGGCGCGGTCCCGCTCGGCTCGGCAGGTGCTGAAGCGTCACCCGTGGGCCGTCGGCCTGATGGACTCGCGGCGCAACTCCGGCTTCCCGACGTTGCTGCACCACGACGCGGTCCTCGGCTGCCTGCGCGAGGCCGGCTTCTCGCTCACGCTCACCGCGCACGCCTTCGCCGTGCTCGACGCTCACCTCTACGGCTTCCTGGTCCAGGAGCTCAGCCTGGCCTTCGAGGGCGAGCAGGACCTCGCCGAGCTGGCCGACCAGATCCTGACCCAGCTGCCGGACGGGCAGCTGCCCTACTTCAAGGAGTTCACGCTCGAGCATGCGCTGCGGCCGGGCTACGACTTCGGCGACGAGTTCGACGTCGGGCTGGAGCTGATCCTGGACGGTCTGGCAGTGCGGCTGGCGCGCGAGCGCGGCTGATCCCCGCCGAGCGGGCGCACTGCGGATCATCCTCATGGAGGATCCCCGGCGGTGTCCCGGGCCCCTAGTGTCGCTTCATGGGCCGCCCCTCCGGTGTCGACAGCGCCGTCGTCGGCCTGGTCGCGGCGTCGGCCGGGGTCTGCGCCGTGCACACCGTGGTGCAGGGCGCCGGACCCGCTGAGTGGCTCTTCGGGTCGGTCTGCCTGGCGGCGTTGCTGCTCCTGCTGCGGCACACCCTGCGCGACTGGCGCGCCACGCGCGCGCAGGCCCGCGTCGCCCGCGACCTCGCCGCGGCCGAGCCGGTCGCGTACGCGCGCCGCGCGGTGCTGGAGGAACGGACCCGGCTCGCCGAGGACATCGCCGCCTCGCTGCGCGACTGCCTGGCCGAGGTGGGGCGGGACGCGGCGGACGCCGCGCGCGCCGCGGACCCGTTGCCCGCCGTACGCCGGATCCACCTCCGCGCCCAGGAGGCCTCCAGCGAGCTCCGGCGCCACCTGGGTCTGCTCCGCACCTCCCTCCCGCCCGCGGCGGGGGCGCCGCCGTCGGGGGAGGCGCCTCGCGGGCGCGACCTGGTGCTCGGCGCGACGATCGCGGCGTTGGCCTGCGTCGAGGCGACCGTCTACCCGCGCGTCGAGGGTGACCCGTTCACGTGGGTCGGGGCGGCCCTGACCGTGCTCGCCGCGGGAACGGTGGCGCTGCGGCGCTCGGCGCCCCGCAGGGGCGCGCTGGTCGCCGCCGGCGCCTACCTGCTCGGCCTCGCGTTCACCGCCCCGCTCTCGGGCGGCTTCTGGGTGTTGGCCACGATCGGAGGGCTGCTGTGGACGCTCGCCGCCCGGTGCGCCCGGGCCCGCTCGGCCCGCGGTGTGGTCGCCGACGGCGCCGCTCTCGCCGCGCTGGTCGCCGCTGCGTCGGCCAGCACGGCCGCACTCGACGGGGAGAACGTCGGCGTGATGCTCGTGCTGATGGCGCTGGCGTGCGTCGGTGGTGCATCGAGCGGGGCGCTGGCCCGACATCGCCGGCGCCACCGCGACGCGGCCCAGGAGCGGGAGACCGCGCTGGCCGCGGCTGCGCACGAGGCGGTGGTCGCCGAGCGGCTCGCGTTCGCCCGGGACCTGCACGACGTCGTCTCCCACACGGTCGGGCTGGTCGCGCTCCAGGCGGGCGCGGCGGAGGTCTCCTGGCCCGACCACCCCGAGGCGACCCGAGGCGCGCTGCGCGTGATCGCCGACGCCTGCGCGGGCGCGCTCGCCGAGCTGAACCGTCTCGACGGCGGCGTGGAGCCGTGGGTGACGTGCGGGGGAGACCTGCGTGCGCTGGTGGCGCGGGTCCGCGCCTCCGGGACCGAGGTCGACGCCGTCGGTCTCGACCTGGTGCCGGACTCCTCGAGCCGGCTGGTCTACCGGATCGTCCAGGAGTGCCTGACCAACGTGATGCGGCACGCTCCCGGCGCCCGGGCCCGGATCGAGGTGACGAGCGGGCCGGGTGGCCTCACCGTCGCCGTCTCCGACACCGGTCCCGGGCCCGACCTCGGCGCCGAGCGGGGCTTCGGCCTGCTCGGGCTCGCCGAGCGGGTCGGCTACTCGGGTGGACGGCTCGCCAGCGGCCGAGCGGCGGACGGCGGCGGGTTCAGGGTCGAGGCGGTGCTCCCGGAGCCGAGCGGGGTGGGAGCGTGACGGTGCGGATCGTGGTGGTCGACGACAACGACCTGCTCCGGGCCGGCCTGGTCACCGTCCTCGGCAGCGACCCGGACCTGGAGGTGGTCGCCGAGGCCGCCGACGGCCCCGCGGGGGTTCGCCGCACGCGGGAGACCGGCGCCGACCTCGTCCTGATGGACGTCGAGATGGCCGGCGGCGACGGGATCACCGCGACCCGGGAGATCGTGTCCGAGCTCGGCGTACGCGTGCTGATCCTGACCATGTTCGACCTCGACGAGTACGTGGTGGGCGGCCTCCGTGCCGGCGCCTCCGGCTTCCTGCTCAAGACCACCGAGCCGCGGGCGTTGATCAGCGCGGTGAAGGCGTGCGCCGCCGGCCAGGCCACGGTCGGGGACGCGGTGATGGGGCGACTGGTCGACAGCTTCCTCGGGGAGCCGGCCCGGACCGCCGCGGCGCCCGGCCTGGAGCGGCTCACCGAGCGCGAGCGCGACGTGCTGCGGGCGATGGCGACCGGCATGTCGAACGCCGAGATCGCCGGCCACCTGTTCCTCGGCGAGACCACCGTGAAGACCCACGTCGCGCGCATCCTCGACAAGCTCGGCGTACGCGACCGGGTGCAGGCGGTGGTGGTCGCCCACCGCGCCGGAGTCGCGGGCTGAGTGGCCGAGAGGCCGATCGGCCGCCGCGGAGCCGTGCAGCGACCTCGACGGAGCGCCCCCGGCGGCCGCAGCCGCGTGTGCGCGGGGCGCCGCGCCGCGACGGGTGCCCGGATCCCGCAGTGCCGGACGGGGGCTCGTCCGCGCGGCCCCGAGGTTCCTGTGACCCTCGCAGGCAACCCCGAGCAGCGGTCGAGCGTGTGTGCCTGTGAGAGCGGTCCCTTCGCACGGGGTGGGTAGACAGATGGATCCCAGCAGCCACCATGACTTCACGGCGTTCTACGACGCGACCTGGTCACGCACGGTCGCGTGCGCACTGGCGATGACCGGGGTGCTCAGCGACGCCGAGGACATCGCGCAGGAGGCGTACAGCCGCGCCTGGCCGCGGTGGTCGTCGCTGCGCCACTACGACGACCCGGGGGCGTGGGTCCGCCAGGTGGCGACCCGCTTGGCGGTCTCGCGCTGGCGGCGGGCGCGGACGGCGATGGCGTTCCTGGCCCGGTCCAGGCCGGTGGCCCCCTCGGCCCCGCCCTCGGAGGCCACCGTCGCGCTGGTCACGGCGCTCAGGCAACTGCCCGAATCCCAGCGCCGGGCCATCGTGCTCCACCACCTGGGCGACCTTCCCCTCGCCGAGATCGCTCGGATCGAGCGGTGCCCGGAGGGGACCGTCAAGGCCCGCCTCTCCAGGGGCCGCACCGCTCTCGCCACCCTCCTCGCCCCCCAGGACGGAGATCACTCCCATGCCTGACCTGGACCACTTCCTCGACACCGTGCTCGCCGACGTCGCAGCAGGCACCCGGCCCCCCGGGGCGCCGGCGGCCATCAAGCGGGCCCGTCGACGGCGGAGCGCGGCGGCCGCGAGCGCGGCCGTGGCCGCCGTCGCGCTCGTCGCCGTGGGCGGCAGCCTCGCCGGCGGGAGGCTCGGCGACGCCCGGCCCGCGCCCATCGGGCCGCCCGCGACGCCCGCTCCCGAGTCGCCGTCGACCGATGGGAGCACCACGCCTCCGCCGGGCTCCGAGAAGTCCTTCGTCAGGGAGTTGCGGGGGATCCTGGCTCAGGAGCCCGGCTGGCCGATCGCTGCCGGCGACCCCACGATCCTCCAGCCCTGCGGCGGAGACTGGTCGTCGGCCGCCGAGGGGGAGAGCGGCGGGACCATCCCCGTCCGGACCTCGGCGGGTGAGGTCGGGTCCGCGTGGGCCGACGCGATCGGCTTCCCGTCCGCCGTGCAGGCGTCGGACGCGGTCGCCGTCCTCGTCGCCAACCTCGAATCCTGCAGCGGTGTCGACTGGCAGGCTCAGCCGGGCACCCGGGCCGGCGTCGTGGTCGTCTCCTCGGCCGTGGGCGTGGTCTGGATCCACCTCGAGGGCGACGGTGTCAGCACCCTCCAGGTACCCAGCGCCGGCGGGCTGCCACCAGCCGGCGTCCAGGACGATGTCGCCGATTGGATCGCCGCGTACGGCGCGTGGCGGGGGGAGCAGCGCCCCGACTGAGCCGCGGGTCCCGATGCCCGGGGCCGGCTCTCCTCGCCCGAGGACCGGGAGCGACGCGGCCGATCGTCGGCGTTCCAGCGGGCGCTCCGCGGTGGACGGTGCACTGCCGATCCTGGTCGTGGGTCCTCCTCGTGGGTCATCCCCAGGGAGGACAGTGCTCCTCCGCGCGGCCGCCGGTTCGTCCGGCCGGGCGACGCGGCGGCCGGTGCCTGCGGCACACGCTGGGGACACCAGCCCCGCCGGGGCTCCCAGGAAAGGTTCGACATGAGCACCCACCACCGCGTCGCCCTCGCGACAGCCGTCGCCACCGTCGTCCTGGTCGTGGTCGACCTCGTCGTCTCCCTCGTGACCGGGGAGCGCACCGTGATCACCGACGACACCCAGGGGCCGGCGGCCGCCGGCGCCCTGATGTCGGTCTGGCTCGGGCTCACCTTCGCCGCGCTGGCGGCCGTGGTCCGCGGCGAGCGCGCCGCGTTCGCCGCCGCGCCCCGGGCCGCGCGCTGGGTCCGCCGGCCCCTGCTGGTCGGCCTGGTCGCGCTCGCCGTCGGGCTGACGGTGGTCAACCCCGTCCAGCTGCTGGCGGGCATCGACTCCGGCACCTTCTACGACGCCAGCGGGCTGGTCGCCCTCCTCTGCCTGCTCGCCGTCTTCGTCTCGGTGCTGGTCCTCGGTCTCGCGCTGCTGCGCCGCAACCCGCTCGGGATCGGCGGCCGGATCCTGGCGCTGGTCGGTCCGGTGATCGGCGCGACGGTCCTGCTCGCGGTGGTGGCACCCGACCTGGCGAGCCCGGTCTTCGTCACCGCGACCGTGGTGCTCGGGATCGCCACGCTCGGGCTGCGCCCGGCGTCCTCGGCGGCCGCGGCCGACCCGGAGGGGGCGGGGGAGCGCCAGCCCGTCTGACACGGACAACGACGCCCCGGACCCCGAGCGGCCGGGGCGTCGGCGCGCGTCAGGAGGGGTCGGGGAGCGCGGTGCCGAGCGCGAGCCCGGCGTACTCGCGCATCAGGCGCAGCGCCTCGTCGCGGCTGAAGGTCGGGTCGAGCATGACGATGCGCAGGCCGAGGTAGTCCTCCATCACCATCAGCGTGCGGGCGACGTCGGCCAGCGGCTGGGCGGGGGCGAATGCCCCCGCGTCCACCCCCTCGGCGAGGATCCGCTCGTAGATCGCGGCCTGCTCGGCCAGGACCTCGGCGAGCATCCGGCCGTGCGCGGCGGTCGGGCTGTCGACCATCACCGGGCGGAAGGTGACCCGCCACTCGACGTCGTCGGGGCCGGTGGGCAGACCGGCGCCCATCGCCCTGACCAGCTTCTGGCGCGGGTCGTGAGCCCCCGAGACGGCGGTGAGGCGTTCGGTGAGGAAGCGCTGCTCGACCCGGGAGCGGACCGCCCAGAGCAGCGCGCCCGCGTCGCGGAAGTAGTACCGCACGGCGTTCGGCGTGAGGTCGAGGCGGCGGGCGACCTCGGCGATGCTCACCTGCCCGTTCTCGCTCTCGCCGAGAGCCGCGATCGCCGCGTCGACGATGTCGCGTCGGCGCGCCTCCTGGGTGACCGGCCGGGCCATGGGACCTCCTTCGCGCTGGTTCGGCGGCGAGCCTAGCCGGGCCGCGAAAGTGGCCCGCCCCGACCGCGTCGCGGCACGAATTAACAGTTCGGAAACCCGAACCTCTTGCCAACGAAACGTGTGCCGTGTCACATTGGGCGAGTTATTTGCACGAAGTGAAAAAAACTCTGGAGGCGACATGCCCACTCGGGCCAGGGATCTCGGCATCGTGATCGGCGACCACCCGACCGGACCGCAGAACGCCATCACGGACGTGCCCGGCGTCCGCGTCGCGCACACGACGCTGGTCGACGGCGAGGGCGACCTCAAGCGCGGCTACGGGCCGATCCGCACCGGCGTGACGCTGGTCGAGCCGCGTCCCGACGTCGCCTCCTCGCCGGTCTTCGCCGGCTTCCACCGTCTCAACGGCAACGGCGAGATGACCGGCCTGCAGTGGATCAAGGAGAACGGCGCCCTCACCACGCCGATCGGCCTCACCAACAGCCACAGCGTCGGCGTCGTCCGCGACGCGATCGTCGCCCGACTGGCCGACGAGCGCCCCGACCGCGACCTGTTCTGGCTGCTGCCCGTGGTCGCCGAGACCTGGGACGGCGTGCTCAACGACATCAACGGCCAGCACGTGAAGGCCGAGCACGTCCACGAGGCCTTCGACGGCCTCGCCGCGGGCCCGGTCGCCGAGGGCGCCGTCGGCGGCGGCACCGGGATGATCTGCCACGAGTTCAAGGGCGGCATCGGCACCTCCTCCCGCCGCCTCGCCGCCGAGGCCGGCGGGTACACCGTCGGCGTCCTGGTGCAGGCCAACTACGGCCGCCGCTCCCGGCTGCGCATCAACGGCGCGCCGGTCGGCGAGAAGATCGGGCCCGACGTCATCCCCTCGCCGTACGACGCCGCGGTCGGCCTCGCGGGTCAGGCCGGCTCCGGCTCGATCATCGTCATCGTCGCCACCGACGCCCCGCTGCTCCCGCACCAGTGCGACCGGCTCGCCCAGCGCGCCGCGCTCGGCATCGGCCGGATGGGCGGCACCGGCGAGCACGGCAGCGGCGACCTGATCCTCTCCTTCGCCACCGGCAACACCGGCCTGCCGCCGGTCGGCTTCGAGGAGCCGGGTGGCGCCACCGAGCTGCCGGTGCGGATGGTCACCAACCCGACCATCGACCCGCTCTTCGACCTCGTCGTCGAGGCCACCGAAGAGGCGATCGTCAACGCGATGGTCGCCGCCGAGACCACCGTGGGCCGCGACGGGCTGACCGCGCACGCCCTCGACCACGACCTGCTCCGCTCCGCTCTCGGGCTCGCCTGAACGCTGCGACACCGCAGCCCACCCCAACCCGCAAGGAGAACACCGCATGTCCGGTACCACCATGGAGCCCATGAGCGCTCCGGAGACGTCGAAGGGACTGGCCTCCGGCTCCCTCGGCGTCTGGGCGATCGTCTTCTTCGTGATGTCGGCCGCCGCGCCGCTCACCGTCGTCGCCAGCGGCGCGCCGCTGACCGTCTACCTCGCGGGCATCGGTGGCCCGGGCGCGATGCTCGCGGCGGGCGTCGTGCTGATGCTGTTCGCCTCCGGCTTCACGGCGATGACCCGCTACGTGCGTGACGCCGGCGCCTTCTACGCCTACACGACCGAGGGCCTGGGCGCCCCGGTCGGCTCGGGCGCCGCGGCGCTGACCACCTACGGCTACACCGCGCTGCTGCTCGGCTTCTACGGCTTCGTGGCGTTCTTCGCCCAGATGACCGCGGCCGACCTGTTCGGCATCGACCTGCCCTGGATCGTGTGGGCCGTGCTGATCGCCGCGTTCATCGGCTTCCTGGGCTACCGCCAGGTCGACATGGGCGCGAAGGTGCTCGCCGTGCTGCTCACCGCGGAGGTGGCGCTGCTCGCCGTGCTGTCGCTGGCGGTGCTGATCCAGGGCAGCCCCGAGCCGCTCACGCTGGCGCCGTTCGACCCGAGCAACTGGCTGACCGCCGAGGGCGCCGGCGGCCTGTTCGTGCTCGGCTTCGGTGCCTACATCGGCTTCGAGGGCACCGCGATCTACGCCGAGGAGGCGCGCAACCCCGAGCGCACCATCCCGCGGGCGACCTACATCGCGATCGGGTTCCTCGGCGTCTTCTACGCCTTCACGTTCTACTGCTTCATCGCGGCGTTCGGCATGGACGGCGTGGTGGCCGCGGCCCAGGGCGACTTCGAGTCCCTGCCGTTCGTGTGGGCCGACGAGTACCTGGGCACCCTGGCTCTGAAGGTGCTCCAGGTGCTGATCGTGACCAGCTTCGTGGCCTGCCTGATCGCCTTCCACAACGCCTGCTCGCGGTACCTCTTCTCGCAGGGCCGCTCCGGGCTGCTCCCCGCCGTGCTCGGCAAGGCGCACCCGAAGCACCACTCGCCGTACGTCGGCAGCCTCGCGCTGACCGCCCTCTCGGTCGCCGCGCTGCTGCTGACGCAGGTCGTCGGCTGGGACCCCTACCTCGACCTCGGCCTGCTGGCCTACGGCACCGGTGTGGTCTCGATCGTGGCGGCCCAGGCGCTGTGTGCGATCGCGGTGCTGGCGTTCTTCGGCCGGGACCGTCGCGGACACTCGCCGCTGCGGGTGGTCGTCGCCCCGGTCCTCGCGGTGGCCGGGCTCGTCACGGGTCTGTACCTGATCCTCACCAACTTCGTCGTCGTCACCGGCTACACCGGCACGGTCAACACGGTGCTGATGCTGCTGCCCGCGGTCGCGTTCGCGAGCGGCGTGGCCTGGTACGCCATCCGGCGGCCCGGTTCGGTGGCCGCGGCCGCCGAGGCGCGGGCCCACGAGGAGGACACGGTCGCCTGACCCAGGTGGTCCTCCGACCAGCGGGCACTGCCCTCACCACGCCGCGCGTCATCGCGGCGGGGTGGGGGCAGCGCCGCTGGTGCAGGGCGGTGGGGCGCCCGGGCGGCGTGGGTGAGTGGCGGGGCTCCCGGCTGACAGGTAACGCGGAAGCCCCGCCGGTCAGGGGGAGCGGTCGACCCGTCCGCCGGCGGCGAGCCGGGCCAGGTCGTCGCCGGTCACCCGGCCGGCCACGCGGCGCAGGGTGCGGGAGGTGCGCAGCGAGTCGGGGTTCACGAGCAGGCCGCCGAGGCCCTCGACGTAGACCACGTCGGGCAGCGGGTACGCCGACGGCGTCGGTGCGGCCGGCGGCGCGGCCGCCGCGGCCCGGCGCCTGGCCCGGGTGATCAGCCACGCCGCGCACGGAACGCTGACCAGCAGCGCCAGCGTCGCCCAGGGGTAGGTGGTCAGCTCCGCGTCCACGAGCAGCCCGGAGCCGTCGCCCCAGCCGACGGAGGCGCGCTGGGCTCCGATCGCGGCGACCGGGACCGGCGCCTCCAGGACCACCTCGCGGCTCTCGCCGGCGGGCACCACGATGCCGGGATCGGTCAGCGTGCTGGCCGCGGCGGCCGCCCCGAAGCCGTAGCGCAGGCCCGGCAGCGCGCCGGCCTCGCCGCCGTCGTTGGCGACGGTCAGCACCAGCCGGGCGTCGCCGCCGAGCCCGAAGGCCCGCAGCAGCGACGCCCCGCCCTCGACGCGCAGGCCCTCGAGCCGCAGCGCCGCCGGCTCGGTGACCGTCGGCGCCGGCGGGGTGCCGATCCGGACCCCGACGACGTTGACCGGGATGTCGATCGGGGTGCCCTGGCCGGAGAACGGCGCGACGTGCACCACGCACGGGCAGGGGCGCGGCGGCCGGTCGAGGACCAGCTGGAGGGTCAGCGCCCCCTCGGGGTCGGTGGTCCCGGTGACCGCGCTCGGCAGGTGGCACGCGCGGGACCCGCCGATCGCGTTGTCGCCGCAGAGCGCGGCCTGCAGCTGGGTGCCCGGCGCCCACCCCGAGAGGTAGACGGAGATCCGCTCTCCGAGCCCGGCGTTGTTGGGCAGGGCCCGGCCCGCCGGCGCCGGTGTCGGCTCGTCCGCGGCGGCCGCGCCGGGCAGCGCCAGGGCGGGCAACGCCAGCAGCGCCGCGAGCAGCAGGCCCGCGAGCGGGCGCAGCGGGGAGCGGTGCACGCCGTGGCTCACCGCCCCGCGGAGACGGAGATCGCGGGGGCGTCCTCGGCGGCCGCCATCCGGCTCCCGGCCAGCCGGCGCCGGCGGCGCAGCCACCAGGCGGCCACGGCGGCGAGGGCGAGGGCGAGCACCGGCAGCGGCCAGGGCAGCAGCCAGGTGCTGGTCTCCGCGCGGCCGTCAGCGCCCTCGTCGGTGGTCAGGGTGACGCGCGCGGTGACCGGTCCCAGCGCCGGTACGCCGTCGACCTGCTGGGTCAGCCGCACCGTCTGCCCGGGGAGCAGGTCGGCCAGCGGCGGCGCGGTGGCCTCGCCGGTGCGGCCCGTCATGCCGTCGAGCTCGACGGTCGCGGTCGGGGAGAGTCGCACGTTGCCGGTGTTCTCCACGGTGTAGCTGACGGTGCCCCGGCCCCGGCCGCCCCACGGCAGCGCGCCGCGGTCGTGCTCGAGCCGGACGTCGCTGACCGCGAGTGCGGGACTGGTGGCGCCGCTGACGCGGACGTACATCCGGGCGCCGACGGCGCGCTGGATGCCGATGTCGATCCCCTCCCTGTCCCCGCCGGACTCGACGGCGACGTTCATCGCCACCACGGCGCCGACGTGGTCGCCCGGGGCGGCGTCGCGTGGGATCCGGATCGTGACCGGGACGTCGACCTGCGTCGTGCCGTAGACGGTGACCTGGGAGGTCGCCGGGGTCACCCAGGCGCCGAGGTCGGTCATCTCCTCCTCGTAGCCGCGGAGCGCGAAGAAGCCGTCCTGCTCGGTGTTGTAGCCGTCGGCGCCGTAGACCTTGAAGGTGATCGGCTTCTTCGTCCAGTTCTGCAGCCGGACCTTGTCCTTGATCGTGGTGCCCGGGTCGCCCTCGAGCACGAAGTAGGTGCGGGGCACCGTCGTGCCGCCCGCGGGTGGGGTCGGGGCCACCGACCAGGCGCCGTTGTCGGCCGCGCTCGCGCCGGGGGCGGGGACCAGGGTGAGCGCGCCGAGGGCGAGGACGGTGACGAGCAGGCCGAGCACGTACGCCGTACGGCGGGGCGGTCCGGGCTGTGCGGTCATGTCGTCCTCCTGGCTGGTGCTCGTCGGTCGTGCTCGCCGGTCGTGCTGGTCGGTGCTGGTCCGGGATCCCGGGCGGTCGGCCCACCCGGGATCCCGGAGGTCATGCAGGGGTCATGCAGGTGTCGTGCAGCTCACCGTCAGGAGAGGGTGAGGGTGAGGGTCCCCGAGTAGTCACCCGCCTGCTGGTTGATCAGCAGGTCCAGCGACAGGTCGGCGTCGGCGGTGACGTCTCCACCGCTGACCCCGTCGGGGCCGAAGCCGGCCGCCGCGACCGCGCACAGCGGCAGTGCCTCGGTGGCCGACGGGAAGGCGCCGGCGGCGCCGACGGTGACGGTGTCGTCGCTGTTGGCGCCCGGGGTGCAGGACGGGGTCCACGACAGCTTGTCGGCGTCGATCGGCTGCGGGCCGCTGGTCAGGCCGGCGAACGTGCCGATCAGCGACCAGCCGAGGGTGCCGCCGCGGTAGTCCATCACCGTGACGTCCTGGAGGCTGCCGGTGGAGGTCTGGTCCGTGCCGTTGAGCTGGACGGCGCCCATCTCGACGGTTCCGGCCGCCTTGGCCATCGTCAGGTCGCCGGGGAGGACGGTCAGCTCGATGGTCTCGAGGACCGAGCAAGCGTCGGAGTTGTCCTCCAGGCCCTCCTTGGCCGTGCAGGTGTCGGCGGAGAAGGCGAACGCCGCGTCCGACCAGATGGCGCCGGGGCCGGAGCGCTGGCTCGCGCTGATGTACGCCGTGTTCGCGTCGTTCACGGTGAACGAGCCGGACAGGGTGCCGGTGGCCGACGCGGTGGCGGTGCTCACCGGGTCCGTGGTCGACGGGAGCGGGAAGCCGCCCAGCGGTGCGGTGTAGCCGCCGATGGACACCGTCTGGCTCGGGTCCCAGTCGGTGCCGGTCACGCCGACGGTGGTGCCCGCGCCGCCGCCGGTGAGGCTCAGCGTGAGGGTCGGCTGGCCGAGGATGGTGATGCTGCGCATGCCCACCTCGCCGCCGCTGGTCAACCGCAGCCTCATCGAACCGGAGACGCCGCTCGGCACGGTGATGGTGCCGGTGCCGGCGCCATTCGTGCCGACGCCGAACGAGGTGGCGCCGACGCAGGTGGCGCCGTCGGTGGTGCAGATCTCGGCGGTGCTGTTCGCGTCGGCGCCGGAGAAGTTCGACGCTGCGAAGCTGATGGTGTCACCGGCTCGGGCCGCGTTCATGACCGTCTGGTTGGTGATGCCCGTGATGGTCGCGACGCCCTGCGCGAACGCGGTGAAGCTGGCGGTGACGTTGGTGTCGACCGGCGAGGTCGCGGGGTTGATCCCGGTCTGCGATCCGGACGACTGGCCGTTGCACTGCACCCGGACGGAGTAGCTCGGGATGTCGTAGATGACCTTGCGGAGGACCAGTGTGTTGGTGCCGCCCTGGGCGATGTCGAAGCTGCCGGTGACCGTGCCCCCGGGGGTGTTCGTGCTGGCCGGGATATCGGCGACGGCCACGGGTGCGAGGTTCGCCCCGTTCACGGAGAAGTAGTAGTAGGCGGTGGTGGTCGCCGGCACGGGGGAGGACGGCCCGGCGCTCACGACCAGCGAGAAGTTGCGCGTCTCGCCGACGAGGGTGCCGCCGCTGGTGGTGAGGTCGTAGTCAGGGGGTGAGCTGCTCCACCCCGCGAGAGCGCTGCTGATGCTGCTGGTCGGCGCCGACTCCAGGTTGGTGTTGCCGCCGGTGTTGTAGACCCAGCAGCCGCCGGTGGGCTCGACCGCCGACGCCGCTGTGGTGGTGGTGACGATGGCCGCGCTGGCCATCACCACGGTGCCGCCGAGCACGGCAGCGAACTTGTTCCTTGCTCTCATCTACCCGTCTCCTTCTCGGGTCACGCCCTGGGGGGCGAGGAGTAGCAGGACCTGTCCCTGCACCGCGCTTGTCGGTCACGCGGCGCCGCTCACGCTGGCCGGTATTACTATATCGTCAATCATATATTATAAATTCTCATGAAATGTGGGTAGGGTCACACGAGGCGAGCGGCCGACGGACGTGGCGCGCCCGGCGCCTCACGGTCCCGGGGTGATCTCGTCGATCATCAGCGCCACCTGCAGCGACACCCGGATGTCCGGATCGTCGAGGTCGGCCCCGAGCACGCGTCGGGCCTTCGCGAGCCGGTCGTAGAAGACCGGACGCGAGACGTGCAGGGCGGCCGCGGCGTCGGACTTGCTGCCCGGGTGGGTGACCAGCGCCCGGAGCGCCGCCACCAGCTGCGTCCCGTGCTGGCGGTCGTGGTCGCGGAGCGGGTCGAGCTCGCGGGCCGCGAACAGCGCCAGCCGCTCGTCGCCGGCCAGCATCGTCAGCAGCCCCCGCAGGTGCACGTCCTCGAGCCGGTGCACCACCGGCCCGGCGGCGCCGTCGCCCGCGCCGGGCCGCACCGACTCCACGACGTGCTGGGCCTCCCGCAGGGTGCGGTCGATCGCCGCCTCGCGGGTGACCGCCCGACCCGCGCCGACCACCACCGCGAAGCGCCGCAGCACCCGCGCGGCCAGGTCGTCGACCGCGCGGTCGGCGTTCGTCGCCAGCGGCAGCGAGAGCAGGGCGCGGACGTCGTGCTCCACCTCGCAGACCAGTGCCGGCACGCGGAGCTGGTCGGCGGCCAGCACGGTCGCGGCGATCACCTCGTCCACCAGGGTCTCCGGCGGCGTGGTGGTGCCCTCGAGCGCCTCCCGCCGCGGGCGCAGCGTGACCCCGATCAGCTGCCGCCGCGCGGTCGGCAGGCCGGCCAGCTCGCACCGACGCAGCAGGTCGGTCGAGGTCGGGTCGGTGAGCAGGCCGAGCAGCAGCTCGTGGTGCGTACGGCGGAGCAGGCCGTCGCGCTGCCGATCGTGCAGTCGGTGCAGCGCGAGCGCGGCCGCGGCGCGCTCGGCCAGCGCCACGAGCCGCTGCGAGGGCGGCTCGGGGGACTGCACCACCAGGCGGCCCCAGCCGCGCTCGCGCTTGCCGATCCGGGTCACCAGCCAGCCGCTGGCCGGGTCCCAGCCGGTGCGCCCCTCCGGGGCCACCGTTCGCGACCGGGCCGCCCAACCCGCCAGGAAGCCGGCCTCGTCGTCCGGGCCGAGTCGGTAGTCGAGGACCTGGTGCTGCTCGCTCTCCACCACGACGGTGGCGCCGGCGAGCCGCTGCACGGCGGCCAGGATCTCGCGCGGCCCGGCCTCGCCGAGGCTGAGCTCGGTGAACGTCTCGTGCACCCGCTGGGTCTCCCGCAGCTCCGCCAGCTGCTCGTCGACCAGCCGCTCGCCGACGGCCTGGGTGACCGCCGCGAACCGCACCTCGCGGGGGAGCGCGACCAGCGGCAGGCCGTGCCGCTCGCAGGCGGCGACGAGCGACTGCGGCACGCTCTCCCAGCGGCGCCCCAGCTCGATCACCAGGCCGGCCGCCTCGCTCTCGGCGAGGCTCGCCGCGAACCGCTCCAGCTCGCTGCCGGTGTCGGGCATCGCGATGCCCGTGCTCAGCAGCAGGTCGCCGGCGCGCAGCAGCGGGGCGATGTCGGCGAGCTCGGCGGCGTGCACCCAGCGCACCGGGCGGTCGAGCGTGTCGTCGCCGGCGAGCACGACCGGGCCCGCCGCGCGCAGCACGGGCATCGCCAGCACGTCGGCGACCGACAGCGTTCCCACGGCGTACCTCCTGGGTCGACCGATACCGACGTTCTGTCGGTCAATGTAAACCGATCCTACAGAACGTCGGCCTGTCCGCCCCTTCCCGGCCGCCAGGATGGAGCCCTCAGCAACACAAGGAGAGACGCATGACCAACGACCTGCCCACGATCGGCCACTGGGCCGCCGGCGCCCCCTTCGCCGGTACCTCCGGCGCCTACGCCGACGTCACCAACCCCGCCACCGGCAAGGTGACCGGCCAGGTGGCGCTGGCCAGCCGGGCCGACGCCGAGACCGTGATCGGCGCCGCCAAGGCCGCCGCCAAGGCGTGGGGCGAGACCTCGCTGGCCCGTCGTACGCAGATCGTCTTCAACTTCCGCGAGCTGCTCAACGCCCGCAAGGGCGAGCTGGCCCACCTGATCACCGCCGAGCACGGCAAGGTCTACTCCGACGCGCTCGCCGAGATCGCCCGCGGCCAGGAGGTCGTCGAGGTCGCCTGCGGTATCTCGCACCTGCTCAAGGGCGGCCACACCGACTCCGCCTCCACCGGCGTCGACGTCTACTCCAAGCGCGCCCCGCTCGGCGTCGTGGGCATCATCAGCCCCTTCAACTTCCCGGCGATGGTCCCGATGTGGTTCTTCCCGATCGCGATCGCCGCGGGCAACACCGTCGTCCTCAAGCCCAGCGAGAAGGACCCGACCTCCGCGCTCTGGCTGGCCGAGCTGTGGAAGGAGGCCGGTCTCCCCGACGGCGTCTTCAACGTGCTCAACGGCGACAAGGTCGCCGTCGACGCGCTGCTCCAGTCGCCGGACGTGGAGGCGATCTCGTTCGTCGGCTCCACCCCGATCGCCCAGTACGTCTACGAGGAGGCCAGCCGCCACGGCAAGCGCGTGCAGGCCCTCGGCGGCGCCAAGAACCACATGGTCGTCCTGCCCGACGCCGACCTCGACCTCGCCGCCGACGCCGCCGTCAGCGCCGGCTACGGCTCCGCCGGTGAGCGCTGCATGGCGGTCAGCGTGCTGGTCGCCGTCGAGCCGATCGCCGACGAGCTGGTCGCCCGGATCGCCGACCGCACCCGCACCCTGCTGATCGGCGACGGCGGCGCCGCCGCGACCACCGACGGCGACGGCCGCGAGGCCGACATGGGCCCGCTGGTGACCAAGGCCCACCGCGACCGCGTGGCCGGCTTCATCGAGTCCGGCGAGGCCGCCGGCGCCAAGGTCGTCGTGGACGGCCGCGACGTGCAGCCGCGCGGCGAGGCGGACGGCTTCTGGGTCGGCCCGACGCTGTTCGACCACGTCACCACCGACATGGACATCTACACCGAGGAGATCTTCGGTCCGGTCCTGGCGGTCGTCCGGGTCGGCTCGTACGACGAGGCGCTGGAGCTGATCAACGCCAACCAGTACGGCAACGGCACCGCGATCTTCACCAACGACGGCGGCGCCGCCCGCCGCTTCGAGAACGACGTCCAGGTCGGCATGATCGGCATCAACGTGCCGGTGCCGGTCCCGGTCGCCTACTACTCCTTCGGCGGGTGGAAGAAGTCGCTCTTCGGCGACACCCACGCCCACGGCGCCGAGGGCGTGCACTTCTTCACCCGCGCCAAGGTCGTCACCTCCCGGTGGATCAACCCCGCCGCGCGCCCCGAGGGCGGCCTGCAGCTCGGCTTCCCGCAGAACGACTGAGGGGTCCGGAGATGGAATCGACCTTCCGCAACGACCTGACCGACGCCGACCGCGCCTACGAGCTCGACCGGGCGCACGTCTTCCACTCCTGGTCCGCCCAGGCCCAGCTCGACCCGATGGTCGTGACCAAGGCCGACGGCGCCTACGTCTGGGACCGGCACGGCAACCGGCTGCTGGACTTCACCTCGCAGCTGGTCTTCACCAACCTCGGCCACCAGCACCCGCGCGTGGTCAAGGCGATCCAGGAGCAGGCGGCGACGCTCTGCACCGTGGCTCCGGCGTACGTCAACGGGGCCCGCTCGGAGGCGGCGCGGCTGATCGCCTCGCACACCCCCGGCGACCTGGACCACGTCTTCTTCACCAACGGCGGCGCGGACGCCAACGAGCACGCGATCCGGATGGCGCGGCTGCACACCGGCAAGCACAAGGTCCTCTCGACATACCGCTCCTACCACGGCGGCACCCAGCTGGCGATCAACGTCACCGGCGACCCGCGCCGCTGGCCGAACGACAACGGCTCGACCGGCAACGTCCACTTCTTCGGGCCGTTCCTCTACCGCAGCCCGTTCAACGCGACCACCGAGGAGGAGGAGTGCCAGCGCGCGCTCGCCCACCTCGAGCAGGTGATCGCGCTGGAGGGTGCCAGCACGATCGCCGCGATCATCCTGGAGTCCGTCCCGGGCACCGCCGGCATCATGATCCCGCCGCCGGGCTACCTGGCCGGCGTCCGGGAGCTGTGCGACAAGCACGGCATCGTGTTCATCGCCGACGAGGTGATGGCCGGCTTCGGTCGCACCGGCACGTGGTTCGCGATCGAGCACGCCGACGTCGTGCCGGACCTGATCACCTTCGCGAAGGGCGTCAACTCCGGCTACGTGCCGCTGGGCGGCGTCGCGATCAACGACGCGATCTACTCCACCTTCGCCGACCGCGCCTACCCCGGCGGCCTCACCTACTCCGGGCACCCGCTGGCGTGCGCGGCGGTGGTGGCCACCATCGAGGCGATGGAGGACGAGGGCGTCGTCGAGCACGCGGCGGCCCTGGGCGAGCAGGTCTTCGGGCCTGGCCTGCGGGCGCTCGCGGAGAAGCACGAGTGGGTCGGTGAGGTCCGCGGCGTCGGCGCCTTCTGGGCCGTCGAGCTCGTCTCCGACCGTGCGACGAAGGAGCCGCTGGCGCCGTACGGCGGCAGCAGCCCGGAGATGGCGGCGCTGACCAAGGCGTGCGTGAGCGGCGGGATGCTCCCGTTCGTGAACTTCAACCGGATCCACACGGTGCCGCCGCTGACCACCACCTTCGAGGAGGCCCGCGAGGGCCTGACGGTCCTGGACCGCGCCCTCGCCGAGGTGGCCGGCGCCTGAGCCGGAGTCCTTGCGGGGCCGCTCGCCCCGCGGGACGATGGGCGGTGGGCCGTGGCCCGTGGCGCAGAGGTGGGGCCGTCGCACCGCGGACGACGTGACCCCGCCTGTCAGATGACCGACCGCCCGGGATGGTGATGGTGGACCAAGCGTCGGCGCGACCGGTGCCCGGCGACAGCTCGCCGGGCACCGGGTGCCGAGTGCTCGTGGTCGATGACAGCCGGCTCTACCGGGAGGGCCTGGTCGAGCTGCTCTCCGCCGGCCTCGGCCGCGGCGCCGTCGGGTCCGCGGCCTCGCTGTCCGCGCTGGAGCAGCTGCTGGCCGAGCTGCCGCCCGACCGGCCGGAGGTGGTCGTGGTCAACCTCGCCGCCGCTCGCAGCAACGAGATCCTGCGGACGGTCGAGCAGCTCCGGGCGGCTGCCAAGGTGGTCGCGGTCGGGGTCGACGAGAACGACGAGGGTCAGGTCATCGGGTGCGCCGAGGCCGGGGTCAGCGGCTATCTCACCCGCGAGGACTCCCTGGCCGACCTGATCTCGGTGATCCGCAACGTCTCCGAGGGAGGCACGCGCGTCTCCCAGCGCATCTCGGCGATGCTGCTGCGCCGGGTGCGCGAGCTCGCGCCGGAGCGGACCACGCCCGCGCGCCTGGAGGTGCTGACCGACCGGGAGATCCAGATCCTCCGGCTGATCGGCGTGGGCATGTCCAACCGGGCGATCGCGGAGGAGCTCACCATCGAGCTGCACACGGTGAAGAACCACGTGCACAGCATGCTCGCCAAGCTCGGCGTCAGCGGCCGGGGCGAGGCCGCCGCGCTGCTCCGGGACGGGGATGCGAGCACCCCCTTCCGGGAGACGGCCCGGATCTCCCACGCGGCGGCGGTCCGGGTCTCCCGCCGATCGGGCCCGGGCCTCGACGCGGGCCCACAGTTGGATCGGGGGATTCATGCGCGCCCCGGGGGTGGCGGCGCATCCTGAACGGGTGCCGCTGCGCATCGGACTCCTGCAGGTGCCGGAGCTCCTCGCCGACGTCGTCCGCTCCGCCTTCGGGCCGGGCGTCGCCGAGTTCGAGGACCTGACCGACGCCGCGACCGTCCGCGACCCCGCCACCGGGCACGGCCACGACGCGGTGATCGCCGGCGTCGCCGGTGCCTGGGAACCGGAGGTGCTGCGGCTGAAGAGCTCCCACCCGGGGCTCATCGTCCTCGGTCTGCGCCACGACGCCCGGCAGACCTGGCTCTACGAGCTGGTGCCGCACCCGCGGCCGCTCGGGGAGCTCGGCACCGACGAGCTGCGGGCCGCCGTGCTGACCGGAGCGCCTCCCCTCTGACCTCCGCCGGAGCGGTCGCGCTCCGGGTCCCAGGAAGGACCGCCATGACCACCACCGTCTCCTACCCCGGCGTGTACGTCGAGGAGGTCTCCAGCGGCGTCCGCACCATCACCGGGGTGGCGACGTCGATCACCGCCTTCCTCGGGACCGCCCCGATGGGGCCGACCGACGTGGCCGTGCGGGTGCTCGACTTCTCCGACTTCACCCGTCGGTTCGGCGCGCTCGACCCCGGCTACGCGATGGGCTACGCGGTCCGCGACTTCTTCCGCAACGGTGGCAGCGAGGCGGTCGTGTGCCGGCTCTACAAGGCCGGCGACGGCGGGAGCGGTCGGGCGAGGCTGAAGCTGGCCGACGACCTGAGGCTCCAGGCGAGCTCGCCCGGGACCTGGGGCGACGCCCTGCTCGCGCGGGTCGACCACCACGTCTCGAAGGAGGTCGCGGAGTCCTGGGGGCTCACGGAGGCGGACCTGTTCAACCTCCAGGTCCGGCTCGGCCCCGAGGGGCCGCTGGAGACCTTCCTGAACCTGACCGTCAAGGACAGCCCGGGACTGGTCGACCGGGTGCTCGCGGCGGAGTCGGCACTGGTGGGCGTCGTCCCGCTCGAGGACGGCGCCACCCCTCGCTCGAAGCGGCCGGACGCCAACGACGACCCCGACGCCGGCACCTCGCCGTGGACGGGGGACACGCCGACCAAGGTCACCGTCAGCGGCAAGGCGAGCGAGGCGCTCGACGACGCCGCCTACCAGGGCGACCGGGACAGCCGCACCGGCAAGTACCTGCTCGAGGACGTCGACCTGGTCAACCTGGTCTGCGTGCTCGGCAGCACGCCGGCCGACACGGTCGGCTCGACCGTCCTCGCGGACCTGCTGACCTACTGCGTGGAGCGACGCGCCTTCCTGGTCGTGGACAGCCCCAGCACGTGGAAGCACGACGAGCTGGTCTCCAACCCCACCTCGAAGCTCTCCGACATCGGGCTCACCGGTCCGGACGCGCGCAACGCCGCCCTGTTCCATCCCCGGCTCCGCGCGGCCGACCCGGCCCGTGGCGGGCTGATCGCCACCTACCCCGCGTGCGGCGCCGTGGCCGGGGTGATGGCGCGCACCGACGCGACCCGGGGGGTCTGGAAGGCGCCCGCGGGGATCGACGCCACGCTGACCGCCGTGATCGAGCTCTCCGACCAGCTCACCGACAAGGAGAACGGGGTGCTCAACAAGGTCGCGATCAACGCCCTGCGCACCTTCCCCGTCTACGGGCACGTGGTGTGGGGGGCACGGACCCTGCGCGGTGCCGACCAGCTCGGCGACGAGTACAAGTACGTCCCGGTCCGGCGTACCGCGCTGTTCCTGGAGGAGAGCCTCTACCGAGGGCTGAAGTGGGTGGTCTTCGAACCGAACGACGAGCCGCTGTGGGCCCAGATTCGGCTCAACGTCGGCGCGTTCCTCCAGTCGCTGTTCCGGCTCGGCGCCTTCCAGGGGACCACCCCCGACCAGGCCTACTTCGTCAAGTGCGACAAGGAGACCACCACCCAGGACGACCGCAACCGGGGCGTCGTCAACATCGTCGTCGGGTTCGCCCCGCTCAAGCCCGCCGAGTTCGTGGTCGTGCGGCTCCAGCAGCTGGCCGGCCAGCTCGACGTGTGACCACCGGCAACCGGGCGCGCCGGACGCCCCGGCCTGAGGAGGAGAGATGGCTCAGTTCACCGTCAACGCGCTGCGCTTCGACCCCTACAAGAACTTCAAGTTCCGGGTGAAGTGGGACGGCCGCTACGTGGCGGGCATCAGCAAGGTCGGCGCGCTCAAGCGGACCACCGAGGTGGTCAAGCACCGCGAGGGCGGCGACCCCTCGACCAGTCGCAAGTCGCCCGGGCGCACCGAGTACGACCCGGTCATGCTCGAGCGGGGCGTCACCCACGACCCGGAGTTCGAGCGCTGGGCCAACAAGGTCTGGAGCTTCGGCGCGGGGCTCGGCGCCGAGTCCTCGCTGCGCGACTTCCGCAAGGACATCCTGCTGGAGATGTACAACGAGGCCGGCCAGCCGGTGATCACCTACCGGATCCTGCGCTGCTGGGTCTCCGAGTTCCAACCGGTCGCCGACTTCGACGCCAACGCGAACGCGATCTCGATCCAGCACATCAAGCTCGAGAACGAGGGCTGGGAGCGCGACACCAGCGTCGTCGAGCCGACCGAGCCCACGTTCACGGCTCCGGCCTGACCGGGGCCCGACACGACCGCGACCCACGATCACCACCGTGGCCGGCCCAGGAGGCGCGAGATGACCGGTGAGAGCGCACCGCTCCGGGCCCCCGGCGCGGACGAGCTGCTGGCGGCCTGGGAACGCGGCCAGGCGCTGTGGCCGGGGCACCCGGGGCGGATCGACGAGGTGCTGCGCGCCCTCGGCGTCGAGGATCCCGGCGGACGGCCGCTCGGGGGACGCAACCGCCTGCTGCTGGCCGGGCGGGCGCTGCTCTTCGGGGCCCGCGCCGAGCTGGTCGCCCACTGCCCGGCGTGCGGGGAGGAGCTCGAGGCCGAGGTCTCGGTGGTCGACCTGCTGGAACGCGCCCCCGGGGCCGAGGACGCCGGGACCGCGGTGCGGATCGACGGGTACGACGTACGCCTCCGCCTGCCCACCGGTGCCGACCTGGCCGGGCTCCCCGGCGAGGTCGACGCCGCCACCGCGCTGCTGCTGGAGCGGTGCGTGCTCAGCGCCCGTCGGGCCGGGGAGCCGGTGGCCGCGGCGGAGCTGCCCCCCGACGTCGTCGACGCCGTGGACCGGGCCCTGGCCGAGGCCGACCCGGCGTCCGAGCTCGGGCTGACCGTGATCTGCCCGGCGTGCGCGGGCACCTCGCGACTGGCGCTGGACCCGGCCGCGCTGCTCTGGGAGGAGCTCGACGCCTGGGCGTGGCGGCTGCTCGCCGAGGTGCACGGGCTCGCCACGGCGTACGGCTGGTCGGAGGCGGAGGTGCTGCGGCTCTCCCCGGCGCGCCGCCAGGCCTACCTGCACCTCTGCGGCGCCGGTGCGGCATGACCGGCCACCTGGCCGCGGTGGCGGCGGCGGCCCTGGGCGTGGCGCCCGCGGTGGCGCCCCGGCGTCGGTCCCGGTTCGAGCCGACCTCCCCGCACGAGTCCGACCCCGTGCCGGGCGCCACGGGCCCGGCCGCCCCACCGGCCGCGGTACCGGCGGCCCCCGCGCCCCCGGCGCCGTCGCCGGCCGTCGAGCAGCCGGCGCCGCCCGGCGTGGAGCACCCGACCCCGTCCCCGTCGCCGATCGGCTCGCCGCCGGCACCGCTGCCGCGCTTCCCGACGGCGGAGGTCGCGCCGCCGGTACCGGCGCCCAGCCCGCCGGCGCCGGGGGCCGCCCCCGTGCGCCCGGACAGGAGCGTGCCCGCCCCGACCGCCGTCGGGCCGCTGCCCCGCCCCGCCGCCGGTGAGCCGGCGGAGGACCCGACGCCCGTGCGGCCCGCGCAGCCGACCGCACCGCCGCTCGCGCCGCTCCCCGCACGCGGCCTGCTGGAGCCGCCGTCGTTGCCGCCGACGGCTCCGGTGCCTCCAGCGGTCCCCGCTGCGCCGGCACCGGTCCGCCGTGCGGCGCCGACCGCCGCCCCCGGGCCGCCTGCGACGGCCGCTCCGCCCGATGTCCACGTCACCATCGGCCGGTTGGAGATCCGCACCCCGCCGGCCCGTCCGAACCCGACCGGGCCGGTGCGCCGGGCGCCGGCGCTGAGGACCCTCGACGACTACGGCGCCGCCCGGGGCAAGCGATGAGCAACGCCCTGGCCGTCGCCGCCACCACCGCCACCCTGGTCAACCTGCTCGTGCAGGCCACACCGAACGTGACCGCCCTGCCGCCGGACAAGGCCCACGACGAGGGTGTCGAGGAGCAGCTCAACCTGTTCCTCTACTCCCTCGACATCTCCGCGGCCTGGCGCAACGCGGATCCGCCCGGTCTGCCGCCGGGGGAGACCGGTCCGGCGCCGCTGCCGCTGGTGCTGCGCTACCTGGTCACCGCGTTCGCCGGTTCCGAGGTGCGCGCCCACGCACTGCTGGGCGCCGCCATGAGCGTGCTGCACGACCACCCCGTGCTCGGCAGCGACGAGATACTCGACGCGACCAGCGGTCCCCTCCCGGGCAGCGACCTGCACCAGCAGGCGGAACGGCTGCGGATCACACCGGCCGAGGTCCCCCTGCACGACATGAGCGACCTGTGGAGCAGCTTCTCCGCCAGCTTCCGGATCTCCCAGGCCTACGAGGTGGGGGTGGTGCTCATCGACAGCAACCTGCCGCGCACCGCCCCGCTGCCCGTGCTGCGGCAGGGGCCCGGCAGCGACGCCCCGCTCGCGGTGCCGGCCCCGGCGGCGGTACTGACCGCCGCCCTGCCGTCGGTCGGATCGGTGGCCGTGCTCGGCGCCACGCTGCGGCTGCTCGGCACCGGGCTGGCGCAGGTGACGAGCGCCCGGCTGCGCAGCCGCCGGCTGCCCGCGCCGGTGGACCTGGTGCCCGCGCCCGCCGGCGAGGGCGAGATGAGGCTGGCCCTTCCCGACCCCGACGCCGGCATCGACAGCTGGGCCGCCGGCGTCTACGACGTCACGCTGACGACGCAGCGCCCGGGGCTGCCCGCGGTGGTCTCCAACACGCGCTCGTTCGGGCTCGGCCCGCGGATCACCGTCGCCCCGGCCACCGCCCCCGCCGGCGACGTGACGCTGACCCTCACCTGCCGGCCCCGGCTGCGGGCGGGGCAGGAGGTGGCCGTCGTGCTGGGCTCGGCGGCACCGGTGGCACCGACCGCGACCAGCACCCCGGCCGACCCCACGCAGCCCTCGACGGTGACCGCCACGCTCCCCGGGGTGGCGCCCGGCAGCCACGTCGTCCGGCTCCGGGTCGACGGCGTGGACAGCGACCCGGTGCGGATGGCCGGCAGCCCGCCCCGACCCGAGTTCGACCCGGCGGTGCAGGTGGTGGTCACGTGACCGAGGACGAGTGGCTGCGGGCCAACGACCGGTACCTCGAGGCTGCCGTCGACTGGCTGCGGCTGCGGCTGGAGCTCCTCCGCGACCGCCTGGACGACCGGGCGGCGGACCGTGGCGGACCGGTGACGGTCACCGCGGTCGCGACCGACGTCGTCGGCGGTCCGGCGCAGGTCGACAGCGCGCACCGCCGGCGCTCCTGGCGCCGCCGGGAACGGCCCGCACCGGACCCGGTGCCCGCGCTGAGCGCCGGCCGCGCGTCGGAACCGCCCGACGGGTCCGGCCAGGCCGCCGGGCGACCCGTCGGCGCCCGCGGCGGCGCCCCCGCCGCCGAGATCGCTCCCGAGATCGCTCCCGAGATCGCCGCCGAGATCGCCGAGGCGGAGGCGGTGCTGCGGGACCTCGAGGAGGCCGACCCCTCACCGGCGCTGGTCCAGCTCGCCGAGGTCTTCGAGCTCGGCGAGTTCGCCCGGGACCTGCTGCTGCTGTGTGCCGCCCCCGAGCTGGACCCCGGCATCGGTCGGCTCCTGGTCGACCTGCACGGCCAACCCTGGCCGACCTGGTCGATCGCCGCCCAGGCGCTGGACCGCCCGGACTGGTCGTCCCGTTCACCGGCCGCGCCGCTGCGCTACTGGCTGCTGGTCGAGGCCGACCGCTCCGGCGGTGCGGGCCTCACGGCCTGCCCGCTGCGTGTCGACGAGCGGATCCTCAACGCGCTGAAGGGGCTGCACCACCTGGACTCCCCGCTGGCCGGGGTGCTGGTGCCGGAGCCGGATCCGTCCCCGGCGGTCCCGCGGAGCCAGCGCGCGACCGTCGCCGAGGCGGTCGCCCTCGCGGGGCGCGCCGCGGAGTCGCCGCTGACCGTGGTCCAGGTGATCGGCGCCACGGCCGCCGGGCGCCGTGAGGTCGCACGGCTGACCGCGGCGGCCGTCGGCGGTCGGCTGCTGCGCCTGGAGCCGCGGATGCTTCCCGCGGGCGCGGAGGAGATCGAGCAGCTGGCCCGGCTGTGGCACCGGGAGGTGCTGCTCGACGCCCCCGTCCTGCTGATCGACCTCTCCGACGCCGGCGCCGCGCCGCCCGAGGTCGCCGCGTTCCTGGCCCGCAGCGGAGGGCTGGTGCTGGTGACCGCGTCCGAGGCGGTGGCCGACCTCCCCGGCAGCGCCGGCGCGGTCGAGGCGACCCTGCCGAGCACCGCGGAGCAGCTGGATCTCTGGCGTGGCGCGCTCGGCGGGACCGCGGCGTCGGACCTGGCCGGAGCGGAGGCGGCCGGGGGACCGGCGGACGGGCTGGTCGTGGGACTCGACGGGGAGCTCGACGGGGAGCTGGACGGGGAGCTGGACGGGGAGCTGGACGAGGAGCTCGACGAGGGGCTGGCCGAGGTCGTCGAGCAGTTCGACCTGGACGCCCCGAGCATCGCCGCCATCGCTGCCGAGGTGGGGGGCGACGGGCGGAGCCCCACGTCCACGGAGGTCTGGGCGGCCGCCCGGCGGCACAGCCGGCCCCGGCTGGAGGCGGTCGCGCAGCGGATCCGGCCGCTGGCCGGCTGGGACGACCTGGTGCTCCCCGCGCCGCAGCGCGAGCAGTTGCACGCGCTCGCCGACCAGGTCCGGCACCGACACCGGGTCCACCGCGACTGGGGATTCGCGGAGCGGATGAACCGGGGGCTGGGCGTCAGCGCCCTGTTCGCCGGCGAGAGCGGCACCGGCAAGAGCATGACCGCCGAGGTGCTGGCCCGCGACCTCGACCTCGACCTGTACCGGATCGACCTGTCGGCGGTGGTGAGCAAGTACATCGGCGAGACCGAGAAGAACCTCCGTCAGCTCTTCGACGCCGCCGAGGGGGGCGGCGTGATCCTCTTCTTCGACGAGGCCGACGCCCTCTTCGGCAAGCGCAGCGAGGTCAAGGACGCCCACGACCGCTACGCCAACATCGAGACCAACTACCTCCTCCAGCGGATGGAGGCCTACGGCGGCCTGGCCATCCTGGCGACCAACATGCGATCGGCCCTGGACCGGGCCTTCGCCCGCCGGTTGCGCTTCGTGGTGGAGTTCCCGTTCCCGGCCCGCGCCGACCGCGAGGCGATGTGGGAGCGGGCGTTCCCGGACGCCGCCCGGGTCGGCGACCTCGACCCGGCCGGCCTCGCCCGGATCGACCTCAGCGGCGCCGGGATCGCCGCCGCGGCGTTGGCCGCCGCCTTCGTCGCCGCCGCCCAGGACCGCGCGGTCGAGATGCCCGACGTGCTGCACGCCGCGCGCGCGGAGCTGCGCAAGCTCCAGCGTCCGGTGGTCGAGGCCCAGTTCCGGCCGCCGGCCCCGACCGCCGCCGGGAGGCTGTCGTGACCGTGCACCTGCACCTGGAGCGGGTCGTCCTCGACGGGCCGCTCCCCGCGGACCCCGAGCGGTGGCGCGCGGAGCTCGCCGCCGCGCTCACCGAGGCCGTCGCCCAGGGGCCGGGGGGTCGTGCGGAGGGCTGGCCCGCGACGGGCACGCACCTGGCCGCCCTGCCGCCGGTCGCGGGCCCGGGGCCCGGCCCGGGTGCCGAGGCCGCCCTCGCCCCGGCCGCGCTCGCCGCCGCCGTCGGTGCCGCGCTGACCCGGGGGGTGACCCGATGACCGTCTCACCGCGGCTGGTCAAGGGCGGCCTGGTCACCCTCGACGCGGCGACCGGTGCCGTACGCCGCGTGCTGCCGCTCCAGTACAACCCCGACTCGGTCAGCCGATCCCTCACCCCGCGCACCGCCGCCGTGGTCGAGGGCGACCGCTCCGAGGCGCTGCGCCTGCTCGGGCCGGCCACCGAGACGATCACCCTCGACGCCGAGCTCGACCTCACCGACACCCTCGAGCAGGGTGACGGGGCCGACGGCCTGCACCCCCACCTGGCCGCGCTCGAGGTGCTGGTCAACCCCGCGGTCGAGGCGTTGCTCACCAACGACCGGCTGAGCAGCCAGGGCCGGCTCGAGATCGTCCCCGCGCAGGCCCCGCTCACCGTGCTGGTCTGGAGCCGGCATCGGGTGGTGCCGGTGCGGATCACCCAGCTCACGATCACCGAGGAGGCCTTCGACACCAGGCTCAACCCGATCAGGGCCCGGGTCGCCCTGTCGCTGCGCGTGCTGACCGTCGACGACCTCGGGTTCGACCACCGCGGAGGCGCGCTGTTCATGGGTCACCTGCGCAACCTCGAGCGGCTCGCCGCCGCGGCGGACGGCGGCACCCTCGGCCAGCTCGGCGTCACGGTGGTGGGGTGAGATGACCACCGCACCGGTGCCCCCGACCAGCCGGTACGCCGGCCTCGAGGTCGCCGTCCACCTCGATCCCGACGGCCGCGCCACGCCGTACCTGCGGCGTCGGTTCTGCCCCGACCCCGACCAGCTCGCCCCGCTCACCGAGCACGTGGTGGCCGGGGGCGACCGGTTGGACCGGATCGCCGCCGAGCACCTGGGCGACCCCGAGCAGTTCTGGCAGGTGGCCGACGCCAACCGGGCGCTGTGGGTGGAGGCGCTCACCGCCCGGCCCGGGCGCCGGCTGCGGATCACCCGGCCCGCGGGGTTCCCCGGGCTGCCCACTCCCGGGGGGCCGCGGTGAACGACGGCGTCCGGTTGGACCTGATGATCGGCCCGGTGGTGCCGATCCCGGCGCCGCAGGTCGTGATGGACGCGCTGACCGGGGTCGAGGTGACCACCACCGACACCGGGCCCACGCTGTTCCAGCTGACCTTCACCCTCGCCAACCGCTCCCCGCTGCACACCCTGTTCCTGCTCGCCGGTGGTGGCCCGGTGCTCTTCCTCCGCGTGATCGTCACGGTCACCGTCAACGGCACCCCCACGGTGCTCGCCGACGGGGTGATCACCGATCACCAGGTCGCCCCGGGCGGGGACGAGGGCCACTCCAGCCTCGTGGTCACCGGGGAGGACGTGACGGTGCTGATGGACCAGCAGGACTGGAGCGGCCTGCCGTTCCCCGCCCTGCCGGCCGAGGGGCGGGTCGCCCTGCTGCTCGCCAAGTACGCCGTCTACGGCGTGGTGCCGCTGATCGTGCCGAGCGTGCTGGTGGACGTGCCGATCCCGACCTCGGCGACGCCGAGTCAGCAGGGGACCGACCTGGCCTACATCCGCGCCCTCGCCGACCGGGTCGGCTACGTCTTCCACGTCGAGCCCGGTCCCGTGCCCGGGGCGAACATCGCCTACTGGGGGCCGCGGATCAAGGTCGGCGTACCCCAGCCGGCGCTCAACGCCGACTTCGACGCCGACCGCAACGTCACCTCGCTCTCGTTCCGGTTCGACAGCACCCGGAACAAGATCCCCACCGTCTTCATCTACAACGAGCTGACCAAGGTGGTGATCCCGATCCCGATCCCGCCGATCACCCCGCTCAACCCGCCCCTCGGGCTCGTGCCGCCGCTGCCCACCAGCATCGGCGACCTGCAGCCGGTGGCCGACAACCTGTCCAAGCTGCCGATCCCGCAGGCGGTCATGATCGGCCTGGCCAAGGCGGCCGACTACGCCGACGCCGTCACCGGCGAGGGCACCCTCGACGTGGTGCGCTACGGGCGGGTGCTGCGGGCCCGACAGCTGGTCGGGGTGCGCGGCGCCGGTCCCGCCTACGACGGCCTGCACTACGTCACCCGGGTCACCCACAGCCTGCGGCGCGGCAGCTACACCCAGCGGTTCGCGCTGAGCCGCAACGGCCTGCTCTCCACCGTCCCGGAGGTGGTCCCGTGACCGGGTCCGTCGGCGAGGGGGGCCGCCGCTACTACGGCAAGTACCGGGGCACGGTGCTGGTCAACGTCGACCCCGAGCAGCGGGGCCGGATCACCGCGATGGTGCCCGACGTTCTCGGCCTGACGCCCTCCTCGTGGGCGATGCCCTGCGTCCCGCTGGCCGGCAAGGCGGAGGGTGTCTTCCTCGTGCCGCAGGTCGGCGCCGGCGTCTGGGTCGAGTTCGAGCAGGGTGACCCCGACTACCCGATCTGGACCGGCGGGTTCTGGGGGAGCGCCGCGGAGGTGCCGCCGCTGGCCCTCGCCCCGCCGCCGATCCCGCCCGGCCAGAACATCGTCGTGCAGACCACCGGCCAGTCCGCCCTGGTGCTGAGCGACTCCCCGCCGACCCCGGCCACCGGTGGGGTGGTGCTCAGGAGCGCCGGCGGCTCGATGATCGTCGTCAACGACAGCGGCATCTACCTGCGCACCGCGGCCGGAGCGCAGATCACCCTGATCGGCCCGGTGGTCGACGTCAACAACGGCGGATTGACGGTGACCTGATGCCCGGACCGCTGCTGCACCTCGGCGCCACGGTGACCTGCGCCCACGCCGGCCCCGCCGCGCCGACGATGACGAACCCGCGGGTCACCGTCTCCGGACAGCCGACCGCCCTGCTGACCGCGCCCTACCGGGTCACCGGCTGCGCCCTCCCGCCGCCGCCGACGGCCAACGGCCCCTGCGTGACCGGTCAGTGGACCCTCGGCACGACGCGGGTGACCTCGACGGGGCAGCCCCTGGCCATCCTCGGCGGCACCGCCCTGTGCGCGCCCACCGGGACGCCGCTGCTGACACTGGCCGCCCAGCTCCGGGCGACGGCGAGCTGAGGAGAGCAGATGGAGCGCACCGACCTCGACTTCCCGTTCGGCTTCGACGCCGCCGGACGCACCGCGACCACGCCGTACGCCGAGCACGTGACGGACATGATCGAGCAGCTGCTGCTGACCGGTCCGGGCGAGCGTGTCAACCGTCCCGACATCGGCGGTGGCCTCGGTCAGACGGTCTTCTCGCCGAACAGCCCGGAGCGCGCCGCCGCGCTGGAGCTGTCCCTGACCGCCGCCGTGACCACCTGGCTCGGCGACGTGGTCGACCTGCGCCGGCTGGTCGTCTCCGCCGACGACGCCACCCTGCGGGTGGACCTGGAGTACCTGGTCCGCCCCACCGGCGAGGCCGTGGTGGCGAGCATCTCGGAGGTGACCGGATGACCGGGGCGGGCATCGGCCGCCGGGCCGGCGAGCAGCAGGTCTGCCGCAGCGAGTCGCGCCGTGACCTGGTCCGCGCCGACCCCGCCCTGAACGGGTTGGACTACCTGGAGGTCTCCCGCGACCAGCGGCGGCTGACGGTCTACTTTCTCGACCGCGCCCCGGAGTTGAGCCTCGGCAATCTCCGGATCACCGGCGGCCGGCGGGTGCGGGACATCGCGGTGACCGGGATCGAGGTGTGTCGCAGCGAGGACCCCGAGCGCGACGACTGCCTGCGGATCGACCTGGACCGGCCGGGCGACACCTCCTGCTACCACCTCGAGGTGGTCGAGGCCGACGAACGCGGCCGGCCGACCGATCGGCCGCATCCTGGCTTCGACCCGCGCTACCGGCGGCTCCCGCTCGACTTCACGATCGACTGCCCCAGCGACCTGGACTGCCTCTGCCCGCCTGCGGAACCACAGCGGTGGCCGGCCGCCGAGCTGCGCTACCTGGGCCGGGACTACGCCGGGCTGCGCGCCCTCCTGCTCGACAGGTGGGCGCTGACGGCGCCCGGCTGGGTCGAGCGCCACGCCCCCGACCTCCAGGTGACGCTGCTCGAGATCCTCGCCTACGTCGGCGACCACCTGGCCTACGAGCAGGACGCCGTCGCCACCGAGGCGTACCTGCGCACCGCCCGGCTGCGCACGTCGGTACGCCGCCACGCGCGCCTGGTGGACTACCGGATGCACGAGGGCTGCACCGCCTGGACCTGGGTCTCGATCGACAGCGACACAGACCTGGTGCTGGAGCCGGGCACGGCGTTCCTCACCACCCCCCGGCACGGTCTCGCCGGGGCCGAGCGGACGCTGCTGACCGCCGCCGAGGCGGCCGAGCTGCCGGAGGGCTCGGTGGTCTGGTTCGAGCCGTCGGTCCCGGGCCCGATCGAGGTGCTCGCCGCCCGCAGCGAGATCGCGCTCCACACCTGGGGCGACAGCGAGTGCTGCCTCCCGGCCGGGTCGACGCGCGCCACCCTGGTCGATCCGGTCCCCGCGCCGGAGGTCGACGGCGCCGATCCGGCCGCCGACCCGGCCGCCGACCCGGCCGACGAGGTGGCCGACGTCGCGGCCGACGTGGCGGCCGACGGGGTGGCCGACGGGGTGGCCGACGGGGTGGCGCCGGACGAGCGGGCGGACGGCGGTGGCGCCCTGCGGCTCGCGCCGGGCGACGTGGTGCTGTTCGAGGAGGTCCGCGACCCCGGCACCGGGCAGCGGGAGGACGCCGATCCCTGCCACCGGCACGCGGTGCGGCTCACCGCGGTCGAGACCGGCGTCGACCCGCTCACCGGGACCGCGTACGTCGAGGTCGCCTGGGCCGAGGCGGACGCGCTGCCCTTCGACCTCTGCCTCTCCGCGGTGGGCCCGCCCCCGCAGTGCGCCCCGCTCTCCGGGCTCAGCGTCGCGCGGGCCAACGTGGTGCTGGTCGACGCCGGCCGGACCGTCGAGGAGCAGCTCGGCGAGGTGCCGGTGCTGACCCGGCAGGAGCCCTGTGCGGACGGGTGCCCGGACCCGCCCACGCTGACCGCCGGCAGGTTCCGGCCCCGTCTGGGTCGCTTACCGCTCACCCATCGGGCCCCGGTCGCGACCGATGGCCCGGCCGCCGCGCCGCTGCCCCGCGACCCGCGCGTCGCGGAGCCCTGCCTGGAGGTGCACGACGGCGCGATGACCTGGACCGTCGTACCGGACCTGCTGGCCAGCGGTCCCGACGACGCGCACCTGGTGGTCGAGGTCGACGACGAGCAGGTGGCCCGGCTGCGCTTCGGCGACGACGTGCTGGGCCGCGCCCCCGAGCCGGGGCGCGGTCTCGCCGCGCGCTACCGGGTCGGCAACGGAACGGCCGGGAACGTCGGCGCCGGCAGCGTGACCCGGATCGTGCACCCGTCCCGGCTGGCCGGGGCGCGGCTGCGGTTGACCAATCCGTTGCCGGCCACCGGCGGCCACGAGCCGGAGTCGGTCGCCGAGGTGCGCCGGCTGGCCCCGACGGCGTACCGGCGGGACCGCCGTCGGGCGGTCACCGCCGAGGACTACGCCGAGCTCGCCGCGCGCGACTTCTCGGCCGAGCTGCAGGCAGCCGGCGCCGAGCTGCGCTGGAACGGCAGCTGGTACGAGGCGCGGGTGGCCCTGGACGCTCGCGTGACCGGTGTGCCGGACCCCGACCTGCTGGCCCGGGTCCAGCGGCGGCTCGAGCGGTACCGCCGGGTGGCCCACGACCTCCGGGTCACCCCGGCGCGGGCGGTCGGCCTCGACATCGGGCTCGCGGTCTGCGTGCTCGCCCACCACCGCCGAGCCGACGTCGCCCGGGTCCTGCGGGACCGATTGGGCGAGCGCCGCGGCGCGGACGGGAGGCCCGGCATGTTCCACCCCGACGCGGTCACCTTCGGGACCGAGGTGAGCGTCAGCTCCCTGGTCGCGACCGCCGCGGCGGTGGCGGGCGTGGAGTCGGTGACCGTGACCGCGCTGCGCCGCGTCGACAGCGGCGAGGACGTCGCCGCCACCACGGGCCTCCTGCGCTTCGCCCCCGACGAGGTGCCGCGGGTCGGGAACGACCCGTCCGCGCCCGACCTCGGAGCGCTCAGCCTCGACCTGGTCGGTGGACGATGAGCTGCGGCGGGTGCGGCGGGTGCGGCGGGTGCGGCGGGTGCGGCGGGTGCGGCGGGTGCGGTGGTTGCGCCGGTGGTTGCGCCGGTGGCGGCGCCGGCTGCGGGGGCGCCTGTCACGACCCCCGCCGCGGTGCGGACTGCTGCCGCGGCACCGCGCCCGCCACGCCGCAGCCGATCTGGAACCGGCCCGGTCTGTCCCGGATCGACTACCGGGTCGGCGTCCACGGCCAGTTCCTCGACAGCATGGTGGCCGGCCTGACGCGTGCCGACCGGCCGGGGCTGGCGGGGTTCCGCACCCGCGACGGAGGCGACCTCTCGATGGCCCTGCTCGACGGCTGGGCCGCGATCGCCGACGTCGTCTCGTTCTACACCGAGCGGATCGCGCAGGAGGGCTATCTGCGGACCGCCACCGAGCGCTCCTCGCTCGTCGACCTCGCCGCGCTCGTCGGCTACCGGCCCCGGCCGGGCCTGGGCGCCACCACGCACCTCGCCTACACCGTCGCGCCGGGCACGACGGTCACCGTCCCGGCCGGCACCCGGGCCCAGTCGGTGCCCGAGCCGGGCGCGCTGCCGGCCACCTTCGAGACCGCCGAGCCGCTGCTGGCCCGCACCGACGCCAACCTGCTGCCGGTCCGCCGCCGGCGGCCGCCGTACCTGACCGCGGACACCTTCGCCGCTCGGGAGACCCTGGACCTGGCGGGCGCGCAGCCGCAGGTCCGGCCCGGAGCGATGCTGGACGTCCGGTTCGCCGGCGCCACGGCGCGGGCGCTGGTGGAGGTCACCTCCGCGCAGGTGCAGGGGGACCGCACCGTGCTCGGCATCCGCACCCGGTACGCCGACGGGGTCGGTGACGCGCAGCCGCCGTTCGGGCGGGTGCTGACCTCGCGGGTCCGCGGCAAGGACGGCACCCGGCTCGGCCTGCTGGTGGACGCGCTGCGTGTGCCGCCCTCGGTGCCGCCGCCCACCGCCCGGGCGCTGGAGCGTGATCCACGCGCGCTGCTGGCCGCCGGCTCCGACGGCGTGCTCCGCCTGCTGGGGGTCGCGGTTCCGGCGGTCCGTGCCGCGCTCGCACGGGCACTGGCCGGTTCGCTCAGCGTCGATCCCGATCCCGCCGCACTGTCGCACTGGACCGTGCGGACCGGGCTCTTCGGGCACCAGGCCCCGCTGCTGCCCCGCTACCGGTCCGGCGCGGTGGTCGGCTTCACCGATCCGCTGGTCACCCCGCTGCCGGTCGCCGACCACGGCGAGGTCGAGCTCGCCGCCGACGGGGAGGCGCTCGAGCCGCCGGACTTCCCCGCCCGCCGGGTGCTGCTGCTGGACGGCGCGCAGGACCAGATCCGTCCCGGCGGTGCGCTCGCCCTGGTGAACGACCGCCTGGCGCCGCCGGTGGCCTACCGCACCGTCCGCGACGTGCGGCAGGTCTCGGCGAGCGCGCTGGGGATCACCGGTCAGGCCACCCGCGTCGAGATCGATGCCGACTGGCCCGAGGACGACGGCGACCACGGGCCGAGCCTGGCGACGGTGCTGCGGGGCACCACCGTGCTGGCCGCGCCCGCCGACCTCGCGGCGGCCGAGGAGTCGATCGACGCCGAGGACGTGGGCGGCGACGAGCTCGAGCTCGACGGGCTCTATCCCGACCTCGAGCCGGGGCGCTTCGTCGTGGTCGCCGGGGAGCGCACGGACGCCGCCCTGCGGGTGGTGCAGGGGCGGGGGGCCCGTGCCGCGGTCCGGGGGCCGGGGCGACCGGACCCGGAGGGGCCGGCCACCGGCGTACCGGGGGCGGAGCTGGCGATGATCGCCGCCGTCGACCACCACCCGGCGCTGCTGCCCGCCGACCCCCCGGACGAGGGGGGAGATGCCGGAGCTGCCGGGGGCGAGGGCGGGCAGGGGGCGCCGCGACCGTTGCCGGGGGACGCGAACCACACCTACCTGCGGCTCGCCGCGCCGCTCGCGTACACCTACCGGCGCGCGACGGTCCGGGTGCACGGCAACGTCGTGCGCGCCAGTCAGGGGGAGTCGGTCCAGGAGGTGCTCGGCTCCGGGGACGCCACGCGCGCCTGGCTGGCCCTCCCCCTCAAGCGGCCACCGCTGACCCACCTCCCGGCCGCGACCGCGGCGGGTGCCCGCAGCACGCTGGAGGTCTTCGTCGACGGCGTGCGCTGGGCCGAGGTGCCCGACCTCGGCGACGCCGGCCCCGCCGAGCGCTGCTACCAGGTCGTCCACGCTGCGGACGGCGCGGTGCGGGTGGTCTTCGGTGACGGGGTGCACGGGCTGCGGCCGCCGACCGGCAGCGAGAACATCGTGGCCCGCTATCGCACGGGGCAGGGCCGTTCCGGCAACACCGCGGCCGGCACCGTGACCACGGCGACGTCGCGGCCGCTCGGCGTGACGGAGGTGACCAACCCGGTGCCGGCGACCGGCGGCGCGGACCCCGAGGCCGACGCGGACCTGCGGGAGCGGACGCCGGTCAGCGTTCGCGCCCTCGACCGGCTGGTCTCGGTCCAGGACTACGCCGACCTCGCGCTCGGCTTCGCCGGCATCGGCAGCGCGACGGCCTCCGAGCTGACCGACGGTCGGCGCCGCGTCGTCCACGTGACCGTCGCCGGGATCGACGACGAGCCGATCGACGCCTCCTCCGACCTGGTCGCCGGGTTGCGGGGCGCCCTGCTCGAGCTGGGCGACCCCGATCTCGAGGTGGTGGTGGCGGTACGCCGGCTCAGGCTCCTGGTGGTGGCCGCGGGGGTCCGGGTGGCGGCCGACCGCCGCTGGGAGGATCTCGAACCGGCCGTGCGTGCCGCGCTGCTCGCGCGCTTCGGCCCCACCGCCCAGCGGATCCTCCGGTCGGTGCCTGCCTCCGCCGTGCTCGCGACGATGGCCGCCGTGCCCGGCGTCGCCTCGGTCGACCTCGGCCTCTTCGGCGCCGTCGACGAGGCGGCCCTGGTCGCCGAGGACCCGACCGCCGGGCTGGGTCGGGCGCGGGTGGTGCGGGCGCACCCGGCTCGCAGTGACCGCTCCGCGGCCGGCGGGGTCGTCCCCGCCGAGCTGGTGCTGCTCAGCCCCGACGCACCCGACACCCTGGTCCTGGAGGAGCGGCGATGAACGACGAGCGACCCGACCTCGGACCCGACCGCCTCTACGCCCTGCTGCCCGCCGTGCACCGGGCCCGGGACGAGCTGGCCGGGCACCCGCTGCGCGACCTGCTCCGGGTGGTGACCGAGCAGGTGGAGGTGGTCGAGGCGGACCTCGAGGCCCTCTACGACAACTGGTTCGTGGAGACGGCCGACGACTGGGTGGTGCCCTACCTGGGCGACCTGGTCGGCTACCGGCCGGTCGCCGCCGGCGGCGACGGGGTCGCGACCCGCCCGGAGCTGGCCCGCGTGCTCGCGCCACGGGCCGAGGTCGCCCACCTGGTCCGCTCACTGCGCCGCAAGGGCACCCTCGCGCTCCTCGAGGAGCTGGGTCGCGACGTCGCCGGCTGGCCGGCCCGTGCCGTCGAGTTCGCCCGGCTGCTCGTGGTCAGCGCCCACCTCGACTTCGAGTACCCCGACCGCGGCCGCGCCGTGGACCTGCACGACGTCGACGCCGTGGAGCTGCTCGGTGGTCCCTTCGACCGGATCGCCCACGTCGCCGACCTGCGCCGGATCTCCAGCCACCGGCAGCCCGGTCTCCTCAACGTCGAGGCGGTCGGGCTCTGGGCCTGGCGCACCCGCGCGCACCGGCTGGTCTCGTCCCCGGCGGCGTGCCTGGAGGAGGTCGGCCCGAGCGCCTTCACCGTCAGCGTGCTCGGCAACGACGCGCCGATCTGGCGGCGGCCGGCGCCCGACCCCGAGGCGGCGGAGACGGTCGCCGGCGAGGCCGACCTGCCGGTCCCGCTGCGCCGCCGGGCGCTCGCCGCGGACCCGGCGGCCGTCTACGGCAGCGACCTCGACCTCCACCTCGAGGTCGGCGTGCGGCGGGGGTCCGGCGTGGCCCGCCAGCCGGTCCCGGTGGAGCGGCTGGTCGCCGCCGACCTCACCGACTGGAGCTACCGTCCGCTGCCCGGCACCGTGGCCGTCGACCCGGAGCTGGGGCGGGTGGCCTTCCCACCCGGTCACGCGCCGCACGGGCTGTGGGTCTCCTACTCCTACGGCGTCCCGGCCGACATCGGCGGCGGTCCCTACCCGCGCCGGCTGCGCACGCCCGGCCCGGACACCTTCCACCAGACGGTGAGCCTCACCCGCCCCTACCCCTCGGGGTCGGTGCGCAGCATCGGGGAGGCGCTGGAGCGGTGGGCGCGGGTCCGCGAGCGCCAGCCCACCTGCGTGGTGGAGATCCTCGACAGCGAGGAGTACGTCGAGAGCCTGGAGGTCCTGGTCCGCCGCGGGGAGAGCGTGGAGATCCGGGCCGGCCAGCGGGTCCGGCCGGTGATCCGCCTGCTCGACCGCACCCGCAACGCGCCGGACGCGCTCCGGATCGCGACCCTGGAGCACGACGCGGGCCACGGCGACGGTGCTGGTGAGGGTGCTGGTGAGGGTGCTGGTGAGGGTGCTGGTGAGGGTGCTGGTGAGGGTGCTGGTGAGGGTGCTGGTGAGGGTGAGGGTGCTGGTCGGGCCGACGACGCCGCCGAGCCTCACGCGCCGCAGCCCGGTGGCTGCGTACGACTCGACGGCCTGCTGGTCACCGGGCGGGCCGTGCATGTCGAGGGGCCCCTGCAGCGGGTGGAGATCCGCGACTGCACCCTGGTGCCGGGCTGGGGCCTGCGCGCCGACTGCGAGCCGACCCGCCCGGCCGAGCCGAGCCTGGAGCTCTACCGGTGCCGGGGACCGATCCTGGTCGAGCGCAGCATCCTCGGCTCGATCCAGGTGTTCGCCGACGAGGTCACCAGCGACCCGGTCCGGGTGACCATCTGCGACTCGGTGCTGGACGCGACCTCGCTCGAGCGCGAGGCGGTGGGCGCGCCCAACTGGCCGCTGGCGCACGCCGTGCTCACGCTGCGCGACTGCACGGTGGTGGGCCAGGTGCAGGCCCACGCGATCGCGCTGGCCGAGAACACCCTGCTCCTCGGTCGGGTGCGGGTGGCCCGCCGCCAGTTCGGGTGCCTGCGCTACTGCTGGGTCGCGCCGGGATCACGCACCCCGCGCCGGCATCGCTGCCAGCCCAACCTGGCCGAGGCGGCGGCGCGCGCCGCGGCCGCAGGTGACGGCGGGACGCGGGACGAGCAGGACGCCCGCGCCGCCGAGGCCCGGCTCCGGGTGGTGCCGCGCTTCGACGGACTCAGGTACGGCCGCCCCGACTACGCCCGCCTCGCCGAGGACTGCGCCGTCGAGATCCTCCGTGGGGCGGACGACGAGTCGGAGATCGGCGCTCACCACGACCTCTACCAGCCGCAGCGGCTGGCCGCGCTCAGCGCGCGCCTGGCCGAGTACACGCCGGCCCGCAGCGAGAGCGCGGTGCTCCTCGCCGACCGGTGGACCCGCCCGACCGGTCCGCCGGCCGGCCACCCGATCGGCCCCGCCGAGGGCACCAACACGGGACGGACGCCCTAGGAGGACGCCATGCACGGGAACTTCTCACAGCTGATCATCGAGGCGCCCGGCGCCAGCCGCGTGCTCCAGCAGCAGGGCCGGGTCCTCCTCGATGCCGACTGGAACGCCGCCGGCGCGGTGCTGCTGAGCGCTCAGCGCCACCTCGCCGCCGACCTGATCGGTCCCCACGGCGGTCCCGCTTCGGAGCTGGGCTTCGCGGTGGGCCTCGCGGACGTGGACGGCGACCCGGACCTCGCCATCGGCGTCGGCGTCTACTACGTCGACGGGATCCGGGTGGCGGTCGCGCCGCGCCCCGACACGGAGCCGCTGACGTGGCGCCGGCAGCCCTACCCCCCGTGGCCGGACCGCTCCGAGCCTCCGGCACTGCCGGAGCCGCCGTACCTGGTCTACCTCGACGTCTGGGAGCGCCACGTCGACGCCGTCCAGGACGACGGCCTGCGCGAGGTCGGCCTCGGCGGCCCGGACACGGTCTCCGTGGCGCAGATCGTCTGGCAGGTCCGGGCGGCGACGGTCGACCCCGACCTGCTCGTCGGGTGCCAGAAGTTCCCGGTGGAGGAGTGGCGAGCGGGCCTGGTCGGCGCCCGGCCGCGGCTCCGGGCCTGGGCGGGGCGGGCGGAGGAGGACGACGACCCGTGCCTGGCGGCTCCGGACTCCGGCTACCGCGGGGTGGAGAACCAGCTCTACCGCGTCGAGATCACCGACGTCGACGGCGAGGGGGCCGCCCGGTTCCTCTGGTCGCGCGAGAACGGATCGGTCACCGCGTCCTGGCTCGCCACCGACGGCGACCGGCTCGTGGTCGCCGGGATGCGCGACCGGGTCCTCGGCTTCGCCCCCGACGACTGGCTGGAGCTCACCTGGGACGAGCTGGAGCTGGCCGGCGTGCCGGGCCCCCGGGTCCGGGTGACCGCGGTGGACGGGGGGCTGGTCAGCTACGCCGACGCCAGCGGCACGGTGCCGGCCGACCCACGGCTCCTCGCCCACCCGGTGGTGCGCCGCTGGGACGCCCGCCGGCGCACCGGGACCACGCTGCACGCCGGCGCGCTCGACGTCGTCGAGGGTGAGGAGGAGAGTGGGCGGGTGGCCCTCGAGGACGGCATCTCGGTCCAGTTCCTCCCGCCCGTGGACGACGCTGTCGCGACCCGCTACCGGGTCGGCGACTACTGGACGATCCCGGCGCGGGTGGCCACCGGCGACATCGTCTGGCCGCGCACCCGGGGCGAGCCGGACGCCGTCGGTCCCCAGGGCGTCGAGCACCACTACGCGCCGCTCGCCGCCGTCGGGGCCGACGGGAAGGTCACGGACATGCGCCGCTTCTTCACAGCGCTCGCCAGGTGCCGATGACCGGGCAGCGCTCCGCGCGGACCGTCGACCCGGCGCGTGCGGCGGGGCACGGACGCCGGCGGTCGCCGGCGCACCCCGCGCCGCGGCGCGCCGTGGCGTCGAGCGGTCGACCGGTCGGGGAGTCGTTGGTCGGCGTTCCGACCGGCCGCGCGATGCCCGCGCTCGTCCAGCGGTGCGGCGGCCCGCCGCAGGCCGACGAGTCGTTGGTGCAGCGCTGCGGGACCGGCTGCGCGGCGCACGACGAGCCGCCGGTGCAGCGCGCCCCGGAGCAGGGAGCGGCGCTGGTGCAGCGCTGCAACGGCGCCCCCGAGCCCTGCCCGTGCCACACCGCCGCACCCGAGGACGTCGCCCGGCTTGACCGGCACGGCGGCGGCCCGCCGCCGGAGGCGCTGCCGGCCGAGGTCGGTGCGGTGCTCCGCGAGCCCGGCGCGGCGATCCCCGAGGGGCTGCGCTCGCGGCTGGAGGAGGGCTTCGCCGGTCGCCTCGACGCGATCACGCCGGCACCGTCCCCGGGGCGCTCCCGCGTCAGCGCGCCGGGCGACCCGTCCGAGCGGCAGGCCGACGCCCTGGCCCGCGAGGTCGCCTCCGGCCCCGCGGCGACCTCCGGGCCGCGGCCGGACTTCTCCGGCGTGCGGATCCACACCGGCCCCGCGGCCGGCCGCGCCGCCCGCTCGATCCAGGCCTCGGCGTACACGGTCGGGCAGCACGTGGTGCTCGCGGAACCCGCGGCGGACACCGGCTCCGGGCGGGCGCTGCTGGCCCACGAGCTGACCCACGTCGTCCAGCAGGCCCGCAACCCGGCGCTGGCCGCGGGTGCCGTGAGCGGCGCCGTGCAGCGTGCCTGCGGCCACGACGGGAAGCCGACCGGATGCTACGCGGCGCCCTCGCTGGGCAAGATCACCCTCACCGACCCGTCCGGCGGCAAGCAGGTCCACGACATCGGCGACGTCGTCGTGGATAACATGCAGCAGCGGTTCGGCGGACGGTTCCTGCCCCGGGTGACGGTGCCGGCGTCGGCCAAGAGCACCGCGCACGGCTTCGTGGACGGGCTGAAGGTGACCCAGGGCTCCAGCCTCCAGGTGGAGATCGTCGAGGTGAAGGCGCGCAGCAGCCTGGGCGGCGGCTGTGCCCTGGCCGATGCCGAGGCCGAGGGCTACCGGGTCGCCCTGTCCGGGATCGCCGCCGACTTCGTCGCGGTGTCGAAGGGGCTCGCCAAGGCCGGCGGGCTGCGGGTCGGGGAGAAGCAGAAGCCCAACGCCGCGGCACGCCAGCTGCTGCTGGACGTCGGCGCGACCGGCACCAACCCCGGCCGGTGGCGGGCCTGGACCTTCTACAACAGCGTCCAGAACCGGTTGAACACCACCTTCACCGCAGCGTTCGACGGGCTGGACGTCGCGGTCAACAAGGACGGCACACCGGGCACCGAGTACGTCGCCGGCGGGCCGTGGACGATCACCTGCCGCCGGCGGGGCAAGGCGGTGCCGGGCACGACCACCCTCGTCTACGAGGTCAGTGGCAAGGGCGGCGCCAGCTACGGGTGCAACAAGAGGTGCTCCGACACCGACGAGGAGCGCAAGAGGCCGCAGCCCGCCGCCGACGCGACCAAGCGCCGGTCGACGGACCAACGGCTCCGGCAGGAGGGCGACGAGGAGGATGTCCGGGAGCCGGGGGAGCAGCCCCGCGTGCCGGGCAAGCAGCCCGCCGACCAGCCGGGCGACCAGCCCGTGGTGCCCCCGGTGCGCGCGCCGGGGCAGCAGCCGGGCGACCAGCCCGCGGCGGCCCGCGGGGGTGACGACGCCAGCCGGATCACCGACCTGCTGGTGGCCACCGCCGTCCTCAGCGCGGCAGCCGTGGGGGTCCGGGAGGTCGCCAAGCGACGCGCGCTGGAGAAGGCGTACCAGGCGACGACGGCGGAGATCGCCAAGCGGGGGGCACCGCAGCTGGCCAAGGCGATCGGGATCAACGGGGTCAAGCTCGGCAGCCGCCAGCTGTCCGCGAAGTTCGAGAAGGAGGCCGTGGAGGCGCTCGCCAAGGACCTGGAGAAGCAGGCGGAGAAGCAGCTGCTGAAGCAGGCCGAGAAGAAGGCGGCCAAGGGGGTCGCCAAGGGGGTCGCCAAGAAGGTCGCCGGCAAGGTCCTCTCGCGGGCCGTGCCGTTCCTGAGCATCGTCCTGGTCGCCAGCGACGCGCTGGCCATGGCCGACCACGTCGCCAAGGGCGGCACCATCGAGTTCGGGCTGGGCAAGCCGGAGGCCGACCTGAAGGGCGACACCGACATCAAGTCCAAGGGCAACAAGGGGGGTGCCGCCGCGGGCGAGCTGAAGGACACCAAGATCGACGTCACCACCACGGGGGTCCCCAACGTGTCGGGGACCGCCGAGATCCAGACCGAGAACGTCACCATCACCGGCTCGGTGACCGGCGACGGGACGCCGGTCACCGTCGCGTTCAAGACGAAGCTGAAGAACACCACCATCACCATCAAGCACGGCGGGGTGATCAAGGGCGGCAAGGTGGTGCTCGGCGGGGAGACCACCATCAGCGACTCACAGATCGAGATCGACCTCCCGCCCGGAGCCACCGTGGCCGCCTCCGACAAGCCGGTCACGCTGTCCGGCCAGAAGCTGAAGGTCACCAAGGTGGGCACCGGCGGCAGCGGCGGCGCCGAGCAGGGCAAGGAGGGCGCCGGCGAGGGCCTCGCCAAGCCGACGGAGAAGCCGGGCGGGAAGGCCGAGGAGCCGCCCAAGGTCGACGACGAGCACCTGAAGAAGGTCAGCGAGGAGACCCGCAAGCGCCTCGACGCCGCCGGACAGGCGACCAAGGACCTGGTGGTCGCCCTGCTGGTCACCGGCACCGGGAAGGGGGTGCACGCCGACGACAAGGCGGTCGGGGCCATCCTCAAGAAGCTGGCGGACGCGAAGGCCACCGACGCCGAGCTGGCGGAGCTGAAGAAGCAGATCAGCGGCCGTGCCGAGTCGCTGGATCAGCTGCTGGCCGACCTCGACGCCGGGATCAAGGGCCTGCGCGGCAAGGGGGGCAAGGGGGACGACGCGGAGAAGGCCGGCGCCACGAAGGACGAGGGCGCCGAGGCGTCCACGGCCCCGCCGAAGACGCCGGCCCCGGCCGCGCCGCCGCCGAAGCCGGTCGACCCCAAGGACCGCAAGTTCCAGGGCCTGCCGCGCCAGGCCATCCGGGTGAGCACCCCCAAGGACGAGAAGGTGGGGGCCGTCATCGACACCGCGCCGGCGTGGGGCAAGCGCAACGGCGTGCCGTGGGAGGCCACGGTCAAGGTCGAGATCACCGCCACCGGGATCAAGATCCTCGGCTCCAGCAAGGTCCGGACCCCCACCGGGACGCTCGACCCCTGGTTCGTGAACGACGAGCTCGTGCAGCTGCGCCGCGGGAAGCGGAAGCGCTGAACGGGCCGGCGACCACGGGCCGGCGACTACTCGGGGCCGCCGGGCTCGATCTGCTGCGCCAGGTACTGCTGCAGGCCGACCCGCTCGATCGCGTCGAGCTGGCTCTCGAACCAGTCGGCGTGCTTCTCCTCGTCCAGCACCATCTCCTCGAAGACGCTGGCGGTGCCGTGGTCGCCGAGGTCGTGGCACTCCTGGGCGGACGAGTTGAACTGGGCCACCGCGGCGCGCTCGCTGACCAGCGCGAGGTGCAGCATCTCCTCGGCGGTCTCGCCGACGGTGATCGCGTTCAGCTTCTGCAGGTTCGGGTGCCCGTCGAAGAGCAGGATCCGGTTGATCAGGTCGTCGGCGTCGCGCATCTCGTCGATCGACAGGTCGTAGAAGACCTTGCCGAGCTTGCCCAGGCCCCAGTTCTCGAGCATCCGGGCGTGCAGGAAGTAGGTGTTGGTGACGGTGAGCTCGAACGTCAGCGCGTCGTTCAGCAGGTCGACGACACGGGAATCAACTGGCTGCACCTTCGACCTCCAGGATGGTCTGTTCGACCTCCTGATGCTGGCACACGAGCGCCTTCACTGTGAAGATGCACGTCCCGCAGTCCTGGGCGGCGCCGGTACGGCGGCAGACGGCCGCCGTGGTCCGGGCGCCGTCGCTGATCGCCGCGGAGACGTCGCGGTCGCTGACGACGCGACAGTGGCAGACGATCACGGGCTCTCCAGGGAACGAGGCGGGAAGTGAGGTAAGGGTAACCTCGCCTCGCTCGCCCACCAAATCGTTGCGACGTAGGTCACATCGTGCGGTGTCGGCCGGCACTCCCGCCGGCTCGCGCGTCAGGCGGTCGGGACGCCCGCGGCGGCCAGGTCGACGAAGCCGCCGCCGTTGACCACGTCGGTGAAGCCCAGCTCGACCATCCGCGCGACCGCGCCGCCGGCCCGGTTGCCCGAGGCGCAGTAGACGACGTACGACGCCTCCCGGTCCAACCTCGCCAGGCCGGCCTCGAAGCCCGGCCCGCTGACGTCGAGGTTCACGGCGCCGGCCAGGTGGCCCGCGGCGTACTCCTCCGGCGTCCGCACGTCGATCGCGACCGCCCCCGCGTCGAGGGTCGCGGCCGCCTCGGCCGGTGCCACGATCGCGGTCGGGTCGGCGGCGGCCGGTGCCGACACGGCGCTGCTGGTGCTGCTGCCGCCGCCGTCCGCGGTGAGCGCGTCGACGCTCTGCCAGGCGGTGTAGCCGGCGACCGCGACCAGCAGGGCGGCGAAGCCCAGGGCGAGCTGGCGGGCGGGCAGCCGCGAGGCCACCTGCTTGCCGAGCACCGAGGCCACCATGGCGGCGAGCGCGAACGGCACGACGACCTGCCAGTCGATGGCCGGTCCGCCGATCCGCGACACCAGCGAGGTGCCGGAGTTGATCGCCACGATCATCAGCGACGTGCCGACCGCGATCGGCAGCTCCAGGCCGAGGACGAGCACCAGCGCGGGCACGATCACGAAGCCGCCGCCGACGCCGAAGAAGCCGGTCAGCAGGCCGACGCCGAGCGCGGTCGCGCCGACGGCCAGCGGTGAGGCGGAGGTGCGGGTGGACTGCCCGGTGCGGGCGAGGGTGGCGACGCCCCCGCCGTCGCCCGGGCGCGGTGCGCTCGGCTCGGGGGCGCCCCGTCGGCGGCCGCCGACCCGGTCGGAGATCATCGCCGCCGCGGCGAGGACCATCAGCGCGGAGAAGCCGAGCAGCAGGACGTTCTCGTCCACGGTGTGGTTGAGCCGGCTGCCGATCCAGGCGCCGGGCAGTCCGATCAGGCCGAAGGTCAGGCCGACCCGCCACTGCACCTGGCGGCTGGCCACGTAGGAGGCGACGCCGGTCAGCGCGGAGGCTCCGACGATCACGAGGCTGCCGGTGGTCGCCGCGGCGGCCGGCTGGTCGAGCAGGTAGACCAGCGCCGGCACGGTCAGGATCGCGCCGCCGCCGCCCAGGCCGCCCAGGACGGCGCCGATGGCGAGGCCGAGCAGGACCGCCTCGAGCAGGGTCGCGTCGAGCACGCCGGTCACCCGTCCTGGCCGTGGCCCGGCACCGCGACCAGGTCGAGCCCGGCGCCGTGCCAGGCGATCACGCCGCCGGCCAGGTTGACGACGTCGACGCCGGCCGCGGCCAGCGCGGTCGCGGCCTTCCGCGACCGGTTGCCCGAGCGGCACACCGCGACCACCCGTACGCCGGAGGGCACCTTCGCCGGGTCCAGGTCGCCGAGGCGCATGTGCACCGAGCCGGGGATGTGTCCGGCGGCCCACTCGTCGTCCTCGCGGACGTCGAGGAGCAGGGCGCCCTCTCCGACCAGCGCGAGCGCGCGGGTCGGGTCGACGTCCTCGACGGGGGTCGGGGTGGCGTCCGGGGTGGGTGCGTGCGTCATGCGGATCTCCTTGGCTGACGGCCCGCGGTGACGCTGGCCTCCAGGTGGTGGGGGCGGGTGAGGTCGGTGACGAGGCCGAAGCGGTCGCCGCGGACGACGGTCTGGCGCCACTCGACGGGTCGCCCGCCGAGCTCGCCGAGCCGGTCGATGGCCAGGGCGGCGGTGCGGTCGGGGATGTCGAGCAGCACGCGCTCGGCGGTGGTCGGCACCACCGCGCGGATCTCCTCGCGGCCGCCGGTCAGCCGTACGTCGCAGCGGGCGCTGAGCTCGCCGTAGAGGGAGGTCTGGGTGAAGTCGGCGTCGAGCAGCGGGGCGGCGATGCTGGCCGGGAGCCAGGCCCGGTCCATCGCCAGCGGCTCCTCGTCGAGCAGGCGGATCCGCTCGAGGTAGATCAGCGGGGTCGACTCCTCCAGGCCGAGCCGGGCGGCGACGGTGCCGTCCGCCCGCGCGTCCAGCGCCCGGACGATGCTGCGCTGGCTGTGCCCGCTCTCCTGTGCGGAGGCGAAGATCGAGTAGAGGGTGCCGGCGGGCTGGGCGATCTCGGCGCTGGCCACCCGCGGCGCGCGGCCGCGGCCCGCGTCCAGCAGCCCGCCCTCGCGCAGGCGGCGCAGTGCCTCGCGCACGGTGTGCCGGCTGACGGCGTACTGGTCGACCAGGGCCATCTCACCGGGGAAGGAGTCGGTGAACTCGCCGGCGCGCAGGCGGCGCTCGATGTCGGCCTGGACCTGCGCCCACAGGGGCAGCGCGCTGGCGCGGTCGACGGGGCGAGCGCGGGGGTGCTCGGGGACCACGGGTGCCTCCTGTGTGCGTTGGACTCGGGGTGGGTATCCGGGGCTTGTGGGGGTTGCCCGCGGCTCCTACAGTGAAATGTACGTACATCCGTACAGCGCCGCAAGAGCCGCGCGCTATTCCCGACCCGGGAGGACGAATGCTCCAGGTAGAGGTGCTCGAGACGAGCGAGCTGGGCGACCGCAGCTACGTCGCGCACGACGGCGCGGTCGCGATCGTGGTGGACCCGCAGCGCGACATCGACCGCGTGGAGGCGGCACTGGCCGACCGCGGCCTGCGCTGCGCCGCGGTCGTGGAGACCCACATCCACAACGACTACGTCACCGGAGGCTTCGAGCTCGCCCGCCGCACCGGCGCGGACTACCTCGTCAACGGCGACGACCCGGTCCAGTTCGACCGGCTGGCCGTCGGCGACGGCGACACCCACGAGGTCGGCGGCCTGCGGATCACCGCGCTGGCCACCCCCGGGCACACCGTCACCCACCTGTCGTACCTGGTCGAGGAGGCCTCCGGGGACGAGCCGGCGGCGGTCTTCACGGGAGGCTCGCTGCTCTACGGCTCCGTCGGCCGCACCGACCTGGTCGACGTCGAGCGCACCGAGGAGCTGACCCGCGCCCAGTTCCACTCCGCGCGGCGGCTGGCCGAGCTGCCCGGCGACGTCCGGGTCTTCCCCACGCACGGCTTCGGCAGCTTCTGCTCCTCGGGCTCGGCGTCGGGCGGCGACTCCTCGACGATCGCCGACGAGCGGCTGCGCAACGACGCCCTCACGGCGGCCGACGAGGATGCCTTCGTCGAGACGCTGATCGCCAACCTCACCGCCTACCCGGCCTACTACCGGCACATGGCGCCGCGGAACCTCGCCGGCCCCGGCCCCGCCGACCTCAGCCCGCCGACCGCGATCGACCCCGCGCGGCTGCGCGCGAGCATCGAGGCCGGCGAGTGGGTGGTCGACCTGCGCAGCCGGACCGCGTACGCCGGGCAGCACCTCGCCGGCACCGTGGGCATCGAGCTCGGCGACCAGTTCTCGACGTACCTCGGCTGGCTGATGCCCTGGGGCAGCCCGTTCACCCTGATCGCCGACTCGGCCGAGGAGATCGAGGCGGCCCAGCGCCAGCTGGTCCGGATCGGCATCGAGCGCCCCGACGGCGCGGCGATCGGCCCGGTCGCCGACCTCGCGGCGGACCCGGGCCAGGTGGAGGACTACGCCACGGCCACCTTCGCGGATCTCGCCGCGCTCGGGCCCGAGCAGCGGGCGCGCATCGTGGTGCTCGACACCCGGCGCGACGACGAGCGGAAGGAGGACGCGGTCAGCGACTCCATCCACGTGCCCATCCACTCGCTGCTGGTGCGCATGGACGAGATCCCCGACCGGCCGCTGTGGGTGCACTGCGCGAGCGGGTTCCGCGCCTCCATCGCCGCCAGCCTGCTGGCCCGCGCGGGCCACGACGTCACCCTCGTCGACGACGAGTACGACCGGGCCGTGGAGCTGGGGCTGACCTGACCGGAGCGGCGGGGCGGTGTCGAGGCTCGCTTCGCTCGCACCTCACCCACCGGACTGCCGGTGGTTGAGGTGCGAGGCGCCCCGGCGCCGAGCCTCGAAACCACCGTCCCCGGCTCGCGGTCAGAAGGGGACGCGCTCCTCGTGTGCCGAGCGCACCAGCCGGAGGACCGCGGCGAGCCGTGCGCGCAGGCCGGTACGGCGGGGCGCCCCGGCGGGGACGGCCGGCTGCTGCTGCTCGCGCGCGGTCGTGGTCACCGCACCATGAGAGCAGACCGCCGCGCGCCGCCGTGACCGGTCCCGGGGAGCGGACGCCGGTCGGGGTGCGAGACTGGACACATGCCGCTCCGCTCGCTGCGCCACGTGACCTCGCCCGTCTTCGACGCCGCCCAGCGGCTGGGGGCGCCGGCGCCCGCTCCGCGCCACCTCACGCTCGGCGGCGGGGCGCTCCCGGTCGCCGGCTCCGCGCGGGTCTATGTCTGCGGCATCACGCCCTACGACGTCACCCACCTCGGCCATGCCTCGACCTTCGTCTGGGCCGATGTGCTGGCGACCGTGCTCGACCTCACCGGCGCCGAGGTGCGCACCTGCCGCAACGTCACCGACGTCGACGACGTGCTGCTCGACGCGGCTCGGCTGCGCGGCGACCACTTCGACGAGCTGGCCCTGATGCAGGAGGCGATCTTCGACCAGTCGATGCGCGCGCTGCGGGTGGCCACGCCGTCCGAGCAGCCGCACGCCCGACACCACATCGACGCCGTGGTCCAGCTGGCCCAGGCGCTGCTGGACGCCGGGGCGGCGTACGAGAGCGAGGGCACGGTCTGGTTCCGCGGCGCCGGCGTCGCCGAGCGCACCGGGCTGGACCGGGAGCGGCTGCTCGCGCTGTCGGCGGCGTACGGCGACCGCCCCGACGACCCCGCCAAGGCCGACCCGTTCGACGTCGCGATCTGGCGTCCGTCGGTCGACGAGCAGCCCGCCTGGCCCAGCCCGTGGGGCTGGGGCCGCCCGGGGTGGCACGCCGAGTGCGCCGCGATGGCGATGGCCGTGCACGGGCCGAGCGTCGACGTGCTGGTCGGCGGCGAGGACCTGGCCTTCCCGCACCACGCCTACCAGTCGGCGATGGTGGAGGCCGTCGCGCGGGTCACCCCGTTCGCGCGGGCCGTGCTGCACGTCGGCGAGGTCCGCATCGACGGCGAGAAGATGGCGAAGTCCACCGGCAACCTGGTGCTCGTCGACGACCTGCTCCGCGACGTCGCCCCGGCCACCCTGCGGCTGCACCTGCTCCACCGCCGGTACGCCGATGCCTGGGACTTCGACGCCGACGGGCTCGCCGCGACCCAGGACCTGCTCGACGCGCTGTACGCGGCGGCCAGCAAGCCCGGCGCCGGCGACCCGGTCGCGGTCGACGACGCGCTCCGGGCCGACCTCGACGTGCCGGCCGCCGTCGCCGCCGCGCTGGAGCAGGGCGGGGAGTCCGCCCGCCGGCTGATCAGCGTGCTCCGCCTGGCCTGACCCCGCTCGACTCAGGTCGCCTGGATCGCGTCCAGCACCGCCAGCTTCGTCGAGCGGCGGGCCGGCACGAGCGCGGCGAGCACGCCCAGCAGGACGCCGGCGACGAGGATCAGCACCAGCTCCAGGACCGGGACGCTCGGTGCCACGGTCGCGGAGCTGAGCCGGTTGATCGACAGCACCAGCAGTACCGCGACGACCAGCCCGGAGACCAGGCCGCTGAGCGTGCCGAGGACCGAGATCAGCACCGACTCCAGAGTCACCATCCGCCGTACCTTGGCGTCGGTCATCCCGATGATGCGCAGCAGGCCGAGCTCGCGGCGCCGCTCCAGGATGGAGAGCGACATGGTGTTGATGATGCCGATCAGCGCGATGATCACGCTCATCAGCAGCAGGCCGGTGACGGCCTTGATGAGGAAGTCGAAGATCCCGCCGATCAGCTGACCGAGCGAGTTGCCGGCCTGGACGGTGATGTCGGGGCGCAGGTCGGCGATGTCCTCGATGTCGCGCTTGGTCTTCGACTGGGCGCCGGAGGCCACGTCGATGAACGCCACGGTGGGGGCCACGTCGCCGACGAGGTCGTCGAAGGTCGCCGGGTCGGCGATGGCGCCCACCTGGGCGGCGTCGAGGCTGAGCGCGAGGACCGCCACGACCTCCAGGTCGCGCTGCTGCCCGTCGGTGTTCTCGACGCTCACCGTGTCGCCGACCCCGGGCCCCGGCTTGCCCGGCTCGCCCAGGTCCAGCAGCGCGATCGTGCCGGGGCCGAGGTCGTCGAGCGACCCGTACTCGGCCTCGAGGTCGGAGACGTCGGCGATCGCGTCGATGTCGCCGGAGGAGATCGCCAGCGGGTCGCCGTCGACGACCACGGGCTCGCGCCGGAAGGGCACCACCTGCTCGACGTCCTTGACGTCCTCGAAGTCCGCGATCAGGTCGTCGTCCACGCTGCCGCCGTTGCTGGTCACGATGTAGTCGGCCGACTGGAGCTTGTTGATCTCCCCGACCGCGAAGTCCTTCATGCTGGTGCCGGCCACCCCGACCAGCGTGACCAGGAAGACGCCGATCAGCAGCGCGTTGGAGGTGGTCGCGGTGCGCTTGGGGTTGCGCACGGAGTTGTCGACCGCGAGGCGGCCCTCGAGCCCGAACCGGGAGAGCGCGGGGCGGGCGAGCCGGGCGCCGCCCTTGGCGATGTGCGGGGCGCCGACGAAGAGGCCGGCCATGAACGCGACGATGCCGCCGCCGATGGTCCACAGCCCGCCGCCGAAGGCCATGCCGGCCAGTCCCGCCAGGACCAGGACGAGGGCGATGAGCCCGCGGGTGCGGCTGAGCACGTTGCTCTCCACCGCGGCGTCGCGCATCGCCTCGATCGGCTCGGTCTTCGCCGCCCGCCGGGCCGGGATCATCACCGACACCACGGTGATGACGGTGCCGAGGAGGATGCCGCTGAGGACGTTGGAGAGTCCGATGGTCGTGGCGCTGCCGGGGAGGCTGCCGCCGGTGATCCGGAGGACCAGGTCCAGCAGCAGGGTCAGCGCGAACCCGGCGACGACGCCGAGCACGGAGCCGACGACGCCGATGACCAGGCCCTCGGTGCGCAGCGACCGCTTGAGCTGGCGCGGGGTCGCGCCGATCGCGGCCAGCACCGCCAGCTCGCGCAGCCGCTGGGCGACGATCACGCTGAAGGTGTTGTAGATGACGAACCCGCCGACCAGCAGCGCCAGGATCGCGAAGGCTCGGAGGGCCTGCTTGAGCACGGTGCCGAACGACCCGGCGCTCTTGCGCTGGTCGGCGCGGAACTCCTCGCCGCTCTGGGCCTGGAAGCCGGCCGGCACGACGTCGGCGACCTCGTCGACGAGGTCGGCCTCGGCGCCGGAGCCGCGCAGGTAGTAGGTCTCGTAGCTGGTGTGGCCGTTGTTGAGCCAGGCGAAGGCGTCGTCGGGGCTGATCGAGACGGTGCCGTTGCTGTCGATGGCGGCGGAGTCGCCGAAGGAGGTGATGCCGACGATCGTGACGTCCTGCTTGCCGGCCAGGGTGAGGAGGGTGACCTGGTCGCCGACCGCGAAGCCCTCGTCCTCCGCGAGCCCCTTGTCGACGGCGATGTCACCCGAGGACTCGGGGGCCTCGCCCTCGTCGACGGTGAGCGGGTTGAGCTCCTCGTCGGTCACCCAGAGCCGGCCGGCGGTGTTGCTGGCATACGCGTCGCCGTCGTCGCCGAGGAAACCGACGGTGCCGGTGACGATCCCCGCCCCGCCCTCGATGTCGGGCAGCGCGAGCAGCTGGTCGACGACGCGCTGCGGCACCCGCAGCTGGTCGCCGGTGCCGGTGGCGTTCTCGACCGACGGGCCCTCGTCGGGGATCACCGCCACCGAGACCGCGCCGTACTGGGTGTCGACGTCGCCCTCGAAGGAGTCGATGACGCGGTCGGAGATGAAGCCGACGGCGGTGTAGAAGCCGACGCCGGTGATGATCGCGATCAGCGTGGCCAGGTAGCGGCCCAGGTTGTGCCGGACGCTGCTGAGGACGAGCGTGAACATGCCCGGCCGCCCTCAGCCCTCGAAGCGCTTCATCCGGTCCAGCACGCGGTCCGCGGTGGGCGCCTCCATCGAGTCGACGATCTGCCCGTCCTCGAGGAACAGCACCTCGTTCGCGTACGACGCCGCGTGCGGGTCGTGGGTGACCATCACGATCGTCTGCCCGGTCTCGTCGACAGCGCGCCGCATGAAGGTGAGGATCTCGATGCCGGTGCGCGAGTCCAGGGCGCCGGTCGGCTCGTCGGCGAAGACGATGTCGGGGCGGGGGACCAGGGCGCGGGCGACCGCGACCCGCTGCTGCTGGCCGCCGGAGAGCTGGCTGGGCAGGTTGCCGAGCCGGTCGGCCATGTTCACCGTGGCGACGACGGTGTCGAACCACTCCTGGTCGGGCTTGGTGCCGGCCAGGGTGAGCGGCAGCAGGATGTTCTCGCGCGCGGTCAGCGAGGGGATCAGGTTGTACTGCTGGAAGATGAACCCGAGTCGGTCGCGCCGCAGCAGGGTCAGGTCGTTCTTGCTCAGCTCGGAGATGTCGGTGTCGCCGATGAAGGCCGAGCCGGAGGTGAGCCGGTCCAGGCCGGCGACGCATTGCATGAGCGTGCTCTTGCCCGATCCGGACGGGCCCATGATCGCGGTGAACTCGCCCTGCGGGAAGTCCACCGTGACGCCGGCCAGGGCGTGCACCGCGGCCTCGCCGGTGCCGTAGGTCTTGCGGGCCTCGACGGCTCGCGCCGCCACTCGGGTCGCCTCGGGTGCAGTGGTCACGCGCGCCTCCTGGGCCGTGGCCCGTCGGGCGGGCCGCTCGGTGCGGTGCTGTCGGAGATCACACCCTCCCGTGGATCGGCGCTGGAGGGAAGACCCGTCGACCCAGCCTGACCTGCCGGGGGAGCGCCCGGGGGAGCGCCCGGGGAGCGCCCGGGGGAGCGCCCGGGGGAGCGCCCGGTCAGCGCGGGGGCGGGAGCAGGGTCAGAGCCACGCGCCCAGCTCGGGCGCATCGACGAGGGCGTGGGGCCGCCCGGTCAGGTACGCCGCCAGCTGCGGGAGCGGGCCCTCCGGCAGGCGGGGGAGGTCGCGCTGGTGGGCGACCTCGGCGACCAGGGCACCGAGGAAGTCCGCGGGCAGGTCGGCGAAGCCGATCCCGGTGCCGAGGTCGACGGAGTGGATGAGGACCTCGCGCGCCCGCATCCAGGGGAGCGCGGTGCCGCGCACCCGCTTGCCGTTGCGGGCCTCCACCTCCGCGGCCCACTGCTCGTCGGTCAGTCCGGCCAGCGCGGCGTCCAGCGCGGCCGCGGAGTCGACCAGCCAGGCGCGGAGGTCGTCCGCGGACCGGCGGGCACCGGCCTCGATGTCGGCCGTGCGTGCCTCGGGGGAGGCGTACATCGGGGTCGGCTCGCCGGTCCGGGCCCAGTGGGCGAGCCGTCCGATCGCCTCGGCGTTGAGCGCGACGTGGGCCACCACGTGCTTGCGGCTCCATCCCGGCAGCGGGCTCGGGGCCCCCATCTCGTCCTCGTCCAGTGCGGCCGCGGCGGCGGTGAACAGCTCCGTGCCGTCCGCGACCCAGGCCAGCGACTCGCTCAGCGGGTGCGTCATGGGGTCAGGCTACGTGGCCGGCCGCCCGGTCGGGCCCGACCAGGCGGCTCATCGCCACGCCGGTGATGACCGCCTGCACCGCGGCCATCACCACCCCGGCGGCGACGCCGATCAGCACGCCGAGCGCCGCCGGCTGCCCCGGCCGCCACAGCGGCGTGGCGATCACCAGGAACGCCGCGAGCGCCGCCAGCCAGGCCAGGGCGGCGGCGGGCACCCAGCGCCAGGCCCCCGGCAGGCGCCGGCGCAGCTCCAGCCACTGCGCGCCGCCGATGCTGACCAGCAGCACCAGCCCGCCGAGGCCGGCGAGCGCCCAGGCGAGGGCCGCGCCCGGGCCCGTCGGGTCGTCGTACAGCCCCTGCGCCCAGGTGGACGGCGCCATCCCGAGCGCGTAGGCCGCCACCGCCGCCAGCGCGGTCAGCCGCGTCCAGCGGCCGGGGTCGAGCCCACCGAGGACCCGGCGCAGCACGGTCGCCTGCCCGGCGCCGAGCAGCGCGCCCTCGAACGCCCCGGCGGCCAGCAGCGCGCCGAGCAGGAGCGGCCACGGCGCGTCGGCCAGCAGCGCGCCGACAGCCGCCGGTACGGCGAAGCCGACCGCCTCGCAGAGGGTCACCAGCGCGACCCAGAGCCGCAGGAAGGTGCGGCGGTCGAGGCCGGCGCGCGGGCCCAGGTCCGCGGTCAGGCGGAGGGTGACCAGGTCGTCGCCCGGGTGGTGGGCGACCACGCGCGCCGTCGCGGCCCGCCACCGCCCGTCCGCCCAGACCTCGACCGCCGCCGGCGTCCGGAAGTGGCGCCACCAGCGCTTCTGGCTGGCCTGGGCGGCGACGATGTCGGCGCCGTCGGCGTCGCGCTCCCACTGCACGGGGAGGACCACCGGGCGGCCGGCCTCGGACCGGTAGCGCAGCGCGGTCAGGTGTCCGTCGACCAGGCGACCCCAGGGGGAGCCGACCAGTCGCAGCGCCATCCGGTTCACCCGCGGCGTCCCCGGGGCCGCCCGGACCCCCTCACCCTCCGCCGCGCCCGCCACCCCCCGAGACTCCCACGCGGTGACCACCGGCGTCAGCCCCCGGCGCGCGCGTCAGCGGAGCGCCGCGAAGGCGTCGTACACCATGTACGCCGGCCAGAAGATGCCCTGGAAGATCGCGTAGGCGTGCTCCCAGAACCCGTCGGCGGCCATCCAGAAGTAGACCCAGGCGCCGAAGATGCCGAGGCCGTAGAGCGCGCCGCCGCTGGCGTTGGAGGCGCCGGCACCCCTGCTGTCCGATCCCATCACCCGCTCCTTCCGTCGTCGGCCCTTCCGTCGTCGGCCGGGTCCCGCTTCCAGCGTCCCGGCTCCGGCCCGCCGGCGTCAGGGACGGAGGTCGCACCGGTGGGGACCTTCGCCCGGTCCGATCCGGCGCCCGCGGGTGTTGGCTGGAGGGTGAAGGAGTGCATCGGAGAGGAATCGTGCCCAAGGAGGCGTGATGAGCACCTCAACGCAACGGGCCCGGGGACCCGTCCATCTCGAGGGCCACCTCGACGAGGGCCAGAGCCGATGGCTGTGGCTGGTCAAGTGGCTGCTCGTCATCCCCCACTACATCGTGCTGTTCTTCCTGTGGATCGCGTTCGCCGTGACGACCGTCGTGGCGTTCTTCGCGATCCTCTTCACCGGGCGCTACCCGCGCTCGATCTTCGAGTACAACGTGGGCGTGCTCCGCTGGAGCTGGCGGGTCGCCTTCTACGCCTACAGCGCGCTGGGCACCGACCGGTACCCGCCGTTCACGCTGCAGGACGTGCCCGAGTACCCGGCCCGGCTCCGGGTCGACCCGCCCGGGGAGCTCTCCCGCGGGCTGGTGCTGGTGAAGTGGTGGCTGCTGGCCATCCCGCACTACCTCGTGGTGGCGTTCTTCCTCGGCGGCGGTTGGTACGCCGCCAACAGCGTGGACGAGTGGGGCTACGGGGGACCGGGCCTGATCGGCCTGCTGGTCTTCTTCGCCGCCGTGGCGCTGCTGTTCACCGGCCGCTACCCGAAGCCGATCTTCGACCTGGTGCTCGGGCTCAACCGCTGGGTGCTGCGGGTGGCGGCGTACGTCTCGCTGATGACGGACGAGTACCCGCCGTTCCGACTGGACATGGGCGGCGACGACCCCGAGCCGCCGCTGGTTCCCGGGGAGCCCGACAGCGCCCCGGGCGCGACGGCGGGCGGTGGCACGGCGGTGGCGACCGCACCCGCGCCGCCGGGATCACCGCAGGAGCGGCCCGCGTGGGGTGCCGGTCGGGTGGTGGCGGTGGTGCTCGGCTCGGTGCTCCTGCTGACCGGCGCCGGGCTCGGCGTCGCCGGCCTCGGCCTGGGCTTCGCGCAGGTGGGCCTGCGCGACTCCGGCGGCTACCTCGCCTCCGGCGACGAGTACCTGTCGACGCAGAGCTACGCGCTGGCCTCGGACAGCATGGAGATGACGTACGACGGGCCGGACGCGCTGCTGGAGAACATCCTGGGTGACGTCAGGATCACCGCGGAGGCGGACGGGACGGAGCCGCTCTTCCTCGGCATCGGACCGACCGACGAGGTCGACGCCTACCTGGCCGGGGTCGCCCACGACACCCTGACCGACTTCACCGGCACCGACCGCGACCCGGTCTACCGGCACTCCGACGGCTCCGCTCCGGCGGCCGCCCCGGGCACGCTGGACATCTGGGCCGCCTCGACCAGCGGCACCGGTGAGCAGGAGCTGACCTGGGCGCCGGAGAGCGGCGACTGGACGATCGTCCTCATGCAGGCCGACGGTCAGCAGGGTGTCGCCGCCGACGTCAGCGTCGGCGCGGAGCTGCCCGTGCTCGGCTGGGTCGCGGGCGGGATGCTGGTGACCGCGCTGCTGGTGCTCGGCGCCGGGATCGTGGTCGTGGTGCTGGCGATCGCGGTCCGTCCGCGCTCGCCGGCCGCGCCCGCGCCGCCGACGACCGTCTGAGCGGTCGCCGGCGACCCGCGAGCCGGGTGGGGCGATCAGTTGGCCGAGGAGGCCACCTGGTCGCCCCACGCTGCGCGGGCTCCGGAGTCGCCCACCCGGTAGACCTGCACCGAGGTGGCGAGCGCGGCGACCAGCGCCAGCACCCCGACCGCCCGCAGCGCGACCGGGCGGTCGAGCGCGGAGGAGGCGCTGTCGGCCCTGGTGACCTCGCGGGTCACCTCGCCGGCGTCGGGTGCGGAGGAGTCCGGGCGGCGTCGGTCGAGCCAGACCAGGGCGGCGCCCAGGACCAGCAGCGGGATCGCGAACCAGATCAGCTGGTCGCCGAGCTCGGCGTGCTCGCCGGGGTTGCCGACGTGCTCCTCCAGCGCCTCGCCGCTGGAGGTCGCGATCGGGATGAGGGCGGTGGCCAGCGCGGCGCAGGCCACCACCAGCAGGCCGTAGCGGCGGCGCAGGCGGGAGCTGACGGCGATGGCGATGGTGCCCAGGCAGGCCAGCGGGAGCAGGACGACGACCGCGTGCACCACGAGCGGGTGCAGGGGCAGGCCGTTGACGAGGTCGAACACGGGCGGGTCTCCTGTCGGGTGGGTGGTCCCGGCCGGGCGGCCGGGGGGTCAGGGGTGGCCGGGGTGGCCCCGGGGTGGCCCCGGGGTGGCCGGGGATCAGCGGGCGTGGGCGGTGGACCGCTCGAGCCGCAGCGCGAGGACGGGGCAGGCCGCCACCGCGCGGCGGGCGTCGCGGAGCTCGGCGAACCCCTCGCCCATCTCGCGCTCGCGCAGCACCGGGAAGCCGTGCTCGTCCAGCCAGATCGCCTCCGGCAGCAGCTGCGCGCAGAGCCCGTGGCCGTCGCAGCGGGTCCAGTCGACCTCGAGCCTCATGCCGCCCTCCTCGGGGTGGGGTCGGTGGTCGGCAGGGCGCCGAGCAGCGGCCGGCCGCAGTGCCCGTGGGCGCGGTGGACGGCGATCTCGGCCTCCAGCACGGGCAGCGCCGACGCGACGAACGCGGCCGCTCCGTCGGGGTGGGCGCAGGCGCCGCGGCCGGGCAGCAGGCCGGCCCGTCGGCGTACCTCCTCGGTGGTGAGGCGGCCCGCGGCCAGCTGGACCAGCGCGTCGGCCACCGAGGGCAGCCCGAAGTAGCAGGGGCCGCACTGGCCGGACGACTCCGAGGCCAGCCAGGCCGCCACCGTGGCCACCTCGCCGAGCGCGCAGGTGCCCTGCGGCAGCCGAGCCAGCACGCCGGCATTGAGCGGCACGCCGGCCTGGCGCAGCGCCGGTCGGCTGACCGTCAGGTCGCCGGGTCCGGCGACCCAGGTGCCGTGGTAGCCGCCGACGAGCACCGGCGCCGCCTCCCCGTGGCCCGCGCCGACGAGGGCCGCCAGCGGCAGCCCGGTCGGCACCTCGACCACGCCGGCACGCGGTACGTCGCCGAGCAGGGTGAGCAGCGTGGTGCCCGGCTCCTCGGGGGTGCCGACCGCGGCGTACTCCTCGACGCCGAGGGTGAGCACCAGCGCGATCTGGGCGAACGTCTCGGCGTTGGAGGCGAACGTCGGCCGGCCGTCGATGCCGTGCTCGGTGGGGAGGGTCCGGCGGCCCGGGGGGACGGCCGGGCCGCCGGAGAGCGCCCGCACCACCGACCGGACCTCGCCGGCGACGAAGCCCTGGTCGTGCGGGACGAGACGGACGCTGCGGGCGTCGGGGCGCTCGCGCAGGGAGACGGCCAGCGAGTCGTACGCCGCGGGGTCGGCGACCACGACGGTCACCTGCTCGGTCTCCAGGGCCCGCGCGATCGCCAGCGCCCCGTCCAGGACCAGGTGCGGCGCCAGGGAGAGCAGCGCGCGGTCCTTGCGGCTGGCCGGCTCGCCCTCGGAGCCGTTGACCAGCACGTGGGCACGGGCGCCGGTCCGCATCCCGCGGAGCTTGGTGGCGACCGGGAACCCGGCGCCGCCACGGCCGAGCAGGTGGACCGCGCCGAGCATCCGGGCGAGCCCGGCCGCGTCGGGCAGGCGGGGCATCCCGTGCACGGCGCGGTGCCGGGTCAGATCGACCCGGCCCTGGGTGGTGCCGGCCAGCAGGCGGGCCGAGCCCCAGGCGGAGGCCGGGACGGGGCCGCCGGCCGCGGCGGGCGGGGTGCTGGTCCGCGTGGTCATCGGGTTCCTCCGGTCAGGGGTCGGCGGGCGGTCGTCGGTACCTGGACCGGCCGGCGGACCCCCTGGCGTGCGCGGGGCAGCGGGTCGTCGGCGTGCGCCAGGCCGGCGATGACGCGGGCGGCGACCGTGCCGACGACGACGGTCGCGCAGCCGCCGTAGAGCAGGACGGCCCAGGGGGTGCCGCTGTCGGTGCCGGCGAGCACGCCGTGCGCCATCGCCAGCACCCAGGCGCCGTACGCCGTCAGGTGGACGCCGCGCCAGGTGCGGGCCGCCGCCTCGCTCGCCGCCATCCGGCCGCGCAGCGCCCCGGTGAGCGCGAGCACGACGAAGCCGTAGCCGGCCAGCGTGCCGAGCCCGAGCGCCGGGCCGCGGTAGCCGGCGGTGAAGGGCAGCAGAGCCCCGCCCGGCGTCACGTCGACGTAGTGGTCGGCGACCAGCAGGCCCGCGTGCAGGGCCAGCATCGCCAGCGTGAGCACGGCGGCCGAGCGGTGCACGAGCTGGGCGAGGACCCTGGCGTCGCCCCGCGATGCCGTGCCGGCGGCACCGAGGGCGACGGTCAGGGTGGCCGCGAGCACCGCGACGAAACCGGCCGAGCGGGCCAGGAACCACAGCGTCATGCCGCTACCTCCCGGTGCGGCCAGGTCGCGGTGGTGAGCACCGTGCCGTCGGCCCGCACCAGGCGCGCGGGGCGGCCGCCGAGCCGTGCGGCGGCCTCGTCGCCCCAGACCAGGGCAGCGGTGCTGAACGTGTTCGCCTCGACGCAGGTGGTGCCGAGCACGGTCGCGGTGCGGACGGCTCCGTCGGTGGGGCGTCCGACCCGCGGGTCGATCAGGTGGTGGCGCTCGCCGTCGGTGGTCTGCCAGCGCCGGGCCCGGGTCGAGGAGGTGGCCACCCCGCCGCGGAGCAGGTCGACCACCTCGCCGGGCTCGTCGGCCCGCTCGCTGACCAGGACCGGCCACGGCCGGCCCTCGGTCGGGCCGGTCCCGGGGCCGGTCCGGGGGCCGCTCACCGCCACGTCGCCGCCGAGCGCGACGAGCGCCGGCAGGCCGAGCAGGTCGTGCAGTCGCCGGGCGGCCTCGTCGGCGGTCCAGGCCTTCGCGGTGGCGCCGAGATCCAGCGCCAGCCCGGCCGGTACGCCGACGCGGACGAGGTCGGGGTCCACGCGGACCGCCGAGTGGTCCGCCCGCGGGGCCGGCCGTGCCCCGGCGGGCGGCGTCGGGGGTGCGCCGCTCCCGTGCGGTCCGCCCGGGGCGCGCAGCTCATCGATGTCGGCGACGTACCCGGCGGCCAGCAGGTGGCGTCCGACGGTGGGGTCGCAGGCGCCGTGGGTCGCCCGGGCGGCCTCGAGCGCCACCTGCACCAGCTCCACGGTCAGCGGTCGCACCGGCACCAGCCGGCCGGCCCGCTCGTTGACCCGGGCGAGGTCGCTGTCGCCGCGGAACCGGCTGGCCGACAGCGCCACGTCGTCCATCAGGGTCCGCACGGCGCGCTCGACCCGCGTGGCCAGCGCCGGGACGGGCGCTGCCGTCGCCGGCAGGCCGTCGGCCAGGACGACGCGGACCGCGCAGGACCAGTCGCGCCACTCCAGCGCGCTCATGAGGCGTGGCTCCCCGCGACCGCGCCGCCGCTGGACTGGTCGGACCGGGCGGACGGGCTCGAGACGGAGCCCCCGCCGTCGCCGGCCCGGTCCTCGCCGATGCCGGTCTGCGTGGTCCCGGTCTGCCCGCTGGCGGAGGTGGTCGCCTGGGCGGTCGCCAGGGTCAGGAGCCCGGTGGCCGAGGCGGCGGCGATCAGCACCCCGGCCGTGGCGATGCGGCCCCGGCGGAGGAGGGCGTCGCGTGTGGTCATGCCCCGAGACTCGCCGGGGGCGGCTTAGCCACCCCCCAAGCGAACCTCAAATCGGCCTCAAATCCTCGCGCGAGCCGGGGGAAAGACCCCTCCGAGCCGCGGGAAAGGCCCCTCCGAGCCGCGGGGCGGGGGTCAGGCGAGGCCGAGCTCGAGCCGGACCACGGTCCACTCGCTGCCGCCGGCCTCCGACTCGCGGAGCACCACCAGGTCCCCGCCCGAGGCACGGGCGCAGCGGCGTGCGATGTCGAGTCCGAGGCCGGTGGAGCCGCGGTCGCTGCGGCCGCGGCGTACGGCGTCGGCGTCGAAGCCGGGACCCTGGTCGCGGACCTCGACCACGACCCGTGGCGGCTCCTGCGGGGTGAGGCGAGCCCGGACGGCGACCGGGGTGCGGTCGGGGGTGTGCGCGATGCAGTTCTCGACCAGCGCGTCGATCGCGGCGCGCAGGTCGTCGGCGGAGCAGTGCACCTCGGGCAGGTCCGGGGCCAGCGCGACCTCGATCCGCCGGTCCTGGTCCTCGATCAGGGGCTGCCAGTACGCCACCGACTCCGCGGCCACCGGGCCGGGGAAGCAGCCGACCCGCCGGCCCTCCCGGGTGGAGCGGCGGGCCTCGTGGATCACCGCGGTCAAGGTCCGCTCGAGCGTGGCGACGTGGTCCTCCAGCTCGCTCCGCGCCGGACCGTCGGGCAGCGCGTCCACGTCCAGGCGCAGCGCCATCAGCGGGGTGCGCAGGCGGTGCGACATGTCGGCCGCCGCCTCGCGCTCGCTCGCCAGGAGCTCCTCGATCCGGCCGGCCAGGCCGTTCAGCGCGTGTGCGACGCGGCGTACCTCCGGCGGGCCGGTCTCGGGCACCCGGGAGACCGCGTCGCCGCCGGCGATCGCGTCGGCGAGGTCCGCGGTCCGACCCAGGTCGCGGACCAGGCGGCGGGAGAGGACCTCGGCCGCCGCGCCGACCAGGAGCAGCAGCACCACCCCGGCCACGGCCAGCGGCAGCAGCCGTTCGGCGAGGGTGTGCCGGACCGCGGCGTCGTCGGCGAAGGCCATCACCACCGTCGGGCCGCCGGCGGTCGCCACCTCGACCCGGACCAGCTTGCCGCCGTCCACCACGTCGACGTCGGGCCCGCTCTGGCTGGAGAACGGTCCGTCGTGGTCGCTGTCCCCATCCCGCTCGTGCTCGCCCGCGTCGCCGTCGTCGTCCGCGGGGGAGGGGGTGTCGTCGGTGTCCCGGTCGCGGTCCTCGGCGGGCGAGGAGCCGGGCAGGTCCGGGCCGTAGCGGGTGCCGTCCGGCGTGTAGATCGCTACCTGCGTGCCCTCGTCGCGGTCGCTGGCCAGCCGCTCCCAGCTCGTCGTCGTGCTCGCGTCGCCGCCGGCGGCCACGTAGTCGGCCACCGTCCACGCGGCGCGGGTGGCGGCCTGCTCGACGTCGCGCGCCGCCGAGCGCTGCTCGAGCACCCCCAGCGGGATCGCGAAGAGCAGCAGCACCGCCACGGTCGCGCCGACCGTCAGCGACAGGATCCGGGTGCGCAGGCTCATGGCTGGTCGGGGGAGGGGCCGGGGTCGACCAGCTTGACGCCGACGCCGCGCACGCTGTGCAGGTACCGGGGCTGCGCCGCGCTCTCACCGAGCTTGCGGCGCAGCCAGGACAGGTGCACGTCGACCGTGCGGTCCGCGCCGCCCCAGGGCTGCTGCCAGACCTCGGCCAGCAGCTGGCGCTTGGAGATCACCTGCCCGGGCCGGGAGGCGAGCGCCAGCAGCAGGTCGAACTCCTTGCGGTTCAGGTCCAGCGGTCGGCCGTCGAGCTCGGCGGTCCGCGCCACCGCGTCCATCACCAGTCCGCCGACGGCGGCCCGGCGGCCCTCGACCTCGCCCGCCTCCCCGGCCGCGGAGGTACGGCGGAGCACGGCCCGGACCCGCGCCATCGCCTGTGCGGCGGAGAAGGGCTTGACCAGGTAGTCGTCCGCGCCGGCGTCGAGGAGCCGGACCACCTCGCGGTCGTCGTCGCGGGCGGTGGCGACCACGACCGGCAGGTCGCCCTGCGCCCGGATCAGCGCCAGCACGTCGGCGCCGTCGAGGTCGGGCAGGCCGAGGTCGAGCATCACGACGTCGGGCCGCTCGGTGGGCAGCGCCTGGATCGCCTCGACCGCCGTGCCGACCGCGGAGACCGTGGCGCCCTGCTCGGTCAGGCCGCGGGCCAGGCTGCGGCGGATCGACTCGTCGTCCTCGACCAGCAGCAGGTGCACCACGGGGCCGATCCTAGGGACCGGGCCCACAGCATGCCGGTGAACGAGCAGGCGCGCGTTCGTGGTCAGGCACGTCCGCTGGGTCTCGCTGCCTACACGGGGGACCGTGAATCCGTCTCCTCGATCGAGGCGGCCCCTCCTCGGCTGCTGTGGTCGCGTTCCCAGGCTGCGTACCGGCCCCGCGCCAGCTGCAGGCGCGCGGCGACGACCAGACCGGCGTAGACGGCCGAGTCGGCGGCCGGCTCGAACGTCGTGGTCAGCAGCTGGCGCGCGATCCCGGAGGTCGTCCGACCCGTGGGCCGCGAAGCCTCGCCATTCTCGGCCTTCGCGGCCTCAGCTCTGCCGTAGTGGGTCCGGCGCAGTACTGCCATCAGGCTCTTCAGGTCCCGCGGGGTACGGACCAGCACGGGGTCCGTGGCCACGATCTCGATCTCCTTGCGGTCGAAGAGGCCGTCGACGAACAGGTCGTCCCCGACTCGTTCCGGGAAACGGTCGAAGCGCTCGTGGCCTGACTTCGAGAGCGCGTAGACGCCCGCGCCCCAAAGGTGGTCGGAGATCTCGGGAAGCCGCTGCCGAGCACGGTAGAAGGAGCGCACCACGCGGGTGGCGCCGGTCGCCTCGTAACGGAAGGCCGGGCGAGCGGCGAGGGCCGGGCCGGCCGTGAGCAACGACAACACCCGTTCGACCGCGACCGCGGTGATCTCGATGTCAGCGTCGAGGTACATCCGTGGCCACGTCGACGCGTGGGAGTCGCCGGCGTTGAGGGCGGCGACCTTCGACGCCGTTTCCACCTCCAGTACCTGGGCTCCGGGGACGGCACGCGCGACCTGGGCCGTGCCGTCGGTGCATCCGTTGGCCACCACGATCAGCTCGATACGGCCCGATGTGGCGAGGTCGGACAGCGGAGCAAGTGTCCGGGCGACCACGGCCTCCTCGTTGTGGGCGGGGACGATGACGGCCCCGAGGCGGCTCTGCTCAGGCGAGATCATCGCGAGCCTCGCTGTTCGCCGCCCCCAGACCGGGCGGTGGTGGCTGCCGGCGAGAGCGGTGCTCAGAGATGACGAAACGGCGGTTGGACACGGATCGGGTCTCCCGACTGTTCGGTGGGGTGCGTGGTCGTCCGGATGCTTCCAGCGTTCGGCAACCGGACCGGGGTAGACCGCGTTCGTCCGGGACGGTACCCAACACTGGGGACACCCGGCCGTGCCAGCATCCCGTGGCGGGTCAGAGTGCCGGGACGATCGTCTCCCGGGTCAGGTCGGCGATCGAGGCGTAGCCGTCCACGGCCATCAGCAGGTCGGCCTCGGCGAGCAGCGAGCGGAGCACGTGCACCAGCCCGTCCACCCCGCCCAGGCCGAGCCCGTAGACGTAGGGCCGGCCGACCGCGACCGCCGTGGCGCCCAGCGCGAGCGCCTTGACCACGTCGGAGCCCGAACGGACGCCGGAGTCGAAGATCACCGGTGCGTCACCCGCGGCCTCGACCACGCCGGGCAGCCACTGCAGCGCCGAGCCGCCGCCGTTGGCCTGCCGGCCGCCGTGGTTGGAGCAGTAGATGCCGTCCATCCCGCCGTCCAGTGCCCGGCGCGCGTCGTCGGGGTGGCAGATCCCCTTGAGCAGCATCGGCAGGTCGGTCAGCGACCGCAGCCAGGCCAGGTCCTCCCAGCCCATCGGGTTGCCGAAGATGCCGGCCCAGGTCAGCACCGTCGTCATGGTGTCGGCGTCGGGCGGCAGCAGGCCCGTGAAGACCGGGTCGGAGGTGTAGTTGGCCAGGCACTTGCCGCGCAGCTGCGGGAAGTTGCCGGTGGCCAGGTCGCGCGGGCGCCAGCCGGGGATCCAGGTGTCGAGGGTGACCACGATGCCGTCGTACCCGGCCTGCTCGGCGCGCCGCACCAGGCTGGCGGCGAGGTCGCGGTCCTTCGGCGTGTAGAGCTGGAAGTACGACGGGGTGTCGCCGGTGGCCGCGACGACGTCCTCCAGCGGGTCGCTCATCAGGGTGGAGCCGATCATCGGCACGCCGGTCTGCGCCGAGGCCTCGGCGGTGTGGACGTCGCCGTGCTGGTCGGGCGTGCACAGTCCGATCACGCCCACGGGCGCCATCATCAGCGGGGTCGGCAGCGTCTTCCCGAACAGCTCGATCGAGAGGTCGCGCTCGCCGTTGCCGCCGAGCATCCGGGGGATCAGCGCCCAGCTGTCGAAGGCGGTGACGTTGGCGCGCTGGGTGGCCTCGTTGCCGCAGCCGCCGGCGATGTAGGTGCGCAGCTCGGGCGGGAGCGCGGCCAGCGCGTCGGCCTCGAGGACGCCGTAGTCGAACGGCATCCGGGGGAGCGCCCCGTTGACCGCGTTGAAGTAGAGCTCGAGCTGGTAGTCGCCGTACGCCATGGGAAGTCGCCTCCGCGGTTCGATCCGTTGCACCCTCGCGCCGGCACTACGGTGTAATGCCGATCACACGCGCACGTTAGCGACCCAGCGACCCCGAGGAGCACGTCCCCATGACAGAAGCGCACGGCCCGGCCGCAGTGGATGGTCCTGCCGCGGGGTTCACGCCCGATGCGATCGTGGTCGGCGCCGGGCTGGCCGGCCTGGTCGCCACGCACGAGCTGGCGAAGGCGGGCAAGCGGGTGCTGGTGCTGGACCAGGAGAACCGCGCCAACCTCGGCGCCCAGGCCTTCTGGTCGCTGGGCGGTCTCTTCTTCGTCGACTCCAAGCAGCAGCGCCGCACCGGCATCAAGGACTCCTACGAGCTGGCGCTGCAGGACTGGATGGGCAGCGCCCAGTTCGACCGGCTCGGGGACGGGACCGACGGTCCCGGACGCGGCGAGGACTACTGGCCGCGCCGGTGGGCCGAGGCCTACGTCAGGTTCGCGCACACCGAGAAGCAGGCCTACCTCAACGACCTCGGGCTGGCCTCGATGCCGTTCGCCGGCTGGGCCGAGCGCGGTGACGGCCGGGCGACCGGCCACGGCAACTCGGTGCCGCGCTTCCACCTCACCTGGGGGACCGGTCCCGAGGTGGTCCGGGTCTTCGCCGAACCGGTCGAGGCGGCCGAGCAGCGCGGCCTGGTCCGGTTCGGCTTCCGGCACCGCGTCGACGACCTGGTCGTCGAGGACGGCGCCGTGGTGGGCGTGCGCGGCGCGCGGCTGGCCGAGGACGACTCCCCGCGCGGGGTGAAGTCCAACCGCGACGTGGTCGGCGACTTCGACTACCGGGCCGCGGCCGTGGTGGTGAGCAGCGGCGGCATCGGCCACAACTTCGACCTGATGCGCCAGAACTGGCCCACCGAGCGGATCGGCCCCGCCCCGGAGCACCTGATCGCCGGCGTACCGGCGCACGTGGACGGCCGGATGATCGGCATCACCGAGTCCGCGGGCGCCACCGTGGTCAACCGCGACCGGCTGTGGGCCTACGTCGAGGGCGTCCACAACTGGGACCCGATCTGGCCCGACCACGCGATCCGGATCCTGCCCGGTCCCTCGTCGATGTGGTTCGACGCCGACGGCAAGCGGCTGGAGGGGATGTCCGGCGTACCGGGGGCGGACACGAACGGCTCCATGAAGCAGGTGCTGGCCACCGGTCACGACTACTCGTGGTTCATCCTCACCCAGACGATCATCGAGAAGGAGTTCGGCCTCAGCGGTTCCGAGCAGAACCCCGACATCACCGGCAAGGACGTGAAGTTCGCGATCAAGAGCCGGCTGGCGAAGGGCGCGCCGGGGCCGGTCGAGGCGTTCAAGGAGCACGGCGTCGACTTCGTGGTCGCCGACGACCTGGCCGGGCTGGTCGAGAAGATGAACGCGATCGCCCGGGGACCCCAGCTCGACGTCGCCGAGATCGAGCGCCAGATCGTGGCCCGCGACCGGGAGCTGGGCAACCCGTTCTGCAAGGACGTCCAGGTGATGGCGATCCACAACGCGCGCCGCGCCAAGACCGAGAAGATCATCCGGGTCGCCCCGCCGCACCGGATCCTCGACCCCGAGCACGGCCCGCTGATCGCGGTCCGCCTCAACATCCTCTCCCGCAAGACCCTCGGCGGGCTGGAGACCAACCTGGACGCGCAGTGCATCGCCGCCGACGGCAGCCCGATCCCGGGGCTGTACGCCGCCGGCGAGGCCGCCGGGTTCGGCGGGGGCGGGGTGCACGGCTACAACGCGCTGGAGGGGACGTTCCTCGGCGGCTGCATCTTCTCCGGCCGCGCCGCCGGCCGCGCTATCGCCCGGGGCTGACCGGGGCTGACCGGGGCTGACCGGGGCTGACCGGGGCTGACCGGGGCCGGGGCGACGCGACGACGCCGGGCCGGCAGAACGTTCCTGCCGACCCGGCGTCGTACCTCAGCGGGCTACTTGTTGACGTGCACCCGCATCACGCCGTGCCCGTCGCTGCCCGCCACCTTCACCGTGGTGCCGGTCTTCGGCACGTCCACGCCGACCCAGCCGGGCTGGTAGCGACCCGGCGCCGATCCGCCCGACCACCACGACTTCGTGTCGTCGAAGACCCGCTGCGCCGGCTGTGACGGGATCCGCGTCGGCACCCCGTCCAGGTGCAGCGTGTAGGCATCCGTCCGCTCCGTCCCGAAGGTGGAGTCGTAGGACTGGATCCGCGGGCGCATCATCGTCCCGTCGTCCCAGTACAGCCGGTCCGGGTGCGCGTCGACCGGCAGCAGCAGGCCGCCGCCCGGGTGGTCGCCGACGTTGTTGTCGGAGTAGCTGGTGTCCCAGTAGTCGATCAGCAGCCCGTCCTGGTACGAGAAGTGCTCGACCCAGTCCGGCATGGTGCTGGTGAACCCGAAGTTGTACGGGCCGGTCCGCAGCGCGTCGTCCGAGCCGAGGTACTGCCGGCTGGAGAGCACGTAGGCGTTGAAGAACGACTGCTCCTCCGACCCGGTCGTGGTCCGGAACCCGTCGAAGGTCCAGCCCTCGTCGGTCTCCGCGGTGCCGATCGGCGTCCCGTCGAGGGTGATCGCGTCGACCTGGAAGCCGTCCCCGACCACGGCGCCGTCGGTCCAGTAGCGGAACCCGAGGTCGACCGTCTGGCCCGCGTACGCCGACAGGTCGGCCGTCAGCTCGACCCAGGTGTCCCCGGAGGAACCGGTGATCCCGGAGCCGAAGTTCTGGCCGTTCGGGTCAGCGTCGGTCGACAGGTTGGTCGCGACGGGATCGCCGTTGACGGTCAGGTAGGCGTAGTCCCAGTCGGTCTCGATGTCGTACCGCGCGTGGGCGGTGAGCGCGCCGGCGCCCACGGTGACCGACGTGGTCATCGAGACGTCGAGGTCGTTGCCCGAGCCGCTGTAGTAGTACTGGTCGCCCTCGTACGGGTCCCCGAGCTCCAGCGGCACCTCCTTGTCCGGCAGCAGCACGAAGGCGCCCTGGGACTTCTTGGTGCGGTGCTCGGCGGGGCCGAGGTTCAGGGTCCGCTTCTCGCCGTACCGGACCACGTCGTAGTCGAGCCAGCCGAGCTGCTGCTTCTCCCAGTTGCCCATGTGGGTGGGCTCGCCGCCGATGCCGTCCTCGGGCTTGCCGGTGTTGCCGTAGGAGCCGGAGCTCATCAGCGTCCAGAACGCGGTGGAGTTCTCCGCGCCGCCGGTGTTGCCGGAGGTGTCGTAGAGGTCGGGCAGCCCGAGGTCGTGGCCGAACTCGTGGGCGAAGACGCCGACGCCGCCGTTCTCCGGCTCGATCGTGTAGTCACCGATCCACAGGTTGGAGTTGCCGACCTGCACGCCGCCGAACGGGACGGTCTGCCCGCCCACCGTCGGGCCGCCGGAGCCGATGCCGGTCAGCTGGACGTACCAGCGGTGCGACCAGATCGCGTCGTCGCCGTAGGTGCCGCCGCCTGTCTCCTGGCCGACGCCGGCGTGGATCGACTGGAAGTGGTCGATGTAGCCGTCGGGCTCGTCGAAGTTCCCGTCGCTGTCGTAGTCGTAACGGTCCCAGACGTCGAACTTCGCGAGGTAGTCGTCGACCGCCTGCACGCTGCCCATCTCGGCGAGCGCGCGCTGGTACCAGGCGTTGACCGAGTCCCGCACGAACCACCAGGTGGTCTGGCCGCAGGTGATGCTGCCGCACCAGTCGCGGCCGTAGTGCGCGGCCCGGTAGGGCACCTGCACCCAGTCGGTGACGTCGCCGTTGACGCTGTAGGCGCCCGAGGACATCTCGTCGTAGTAGTTGCGCATCGAGACCGCGCCGGGCTCCTCGGAGAAGAGCAGGTCCTCGTAGTAGCCCTGCGAGAAGTCGGGTTCCCAGATCGTGGTGTTGTCGACCGAGCGGTCCGGCTCCGGGATCTGGTTGTGCTGCGGGCCCTCGGCCCCGCCCTTGAGGATCCCGTAGGGGCTCTCCTGGTCGCCGAACTCGGCGAGCACGCTGAAGATCGAGTCCTCGTCCGCGCGGGCCAGCTCGACGTACTGCCCGGGGGCGATCTTCACGACCTGGTTCTTGCCCTTCGGCGTCGCCTCGCCGGACAGCACCATCTCCTGGGCGCGGGTCCGTTCGGCGGACTGCTTGTCGCTGAGCGGGGAGGAGAGGTTGTCGGAGCGGGCGGACGCGGCGTCGGGTGGCGCAGCGGGCTTCAGAGGCTCCGGTTCCGCGTTCGCCGGCCCCACCCCCAGGGTGCCCTGGACGGCGAGCGCCCCGATGCCGGCGACTGCCACGATCAGTCTTCTCATGCCTCACGTCTCCTGTGGTCGACCACGGTGCGGATCGCGCACCTGCTGGCGACGCTAGTGAGATCCTGTGGCCTGTGTCACCCCTCGTAAACGAGGCATTCTTGTGTTATCAAGGCCGGTGACGACATGAAGTCGCGATCATTCCCGGGCCCGCCGGATACCTTCTTCGGGCGGCCCGGTACGGCGCCGTCCGCTGCCGGGGTCGGCCGACCGAGCGACTAGGTTGGCGCCCGTGACCGACACGCCCAGCCCCGAGCAGCTCACCGCCTACACCCACCAGGTGATCCCGATCCTCTCCGCGATGGGGATCGAGGTGATCGAGGCCGGACGCAACGACGTCGCAGCGCGGCTCCCGTTCGGGCCCAACGGCAACCACTTCGGCTCGGCGTACGCCGGCTCGCTGTTCACCGTGGCGGAGGTGCTCGGCGGCATCTACGCCAGCACCTCGCTGGTGCTCGAGGGCGCGGTGCCGCTGGTCAAGCGGCTCGAGATCGACTACCGACGCCCGGCCAACTCCGACGTGGTCTCCCGGGCCACCCTGAGCGACGACGAGATCGAGCGGATCCTCGCCGAGACGCAGGCCAACGGGAAGTCCGACTTCGAGCTCACCGCCGAGCTCACCGACGAGGCCGGCACCGTGGTCGCGACCACGCACGGCTACTACCAGATGCGGAAGTTCTGACGCTGTCCGCGCAGGTGCGGGTGGCGCCGCTCGAGCCTCGGCACTGGCCCGAGGTCGAGCGCATCTACGCCGCCGGCATCGCCGGCGGTCACGCCACCTTCGAGACCGCGCCGCCGACCTGGGAGCGGTTCGACGCCGGCAGGCTGGCCGACCACCGGCTGGTGGCGCTCGGCACCTCGACCGCCACCGGGGGTGAGCGGGTGCTCGGCTGGATCGCCGGCTCGGCGTACTCCTCGCGCGGCGTCTACGCCGGCGTGGTCGAGGAGTCCGTGTACGTCGACCCGGGCGTCGCCGGACAGGGCGTGGGCCGGCTGCTCCTGGAGGCGTTCGTGGCCTCGACGGAGGCCGCCGGAGTGTGGACGGTCCAGGCCGGGGTCTTCCCCGAGAACGCCGCCAGCCTGGCCCTGCACCGGGCCGCGGGCTTCCGCGTGGTCGGCACCCGTGAACGGATCGGTCGGATGGCGCGGGGGCCGCTCGCCGGCGCGTGGCGCGACGTCGTCCTGCTGGAACGGCGCAGCGAGGTCGCCGGCCGTTGAGGTCTCACCGCGGTGCCCGCGGCTGGGTGTCCGGCGTCAGCCGTGCGAGCAGCGCGTGCTCCTCGTGCGTGTCGGCGCCGGGCGTGACCAGCAGCGAGACCAGGACGCGGAGGAACAGCTGTGGCAGCTCCCGGTCGCCGTCCTCGCCGCGGCCCAGCGCGCCGCGCAGGTAGGAGCGGATCCGCGCCGACCCGACCAGCACCGCCAGCAGCTGCTGGCCGCCGTCGGCGGCGTACCAGGCGGTCAGGTGCGGGCGGGCGCGCACCGCGGTGAGGCAGGCGACGGCGTAGCCCGCCACCCCGCCGTCGGCGCGGTACGTCGCCGCGACCTCGTCGAGGATCGTGATCGCCTCGCGCTCGGCGAAGGCGGCGAGCAGCGCGGACCGGGTGGGGAAGTAGCGGTAGAGGGTGGCCCGCGAGCAGCCGGCGGCGCGGGCCAGCTCCTCCATCCCCGGGCCGTCGAGGCCCTCGGCGGCGAAGAGGGCCGCGGCCGCGTCGAGGATCTGGTCGGTCGCCGCCACCGTGCGGCGGCCGGTCAGCCAGCTCACGTGCCGGCCGCCAGGTCGAGCCGGAGCGGACGACGCACGTAGGGGCCCGGAGCCCAGGTCACCGACGCCGGATCGACGGTGTACGACGGCATCCGGGTGAGCAGCTCGCTCAGCGCCACCCGGGCCGTCATCCGGGCCGCCGCAGCCCCCAGGCAGTGGTGGGCGCCGTGGGCGAAGGTGAGGATCTGCCGCGGCGCCCGAGTCACGTCGAGGTCCTCGGCGTCGGGGCCGAAGGCGCGCGGGTCGCGGTTCGCGGCGGCGTAGCAGAGCAGCACCTTCCGGCCCGCCGGGATCGTGGTGCCGTGGACGGTGACGTCGCGGGTCGTGGTGCGGGCCAGCCCCTGGACCGGGGAGGTGAGCCGGAGCAGCTCCTCGACCGTCGCGGGCACGTCGTCGAGCGCCCTGGCCCGCTGCTCGGGGTGATCGGCCAGCAGCTGTGCTCCGGCGCCCAGCAGCCCGGTGGTGGTGTCGTTGCCGCCGGCGACCATGGTGAAGGTGAAGGCGAGGATCCGGAGCAGGCCGTCGGGGGAGTCGCCCTCGCCGGCGGCGACCAGGTGGGAGACGACGTCATCCTCCGGCTCGGTACGCCGCCGCTCCACCAGGTCGGCGAAGTAGCCCGCCATCTCGGCGGTGGCCTCGGCCGCGGTCGTGGTGGCACCGGCGGCGCCCGCCCCGGCGTTGGCCGCCACGATCGCGTCGGTCCAGGCGTCGAACCGACCGCGGTCCTCCTCCGGCACGCCGAGGTAGTGGGCGACCAGCATGCTCGGCAGCGGCTTGAACAGCGAGCCGACGATGTCGCCGCCGCCGGCGGCGCGCAGCCGTTCGAGCCGGTCGACCACGAAGGCCCGGATCGCCGGCTCGACCGACTCCACCTGGCGCGGCGTGAAACCGCGGCTGACGAGCCGCCGGAACGCGGTGTGCTCGGGCGGGTCGGTCATCACCATGGGCGGGTTGTCGGTCAGCCCGATCGCCTCGAGCTCGCCGTACGTCACCGTGAGGCCGGCCGCGGACGAGAACGTCTCGTGGTCGCGGGCCGCCGCGAAGACGTGCTCGTGGCGGCTGAGCACCCAGTAGTCGCCGTCCGCGACGTGGTGCACCGGGTCGTGCTCGCGGAGAGCCGCGTACATCGGCCAGGGGTCGCGCCAGGAGGGCCCCGAGCGTGGCACGAAGGCAGCGGGGACCGGCGGCGCGGTCGTCGCGCCCGTGTGAGACAGATCGGCCGACATGTCTCAAAGATGGGTCGCGTGGCCGACTCTGTCAACGAGGTCCGTCGCCCCTCGGACACACTGAGGACAGGCTTAGTTATCTTGACTCGTTCAAGAAAGGCTGGCAGTGTTCGGGGCATGACGACGCCCCCCGACTTCCCGCAGATGCTGCGCGGTGCCGGGCTCCGGGTCACTCGTCCTCGCCTGGCCGTCCTGGACGCCGTGCACGCCCACGCCCACGCCGACACCGACACCGTGATCGGCGTGGTGCGACAGGGGCTGCCCGACGTCTCCCACCAGGCCGTGTACGACGTGCTCCGAGCGCTGACCGCGACCGGGCTGATCCGTCGGATCCAGCCCTCCGGCTCGGTGGCCCGTTACGAGAGCCGGGTCGGCGACAACCACCACCACGTGGTGTGTCGCGGCTGCGGCACGATCGCCGACGTGGACTGCGCCGTGGGTCATACGCCCTGCCTGCTCGCCTCCGACGACCGAGGCTTCTCGATCGACGAGGCCGAGGTCATCTACTGGGGCACCTGCCCCGACTGCGCTGCCGAGGCCGCCTCGGCCGACGCCATCGCCCCCTGAGTCTTCCCGCCGCCGTCTTTGCCCAACTGGAGAGGAAACATGTCCGAGAACCACGAGACCGAGCTCGCTGACCTGAACGAGACCTCGGCCGGCAAGTGCCCCGTGATGCACGACGCCCTGCCGCACCCGAGCCAGGGCTCGCCCAACCAGCAGTGGTGGCCGAACAAGCTCAACCTCAAGATCCTCGCCAAGAACCCCGAGGTGGGTGACCCCTACGGCGCGGACTTCGACTACAACGCCGCCTTCGAGGCGCTCGACCTCAGCGCGGTCAAGGCCGACATCGCGGCCACGCTGACCGACTCCAAGGACTTCTGGCCGGCCGACTTCGGCAACTACGGCCCCCTCTACATCCGGATGGCGTGGCACTCCGCGGGCACCTACCGCGTGCAGGACGGTCGGGGTGGTGGCGGCACCGGCCAGCAGCGGTTCGCGCCGCTCAACTCGTGGCCGGACAACGGCAACCTGGACAAGGCCCGCCGCCTGCTGTGGCCGGTCAAGAAGAAGTACGGGCGCGCGCTGTCGTGGGCCGACCTGATGATCCTCGCGGGCAACGTGGCGCTGGAGGAGATGGGCTTCCCGACCTTCGGCTTCGGTGGCGGTCGCCCCGATGTCTGGGAGGCCGACGACGACATCTACTGGGGTCCCGAGACCGAGTGGCTCGGCGGCGACGAGGGCGGCGCGCAGCGCTACACCGGCGAGCGCGACCTCGACGACCCGCTGGCGGCTGTCCAGATGGGCCTGATCTACGTCAACCCGGAGGGTCCGGAGGGCAACCCCGACCCGCTGGCGTCCGCCGCGGACATCAAGGACACCTTCACCCGGATGGGCATGACCCACGAGGAGACCGTCGCGCTGATCGCCGGTGGTCACACCTTCGGCAAGACCCACGGCGCCGGGGACGCCGCTCTGGTCGGCGCCGAGCCCGAGGCCGGCAAGATCGAGCAGCAGGGCCTGGGCTGGGCCTCGACCCACGCCTCGGGCAAGGGCATCGACGCGATCACCTCGGGCCTGGAGGTCACCTGGACCTACCACCCGACCCGCTGGGACAACGAGTTCTTCCACATCCTCTTCGCCTACGAGTGGGAGCTGTTCAAGTCGCCGGCCGGCGCCTACCAGTGGCGCCCGGTCAACAACGGCGGCGCCGACCTGGTGCCCGAGGCGTTCGGCGACGGCAAGCGCGAGCCGCGGATGCTGACCTCCGACCTGGCGCTGCGGATGGACCCGGAGTTCGAGGCGATCTCGCGCAAGTTCAAGGACGACCAGGACGCGTTCACCGACGCGTTCGCCCGCGCCTGGTTCAAGCTGACCCACCGCGACATGGGCCCCAAGGCGCGCTACCGCGGCGCCGAGGTCCCCGCCGAGGACCTGGTCTGGCAGGACCCGATCCCCGCCGGCACCGAGCTCACCGACGAGCAGGTCGCCTCGCTGAAGGCCGCGATCGCCGACTCCGGTCTCACGGTCTCCCAGCTGGTGTCCACCGCGTGGGCGTCGGCCTCGACCTTCCGCTCCTCCGACAAGCGCGGCGGCGCCAACGGTGCCCGCATCGCCCTGGAGCCGCAGCGGTCGTGGGCGATCAACCGCCCGGCCGAGCTCGCCCCGATCCTGGCCACCCTCGGCGAGATCGCCGCGGCGCAGGGCGTCTCCCTGGCCGACGCGATCGTCGTCGGTGGCTCGGTGGGCGTCGAGAAGGCGGCGGCCGCGGCCGGCGTCGACGTCACGGTCACCACCACGACCGGCCGCGGCGACGCGACCCAGGAGCAGACCGACGTCGAGTCGTTCGGCTACCTGGAGCCCAAGGCCGACGGCTTCCGGAACTACCTGGCCAAGTCCAGCAAGTTCCCGGCCGAGTTCACCCTGATCGACCGCGCCAACCTGCTGGGCGTGAGCGCGCCGGAGCTGACCGTCCTCATCGGCGGTCTCCGCGTCCTCGGCACCAACTGGGACGGGTCCGACCACGGTGTCTTCACCGACACCCCGGGCGTGCTGACGAACGACTTCTTCGTCAACCTGCTCGAGCTCGGCACCACCTGGACCGCCGTGGACGAGTCCGAGGACGTCTTCACCGGCACCACCGAGTCCGGCAAGACCCTCACCGGCACCCGCAACGACCTCGTCTTCGGCTCGAACTCGGAGCTGCGGGCGCTGGCCGAGGTCTACGCCTCCGACGACGCGAAGGAGAAGTTCGTCAACGACTTCGTCGCCGCCTGGGTGAAGGTCATGGACGCGGACCGGTTCGACCTGCGCTGATCCGCCGGTCAGAGCTGGGCTGAGCAGCACCGACGTCCGGGTCGGCCCCCGCGGGGGCCGACCCGGACGTCTGGCTTTTCGCCGCCCCGGACGCCGCTAGCTCCGCGGCGCGCCCAGCAGGTCCGCCACGTCGCCCTCGGCGTCCCACAGCGCCGCGTCGTCGGCTCCCGACGACTCCAGCCGTCCGGTGGCGCCCAGCAGCTCGGCGGTCTCGCGGGCGTCGGTGTCCTTGGCCGACGAGCCAGCCGGACCGATCAACACCGGCCAGGTCCCTCGGATGGCGAGCGAGGCGACGCAGCATCCGGCCAGGACCGCCAGGTAGCGGGTCAGCGCGTCGGTCAGCGACACCATCCCCTGGGCGAGCTGCCAGTAGGCGGGGGAGGCGACGACGGCGGCCGCGAGCAGCGTCCAGCCGTCGACGAGCCCACGGCCCGGGACGCGGACCGGCCGACGTGCCGCCGGGGCGCCGGAAGCCTGTGCCCGGCGCATCAGGAGCCCGCCAGTGCGATCGCGCTAGCCGGGCCGGCCGGACCGGACGTGCCGGTCGGGCCGGGCGCGGCGCCGGAGACCACCCCGAGCGAGCGGACCTGCTGGGCCGCACCGAGCTCGGTGTAGGCGAAGACCGGCAGCCGCTCGACGGCCGGCGCCACCAGCCGGCGCAGGGCCGAGCGGATCTGCGGCGCGCAGACCAGGACCGGCCGCAGGTTCTGCTCCTCGGCCGCGGCCTGGTGCTGGGCCAGGCTGACCATCAGCTGCTGGGCCACGTCGGGGTCGATCAGCAGCTGTGCGCCGAGGTCGCTGGGGCGCAGGCCCTCGAGCATCTGCTGCTCCAGCACCGGGTCGAGGCTGATCACGTGCAGGACGCCGTCGACGACGTACGGCGCCGCCAGCGCCGGGTCGAGCGCCGCCCGCGCGGCATCGACGAGCCCGTCCAGGTCCTTCGAGGTCGCGGCGCGCACCGAGAGCGCCTCGAAGATCCGGACCAGGTCGCGGATGGGCACGCCCTCGTCCAGCAGGCTGCGCAGCACCCGCTGCACCTCGCCGAGCGAGAGCTGGGTGGGGGTCAGCTCCTCGATCACCACCGGGTGGCTGCGCTTGACCACGTCGGTCAGCAGGCGCACGTCCTCACGGCCGAGCAGGCTGCTCGCGTGGCGGTGGACGACCTCGGCCAGGTGCGTGGTGACCACGGAGGCGCGGTCGACGACGGTGGCGCCGCCGATCTCCGCCTGGTGGCGCAGCTCGGCCGGGATCCACTTGGCCTCCAGCCCGAAGACCGGCTCGCGCGTCGGGGTGCCGGGCAGCGCGGCGAGGAAGTCGCCGATCGCCAGCACGGTGCCGCGGGGTGCCTCGCCGCGGGCGATCTCAGCACCGAAGAGCGTGATCGCGTAGGTGTGCGGCGGCAGCTCGAGGTTGTCCCGGGTGCGCACCGGCGGGATGACGATGCCCAGCTCGCCGGCAATCTTGCGGCGCAGCGCCTTGACCCGGTCCAGGAGGTCGCCGCCGGTGCGGGCGTCGACGAGGTCGATCAGGTCGGCCGACAGCTCCAGGCCCAGCGGGTCGACGCGGATCTCGGCGGCCAGCCGCTCGGGGGAGTCCGGCGGCTCGGTCGCGGCCTCCTCGGACGCCGCCGCGGCGGTCGCGGGCTCGGACTCGTCGATCCGGGTCGAGGCGATCAGCATCGCTCCGCCGACGATGATGAAGGGGGTCTTGGGCAGGCCGGGGATCAGGCACAGCGCGAGCGCGCCGAAGCCGGCCACCCGCAGCGGCATCTGGCGCGCGGTGATCTGGCGGACGATGTCCGAGCCCATGTCGGCGTCGCTGACCGAACGGGTGACGATCAGGCCGGTGGCCACCGAGAGCAGCAGCGCCGGGATCTGGGAGACCAGGCCGTCGCCGATGGAGAGCAGCGAGTACGTGCTGATCGCCTCGTCCCAGGGCATCCCGTACTGCGCGACGCCGATCGCGAAGCCGCCGATCAGGTTGACCAGGGTGATCACGATCGCGGCGATCGCGTCGCCCTTGACGAACTTGGAGGCACCGTCCATCGCGCCGTAGAAGTCGGCCTCGGCGTGCACCTCGGCGCGGCGCCGGCGCGCTTCGTCCTCGGAGATCAGGCCGGAGTTGAGGTCGGCGTCGATCGCCATCTGCTTGCCCGGCATCGCGTCCAGGGTGAACCGGGCGCCGACCTCGGCGACGCGGCCGGCACCGTTGGTGATCACCACGAACTGGATGACCAGCAGGATCACGAAGACGATCAGGCCGACGACCAGCGACCCGCCGACCACGAAGTGGCCGAAGGTGTCGATCACCTTGCCGGCGTACCCGTCGAGCAGCACCAGCCGGGTCGCGCTGATGTTGAGCGCCAGGCGGAAGAGGGTCATCACCAGGATCACGGCGGGGAACCCGGCGAACTCCAGCGGGCCGTGGATGAACATGGCGACCATCAGCACCATCAGCGCGCCGGTGATGTTCAGCGCGATCAGCAGGTCGAGGACCACCGCGGGCAGCGGGACGACCAGCATCACGATGATCATCACGATGCCCACCGGGATGGCGAGCTTCTGCAGGGACTTGACGGGCACTCATCCGGCCTCTCGGTGCGCACCGGCCGAGACGCGGTGCGTGCGGAGCGCCGTCCGTGGCACTGGAGGGGCGGCGCCGTCCTGGCGTCGTGGTCTGGTGATCGGCAGCACGGGCCGCCAGTTGAGGACTTCGGTGCCCGGACGAGCGCCGCCCGCCCCGGTGCCCGCGGCGCGGACGGTGGGACGGGCGGCGCCGGTCCGGTGCGGTACGGCGGTCAACGACCGGCGCGCAGGCGGCGCCAGGTCTTGCCCTCGACGATGCCGGTGGTGCCGGCGTCGGCCGACGCCTGGTAGGTGCGCACCGCCCGGGCGGTCTCGGTGTCGAAGACGCCGTCGACGGGGACCCGCGGCTTCACCCGGGCGGCGTTGAGCGCGCGCTGGAGGCGACGGACCGTCGGGCCGGTCGACCCGATCTTGAGCACCGGGCGCGCCCCGATGGTGTGCAGCCGCATCCAGTCGGCGCGTGCCATCGCGCCGGTGGCCGGGCGCCCGCCGGCGGACTGCCAGCGGCGGACGGCCTCCTCGGTGGCGCTGTCGTAGCGACCGTCGGCCTCGCCGTCGTACCGGCCGGCCTCGCGCAGCAGGCACTGCAGGGCCTTGACGCGCCGCGTCTTCGCCTTCGAGAGCGTGGCGGCCGGGGCGATCGCGGGGTAGTTGCGGAAGTTGACCCGGACGCCGCCGCAGTGGCTCTCGGCGGGCGCGACCCCGCCGTTGCCGAGCTCGAGGTAGTTGCGGTCGATGTTGATGGTGACGCCGCCCCAGGTCTCGTTGTGCCCGCCCTGGTACTGCTTCATCCGGCCGCCCGGCCGCCAGCCGTCCTCGCGGATCACGGCCGAGGCGGGGCTGGTCGAGGAGGTGTTGGCGACGCCGTCCCAGCGGGCGATCCAGATCTGGTCGGGCAGCCGGAACATGCCCGGCCGGTTGACGCGCGCGTCGTCGAGCATCTTGATCCCCGAGCTGGCGCTGGAGTAGACCCCGGAGACGTAGCCGAGCTGGCGGACGCGGGTGGTCCATCCGTGCAGGAACCACAGCGCGGACTCGCGGCACCGGGTGTTGCTGACGTCGAAGCCCTCGAGGTCGTACCAGAGCGTGCTGCCGGGCACGATGCCCAGGCGGCCGGCCTCGGCGACCGCCTTCTCCGCCTCCGCGCGTGCCATCCGGCGCGCCTTGAGGTAGCGGTTGCCGGTGCCGGGCTGGGGGTTGATGGTCGGGTCGTCGTTGTACCGCGGGAACCGGGTCGCGCAGGAGGCCTGGGGGCCGAGCGTGATCGGCAGCAGGCGCCACCCCTTGCGCAGCTGGGTGCTGATCCAGGTGGGCGTCAGGTTCGGCTGGCTGCGGCAGGCGCGGGAGTTGCCGGAGATGTAGATGCCGACCGCCAGGAACGGCGAGCTGCGCAGCCAGGCGTCCATCGCCTTCTGCGTCGGTGCCAGGCACTGGTCGAACCCGTAGCCGGTGAAGTCACCGGGGGTGACCGGGTTGGTGCCGGCGGCGGCGAGGCTGAGGTCGGCGGCGTCGCCCGCCGCCGGGGTGGACGGCGCGGCCGGGGCGGCCTGATGGCCGGCCAGCGCGCCCAGTGCGAGCGCGGCGACCACGCCGGCCGCGGCGATGCGGCCCGCCGTACGGCGCCTCCGGCGGGGGCGCTCGGGGGCCGGTCGATCGGGGTCCGGGCGCGCGTCGGTCAGGGCGGTGCGGTGAGGCATGGCGGAGCTCCAGGGGAAGGTCGTCGTTCCGTCAGAAGCAGCAACAATAACCACGTTCGTCCCACCAGTAACACGAAGCGCAATAACTACAGTTCTGTAGTTCGGCCACCGGTTCCGGTGCGCATCCGGCTCGCTCCGCGGGGGAGCGGCTGCCGGACGTCGAGCCCCTGGTCCGCCCCGGCCGGGCCGCCCGTCGCCGCCGCCGACCCGAGCGGTCCGGAGGGAACCGGGCGGTGCCCGCACCGACTGCGGCGATCCCGCCCCTCCGGGATAGCCTGACCCCGTGGCAGATCTCGCGCCTGAGCTTGCGTCCGACCGCACGTCCGACCCCGCGTCCGACCCCGCGTCCGACAGCGTCCGCCCCACCCTCGACACGGTCGCCGTCGCCGGGTCCGACCCGGACCGCGACCAGCCGTGGGCCGAGCTCGGCCTGAAGGCCGACGAGTACGACCGGATCAAGGAGATCCTGGGCCGTCGGCCCACCTCCTCCGAGCTGGCGATGTACTCGGTGATGTGGAGCGAGCACTGCTCCTACAAGTCCTCCAAGGTGCACCTCAAGCAGTTCTCCGAGATCCCGCAGGAGACCCGGGTCGGCGCGATGCTCGCCGGCATCGGCGAGAACGCCGGCGTGATCGACATCGGCCAGGGCTACGCGGTCACCTTCAAGGTCGAGTCCCACAACCACCCGTCCTACGTCGAGCCCTACCAGGGCGCGGCCACGGGCGTGGGCGGCATCGTCCGCGACATCCTTGCGATGGGCGCCCGCCCGGTCGCGGTGATGGACCCGCTGCGCTTCGGACCGCTCGAGGCCGAGGACACCCACCGCGTCCTGCCCGGGATCGTCGCCGGCGTCGGCGGCTACGGCAACTGTCTGGGCCTGCCCAACATCGGCGGCGAGGCCGTCTTCGACCCCACCTACGCGGGCAACCCGCTGGTCAACGCGCTCTGCGTCGGCGTCCTCAAGCACGAGGACCTGCACCTCGCCAAGGCGTCGGGCACCGGCAACCGCGTGATGCTGTACGGCGCCCGCACCGGCGGCGACGGCATCGGCGGCGTCTCCGTGCTCGCCAGCGAGACCTTCGACGCCGACGGCCCCGCGAAGCGGCCCAGCGTCCAGGTCGGCGACCCCTTCATGGAGAAGCTGCTCATCGAGTGCACCCTCGAGCTCTTCCAGGCCGGCGTCGTCGCCGGCATCCAGGACCTCGGCGGCGCCGGCCTCTCCTGCGCCACCTCCGAGCTCGCCTCGGCCGGTGACGGCGGCATGAGCGTCGAGCTGGACCGGGTCCCGCTGCGCGACTCCACGCTCGCGCCGGAGGAGATCCTGATGAGCGAGAGCCAGGAGCGGATGATGGCCGTCGTCGAGCCCGGCGACGTCGACGCGTTCCTCGCGATCTGCGCGAAGTGGGACGTCGAGGCCGTCGACATCGGCGAGGTCACCGACACCGGCCGCCTCGAGATCACCTGGCACGGCGAGGTCGTCGTCGACGTACCGCCGCGCACCGTGGCCCACGACGGCCCGGTCTACCACCGCCCGTTCGCCCGCCCGTCCTGGCAGGACGAGCTGCAGGCCGACGCCGCGGAGGTGCTGCCGCGGCCGACCACCGACGCGGAGCTGCGCTCCACCGTGCTCCAGCTGGCCGCCAGCCCGAACCTGTGCGACAAGTCCTGGATCACCGACCAGTACGACCGCTACGTCCAGGGCAACACCGTCCTCGCCCAGCCGGCCGACAGCGGCATGGTCCGCGTCGACGAGGAGTCCAACCTCGGCGTCTCGGTCTCCACCGACTGCAACGGCCGCTTCGCCAAGCTCGACCCGTACCTCGGAGCGCAGCTGGCGCTGGCGGAGTCCTACCGCAACGTCTCGACCGGCGGGGCGACCCCGCTGGCCGTCAGCGACTGCCTCAACTTCGGCTCGCCCGAGGACCCCGACGTGATGTGGCAGTTCGCCGAGGCCTGCCGTGGCCTCAAGGACGCCTGCCTCGAGCTCGGCGTGCCGGTCACCGGCGGCAACGTCAGCCTCTACAACCAGACCGGCGAGGTCGCGATCCTGCCGACCCCCGTGGTCGCGGTGCTCGGCGTGATCGAGGACGTCACCCGCCGTACGCCGACCGGCTTCCAGGCCGCGGACGAGACGGTGCTGCTGCTCGGCGCCACCCGCGAGGAGCTCTCGGGCTCGGAGTGGGCGCACGTCGTGCACGGTCACCTCGGTGGCCGCCCGCCGGTGCTCGACCTGGCCGCGGAGGCCGCGCTCGGCCGGCTGCTCACCGACCTGGTCGGCACCGCGACCTCGGCGCACGACCTCGCCGAGGGCGGTCTCGCGCAGGCGCTGGTCGAGGCCTGCCTGGCCAACGGCGTCGGTGTCCGGGTCGACCCGACCGCCGTCCACGGCGACGCGTTCGTGGCGCTGTTCTCCGAGTCCGCCACCCGTGCGCTGGTCACCGTGCCGGCCGACGCCGTCGAGCGGGTCGTCGCGCTGGCCGCCGAGCTCGGCGTGCCGGTCACCGAGATCGGCGCCACCGGCGGCGACTCGATCGCCGTCGAGGGCCGCTTCGAGATCCCGCTCGCCGAGGCGCGCGAGGCCTGGACCGCCACCCTGCCGGCGGCGCTGGGCTGATGGGCATCGAGGGAGGGGTCCGGCCGCTCGAGGAGGGCGTGCACACCGATCTCGCCTCGCGCCTGACCTACGGCGGGTACCTCGACCTGGACCGGCTGCTGTCGGCCCAGCACCCGCTGAGCGACCCGGCGCACCACGACGAGCTGCTCTTCATCATCCAGCACCAGACCACCGAGCTGTGGCTCAAGCTGATGATCCACGAGCTGCGGGGCGCCCGGGTCTTCCTGGACGCCGACGACCTGGCGCCGGCGCTGAAGAGCCTGGCCCGGGTCAAGCACATCCTGAAGACGATCACCGAGCAGTGGTCGGTGCTGGCCACGCTCACCCCGACCGAGTACGCCGAGTTCCGCGACGTGCTCGGCCCGTCCTCGGGGTTCCAGTCGGTGCAGTACCGGGCGATCGAGTTCCTGCTCGGCAACAAGCACGCGGCGATGCTCAAGGTCTTCGAGTCCGACCCGCCGGCGCACGCGATGCTGAGCGAGGTCTTCGAGCAGCCGACCGTCTACGACGCCTTCCTGCGCCTGGTCGCCCGCCGCGGCCTGCCGGTGCCGGCGGCGGTGCTCGAGCGCGACGTGCGGGAGCCGTGGGTCGAGGTGCCCGAGCTGGTCGAGGTGTTCCGCGCCATCTACACCGACACCGAGGCGCACTGGGACCTCTACGAGACCTGCGAGGACCTCGTCGACATCGAGGACGCCTTCCAGTTCTGGCGCTTCCGGCACCTGCGCACGGTGCAGCGGACTATCGGGTTCAAGACCGGCACCGGGGGCTCCTCGGGCGTCGGCTTCCTCAAGCGGGCGCTGGACCTGACGTTCTTCCCCGAGCTGATCTCGGTCCGCACCGAGCTCGGCTGAGCGCCATGCGCCACCTGACCGTGCTCCCGGGCGTGGTCGACCACCACGTCCACCTCGGGCTCGTCGATCGCGCGCTGTTCGCGGACTCGCCCGTCGTGGAGGTGCACGACCTCGGCTGGGTGATCGCCGAGGTCGCCGCGTGGGCGGCCGACCCGCCGGCCGGCGTCCGGGTCCGGTACGCCGGCCCGTTCCACACCGCCGTCGGCGGCTACCCGTCGGGTCGCTCCTGGGCGCCCGTCGAGGCGGTCCGCCCGGTGGTGGACGACGGTGACGCCCGGGCCGCGGTCTCCATCGCGGCCGAGCGGGGCGCGAGCCGGATCAAGATCGCCCTGCATGCCGGCATGCCGCTGCTGGGCGACGAGGAGCTGTACTGGCTGGTCCGCGCTGCGCACGAGACCGGGCTGACCGCGGTGGTGCACGCCGAGGGCCCCGGCCAGGTGGCCCGCGCGGTGGCCGCCGGCGCCGACGCCCTGGCGCACGCCCCGTGGACCGAGCGGGTCCCCGACGACGTGCTGGCCGATGCCGGGCGCCGGGGGATGACCTGGATCTCCACGCTGGCGATCCACGGCCCCGAGGAGCGGGCGGTCGCGATCGAGAACATCCGGAGGTTCCGGGCCGCGGGCGGCCGGGTCGTCCACGGCACGGACCTCGGCAACGGCCCGACGCCGGCCGGCCTGGTGCCCGAGGAGATCCTCGCGCTCGGCGAGGCCGGGCTGACCGGGGAGGACCTGCTGGCCGCGGTGCTGGCACCGGAGAACGGGAGCGGCCCCCGCCTGGCCGCGCCGGGGCCGCGGCCCCGCGATGCCGAGGAGCTGGTGAAGTGGTTGCAGACGTCCGTCCGGGTCGAGCAGGAGACGCCGTGACCGCGGCGCCGATCCCGCCCGCGGTGCCGGAGTCGATCGCGGCGCGCGCCGCGATCCTCGACGCCGAGGACCCGCTGGCCGCGCACCGCGACGCCTTCGTGACGACCGAGGGAGTGCTCGCCTACCTCGACGGCAACTCGCTGGGCCGGCCGTTGAAGGCGACCCGCGAGCGCCTCGTGGACCTGGTCGACGGCGCCTGGGGCGACCGGCTGATCCGGGCCTGGGACGAGGGCTGGATGGACGCCCCGACCGAGCTCGGCGACACGATCGCCCGGGTCTGCCTCGGGGCCGCGCCGGGGCAGACGATCGTCGCGGACTCCACCACGGTGATGCTCTACAAGCTGGCCCGCGCCGCGCTCGGGGCGCAGGCGGACGCCGGTCGGGACGAGATCGTCATCGACCGCGACAACTTCCCGACCGACCGGTTCATCGTCGAGGGCCTGGCCGCCGAGCACGACCTGACCATCCGCTGGCTCTCCGCGCCGCACGACGACGGCGTCTCGGTGGCGCAGGTCGCCGAGGCGGTCTCCGAGCGCACGGCGCTGGTGCTGCTCAGCGCGATCGCCTACCGGTCGGGCCACGTCGCCGACATCCCCGGCATCACCGCGGCCGCCCACGACGCGGGTGCGCTGGTGCTGTGGGACCTGAGCCACGCGACCGGCGCGGTCGAGCTGGCCCTCGACGCCGACGGTGTCGACCTGGCCGTCGGCTGCACCTACAAGTACCTCAACGGCGGACCCGGCGCGCCGGCCTTCGGCTACGTCGCGCGCCGCCACCAGGCGGCCTTCCGCCAGCCGATCCAGGGCTGGATGGGAGCCGCGGACCCGTTCGCGATGGGGGAGGCCTACCAGCCCGCCAGCGGCATCCGGCGGATGATCAGCGGCACCCCGCCGGTGCTCGGGATGGCGCCGATGCGCGACATGCTGGAGCTGATCGACAGCGTCGGCATGGCCGCGGTCCGGGCCAAGTCGCGGGCACTGACTGCGTTCGCGGTCGAGGTCGCCGAGGAGCTCCTGGCGCCGTACGGCGTCGTCGTGGCCACCCCGCGCGACCCGGAGGTCCGGGGCGGCCACGTCACCCTCGACCACCCCGACTTCAAGGCCGTCACCGCGCGGCTGTGGGAGCGCGGCGTGATCCCCGACTTCCGCCCGCCGCACGGCCTGCGGGTCGGGCTGTCGCCGCTGTCCACGTCGTTCCACGAGGTGGCGGTCGGGCTGGCCGCGATCGCCGAGGAGCTCGCGGGCTGACCCGGCCCGGGGTGGGTCGTGTGCCTGAGGCACCGGTATTCCGGGGTGTGGGGCACACGAGGCCGCTCGGTCACGGCTCGTGTGCCTGAGGCACCCGCATTCCGGGGTCTGAGGCACACGACCCACCCGGGGCACACCCGCCGGACCCACGCCGCCGGACCCACGCCGCCCGCACCACCCCGACCAGGCAGAATCAACACCGATGCCCGCCCGACTCCGCCCCGCCGCCCCGACCGACGTCGCCGCCGCGCTCACCCGCCTGGGCGACGCGCAGCGGGCCGGCGAGGACCCCGACCGCGCCGACCTCCGGCTGCTCACCAAGCACTTCCTGGCGTTGCTGGAGGAGCGTGCGCCCGGTCGCTCGGTCGAGGTCCGGGTGCCGCCGTTCGCGGCGGTCCAGGTGGTCGAGGGCGTGCGACACACGCGCGGCACGCCGCCGGCCGTGATCGAGACCGATGCAGCCACCTGGATCGCCCTGGCCACCGGTCGGATCGCCTTCGACGAGGCCGTCGGCGACGCCCGCGTGATCGCCAGCGGCGAGCGCACCGACCTGTCGCCGTACCTGCCGCTGGGCTGATCGGTCGAGGGGTCGCCCGAGGACCTCCGACGCCAGCCGCCACCTGCCTCTGGGACCCGCTCCCGCGCCCGGTTACCGTGAGCCCATGAGTCTCGACACCGCCACCCTGAAGGCACGCCTGGCTGACCTGATGCCGGGCCTCCGCAGCGACCTGGAGGACCTGATCCGGATCCAGTCCGTCAGCGCGGACCCGGCCCGCCTCAGCGAGGTCGAGCGGAGCGCCGAGCGGACCCAGGCACTGTTCGCCGCCGAGGGCGTCGACGCCCGGATCGTGCGCGCCTTCGACGGCGCCCCGCCGGCCGTGATCGGCGAGAAGAAGGGCCCCGAGGGCGCGCCGACGGTGCTGCTCTACGCCCACCACGACGTGCAGCCCGAGAACGACCCCGCCGACTGGGACAGCCCGCCGTGGGAGCCCACCGAGCGCGACGGCCGCCTCTACGGCCGCGGTGCCGCCGACGACAAGGCCGGGATCATCACCCATCTCGCCGCGCTGCGGGCCTTCGGTGACGACCTGCCGGTCACCGTGCGGCTCTTCATCGAGGGCGAGGAGGAGGTCGCCTCGGCGACGCTGCCCGCGCTGCTGCACCAGTTCCAGGAGGAGCTGCGCTCGGACGCGATCGTGATCGCCGACTCCGGCAACTGGGACATCGGCGTTCCGGCGCTGACCACCAGCCTGCGCGGCATGATCCGGGTCGACGTCGAGGTGCGCACCCTGACCCACGCCGTCCACTCCGGCATGTGGGGCGGCCTGGAGCCGGACGCGATCATGACGCTGATCCGCGTCCTGGACAGCCTGTGGACCCCCGAGGGCGGCTGCGCGATCGAGGGCCTGCACAGCGGCCCCGCCGCCGACGTGGAGTACCCCGAGGAGCGGCTGCGGGCCGAGTCCGGCGCCATCGAGGGCCTGGAGTGGGTCGGCACCGGCTCGGTCGTCGAGCGGCTGTGGACCCAGCCCGCGGTGACCGTCACCGGCATCGACGCTCCCAAGGTGGACGGCGCCTCCAACACCCTCACCCCGGCGGCCCGCGCCAAGATCACGGTGCGCCTCGCGCCGGGCGACACCGCCGAGAACGCGGTGGCCTGCCTCCAGGCGCACCTGGAGAAGCACACCCCCTGGGGCGCGCAGCTGACCACGACGGTCTGCGACACCGGCGAGCCGATCGCGATCGACGCCACCGGTCCGGCGTACGACGCCGCGCGGGCCGCGTTCACCGAGGCCTGGGACGGCACCGCCCCGGTCGACATGGGCGTGGGCGGCTCCATCCCGTTCATCGCCGAGTTCCTCGAGACCTTCCCGGCCGCGTCGGTGCTGGTCACCGGCGTGGAGGACCCCGACACGCGGGCCCACGGCGCCAACGAGGGCCTGCACCTGGCGGAGTTCGAGAAGGTGCTGCTCGCCGAGGCGCTGATGCTGCGCAACCTGGGCGCCTGACGCCCCCGCACGGCGTTCCGGTCGCCCGCCACCCGCGAATCGGGCTGGCGGGCGACCGACCGGTAGGCTGACGCACGTGTGCGGAGTGTTCGGCGTCTGGGCTCCCGGTGAGGACGTCGCCAAGCTGACCTATTTCGGCCTCTACGCCCTGCAGCACCGAGGGCAGGAGTCAGCCGGCATCTCGGTGAGCAACGGGCGGCAGATCCTCGTCTACAAGGACATGGGGCTGGTCTCCCAGGTCTTCGACGAGAACACCCTGGAGTCCTTCCAGGGCCACCTCGCGGTCGGCCACTGCCGGTACTCGACCACCGGCGCCAGCACCTGGCAGAACGCGCAGCCGACCTTCCGGCCCACCGGTCACGGCTCGATCGCGCTCGGTCACAACGGCAACCTGGTCAACACCCACGAGCTCGCCCAGATGGTCGCCGACCTGCCGAGCGACGAGGACGAGCTCGACATCCACAGCGTGAACCTGGAGGCGTCGACCAACGACACCAGCCTGGTCACGGCGCTGTTGGCGCACCACCCCGACGTCTCGCTCGAGCAGCGTGCGCTGGAGCTGCTGCCCCAGGTCGAGGGCGCGTTCTCGTTCGTGTGGATCAACGAGGACACGCTGTACGCCGCGCGCGACCCCGAGGGCATCCGACCGCTGGTGCTGGGCCGCCTCGACCGCGGCTGGGTCGTCGCCAGCGAGGACGCCGCGCTCGCCACGATCGGCGCCAGTGTCGTTCGCGAGGTCGAGCCCGGCGAGCTGCTGGTCATCGACGAGGAGGGCCTGCGCTCCCACAAGTTCGCCGAGCCGCGCCGCAAGGGCTGCGTGTTCGAGTACGTCTACCTGGCCCGCCCCGACGCCACCGTCGCCGGCCGCAGCGTCCACGAGGCCCGGGTCGAGATGGGTCGCCGGCTGGCGAAGGAGTTCCCGGTCGAGGCCGACCTGGTGATCCCGGTGCCCGAGTCGGGCACCCCCGCCGCCTCCGGCTACGCGCTGGAGAGCGGCATCCCGTTCGGCCAGGGGTTCGTCAAGAACGCCTACGTCGGCCGCACCTTCATCCAGCCCAGCCAGACCCTGCGCCAGCTCGGCATCCGGCTGAAGCTCAACGCGTTGGAGCACATGATCCGGGGCAAGCGGATCGTGGTCGTCGACGACTCGATCGTCCGCGGCAACACCCAGCGCGCCCAGATCCGGATGCTGCGCGAGGCCGGCGCGACCGAGGTCCACGTCCGGATCTCCTCCCCGCCGGTGAAGTGGCCGTGCTTCTACGGCATCGACTTCGCGACCCGCGCCGAGCTGATCGCCAACGGCCTGGACGTCGACGAGATCGCCGCCAGCGTCGGCGCCGACAGCCTCGGGTACATCTCGCTGGAGGGCATGGTCGAGGCGACCGCCCAGCCGGCCACCTCGCTCTGCACCGCCTGCTTCACCGGCGAGTACCCGATCGAGCTGCCCGACGAGAGCAAGCTCGGCAAGCACCTGCTCGAGGCGACCCTCGCCGCGTCGAGCCGCGACGAGGCCCTGCCCGTCCTGAACAACCCGTGACCGATCCGGTCACCGTCACCGACACCGTGAACGAGGAGCCGACCGTGGCCGAGCCGACCCAGCCCCAGGACGACGCGACCGAGCCGGGCGCCTACGCCCGTGCCGGGGTGGACATCGCCGCCGCCGACCGTGCCGTGGACCTGATGAAGACCTGGGTGGAGAAGGCCCGCCGTCCCGAGATGCTGGGCGGCCTGGGCGGATTCGCCGGCCTGTTCGACGCCTCCGCGCTGACGAAGTACAAGCGACCGCTGCTGGCCACGTCCACCGACGGTGCCGGCACCAAGGTCGCGGTCGCGCAGATGATGGACAAGCACGACACGATCGGCTTCGACCTGGTCGGCATGGTCGTCGACGACCTCGTCGTGTGCGGCGCCGAGCCGCTGTTCATGACCGACTACATCGCCACCGGCCGGGTCGTCCCCGAGCGGATCGCGGCGATCGTCAAGGGCATCGCGGAGGCCTGCGTCGAGGCCGGCTGTGCGCTGGTCGGCGGCGAGACCGCCGAGCACCCGGGCCTCCTCGGACCCGACGAGTACGACATCGCCGGCGCCACCACCGGCGTGGTCGAGGCCGACGACCTGCTCGGCCCCGGCCGGGTGCGCCCCGGTGACGTGGTGATCGCGATGGCCGCCAGCGGCCTGCACTCCAACGGCTACTCCCTGGCCCGCCACGTCTTCTTCACCGAGGCCGGCTGGACCGTCGACCGGTACGTCGAGGAGTTCGGCCGCACCCTCGGCGAGGAGCTGCTGGTGCCGACCCGGATCTACACCAAGCCCTGCCTCGACATCGCCCGGAACACCGAGACCCACGCGATGGCCCACATCACCGGCGGCGGCCTGGCCGCCAACCTGGCCCGCGTGATGCCCGTCGAGCTCAAGGCGACGCTGGACCGGTCCACCTGGACCCCGGCGCCGATCTTCGACGCGGTGCGCAAGGTCGGCAACGTCTCCCAGCCGGACCTGGAGGCGACGCTGAACTGCGGCGTCGGCATGGTCGCGCTGACCGCCCCGGACTCGGTGGACGACGCGATCGCCCGGCTGGGCGAGCACGGCATCGAGGCGTGGGTCGCCGGTCAGGTCGACGTCGACCCGGAGCAGGCGGGCACCGTGGAGCTGGTGGGGCAGCACCCCGGCTGGTGAGTCTCGACCCGGGCGCCGGATGAGGTCCATCTCATAACAGAGGTACCAATGCGTGCCCCGGCGTGCGGGAACAGACGGGGAGCAGGTACCGTTGCCCCCACGAGACTCTGAATCAGCAGTCCGGGACCCTGGGTGGTTCCCGGCCAAGTGTGCGAGGGGGCTGGACCCTATGGGCCGCGGCCGAGCGAAAGCCAAGCAGACGAAGGTCGCACGCGACCTGAAGTACCGTACTCACGAGACAGACTTCGGGGCACTCGCCCGCGAGCTGCACGGTGAGCCCGGCGGAAGCGACCGCGTCGATCAAGTCGACGACGTCGACGACGTCGACGACTGGTCGGACTACGTCGACCGCCGCGACTGACCGCCGCGACTGACCGCACGCTGATCGGCGCCGTCACGGGCGCCGCGGGGGTGACCCCGCAGCGCCGGTGACGGACGCGTGGCGGCGTACCGGCGCCGCCGGGCCTCAGCCGAGCCAGATCCCGCGAAGTCGACCGACCTCGCGGATCCGCTGCTCGGCCATCCGATCCGCCGCGACGGCGGTCGGCACGGCGTCGGAGGCGGCGCGCTCCAGCACGGTACGGGTCGTCTCGTAGATGGTGGCGGCCCGGGCACGGGCGCGCTCGAAGTCGAAGCCGACCAGCTGGTCGGCGACCTGGATCAGGCCGCCGGCGTTGACGACGAAGTCGGGTGCGTAGACGAGGCCAGCCTCGTCGACCAGCTTGTCGACCCCGGGGTGGGCGAGCTGGTTGTTGGCGGCACCGCAGACGATCCGTGCCTGAAGGACCTCGATCACGTCGGCGGTCAGTGCGCCGCCGAGCGCGCACGGCGCGTAGACGTCGAGCGGCGCGGCGACCAGCTCGGCCGTCGACGCCACGACCCGCACCGAGGGGTGCTCGTCGCGGACCCTGGCCACGGCGCGCTCCGAGACGTCGGTGACGATGACCTCGGCGCCCGCCTCGAGCAGGTGGCCGACCAGGTGGCGGCCGACCTTGCCGACCCCCGCCACGCCGACCCGGCGCCCGGCCAGCACGTCCGCCGGGTCCGTGTCGCCCCACAGGTGCTCCGCGGAGGCCTGCAGCCCCCGGAAGACGCCGTACGCCGTCAGCACCGAGGAGTCGCCGGCGCCGCCGTTGGCGACGGTGCGCCCGGTGACGTGGCTGCTCTCCCGGCCGATCAGGTCCATGTCCTCGCTGAAGGTGCCGACGTCGCAGGCTGTCACGTAGCGCCCTCCGAGAGACTCCACGAAGCGTCCGTAGGCCCGCAGCAGCGCCTCGCCCTTCAGGGCGGTCGGGTCGCCGATGATGACGGCCTTGCCGCCGCCGAGGTCGAGCCCGGCGACCGCGGCCTTGTAGGTCATGCCGCGGGACAGCGCGAGCACGTCGCGCACCGCGTCGGCGGTGGTGGCGTAGGGGTAGAAGCGGGTGCCGCCGAGCGCGGGGCCGAGTGCGGTGGAGTGGATCGCGATGATCGCGCGCAGGCCGCTCGCGGGGTCCTGGGCGAAGACGACCTGCTCGTGCTCGACGCCGTGGTCGAGGATGGAGGCCGGGTCGGCGGAGTCGGCGGCGGGTGGAGGCGTGCTCGTAGACATGGTGGTGTCGCTTTCCTGAGGCCACGAGGGTGGTGTGGCGGTGGGCGACCCGCGAGGGTGGTGCGGATCACACTCCACTGTAGTGAGGTGCCGGCGCTCGCTCGGCATCACCACCGTGTCGGTGGTCGAGGTGCGAGCAGGGCGAGCGGCCCCGGTGGTTGAGGTGCGAGCAGGGCGAGCGGCCTCGGCGGTTGGTGCGAGCAGGGCGAGCGTCCGCGGTGGTTGAGGTGTGGCAGGGCGAGCGGCCTCGGTGGTTGAGGTGCGAGCAGGGCGAGCGGCCCCGGTGGTTGAGGTGCGAGCGAAGCGAGCGGCCCCGGTGGTTGAGGTGCGAGCGAAGCGAGCCTCGAAACCACCACCGTGCCCGGAACGTGCGACGCCCGCGACACTGTGGGGTGGTGTCGCGGGCGTCGAGGTCCAAGGCGTCTCGGGCACCCTGCGGACACCCATGACTATGCCTTCTGGAACGACTGCCGTGCAGAGGATTCAGGCAACCTTTACCAGCCGTTCAACTGACCTCCGTGCGCCGCCGCGGTCCCGCCCACCGGCCGCGGCCACCAGAACCGCTCGCCCAGCAGCAGGGCCAGCGCCGGGACCAGCACGGTGCGGACCACGAGGGTGTCCAGCAGCACGCCGATGCACACGATCACGCCGAGCTGGGCCAGCACCACGAGCGGCAGCACGCCGAGCACCAGGAACACCGCGGCGAGCAGCACGCCGGCGCTGGTGATCACCCCGCCCGTGGCGGCCAGGGCCGTCAGCATCGCGCGACGCGGTCCCTCCGTCGCCAGGCCCTCGGAGGCGCGGGCGAGCAGGAAGATGTTGTAGTCCACGCCGAGGGCGACCAGGAACAGGAACGACAGCAGCGGGGCGCCCGAGTCGAGCGCGCCGAAGCCGAAGACCTGGGTGAAGATCCACCAGGACGCGCCCAGGCTGGCGGCGTACGTCGCGACGACCGTCGCCACCAGCAGCACCGGCGCGAGCAGCGAGCGGAGCAGGGCGCCGAGCGCCAGCAGGACGAGGCCGAGGATCAGCGGGAAGATCAGCAGGCGGTCCCGGGCCGCCGCCTCGGACTCGTCGAGCGCCTCCGCCTCCTGCCCGGTCACGTGGCTCTCCGGGAGATCGGCGAGTGCCGCGCGGAGGTCTCGGATCGCCTCGGACGCGGCGTCGGAGCCCGCGGCGGTGTCGAGCACCACCGAGATCTCGGTGACCCCGCCGCCCTCCGCGGTGACCCGCGCCGAGGAGACGGCGTCCACCTCGTCGATCGCGGCCATCACCTGGCCGGCCGGTGCGGTCGAGACCACCTGCGTGGGGGAGGCGACGCCGGCGGGGAAGGAGTCGGCGATCCGCTCGGAGCCGGAGATCGCCTCGGGCTTGTCGAGGAACTGGTCCGCGGTGTCGAGGCCGGTCTGGATGTTCGCCACGTTGACGGCCATGGCCGCGACCAGCGCCAGGGCGCCGAGAGCGAAGGCGCCGGGGCGGCGGGCGACGATCGCGCCGAGCCGGTGCCACAGGGTCCGCCGCTCGGTCGTGCTGCCCGCCTCACCCGTGGAGGGGTCGAAGCGCGGGACGCGCGGCCAGAAGACCCACCGCCCGAACAGCACCAGCGCCGCGGGCAGCACGACCAGGGCCGCGAAGGCGGCCACCACGATCCCGACGGCGCAGGCGACGCCCAGGCCACGGGTGGTCGGGGTGAGCGAGAGCGCCAGGGTGAGCACGCCGGCGACGACGGTGACGCTGCTGGAGAGGACCGCCTCCGCCGTACGACGCAGGGCGTGCGCCATCGCGACGTGCCGTGACTCCACGCGCCGCAGCTCCTCGCGGTAGCGGGAGATCAGCAGCAGCGCGTAGTCGGTGCCGGCGCCGAAGACGAGCACCGACAGGATGCCGACGGTCGACTCGTCCCAGGCCATGTCGAGGCCGGCCAGCGTCTGCGTGGCCGCGACGGCGGCGACCCGGTCGGCGATGCCGACCACCAGCAGCGGGATCACCCACAGCACGGGGGACCGGTAGGTGATCACCAGCAGGAGCGCCACCACGGTGGCGGTGGCGATGAGCAGGCGCACGTCGGCGCCGGCGAAGACCTCGGTCAGGTCGGCCTGGACCGCCGCCGGGCCGGTCACCTGGGCCTCGATGCCCGCCGGGAGATCCGCCTGGACCTGTGCGCGCAGCTCGGTGACGCGGTCGGCGACCTCGGTGGAGGAGCCGCCCTCGACCGGTACGACGGCGATCGCCGCCGTGTCGTCCTCGGCGACCAGCAGCGTCGAGGTCTGGCCGCCACCCTGGCTGGGGCCGGCCGGCACCGCGCCTGCTTCGCGGGCGACCGGTGTGAGGTCGGGGACGCGGGCGCCGATCCCGGGGGCGCCGTCGGCGGTCGAGAACACCACGACCGCCGTCGAGGTGTCGGGCGTGGGCAGCTGCGCACGGAGCTCCGTGCCGAGCGTGCTGTCCAGGTCGCGCGGCATCGTGTCGGTGGGGGACGGGGTGCGCTCGGCCTCGCCGATGGTTCCGAGCGCGGCGACCGCGACGAGCATCGGCACCAGTGCCACCAGCCAGGCCCAGCGGCGGGAGGTCAGCCACGCGGCCAGCCCCGAGGCGTGCGGCTCCTCCGACCGTCCCGCGGGCGGGCCGGGGGACGGCGCCGGGGCCGCAGGGTCCTCGGACATCGGTCGCGGGTCGTCCCCCCGCCGGATGGTGGCCACGCTGCCGTGGTCAGCCACGGTCGTCCTCCTCGTTCATCATCTGGTCGATCGTCCCGGTCGTCGATCGTGCGCTCGACCGCACCTGGGCGAGCAGCCAGGTGCGCGGGCGGGGCCTGGGACCGGCCCCGCCCGCTAAGTAGTTCGGAGCGCCGGCCCACACGGATGTGTAGGCATCGACCATCGCCTCGGTCGCCGCGCGCTCCGAGCCGGTGACGGCCAGTGCGAGTCGCCAGGCGTCGGCCGCCGTGGCGTCATAGAAGCGGCTCGCCGCGGTGGGGTCGCAGGAGGCCGCGCGGCGCAGCAGTGCACGCAGCTGCGCGTCGCTGGGCGCCGCCGGTGGGGACGCCGGTGCTCGGCTCATCGCGGACTCCCTGGGAACGACCATTCCGAAATACCTGAACAGACAATAACCAAAAACCTCAACAAACGAAATCAGGTATTCTGGGGACATGACATCCGAGACCGTCCCGGACGCCTCCAGAGCGGGAGAGGCGTCCCTCTCCATCGGCGAGGTCGCCGACCGGGCCGGGATCGCGGTCGCCACGCTGCGGATGTGGGAGCAGCGGCACGGTTTCCCCCAGGCATCGCGGCTGCCCAGCGGACACCGCCGCTACACCGAGGCCGACGCCGCGCTCGTCCGCGAGGTGCTGCGCCACCGTGACGCCGGCATGCGGCTGGATACCGCGATCGCGGAGACCCTCCGCAGCGCCAGCCCGCAGCCGCCGTCGATCTACGCCCGACTGCGGCGGCGCAACCCCGCGCTGCCCACCCAGCGGCTCCGCAAGACCACGCTGACCGCGATCTCCTGGGCGATCGAGGACGAGTTCTGCGCCCAGGCGCACGCCCCGGAGCTGTACGGCGCGTTCCAGCGCGAGCGGTTCTTCGACGCCTCGCGGGGGCGCTGGGAGGAGCTCGCTCTCGCCGCGGCCTCGGCCACCGTCTTCGCGGACTTCGTCGACCCCGACCCGGACGCCTCGCCCGCGCGGATCGCCCTCGCGCCGGGCGCCCCGCTGCGCCGTGAGTGGTCGATCGTCTGCCTCGCCGACGCGTTCCCGGTGGTGCTCACCGCCTGGGAGCTCCCCGGCCAGCGCGGCGTCGCCGACCGGGACCGCGAGTTCGAGGTGGCCTGGTCGCTGGATCCCGGCGACGTCGCCGAGGCCGCGGCGGTCTGCCGGGAGATCGCGCGGGGCGAGCAGGGCGACGCGAGCGGGTACGCCGGCGCGCCCGCGGACGTCCACCGGCCGCACCCCGCGCCGCCGGAGCCCGCAGCCGCCACCGCGCTGTTCGCCCGGGTCGTCGGCTACGTCGACCGGATCGGTCGCTGAGCCGGCTCCCGTTGACGTCGTGTGCCTGAGGCCCTTCTCTCGGGTGGTCTCAGGCACACGGTCCTGCGGTGGGCGGCCTCAGGCGACCAGGTCCGGCCAGCCCGCTGCCAGGTACTCCACGAACGCCGGCCCGACCGCCTCGGCGCGCAGCTCCTCGCGGGTCACCGGCCGTGACCGGGCCGCGAAGGAGGCGTCGGCCAGCGCGCGGCGGGCGAAGTCGTGGTGCAGGATCGCGCCCGTGCCCACGGTGGCGAAGTCCGCGCCCTGGTCCAGGCACCACTGGGCGTCGGCGGCGGTCAGCACCTTGCCGGCCACGCCGAGCCGGGTCCCCCCGCGGGGCAGGTCGGTGAACCGGTCGATCAGGCGCCCGTCGAGGCCCTCGCCGCGCGGGGCGGCGTAGACGTCCCACAGGGAGAGGTCGAGGTAGTCCAGCAGTCCGGTGCCGAGCATCGCCGCCGCCACCTCGCGGCCCTCGGCCAGGGGCACCCCGAAGCCCTCGGGGCTCAGCCGCAGCCCGAGCTGGAACGCGGGGCCGGTCGCGGCGCGGATCCCCTCGACCACCTCGAGCATGGCGCGCGAGCGGTTCTCCAGCGAGCCGCCGTACCGGTCGGTGCGGCGGTTGTGGCGGTCGTCGAGGAACTGGCCGAGCAGGTAGCCGTGGGCGCCGTGCACCTCGACCCCGTCGAAGCCGGCCCGCTCCGCGCGCGCCGCGGCCGCCACGAAGTCGGCGACCACCCGCTCGACGCCCTCGGTGGTCAGCGCGACGGTGTTCCGGTCAGGGTCGTCCCAGGGGGCCTCGTTGGGCCTGCCGGTGACGGTGGGGTCCGCGCGGCGGCCGCCGTGGTGGAGCTGGATCGAGGAGACCGCCCCGGTGGCGCGGATCGACGAGGCGAGGTCCCGCAGGCTCGCCTCGTGCTCGTCGTCGGCGACGCCCAGCTGGCCCCGCCACGCCTGGCCGGTCGGCACGACGTACGCCGCGCAGGTCATCACCAGGCCGAAGCCGCCCTCGCCGCGGGCGGTCAGCCAGCGGTGCTCGTCCTCGGAGAGCGTGCCGTCGTCGTGGCTCTGGGTGTTGGTCAACGGCGCCAGGGCGAAGCGGTTCCGCCAGGCCGGGCCGCGGGTCAGGGAGAGGGGCTGGTCCGGAGCAGTCACGCGCCCATCCTCGCCGGTGAGCGCAAGGCGGCGGCCGTCGGCCCCGGAAAAGGCAGAAGCCCCCGCACGGTGACCCGGCGGGGGCTTCTGGCTCGGTGGGCAGGGGCGGGGTCGAACCGCCGACCTTCCACTTTTCAGGCGGACGCTCGTACCAACTGAGCTACCTGCCCGAGCGATGCGTACGTTACCCGACACCTGCCCCAGGAACGAAAGCGGCGCCACCTTCCGGCTGTCTCGCGCACGGGAGGCCGGCGGTGGGACCGGTCGCGGCGCTCGCATCGACACCCCCGGCCGCGCCGCCGATGGGCGTGGCCCGGCCGGCCGGCACTATGCTGTGGCCACCGCGGTCCGCTGCGGTGGGCCCCCGTCGTCTAGCGGCCCAGGACCCCGCCCTTTCACGGCGGTAGCGCCGGTTCGAATCCGGTCGGGGGTGCAAGGTGGTCCTACGGGTCTGATGGCAGCGATGTCGATCAGGCCCGTCTCTGCTTTTCCTGCCGGGCAGACCTGGGTGCGCCAGGTGTCTGGTGCCGGGGTCGTGGTCGTCCGTGCGGAGCGCCCGCTGGGCGGGCATGGGGCACACGGATCGATGCGGGGGTGACCCGTTGCCGCCACCTTCTGCCCGCTGACCAGCGCAAACGAGGACGGCAGGCAGTGCCTCCGTCGCGGGGTACGTCCCCGATTGGGAATCCCCGGCGGCGATGGGTTACGGTTCTACCACCTCGCCGCGAGAGCCGAAAGGCAGAAGCGGCGAAGGAGCGAGGCCCCGTAGCGCAGTTGGTTAGCGCGCCGCCCTGTCACGGCGGAGGCCGCGGGTTCGAGTCCCGTCGGGGTCGCAGAAGGCGAAGGCCCTCCCAAGTCTGGGAGGGCCTTCGTGCGTTGGCGGGCACGCTGTTGGTGGTCGTGTGCCTGACACCCCCGCATACGGCGTTCTCAGGCACACGACTCGGGTCGGTCCAGCAGCGCCACGCAGCGCAGCGGCGTCGCCCTAGAGCCGGCTGCCGATCCACCACCCGAGGCTCACCGCCGCGAGTCCCACGACCAGCGACGCCCCGACGTACCACGCCGCGGTCCGCCAGCGACCGTCCTCGACCAGTCGCACGGCCTCGAACCCGAAGGTCGAGAACGTGGTCAGCGCGCCGCAGAACCCGGTGCCGGCGGCGCTGCCCAACCAGGTCGCGGGGGCGAGGCCGGCCAGCAGGCCGAGGAGCAGGGAGCCGGCGACGTTCACCGCGAACGTGCCCCACGGGTAGGGCCCGCGGGCGCGGGAGCGGACCACCAGGTCGATCGCATAGCGGCTGGGTGCGCCGATCGCGCCGCCGAGCAGCACCATCAGCGCCGTCACTGCGCCGGCTCCTCGACTAGGCGACGGCGCCCGGTGACGGCCCACCGGGTCGTGACCAGGCCGAGCACGACCGCGGCGGTGCCGCCGGCGACGTGCAGCGTCAGCGTGGCCACCGCCAGCGGGAACCTGCCGTCGGCCAGGAAGTCGTGCAGCTCGAGCATCGCGGTCGAGAAGGTGGTGAAGCCGCCCAGCACGCCGACGCCGAAGAACGGGCGTCGGAACCGCGAGTGCGGCGCGCGCTCCAGCAGCAGCTCCATCAGCACCGCGAGCAGGAAGCAGCCGGCGATGTTGGCCGCGACGGTGCCCCAGTGGACGTGCTCGGCGGGCAGCGCCTCGGCCAGGCCCCAGCGGGCGAGCGCCCCCAGCGCACCGCCGAGCGCGATCAGTGGCAGCAGCGAGAGGTCGCGGCGCAGCAGGTCGGCGATCGGGAGCACCGGTGCTGGCGTTGCGCCGGCGCCGGGCTCCTCGTCGGGCGGGCTGATCGGGTCGACGTCGGGATCGACCGGAAGGTCGGTGAACGGATGCGGGTGACCGTGGGCGGCCGCGGCGTCGTCGGGCTCGTGTGTCATCGGGGGCAGACTCCTCCTACCTCGGTCGCAGGTAGGGACTGTTGGCGCGGCGCCGCGCGGTTGTCGGCGAGCCCCACCGCCGTCGCCGGGAGTGTACCCAGCGGACCGTGCGCGGTGGGGACGATGCGGACCGGGCGCCGGGACGAGGCGCGGCCTCCCGGAGCCCGGCACAATGGGCGTCGTGCCGGTACAGGTGGACCCCGAACGCTTCGACGAGCTCGTGGACGCCGCGCTGGACCAGATCCCCGAGGAGCTGGCCCGGCTGGTGACCAACGTCGTGGTGCTGGTCGAGGAGGAGCCGCCGGAGGGGGAGCCGGCGGACCTGCTCGGCCTGTACGACGGGATCGCGCTGACCGAGCGCGACTCCGGCGTGCTGCCGGGACTGCCGGACAGGATCTTCCTGTTCCGCGGACCGCTCCTCGACATGTGCGAGGACGAGGAGGACCTCGCCGAGGAGATCCGGATCACCGTGGTCCACGAGGTCGCGCACCACTTCGGCATCGACGACGAGCGGCTGCACGCCCTCGGCTACGGCTGAGTCTGCTGGGCCCAGGGCACCGGGGTCGCGCCGGCGGCCTGCCGACGGAACTCGCCGAGGAACCAGATCTGGAACGCCCGCTGGTCGCTCGTACGCGGCGCGGTGAGCAGCCGCTGCGCTCGGCTGAAGTCGTCGGAGGCGTCCATCAGGTCGATCAGGCCGCCGATCTGCCGGGCTGTCTCGGGGGCCATCCGCAGCCGCAGGTCGATGGTGGGGTCGCCAGACTCGCGCGCCGCGGCGACCTGTTCGCGGCCCATGTTGGCGCGCAGCGGCGTCTCGAGGGCGTCGAAGTGCTCCGAGAGCACCTTCGCCAGCGGGTAGTCGTCCTGATGGGCCAGCGCCAGCAGGCGGATCTCGCGACGCAGGTCCAGGAAGTGGTCCTGGAAGCGCTCGAAGGCCTCGATCGGGACGCCCTGGACCTGGACCGCGATCTGGTCGGCACGGGTGTCGTCGATGTCGGGCGGCGGTGCGCTGCGGGTCAGCTGGTAGTCCGCCCCCGCCTCCTCGGCGAGCTCGGAGGCGGGTTCGAACCAGACGATCTTGCCGTCCTCCTCGACCTCGGTGCCCCACGCGAGCGAGGCGCGGGCCACGATGTCGAGGCCGCGGCCGACGGTGAGCAGCGAGACGAGCTGTTCGTCGTCCAAGCCGTCGACGAGGTCGTCGAGGACGAGGTGGCCGTGCTCGTGCGTGCCGCCGGGCTGGATCGGCTGCGGCGGGATGACGGAGGCGTCGCGGACCTCGAAGCGCGGGTGCTCGCGGGTGCCGCGGAGTCGGATCACCATCGGCGGCTCACCGTGCAGCACTGCGTTGGTGACCAGCTCGGAGATCGCGAGCTCGGCGCACTCGCAGAGGTCCTCGCGGCCCAGGTCCCGGCAACGCGCAATGGCCCAGCGGCGCGCCTCCTGCGCGCTGCGTGGGCCTGGCTCCAGATTCAGGGCCTGCCGATACGGCACGTGCTGCTACTCCCGTTGTCCTCGGGGATTGGGGAACGTCGGTGTTCCGGTGTGGGCGACTTCCGTCCTCTCGTTGAACTCCTCATCGGCCGGATCGACTGGTCGGCCAGTCCTTACCCATGCCGATACTGGCTCAAACCGCGACTTGTCGCACGCCACACGGCGATGCCGGCGCGTCACTCTCACCACGACCCTGTGATTCAGCAGACGGCCGTCCTGATTGGCCCGTGCGTGCGCCGGTGGGGAGAATGATCACACGAGAGACAACCGAACCACGGTTGCCCCTGTCGGCCGGCATCGGAGCCGCTGCCGGGACGGGGCACCGATGCCCCAGGAGGCGGCACTCATGTCAGCAGAGGAAGCCACCAGCAGCGATCGCGAGCTGGTACGACGGTCCGACCGGCACCAGGTCGTCGTGATCGGCTCCGGCTTCGGAGGCCTGTTCGGGACCGAGGCTCTGAAGCGGTCCGACGTCGACGTGACCATGATCGCGAAGACCAGTCACCACCTGTTCCAGCCGCTGCTCTACCAGGTGGCCACCGGCATCCTCTCCGAGGGCGAGATCGCGCCGCCGACCCGCGAGGTGCTGTCCAGCCAGAAGAACGCCCAGGTGCTGCTCGGTGAGGTCACCGACATCGACCTGACCAACCGCATGATCACCTCCCAGGTGCTCGGCCGCGAGCTGAAGACGCCGTACGACTCGCTGATCGTCGCCGCCGGCGCCGGCCAGTCGTACTTCGGGAACGACCACTTCTCCGAGTACGCGCCCGGCATGAAGAGCATCGACGACGCGCTGGAGCTGCGCGGCCGCATCTTCGGTGCCTTCGAGATGGCCGAGCTCGGTGCCGCCCGCGGCGAGAACGTCGACCACCTGCTGACCTTCGTGGTGGTCGGAGCCGGCCCGACCGGTGTCGAGATGGCCGGCCAGATCGCCGAGCTCGCGCACCGGACGCTGAAGAAGGACTTCCGCGCGATCAACTCCAAGCACGCGCGGGTGATCCTGGTCGACGCCGCGCCGCAGGTGCTGCCGCCGTTCGGCCAGAAGCTCGGCACCTGGACCGAGAAGAAGCTGGAGACCCTCGGCGTCGAGGTCAAGCTCGGCGGCATGGTCACCGACGTCGACGAGCGCGGCCTGGTCCTGAAGTACAAGGACGGCTCGGAGGAGAAGATCCACGCTGTCACCAAGGTGTGGGCCGCCGGCGTGCAGGCGAGCCCGCTGGGCAAGACGCTCAGCGAGCAGACCGGTGCCGCGCTGGACCGCGCCGGCCGGATCTCGGTGAACCCCGACCTGACGCTTCCGGGTCACCCGGAGGTCTTCGTGGTCGGCGACATGATCTCGCTGGACAACCTGCCGGGCGTCGCCCAGGTGGCGATCCAGGGCGCGAAGTACGCCGCCAAGGAGATCGACCGCCGCCTCGAGGGGAAGGCGCCGCAGGGCCCGTTCAAGTACCACGACAAGGGCTCCATGGCCATCGTCAGCCGCTTCGAGGCCGTCGCGATGGTCGGCAAGCTGCGCCTGACCGGCTTCCTGGCGTGGCTGATGTGGCTGATCGTGCACCTCTTCTACATCACCGGCTTCAAGAACCGCGTCACCGCGATCCTGCACTGGTTCATCTCGTTCATCGGCCGCGGCCGGTCCGAGCGGACGATGACCGAGCAGCAGATCTTCGCCCGGATCGCTCTCCAGCGCCTCCAGGGCGGCACCACGGACCTGGTCTCCGAGCCCGGCGAGTACGACGCGGAGGCGGAGCGCCGCCGCCGCGAGGAGCTCGAGGAGCGTGCCGCCGAGGAGGCGCACCTCTCCGACGACAACCTCAGGGGCGTGCACCTGCCCGGCTGACGCCTCGGGCGCGTCCCACCTGCCGTCGCCGGCCTGCTACTCGTAGTAGGCCGGCGTCGCTGCGTCCGGGCCGCGCTTCTCGATCAGCTCCCGCGCCCAGCGGGGCAGGATGAAGACGCCCTCGGCCTCGGCGGTGATGCCGTCGGGGCCGACGATGTGGCCCTTCGCCCAGGTCTTGATCCCTTCGCTGCGGTCGATCCATGCCTCGGCGCGCAGTGGGCCGAGCGGGGTGCCCTGGCGGTAGACGATGGTCAGCGTCCCGGTCATGCCGGGTCGCCCGCCCGATCCGGCGGCCTGGCCGAGCATCTGGTCGAGGATCAGCGAGACCACGCCGCCGTGGACGAGGCCGGGAGGGCCCTCGTAGACCGCACCGAGGTCGAAGTCGGCGGAGATCCGCCCCTCGCTGCGCTCGCCCTCGCGGACCGGGTCCAGGGGTGGCGCGATCGGGTTCCGCAGCCCGATCACGGCGTTGCCCCACGGGCGTCCCTGCCCGTCGGGGCGGTAGCGCACGCCGTACGACCCGGGCAGCTGGTCGGCCGCGAGTCGTGCGGTGACCTCCTGGATCCGTGCGGTCGCCTCGCGCGCGGTCGCGGCGTCGACCGTGGAGCGGAGGGCCGCGTCGGCGAGCTCCCGGACGGCCTGCGCCAGTGGACCGAACGCCGCCGCCTCCGCGGCGACCTCCGCGTCGGTGGCCTCGTCCGGCTGGAACGGCTTCATCCCCTTCATGGACGAATACTAGAACGGGTTCTACTTCTGCTCCGCTCGAAATCGGTTGGTGGGCACCTCGCCCGGTCTGCTGGGATGGCTCCATGACCGCGCTCGTTGCCCCCGATCCCTCCCGCTGGCGCGAGTGGGCGGCCATGCTCGAGGACTTCGGCGGCGTCGACGAGATGCACGGGTCCGGGCACTGGTTCCTCGACGGCGATCCGGAGCCGACCGAAGCCGGCTGCGCGACCTTCGTCGAGGTGCTCCGTGCGATGGCGCCAGCCGCGGCGGACGGCAGTCGGGTGGCGTCGACCTTCTACTGGATCGCCGAGGGTGACGGGGTGCCGGGGGAGGAGCTGGTCGGCTTCCTCAACACCCGGCACGAGCTCAACGAGTTCCTGCTCGAGCAGGGCGGGCACATCGGCTACTCGGTGCGGCCCTCCCGGCGTGGTGAGGGCCATGCGGGACGTGCGCTGGACCGTGCCCTCACGGAGGCCGCCGTGCTCGGCCTGCGGCGGGTGCTGGTCACCTGCGACGACGACAACGAGCCGTCGGCGCGCACCATCGAGCGCAACGGCGGCGTGCTGGAGGACGTGCGCGGCGACAAGCGGCGCTACTGGATCAGCGTCGGGTGAACGCCGCCCGCCGGTGCCCGTCGCGCAGCGCCGGGCGGAGCCGGTGGAGCGTGTCGGTGAACCAGACCGGGTCCACCATGCCCGCGGTGACGGTGAAGACCGGCTCGCCCGGAGGCTGGATGAGCACCTTCCAGCCGCGCCGCTCGGGTCGGCCGACGACCTGGACCGGCGTGTACGGGTTGGCCAGGTCGATCACCCGCTTGCGGCCGTTCTGGTGCACGACGAGCTGGCCGTCCCGGATGGCGAGCTCCGTGGGCGGTGCTCCGGCCCGAGCCGCCCACACGGTGAGGGCGATCAGGACGAGGGCTACCGAGAGCACCACCCGCGGGGTGGTGGGCTCGGCGGCCGCGACGTAGGTGGCGGTGGCTGCGGCGCCGAAGGTGACCAGCAGCAGCGCGCCGGTGACCCAGCGGGAGGCGACCTTCGGGGTGAAGGTGACGTCGGCCGTCGACCCGCGCTGCGGGCGCACGTAGACCTCCCTGGGCGGACCGACCGGGCGGGGCGGTGGGGTCACGGGAACCGGCCGCGCGACAGCCGCGGGCGCGGGCGCGGGCGCGGGCGCGGGCGCGACGGTGACCGGTGCGGCCGCCGCTCGCGGCGGAGTCCATGTCGGCTGCTCGGAGCCCTGGCCGATGATCGGGTCGGTGAGGGGATCCGACAGCGGGTCGGTCAACGGGTCGCCGAGCGGGTCGCTGAGCGGGTCCGTCAGTGGGTCCGCCAGTGGGTCCGCGAGTGGGTCCGCCAGTGGGTCGACGATGTCGTCCGGCTCGTCGGGGGCGACGGTGAACGCCGGATCGGTCAGCGGGTCCGGCGTCGCCCGATCCGCGGTCTCCTCCAGGTGCGGCAGGTCCTCGACGTCCTCGCGGTAGCTGGCACGCTTCGCCAGCCACGACTTGATCGCGTCAGTGTCCTTGCCGAACTCGCCACCCATCCCCATGACGAAATCCCATCCTTTCCCCCGCCCGCCATGCTAGACCCGCCACCCGTGACCTGCGGAAGTTCGCCAGATTCGCCGCGTGGCGTCACTCATGCGGCTGGCCGTGGGGGGCGGCGGTAGGTTGGGGCGGGACGGGCCGCGGATCCAGCCGCGCGGCCGTACGACGGGGAGCCGGGAGGTGTCGGTGCCGCAGACCGAGGAGCGGCCGAGTGGGCTGCGTCCCACCCGGCAACGGCGCGCGATCACCGACGCCCTGGAGCGCGCGGCCGACTTCCAGAGCGCCCAGGACATCCACGACGCCCTGCGCCACGCGGGCGAGAAGGTCGGGCTCGCCACCGTCTACCGAACGCTGCAGGCGATGGCGGACTCCGGCGAGGTCGACGTCCTGCAGAGCGTTGCCGGCGAGGCGACGTACCGGCGCTGCAGCCCCGACCACCATCACCACCTGGTCTGCCGGGAGTGCGGCCGGACCGTCGAGATCTCGGCGCCCGCCGTCGAGCGGTGGGCGCGCAGCGTCGCCGCCGATCACGACTTCGCCGAGGTGAGCCACACCATCGAGCTGGTCGGCACCTGCGCGAGCTGCAGTCGTACGTCGACCGACCGGTAGGCCCCGTGGGACTCGAACCCACAACCCGCGGATTAAAAGTCCGATGCTCTGCCAATTGAGCTAGGGGCCCGTGGGATCAGGAGATTCATCGGGAGAACCCTCGGGATGACTCCCGTGTCGTTCGCCGACCGGCCTGATCCGACGGGGGCCACCCTACGGGAGGAGTCGTGCGCCCCGCCGCCCGGCCGCTCGACCGCCCGGCGGCGCGCCGCTGCCCGAGGGGCGGAGCCGCTGGTGACCCGTACGCCGCGCGCGGTGACCTGCCGCCCGCGCGGTCGGAGCCGGGCCCGGACGACGACGCCCCGTGTCCGCATCGCTGCGGCCACGGGGCGTCGTGCTAGGTGCTGGTGGAGCGGATCAGCTGATCGCGGACCTGCGTCCTGCGGAGTTCCGGAAGGAGACTCCGAAGAGTCCGACACCGGCAGCGATCAGGATGACGCCGAGCGCTGCGGCCGGGATCGTCCAGGCGGGCGATCCTGTCGCCGGGAGGCTCGTCGGCGGGCTGCTGGTCGGCGTGCTCGGCGTGCAGGTCGGGCACGGGTAGCTGCTCGTCGGCGAGGTGACCGGGGTGGTCGGCGTCGCGGGGGTGGTCGGCGTCGTCGGCGGGGTGGTCGACTCGGTCGGCGCGGTCGAGGTCGGCGGGGTCGGGCCAGCCGGGGTGGTCGGCGTGGTGGTCGACTCGGTCGGCGTGGTCGACGGCGGCGGGGTCGGGCCACCGGGGGTGGTCGGCGTCGTCGAGCAGTACAGGCACGGCGAGGTCGTGGTGGTCGTCGGCGTGGTCGACGGCGGCGGCGTCGGGCCACCGGGCGTGGTCGGCGTGGTGGTCGACTCGGTCGGCGTGGTCGACGGCGGCGGGGTCGGGCCACCGGGGGTGGTCGGCGTCGTCGAGCAGTACAGGCACGGCGAGGTCGTGGTGGTCGTCGGCGTGGTCGACGGCGGCGGCGTCGGGCCACCGGGCGTGGTCGGCGTGGTGGTCGACTCGGTCGGCGTGGTCGACGGCGGCGGGGTCGGGCCACCGGGGGTGGTCGGCGTCGTCGAGCAGTACAGGCACGGCGAGGTCGTGGTGGTCGTCGGCGGGGTCGACGGCGGCGGCGTCGGGCCACCGGGCGTGGTCGGCGTGGTGGTCGACTCGGTCGGCGTGGTCGACGGCGGCGGGGTCGGGCCACCGGGGGTGGTCGGCGTCGTCGAGCAGTACAGGCACGGCGAGGTCGTGGTGGTCGTCGGCGGCGGCGTCGGGCCGGCCGGAGTGGTCGCCGTCGTGGGCGTCGTGGACGGCGGCAGCGACGGCGGGGTGCCGACGGTCGCCGTGGGAGGCGTGTCGCACGAGTCGTCGTACAGGTCGCACGTCTTCGATGTCTTCGTCGTGGTCTCGGGGTCCGCTTGCGCGGGCGAGGCCACGGTGCCGCAGAGGAACCACAAGGCGACACCCATGGCCATCAGGAGCGCGGCGACTCCCCTGACCTTACGAGGGGTCGTGAACTTCTCAGACCTGGAACGCACCATGTACAGCAGTGTTGCGCAGGTGACTGGCGTTGCGCGCTACGCAAAATTGGTGAAAGCGGCGAGTGGTCGGGCTGGCGTTCGAGGAGATGGTCGAGGTCGCCCGCGGCACTGCTCACGCCTGGCGGAGCTGTCGGAGGAAGGCTAGCGCGTCGTTGCGCGCAGCGCGCGCCGGCGATCGGTTTGCATTCGTGTCACGGCTTCGACGCGCAACCTTCACGCTTCTGGGCGAGATCCCTGCGAACTGCCCCTCGCGAACGGGTCGGTGATTGGTACTGTCCATGCTGCAACAGATGCAAGGTCTGAGGTTAGACGCCTGCGGAGCTTGTTGGCCGACGGCGTTTCTGGTTAGTGGTTCCACCAATCACGGTTCCGGAACGACGTGTCACGCATCTGGTGCGGGCCGCCGAAGTGGCGGCTCCCGCCCCGACACTAGGAGTAACGAGCACATGGCTCAGGGCACCGTGAAGTGGTTCAGCGCCGAGAAGGGCTTCGGCTTCATCGAGCAGGAGGGTGGCGGCGACGACGTCTTCGTCCACTACTCGGCGATCCAGACCCAGGGCTACAAGTCCCTGGAGGACAACCAGAAGGTCGAGTTCGACGTCACCCAGGGTCCGAAGGGCCCGCAGGCGGAGAACGTTCGTCCCCTCTGAACCGGGACTGACTTGTCGAACCCCGCCGGAGCGATCCGGCGGGGTTCGCGCTTTTTCGGCTTTCTTCTCGTTTCTCCCGGTTTCGGTCGGCGAACTGGGGGCACTATGGAAACGGCGTCGGATCCGGGCCGCGCCGATACGCGCTGAGTCGAACCCTTCGCCCGGCGGGAGGTGGGAAGGTCGTGGCGGACCCGTTCGATGTGAAGCTCGAGGATGACGACCTGATGATCGAGGTCGAGTTGACGACGAACCTGATCATCGCTGCGACCGCGTCCGAGGAGCGCCTTCCGCCTGAGGAGATCGACCGGATCCTCGGCGTCGTGCCGCACGCTGACTGACGCGTTCCCTCCGAGCACCCCACCCGCCTCCCGGCCCTCCACCGTGCGGGGAGCGGGCCGGAGCTGTGCAGCGGTCTCGCGTCCCATCCTCGAGCAGGACTGGCGCTTATACCCCCTAGGGGTATGATGTGGGTATGGATGAAGCCCTTGCCGCCGCCGAGGCGGAGCAGTCCCACCGGCACGGCTACCTCCACCACAAGGAGGACTACGTCAAGCGCCTGCGCCGGATCGAGGGCCAGGCGCGCGGCCTGCAGCGGATGGTCGACGAGGAGAAGTACTGCATCGACATCCTCACCCAGGTCTCCGCGATGACCAGCGCGCTGCACGCCTTCTCGCTGGCCCTGCTGGAGGAGCACATGGCCCACTGCCTCGTCGACGCTGCCGCCGCGGGCGGACCCGAGGCCGACGAGAAGGTCGCCGAGGCGATGGCCGCCATCCGGCGCCTCGTCCGCTCCTAGCCAGCGCGGCCCGCGCCGCCGCGCGGGCCGCACCACCCGATCCTGAGGGAGGAAACCGATGAGCACCACGAGCACCTGGACCGTCACCGGCATGACCTGCGAGCACTGTGTCGCCTCGGTCACGGAGGAGATCGAGGAGATCGCCGGCGTCGAGGACGTCGAGGTGGACCTGCCGACCGGCGCGGTCACGGTGACCAGCGCCGCGCCGCTCGACGCAGCCGCGGTCGCGGCCGCCGTCGAGGAGGCCGGCTACGCCCTCGCCTGACGGAGCGCCATGAGCACCAGGACGAGCACCGATACGAGCGCCGAGAACGTCGGCGCCCAGCCCGGCGCCGAGTCAGACCAGCTCGACGTCGACCTGGACCTGACCGGGATGACCTGCGCCTCGTGCGCGAACCGGATCGAGCGCAAGCTCAACAAGCTCGACGGCGTGATCGCCACGGTGAACTACGCGACCGAGCGGGCGCGGGTCACCCACGACCCGAGCGTGGACGTGCCGCGGCTGATCGCGACCGTCGAGGCTGCCGGGTACGGCGCCACCGTGCACCGGCCCGAGCCCGAGCCGGAGCCGGCGCATCCCCCCGACGGCGGTACGGCGGACGCCGCCGAGCCGCCGGCCGACCGGGACCCCGAGCTCGAGGCGCTGCGGACCCGGCTGATCTGGTCGGCCGTGCTCGCCGTACCGGTGATCGTGCTGGCGATGGTGCCCGCCTGGCAGTTCCAGTACTGGCAGTGGGCGTCGCTGACGCTGGCGGCACCGGTCGCCACCTGGGGCGCCTGGCCCTTCCACCGCGCCGCGTGGATCAACCTGCGTCACGGAGCCACCACGATGGACACGCTCGTCTCGGTGGGCGTGCTGGCGGCGTTCGGCTGGTCCCTGGTCGCCCTGTTCCTCGGCGACGCCGGGATGCCGGGGATGACCCACGGCTTCGACCTGTTCGCCGGATGGGGCGAGGCGCCGACCTCCGGGCTCGACAACATCTACCTGGAGACCGCGGCCGGCGTCACCACGTTCCTGCTGGCCGGCCGGTACTTCGAGAAGCGCTCCAAGCGCCAGGCCGGCGCCGCGCTGCGCGCGCTGGCCACCGCCGGCACCGCCGAGGTCGTCGTCCTCCCGGACGGGCCCGACGGCCCCGAGCGGCGGCTGCCGTTGAACCGGGTGCGCGTCGGCGACCTGTTCGTCGTGCGACCGGGTGAGCGGGTCGCCACCGACGGCACGGTCGTCACCGGCGAGTCCGCCATCGACCAGTCCCTGATGACCGGCGAGTCCCTCCCGGTCGAGACCGGACCCGGCGACGAGGTCGTCGGCGGCGCGGTCAACACGACCGGCCGACTGGTCGTGCGCGCCCGTCGGGTCGGGGCGGACACCCAGGTCGCGCAGATGGCGCGCCTGGTCGAGGAGGCGCAGGCCGGCAAGGCCGCGGCGCAGCGTCTGGCGGACCGGATCTCCGCCTTCTTCGTGCCGGCGGTGATCGTCCTCTCGGCGGCCACCCTCGCCTTCTGGCTGCTCGCGGGTGCCGGCGCCGCGGTCGCGTTCACCGCCGCCGTCGCGGTGCTGATCATCGCCTGCCCGTGCGCGCTCGGGCTGGCCACGCCGACCGCCCTGATGGTCGGCACCGGCCGGGGCGCCCAGCTCGGCATCCTGATCCGTGGCCCCGAGGTGCTGGAGGCCACCCGCGCGGTCGACACCGTGGTGCTGGACAAGACCGGCACCGTCACCACCGGCCGGATGCGCCTGGTCGGGGTGGTCGCCGACGGCGCCCCCGAGGAGGAGGTACGCCGACGGGCGGCCGCCCTGGAGTCGGGCTCCGAGCACCCGATCGCCCGCGCCGTCGTGGCGGGCTGGGACGGCCCCCGGGAGCAGGTCGAGGCGTTCGCGGCGCTGGCCGGGCTCGGGGTGAGCGGCACCGTGGACGGCGTCGCCGCCGTACTCGGCCGGCCGTCGCTGCTGGCCGAGCGGGGGATGCCGCTGACGCCGGCGCTCGACGCGGCGGTGGAGGAGGCCGAGGCCCGCGGGGCGACCGCGGTCGCCGTCGGCTGGGACGGTGCGACGCGCGGCGTGCTGGTGGTGGCCGACACGGTCAAGGAGGGCGCGGCGGAGGCGGTCGCGGCCCTGCACGACCTCGGCCTCTCCCCGGTGCTGCTGACCGGCGACAACGAGCGCGCCGCCCGCGCCGTGGCCGCCGAGGTCGGCATCGACGACGTCGTCGCCGGGGTGCTGCCGGAGGGCAAGGTGGCGCACGTCCGTTCTCTGCAGGAGAAGGGCCGGGTGGTGGCGATGGTCGGTGACGGGATCAACGACGCCCCCGCCTTGGCCACCGCGGACCTGGGGATCGCGATGGGCACCGGCACCGACGTGGCGCGTGAGGCCAGCGACCTGACGATCGTCTCCGGAGACCTGCGCGTCGCCGCGGACGGCGTACGGCTGGCCAGGCGGACGCTGGCCACGATCCGCGGCAACCTCTTCTGGGCGTTCGCCTACAACGTGGCCGCCCTGCCGCTGGCCGCCGCGGGACTGTTGAGCCCGATGATCGCCGGTGCCGCGATGGCGCTGTCCAGCGTGTTCGTGGTCAGCAACTCGCTGCGGCTGCGGCGCTTCCGCTGAGCCGCCGGCGCCTGCGACGGCCCCCTGCCGGGTGCCGGCCAGCGCTCAGCAGGTCGCGAACAGCACCGGCCCGCTCGCCATGTCCGAGAGCACGAACGTGCCCGGCCGCGGGGAGAGGCCGAGGGTGACCACGCGCCCGTCGGCGGTGGCCTCGTCCAGTGCGAACCGGTCGGGGAAGGAGCCGCCCTGCCCCGGGGCCTGGCCGGAGGCGAGCGCCGAGCGGCTGTCGGCGTCGGCCCGCGCCGCCTCCTCCGACTCCAACGCCATCGTCACCCGGACGCTGCCGCCCGGCTGGGTGCCGATGGCGTAGGCGTCCAACGGGTGCACGCCGCCGGCGGCCTCGATCAGCCGGGCGCCGTCGGCCTGGTCGGCAGCGTCGGCCTGGTTCAGGGCGAGCCCGACGCAGGCGTAGTCGCCGCTGTAGACGGCGGCGGCGACCACCTCGCCGAGCGCCTCGACCGCCGCGTCGATCCCGCCGGCGGAGCCGTCCGCCGAGCTGGACCCCGAGGCGGGCTCGGCGACCGCGCCCCGGAGCTCCTCGCCGGGCGAGAGCGGTGCGCGCTGGTCGCTGGAGGCGAGCACGCGGTGCTCGTCGTCGATGCGGAGGTAGGCGAGCTCGGGGGTGAGGGAGCCGATCGTCGGGAGCAGCTCGGGGCCGCCGTCCCAGACCCCGTCACCGGTGTCGGGCGCCCGGTAGCCGAGGCGGCCGAGCCGCGCCCGCAGCTCGTCGAGGTCGAGGTCGTCGGGGAGCCCCATCAGGACGACGGCGCCGCGGCGGCTCTGCGCGTAGAGCTCCCACTCCAGCGACGCGGGCGAGAGGCGGTACCTCTCCTGCAGGACGGGGGCGGAGGAGATCAGCGCCGACATCGCGCTGAGGTCCGCGTCGAAGGCGGCGCCGAGGAAGGCGTCGAGGTCGTCGGCGGAGCTCGATCCCGACACGGTGGCGTCGAGCTCGGAGCGCACCGCGGCCCAGTCGGTCCAGGTGAGCCGGACCGCGTCGGCCGGCGCCAGCTCCATCGCCGCCGAGAGTCGCGACGGGGGCTCGGCGAGCACCCGTCGGGCGACCAGCACGCCGGTCCCGGCGAGCGCCGCGACCACCGCCGTCGCCAGCGCGATCACCAGCCAGCGGCGTCGGCTGGAGGGTCGGCTGGGGCGGGACATCGGTGCAGGCTCCTGTCGTTCACGCGGAGGTGTGAGACTAGCGTCGTGCCCAGCCCGCGACCGACCAAGGACGACGCGACGCGCAGGCCGATCACCGCGGCCGGGGTGGTGACGTTCCGGCCCGGCCGGGAGGTGCTGCTGGTGCACCGCCCCAAGTACGACGACTGGTCGTTCCCCAAGGGCAAGCTGGAGCGGTGGGAGCACCCCACCGCGGCGGCCGTGCGCGAGGTGGCGGAGGAGACCGGCGTGCACGTGCGGCTCGGGCCGCCGCTGGCCGACCAGCACTACCCGGTCAACGACCGCCCCAAGACGGTCCACTACTGGACCGGGCGGGTCGTGGGCGGGTCGGACCCGCGCGACTTCCGGCCGAACGCCGAGATCGACGCGGCGCGCTGGGTGCCGGCGACGAAGGCGGCCACGATGCTCACCCACGCTCGGGACCGGGACACGCTGGCCGAGGCGCTCGGGCTGCGGCCGAAGACCCGCGCCCTGGTGGTGCTGCGGCACGCCGCGGCGCGGTCCCGGTCGCGCTGGCACGAGGAGGACACCCGGCGGCCGCTGCTGGCCGACGGGGAGCAGCACGCGCGCCGGCTGGTGCCGCTGCTCGCCGCCTACGACGTGCGCCGCCTCGTCTCCTCCAGCAGCACCCGCTGCCTGCAGACGGTCGCGCCGTACGCCGAGGCGACCGGCCGGGACCTGGAGCCGCGGCGGAGGCTGAGCGAGGAGCGGGCGAGCGCGGACGGCGTCGCGGCGGTGATGGCCGACCTGCTGGCGGACCGCGGCGGCGTCGTGGTCTGCACGCACCGTCCGGTGCTGCCGTTGGTCCTCGATGCGGTGGGGCTCAACGGGACCCACCGGGGTGGCCCGCTGGCGCCCGGGGAGATGCTCGTCGTCCACCTGCGCAAGCAACGGCTGGTGGCCGTGGAGCGCCACCTGGTGTGAGCCGGGTCGCGTTCATCGCGACGCCGGTGTGACCCGGGCGACGACCGTCGCCGACTGCTCCGTCGCTGTTCACGTTCCGTTCAGTTCGGCTGGCCATTTGCGTTACCGACGGTGCCTACGTTCTGGTCGTCCACTGAAACAACGGGGGGTAGAGAGTCGAGCCCCCGGCTCCCGAGAGGCAGATCTCTTGAACGTCACCCACCTTCGGCGCGCGGTGGTTCCCGGCCTCGCCGCTCTGGCCCTCGTGCTGACCGCCTGCGGTAGCGACGACAGCGACGGCTCCGGTTCGGACTCCGCCGACACCGCCTCGCTCTCCGGCACCCTCGCGGCCGGTGGCTCCTCGGCCCAGCAGGCCGCCCAGGAGGCGTGGATCGCCGGCTTCACCGCCGTGGCGCCCGACGTCACCGTCACCTACGACGCGATCGGCTCCGGCGGCGGTCGCGAGAACTTCATCTCCGGCGCGTTCCCGTTCGCGGGCTCCGACGCCTACCTGACCGACGACGAGGGCGAGCTCTCCGCCGCCACCGAGCGGTGCGGCGGCGAGGCCCCGATCGAGGTCCCCGACTACATCAGCCCGATCGCGCTGGTCTACAACATCGAGGGCGTCGACGAGCTCAACCTGTCGGCCGACACGATCGCGGGCATCTTCGCCGGCAAGATCACCAAGTGGAACGACAAGGCGATCGCCGCCGACAACCCGAACGCGAAGCTGCCGAGCGCGCCGATCGACGCGGTCCACCGCTCGGACGAGTCCGGCACCACCGAGAACTTCACCGACTACCTCGACGCCGTCGCGCCCGACGTGTGGGACGCCGGCGTGATCGAGGTCTGGCCCAAGGAGTACGGCGGCCAGGGCGCGCAGGGCACCTCCGGTGTCATCGACGCGGTCAAGGGCGGCACCAACTCGATCGGCTACGCGGACGCCAGCCAGGCCGGTGAGCTGGGCGTGGCCAACGTCGGCGTCGGCGACGAGTTCGTCGGCCCCACCGCCGAGGCCGCGGCCAAGATCCTCGACGTCTCCTCGCCCGCTGAGGGCGCGACCGACACCGAGCTGATCTTCGACCTCGACCACGAGACCACCGAGTCGGGCACCTACCCGGTCGTGCTGACCTCGTACCTGATCGCGTGCCCGTCGTACACGGGCGACGAGGCCGAGGTGGGCACGCTGGCCAAGGCCTACCTGAACTTCATCGTGAGCGAGGAGGGCCAGCAGTTCGGCGCCGAGGAGGCGGGCTCCGCCCCGCTGAGCGCCGAGCTGGGCGACAAGGTGCGCTCGGTGATCGACAGCATTACCGTCGAGTGATCGACAGTTGAACCCGATGGGGTCCGGGCCACGTACCGGCCCGGACCCCGTCACCACTTCCGGCAGCACCACCATGATTGAGAGAGTTCACCGGTGACGACCACCACCGAACCCCCGGCCCCGGAGGCCGACTCCCAGGCCCGAACCACCCGCGTGGGTGACAGCATCTTCTCGGGCCTGGCGACCGCCGCCGGCCTGCTGATCATGCTGGCGCTCGCGGGTGTGGCGATCTTCCTGATCCTCGAGGGAGCCCCCGCGATCACCGCGTCGGGGGAGTCGCTCTACGGCGAGGACAACATCGTCGTCTACGTGTGGCCGCTGCTGTTCGGCACACTGCTGGCGGCCATCCTGGCGATGATCATCGCCGGGCCGCTGGCGATCGGCATCGCGCTGGTGATCTCCCACTACGCGCCGCGCCGGGTGGCGGTCTACCTCGGCTACCTGATCGACCTGCTGGCCGCGGTGCCCTCGGTCGTCTACGGCCTGTGGGGCCGCGTCGTCCTCGCGCCGGCGGTCCTGCCGGCCTACGTGTGGCTCGGCGACCACCTGGGGTGGCTGCCGTTCTTCGCGCCGCCGGTGACCCACGGCCGTACCATCCTCACCGCCTCCATCGTGCTCGCGGTGATGGCGCTGCCGATCATCACCGCGATCTGCCGCGAGGTCTTCCAGCAGACGCCGCGGATGCACGAGGAGGCGGCGCTGGCGCTGGGCGCCACCCGCTGGGAGATGGTCCGGATGACCGTCTTCCCCTACTCCCGCTCCGGGGTCATCTCGGCCATGATGCTCGGCCTGGGCCGCGCGCTCGGCGAGACCATGGCGGTCGCGATGGTGCTCTCCGCCGGCGGCTTCGTCACGATCAACCTGATCGGCACCGACCAGCCCTCGACCATCGCCGCCAACATCGCGCTGAACTTCGGCAACGCCTCGGGCAGCAAGATCAACACCCTGATCTTCAGCGGCCTGGTGCTCTTCGTGGTCTCCTTCGCGGTCAACTTCGCCGGTCGTTGGATCGCCTCCCGCGGTGAGGTGAAGGCATGAGCGACACCCTGCAGAAGGCCGAGCCGCGGCCCTCCGTGCCGCTGCAGAGCCCCCAGCTGCCGTCGATCGCACCGATCCTGGTCGGCGTCATCGCGCTCGCGCTGGGCGCCCTGGTGAGCCTCACCGCCGGCACCGGTCCGGTCGCGCTCGCGGTCGTCGCGTGGATCGTGTTCGTCCTGGTGCTGACCGGCTGGTCCGGCGCCGTCGAGGGGCGTCGCAAGTCCGTCGACCGCCTCGCCACCACCCTGGTCTGGTCGACCTTCCTGGTCGCGATGGTGCCGCTGGTCGCGGTCACCTGGGAGGTCATCAGCAAGGGGCACGGCGCGATCAGCGCTGGCTTCTTCAGCAACGACATGCTCGGTGTGCTGGGCGAGACCAACCGGCTGACCGGCGAGCCCGGCGGCATCAAGCACGCGCTGGTCGGCACGCTGCTGATCACCCTGACCGCGACCGTGATGTCGGTCCCCGTCGGTGTGATGGCGGCGATCTACCTGGTGGAGTACGGCAAGAAGAACCGCCTCTCGCGGGTGCTGACCTTCCTGGTCGACGTGATGACCGGCATCCCGTCCATCGTCGCCGGCCTGTTCGCCTTCTCGCTGCTGACGCTGACCTTCGGCCCCGCCTACCGCTCCGGCTTCGGCGGCGCGCTGGCGCTCTCGGTGCTGATGGTCCCGATCGTGGTCCGCGCCACCGAGGAGATGCTCAAGCTGGTGCCGGACGAGCTGCGCGAGGCGTCGTACGCGCTGGGTGTGCCGAAGTGGCGCACCATCGTGAAGGTCGTCCTGCCGACCGCCTTCGGCGGCATCGCCACGGGCGTCACGCTCGCCATCGCCCGGGTCGCGGGTGAGACCGCGCCGCTGCTGATCATCGCCGGCAGCACCACGGTGACCAACTGGAACGTCTTCTCCGACCGGATGATGACGCTGCCGGTGTTCATCTACTCCAGCGTGACGCAGGGCGGCAAGTACGCCGAGATCCAGGAGCAGCGCGCCTGGGGCGCCGCCCTCGTCCTGGTCGTGATCGTGATGACCCTCAACCTGATCGCCCGGTTGCTGGGCAAGATCTTCAGCCCCAAGACCGGCCGCTGACCCGGCCTAGAGAAGGAACCCACCCATGGCCAAGAGCATCGACGTCTCCGACGTCAACATCTACTACGGCGACTTCCTCGCGGTCGAGGGCGTCAACATGTCCGTCCGTGCGCGGGCGGTGACGGCCTTCATCGGCCCGTCGGGCTGCGGCAAGTCCACCTTCCTGCGCTCGCTGAACCGGATGCACGAGGTGATCCCGGGGGCCCGCGTCGAGGGCAAGATCGTGGTCGACGGTCACGACCTGTACGGTCCGGGCGTCGACCCGGTGGCGGTGCGGCGCCAGATCGGCATGGTCTTCCAGCGGCCGAACCCGTTCCCGACGATGTCGATCTACGACAACGTCCTGGCCGGCAACAAGCTGAACGCCAAGCGGATGAAGAAGTCCGAGGCCGACGACATCGTCGAGAAGTCGCTGCGCGGGGCCAACCTCTGGAACGAGGTCAAGGACCGCCTCGGCAAGCCCGGCATGGGCCTCTCCGGTGGCCAGCAGCAGCGGCTGTGCATCGCCCGGGCGATCGCCGTCGAGCCGGAGGTGCTGCTGATGGACGAGCCGTGCTCGGCGCTCGACCCGATCTCCACCGCCGCGATCGAGGACCTGATCCACGAGCTCAAGTCCGACTACACGATCGTCATCGTCACCCACAACATGCAGCAGGCGGCACGGGTCAGCGACGACACCGGCTTCTTCAACCTCAAGGCGACCGGAGAGCCCGGCCACCTGGTCGAGTTCAACCCGACCACCAAGATGTTCGCCAACCCCGACGACCCGGCCACCGAGGCCTACATCTCGGGTCGCTTCGGCTGAGCCATGAGCAGCTCGCCTGGCCGTGATACGCGACCGGCGACTGTCGGGACTGGATCAACGCGGCGGGCAGCCGTGCGCAGCTACCTGCACCGCTGGGCGGAGGCGGCGGGCGCGCAGCTGCTCGTCGTCGACCCCGACCAGGAGCGCCAGGACCTCAGCGACGCGATGGCCGGGCGCGGGGTCCACGTCACCTGGGTGCACTCGACCACGGACGCGCTGGTCGCCTTCGGGCGCACCGACCCGCACGCCGTCGTGGTGGCGCCCACCGCGCACGGGATCCCCGCCGAGGAGTTCGTGACGACGATCCGGCGCCACGGGTCCCCCTACGTGATCGCCGCGGTGGACGGGGTCGCCGGCGAGTCCGCCGGCAGCCTGCTGGTCGCCGGCGCCAGCACCTGGGTGAGCCGCCCCTACCGGGCCGGCGACCTGTGGGAGCTGCTGGTCGCCACGCCGGGGGCGCTCGAGGAGCACGCGCACGTCACGGTCGGGCCGCTCGAGCTCGACGCGGCGGCGTACCGGGTGAGCGTCGCGGGGGAGCGCCAGCCGGACCTGCCGCTCAAGGAGTTCGAGCTGCTCCGGGCGCTGATGCTGCGCGCCCCCGAGGTGGTCTCCGACGACGAGCTGCGGGTCGCCCTGTGGGGTCCGAGCGAGGAGAGCCGGGTGAGCGGCAGCACCATCGCGATGCACGTGACCCGGCTCCGGGCGCGGCTCGAGGGCGCGGCGGAGATCCGCCGGGTCCGCGGCCGTGGGTACTCGCTCACGACCGAGGGCTGAGAAGCCGACAGGCCCGACCGCCGAGGCGATCGGGCCTGTGGAGTTGGACGGAGCCGGACGGGCTCGGTCAGATACCGGTGAGGCCGTGCAGCAGGTAGTAGCTCGCGGCGGCGACCGCGGCGGCCGCGGGGAACGTGAGCACCCACGCCGCGAGGATCGTGCGCGCGACGCCCCAACGGACGGCCGAGAGCCGCTTGGTCGCGCCGACGCCCATCACCGCGGAGGTGATCGTGTGGGTCGTCGAGATCGGCGCCGAGTAGACGAAGGCCGTCGTGTAGAGCACCGACGCCGCCACCGTCTCCGCGGCGAAGCCCTGCGGCGGGTCGAGGTGGATGATCCGCCGGCCCAGCGTCCGCATGATCCGCCAGCCGCCTGCCCAGGTGCCGGCCGAGATCGCGGCGGCCGCGGCGACGATGACCCAGATCGGCAGCGGGTCGCCGGCGGAGACGTACCCGCCGGTGAGCAGCGCCAGGAAGATCACGCCCATCGTCTTCTGGGCGTCCTGCAGGCCGTGGCCCAGCGCCATCGCGGCGGCCGAGAAGGTCTGCGCGATGCGGAAGCCGCGGTTGGCCCGGTGCGGGTTGGCACGCTTGAAGAGCCACAGCAGCGCCAGCATCACGGCGAAGCCGGCGGCGAAGGCGAAGAGCGGGGACAGGAGCATCGGGATCACGACCTTGTTCAGCACCGTGTCCCAGTTGACCGTCACGCCGGCCGCGATGGCGGAGCCGGCGAGGCCGCCGATCAGCGCGTGCGAGGACGACGAGGGCAGCCCGAAGTACCAGGTGATCAGGTTCCAGGCGATCGCGCCGAACAGGCCGGCGCAGACGATGATCAGGCCGTGGTTGTCCTGAGGTGGGCTGATCACGTCGCTCACCGTCTGGGCGACCTTCTGGCCGAGGAAGGCGCCGACGAAGTTCATCACCGCGGCCAACGCGAGCGCGATCCTCGGCGTGAGGGCGCGCGTCGAGACCGAGGTGGCGATCGCGTTCGCAGCGTCGTGGAACCCGTTGGTGTAGTCGAAGACCAGCGCTACGACGACGACGAGGATGACGATCGCAAGGGTGACGTCCACCCGCTCAGCTTTCCTTGACGGCGATCTGCTCGACGGTGTTCGCGACCTTCTCGAACGCGTCGATGGCGCCCTCGAGGGAGGTCACGATGTCCTTGAGCTTCAGGACCTCGATCGTCTTGTACTCACCCGAGAACAGCTTGGCCAGCGTGCGCCGGTGGTTGCGGTCGCCGGTGTTCTCGAGGCGGTTGATCTCGATCCAGTAGTCCTCGAGCGACTTCATCGACTGCAGCCGCGGCATCGCGTCCGCGGTCAGCTCGGCACAGCGCTGGAGGACCTCGACCTGCTCGGAGAGCTCGGCCGGGATGGTGTCCACCTCGTAGAGGAGGATGAAGTCGACGGCCTCGTCCATCCAGTCCATCACGTCGTCGAGGCCGGCGCCGAGGTCGTAGATGTCCTCGCGGTCGAACGGCGTGACGAAGGTGCTGTTCACCTTCTTGATGATCGCGTGCGTCGTCTCGTCGGCGGCGTGCTCGGCAGCACGCATCCGCTCGGCGACGTCCGGCTTGTCCGAGGACTCGGAGAGCATCTCGGCAAGCAGCGCAGCGCCCTTCACCAGGTGCTGAGCCGACTCGGTGAAGAGGTCGTAGAAAGAGGTATCGACAGGACGCAGACGCAGACCCACAGTGACTCCCGTAGAGGCGGAGACGAACGGACTCATGCTAGGGGGTGACGAACAGGAGAACGCAAACCGCCGAGATTCGGGGAGCATGTGTTCCAGCCCACCCCCCGGGCGACGCGCAGGTGGGTGGCCCCGCAACGCGGCGTGTCGCGGGGGTGCGACGCCTCAGTGCGAGCGCGTGATCCCGGTCAGCGGTCGCGGTTCGGCGCGGAGCTGATCGGCCGGGTGGTGTGTCGGTGGGCCTCGATCAGGGTCTCCTGGAGGTGCACCGAGCCCGCGTTGCGGTGCCACTCGCCGGTCGGCGCCAGCACCCAGGCCTGCGTGTCGGCGGCGAAGGCCAGGTCCAGCATCTCGCCCACCGACCGCTTCGACTCCTCACCGGGCAGCCGCACCATCGCCTCGACCCGGCGGTCGAGGTTGCGGTGCATCATGTCCGCGGAGCCGATCCAGGCGCTGGGGTCGCCGCCTCCGGCGAACCAGAACACCCTGCTGTGCTCAAGGAACCGGCCCAGGATCGAGCGGACCTCGATGTTCTCGCTCAACCCCGGTACGCCGGGCCGCAGCGCGCAGATGCCGCGGATCAGCAGGTCCACCGGGACCCCCGCCCGCGACGCGCCGTACAGCGCGTCGATCAGCTGCTCGTCGACGATCGAGTTCGCCTTGATCCGGATCCGCGCCGGGCGCCCCGCGCGGTGGTGCTCGATCTCGGCGTCGATCAGGTCGATCAGGCCGCTGCGCACCGAGTCCGGCGCCACCAGCAGCTGCTCGTACTGCGCGTTGCGGGACCAGCCGGAGAGGTTGTTGAACAGGTGCGCGACGTCCTCGCAGATCTCCGGGTTGGTGGTCAGCAGGCCGAGGTCCTCGTAGAGCCGGGAGGTCTTCGGGTTGTAGTTGCCGGTGCCGATGTGGGCGTAGCGGCGGATCCCGTCCGCCTCGTCGCGGACCACCAGGGCCAGCTTGCAGTGGGTCTTGAGGCCGACCAGCCCGTAGACCACGTGGCAGCCGGCCTGCTCCAGCTTGCGGGCCCACCGGATGTTGGCCTGCTCGTCGAAGCGGGCCTTGATCTCGACCAGCACGAGCACCTGCTTGCCCGCCTCGGCCGCGTCGATCAGGGCGTCGATGATGGGGGAGTCGCCCGAGGTCCGGTACAGCGTCTGCTTGATCGCGAGCACGTGCGGGTCGGCGGCGGCCTGCTCGATGAAGCGCTGCACCGAGGTGGAGAACGAGTCGTAGGGGTGGTGCAGCAGCACGTCGCGACGGCGCACCGCCTTGAAGACGTCGACCGGGGCGGCCGACTCCACCTCGGCGAGCCGGACATGGGTGGAGGGCAGGAACGCCGGGTACTTCAGCTCCTCGCGCGCCAGGTCGGCGATGCCGTGCAGGCCGCGCAGGTCCAGCGGGCCGGGCAGTCGGACGACCTCCTCGGTGCCGATGTCCAGCTCGGAGATCAGCAGCTCCAGCACGGAGGGGGTGATCGACTCCTCCACCTCGAGGCGGACCGGCGGACCGAACTTGCGGCGCAGCAGCTCCTTCTCCAGGGCGGCCAGCAGGTTCTCCGCGTCGTCCTCCTCGACCTCGAGGTCCTCGTTGCGGGTCACCCGGAAGGTGTGCGCCTCGACCACCTCCATGCCCGGGAAGAGCCGCTTGAGCTGCGCGCCGATGACGTCCTCCAGCGGCACGAACCGGGCGTTCCCGAGCGGGATGAACCGCTCGAAGTTCGAGGGCACCTTCACCCGGGCGAAGTGCTCCTTGCCGGTGCGCGGGTTGCGGACCACGACGGCCAGGTTGAGGGAGAGGCCGGAGATGTAGGGGAAGGGGTGCGCGGGGTCGACGGCCAGCGGGGTGAGCACCGGGAAGATCCGGTTCCTGAAGAGCGTCTTGCAGGTGCGCTGCTCGTCGGCGTCCAGGTCGGCCCAGCGCACCAGGTGGATCCCCTCACGGGACAGCTCGGGGCTGATCCGGTCGCGGAACAGCGCCGCCTGCCGCTGGCTGAGCTCGCCGCTGGTCTCCCAGATCTGCTCGAGGACGTCGCGGGGCATCAGGCCGGAGGCCGCGCGGACCGCCAGGCCGGTCGCGATCCGCCGCTTGAGACCGGCCACGCGGACCATGAAGAACTCGTCGAGGTTGCTGGTGAAGATCGCCAGGAAGCGGGCGCGCTCGAGCAGCGGGATCGACTCGTCCTCGGCCAGCTCCAGCACCCGCTCGTTGAACCGCAGCCAGGAGAGCTCGCGATCCAGGAACCGGTTGTGGAACTCCTCGATCGGCGGCTGCGCGTCCGTCTGCTCCGCCGGCTCGGCGAGGGCCGGGGCGGAGCTCGGCGGGGAGTCCGCGGGGATCGGTGTGGGGTCCTCGCGCATCTCCGCCGTCATGTCCACGAGTTTGGCATCTCCGGGTGAACAGTGGGTGACGGCAAAGATGACGACCGGCCCACAGGTGGGTGACCCGCCGGTAGGTTGCTGCGCGTGACCCTGCGGACGAGGTTCGAGGCTGCTTCCCTGCGAGCGCTGCTCGCCCTGCCGGCGCCGCTGCTGCGGGCGGTCGCCGGGCCTCCGCTGCGGCTCGACGGGCAGACGCTGGCCCCCGACACCCAGCTCACGCTGCGCCTGCAGCGGCTGCTGCGGATGCCGGGCGCCGAGACCCTGCCGATCGCCGAGGGGCGGCTGGCGATGCGTGAGCACACCGCGCTCGTCCGCGGCCACCAGCCGGTCGGCGCCGTCGAGCACCTCACGGTCGCCGGGCTGCCGGCGCGCCGCTACCTGCCCACGGGGTACGCCGAGGCGCCGGGCCCGCTGCTGCTCTTCTTCCACGGCGGCGGCTTCCTCTACGGCGACCTGGAGACCCACGACGCCCCGTGCCGGGTGCTCGCCGAGCGCTCCGGCGTGCCGGTGCTGGCGGTCGAGTACCGACTCGCGCCCGAGGCGCCCTTCCCGGCGGCCTTCGACGACGCCGAGGCGGCGTACGCCTGGGTGCTGGACCACGCCGCGGAGATCGACGTCGACCCGGGCCGGCTCGCGGTCGGCGGTGACTCCGCCGGCGGCAACCTCGCGGCGTGGGTGGCCGTGTGCGCCGCCCGCCGCCGCACGCCGCTGGCCTTCCAGCTGCTCGTCTACCCGGTGGCCTGCACCGATCACGACACGGAGAGCTACCGCCTCTTCAACCGTGACCTCTACCTGACCGACGAGTTCATGCGGCTGGCCACGGAGACCTTCCTCCCCACCGACCTCGACCGCAAGGACGAGCGGGTCAACCTCCGGTACGCCGACCTGCCCGCCCGCCTGGCGCCGGCCTACGTCGCGACCGCGGGCTTCGATCCGCTGCGCGACGAGGGGGAGGACTACGCCGACCGGCTGGCCAGCGCCGGCGCCCGCGTGGAGTGTCGTCGGTTCGACGACCAGATCCACGGCTTCCTCAACATCGTGGGCGCCGGTCGGACCAGCCCGGCCGCGGTGGCCGAGATCGCGGACCGGCTGCGCGAGGCGCTGCGCCCCTGACCCTCCGGCGGTCGAGGTGCGAGGAGGGCGAGCCTCGACCCCGCAAATCCGAGCCGTCAGAGGTCGGGACGCCACTCCCGCAGCTGGCCCACGAGGTCGTGGGCGTCGACCATGCTCGCGTCGATCACGAAGGGGTCCAGCCCGCGGCGGTAGAACCGCAGCTCCCACCCGGGATCGCCCGGGCGGCCGACCATCTCCACGACGGTCGCGGAGGAGTCGCGCACGTCGAAGCGGTGGGTGGAGTCGCCCTTCTGGATGTGCACGATGCCGCGGGTCACCGACACCTCGACCGGCACCACCCGGGTTCGAGCGGCCGCCCACGCCAGCCCCACGGTGACCAGGGCCATCACGATCCCGAACGGCGAGAGCAGCGTGCCGGTGCGCATCGCCAGCAGCGTCACCAGGCCGGCGAGGACGGCCGTCCCGGCCAGGATCCTGGACAGGACGTGCGGGTCGCTGCCGTCGCCGGCCAGTGGGTCGGAGCCGTCGCTCGCCCCGTCGGGGTCGAACAGGTCGATGGTGTCCCGGGCGTCCGCGCCGCGCTCGCTGAAGGCGGGCGGCTGCCCGACCTCCCCGTACGGGTCGACGTGGCCGCCCGGCCCGGGCTGGGCCGCCCGGACGGCGTCGAGAGCCGCGGAGAGCCGGGCGATCTCGGCCTCGGCGGCGCTCAGCCGCTCCGCGAGATCGGTGACCCGAGCGCGGAGGGCTGCTGGGTCCTCGTCTACAGCTCCGGACGCCACTGGTGCACCGCCTCGAGGAAGAGGGAGGCCTGGACCGAGCGGGCGTCGATCGCCACCGGCGGCATGCCGCGGCGCATCACCATCACCCGCCAGCCGCGGCGGCCGGGGGTGCCGACCTGCTCGATCTGGGTGTTCGGGTTGGTCAGGTCGAACTTGGTGGAGGAGTCGCCCGCCGTCACCTTGAGCAGGCCGTACTCGTCGATGTCGACGCTGCGCGAGTTGCCGCCCAGGCGCATCGCGTAGAGCAGCAGCGCCGCGGCGGTCACGGTCATGACGCCGGCGAGCCCCGGGTCGGAGGTCAGGGTGCGCTCGACCGCCATCCGGCCGACCACGGCCGCGCAGGCGAGCGCCGCGATGATCGCGACCGGCAGCAGGATGTCCAGTCCGCGCTTGGAGTGGTACGGCTGCTTGCGCACCGGCTCGCCGTAGGCGTCGGGGGACGGGGCCGCGGTGCCTTCCGCGCTGTCTGCCGCGCTGTCTGCCGCGCTGTCTGCCTCGGTGGCGGGCTCGGTGGCGGGCTCGGCGACGGCGGCGTCCGCGGCGGTGGCGTCGCCGGTGATGCCCTCCACAGGGGCCTCGACGGTGACCTCGTCCGGGGCGTCGACCTCGACCTGTTCCTCGGCCTCGACCTCCTCGGCCTCGACCTCGCCGGCCTCGACCTCCTCGACCTCGGCCCCGGTCGCCTCGGCGTCCTCCTCGAGCCCGACGGCCCGGTCCTCGACGGCCCGTTCCTCGGCGGCCAGATCCTCGACGGACCCGTGCGCATCCCGATCCTCGGGGTCGGCCTCGACCTCGTGGTCCCCGGGCGCGGTGTCCAGCGCCTGAGCGGCTTCCAGGTTGCGGCGCGCGAGCCACTGCGCCAGAAGGCTCGGCGTGGCCGGCCCCTCGGCGGCCTCCTCGGCGGCCTCCTGCTCGGGCTCCGCCGGCGCGAGCGCCTCGGTCTCGGGCTCGTCGGTCTCGGGGTCCTCGACGTCCTCGTCCAGGTAGAGGTAGTCGTCGAGCGCGTCCTCGTCCACGTGGAGGTTCTCGTCGAGCGCGTCCTCGTCCACGTGGAGGTTCTCGTCGAGCGCGTCCTCGTCGAGCGCGTCGGCCTGGAGCGCGTCGGCCTGGAGCGCGTCGTCCTCGTCGGTGGCGAGGGCGGCGGGGAGCACGGCCGGCTCCTCCACCAGGGCGACCAGCTCCGGGGTGAACGCGGCCTCCTCGCGGAGGTCCTCGTCCATCTCGTGGTCCAGGTCCTCGGCGACGTCGCCCAGGTCCAGCACGTCAGGCTCGACGGTCCCCTCGATCTCGGGGAGCGCGTCGATCTCCTCGAGCGGATCCGGGGCCAGGAGCGGCGCCGCTGCGGCTCGCTCGAGCTGCTGCTCCAGCTCGGCCACCCGGGCCTCCGCGTCGGCGCGGGCCGCGGCCTCGGCGCGCGCCTCCTCGACGGCGGCGTCACGCTCCGCATCGACGGTACGCCGCATCTCGGCGAGCGCGGCCTCGTGCTCCTCGACCTGAGCGGCCCCGCGGGCTTCCGCCTCCTCCAGCGCGATCTCCGCGGCCCTCGCTTCCGCGATCGCCCGCGCGCGCTCCTCCTCGGCGACCTCGGCGCGGTCGGCGTCGCCCTCGCCGCGCAGCCCGACCAGGGTCTCCTCGTGCTTGAGCACCAGCGTGGCGGTCCGCGCCTCGGCCTGGGTGCGCGCCAGCGCCTGCTCGGTGGCCGCCCGCTCCGCCTCGGCACGCGCCCTCGTGGCGGCGAGCAGCTGCTCCTGCACCGCGACCAGCTCGCGGCGCAGGGTGGCCAGCGACTCCTGGTGGTCCTGCGCGGTGGCGTGCAGCCGGGCCAGCGTCTCGACGGCCCGCTCCTCGGCGGCGGCGCGGGCCCGGTGGGCCTCCGCGGCGCGCTGCTCGGCGGCCGCCAGCGCGGCCGCGGTCGCGCGCTGCTCCTCCGCCGCGACGGCGGCCGACTCGTGGGCGAGCGCAGCGGAGGCCTGGGCCTCGAGCGCGATCGCGATCTGGGCCTGGACCGCCTGCTCCGCCGCGAGGCGCGCCTCGACCGCCTCCTCGGCGAGCCGCGCCTGAGCGGCGGCCGCCTCCTCGGCGGTGCGGCGGGCCTCGTGGGCCTCCGCGGCGAGCCGTGCCTGGGCGGCGGCGTCGGCGTCGGCGGCGACGCGCGCGGCCGTCTGCTCCTCGGCCAGCTCGGCGGCCTCCCTGGCCCGCCGCTCGGCGGTCTCGGAGGACTCCAGTGCGATCATCGCCAGCTCGGCCTGCTGGCGGGCGGCCTCCTCGGCGATGCTCCGCGCCTCGTGGGCCTCGCGGGCCAGCCGCGCATGCTCCTCCGCGGCGGCCTCGGCGGCGGCGCGACCCTCGGCGGCGAGCCTGCTCAGCTCGGCATGCTCCGCTGCCTGCTCGGCGAGAGCATGAGCCCTCTCCTCGGCGAGCACGGCTGCCTCGTTGGCCTGCGCGGCCAGCGCCGCCTGCTGGCGCGCGGCCTCCTCGGCCAGCGTGCGGGCCGCGGCGATCTCGGCCGACGTACGCTCGGCGTCCTCGCGCTCCTGCAGCATTCGGCGCGCGAACTCGGCGTGCTCGGCGGCCGACGACGCAGCGGCCTCGGCCAGGGCGCGGGCCCGCTCCTCGGCCATCGCCCGCTCCTCGTAGGCCCGCTGTGCCTCGGCCGCGAACCGCTGGGCGGTCTCCTCGGCCTCCTGGCGGGCCATCGTGGCCTGCTCGGCGAGCTCGGTCTGGGCCTGGGCGCGGGCCTCCGCGGCCTCCCGCTCGGCGTGCGCGGCGGCGGCGCGCTCCGCCTGCTCGATCGCGTTGCGCTCGGCCTCGCTGCGACGGGCCGCCTCCGCGCCGGCGAGCTCGGCGCGCTCACGCGCGGCGCGCTCGGCGGCCTCGCGGGCCAGCGCCTCGGCGCGGGCCAGGGTCTCGGCCTCGACGCGGGCGCGGTGCGCCTCCGCGGCGACGCCGGCCTGCTCCTGGGCGAGGCGGTCGGCCTCGGCACGCGCCTCGGCGGCACGCTGGGCGGCCTCCTCGGCGGCCAGGCGCTCGGCTGCCTGCTCGGCCGCGGCCAGCTCCGCGTCCCGGCGCAGACGGGCGGCCTGCGCGGCGACGGCCTCGGCCTGCTTGGCGGCCTCGCCGCTGAGCGGCTCGGCCACCTCGGCGGCGGCCGCGAAGACCTCCTCGGCCGGGAGCGGAGCGGGGGCCTCGGACCCGGCGAGGCCGTCGGGCATCTCGACGTCGGACTCCAGGTCGGTGTCGATCAGGTCCTCGGGCATGGTGGCGGTCAGCTCTTCCATCGGGCGCTCCTCGGGCGATGGGGACGTCCCAGCGGCGGCCGTCGGGGCCTCGCCGTCCAGCGGTACGCCGTGCTCGGCGTCCACTCCGGGATGTGCGATGTCCGAGACGGTCTGGTTGTCGTGGGCCGCGGGCTCGTCGTGCGGCTCGTCGTGCGGCTCGTCGTGGGGCTCGGCGACGGCGGGATGTGCGTCGCCGTGTGCGTCGCGGGCGGTGTCCGCGTCTGGCTCGTCGTGCAGGAGGGTCGCCGGGATGTCGCCGGTGAGCGGGTCCTCCTCGAACGTGGGGCGGGCGGCTCGCATCGGCGCGGCCCCGTCCTCGGCAGCCGCCCCGTCCTCGGCAGCCGCCACGTCCTCGGTGTCGTCCACCGCGGTGCCGTCATCGGCGTGCTCGACCTCGGCGTGCTCGACCTCGGCGTGCTCGACCTCGGCGTGCTCGACCTCGGCGTGCTCGACCTCCGCGGAGTCCGCCACGTCGTCGAGGGCGGAGCGTGGGAGCGGGGCGGCGGGTCGGACGCGCTCGACGGTGTCGGTGGGTGCGACCGCATCCTCGTCCGCGGTCGCCGCGTCGGCTTCGTCGGACGGCTCGGGCGGCTCGGGCGGCGCCGAGGACCCAGCCCGGTCCTGCTCGGCCTCGTCCGTGGCGTCGGCGACGGCGGCGGCCGCATCGTCGGCCGCCAGCTGTGCCTGGGTCGCGCTGAGTCGAGCGATCGGCGACGTCGGCAGCTCCGCGGTCCCGGCCGACATGCCGGCCCGGAGGCGGTGGATCCGGTCGCTGAGGGTTCCCTGGTCGGTGGCTTCCGCCGGGCTCCCCCCGGTGGAGACGGCGGCATCCGCGGGAGCCGACGTACGGCCCAGGGCGACGGAGCGGTTGATCAGGCGCGCCCAGGCGTCCTCGCTCGAGGCCTCCGGCGTCGAGGCCTCGGCGGGCACCGCCGGCAGCTCACTGGTGTCGGTGCGCGTGGCACCGTCGGTCGGCGGCGCGAAGACCGAGGCGAAGGCCGACGCGGGGGTCGGCGCGGGGGTCGGCCCGGGGGTCGGCGTGGGGGGTGGCGTGGCCGCGGCGTCCGCACCAGCGTCCGTGCCAGCGTCGCCGGGGGTGGCGTCGCCGTCAGGGCGACCCTGGTCGCCCTTCTCCACGGAGGTGTCCCGGCCCCAGCGGCGCCCACGGCGCCCGCGCAGTCGTCCGGTTTCCCCGACGCCGGACTCCCCAGGGTCCCGTCCGCCGTCAGTGAGGAACGTCATGAGCCGTGATGCTACCCACGGTTAGGGATGATTGCCCCCGGTTCCCGGACAACATGTCACGGACAAAGTCCCGGTTCAGGGACGGGCGTACTGCACGTGCGTGTCGACCGCTGCGTGGTCGAACCCGAGGCCCTCGTAGAGCCGCCTCGCGGGCGCGTTGTCAGCCTCGACGTAGAGGTGGACCTCCCTGACGCCCCGGCGGGCCAGGTGATCCAGCCCCGCGATGGTGAGCGCGCGGCCCAGGCCGCGTCCCTGGGCCTGCGGCGCGATCCCGACGACGTACACCTCGCCGTGGTCGGCGTCGTGCCGCTTGGTCCAGTGGAAGCCCAGCAGGGAGCCGTCCGCGTCGAAGGCCTGGAGCAGTCCGTCGGCCTCGAACCACCGCTCGGCCATCCGCTCGGCCAGACCGGCGGCGTCCAGCGAGCCCTGCTCGGGATGGGTGGCGAAGGCGGCGGCGTTGACCGCCAGCAGGGCAGGTACGTCGTCGGCGCCGGCGAACCCGCGGATGCTGACCCCCGCGGGCAGCGCCACCGCCGGCAGGGGGAGCGCGGTCGACCGCCGCATCACCCACAGCTCGCGGGCACGAGCCATGCCGTGCACGGCGGCCAGCTCGCGCGCAGCCGGGTGGTCGCCGTGGGACCACGCCGTGACCGGCCCGGGAGCCGCGAGCGCGGCGGCGGCCAGGGCACCGCCGAGGCCGTGCTCCCGGGCCCGCGGGGCGACGGCCACGTCGAGACTCCCGTCGTGGCGCAGCGCGAAGCCGTCGCTGGTCACCCAGGCGTCGATCCCGGAAATCCCGTGGTGCTTGAGCAACAGGTCCGCTGCCTCGTCCAACGGGTCGCGACCGTCCTCACGGCGGCAGGCGCGTCGTACGCCCTGGATCGCCGCGAGGGCGGCCTCTCCGGTGAGCAGGTCGGCGGTGAGGAACACCCCCGGCACGCTACCGGTCGGCCCGCTCAGGCGTCCTGGTGCTCCTGCTCGGCGATCCGCGCGGCGTCCGCGGCGGCCTCCTTCGACGGGAGCACGAAGCGGTAGCCCACGTTGCGGACGGTGCCGATCAGCGTCTCGTTCTCGGCGCCGAGCTTGGCGCGCAGGCGACGCACGTGGACGTCGACGGTGCGGGTGCCGCCGAAGTAGTCGTAGCCCCACACCTCCTGCAGCAGCTGCTGGCGGCTGAAGACGCGGCCCGGGTGCTGGGCGAGGAACTTCAGGAGCTCGAACTCCTTGAAGGTCAGGTCCAGCGTGCGGCCACCGACCTTGGCGGTGTAGGTCGCCTCGTCGACGACCACCTCGCCGGAGCGGATGACGTGCGCCTCGGGGTCCGCGGCGTCGCGGGCGGCGACCAGCCGGCCGATGGCCAGCTTGATCCGGGCCTCCAGCTCGGCCGGACCGCAGGTGTGCAGGACGACGTCGTCCATGCCCCAGTCGTGGGTGACGACCGACAGGCCGCCCTCGGTGACCACGAGCAGCACTGGCACCTCGGTGCCGGTCGCGCGGATCAGGCGGCAGAGGTCGCGGGCGTTCGCGAGGTCCTGGCGACCGTCGACCAGGAGCAGGTCGGACTCGGGCGCCTCGAGCAGGGCGCTTCCCTCGGCGGGGAGGATCTTCACCTGGTGGCCCAGCAGGGCGAGACCGGGCAGTACCTCGGCGGAGGGTTGCAGCGCGCTGGTCAGAAGAAGGAGAGTGCTCATCCCATGGTCTCCTATCGCGGCAAAATGGCCGTCCGAGAGACCAGAACGCAACGTTGGGCTCCGGCCGGTTTTCCGTTCCGGGGACTTTATCGAAACATCCGTGTGACGGGGAAGTGAATCCGAGATGAGTGAGACGCAGTTCACCCAGGTGCACTACTGGGCCGCGGCCCGGGCGGCCGCGGGGACCGCGTCGGAGGGGTTCGAGCTGCCCGCGCCGGTCACCCTGGCGGCGCTGCGCGCGGCGGCGGTCGACCGCCACCCCGGTCGGCTCGGCGACGTACTGGGTGTCTGCTCCGTCCTGCTCGGAGACCAGCCGGTCGGCACGCGCGACCCCGGGGACGTGGTGGTCCCGGCCGGCGTGGCGGTGGAGTTCCTGCCGCCGTTCGCCGGCGGCTGAGGCGTCGCGAGCCGGGCCGCATCCGTGAACACCTGCGGGCCGGCGGCACCCGCGCCGTAGGCTCTGCCGCGTGAAGCGCGCATTCATCACCGGGATCACCGGCCAGGACGGCTCCTACCTCGCCGAGCTGCTGCTGGCCAAGGGGTACGACGTCCACGGCCTGGTGCGCCGGTCGTCGATGTTGAACCGTGGTCGGATCGACCACCTCAAGGACGACCCGCACCTGACGCTGCACTACGGCGACCTCACCGACGGGGTCAGCCTGGTCAACCTGGTCCGGCTGATCGAGCCCCACGAGGTCTACAACCTGGGCGCACAGAGCCACGTCAAGATCTCCTTCGAGATGCCCGACCACACCGCGTCGACCAACGCGATCGGCACGCTGCGGCTGCTCGAGGCGATCCGCGCCGCGGGCCTGGACTGCCGCTTCTACCAGGCCTCCACCTCGGAGATGTTCGGCCTCACCCCGCCGCCGCAGAACGAGTCGTCGGTCTTCCACCCGCGCTCGCCGTACGGCGCCTCGAAGCTGCAGGCGCACTGGGTGACGGTGAACTACCGCGAGGCGTACGGGCTGTACGCGGTGTCGGGGATCCTGTTCAACCACGAGTCGCCGCGGCGCGGGGAGAACTTCGTGACCCGCAAGATCACCAAGGCGGTCGCCGCGATCGAGGCCGGGATCACCGACCACGTCGAGCTCGGCAACCTGGACGCCGTACGGGACTGGGGCTTTGCTCCCGAGTACGTCGAGGGCATGTGGCGGATGCTGCAGGCCGACGACCCCGACGACTACGTGCTGGCCACCGGCGTGGGGCACACGGTGCGCGACTTCTGCGACGCCGCCTTCTCGCACGCGGGGCTGAACTGGGCCGACCACGTCAAGCACAACGAGGCGTTCGAGCGCCCCGCCGAGGTGGACGCGCTGATCGGTGACGCCTCCAAGGCGAAGTCGTTGCTCGGGTGGGAGCCGGCGACGCTCGCGCCCGACCTGGCGCGGCTGATGGTCGACGCCGACCGCGAGGACCTGCGGCGGTTGTTGCACGGCTGACCTGGCGCTGTTTGTCGTCGTCACATGCGGTTTGGCTCCCTCTCGGGCGGTGGTGGGGGCCAATCCGCATGTGACGACGCACGTCGACCGCCCATGACCCCGGTCGGACCTCAGCGCCGCCAGCGAAGCCAGACGGCCCGCTCGCTCGCTGAGAGCGCCCGGCGGCGAGCCACCGTCGAGGTGTCGACCCACCACTCGGGGTGGTCGAGCGTCCAGCGGAGTGATCCCCGGCCGCCGGACGAGCGGCCGTACGCCCGGTGCAGGCGGGTCAGGAATGCGGTGGTGTCGCGCAGGTCGGTCGACATCATCGTGACCAGCTCGATGCCGAGCTCCCGGTAGAGGTCCTCCCGGTCCAGGTCCCGCCGCCGCGGTTCGAGTCCGGCGTGGTCCGCGCCGTCGTACTCGCCGGCGACGCCGGCCACCGGATCGAGCAGGTCCGGGGTGAGGAGGTGATCCCCGGCGAGGTCGAAGATCGGAGCGTTGCTCAGCGGTCGGGGGCGGCCGGTCTCTCGCCACAGGCATCGCATCACCGACTCCATCGGCGACCACGCGTTCTCCTCCGCCCGCGCGAACGCGCGTCGCGCCCGGCGGATCCCGGGGCGACCCCCGAGGCGTGAGAGGTGGAGCCAGAAGGGATCAGGCGCGGTGAGGTCCCAGGCGTACGCCATGTCGATGAGCCCGACCGCGGCCCGGTCGGACCGCGCGCGTCGTACGGCGAACGAGAGGGATCGCTCCGGGACGGTCATCGGTACCCCGTCGACCATCGTCACCTCGCCGTCGAAGAGCCAGTCGTGGCACGCCAGCACGCCGGGACGCCGGACGGCGAGGCGGTGGTCGTCCAGTGCGATGGGCACGGGCAGCAGCTGACCGGTCGCCGTCGTCCCGGCGAACCACCGCGCGCCACCCCACCCCAGGGCTGCCCAGCCGGTGACCGCGGAACCCTCCGGGACGCTCGCCACTGCCTCGACGATCCGCTGCTGGAGGTGGGTCGGGTCCACGGTGGCGGGGACGAAGCGGTTCGCGCTGGTGCGCCGCCAGTGGGGCCCGCGGGCCTGCCGTCTCGTGGGGCCGTGCTGGCCGCTGGGGTCCACCGCGACAGGCGCGGTCACCGCTGGGTGGGTCACGTGGAGGAGCACGCACGCGAGGCTGCCGGCTTCCGGGCGGTCGCGTGCTCGCCCTCCACAGGGGCCGCCGACGTTGGTGTCGTCACATGCGGATTGGCCCCCCAACGGCCCGAGATAGGGGCCAAACGACATGTGACGACGCAACCAGCGTCCAGATCAGCCGCCCGCTCCACGCTCAGCATCTCATTATATGAGCAACAGTCTCACGATGCGAAACCCGATTGGGCGAACGACCGCCCTCGGCCCTACTGTTGTCGCCATGCCCACGACCATGCTGACCAAGCGCCGCGCGGTGGACAACTGCCGCGTCTCCTCGGCGCTGTGTCGCATGCGCTGAGCGGGGTTCACCTCCCGGCCGCCGGCCCCCACGGACCGGCCCGCCCCGACTGACTCCCGGCGCCACGCCGACCGGCCAGCAACCGGCAGCGACCAGAGCGCCCGACGACCACCCCGCGTCGTCTCCGAGCCAGTCATCCAGCGTCACCGCCGACCTGGCACCCCGTCGCACCCGTCGCCCCAGCGCGGCGACCGCGACCCCGTGTCGGCGTACTCAAGCCCGGACGGGCCCGCTGCCACCAGGGCCCGCACCACTCGAAAACGATTGCAAAGGGATACGCAATGAGCCGCGAGAACACCCTCGTCTCCGCCCAGTGGGTCGAGGACAACCTGGACAACCCGAAGGTCGTGCTGGTCGAGGTCGACGAGGACACCTCGGCCTACGACAAGGGCCACATCAAGGGCGCCATCAAGCTCGACTGGACGACCGACCTCCAGGACCAGGTCCGCCGCGACTTCGTCAACAAGGCCCAGTTCGAGGCGCTGCTCTCGAGCCGCGGCGTCGCCAACGACGACACCGTCGTCCTGTACGGCGGCAACAACAACTGGTTCGCCGCCTACGCGTACTGGTACTTCAAGCTCTACGGCCACACCGACGTCAAGCTGCTCGACGGCGGCCGCAAGAAGTGGGAGCTGGACAGCCGCGAGCTGACCGACGAGCTGCCCGAGCGCGCGGCGACCACCTACACCGCGACGGAGCAGGACTCCTCGATCCGCGCGTTCCGCGACGAGGTCGTGGCCGCCATCGGCACCCAGAACCTGGTCGACGTGCGCAGCCCCGACGAGTACGCCGGCCGGCTGCTCGCCCCGGCCCACCTCCCGCAGGAGCAGGCGCAGCGCGCGGGCCATATCCCGACCGCCGCGAACGTCCCGTGGAGCAAGGCGGCCAACGACGACGGCACCTTCAAGTCCGACGACGACCTGCGCCAGATCTACACCGAGGCCGGCGTGGACTGGAGCAAGGACACCATCGCCTACTGCCGCATCGGCGAGCGCTCCTCGCACACCTGGTTCGTGCTCAAGGAGCTGCTGGGCCAGGAGAACGTCAAGAACTACGACGGCTCCTGGACCGAGTACGGCTCCCTCGTCGGCGTCCCGGTGGCGCTCGGTGACGAGAAGGGTGACGCCTGATGTGCGGCGCGACCAAGGGCGGGCTCTCCCTGGACGGCGTGAACGTCGCCAAGGAGGCCGTGATCCAGGGCCAGGTGCTGCGCGGCGAGGAGCCCGTGCCGAACGCCTACGTGCGGCTGCTCGACAAGACCGGTGAGTTCACCGCCGAGGTCCCGACCTCGGCGAGCGGCCACTTCCGGTTCTTCGCCGGCGAGGGCCAGTGGACCCTGCGGACCCTGGCCCCCAAGGCCGACCCGACCGACCGCGTCGTCCAGGCCGCGGTGGGCTCGGTGGCCGAGGTGACCATCACCCTCTGAGGGTGAGAGACCCGATGTGACGCGTTCGATGGCGGATCCCGGATGACGGGGTCCGCCATCGACGTTGGAGGAGACATGACCGGAATCGTTGTGCTGGCCCTCGCGGTCGTCGTCGCGGTGGGCTTCGGCCTCTACCGCCGTACGACGGACGGCGCCTTCCGTGGCGCCGAGGACTCGGTGGTCGAGGTGCGAAGCGAAGCGAGCCTCGAAGCCGCCGCGCCCGCGACCACCTGGACCCAGGTCGCCGCCGCGCTGCCCGACGCCGTGCTCGGCGAGCGGGCGACGCTCGTGCAGTTCTCCTCCGCCTTCTGCGCGCCCTGCCGCACCACCCGCGTCCTGCTGGCCGACGTCTCCGCCCGTGAGGACGGCGTCGTGCACCTCGAGGTCGACGCGGAGCAGCACCTCGACCTGGTCCGGGCCCTCGACGTACGACGTACGCCGACCACGCTGATCCTCGACCCGAACGGCGCCGAGGTCACCCGTGCCGCCGGCGCCCCGCGCCGCGACCAGGTGCTCGCCGCGCTGAGCAGCCTCGACAACCTGAAGGAGACCGCGTGAGCGGCATCGACCCCCGCGGCCCCCGGTTCACCGCGGCCGTCACCGTCGTCATCCTGGCCGCCGCGCTGGTCAGCCCCAACGCGACGGTCTCCGCCGCGATCATGGCGGCGCAGGCCGCCTGCTTCGCGATCGGCGTCTTCGCCGGCATCCAGCACACCCCGACCGGCATCGTCTTCCGCCGCTTCGTGCGTCCGCGGCTGACCCCGCCGGCCGAGCTCGAGGACCCGCGCCCGCCGCGGTTCGCCCAGGCGGTCGGGCTGGTCTTCGCGACGCTGTCGCTGATCGGGTACCTGACCGGCGCCCTGGTGCTGGCCCAGGTCGCCGCCGGCTTCGCGGTGTTCGCCGCGCTGCTCAACGCGGTCTTCGGGTTCTGCCTGGGCTGCGAGATGTACCTGCTGGGCCTGCGCCTCACCCGCCGCCCCGCCTGACCTGCACCGCCCGTCCTGCATCGCCTGACCTTTCCCGCCGCCCCGCGCCCCGCCGATCGGTGACGAAAGCCCTTCTCGCGGAGGGCGCCGACGTAGAGTCGCGGGCGTGACCCAGGACGCGCTCGCCGAGGAGACCGCCGCCCCGCCCGGGAGGCCGCCGCGCCGGCGCGGACGCCTGGTCCTGATGCTGTTCGGCCTGCTGCTGATCGCCACGGGCCTGTCGCTCCTGGGGTGGTTGGGCTGGCAGGTCTACGGCACCAACTGGCAGTCCGCGCAGAAGCAGGACGAGGTCACCCAGGAGATCGAGGAGGCGTGGCAGTCCGGCCGGGCCACCGCGACCACGGACTTCGGCGACGCGACCGCGATCCTGCACGTGGCACGGTTCGGCAAGGACTACGCCGTACCGGTGCTGGAGGGCTCCACCGACGAGGTGCTGGCCGCGGGCATCGGCCACGTCGAGGGCACCGGCAAGCCGGGCAAGGTCGGCAACTACGTGCTGGCGGCGCACCGGGTGACGCACGGTGAGCCGTTCGCGGAGTTCCCCAGCCTGCGCCCGGGCGACGAGGTGGTCGTGGAGACCCGGAAGGCGACGTACACCTACGTGCTCGACAGCGGGGGCGAGGACCTGATCCTGCCGTTCACCGAGACCTGGGTGCTCGAGGCGAACCCGAAGAACCCCAACGGCGGCGTGCAGCCGCCGGCCGGCGTCGGCAAGCGGCTGATCACGCTGGTCACCTGCTCGGAGATCTTCCACACCGACAACCGCAGCATCGTCTTCGGGCACCTGGTCGAGCGCACGCCGGTCGCCTGAGCGCCCCCGTGGTGCCGGCGGGTCAGGGAGTCTCCAACCACACCGTGAACGGCCCGTCGTTGACGGAGGCGACCTCCATCGCCGCACCGAAGACGCCCCGGGAGACCGGCACGCCCAGCCCGGCCAACGCCTCGCACACCGACTCGTAGAGCGGCTCGCTCACGGGGCCCGGCGCCGCCGCGACCCAGGTAGGGCGGCGGCCCTTGCGCGCGTCGCCGTACAGCGTGAACTGGGAGACGACCAGCGCGCCGGCGCCGGTGTCGGAGAGGGACCGCTCGTCGCGCAGGATCCGCAGGCCGTGCAGCTTGCGGGCCATCCACTCGATCTGATCCGGGCCGTCGGAGTGCGTGATGCCGAGGTAGACCAGCAGGCCGGGGGAGTCGAGCGCGCCGACCACCCGCCCGTCGACCGTCACCGACGCCGAGGAGACCCGCTGCACCACCGCTCGCACGGCGGCGATTCTGTCAGGCCGGCGGTGCTCAGTAGACGAGCGCCTGCACCCCGTCGCGCAGCGCCTCCTCGACGAACGCCGCCGCCCCGGCGATCCTCGCGCCGGGCACCAGGTCGGCCTCGCCCAGCGAGCGGCGGGAGGCGCACTGCCCGCACACGGTGACCGATCCGAGCTCGAGGACCGTCTCGAGCAGCTCCGCGAGCGGGGTCGCCAGGTCCAACGAGAACGAGTCGGCCCGGCCCGGCACGGCCACCCAGGTCGCGTCGCCGGTCAACCACAACGACACCGGTACGCCGGAGGCGGCCGCCGTGGCCGCCACGGTGAAGCCCTGGTTGAGCCGCTCCGGCGCCTCGTCGCCGCAGGTGACCTTGACCAGGAGCTCGCGAGTCATGGCCTCAGCGTAGGTCCCCACTAGACTCAGCCGACGTGGCGTTCGAACTCCCCGACAACCTGCACCCCAACTGCGGCCCGATCGCGTGGCTCCTCGGCACGTGGCGGGGCAACGGCCACGGCGACTACCCGACGATCGACAAGTTCCAGTACGGCCAGGAGCTGATCTTCACCCACGACGGTCGGCCGTTCTTCCACTACTTCGCGCGGTCGTGGATCGTCGACGAGAACGGTGAGAAGGTCCGCGACGCGGCCCTGGAGACCGGCTTCATGCGCGCCGTCGGCGACGGCAAGCTCGAGCTCGTCCTCACGCACTCCAGTGGCATCACGGAGATCTGGTACGGCCACGCCGACGCCGGCAAGATCGAGCTGCACACCGCCGGGGTCGGGTTCACCGAGACCGCGAAGGAGGTCGCCGGCGGCCAGCGCATGTACGGCAACGTCGAGGGCGACCTGCTCTACGCCTACGACATGGCCGCCGTCGGCCAGGAGCTGCAGCCGCACCTGTGGGCGAGGCTCAAGCGTGCCTGACTGGCGTGCCAGGCTCCGTGACTCGGGCTACCGCCTGACCCCGCAGCGCGAGCTGATCCTCGCCGCGGTCACCGAGCTGGGGCACGCCACCCCGGACGAGGTCCTCGCCCACGTGCAGAGGACCGCGTCCACCGTCAACGCCTCCACGGTCTACCGGACCCTGGAGGTGCTCGAGGAGCTCGGCCTGGTGCGCCACACGCACCTGAGCGACCGGGCCCCGACGTACCACTCCACGGCCGGCCACGAGCACTTCCACCTGGTCTGCCGGGGCTGCCGCACGGTGGTCTCGGTGGACGTGGAGGAGGCGGCCGGGTTCGTGGAATCACTGACCACCCGCCACGCGTTCACCCCTGATGTGGGGCACCTGACGGTGTTCGGCATGTGCCAGGAGTGTGAGCGCAAGCAGTGCGAGGAGAAGTCATGACGAGCCAGCCCAGCCCCCTGCTGGACCTTCCCGGGGCGGTCGCCGGCGACGGCATCGACGCCGGGGTGGCCGCCCACTACGGCTCCCTGTACGGCGAGCAGAAGGCGCTCGCCGCGGGCGAGGGGTTCGTCGACCTCTCGCACCGCGACGTGTTCCGGGTCAGCGGCCCCGAGCGGCTCACCTGGCTGCACTCGCTGACCACCCAGTACTTCGAGAATCTCGCGCCCGGGGTGTGGGTGCAGGCGCTGGTGCTGAGCCCGCAGGGGCACGTCGAGCACGCCTTCGCCGGCGTCGACGACGGCGAGGCGTTCACCGCGCACACCGAGCCGGGGCGTGCCGCCGCGCTGGTGACGTTCCTGGAGCGGATGAAGTTCATGACCCGCGTCGAGGTCGGCGAGGTCGACGACGTGGCCGCGATGTGGCGACCCCCGGTGGTTGAGGTGCGAGGCGCCCCGGCGCCGAGCCTCGAAACCACCGGTCGATACGACCTCGTGCCCCGCGACCAGCTGGCGGCGTACGCCGACGCGGCCGGTCCCGCGGCCGGCCTGTGGGCCTTCGAGGCGCTGCGGATCGAGCGCGGCGAGCCCCGCTTCGGCGTGGACACCGACGAGCGGACGATCCCGAACGAGGTCGGCTGGCTGCAGGGCGAGGCGCCGTGGGCGGCGGTGCACCTGGACAAGGGCTGCTACCGCGGCCAGGAGACGGTGGCCCGGGTGCACAACCTCGGCCGCCCGCCGCGTCGGCTGACGCTGCTGCACCTGGACGGCTCGGAGAACCGGCTGCCCGCCCCGGGCACCGCGATCACCGTCCAGTCCGGCCTTGCGAAGCCCGTCGGCGCGATGGGCTCCTCGGCCCGCCACCACGAGCTGGGCCCGATCGGTCTGGCGCTGCTCAAGCGCAACACGGCGACGGACGCCGCCCTCGAGGTCGACGGTCTGCCGGCGGCGCAGGAGACGATCGTCGACCCCGACGTGGGGAAGCACTTCCGCCCCACGCGCTGACGCGCTTCCGTGCCGGCACGGCACCGCAACACGCCGGAATACGACGCCGGGTGACGCGTCCCAGACCTTGGGGATGTTTGCCCGCTCGCGTGCGCCCAGGCGTGCGGGTGCTGCCAGCCTGCTGGATGTCTCGTGGGCGCTGGCGCCCATCCGTGCATCGTCCCGGGGGTACCACGATGAAGAAGGTGATCGTCGCACTCCTCGCCGCCGTGCTGGTCTCCGCCGGCCTCGTCGGCGCCGCATCCGTCCCGGCCCAGGCCTCCTGCCTGCCGGCCTACCCCGGCTGCCCGCACGCGGGCGTGTCCTGGGTCAAGGCGGCGAACGTGGTCACGAAGGCCAAGCCGTTCACCGCGAAGGTGAAGGTCGCCACCTACGGCAACATGCCCGCCACCGGCCCGGTCTTCGTCGTCTGCAAGCACGGCGAGTCGACGGCGCGGAGCTGGGCGACGGTCAAGACGAAGGCGAAGAAGGCGTACCCCAGGCTGCGCCTGTGGCGGAAGGGCATGTGGTCCTGCATCGCGTCCTACTCGCCCGCGGGGATGGCCAAGGGCACGAAGGGCTTCACCGTCCGCGCGAAGTAGCAGGGGCCGGCCGGGCGGTGCGCCGTGACGACACCTGATTCAGGCTCACGACAGCGAACCGCGAGGAGGCTCCCCATCCGCGCCAGCAGCCGGGTCAAGCGTCCGATCGTCCTCGGCGGCGCTGCCGTCGTCGTGCTCGTGGTGGGGCTCGCCGCGTGGAGCGGGTGGCAGGCGTACGCGGTCGCCCGGAGCCTCGACGACGCCGTCGACCACGCCACGACGCTGCGGGCCGCGCTCGCGGCGCCCGATGCGCGGGGCGACGAGGACCTCGACGCCTCCGCCGTGGCGGCCGTCGAGCTGGAGGCCCTCCGCTCGGCCAGCGACGACGCCGCCGCGCGCACCTCTGGCGCCACCTGGTCGCTGCTGACGCACCTGCCGTGGATCGGTGACGACGCGCACGGCGTACGGACCACCAGCCGGGTGCTGGACGACATCGCCCGCGACGGGCTGGAGCCGCTGGTCGAGGTGTCGGACCGGGTCAAGGAGATGCTGCCCCACCGTGGTGGCGTCGACCTGGCCGCTGTCGACGACCTCGCGGAGCCGGTCGCCGCGGCGCAGGCCGTCTTCGCCGACGCCGACGCCACCCTCCGCGCCGAGGACGACTCGGACTTCACCGATCGCCTGGCCGACCGGTTCGCCGAGTTCCGCGGCCAGGTCGCGGAGGCGGACCGGGCGATGACGGCGACGAGCACCGCGATGAGCCTGCTGCCGGGCATGCTCGGCGCCGACGGCCCGCGCACCACGCTGCTGGTCTTCCAGAACAACGCCGAGATCCGCGCCACCGGTGGCCTGCCGGGGGCGGTGATGTCGCTGCACGCCGAGGACGGTGCGCTGTCGATCGGGCGCCAGGTCGCCGGCAGCAGCCTGGGGCGGACGTCGGAGCCGGTGCTGCCGCTGACCCCGGCCGAGCGGGACCAGTACGGCGACATCCTCGGCACCTACTTCGTCGACGCGAACATGACGCCCGACGTGCCGCGGGCCGCGGACCTGATGCGGGCCCGCTGGGAGGCGGCCTTTCCCGACGAGCGGCTCGACGCGGTGCTCCTGATCGACACGGTGACGTTGGGCTACGTGCTGCAGGAGAACGGCCCGGTCACCGTCGACGGGGTCACCCTGACCGGTGACAACGTCGTCGACGAGCTGCTGCACGGCACCTACCTGCGGCTGCCCGACCCGGCCGACCAGGACGACTTCTTCGCCGACGTCGCGGCCAAGGCGTTCGCGCACTTCGTCGACGGGGCCGGCGACGGACCCGGCACGGTCCGGGCGCTGGCCCGGGCGGTGGCCGAGCGCCGCGCCTTCGTCCACTCCTTCCACGACGAGGAGCAGGCCGCGCTGGCCGGCTCGCCGGTCGCCGGCGAGCTGGTCGCCGACCCGGACGTGGCCGCGCCCCAGGTCACGGTGACGATGAACGACACCACGGGCGCGAAGATGTCGTACTTCCTGCGGTACGACGTCGACGTCCGCGCGACCTACTGCACCGACGGTGTGCAGGGCTTCAGCGCGAAGGCGCGGCTGTGGTCGGCGGCGCCGGCCGACGCGGCGGACCTGCCCGCCTACGTGACCGGGGCCAACGGCCGCGGCTACGTCGATGCCGGCTCGCAGCTGGTCACGGTCCGGGTGATGGGCCCGGCCGGCGGGCGGATCAAGGGCATGACGGTGGCGTCGAAGCCGACGGAGGCGCGCCGTACCCACCAGGCCGGCCGACCGGTGGCCGAGCTCTACGTCCTGCTGGAACCGGGGCAGAAGGTCGACCTGGCCTGGACGATGCGCGGCGGCCCCGGCCAGGACGGCGACGCCGCGTTGTGGGTCACCCCGTCGGTCGAGCAGGGGAGCGACGCGGGCACCGTGGCGGCCGTCTGCCGCTGACGCCCACCCGCGTCGATCAACGGGCGGCCGAGGTGGCTCGAGGCGTACCCCACACGCGCGCGCCTCAACCGCCGACCGGGACTATGTCCCGCCTTGGGTAACGGCCGTGCAACGAAGCCGCTACGTCTGCACCGTGCCGTACGATCTCTCTGAAATTAACCCCAACTTTGATGACGCGCCGGTGATACTCATTCCCGTTAGCCCGGCTCCACGAGCCGGGCGTGCTCGTGCTCGCAACGAACTAAGGGGACCCCCCGGATGAAGAAGTTGATCGTCGGCCTGCTCGCCGCCGCGATGATGACCCTCGGCCTGGTCGGCACCACGACCGGCACCGCCCACGCCTACTGCGGCTACCCGGCGGCGTGCCTGGACTCGAAGATTGCGGCCAAGGCGCCCAAGAAGGTGAAGGCGGGCAAGGCGTTCAAGATCAAGGCGAACGTGAAGATCAGGTACAGCACCACCAAGCCGCAGGGCAAGGTCGTCGTGAACTGCAAGCCCGGCGGCATCCAGAAGACGATCGAGCTGGGCCGCTTCGGCAACGGCAACACCACGATCAAGCTGGCGAAGCCCGGCAAGTACAAGTGCGTCGCCACCTTCCGCGGTGTCGTCAACCAGCGCAACAGCTCGGACGACTTCACGGTCATTGTGAAGTCCAACAAGCGCTGAATCTCTCCGCGACGCGGATGAGCCCTGGGCGTCTCGCCGACGCCCGATAGAAGTGCCGCAGGGGGCCCCGAGGCAGTGCCCGGGGCCCTCTGCAGCGTCCTGAGTCGTGGGACCGGCCTCCGGTCGCCCGCGGCTCGCCTCGGGATAGAGATGAAGTGGTTGTACCCATGCTGAGCCCCCGGCCGATCCGCCTGGCCGCCGTCGGCGCCGCCGTGGTCGCGCTCCTGCTCGCCGCCTGGTGCGCCTGGCAGGCGTGGCAGGTGCAGCGCGACCTGAACGACGCCGTCGCCGGCGCCCGCGCTCTCCAGTCGTCGCTCGACGCCGGGCAGACCGCGCGAACCGCCGCCGCCCTCGACGCAGTGCAGACGGCCAGCGGTCGCGCCGCCGAGCGGACCGCCGGTCCCACCTGGTCGCTGCTGACGCACGTGCCCTGGTTCGGTGACGACGCCTCGGGCGTCCGGGTCACCAGCCGGGTCCTCGACGACCTGGCCCGCGACGGGATCGCGCCGCTGGTCGCCGTGGTCGACGACCTCGACCGGCTGCTGCCCGATGGCGGCGCGGTCGACGTCGATGCGGTCCGCGCCCTGCAGGAGCCGGTCGCCTCGGCCCGGGCTGCCCTGGCCGCGGCCCACGAGGACCTGCAGGCGCAGGACGCGTCGGGCTACGTCGCCCGCCTCCGCGACCAGTTCACCGACTTCCGCGACGAGGTCGCCCGCGCCGACCGCGCCGTGCGCGCCGCGGATACCGCGGCCGCTCTGCTGCCGGCGATGCTCGGCGGAGACGGCGACCGCAACTACCTGCTGGTCTTCCAGAACAACGCCGAGATCCGCGCCACCGGGGGACTGCCCGGTGCGGTCTCGGAGGTGCGCGCCGCCGACGGCACCCTCGGGATCACCCGCCACGTCACAGGCGCGTCCTTCGGCCGGACCGACCAGCCAGTGCTCGCCGAGACGAAGACCGAGCGGCAGTTGTACCAAGGCGTGCTGGGGCGCTACTTCCTCGACGCCAACATGACGCCCGACTTCCCCCGTGCGGCCGACCTGATGCGCGCCCGTTGGGCGCAGGAGTTCCCCGACGACGAGCTCGCCGGGGTACTGATGGTCGACGCGGTGACGCTCGCCTATGTGCTCGATGCCACCGGGCCGATCACGGTCGACGGGGTCACCCTGACCGGCGACAACGCGGTGGACGAGCTGCTCAGCGGCACCTACCAGCGGCTCGAGGACCCGCGGCAGCAGGACGCCTTCTTCGCCGAGGTCGCGGCGGCGGCGTTCGAGCGCTTCGCCACCGGCACAATGAACCCGACCGGCGTGCTCCGCGCCCTGTCGCGGGCCGCCGACGAGCGTCGGGTCTACCTGCACTCCTTCGACGTCGACGAGCAGGCGCTACTGGCGGGGTCCGCCGTGGCCGGCGAGCTCGTCACCGACCCGGGGGTGACCGCGCCCCAGGTCGACGTCACCCTCAACGACTCCACCGGCGCGAAGATGTCGTACTACCTGCGCTACGACGTCGACGTGGACGCGACGTACTGCGCCGAGGGCGTGCAGGCGTTCGCCGCGAAGGCCCACCTGGAGTCCGTGGCCCCGCGCGACGCCGCGGACCTGCCCGCCTACATCACCGGTGGCGGCGTCTACGGCACCGAGCCGGGTCGCCAGCTGGTCACCGTGCGGATCTACGCGCCGGTCGACGGCGCGATCAGCGAGTTCGAGCTCAACGGCAAGAGGTTCGAGCCGTTGTACACCGACGAGAACGGCCGCCCCATCGCGATGGCCTACATCGAGCTCAAGCCCGGCCAGCGGGTGGACCTCGGCTGGCGGATGAAGGGCGGACCCGGCCAGGTCGACGACGCCGACCTCACGGTCACGCCGACCATCGAAGAGCAGGACAACGCCGTGACCGTCGAGAGCGCGTGCCGATGACCACCGCCGACTCGGGAGAGAAGTGACATGGAGCTTCGTGACTACCTGCTGATCGCGCGCCGCCGTTGGCTCAGCATCCTCGCGATCACCCTCGTTGTGGTGGCCGCCGCAGCCGGCGTGACCGCCGTACAGGCCCCGCTGTACGCGTCCGACGCGCGGATCTTCGTCTCGACCGCGCAGTCTGCGGACGGCGCGCTGCTGCAGGGCGGGCAGTTCGCCGCGCAGCGGGCCATGTCGTACGCCGACCTGGTCAGCAGCCAGGAGCTGGCGCAGCGCGTCGCTGCGGATCTGGGCCTGGACACCGACCCCGCGGCCCTCGCCAACCAGGTCGGGGCCAAGGTCGTACTGGACACCGTGAACCTGGCGCTGACCGCGACCGACACCGACCCGGCGGAGGCGCAGCGGATCGCGCAGGCCTACGCCGAGCACCTCGCCGACCTGGTCCGCGAGCTGGAGACCCCGCCCGGCGCGACCGACGCGCCGATCAAGGCCACGATCGTCGATGCTGCGTCGTACTCGGACGCTCCGGTATCGCCGAGCTGGCCGCGCAACCTCGGCCTCGGCCTGGTGGTCGGGCTGCTGCTCGGCGTCGGACTGGCGGTGCTGCGGCACGTGCTGGACACCCGGGTGCGGACGGTCGAGGACCTCCAGGCCGCGGTGGCGGCGCCCGTGCTCGGTGCTATCCCGTTCGACAACACGGCCGAGAAGGCGCCGCTGGTCACCGACCTGCCCTCGCACGCCCCGCGTGGCGAGGCCTACCGGGTGCTGCGCACCAACCTGCGGTTCGTCGACGTCGACGCCGAGGACAAGGTGTACGTCGTCTCCTCGGCCATCCCGGGCGAGGGCAAGACCTCGACCGCCGTCAACCTCGCGCTCAGCCTGGCGCAGGGCGGATCCCGGACGCTGCTGATCGAGTGCGACCTGCGTCGCCCCCGCGCCGCGAAGCGCCTGGGCATGGACGACGCGATCGGCGTGACGAGTGTGCTGATCGGCAAGGTCGGGTTCGAGGAGGCGCTCCAGCAGGGCGCCAACGGGCTGGGCCTGCTGGCCGCGGGCCCGACCCCGCCGAACCCGGCCGAGCTCATCCAGTCCCAGGCGATGGCGGAGCTGCTGGACCAGGCGCGGGCGGCCTTCGATGTGGTGATCGTCGACGCCCCGCCCCTCCTGCCGGTCACCGACGCCGCGCTGCTGGCAGCGAAGGCCGACGGCGCGATCCTGGTGGTCAGCCACGGCATGGTGACCCGCGACCAGGTCGCGGGCGCGGTGGAGCGGCTGGCCCAGGTCGACGCGGCGCCGGTCGGCGTCGTGTTCAACAAGGTGCCGACCAAGGGCCGCGGCTATGGCTATGGCTATGGCTACGCCCCCGACGAGCCCCCCGAACCGCCGGTTGAGGGCGACCCGCTGGTTGAGCGCGACCCGCTGGTTGAGGTGCGAGGCGCGCTAGCGCCGAGCATCGAAACCAAGGCACCAACTGATCCGCCGGTTGAGGTGCGAGGGGTGCTAGCGCCGAGCCTCGAAACCACCGACCCGTCCGGACGGGAAGCCCTGGGCAACGCCCCGGCCTCGGCCTGACGGCCCCAACGGTCACGGGCAGGTCAACTCTCGAAGGATCGCGACGGACCGCCGCGCGGACGATGCGACGGTGGAGCCCTGCTTTCCGGTGGGGCTGCCTGGCAACGGCGGGGTGAGGCATGCGCGGCGCCGTCGATCTGGCGGCGCCCCCACCGCGCGCAGAACGACGCCGCGGCGTCCGTCGAGAGTGCGTGCCGATGACGGCTGACGCTGGAAGTGGAGTAGGTATGGAGTTACGGGACTATCTGCAGATCCTGAGGAAGCGCTGGCTCAGCATCCTCCTGGTGACGCTGCTGGTCGCGGGCGCTGCGGCCGGCGTCACCGCGCTACAGACGCCGATCTACTCCTCGACCGCGCGGCTCTTCGTCTCGACCGCGGAGACGGACGATTCGGCGCTCTTCCAGGGCGGTCAGTACTCCGCCCAGCGCGTGAAGTCGTACGCCGACCTGGTAACCAGCCGTGAGTTGGCCAACCGCGTGATCGACGACCTGGGTCTCGACGTCGAGGCGGCCGACCTCAGTCAGGAGGTGTCGTCGGCGGTCGTGCTGGATACCGTCAATCTCACTCTCACCGTCACCAACACCGACCCGAGTGACGCTCAACGGATCGCCCAGTCGTACGCCGAGCAGCTGACGGACCTCGTACGAGAGCTCGAGACGCCACTGGGGGAGAGGGTCCCTCCGATCAAGGCGACGATCGTCGATGCCGCCTCGTTCAGCGGTCTCCCGGTCTCGCCGAGCTGGCCCCGCAACATCGGCCTCGGCGTGGTGGTCGGCTTCCTGCTCGGCGTCGGCATCGCGGTGCTCCGCGAGACTCTCGACACCCGGGTGCGCACAGCGAGCGACGTGACCGACGTGATCGATGCCCCGATCCTCGGTTCGATCGGTTTCGACCCCGACGCAGACAAGGCCCCCCTCCTGACCGACATCGGCACCCACTCGGCGAGGTCGGAGGCGTTCCGGGTGCTGCGCACCAACCTGCAGTTCGTCGACGTCGACGGGGCGAACAAGGTCTTCGTCGTCACGTCGTCCGTGCCGGAGGAGGGGAAGACGACCACAGCCGTCAACCTTGCAATGAGCATCGCTCAGGGCGGCGCCAAGGTGTTGTTGATCGAGTGTGACTTGCGCCGGCCGCGGGCGATCGTGCGGCTAGGGCTCGACGACGCTGTAGGCGTGACCAGTCTCCTGATCGGTCACGCCCTGCCGAACGACCCGGTTCAACTGCATGGCCCTAGCGGCCTGCACGTGCTCGCAGCGGGGCCGATCCCACCAAACCCTGCGGAACTGCTTCAGTCCAAGTCGATGGCGGATCTGATCGCGCTGGCACGGGAGAGTTACGACGTCGTTCTGATGGATGCTCCGCCACTCCTGCCGGTCACCGACGCGGCTCTGCTAGCGGCCAAGGCGGATGGCGCCCTCTTGGTTGTCGGCCATGGAAGGTTAACTCGCGATCAGCTCTCTCACTCGGTGGAGCGTCTTGCTCAGGTCGAGGGTCAGCTTGTTGGGGTCGTGCTCAACAAGATGCCTGCAAGGTCGAAGGCGTACGGATACGGATACGGATACGCGCCGGACTCAGTTGACGGAAAGCGCGACAGGCCGTGAAGATCCTTCACGTAACTGAGACGTACGCGACCGGCGTTGCGCGGGCTCTCTCCGGAATTGTGACGGCAGCTCCTGAGCACGAGCACTTCCTCTTGTACGACGGCTGGGAGCGCCCAGCGATGGATGCGACCTTTGCCGGCGTCATGACCTTGCCGGCGGGCGGCCTGCGGCGAGTGAAAGCAGTTCGGCGTGCACTCGAGTCGACCGGTGCTGAGGTCGTTCACCTGCATTCCAGCTGGGCCGGTGTGTATGGGCGGGTGCGAAGACTGGACGCGCGAGTCCTGTACCAACCGCATTGCTTCGTTTTCGAAGATCTGGGCCGCCCTTACTTGCATCGAAAGTTCTATCGACTGGCTGAGCGCGTGCTTGGCCGCAACACAGACGTGATGGTGGCCGTCAGCGAGCGTGAGCGGGCTCTGGGGCAGGCAGTCGCGCCGCTAGCCACAACGGTGCTGGTTCCCAACCGCTCGGACCTTGCGCTGGTCGGCTCGCGACCGATCTCCGCGGCGCCTAGGCGGGCGGTTGTCATGTGCGGTGAGATCCGTTCCCAGAAGGACCCAACGTTCTTCGCCGCGGTCGCCCGGAGAGTACGGGCGGAGGGAGTGAACGCAGAGCTTGTGTGGGTCGGCGATGGTGATCCTGGCCAGAGGAAGGCACTCGAGAGTTCGGGGGTAAGGGTCACGGGCTGGCTCGACGCTGATGGGTTGACCGAAGAGCTCGACGGCGCTGCGATCTATCTTCACACCGCGCGTTATGAGGGTTTCCCACTGAGTGTGCTCGACGCCGCAGCTCGCCAGGTGCCACTGGTCGTCCGCACCGCTGCGGCTTATGACGGGCTAGGCCTTGATAGCTTCGATACCGTTCCGGAGGCAGCGATGATGGTGCGAGAATATCTCGCGGGTTGTTCCACCGCTGCCCTTCGGAATCTTGAGCGTATTCGGACGCAATTTGACCCGGAGCTCGTTGCGCCTGCGGTCGCGAGGCTATACCGAGGTGAGAATGCCTAACCGGAGTGCGCGCGAGATGGCTGCGCAGAATCAGACGATGACCGGTGCTGGTTACGTTGTTGCCGCGGAGATTGCGGCTTGCGTCGTGGGCGTAGCGGCTGTCGCGATGCAGGGCAATCTTCCGGGGAACTTTGGTGACGACGACCTGAAGATCCAGCAGATTGCACAGGGGACCCTCGTGGTCAGCGACAAAGCTTTCGAAGCTGTCGCGTCCGTCTATAGTGCGGTGGGGCTGGCGGACCACGCCTTCCTTGCCGGATTGTTTTCCTTCGGATTGTTCTTCCTCGTTCAGCTCGCCATTATCCGTCCGCGCGAGCTCGCAAGAGCGCATGGATTCGTTCTTGCGCTTGTGGTCGGTTCAGTGGTGATTGGTGGGGTCTTCCTCGGCCAGTACACCAAGGAGATCGTGACGCTGTCGGTGGTCCTGGTGATCGGTCTGAGCCGGCGTCGAAGTATCAACGTCGAGATGGCGATACTGGCCGCCATGCTGACGATCAGCATCGGTGTCCGCCGGTACTGGTTGTTGGTGCTGGTGGTCTACCTCGCGTTCAGGTATCTCCATCGGCGAAGGGTGGCGCTTCGATGGCATCTCGTCCTGCCAATGGCCGTCTGGTCTGTGTTAGCCGTCGTGTTCCTGGTTAGGTTGGGCGGGCCGCTTGATATGTACCGGGCGCGGGCGAATTCCAGGGAGCACAGGCTTGGCACGAACACGATTATCGACCCACTCTTCGGTGGGGACGGTCCGTTCGTGGGATTTCTTAATACCGTTGGTGCCGCCGTCGAGTTGGTGCTGCCGTGGTCACTGCTCACTGTCGGTGCGGTCTACGCGGTGGTTGGCGCCCTGATCGCGCTTCTCTGGATGCAGTTCTTCTCCTGTTATCGGCGCTTCGTTCGGATGGGGACGCCGGACGTTGTTCAGGAGCGGATCTACTCTCTAGTGCCTGCCCTGCTGACGATCCAGGCATTGTTCGAACCGGATTACGGATCGTACGTGCGACACTTGACTCCGCTGCTGCCATTGATGGCGCTCGCGATGTTGAGGGTCGCTCTGATCGGAGAAGAGAGGGACGATCGATGAGCGATCTTCCATCGATATTGATCGCGGGCGCTGGACGCGCCGGTACCACGGCGCTCGCCTCAGCGATGGCGCACCATCCCGATCTTCGGCTATCCACGCCGAAGGAACCGCACTACCTCGCTTTGCACGGTCAGTCGGCCTCGTTTAGTGGCCCTGGTGACGCAGCGACGATCAACCGGGAGGCTATTACTCATGAGTCTGGCTACCGAGCGCTGTTTTCTGACCTTGGGGCGGAAGAGTTGGGCGTGGATGCATCTGTTTCGACGCTCTATCATTTTGAGCGGTCAATTCCTGAGATCCGGCGCCTCCTTGATGACCCCCGGATCATCGTCATCCTTCGGGAACCGGTCGCCCGAGCGCGATCGGCGTACGACTACATGCGGAGCCGAGGATTCGAGACGTCCGCGAGCCTAACCGACGCCGTCGCACAGGAGGACCACCGCGTCGCGGCTGGTTGGCACCATCTGTGGCACTACACTCGAATGAGCAGGTATGCGGATGCTCTGGCAGCGTTTGCACGGGAATTTGGTCGCGATCGGATGCTCGTCCTGTTTCACGACGACCTCGAGGTGCGCTACGAGGTAACGATAGCTAGAGCCCTCAACTTCGCGGGCGTTTCGGACCTGCCGCGCGATGTGCTGGTCAATACTCGGGTGAATTCTTCCGGTGTTCCCCGCAATTGGGCGGTGGCGGCTGTCCTCCGCGGCGTCGTCGGTACGCCGCGATTCCGCTCGCTGGCGAAGTCGGTGACCACGCTCGAGACGAGAGAACGATTGCGGCGATTGGCGCTGAGAAGGCCGGACGCTTCCGCTAACCAACCGGAGGACGAAGCGCTGTCGCGCCTTTTCGTGGACGACCTGGCGGCGTTGCGGGAGTTCTTGGTGGATGACGCAGAGGTTCCGAGGTGGCTGGCGTGAGCGGGGCAGCGCGGGTCGTCCTCTTCTGGCTTGAGCCGGTTCCGCCCGGCACTGCGGCGCGGACACACTTCGACGGCTCTAGAGCCCGACTGCGCGCGGAGGGCGAGCAGGTTGGGGCGGAGGTGTACGCGGACACCCCGTCGCCGCGCTCGAAGTTCGCGCGCGCGGCGCGAGTGCTCAGGCTGTTCGCAGCGGTCATCCGTGTGTCTCGGCCTGGCGACGTCGTCGTCTGTCGGTTCCACGTGCTCGTGGGGTTGGTGACCTGGTTGCTCCGCTTGCGCGGCCGGAAGATTGTTCTGCTTGTTCAGGGCAACGGCGAAGCCGCGTTCGAGTCGAACCGATGGCTCAGGAGAATCCCTGGAACTCGGGCGGTGCTCCGCCTCGGACTGCGTCAGGCAGACGCGGCGTTCGTCATCAACGAGCCTCTGAGGGAACTGGTGCGTTCAGCTGGTCTGCCCGACGACAAGATCCATGCGATCTCTCAAGGTGTCGCCGCAGTCTTCTTCGAAGCCCGCGCTGCTCAAGGCGCCGGCGAAGATTCTGACCGGTATGCAGTGTTCTTCGGGAACCTCGCTCCCTGGCAGGGACTTGAGACGGTTCTGCGCGCCACCGAGCTCCCGTCCTGGCCTCAAGGGCTGCGCCTCGTGGTCGTTGGCGATGGTGCCCAGGCGTCGATGCTAGCCACGCGTAGCGATTCCCTTGTCGACTGGCGCGGTGCTCTGCCGCCCGAGCAGCTTGCGCCCATTGTCGCTGGCGCCATGATGACCTTCTGCCCGAAGAGGGCGACGGCCTCGATGGCTGAGGTGACGGCACCGTTCAAGATCCTAGAGAGCGTCGCAGCTGGTGTGCCGGTGATCGCCACCGACATACCGGCGCAACGCCGGATGCTTTCTGCGGGTGGTTATGGGGTGGTTGTTCCCATCGATGACCCTGACGCGCTGGCGAAGGCTGCGCGACGCCTCGTCCAAGACGATGACCTGCGCTACCAGCTCCGCGATGCTTGCGACCGGATTGCTCCCAGTTTGGCCTGGGAAGTGACCGGCGCTGGCTTGGTTGCGGTGGTGCGAGGCCTAAGGGAGTTGGCGTCGTGACCGGCGACCGGATTGAGCGGATCGCCGTACTTATCGCGACGTACGGTCGCCCGGAGTTGCTCATGCGTCTGCTTGACTCGCTTGCCGTCCAGCGCACCGCGCGTTCGCTGCGCGTCGTTGTTGTCGATAATGATCCAGATTCTTCAGCGAGGGCTGCCGTCGCGAGTCATCCGCTTGACGTCGAATATCACCACGAACCCGATCCAGGAATCGTCTCGGCGCGGAACCGAGGGCTGGCCAGCCTTCAGGCGGCCGACGACGCGATGATGTTCATCGACGACGACGAGTGGGCGCCCCCCGACTGGGTCGAAACACTTGCCCGCGCATGCGAGGAATGGGGCTGCGCAGTTACGACGGGGCCCGTGGAGCAAGCGTTCCCGGTTGGCACCCCGGACTGGCTGCAGGTGGGAGATCTCCACAGTCGCGCCGATCGGCGTACTGGTTCACCAGTCCATCGGGTCGCCACCAACAATACGCTCGTCCTAGTTAGTGCGTGGATCGATGCGGGACGGCCCGAGTTCGATCAGCGCTTTCGCTACACCGGGGGCAGTGACACGGACTTCTTCGGGCGGATGATCGACCTCGGTGCCGATTGCCGCTGGGTGAGCGCGGCCGTGGTGCGCGAGTCGGTGCCGGTTGAGCGCACCACCACGAGCTGGGTGCTCCGCCGCGCGATCCGGTTGGGAAACGTCCGCGCGCGACGGAGTCGGAACCGGATCACCATGGTCCTGGGCGGTCTCACGCGCCTCTCAGTCGGTGGCCTTGCAACGCTGGGCGACCTCGTCTTGCGACGGCACCCGACTGTTCGGTGGCTGCGGATGTTCGGGCGAGGCGTGGGTATGCTCGGATCGGCTATCGGTCTGGAATACGCCGAATATCGACGCACCTCGACCGGTGCGATCAGTCCGGTCCTCGACGACTCCAAGTCACTTCCTGGCCCGATGTGAACTGCCCCGGTGCTGTGCCTCACCTATTCGAGTTGCTCTCGGTTGAGGGCCGCGGCATGGGTGGTCTCGGACTCTGGTGTGTCTGGTTTCTCAGGTGATTCGCGGGGCCGGTAGCGGAACTCGATGTCCGTGAGGTCCCATGTCGTAGGCCCCGTGGTGGAGGGCCGCGACTGGTATTCACCCGATCTTGTGGATGCTATTGAGAACCCGCCCGACAGTGTACGGGAGCGGCGGCGCGCATGGTTTCGGATGGGCCTGCGGCATCTGCGGTGACGTAGCGAACACTTCTTGAGAAAGCGCCAAGGGTGGTGCTCGTGGCGTCTAGCATGTCGTAGTGACTAACCACGGTGGACAGAGTAAGTTCATCCCGTCGCTGGACGGTTTGCGCGCTATTTCGGTACTGATCGTATTCTGGGGACACGCCGAGCGCGTGCCCCACGTTCTCCAAGCCAGCGTCGGCGTCACGATCTTCTTCTTTATCAGCGGCTATCTAATCACTACCTTGCTCCGGATGGAGTACGAGCGTCATGGCAGGATTTCGATCAAGAACTTCTACCTGCGCCGGGTGTTTCGTATTTTCCCGCCATTGTATGCGTCGATCGTTCTCGGCCTGATTCTGACCGCTTCCGGATTGGTCGCCGCGACGATGAACTGGGGTGGCCTCGTGTCAGCCATCTTGCAGGTCACGAATTGGCGCCTCATCGTTGAGGGCGACAACGCGGGTGTACCGACCGCCATGCGTGTTCTCTGGTCCCTCGCGGTCGAGGAGCACTTCTACCTCGTGTTCCCATTGCTCTACGTGGGCCTAATCAAGTGGCTGCCCAACAACCGAAGTCGCGGCACCGCGCTGATTGCGATCTGCCTCGCCGTGCTCGCCTGGCGGTGCGTGCTGATGTACGGCTACGGTGCCCCCTACTTCGACCGGATTTACATGGGCACCGACACTCGAGCCGATTCGATCCTGTGGGGCTGTGTCATGGCCTTGGTTGCGAACCCGTTCCTGGATCGCAGTCGGATCCCGGATCGCGTGTGGGCATGGGTCGGGCTTCCGGTGGGACTCGTCGTTCTCTATTCGGTGCACGCTGCAGGGGGCAACCGGCCCTCCTTCGCCCTCACCATCCAAGCTGCTGCGATCTGGTTGATCGTCGCTGCCGTGATCCGAAACCCGGAGTGGGGTCCGATCCGCGTCCTGAACTGGCGCCCGGTCGCCTTCATTGGCGTTCTGTCTTACTCGCTCTATCTGGTGCACCGTTGGTTCATTCAGTGGACCGACGAGCGCATAGTGAACCCCTGGATCGGGTTCGCCGTCGCCGCAGTTGTCTCGATAGGAGTCGCGTGGCTATTCCACGTAGGGCTTGAGAAGCCGTTTACCAGGCTTAGAAAGCGGTTCTCGGAGGTCAGGCCCGTGGTGGCGGATGCCGATGATCCAGTGCTGGCGCGGACACGCGTCCTGACGTGAAGCCTGCGCGGATAGGAGACGTGCTTCCTTGCCCTTCAGTCTGGCCTCCACTCGGAGCGTTGGTCCCTCAGGTAGGCACGATCACTCCAGCACGAGGCCAGCAGGTTGGATCAGGACTTGGCACCGAGCGCGGAGCGGCATCAATGCCGCGCTGTCCCCGGTCGGGCCGACCCGGCACATCGAGCCGATCGTGGCGTGGATGTTGAGAGCATCGACGGACGTTCGATCCAAAGATCGGTGATGTCGTGCTGCCCCGTGGTTCGTTGGCGCTGAACTGGTGCCGGCCCCGGCGGCGTGGTCAGGTCGCCGATGATCGGGTCTCGTCGACCAGGTGCCAGTGCCGAACGCAGGACCGTCACGGTCGGTGTCGGGCAACGCTCTGCCTCGGTAGACTGCGGTCAATTCGGCGTCCGCGACCGGCCTAGGCAGCCATCGGCCAGAAGGGCTGGAGGGCAATCCTGAAGCCCGCCCGCCGCGGCTCCGGGGATCCCGTTGAGGGCCAGTTCGCGGACCAGTTGTGTATGTCAGTTTGTCGGCACGGCGCCCTAGCGAGGTAGGGAGCGGTCCGGCTCGGGATCTCACTCGGTTTCTCGACAGCCAGATGCGGTTGTCGCCTCCCGTGATGGGACGCGGACGCACATCAGGTGTTATCAGATCATGCGGTAGGCCGTTATCGGTTTCGTGCGCCTGTCCTGGGAAGTCGGTCCGTATGGAGGGTCCACTGTCGGGTGCCCCTATTGTTCGGGCGTACTTACGTCCGCCTGGGGCGATCGTCAGCGCGTAGTTCTGGCTGACACGCTCTGCCACGGCTTTCGCTGCCAGGGGAAATGCGGTTGGCGATGAAGCTCCCTCGAGCGTCCGCGATACATGGGCAGGCTTGCTCCCGAAGTTTGGTGGTTAACCCAGAAGCCGTGCTATTCGTTCTGAGGTCCTGAATTCTGGTCGTTAAGGGCTACCTCTGGGCCTGATCAGATCGACCCTTCGGTGTGAACGTGGCCGCGGCGGGTGCGCTCCGGGCAATTGTGGTTTCCTGCTTGAGGCGCGCAACAACCAATCGGGCCGGTGCCGCAATAGCCAGTGACATCTGCACTCCGGCAACGCGAGTGTCACGCCCAATGAAACAGGCTAGGTAAGAGGCGAGAATGTACGACGTCACTGTGGCAATCGCAGAACCTCGTATCCCGAGAGTGGGTATGAGCAATAGGTTGAGTCCGATATTCGCCCCTGCTCCGGCGCTGTGCCGGATGAGCGCCGACCACAGTGCCCCCTCCGCGATGATCCATTTGGCGTACACCGCGCCCATAAATACGAATGGGCAGGCGAGCAGGTGGATCCAGAGCACGCCGATCGAGGGGGAGTAATCGGGTCCGAGCAGTCCGATCACGATGCTCCCGCTCGCACCAGCTGCCGCAGCGATCGCGACTCCGTACCAGAATGCCTGGTCGTACGACTTCTGGAGCATCGCTACATACCGAGGGTCGTCTGCGCCGACCTCGCGCCGTAGCTTGACGAGTAGCGGCAGGGTTGCGTTCATGAACACGACCGGAAGGAAGTAGGCGACCTCACTAATGCGGGCCGCCACGGAGTATGCGCCGACCGCTGCAGAACCGAGCAGTGCCTGGATCAGAATGATGTCGCCGCGAAGATTCACCTGATTCGCGACGCCGGACAGAAATAGTGGGAAAGATTCGCGGACCAGTGGAGCGCACTCGGCGGCGCGCGGCCGCGACAACCCGGGTGACTGTCGGTCGCGGAGATATCGCACGGCGATCCAGGTGCTTGCGATGACCGACTCGAGAACATAGAGAGCCAGGAACACCCAGATCGACGACCAGAAGACCAGTGCGAGAAGTCTGACGGCAAGGAGTGCCACAGTCACGGTGATCCGGATTCGGGCGACCACCGGTGATCGCATCTCCGCTTGGAACCAGAGTTCGGGCGCGTCGGCCGCTCTCGCCAGTAGGGCGGTGCCAGCGACGAGGGTCGCTGCGATTGTCTGCGAGGATCCGCTAGTGACGCTCACAGCGGCGATGGCTGCATATCCAGCGAGGCCGAAAGCCTCGCGGATGAGCATCAGTGAGCTCACAAGTCGAGCGCTCGACTCTGGGTGGATGACCAGAGCCTTGACGGCTATCCCCCACAGGCCGGCGCCCATGATGGTGATCCCAAGGGACGCAAGCGTGATGGCGTACGAGTAGGCGCCGAACTCCTCGACCGGTAGGACCAGCACAAGAATGAGCGTGGTCAAGGAGTTCGACGCAATGGCGAGGCCGCGGTGTGCGGCGCTCCACGTCCCGTTCCTACGAACGAGCCTTACGTCTGCGGGGGGAGCGCTTGATGACGGAAGAGCCCCCGCCATTGTCAGCCGTTGATCATGCCTGCGCCGACGGTCACGCCGGTCGCCTCGTCGATCAGGATGAACGACCCAGTGGTCCGGTTCTTCGAGTACGGGTCGCACAGCAGCGGGACGGTGGTGCGCAGCTGGACGCGGCCGATCTCGTTGAGGCCGAGCTCCTTGGTGTCCTGGTCGCGGTGCAGGGTGTTGACGTCCATGCGGTACTGGATGTCCTTCACCAGGGCGCGGCCGGTGCGGGTGGTGTGCTTGATGGCCAGCTTCTGCCGCGGCTTGAGCGGGGTCGTGGTCATCCAGCAGACCATCGCGTCGATGTCCTGGCTGGGGGACGGGGCGTTCTTGACCCGGGCGATCATGTCGCCGCGGGAGACGTCCACGTCGTCCTCGAGGCGGATCGTCACCGACATCGGCGGGAACGCCTCGTCGATCTCCTGGTCGAACAGGTCGATGCCCTGGATCTTGCTGGTCATGCCCGAGGGCAGAACGACGACCTCGTCGCCCGGCTTCAGCACGCCGCCGGCCACCTGGCCGGCGTAGCCGCGGTAGTCGTGGTGCTCGTCCGACTTCGGGCGCACGACGTACTGCACCGGGAAGCGGACGTCGACCAGGTCGCGGTCGGAGGCGACATGGACGTGCTCGAGATGGTGCATCAGGGTCGGGCCGGAGTACCACGGCATCGACTCGGAGCGGTCCACCACGTTGTCGCCCTTGAGCGCGGAGATCGGGATCACCGCGAGGTCGGGGATGTTCAGCTTGGTGGCGAACTGGGTGAACTCGGCGTGGATCTTCTCGTAGACCTCCTCCGAGTAGTCCACGAGGTCCATCTTGTTCACGCACAGCACCAGGTGCGGCACCCGCAGCAGCGACAGCAGCACCGCGTGGCGGCGCGACTGCTCGGTCAGGCCGTGGCGGGCGTCGACCAGCACCAGGCCGAGGTCGGCGGTCGAGGCGCCGGTGACCATGTTCCGGGTGTACTGCACGTGGCCCGGGGTGTCGGCGATGATGAACTTGCGGTTCGGGGTCGCGAAGTAGCGGTAGGCGACATCGATGGTGATGCCCTGCTCCCGCTCCGAGCGCAGGCCGTCGGTGAGCAGGCTCAGGTCGACGTAGTCGTGGCCCTTGGCCGACGACGTGGCCTCCACGGCCTCGAGCTGGTCGGCGAAGATCGACTTGCTGTCGTACAGCAGGCGGCCGATCAGCGTGGACTTGCCGTCGTCGACGGAGCCGGCGGTGGCGAAGCGAAGGAGGTCCATCGGCTTCTTCTCGCCCGTCATCTCAGCGGTGGGGGTGCTCATCAGAAGTAGCCTTCCTTCTTGCGGTCCTCCATGGCGGCCTCGGAGAACCGGTCGTCACCGCGGGTCGCGCCGCGCTCGGTGAGCCGGGCGGCCGCGACCTCCTCGATGATCTCGGGGATGGTCGACGCGGTGGACTCCACGCAGCCGGTGAGGGTGATGTCGCCGCAGGTGCGGAAACGGACGGTGCGCTCCTCCACGACCTCGCCCTCGCGGGTCGGGTTGAGCGGGGTCTCGCTCATCAGCATGCCGTCGCGCTCGAAGACGCGGCGCTGGTGGCTGAAGTAGATGTTGGGGATCTCGATGCCCTCGCGGCCGATGTAGTCCCAGATGTCCAGCTCGGTCCAGTTGGAGATCGGGAAGATCCGCATGTGCTCGCCCTCGTGCAGGCGGCCGTTGTAGAGGCTCCACAGCTCGGGGCGCTGGTTCTTCGGGTCCCACTGGCCGAACTCGTCGCGGTGGGAGTAGACGCGCTCCTTGGCGCGGGCCTTCTCCTCGTCGCGGCGACCGCCACCGAAGGCGGCGGTGAAGCCGTTCTCCTCGATCGCGTTGAGCAGCGTGCCGATCTGGAGGCGGTTGCGGCTGGTCTTGCCGTCGTCGACCACGACGCCGTTGGCGATCGCCTCGTCGATGCTGGCCACGACGAGCTTCACGCCCAGGCGGTTGACCCAGTTGTCCCGGGTCGCGAGGACCTCGGGGAAGTCCAGACCGGTGTCGACCTGCAGCACCGGGAAGGGGATCTTCGCGGGGAAGAAGGCCTTCTCGGCGAGGCGCAGCATCACGATGGAGTCCTTGCCGCCCGAGAACATCAGGACGGGCTTCTCGAACTCGGCGGCGACCTCACGGAAGATGTGGATCGACTCCGCCTCCAGCTGGTCCAGCTGGCTCATTCGATAGTCGGCATGCGTTTGCGTCATGGGTGGACAGGCGTCCTCTCGGATCGGTACAAGCAGCGGCCATCGTAGCCGCCCGTCGCTCGCGCTGAGTAAACCGCACCCGTGCTGGACGCCCGGGCGGCCCGGGGCGATGGCCCCGTGATCTACACCAGATCGGTCAACTTGCCGGCGTGGGCGTTCTCGGGCTGGTAGGCCTGCGCCACCTCACCGGTCCCGACCACCCGCAGCTCGCCGTCGCTGTCGTCGGCGTACGCCACGTCGCCGCGCTCCATCCACAGCGACTGGCCGTGCTGGTTGACCAGCGCCACATCTCCGGCGGTGCAGACCAGGATCCGGCGTCCGGTGGCCGGCAGCACGGCGCCGGCCGGCTCCGCCTGGGAGATCTGGGTGACCGAGAGCGCGAAGTCGCCGAGGCCCGGCCGGTAGACGTCGGTGGAGAAGCCATGGAGCTCCGGGGTCACCCGCGCGACCCGGGACATTCCCTCCTGGAGGCACTGCACCATGTCGGCGGGCGCGATGTGCTTGCTGGTCAGGCCCGCACGCATCACGTTGTCGGAGGAGACCATCACCTCCAGGCACATGCCGGAGAGGTGGGCGTGGATGATCCCCGCGTCGAGGTACGCCGCCTCGCCGGCCTGGAGCGTCAGCCGGTTGAGCAGCAGCGAGATCACCACGCCGACGTCGCCGGGGTGGTGCTTGTCGACCTCCACGGCGGTCAGGTAGGCGCGCTTCACGTCCAGTCCGCGCTCCAGCGCCGAGGCGCACGCGGCCACCACCTCCGCGACCTGCTGCTCGCTCGGCGGCTCCATCAGCCGCCGCTCGACCAGCTGCACGATGCCCTTGAAGCCGGGCTTGCTGCGCAGCTCGGCGGCCATCCGCCGGGTCAGCGGCGTATCCAGACCGGCCAGCACCCGCAGGATCTCCGCGGTCGGGCGGAACCCGACCAGCGTGTCGAACTGGGAGAGCGCGTAGACCATCTCCGGCTTCGGGTTCCGGTCTTTGAAGACCCGCTCCCGCGAGTCCAGGGGGATACCGGCGGCGTCCTCCTCGGCGTACCCGGCCTCGGCGCGGGCCGCGTTGGGGTGAACCTGGATCGACAGCGGCCGCTCCGCGGCGAGGATCTTCAGCATGAAGCCGAGCTCGCCGGCGACCTCGGTCAGCGGCCGGTTGCCCTCCTCCAGCCGCACGCTGGCCGTGCCGAGCGGGTGGGTGCCCATCCACACCTCGGCGACCGGGCTCCCGTCGCCCTCGTGGCGGCGGAACCGGGGGATGCCGTCCGTCGAGCCCCAGTCGTAACCCTGGGTCGGACAGTCGAGGGCGTACACGTCTCCTCCTGGGGCGGGAATGTGGTCGTTGCCACGAAACGCTACACGTGACTGCCGGTGGCGAGGGCGTTCGTGTGGGAGCGATCCCGACGCGACGTCTGGCGGTGTGAAGGCGTTCACTCTCCGGACGTCGGAAGAATGCCGTGTCGATCCCGTGGGACTCATACGATCCGCACATGCAGATCTCAGTTTTCGGTTGCGGGTATCTCGGAGCGGTGCACGCGGCTTGCATGGCCCACCTCGGACACGAGGTGGTGGGAATCGACGTGTTGCCCGAGCAGGTGGCGCTCCTCGGCCAGGGGCGGGCCCCCTTCCACGAGCCGGGACTGCCCGAGCTGCTGGAGTCGTCGCTGGCGACCGGCCGGCTCTCGTTCAGCATCGACGCGGCGTCCGCCGCGTCGGCCACGGTCCACTTCATCTGCGTGGGCACGCCGCAGAAGAAGAACGAGTACGCCGCCGATCTGCGTTACGTGCGGGCGGCCGTGACCGGCCTGCTGCCCTTCTTGAAGCCGGGCGACGTGGTCGTCGGCAAGTCGACCGTGCCGGTGGGTACTGCTGAGGAGCTCGCCGAGCTGGTCCACGAGGCGCAGCCCGAGGCCGAGCTGATCTGGAACCCCGAGTTCCTGCGCGAGGGCTTCGCCGTCGAGGACACCCTGCGCCCCGACCGGTTCGTGTACGGGGTCGCCGACACCGACCAGGGTCGGGCCGCGGCCGCGGTGCTCGACGAGGTCTACGCTCGCGCACTGGGGGACGGCACCCCGAAGATCGAGACCGACCTGGCCACCGCCCAGCTGGTCAAGGTCGCCGCCAACTCGTTCCTGGCCACCAAGATCTCCTTCATCAACGCGATGGCCGAGCTGTGCGAGGCCACCGGCGCTGACGTGACGCAGCTGGCCGACGCGATCGGCCACGACGCCCGGATCGGTCGCCGCTTCCTCAACGCCGGCCTCGGCTTCGGCGGCGGCTGCCTGCCCAAGGACATCCGCGCGTTCATGGCCCGGGCCGGGGAGCTCGGCGTGGACCAAGCGCTCTCGTTCCTGCGCGAGGTCGACTCGATCAACATGCGCCGCCGGGTGCGGATGGTCGACCTGGCCCGCGAGGTGTGCGGTGGCTCCATCGTCGGCCGCAAGATCGCGGTGCTCGGCGCGGCGTTCAAGCCCGACTCCGACGACGTCCGGGACTCCCCGGCGCTGTCGGTCGCGGCGCAGATGCAGCTGCAGGGCGCCTACGTCACCGTCAGCGACCCCCAGGCCATCGACAACGCGGCCAAGAAGTGGCCGGACCTCGTGTTCGCGGCCTCTGTCGAGGACGCGGTGGCCGACGCCGAGGTGGTCCTGGTGGCCACCGAGTGGCCCGAGTACGTCGGGCTCGACCCGACCGCGCTGCGGTCGAAGGTCCGTGAGCCGAACGTGTTGGACGGTCGCAACTGCCTCGACCCGGTCGCGTGGCGCGCTGCCGGGTGGACCTACCGGGCGCTTGGGCGGCGGTAGGCGCCGTCGCGGGTAGTGGTGGTTTCGAGGCTCGGCGCTGGGGCGCCTCGCGCCTCAACCACCGGGCGCTCCAGCACCTGTCATCCGGGGACTTGCCGCGGATGGGGTAACGGCGTACGGCTCACACGTGTCGGCTGAGTAAAGGCAGGTCAGGACCACGCCCCAATAGCGGGGAGATGCCCGCGGCGACCCTGGCGACACGTCCGAACCCGTCCCTAGCGTCGTGCGCATGACGATCACACGACGCTTGCGACGACGGATTCGCTGCCGGGTGAAGCACGGGTCGTCCTGCCCGCACACGAGCTGGTACCACCGGTAGGACTGTTTGGTTGGTGGTGGTTTCGAGGCTCGCTTCGCTCGCACCTCAACCACCGGCAGTGCTCGGCTTCGCTCGCACCTCAACGACCGGGCCGGCGGGCCGGGTTACTCCTTGCCGGCTGACTGCTTCTCGATCTCCGCGACCGTCGGGGCGCCGAACATCGGCATCCCCTCGGTCTTGCGGATCAGGCCCCAGACCAGCGGCACCAGGATGATCATCGCCAGGCCGACCAGGCCGACCAGCTCGGGGTGGGTCTCCTCCTTGCCCAGCGGCGCCCAGCCGGCCTTGTCCAGCAGCGCGACGCCGGACATCGTCAGCACCACCACGATGCCGCGACGGATGTAGGACTGCGGCACGAGCGGGGCGATCCGGCTGCCCAGCAGGGTGCCGGGCACCGAGCCGACGATCAGCGGGATCGCGATCGACCAGTCCAGCCCGTGGATCGCGATGTTGGCGACCGCGGCGGCCAGCACCAGCGGCACCGCCTGCACCAGGTCGGTGCCGACCAGCTTCACGGCCGACAGGCCGGGGTAGAGCATCAGCAGCGCGATCATGATCACCGAGCCCGACCCGACGCTGGTCACGCCGACCAGCAGGCCGCCGAGCATGCCGACCAGCAGCGTCGGGATCGGGCGGATCCTCGGATCCGGGTCGCCGGTCGAGCCGCCGCGACGGACCTGGCGCAGCCCGACGTACAGGCGCAGGGCGTACGTCGCCGCCGCGAACAGCAGCGCGAAGCCGATCGCCAGCTTCAGCACGTGGTCCAGGTCCTCGGGTGAGTCGGTCAGCGTCTTCACCATGTACGGCCCCAGGAACGCCATCGGCACCGACCCCGCGATCAGCCAGCCGGCCAGCCTGAAGTTCGGCGAGCCGTGCTTGGCGTGCACGGCGGCGCCGCCGGTCTTGTAGACCGCGGCCGCGGTCAGGTCGGCGGTGACCACCGTCGCCGCCTCGCCGCCGCCGACGCCGAGGAAGATCAGCGCGGGCGTCATCAGGGCGCCGCCGCCCATGCCGGTCAGGCCGACCACGATGCCGACCACGAAGCCGGCCGTGACGATGGCCAGTGCGGTCAGCGTGAGCATCTCGTTCATGCCCGGACCTCCGTCGCGAGCCGGGGGAGCACGGCGGCCAGCAGCCCGTCGATCTGGTCCGCTGCCGCGTCGGCGGCCTCGCGGCCGCGGCGGTACGGGTCCTTCACGTCCATCGCCTCGGTGGCGGTGGCCCGGTGCTGCCCGACCGCGGCCACCAGGTCGAGGCCGGTCAGGTCGTCCTCCACGCGTTCCAGCGATGCCGCCAGCTGGCCCAGGGAGAAGGTCTTGCGGAACGCGCCGGGCACCTCGTCCAGCACGAACTGGCGGTGGCTGGCCTCGGCGGTGATCACCAGGTCCGCCGCCGCGACCAGGTCGCGGGTCAGCGGGCGGCTGCGGAACGCCTCGATCGCGGCGCCGTCGACGCCGCGGTCGCGCAGGACCCCGGCCATCGTGGCGTCCACCGGGTGCGCGTCGAAGCCGTGCGTCCCGGCGCTGGCGAACTCGATGCCCGAGCCGGCTGCGCGCTGGCGGGCGCTGAGGTCCATGTAGGGGGAGCGGCAGATGTTGGCGGTGCAGACGAAGAGGACCCGAAGGGGGGTGGTGGTTTCGAGGCTCGCTTCGCTGCGCACCTCGGCCACCGGGTCGGCCGCCATCGCCGAGGGCGGGTGGACGCGGGCGGCGGGGGCCAGGTCGTCGCCGGTGAGGTCGAGGTAGCCCGACTCCTTCAGTGCGACCAGGACGTCGTCCAGCGCCTCGTCGATGGTGCGGCCGGTGGTGTCCACCCGCACGTCGGCGTCCTCGGGCTCCTCGTACGGCGAGGAGATGCCGGTGAACTCGGGGATCTCCCCGCGCCGGGCCTTGGCGTAGAGGCCCTTGCGGTCGCGCCGCTCGCACTCCTCCAACGGGGTGGCCACGTGCACCAGGAAGAAGGCGCCGCCGGCGTCCGCGACGTACTCCCGGACCTGCTGCCGGGTCTCGTCGAACGGAGCGATCGGGCTGCAGACCGCGACCCCGCCGTGGCGGGCGATCTCGGCGGCGACCCAGCCGATCCGGCGGATGTTGGTCTCCCGGTCGGCCTTCGAGAAGGTGAGCCCGGCCGACAGGTTGCGGCGCACCACGTCGCCGTCGAGGCTGGTCAGCGACCGCCCGCCGCGCTCGAGCAGGCGGTCCATCAGGGCCTGCGCCAGCGTCGACTTGCCGCTGCCGGAGAGGCCGGTGAAGAAGAGGACCAGGCCCTGCGCGGCCTTTGGCGGCTGCTCGGCGGCGACCACCTCGGCCACCGCGGGCGCCAGGCTGCCGCCGGCGGCCAGGGTCAGCACCGCGTCCTCCCCGGCGTACGCCGCCACGACCCGCGCGCGCAGCGCGGCGTCACCGGCGGGGTCGCCGTGGTCGGCCAGCGGTACGGCGACCACCTCGGCGTCCAGGCCGGCGGTGGCGACCAGGGTCGCGCGCAGCAGCCCGACGGCGCTCAGTGAGGAGGTGCCGCGGCCGACCAGCGCCAGCAGCAGCACCGGACCGGCGGCGGCCAGCTGGTCGCGCTGGGCGTCGGTGAGGGGCGCGGTGACCACGACGACGGTACGGCCGGCGTACGCCTCGCGGGTCTGTGCGGGGGAGAGGTACAGGCGGCGGAAGGGCCCGTACTGGGCGTGGGTGAGCGGGGTGACCGCCAGGCCGTCGCCGTCCGCGGCGACGGTCGCCAGGGGCAGGCCCTCGGGGTCGACGAGCTCGACGGCTCCGCCCTCGGCCAGCGCCTGGGTCAGCTCCGCGGGGAGGTCGAGGGTGACCGGGCTGCCCGGACGGTTGAAGCCCTCGGCCGCGGGGAGGGCGCCGCTGGAGAGGAGCTCCAGGTCGTCCAGCTCGCGGGGGGTGGGGCAGTGCTGCGGCGTGGCGGGAGGGGTCACGGGCAGCATCTTGCCAAATAAAGTCAAGTCACTCGTCTTTCGCGACGACCTCGGCACCCCGTGTGAACCGGATCACCGGTCGAGCGCTTGCAATTGCAAGCAAATGCAAGCAGGCTGGAAGCATGGTGAAGGGAAAGGTCGGGCAGGCCGTCGGCTCGCTCGGTGAGTATCTCAGGGAGCAGCGGCTCGCCAGCCGCCTCTCCTTGAGGCAGCTCGCCGACCTCGCCGGCGTCTCCAACCCCTACCTCAGCCAGATCGAGCGCGGGCTGCGCAAGCCGTCCGCCGAGGTGCTCGGCCAGCTCGCCAAGGCGCTGCGGATCTCCGCGGGCCAGCTCTACGTGCGCGCCGGCATCCTCAGCCCCGACGAGGCTCCCGCCGGCGCCGTCGAGATCGCGATCCTCGCCGACGACGACCTCACCGAGCGGCAGAAGCAGTCGCTGCTCGACGTCTACACCTCGTTCCTGGCGCTCAATGCCGCTGAGAACCCGACCGACACCGGGAGCACCGACGCTCCCCATCCACCCGACGAGCTCGCAGATCGGGTCTCCGACCTCGTCGCCCCAGAACCAACCGAGAACCCGACAGAAGGGTGATGACAATGCCGAAGCTGGACCTCCCGAAGTTCGAGCTGCCCAAGATCGACCTCACGAAGGTCGACCTGTCCAAGGTGGAGCTGCCGAAGATCGACCTCGCCACCGTCGAGGTGCCCGCCGCGGCCGCCAAGCCGATCTACGCCTACGTCGGTGCCGCCGACCTGCTGCTGCAGGCCGTCGTCGCCTACGTCGCCGGCCTCCAGGGCAAGGCGACCACCGTCGTCGCCGACGCGCAGAAGTCCGTCAAGGACTTCGAGCTGCCCGCGGCCAAGGACGTGGCCAAGGATGTGCAGGGCAAGGCCACCGCCACGCTGGCCGAGCGCCGCGCCAAGATCGAGGCCAAGTTCGCCGAGCTCCAGGCCGAGGCCAAGGCGCTGCCGACCAAGGTGCAGACCACGGCGAAGGCTCAGTACGACGAGGGCGTGGCCACCGTGAAGGGTCGCTACGACGAGGGCGTCGCCACCGTCAAGGCCGCCTACGGCGACAACGTCTCGACCGCCACCTCCGCCTACGCCGACCTCGCCAAGCGCGGCGAGGCGCTCGTGGTCAAGTTCCGCGGCGGTGCCGCGGCCGCCGCCGAGGACGCGGTGGAGGCGGTCGTGGAGGCCGTCGAGCCGGTGATCGAGGCCGTCGAGCCCACCCCGGCCGAGAAGGCCCAGGCCACCAAGACGGTGAAGAAGACGGCCGCCAAGAAGGCGCCGGCGAAGAAGGCCGCACCGGCCAAGAAGGCCGCCGCGAAGAAGGCCCCCGCCAAGAAGGCCCCGGCGAAGAAGGCGTCGGCCGAGCCGACCCTGCCGATCGACGGCGACGCCTGACGCTCCTGCCGACTGGCGCACCGCTGGAAAAAGCCTCGCGGCCCCTGGGTGACCCCGGGGGCCGCGAGGCTTTTCGCCCGATAGGATCGAGCCACCATGAATGGGATGATTCCGACGATCGGACCCGTCGAGCCCTGGGTCGACGTGACTGTCTGGTTCGTCCTCCTCGTCGTCAAGATCTTCGCCTTCTCCAACTCCCTGCTGTACCCGGGGGAGGCGTACGACGCGGCCGGCAAGCTCAACAAGACGACCTGGTGCCTGCTGCTCGGCGTCGCGGTCGTGCTGGCGGTGATCCCGATCCCGCTCGCCATCGTCAACCTGGCGATGACCGTGGTCGCGCTGGTCTACCTCGCCGACGTGCGGCCGGCGCTCGCCGGTCTGCGGCGGCGGTAGCGGCGCGGCGGTCGCGCTGGTTGGTGGTTTCGAGGCTCCTCGCTAGCGCTCGTCGCACCTCAACCACCGGGGCCCGGTCACTCCGCGAGGTAGGCCTCCAGCGCCTCGCCGGCGTCGACGGGCTCGAAGCCCGTCGCGGTGATCTTCTCCAGGCTCAGCACGCTGAACCGGGGCCGCGGCGCCATCGACCTGCCGGCGCCGTACTCCTCGGTGCTCACCGGGGTCACGTCGTCGGCCGAGCGGCCGCTCAGCTCGAAGACCCGCGCCGCGATCTGCGCCCAGGACTGCGGGGCGCCGCCGTTGGTCACGTTGTAGACGCCGTACGCCGGGCGGGTCTCCAGCAGGTGCTTCGTGGCCCGGGCCAGCTCGGCGGTGAAGGTGAGGCGGCCGACCTGGTCGGCGACCACGGTGGGGGAGACCCCGCCCTCGGCCAGGCGGCGCATGGTGCGCACGAAGTTGCCGCCCTCGCCGATCACCCACGAGGTGCGCAGCACGTAGTGGCGCCGGGCGCCGGTGACGGCGAGGTCGCCGGCCGCCTTCGACTGGCCGTAGACGCCCAGCGGCGCGACCGGGTCGTCCTCGGCGTGGCCGCCGTCGCGCGGCTCCCCGTCGAAGACGTAGTCGGTGGAGTAGTGGACCAGCGTCAGGCCGTGCTCGTCCGCGATCCGGGCCAGCGCCGCCGGCGCCGCCGCGTTCGCGGCCCAGGCCGCCCGGCGCCCCTCGGGCTCCTCCGCGGCGTCCACCGCGGTGTGCGCGGCCGCGTTGAGGATCGTGTCGTACTCCGCCCACGGCCAGGCTGCCAGCGCCGCCGGGTCGGCGACGTCGAGCGTCGCCCGGTCCGCGACCTCGGCGTCGGGGAACGCCGCCGCGAGCGCGCGGCCCAGCTGGCCGCCGCCCCCGAGGATCAGGGTGCGCCGCGGCGCCACCGGGGTGACCTCGTCCAGGCGCGGGTTGTGGTGGTCCTTCTCCGAGATCTCCACCTCGGGTGCGTCCAGCGGGATCGGCCAGTCGATCGCGGCGGTCTCGTCGGCCAGGTGCAGGGCCGGGTAGGCGAGGCCGGGGCGCCAGTGGTCGTTGACCAGGTAGGAGTAGAGGGTGCCGTCCTCCAGCGCCTGGTAGGAGTTGCCCACCCCGCGCGGTACGTACACGGCCGTCTCCGGACCGAGCTCGATGCTGAACGTCGCCCCGAACGACTCGCCGGCGCGCATGTCGACCCAGGCCGCGAAGACGCGGCCGGTGGCCACCGAGACGAACTTGTCCCACGGCTCGGTGTGGATGCCGCGGGTCGCGCCGCGCCGGGCGTTGAACGACATGTTGTTCTGCACCGGGCCGAAGTCGGGCAGGCCGAGCGCGACCATCTTCTCCCGCTGCCAGTTCTCCTTGAACCAGCCCCGGTGATCGCGGTGCACCGGGAGGGTGACCACCAGCAGGCCGGGGATCGGCGTCGACGTCACCGCCAGGTCGTCGGCCCCCACGGTCACTGACCCTTCGCGGCGTACGACGACTCGACGGCCTCCTTGGCGGGGCGCCACCAGGCCTCGTTCTCCCGGTACCAGTCGATGGTCCGGGCCAGGCCGTCGGCGAAGTCGCCGTACTGCGGGGTCCAGCCGAGCTCCTCGCGCAGCTTCGTGGAGTCGATCGCGTAGCGCAGGTCGTGGCCCGCGCGGTCGGTGACGTGGTCGAAGTCGTCCTCAGCGTGGCCGAGGATGCCGAGGATCATCCTCACGACCTCGAGGTTCGACTTCTCCCCGTCGGCGCCGATCAGGTAGGTCTCGCCGATCCGGCCCGCCTCCAGGATCCGCAGCACCGCGGAGGAGTGGTCCTCGGTGTGGATCCAGTCGCGCACGTTGGCGCCGGCGCCGTACAGCTTGACCCGGCCGCCGGCGAGCAGGTTGGTGATCTGGCGGGGGATGAACTTCTCGATGTGCTGCCAGGGCCCGTAGTTGTTGGAGCAGTTCGAGATGGTCGCCTGCACGCCGAAGGAGCGCACCCACGCGCGGACCAGGTGGTCCGAGCCGGCCTTGGAGGCCGAGTAGGGGCTGCTCGGGCGGTACGGCGTGGCCTCGGTGAACTTGGCCGGGTCGTCCAGCTCCAGGTCGCCGTAGACCTCGTCGGTGGAGACGTGGTGGAAGCGCGCGCCGGTGCGGCGGACCGCCTCCAGCAGTGTGAAGGTGCCGATCAGGTTGGTCTGGATGAACGGCGAGGGGTCGCTGAGCGAGTTGTCGTTGTGCGACTCCGCCGCGTAGTGCACGACCGCGTCGTGCGCCTCGACCAGCGGGTCCACGACCGCGGCGTCGGCGATGTCGCCGACGACCAGGGAGACCCGGCTCTCCGGGAGGCCGGCGAGCGACTCCCGGCTCGCGGCGTAGGTCATCTTGTCCAGTACCGTGACCTGGGCGTCCGTGTGGTGGACCAGGTGGTGGACGAAGTTCGAGCCGATGAAACCGGCGCCGCCGGTGACGAGGATGCGCTGCACCCGGACACGATAGGCGGGACACTGGGTGCCCGACCAAGCAACGTCACGCAAGCGGAAGTGGGATTCATCATGCGCGGGATCATCCTGGCCGGCGGTACGGGCAGCAGGCTGCACCCGATCACCCACGCGATCAGCAAGCAGCTGATGCCGATCTACGACAAGCCGATGATCTACTACCCGCTCTCCACGCTGATGCTGGCCGGGATCGACGAGGTGCTGGTGATCACCACGCCGCACGAGGCCGAGCAGTTCCGGCGCCTGCTCGGTGACGGGTCGCAGTTCGGCATCGCGATCACCTACGCCGTGCAGCCCTCGCCGGACGGCCTGGCCCAGGCGTTCGTGATCGGCGAGTCCCACCTGGCGGGCGGTCCGGCCGGCCTCGTGCTCGGCGACAACATCTTCTACGGCTCCGGCATGGGCACCCAGCTGCGCCGCTTCGAGCACCTCGACGGGGCGGCGGTCTTCGGGTATCGGGTGGCCGACCCGACGGCGTACGGCGTGGTCGAGTTCGACGCGGACGGCCGGGCGCTCTCGCTGGAGGAGAAGCCGGAGAAGCCGAAGAGCCACTACGCGGTGCCCGGCCTCTACTTCTACGACGGCGAGGTGACCGAGCGGGCCAAGGCGCTCAAGCCCTCGGCGCGCGGGGAGCTGGAGATCACCGACCTGAACCGCACCTACCTCGAGGAGGGCCGGCTCCAGGTCGACATCCTGCCCCGGGGCACGGCCTGGCTCGACACCGGCACGTTCGACGACCTCAACGACGCCAGCAACTTCGTCCGCGCGCTGGAGAAGCGGCAGGGGATGAAGGTCGGCGCGCCCGAGGAGATCGCCTGGCGGATGGGCTACATCGACGACGACCGGCTCGTCGAGCTGGCGCAGCCGCTGCTCAAGAGCGGGTACGGGCGGTACCTGCTGGAGCTGCTCGACGAGTGAGGCGGCGGCCCCCGGCGCTCAGTAGGCGCCGGAGGAGCCGACGACCGCGCGGAACGTGCGGGCCAGGATCGAGAGGTCCTGCATCATCGACCAGTTGTCGACGTAGAAGAGGTCGAGGCGGCGGGCCTCCTCGGCGGAGAGGTCGTTGCGGCCCGAGACCTGCCACAGGCCGGTCATGCCGGGCCGGACCAGCAGGCGGCGCTCCATGCCGCGCTCGTAGAGGTCGACCTCGGCCTGCACCTGGGGCCGGGGGCCGACCAGGCTCATCTCGCCGCGGACCACGTTGAGCAGCTGGGGGATCTCGTCGATCGAGTAGCGGCGCAGCCACCGGCCGGGCTTCGTGATCCGGGGGTCGTCCTTCATCTTGAACAGCAACGCGCTCTGGCCGGTCTGCTCCTGGAGGTCCTTCACCATCGCCTCGGCGTCGGGGACCATCGTGCGGAACTTGAAGCAGGCGAACGGCTGGCCGTCGCGGCCGATCCGCTGGTGGCTGAAGAGCACCGGGCCGCGGTCCGCGATCCAGATCCGCGCCGCCACGAAGGCCAGCAGCGGCGAGAACGCGAGCAGCAGCGCCAGCGAGCCGACCAGGTCGAACACGCGCTTGCCGAGTCGCGAGGCGTCGGCCCAGGTCGGGTGGCCGACGTGGATCACCGGCAGCCCGCCGATCGGGCGCACCGTGATCCGCTCCTGGGAGATGTCGGTGACGCTGGGCACGATCGCCACGTGGATGCCGTGCTCCTCGAGCGCCCAGATCGTCTCGCGCAGCTCCTGGCCCGACGTGGTGCCGCCGGCGAAGAGGATAGTGTCGGTCCCGCTCGCCTGGGCGATCAGCACCGCGTCGGCGGAGTCGCCGATGATCGGTACGCCGGTGCCGGTCTCCGGGCGGTCGGCGTACTCGGTCGGCACGACGGCGCCGATCACCGAGAAGCCCAGCCACGGCTTGGCGGTGAGCACGCCGCTGACCTCGTCGATCTGAGCCGGCGAGCCGGCCATCAGCACCCGCACCTGCAGGTGACCCCGGCGTCGTACCGCGTGCAGGCCGCGGCGGACGGCGAAGCGGCCCAGGCAGAGCAGCGGGATGCCGACCGCGAAGGTCAGCAGGAAGAAGCCGCGGGAGAGCTGGTACTTCACGAGGTAGCAGCCGATGCCGACGGCGGCGGCCGTGATCAGTCCGGCCCGCGCGACGCGCAGGTACTCCTCGGTGCCGCTGCCCAGGAGCATCCGGTCGTAGGCGCCGACGATCGCGCTGACCGCGATCCAGCCGAAGAGCACCAGGTAGCCGGCGGGGGAGAGGACCTGGGGCGCCTGGTAAGGGTTGGGCAGGAACTCCAGCCACCCCCGACCGAAGGTCGCGATCGCGGCGGTGGCGGCCAGGAGCGCCAGGTCGCTGATCAGGGGCGCGGCCGGGAGCAGTCGAAGTCCGGTGTTGCCCGCCGCGCCCGTGAACTGGCGCGTGCGCTCCGACATAGCCGTCAAGGCCGTCCCCCTGCTACCTGCTGTCCCCGAGTTCCCCACGAACTCCGGTCCGGATGCTCTCACTCATTGACAGAGGAATTACTCAGTTTTCGGGATGTCAGTCGATGTGATCTGGCTTAAATATCCGACCCAGTGGCTTCGAGGCTTCCGTCGAGGCCCGCAAGCTCGCACATCAACCACCGCCTGGTCTAGACCTCAGTAGGGGCCGGAGGCTCCGAACACCGCGTCGACGGTGCGGCCGAGGATCTTCAGGTCCTTCATCATCGACCAGTTGTCGACGTAGAAGAGGTCGAGGCGGCGGGCCTCGTCGGCGGAGAGGTCGTTGTGACCGGCGACCTGCCACAGGCCGGTCATGCCGGGCGGACGAGGAGGCGGTGCTCCCTGCCGCCCTCGTAGAGGGCGACCTCGGCCTGCACCTGCGGGCGCGGGCCGACCAGGCTCATGTCGCCCTTCAGGACGTTGAAGAGCTGGGGCAGCTCGTCGATGGAGTAGCGGCGCAGCCACCGGCCCGGCGTGGTGATCCGGGGTGTCGTCCTTTCTTGAACAGCAGTGCGCTCTGGCCGGTCTGCTCCTTCAGGTCTCTCACCATCGCCTCGGCGTCGGTGACCATGGTGCGGAACTTGAAGCACCCGAACGCGTGGCCGTGCCGGCCGATCCGACGGTGGCTGAACAGGATCGGGCCGCGGTCGTCGAGCCAGATCCGGGACGCGACGAAGGCGAAGACGGGGGATTGCGCCGATCAGCGCCAGCGGGCCGATCACGTCGGAGGCGCGCTTGCCCCAGCGGGAGGCGTCGGCCCAGGTGGGGTGGCCGACGTGGATCAGCGGGAGGCCGTCGATCGGATGCATCGAGACCCGCTCCTGCGCGATGTCGGTGATGCTCGGCGCCACCACGACGCCGACGCCCCTCTCCTCCAGGGCCCAGATCATCTGCCGCAGGTCCTCGCCGCTGGTGCAGCCCCCCGGTCACGAAGATGACGTCGGCCTCGACTGCCTCGACCGCCTCGACCGCCTCGACCGCCTCGGCCAGGCGCACCACGTCGCCGGGCCGCCGAGCACCGGCACGCCGGCCGGCCGTCTGGGCGAGGGCCTCGCCGTCGGGCACCACGGTGCCCACCACGATGTGGCCGAGCCAGGGTCGGTCGCTCAGCCCGCGCCGATCTCGTCGACCTGCCGCGGGGTGCCGTACATCAGCACCCGCATCTGCCGGTGATCGCGGCGCCGGGTGCTCTGCACTGCCTGACGCAGGGCGAAGCGGCCGATCAGCAGCCCCGCCGTACCGAGCTCGGGTTGGCTGTTGAACGGGTTCGGGAAGACCTCCAGGTACTGGCGGCCCGCGGACGAGACACCCGCCACGGCCGCGATGACCGCCACGTCGACCGCCAGCGCGGCGACCGGCATGAACCTCAGCGGCCGCAGGTGGTGCTGCATGCGCGGCGCCGTCCGCGCGCGCTCCATCATCGTCGTCACGCCAGTTCCCCCATGACAGTTCCCCCAGGAACCCTGTCGGATCCGATACCCACACGGAGCGACGTCGATGGCGAATGCGTGGGCGGTGCCGAAGGCACCTTCCCGATCCGGCGGGGCGCACGGCGCACTGTTGCTCACCGGATTCACCAATATGGGTCACGGCAACCAATCAGCGTCCAGACCGGTGTGCAGGGTGGGAGGGCGAGGCCGGTTAGGGTCCGGGGCATGAAGGTTCTCGTCACCGGCGGCGCCGGCTACCTCGGCTCCATCACGTGCAAGGCGCTCGAGGAGGCAGGCCACACCCCGGTCGTGCTCGACTCGCTGCTGGTCGGGCCGCGGGCGTTCGTCGGCGACCGCGTCTTCTACGAGGGCGACATCGCCGACCGGGCGCTGCTGCGCCGCATCGTCGCCGAGCACCCCGACCTCGAGGCGACGATCCACATGGCCGCACGGATCGTCGTACCGGAGTCGGTGGAGCTGCCCTACGAGTACTACCGCGACAACGTCGCCAAGTCGCTCGAGCTCTTCGACGAGCTGGTGGCGCTCGGCAAGCCGCGGCTGCTCTTCTCCTCGACCGCCTCGCTCTACGCGCTCAAGGACGACTTCGAGGTGCGCGAGGACGACGCCCTCTCCACCAACTCCCCGTACGCCCGCACGAAGCGGATGATGGAGCAGGTGCTGGAGGACATGGCGGTGGCGACGCCGCTGCGTGCGGTCATCCTGCGCTACTTCAACCCGATCGGCGCCGACCCGGACCTCGAGACCGGCTACCACCTCAAGGACGCCACGCACGTGGTGCCGCTGATGGCGCAGACCGCGCTCGGGCAGCGCGACGTCTTCACCATCACCGGCACCGACCTGCCCACCCGCGACGGCACCGGCATCCGCGACTACATCCACGCCTGGGACCTGGCGCGCGCGCACGTGGTCGCGGTGGAGAAGTTCGACTCCGTGCTCGCGGCCGTCGACGCCCCGTCGACCGTGATCAACATCGGCGGCGGCGACGGGGTCACCGTCCGCGAGCTGCTGGCGGCCGTCGAGCGGGTCGTCGGCCGACCGGTCCCGGTGCGCGAGGCGCCCTCGCGGCCGGGCGACGCCGTCGGCGCGTTCGCCAACGCCGACAAGGCCTACGAGCTGCTCGGCTGGAAGACCGAGCTGACGCTCGACGACGCGATCGCCTCCGCGCTGGCCTGGGGCGAGAAGCGCAAGGCGATCCTCGGCTACGACTGAGCTGACCTGATCCGGCCTGACCTGACTGACCTGACCGACTGATCTGCCGAGGGCGGCGTGGTGAGCTCCAGCCGACGCGACCGCCGGGTGCTGGCCGGCGGGATCGCCGCGATCGTGGTCGCGGTGGTGGTGGCCGTCGCTGCCGCGCTGTGGACGACCGCCGGGCCGGTCGACCGGGCGCCGGTGGCCTCGCCGACGGCGTCGGCGCTGCCGTCGGTCGCGGTGTCGGGTGCTGCGTCGGCTCCGGCCTCCCGCCGTACGGCGGAGGTGGTGACGCCCAGCCCGGCCGCGCCGCTGGAGCCGCTGCCGGAGCCGACCTCCGCGCCGGGGGCGCCCGCGTCCGTGCCGGCCCCGCCGGCCGGCGGACGGTCGCTGGCCGGGCGGGTGATCGTGATCGACCCCGGCCACCAGCTGGGCAACTCCCGGTTCCCCGCGCAGGTCAACGCCAGCGTCGACGCCGGCGGGTTCACCAAGGCCTGCAACACGACCGGCACCGCCACCGACGGCGGCTACCCGGAGGCGACGTTCGCCTGGGAGGTCGCGGTGCTGATGCGCGAGGAGCTCGAGGCGGCCGGCGCGACGGTCGTGCTCACCCGATCCAGCAACAGCGCGTCCGCCTGGGGCCCGTGCATCGACGAGCGCGGTCGGATCGGCAACCCGGGGTGGTCCGGCCCCACCGCCGACCTCGAGATCAGCCTGCACGGCGACGGCAACCTCTCCGCGGGAGCGCGCGGCTTCCACGTCATCGCCCCGGAGTCGCGCGCCGGGTGGACCGACGACATCGCGGCGCCCTCGCTGGTGCTGGCGCGGGCGGTGCGCGACGGGCTGCTCGGCGTCGGGGTGCCGGTGTCGACGTACCTCGGGGTCGACGGCCTGGACGTGCGGGGGGACCTGGGCACCCTGAACTGGTCCGACAAGCCGACCGTGATGGTCGAGCTGGGCAACATGCGGGACCCGGGGGACGCGGCGCTGATGACGTCGGCCGCCGGGCGGCGTACCTATGCGGTGGGCGTGGTCGCCGGGGTCACGCGGTTCCTGGGGTAGGCGTCGCCGGCGGCGCCCGCCGCGTCGGTAGGGTCGCCGCATGGCAGCCGTCCACCCCGCGCCAGCAGTCCGCACGGCGCACTGGGACGACTGGACCCTCGACGACCTGCGTGCGCTCAAGGGGACGCAGCGGGTCAGCCTCGTCGTACCGGCGCGCAACGAGGCCGCCACGGTCGGCTCCGTCGTCGGACGGGTCCGCGAGGCCCTGGTGGAGACCGTCGACCTGCTCGACGAGATCGTCGTCATCGACAGCGACTCCACCGACGCGACGTACGCCGTCGCCGAGGAGGCGGGTGCGCGGGTGCACCGCGCCTCCGAGATCCGGTCCGAGCTCGGCGCGCGCCCCGGCAAGGGCGAGGCGATGTGGAAGTCGCTCTTCGTCACCACCGGCGACCTGGTCGTCTTCATGGACGCCGACCTGCTCGACTGGGACACCCACTTCGTGCCCGGCCTGCTCGGCCCGCTGCTCGAGCCCGACTCGCCCGTCGCGCTGGTCAAGGGGTTCTACGAGCGGCCCGGCGTCGGCGGCGGGCTGGAGGGCGGACGGGTCACCGAGCTCGTCGCCCGGCCCCTGATCGCTCTGCTCTTCCCCGAGCTCGCCGGGCTGGTGCAGCCGCTGGCCGGGGAGTGGGCGATCCGGCGCTCGCTCTTCGCGCGGCTGGCCGTGCCGACCGGGTACGCCGTGGAGCTGGCCGCCCTCGTCGACACGGCGCGGCTGCTCGGTCCCGCGGCGCTGGCGCAGGTCGACCTCGGGGTGCGCGCGCACCGGCACCAGGCGCTGCGTGACCTCGGCGGGATGGCCACCCAGATCCTGGCGGCCGCGCTGGCCCGCGCCGGTGCTGTCGGGGCCGGTGTCGAGGCGGCGGAGGTGCTGCTGCGACAGTTCGGGGCCGAGGCTGGCGGGCGACCGCTGGACCGGGCGGTGCCGATCGACGAACGACCACCTGCGGAGGAGTACCTGTGAGCGTTGCGGCCAGTCCGATGCGGTTCGGGCGCCACCGGTTCGACGCCGACGCCAGCCTGATGATGGCGATCGTCAACCGGACCCCCGACTCGTTCTTCGACCAGGGCGCCACCTGGGCCGAGGACGCCGCGTTCGCCCGCGTCGCCGAGGTGGTCGCGCAGGGCGCCGAGATCGTCGACATCGGCGGCATCAAGGCCGCGCCCGGCGTCGAGATCGGACCCGCCGAGGAGAAGGCGCGGGTCGTCGACTTCGTCGCACGGGTCCGCGAGCACTTCCCGGAGGTCGTGATCTCCGTCGACACCTGGCGGGCCGAGGTCGGGGACGCGGTCTGCTCGGCTGGAGCGGACATCCTCAACGACGCCTGGGGCGGCGCCGACCCCGAGCTCGTCGACGTCGCGGCGGCGTACGACGTCGGGATCGTGTGCACCCACACCGGCGGTGCGACGCCGCGGACGCGGCCCTACCGGGTCGAGTACGACGACGTGATGGCCTCGGTGCTCGCCGACACCCTGGGGTACGCGTCGCGGGCGCTGGAGGCGGGCGTGGCGCGCGAGTCGATCCTGATCGACCCCGCGCACGACTTCGGCAAGAACACCTTCCACTCCCTCGAGGTGACCCGGCGGCTGGGGGAGATGGTCGAGACCGGGTGGCCGGTGCTGGTCTCGCTCTCCAACAAGGACTTCGTCGGGGAGTCGCTCGGGCTGCCGGTGGGACAGCGGCTGGTCGGCACGCTCGCCGCGACCTCGCTGTGCGCGCTGGCCGGGGCGCGGGTCTACCGCGTGCACCAGGTGGTGGAGACGCGGGAGACCGTCGACATGGTCGCCACCATCGCCGGGCGGCGGGCGCCGCTGCGGGCGATCCGGGGGATCCAGTGAGCGCCGGTCTGCCGGGGCTGCCGGGGCTGCCGGTGGGGCTGCCGGTGGGGCTGCCGGTGGCGTTGGTGCCGGGGGTGCGGGCGCTGCTGCCGCGGTACGCGTCCATCGAGGACCCGGTGGCCGAGCTGCGCGCCGCGTGCCTGAAGGTCGTCGGCGGCCTGGGGCCGCGGGTCGCCGTGATCGCCTCGGACGCCTCCGGGGGGTCCGGGCGGGAGGTCGGCGAGGCGCTGGTCGCCGCCGCCGGGGCCGAGTCGTGTGCCCCAGACCCCGCTATGGGTCGGTCTCAGGCACACGACCCCATCAGCGGCGTGCTGGTGGTCGGCAACGGGTCGGCCAAGCGCACCGAGAAGGCGCCCGGCCACCTCGACGAACGTGCCGAGGCCTTCGACGACGCGCTGCTCGCGGCGGTGCGGACCCTGGACTTCTCCGCGATCGACGCCGACCTCGCGGCCGAGCTGTGGGCCGACGTCGAGGCGATGCGCTGCCTGCCCGAGCTGGTCGCCCGCGGCTCGGGTGGAGACGCCGACGGCAATGTGTCGGGACCCGCGGAGATCCTTTACCGGGACGCGCCGTACGGCGTGGCCTACTGTGTGGCCCGCTGGGCACCGGCGCCCGACGTGTCGGCGTGAGGTCGTCCTGCGCGAGGTGGGCGTGAGAGGGGTACGGCGATGAGCCTGATGGCGCTCGGTGGGTTCCTCGTCGTCGTCGGCGCCTGCGACCTGCTGCGCTTCGACCGCGACGCCGTGAGCCCGCGCCGGCTGGCCGCGATCCTGGCCGCGGGTGCGGTGCTGCTCGCGCTCTTCCTCGCCTGGGCCGGCGACTCGTTCGGTCGCGGACTCGTGCTCTTCCTCGGCCTCTTCGCCGGGTTCGCGCTGTGGGTCGTCGCCTCGTCGGCGGCCCTCACGCAAGGCGGGGCGCACGTCCGCCGGTGGCGCGCGGCCGCCTTCTCCGGGCTCGCGCTCGGCGCCGCGGTGGGGCTCCTCGGCGTCGGTGCGCTGGAGGAGTGGGTCGAGTGGCCCGCGCGCATGGACTCGACCGTCTTCGCGCACTGGCCCGCTGCGGACGTCACCGTCTCCGCCGGCGCCGTGCTGCTGCAGCTGGCCACCGGCAACCTGATCGTCCGGCTGGTGCTCGACGCGGTCGGCGTACCGGCGGTCACGAACGAGAAGAAGCTCAAGGGTGGGCGGCTGCTCGGACCGATGGAGCGGATCTTCATCGTCGGGCTCGGCCACATCGGCGAGGTCACCGCGGCCGCGATCGTCGTCGCCGCCAAGGGGCTGCTCCGCTTCCCCGAGCTGAACGCCAGCGCGAAGGCCGGGCCCAGCGACGTCACGGAGTACTTCCTCATCGGCTCCTTCGCCAGCTGGCTGATCGGCCTGGCCGGCGTCTCGCTGATCTATCTCGCCTGATCCCGCCTGATCCCGCCTGATCCCGTCTGATCTCGCCTGGCCGGCCCCCGCCCGCGGCGGCGTCCGGGCGTCGTACCCTCGGGGCCGTGGCTGACACCTCCGCTGACCTGCTGATCCACCGCAACCGCCTCGGTGAGGGGGTCCTCGAGGTCACCTTCAACCGGCCCGAGCGGCGCAACGCCTTCACGAAGGCGATGTACGCCGAGATGCGCGCCCTGTGGGAGGCGACCGCCGCCGACCGGTCGGTGCGGGTGGTGGTGCTGCGCGGCGCCGGAGGCAAGGCGTTCGCGGCCGGCAACGAGATCTCCGACTTCCTCGAGGCCGACGCGGTCGACTACGAGAACTGGATCCGGGAGATGTTCGACCGGCTCTGGTCGCTGCCGCAGGTCACCATCGCCGCCGTCGACGGCGTCTGCGTCGGCGGCGGGCTCGCCGTGGCCACGCACTGCGACCTGCGGGTGGCGACGACGGCGTCGCGGTTCGGGTACCCGATCGCGCGGACCCTCGGCAACGCGCTGTCCGGCACGGTGCTCTACCGCTGCCAGGCGATCTTCGGGGAGTCGCTGACCCGGGAGATGCTGCTGGCCTCCCGGCTGGTCTCCGCCGAGCGCGCCTACGCCGTGGGGGCGCTGCTGGGGGTCGTCCCCGACGCCGAGGCGCTCGAGGCCGAGCTGCGGGCGCTCGTCTCCGGGATCGTGCAGGCCTCGCCGGTCACCATCGAGACCACCAAGCGGCAGCTGCTGTCGCGGGCGCGAGGACTCGAGTCGTCGATGCCCGGCGAGCAGGACCTGCTCCGCTCGGTCTACGGCGGGCCCGACTTCGCCGAGGGCGTGCGGGCGTTCCTGGCCAAGGAGAAGCCGGCGTTCGGGGGCTGAGCGCACGACCATCGCCGCGCAGGCGGTCGCAGCCGCTGTGCCCCTGGCCACGCGCGGCCGCCGGATCCGCGCCGCGCTGCCCGATCACATCCTGTGGGACTGACCGCCGAAGCCCACTAGGGTTCGGGGCATGCTGATCCTCGCCATCATCCTGCTGGGCATGGTCGCCGGCGGTCTCGCCCAGCTGGTCCTCGGCCGTTCCTGGAGCAACATCGACTGGCCCACCGCGTTCATCGCCGGCCTGATCGGCTCGTTCGTCGGCGGCCTGCTGCTGAGCCTGCTGTTCGGCCACGGCCTGAGCATCCACCCGACCGGGCTGATCGGCTCGTTCCTCGGTGCGATCGTGGTGACGTTCGTGTGGGGTCTGTTCAGCAAGCGCGATTGAGGCTGCTGGCGGGCGCGGGATTCGCGTCGTCACATCCAGAATGGCCCCCAAATCGCGGAGAACAGGACCATTCTGGATGTGACGACGCGCCACGCGCCGGCCCCCGTCAGTCCAGGCCGACCCGCGCCAGCCCCGCGGACAGGTCCGCCACCTGCTCGGCCGGCGGCTGGTAGCCGGGGAAGTAGCAGCACACGCGCGCGGCCACGTCGCCGAACCGCCGCCCGATCTCGGCCGCGCACTCGTCCGGGGTGCCCACGACGCCGATCGTCGCCACCATCTCGTCGGTGACCAGCGCGAACATCGACGCCACGTCGCCGCGCTTGGACAGCGCGTTGAGCTCGGGCTGAAGGTCGGCCCAGCCCTCCACCTCCAGGACGGGCCGGTACGCCGGGGTGGAGGCGTAGAACGCGATCAGCCCGCGCACGCCGGCCAGCGCCGCGGCGCGCTCGGCCTCGGTGCGGTACATCGCCGTGATCGCCGCCGGCAGCACCGCGCACTCCGACGCCGACCGGCCCGCCAGCTCCAGGCCCGAGCGGTACGCCGGCAGCGTGCGCTCCCGGAAGTGGCGCGCGGAGTGGAACGGCATCACCAGCAGCCCGTCGGCGACCTCCGCGGCGGTGCGGGTCATCAGCGGACCCAGCGCGCCGAGCAGCACCGGGGGAGGGCCGTACGGGTTCGGCCCCGGCACGAACGTCGGCGGCATCAGCGTGTGCGTGGTGTGCTCGCCGCGGAACTCCAGCCGCTCGCCGGTCTCCCACGAGGACAGGATCGCCTTCACGGCGCCGACGATCTCGCGCATCCGCGCGGCGGGCGGCGACCACTGGGCGCCGTACCGCTTCTCGATGTGCACCCTGATCTGGGAGCCGAGCCCGAGCCGGAACCGGCCCCGCGACATCAGCTGCAGGTCCCAGGCGGCGTGCGCCAGGTGCATCGGGCTGCGCGGCATCGCGATCGCCACGTTGGTCATCAGGTCCGCCTCGACGACGCCGGCCACCGCCGCCAGCGGCAGGAAGACGTCGTGCGGGCCCTCGAAGGTGAACAGCCCCGCGGCGCCGGCCTCGGTCAGCTCGCGGGCTCGCCGCACCGCCTGGTCGGGGCGGCCGTCCAGCTGCAGGTCCAGCAGCACCGGGTCAGCCGGCCGTTCCGGTCGGCTCGTCGCCCGCGGCCAGGTCCGCGTGCGCGTCGCGCAGCTGCCGCTTGAGGATCTTGCCGGACGGGTTCTTCGGCAGCGCCTCGGCGATGACGACGTACTTGGGCGCCTTGTAGTGCGCCAGCACCTCGCGGGCGTGGGCGAGCACGTCCTCCGAGGTCAGCGCGACCCCGGACCTCGGCACCACCACCGCCGCGACCGCCTCCACCCAGCGCGGGTGGCTGACCCCGAAGACGGCCACCTCCGCGACCCCGTCCAGCGTGTAGATCGCCTCCTCGACCTCCCGGCTGGCCACGTTCTCCCCGCCGGTCTTGATCATGTCCTTCTTGCGGTCCACCACGTAGAGATGGCCGGTCCCGTCGACGTAGCCGAGGTCGCCGGAGTGGAACCAGCCGTTGCGGAACGCCTCGGCGGTCTTCGCCTCGTCGTGGAAGTAGCCCAGCGTCGCGTGCGGGCTGCGGTGCACGATCTCGCCGACGGTGCCCGCCGGCACCGGCTGGTCCAGGTCGTCGACGATCCGGGTCTCGACGTTGATCGAGGCGCGGCCGGCCGATCCGGCGTACGCGACCTGCTCGTCGGGGCGCAGGATGGTGGCCAGCGGCGCCATCTCGGTCTGCCCGTAGAAGTTCCAGAAGTCCACGTCGGGCAGCCGCTCCTGCAGCTCGTGCAGCACCTCCACGGGCATCGGCGAGGCGCCGTAGTAGCCCTTGCGCAGGCTGGACAGGTCGGTGGCGTCGAAGTCGGGATGGCGGAGCAGGCCGATCCACACCGTCGGCGGCGCGAAGTACTTCGTCACGCCGTGCTCGGCGATCGAGCGCAGCACCGTGGCCGGGTCCGGGCCGGGCAGGATGATGCTGGTCGCGCCGAGGTAGACGTCCACGCCGAGGAAGCAGTCCAGCTGCGCGCAGTGGTAGAGCGGCAGCGTGTGCAGCTCGACGTCGTCGGCGGCCATCGAGCCGTCGATCACGCAGGAGACGTACTGCCACATCAGCGCCCGGCTGCTCAGCAGCGCGCCCTTCGGCCGCGACTCGGTGCCCGAGGTGAACATCATCCGGACGGGGTCGTCGTCGCCCATCGGTACGGCGACGGGCCCGCCGTCGCGCTCCAGGTCGTGCTCGAGCCAGCCGGTGAGGTCCTCCCAGCCCTCCGAGGTCGGGTTCTCCGCGCCCGGGAAGGTGATCACCCGGCGGGTGTGGACCCGGTGCGTCTCGGTGGCGGCCAGCGCCGCGTCGGCGGTGGGCACCAGTGCGTCCTCGACGACGAACCCGGTTGACCCCGAGTGGTCGAGGATGAACGCGATCTCGCTCGCACCGAGCATGAAGTTGATCGGCACCAGCACGACGCCGGCGCGGGCGGCGGCGAAGTCCAGCACAGCGAACTGCCAGCAGTTGTGGCTCAGCAGCGCCAGCCGGTCGCCCTTGGCCAGGCCGGCGGCGGCGATCGCCGCGGCCGTGCGCTCGACGTACTCCTCGAGCTCGGCGAACGTGAGGCGCTGGTCGCCGTCGACGATGGCCAGCTTGTCGGGGACCCGCTGGGCGGTACGGCGGGGAATGTCGCCCAGCGCGTGCTGGCGGGCGGCGGCGACCGTGCTGGGGTTGGCGGTGCTGACGGCGTCGTCGGTCATGCCAGCAGGCTAGTGACCTGCGCCACGTCCCGGCAGGCGGTTGCCGGCGACCGAGGCCGCCGCGGCGAGCAGGCTGAGGGCGCCGAGGGTGACCAGGGCACCCTCGAACGCGGCTTCGGTGCCGCCGTAGAGGTGCAGCAGGGCCACGCTCGCCGCCGAGCCGAACGAGAAGCCGAGGTAGCGCAGCAGCTGGTTGAACCCCAGCGCGCTCCCCGTCTCCGCGGCCGGGACGTGCGGGACGATCAGCATCGGCAGCGAGGAGAACGTGAAGCCGCTGCCCAGCCCGCCCAGCGCCATCGCCGCGAGCGCCTGCCAGAGCTCGTCGTGCCAGCCCGCCAGCAGCAGCATCGAGGCGCCGAACGCCGTGGACCCGATCGGGAGCAGCAGGTGGGGGCCCAGACGGGCGGCGACCAGCCGGGCCAGGCGGCTGCCGGCGACGCTGAGCAGCGAGTACGGCACCAGCACCAGGCCGGCCGCCGTCACGCCGTACCCGAGGCCGAAGGCGTCCGGTTCCGCCGGGTCGCCGCGGACCAGCAGCACCACCAGGGTGAGCAGGCCGTACATCGCGGTGGCGATGCAGATGGTGACGGTGTTCGGGCCGAGCAGCGCGGGGCGGGTGGCCAGCCGCAGGTCGATCAGCGGCGGGCGGTCCTCCGGGCGGGGCCGGACCGACCACAGCGCCCAGCACGGCAGCAGGGCGACGCCCGCGGCGCCGAGGGCGATGGTGGCCGGCGCGTCCCAGCCCCAGACCTCGCCGCGGCTGATCGCCAGCAGCAGCCCGACCGTGGCGGAGGAGAGCAGCAGCAGGCCGACCAGGTCGACGTGCTGGGGTGCGCCGGCGGCGGCGCGCGGCAGCTGGTGCGCGGCGGCCCACAGCGTCACCGCGACCAGCGCCGCGCCGAACCAGTACGCCCCGGCGACGCCGAGCTGCTGCGCGGTGAACGCGGTCAGCGGGTAGCCGAGCCCCGCGCCGGCCACGACCGTCACCGACAGCCAGGAGAGCCGGCGTACCAGCACCGGCCCGGACCACTCGTCGCGCGCGACCGCGAGCGTCAGCGGCACCAGCGCCAGGCCCACCCCCTGCAGTGCGCGGCCGGCGACCAGCGTGCCGATGCCGAGCGCCTCGACCTCCACGGCGAGCGCGGAGAGCGCCGCGCCCAGCAGCACCACCGCGAGCCCGCCGAGGAGGATCGGGCGCCGCAGCCGCCCGCTGGCCCAACGGCCGACCGCGGGCGTGGCCACCGCGGCGACGAGCAGGGTCGCCGTCAGCGCCCACTGCGCGGTGGCCACGGGCACGTCGTACGTCTCCGCGATGGAGGGCACCAGCGGCGCGCCCAGGCTGCTGATCACCGCGGTGACCGTGGCGATCGCGGCCAGGGTGGCGAAGAGTCCCCGCCCCGGTGCCTTTTCGCCGCTCACGGGCCCAATCGTCGGGCAGGGGGCGGGCGGTCGGGTCGGCGGGGCGTCTTCTGCCGACTGGGGCGGCGGTTCCTACCGACTGGGGCGGCGGTTCCCACCGACTGGCGCGGCGGTTTCCACCGACTCGGGCGGCGCTCTCCACCCACTCGCGGGGTCGGGGGTCAGGCGGAGTCGCGGTGCACCACGGCCGGCGGGAAGATCACCCGGATCCCGCGCGGGGAGTGGGCGTCGTCGATCTGCTCGAGCAGCATCCGGGTGGCCTGCTCGGCCATCGCGCCGATCGGGTTGCGCACGGTGGTCAGCGCCGGGGTGGAGCGCGCGGCGACGCCGAGGTCGTCGTACCCGACCACCGCCACGTCCTCGGGGACCCGCAGTCCCGCGTCGTCCAGCACCGCCATCGCGCCGGCGGCCATCAGGTCCGAGGCGACCACGAGGCCGTCGATCTCCGGGCAGCGCTCCAGCAGCGCCGCCGCGGCCGCGGCGCCTCCGGCCTCGGTGAAGTCGCCGAGCTCGACCAGGTCGTCATCCAGCCCGGCCTCGCGCATCGCGGCGCGCCAGCCGGCGAGCCGGTCGAAGCCGGCGGCCATGTCGGTGGGTCCGGCGATGTTCGCGATCCGTCGGCAGCCGCGCTCGACCAGCACCTCGGTGGCGGCCCGGCCGCCGCCGAGGTTGTCGGTGTCGACGTAGGCCACCTGGTCCGCGCTGGTCCACGGGCGGCCGACGAAGACGCACGGCAGCCCGAGTGCCGGCAGGTGGTCGGCCAGCTGGTCGCTGCGGTGGTGGGAGACCACGATCGCGCCGTCGATGTGGTGCCGGCCGAGGTAGCGCAGCATCCGCCGCTCCTCCTCGCCCGGCTGGGCCAGCAGCAGCACCAGCTGCAGGTCGCGGGTGGCCAGCACCCGGTTGACCGAGCGCAGCGTGGCGAGGAAGAACGGGTCGGAGAAGACCCGCTCGTCGGGCTCGGGCACGACCAGCGCCACGGAGTCGGTACGACGGGTGACCAGGCTCCGGGCCGCGGGGTTCGGCACGTAGCCCAGCGACGCCACGGCCGCGTCGACCTTCGACTGCGCCGCCGGGGAGACCCGGTTGCCGCCGTTGATCGCCCGGGACGCGGTCGCGCGGGAGACGCCGGCGACCCGGGCCACCTCGTCGAGCGTCGGGGTGTGCCCAGCCGTCTTCGAGGTGCCGCCGAGGGTGCCGTTGGCCGAGCCGCTGGTCGCTTCGCCGTCGGGATCGTCGGACGGCGGGCTCACCCGGGCCACGTTAGTCGACCTCGGTCAGTCGACCCTCACCGATGACCTCGGCGAGCCATCGGGCGCTCAGCTTCGGTGTCCGCTCCAACGTCTCGTAGTCGACCCGGACGATGCCGAAGCGCTGCCCGTAGCCGTAGGCCCACTCGAAGTTGTCCAGCAGCGACCAGGCGAAGTAGCCGCGCACGTCCACGCCGTCTGCGATCGCGTCCAGCACCGCCCGCAGGTGGTCGGCGAAGAAGCCGCGCCGGTCGGTGTCCTGGACGACCCCGTCGACGATCTCGGTGTCGGGGTAGGCGGCGCCGTTCTCGGTGATGTAGATCGGCGGCACGGGGTACTCGTCGCGCAGCCGCTGCAGCAGGCGCGTCAGCGCCTCGGGCTGCACCTCCCAGTCCTGACCGGTCGTCGGCAGGCCGCGGCGCGGGAAGGAGATCCCCTCGCCGCCGGGGTAGGGGGAGAGCGTCGGCCGCCCGGGCGCGGGGGCGCGCGACCCGAGGATCTCCTCGGGCGGGTGGACCCGGCTCGAGGCGCCGTCGCCGTGGTAGTAGTTCACGCCGAGGAAGTCCAGGGGCGCCGCGATCGCATCCAGATCGCCGTCCTGGACGAAGTCCTGCCAGGCGCGTCCCCGCCAGGTCATCCCGGCGGTCCGCTCGGCGAGCCGGTCCTCGTACTTCCCGAGCAGGATCGGGTCGAGGAACATCCGGTTCCACATCGTGTCCACGTCGGCGGCGGCCTCGATGTCGTCGGGGTCACCGGCGACGAACGGCTCGGGGACGGTCAGGTTGAGCGTGATCCCCAGCTCCTGCCCGGGGCGCTGCCGCTCGCGGAGCGCGGTGATCGTCCGGCCGTGCGCGAGCATCAGGTGGTGGGCGGCCACGATGCCGGCGACGCCCTCCTGTCGGCCCGGCGCGTGCTGGCCGCCGGTGTAGCCGAGGAACGCCGAGCACCACGGCTCGTTCAGCGTGGTCCACCGGTCGACGCGGTCGCCGAGGGCGTCGTACACGCTCAGCGCGTAGTCGACGAACCGGTCGGTGGTGTCGCGGTTGAGCCAGCCGCCGGCGTCCTCGAGGGTCTGCGGCAGGTCCCAGTGGTAGAGCGTCAGCCACGGCTCGATCCCGGCCTCGAGCAGCCCGTCGACCAGCCGCGAGTAGAAGTCCAGGCCGCGCTGGTTGACCGCGCCGCCGTCGGGGCGCACCCGCGGCCAGGCCACGGAGAACCGGTAGGCGCCGAAGCCGAGCTCCTTGATCAGCGCGACGTCCTCGGGCCAGCGGTGGTAGTGGTCGCAGGCCACGTCGCCGTTGTCGGCGTCGATGACCGCGCCGGGGACCCGGCAGAAGGTGTCCCAGATGGAGGGGGTGCGGCCGTCCTCGGCCGCGGCGCCCTCGATCTGGTACGACGCGGTGGCCGCGCCCCAGACGAAGCCGTCGGGGAACCGGGCGGACCGCTCGGCGGACTGGGTGGTGGGGGAGGTGGGGGTCATCCCTTGACCGCTCCTTGCATGATGCCGGAGACCAGCTGGCGGCCGGCGAAGATGAACAGCAGCAGCAGCGGGATGGTCGACATCCCGGCGCCGCAGAGGACGAGCGCGTAGTCGGTGGTCTGCCCCTGGCCGGTCAGCGCGAGACGGTCCAGGGCGATCTGCAGGGTCTCCGTCTTCTGCAGCGCCACCAGCGGCCACATGTAGTCGGTCCACACCTGCATGAAGGTGAACAGGAACAGGATCGCCATCGCGGGGCGGGCGGCGGGGACGGCGACGGTCCAGAACGTGCGGATCATCGTGCAGCCGTCCATCCGGGCGGCCTCGATCAGCTCGTCGGGGACGGCGTCGAGCAGGAACTGGCGCATGAAGAAGACGCCGAACGCGGTGACCAGGGTCGGCAGCGAGACGGCGATCAGCGTGTCCAGCAGCCCGTAGTCGCGCATCAGGATGAACAGGGGCACCATCGCGAGCTGGGTCGGCACCGCCATCGTCATCACCACGAACGCCATCAGCACCGAGCTGCCGCGGAACTTCAGCTTCGCGAAGGCGTACCCGGCCAGGGTGGAGAAGAAGACCACCGAGATCGCGCAGGCGGTGGAGACGAGGATCGAGTTGAGCATCGCCTGCCAGAACTCGACCGTGTCGAGCACGCGACGGGCGTTCTCGAGGAAGTGCCCGCCGGGCAGGAACGGCGGCGGGAAGCTGTTGGCCTGGCCCTTGGTGTGGGAGCCGATCACGAACGACCAGTAGAGGGGCAGCGCGGAGCCGATCACGAACGCCGCGAGCAGCCCGTAGACCAGGAAGCCGGGGCGGTCGGCGGTGCGCTTCTTGGAGACCCGTCCCTTGGTGGCCTCGCCGGCTCTCAGCTGCATGCTCATGCGGTGTGCCTCCGCGTCAGGTAGCGGGTGATCACGAAGTTGAGGACCGCGATCGAGACGATGATCAGGAACAGCACCCAGGCCGCCGCCGAGGCCCGCCCGTAGAACTGGTCCTCGATGCCCCGGGCGTAGATGTAGAGCGTCGTGGTCATGTACTGGTGGTCCGGTCCGCCCTCGCGGCTGACGGTGTCGTCGAACAACCGGGGTTCGGTGAAGATCTGCAGGCCGCCGATGGTGCTGGTGACGATGACGAAGATCATCGTGGGCCGGATCAGCGGCAGGGTCACCGAGACGAACTGTCGGATCCGCCCGGCGCCGTCCAGCGCGGCGGACTCGTACAGCTCGCGTGGGACGGCCTGCATCGCGGCCAGCAGGATCAGCGCGTTGTAGCCGGTCCAGCGCCAGTTGACCATGCTCGCGATCGCGACGTGGCTCCACAGCCGGTCCACGTGCCAGGCGATCTTGTCGATGCCGATGCTGGCGAGGAACTGGTTGATCAGCCCGTACTGATCGGCGAAGAGGCTGCCGAAGATCAGCACCGCCGCCGTCGGGGCGACCACGAACGGCAGCAGCACGCTCATCCGCCAGAAGGTCGCCACGCGCAGGCTGCGGTCGAGCAGCGCGGCGACCGCCAGGGCCAGCAGGATCTGCGGTACCGAGGAGAGCAGGAAGATGGAGAACGTGTTGACCAGCGACTTGATGAACGTCGGGTCGGTGAGCACGAACTTGTAGTTCTCCAGGCCGATGAAGTCGCCCCGGATGTAGTACGCCCGGTTCCAGTCGAAGAACGACAGGTAGGCGGTGTAGAGCAGCGGGTACAGCCCGACCAGCGCGAACAGCGCGAAGAACGGCGAGATGTACAGGTACGGGCTCAGCTTGAGGTCCCAGCGGGACCGGCGCTGGCGGCGTACCAGGCGGCGCCGGTCGGGATCGCCCGATCCGGAGTCGCGCCGACCGGCGCCGCGGGTGGCGGGCGACCCGCCCGCCGGGTCGGTCGCGGTGGCGACGTTCCCGGCGGGCCGGTCGGATGAGGTGCTCATGGGTGCGGGTCAGTCCTCACTGATCGCTGCGGATCACTGGAGCGCCTGGACGTCGGACAGGAAGGTGTCCCACGACTTCTGCGGGTCGGTGCCCTGGTCGACGCGGTTGATGGCGTCCTGGAACTTCTGGAGGATGTCCGAGTACAGGGGACCCTTGTACGGCTGGACCTCGACCGCGGAGGCGCGGCTGGAGAAGATCTCACCGACCGGCGCGTCGTTGAAGTACTCGTCGGTCGACGCCAGCAGGCCCGAGTCCTCGAGGGCCTCGTTGGCCGACGGGAAGTTGCCGTAGTTCTGGAAGATCTTCAGCTGCTGCTCGGGGGCGGTCAGCCAGGCCGCGACCTCCATGGCCTCCTCCTGGTGGCTCGAGGACTTCGGCACGGAGAGGTATGAGCCGCCCCAGTTGCCACCGCCGCCCGGGAACACGTCGGCGACGTCCCAGACCGCGCCCTTCGGGGCCGGGTCGCCGGTGTTGTCCTTGATCACGCTGCGCATCCAGCCGGGGCACGGCATGGTGGCGAAGCCGGCCTTGGCGAAGCCGGCACTCCAGTCGTCGCTCCACTGGGAGGCCTTGGTGGAGAGAGTGTCGACGTTGTCGGTGACGGTCTTGTAGACGGCCTCGAGCTCGGGGTTCTCGACGTCGACGGTGTTGTCCTCGGTCTGGAACGGGAACTCGACCTGGTTCAGCATCGCCTGCGCGATCGAGCCGGAGGCGTCGTACCAGGCGGTGCCCGGCATCTTCTTCACGAACTCCTCGCCCATGGCGTAGTAGTCGTCCCAGGTACCGATCGCGGCGGCGACCTCCTCGCGGTCCGAGGGCAGGCCGGCCTTCTTGAGCAGGTCGGCGCGGTAGCAGATCGCCTCGGGGCCGGAGTCGGTGGCGTAGCCGAGCAGCTCGCCGTCGGCGGTGGTCGCGCCGTCGACCTTGAACTCCAGCCAGCGGCCGTCGAGATCGTCGGAGGAGAGGTCGACCCAGCGGTCCGGTGCGGCGAGCAGCGCGGGCATGAAGTCGCCCTCGATCGCGGCGATGTCGGGCATGCCGGTGTTGGCCTGGAGATTGGTGTTCATCTCGGCCTTCCAGTCATCCCACTGCGAGATCTTGGTCTGCTCGACCTGGATGTCGGGGTTGGCCGCGTTCCACTCCTCGATCAGCTCGTCGTAGCCGAACTCGCCGAAGGTGGTGATGGTGAGGGACTCGCCTTCGCCCAGGCTCTCCTGGTCGGCGGACTCGGTCGGGTCGTCACTGCCGCCGCAGGCGCTGGTCACGCCCAGCACCAGGGAGGTGACGGCCGCGGCCGCGAGGAAACGGTTGCGCCGGCGAGAGCCGGAGGGTGCGGGTCCTGAGAGGGCCCGTTGGTGGATGGTGCGCACGGGTTGAGCTCCTGACTGCGAGTACGGCGTTGGACTGGCGCCTCGATGGAACCATCTCGGGTGGATCCGTGAGAGCGCTTCCACATATTGAGGTGCAGTCACCATGACATGCGTCACAACAGGCGTCAATAGGCCGCTTGGCCCAGCGCAATGGGACTTGTGGAACTCATGAGAGCGCTTCCACTAGACGGCGCGCCGAACCCGTCGTACGGTGATGACCGTCACGGCGCCGACCGGCGTCGTCCTCACTCCTCGAAAGGGATCGGCACATGGCCCAGGTGCGGTATGAGAAGGCCTCGCACGTCTATCCCGGCGCCGACCGCGCGGCGGTCAGCGAGTTCGACCTGGCCGTCGAGGACGGGGAGTTCGTGGTGCTGGTGGGGCCCTCCGGCTGTGGCAAGTCGACCGCGCTGCGGATGCTCGCCGGTCTCGAGGACGTCACCGACGGCGCGGTCTACATCGGCGACCAGGACGTCACCGAGGTCGCGCCCAAGGACCGCGACATCGCGATGGTCTTCCAGAACTACGCGCTCTACCCGCACCTGTCGGTGGCCGACAACATGGCGTTCGCGCTGAAGGTCGCCGGTGTGTCGAAGGCCGAGCGGCGCCAGCGGGTCGAGGAGGCGGCCAAGCTGCTCGACCTCGGCGCGGTGCTCGACCGCAAGCCGAAGGCTCTCTCCGGCGGCCAGCGGCAGCGCGTCGCGATGGGCCGCGCGATCGTGCGCCAGCCCCAGGTCTTCCTGATGGACGAGCCGCTCTCCAACCTCGACGCCAAGCTGCGCGTCTCCACCCGCACCCAGATCGCCGCGCTCCAGCGCCGGCTCGGGGTGACCACCATCTACGTCACGCACGACCAGGTCGAGGCGATGACGATGGGCGACCGCGTCGCGGTGATGAAGGACGGCGAGCTGCAGCAGGTCGACACGCCGCTCGCGCTCTACGACCGCCCCGCCAACGCCTTCGTCGCGGGGTTCATCGGCTCGCCCGCGATGAACCTGCTCTCCGCCACCACGGCCGGGGACGGCGTCGCGCTCGTGGACGGCCACAAGTTCCCGATCCCGCGCGACGTGGCCAGCTCGGCCAGCTCCGGCGAGCTCATCGTCGGCGTCCGGCCCGAGGCCTGGCGGCTGGCCGGCGAGGGCGAGGACGGCTACCCGGTCACCGTGCTGGTGGTCGAGGAGCTCGGCGCCGACGGCTTCCTCTACGCGACCCCGTCGGGCTCCAGCGGGGATGCGGTCCTCGGGCAGCACCCGGGGGCCTCGGACGGCGAGGTGCCGCACGTGGTGGCCCGGCTCGAGGGTCGCCCGGACCTGCGGGCCGGCCAGGAGGTGCGGTTGGTGGCCGACCCGGACGCGCTGCACGTCTTCGACGCGACGAGCGGCAGGCGGCTGGGCGCCTGATCAGGGCGCCTGACCAGGGGGAATGGCCAGGGGGACTGACCGACCCGGGGACTGAACCCGGGCGACGGGCTGGGGGGCAACAGGCTGGGGGGCAACAGGCTGGGGGGCAACAGGCTGGGGGGCAACAGGCTGGTGTCGGCGGGGCGGCTGAGCGTGGGGCTGAGCGTGGGGGTTCCGCCGGCACCTCGCCGGGTGCCCGGTGATCCCGTCGCGGCGAGTGACGTGCGCCACAATGCTTCCTTCTGGGAGGATGAGTCCCTTGGCGGGGGGCGCCCGGCCGGCTATTCAGGAGGACGGGTGACGCAGAGCAAGCAGGTCCGCAGTGGACGCGGACCCCTGGTCGCCTCGGCTGTCGAGAACTTCACCGAGCGCGGCTACCACGGCACCTCGATGCGCGACATCGCCGCCGGGGCCGGCGTCACCGTGGCGAGCATCTACCACCACTTCTCCTCCAAGCAGGAGGTGCTGGTGCACATCATGGCCGGCACCCTGACCGACCTGCTCGCCGCGACCACCGCCGCCGACGCCGCTGCCGACGGCACAGCGTGCGGCCGGCTCCGGGCCGTCGTCGATGCCTGGGTGCTCTTCCACACCCAGCGCCAGGCCGAGGCGCTGATCGGGGCCTCGGAGATCCGCAGCCTGGACGGGCCCGGCCGGGACACGGTGGTCGGCCTGCGCGACGAGCAGGAGGCGCTCTTCCGCGGGATCGTCGAGGACGGCGTCGCGTCGGGCGAGTTCGCCACCCGCTACCCGCGCGAGGCGGCGCGGGCGATCCTGAACATGGGCTCCACCGTCTCGGTCTGGTACCGGCAGGGGGGCGAGCTCACGCCCGAGGAGATGTCGCGGCGGTACATCGACTTCGCGCTGGGGACCGTGCGGGCGGTGGGGGAGGGGCCCTGAGCCGCACAAGGGAACCCCGAAGCGCGGTGACGGCTGGTGCGGGAGGTGCCCACCGCCCCGCGCTCAGGTGAGCGCCAGGCCTGCCTCGAGCAGCGGCGCGACGGCCTCGCCGGCTGCGTCGAAGCCGTCGCCGACGGTGGCGCCGGCGCGGTAGCGGTGGTCGATCCCCGCCGCGATCACCGCGACCTTGTAGTAGCCCAGCGCCAGGTGTTGCTCGAAGTCGTGCAGCTCCACCCCGCCCGCCTTCAGGTACGCCGTCGCGAAGCCGTCCACGCTCGGCAGCCGGTCACTCGTCCAGGCGCAGGGTCCGCCGGCGACCAGGTCGAACGAGGGGTGGCGGTAGACGCACATCATCGCCACGTCCGCGACCGGGTCCCCGATCGTGGAGAGCTCCCAGTCGACCACCGCGGCCACCTCGACGTGCTCGGGGTGCTCGGCGTCGAGGCGCAGCAGCGTGTTGTCCATCCGGAAGTCCCCGTGGACGATCCCGGTGGCCCGCTGCTCGGGCAGGCGCCGGCCCAGGCGGGCGGCCAGCTCGGCGGCCGCGGCCCGCGTGGCCGCCGACTGGTGCTGGCCGACGATGTCCCACTGGCCGCTCCAGCGCTTGAGCTGGCGGGCGGCGTACCCGTCGGGGCGGCCGAACGTCTCCAGGCCGGCCGCGACGTGGTCGATCTGGTGCAGCGCGGCCAGGGCGCCGAGGAGGGCACTCATCGCCGCGTCCACCTGGGCGTCGGAGAGCCGGGCGAGGTCCTCGCGGCTCTGCACGTTGGCCCCCGCGACGTAGTCGCAGATGGCGAAGGCCCCGCCGATCAGGTCCTCCTCGGGGTAGGCGACCACGGTCGGCGCCACCGGTACCTCGGTCGGGCCCAGCGCGCTGACCACGCGGTACTCGCGGACCACGTCGTGGGCCGACGGCGTGCGGCCGGCGCGCGGCGGGGTGCGCATCACCCAGTCCCGTACGCCGTCGCTCAGGCGCAGCGTCAGGTTGGACTTGCCGCCCGCGATCACCCGCGCGGTCAGCGGACCCTCGGGCGTCGTACCGGCCTGTGCCATCACGGTCGCGACGGCCGCGAGCTCGTCGGCGCCGAGGATCTCGGTGGTCATCGGGTGATCTCCCGGACCGCGCGCCTGGCCAGCGACCAGCGGTGCACCTCCGAGGGACCGTCGTAGATCCGGAAGGGGCGGATCTCGCGGGAGATCTTGGCGACCGGCAGGTCGTGGGTGGTGCCCAGGCCGCCGCACATCTGGACCGAGCGGTCCGCGACCCGGTGCAGTGCCTCGCCGGCGAAGGTCTTCGCGATCGAGGTCTCCTTGCTGGCCCGGCCGCCCTCGTCGAGGACCCGGCAGGCCTCGAGCAGGAGCGCGCGGGTGGCGGCCAGGTCGATCTCGTTGTCCGCGATCATCTGCTGGACCATCCCCAGGCCGGCGAGCGTGGTGCCGAAGGCATCGCGGCCGGCGACGTGCCGGACGGCGACCTCGTGGGCTCGGCGGGCGGCGCCCGTCCACCGCATCACGTGCGTCATCCGCGCCGGGCCGAGGCGGATCTGGGCGCCGGCGAACCCGCGCCCGACCTCGCCGAGGACGTCCTCGGCGGGGACGAACGCGTCGGTGAACGACACCTCGCAGTGCCCGCCGATCATCGAGGTGTCCAGGCTCTTCATGTGCCGCCCGACCGTGAGGCCGTGGCGGTCGGCGGGAGCGAGGAACATCGTCGCGTCCTCGCCGGTGCGGGCCATGACGATGAAGAAGTGCGCGCCGTCGGCGCCGGTGATGAAGTGCTTCTCGCCGTTGACCAGCCAGCCGCCGTCCACGCGGGTGGCGGTGGTCGCCAGTGCGCTCGGGTCGGAGCCGGCGCCCGGCGCCGGCTCGGTCATCGCGAACGCGCTGCGCTGCTCCCCGCGGGCCAGCGGCGCCAGGTATCGCTCGCGCTGCGCCGGCGTCGCCAGGTGGTCGAGCAGGTGCACGTTGCCCTCGTCGGGAGCGGCGATGTTGAGCGCCAGCGGGCCGAAGAGCGAGTAGCCGGCCTCCTCGAAGACCCGCGCCCGGTCCACCATGTTCAGGCCGAGGCCACCCAGCTCGGTGGGGGCGTGCGGGGCGAAGACCCCGGCCTCCCGCGCGGCGGCCTGGAGCTCGAGCCGGAGCTGGTCGCCGCCGGCCGCGGCGACGTCGCCGTCGTACTGGTCGTCCAGCGGAAGGACGGTCTCCGCGATGAAGGCGCGGGTGCGGGCGACGAGGTCGTCGACGTACGAGGCGGGCATCGTTGTCCTCTCGAACTAAACGTTTGTTCGGAAGAGGATGCCGCGACGGGGCCGCCAAGGCAACCTCGTCCGCCGAATCGGTTGTGAGGGCCGGCCGAATCGGTCGTGAGGGCCGGCCGATTCGGTCGTGAGCGCCGGTCGATTCGGCCGTTCGGGCCGGTCGCGACGACTGAGTCGGGCGGTCGCGACGACCGACTCGCGCAATGGGAAGACCCCCGGACTGCCGTGGCAGTCCGGGGGTCTTGACCGGGGGGTCTTACTTGTTGGCCTTGCGGGCTCGGCTCGCGGCCGGCGCTCCTTCGTCGCGCGGCAGCTCGCCTCGCAGAAGACGAACAAGCAACCCCGCCCAACTGGACGGGGTTGCCTGAGTGTCTGCGCAGGGCGGGGTTACTTGTTGGCCTTACGCGCTCGGCTCGCGGCCTTCGCCCGCTCGTTGGCGTCGAGGTTCACCTTGCGGATCCGGACCATCTCCGGGGTGATCTCCACGCACTCGTCCTCGCGGCAGAACTCCAGGCACTGCTCGAGCGAGAGCTTCTTCGGCGGGATGAGCTTCTCGAAGTTGTCGGAGGTGGCGGACCGGATGTTGGTCTGCTGCTTCTCCTTGGTGATGTTGACGTCCATGTCGTCGGCGCGCGAGTTCTCGCCGACGACCATGCCCTCGTAGACCTCGGTGCCCGGGTCGACGAACATCACGCCGCGCTCCTGCAGCGACGTCATCGCGTACGCCGTCGCGGCACCCGCGCGGTCCGCGACCAGCGAGCCGGAGGCCCGCGAGCGGATCTCGCCGGCCCACGGGAAGTAGCCCTCGGAGATGTGGTGGGCGATGCCGGTGCCGCGGGTGTCGGTGAGGAAGTCGGTGCGGAAGCCGATCAGGCCGCGCGCCGGCACCACGAACTCCATCCGGACCCAACCGGTGCCGTGGTTGGTCATGCCCTCCATGCGGCCCTTGCGGTTGGCGAGCAGCTCGGTGATGGTGCCGAGGAACTCCTCCGGCGCGTCGATGGTGAGGCGCTCGTAGGGCTCGTGGACCTTGCCGTCGATCTCGCGGGTGACCACCTGCGGCTTGCCGACGGTCAGCTCGTAGCCCTCGCGGCGCATCTGCTCGACCAGGATCGCCAGCGCCAGCTCGCCGCGGCCCTGCACCTCCCAGGCGTCGGGGCGCTCGGTCGGCAGGACGCGCAGCGACACGTTGCCGATCAGCTCGGAGTCGAGGCGGTCCTTCACCAGGCGGGCGGTGACCTTGTGGCCCTTCACCTTGCCGACCAGCGGGGAGGTGTTGGTGCCGATGGTCATCGAGATCGCCGGCTCGTCGACGTGGATCAGCGGCAGCGCCACCGGGTTCTCCGGGTCGGCCAGCGTCTCGCCGATGGTGATGTCCGGGATGCCCGCCACCGCGACGATGTCGCCGGGGCCGGCCTGCTCGCCGGGCTTGCGCTCGAGGCCCTCGGTGATCAGCAGCTCGGTGATCTTGACGTTCTTGACGTTGCCGTCGCGCTGCATCCAGGCCACGGTCTGGCCCTTGCGCAGGAAGCCCTGCTTGATCCGCAGCAGCGCGAGGCGGCCCAGGAACGGGGAGGCGTCGAGGTTGGTGACGTGGGCCTGCAGCGGCGCGCCCTCGTCGTACTCCGGTGCCGGGATGGTCTCCAGGATGGTCCGGAACAGCGGCTCCAGGTCCTCGCCCGGCGGCAGCGCGCCGTTCTCCGGCTTCTCCAGCGAGGCGATGCCGGCCTTGCCCGAGGCGTAGACGACCGGGAAGTCCAGGGCGTCCTGGCCGTGGCTGTCGTCGAGCAGGTCCATGAACAGCTCGTAGGTCTCGTCGACGACCTCGTCGATCCGGGCGTCGCCGCGGTCGGTCTTGTTGACGACCAGGATCACCGGCATGTCGGCGTTGAGCGCCTTGCGCAGCACGAACCGGGTCTGCGGCAGCGGGCCCTCGGAGGCGTCGACCAGCAGCACGATGCCGTCGACCATCGACAGGCCGCGCTCGACCTCGCCACCGAAGTCGGCGTGGCCGGGGGTGTCGATGATGTTGATGACCATGTCGCCGTCGGCGAGCTCCTGCGCCGAGGGACCGCGGTAGTGGACCGCGGTGTTCTTGGCGAGGATGGTGATGCCCTTCTCGCGCTCGAGGTCGCCGGAGTCCATGACGCGCTCGGCGACGCCCTCGGCCTGGTGGGCGGTGAACGCGCCGGCCTGGTGCAGCATCGCGTCGACCAGGGTGGTCTTGCCGTGGTCGACGTGCGCCACGATGGCGACGTTGCGCAGATCGTTGCGTCGGGTCCTGGTCTCAGACATGGGTGTACGGCGTCCGCTCTCGTGAGGGGAATGGGTCGGTGCGGCCGCGGGGAACGCCGCCGGTCCTCGTCCACCGACGGGCGGTCGGGGTGCCGGGGTGGCGATCGGCTCGTGGGCCGCCGACCAGACTATCGGCGGGAGGCGTCCACGGTCGCATCGGCGCTTCGCCGGGAAAGGGTGCCCTCATCGACAGCCGCGGGGTTCCCGACCCGCGCGGCCGTCGCCACCCGGGCCGCCGCGCCCAGCCGGGGTGCCACCATGACCGCCGCGGCGGCGTACGGGATGTCCGAAGGGAGGACCCCCTTGGCGGCGTCCGGGGGGACACGGAAGACTCCCCACCATGCAGACCATCGGCCTCATCGGCGGGATGTCCTGGGAGAGCAGCGCGGCCTACTACGAGCTGCTCAACCGCGGAGTCGAGCAGCGGCTGGGAGGGTTGCACTCGGCGCGCACGATGATGGCGTCGGTCGAGTTCGCCGAGATCACCGCGCTGCAGGAGGCCGAGGACTGGGACGCGGTCGCCGCGATCCTGGCCGAGGCGGGCCGCTCGGTCGAGCGCGCCGGCGCGGACTTCCTGATGCTCTGCACCACGACCTTCCACCGGGTCGCCGACCAGGTGCAGGGCGCGGTCGACATCCCGCTGCTGCACCTCGGCGACGTGGTCGCGCAGGCGGCGGTCGCCGAGCAGGTCGAGTCCGTGGCCCTGCTGGGCACCCGGTTCGCGATGTCGCGCACGTTCTTCACCGACCGCATCGCCGAGCACGGGCTCTCGGTGATGGTGCCCGACGCGGCGCACCACGACGAGCTCAACCGGATCATCTACGACGAGCTGGTGCACGGGAAGGTGCTCGACAGCTCGCGGCGCACGGTGGTCTCGATGATCTCCGAGCTGTGGGACGCCGGTGCCGGTGGCGTGATCCTCGGCTGCTCGGAGCTGGAGCTGCTGGTGAAGCAGGCCGACTCCGAGATCCCCGTGTTCGGGTGCACCACGCTGCACGTCGAGGCGGCGCTGGACCGGGCGCTGGGCTGAGGTCTCGGTGATGCGGGAATCACCGGTCGACCGGTGATGCCCGCGCCTGTCAGGCATCGCAGTGCCCGACAAGCGCAGGAACTCCCCTCCCGGTGGGACGCGTGAGGTGCCTGAGGCACACGACCCACCCGGCGACGAGCGTCATCGCTCCTCCTGCCCGGCCGAATGTGTGCAACCCGACACTCGTTTTTCCCGTCGAGCGGGAATGATCCGACGCGGCCCGGTCGTTGAACACCGAGGCCCGCTGCCACGATCCCGACGCGCGGGAGGACAGGAGTGTGATGACGGTGAGGACGCTGGTCGCCGACCGACCGATCCGGCGACTGGCGATGATCTGCCTGCACACCTCCCCGCTGGACCAGCCCGGCACCGGGGACGCCGGTGGCATGAACGTGTACGTCGTCGAGGTGGCGCGCCGCCTGGCCCGTCGCGGCATCGAGGTCGACGTCTTCACCCGCGCCACCCGCTCCTCCCTGCCGCCGACCCAGCCGCTGCTGGACCCGCGCACCGGCCGCGCCGAGGACGGTCTCACCGTGCACAACGTGCACGCCGGTCCCTTCGAGGGGCTGACCAAGGACGAGCTGCCCGGCCAGCTGTGCGTCTTCGCCCGCGAGGTGCTCCGGGCCGAGGCGCGCCAGCCGGTCGGCCACTACGACCTGGTCCACTCCCACTACTGGCTCTCCGGCCAGGTCGGCGCCCTCGCCGCGGACCGCTGGGGCGTGCCGCTGGTGCACTCCATGCACACGATGGCCAAGGTGAAGAACCTCGCGCTCGCCGCGGGCGACACCCCCGAGCCGGCCGCCCGCGTCTTCGGTGAGGAGCAGGTGGTCGAGGCCTCCGACCTGCTGCTGGCCAACACCGTCCTGGAGGCGGACCAGCTGATGGGCCTGTACGACGCCCCGCCGTCCCGTGTCGAGGTGGTCCACCCGGGTGTCGACGTCTCCGTGTTCCGCCCCCACGACCAGCGGGCGGCGCGGGCGGAGCGCAACCTGCCCGAGGACGCCCTGGTGGTGCTGTTCGCCGGCCGGATCCAGCCGCTGAAGGCACCCGACGTGCTGCTCAAGGCGGTCGCCGACCTGGTCGAGCGTCGCCCCGACCTCCGCTCGCGCCTGGTCGTGCCGATCGTCGGCGGGCCCTCCGGTTCCGGGTTGGACCGACCCACCGAGCTGGCCGACCTGGCCGCCCGGCTGGGCATCACCGACGTGGTCCGCTTCGTGCCGCCGGTGCCGCAGAGCGAGCTGGCCGGCTGGCTGTCGTCGGCTACGGTCGTGGCCGTGCCCTCCTACAACGAGTCCTTCGGCCTCGTCGCCGCGGAGGCGCAGGCCTGCGGGACGCCCGTCGTCGCCGCAGCCGTGGGCGGCCTGACCACGGTGATCGACCATGAGCGCAGCGGTCTGCTGGTCGACGGCCACGCACCCCGCGACTGGTCCCACGCGCTCGAGCGCGTCGTCGCCGACCCCGCGCTGCGCGACCGGCTCGCCGCGGGCGCCCTCGCCCAGGCGGAGTCCTTCACCTGGGAGGCCACCGCGGAGCAGACGCTGCGGCACTACGAGCGGGTGGCGGCGCAGGTCCGCGAGGAGGTCGCGTGAGCGAGGCGGTCGCGGCCGTCGTACGGGAGCACCTGGCGGATGCCGGGATCGAGTACGAGGAGCGCGAGCCCGGCCTGTTCTCGTTCTCGCTGCCCGGCGAGCGCAAGCTGCAGACGCCGGTCCGGCTCGACGTGGGCCCGCACTCGCTCGCGGTGCACGCGTTCGTCTGCCGGCGCCCCGACGAGGAGTACGAACGGGTCTACCGCTGGCTGCTCGAGCGCAACCTGAAGATGTTCGGGGTCGCCTTCGCGCTGGACCACCACGGCGACATCTACCTCGACGGCCGGCTGCCGCTCTCCGCGGTCAACCCCGAGGATCTGGACCGGCTGCTGGGCTCGGTGCTCACCTACGCCGACGAGTCGTTCAACACCATCCTCGAGCTCGGCTTCGAGTCCTCCATCCGCAAGGAGTGGGAGTGGCGCCAGCTGCGGGGGGAGTCGACGAAGAACCTCGAGGCGTTCCGAGGCTGGCTCGAGGGCGACGCCGACCCCGCCTGACCGCCGACCCGGGTCGGCGGGTCCCAACCCCCGGCTCGGGGGTGCCTGACCCCCGGCTCGCGCTAGCCGAGACCGACCAGCGACAGGTACGCCGCCGCGAGCCCCTCGCCCGCGAACAGCCCGATCGCGGCGCCGACGAGCATGAACGGCCCGTGCGGGATCCGGCTGCCCCGGCCGGCCCTGCCGGTCGCCATCAGCGCCATCCCCAGCACGCCGCCGAGCAGGAAGCCCGCGGCCAGGCCGACCAGCGAGGGCCCGGGCCCGAGCGCCCCGAGCACGGCGCCGAGAAGGGGAGCGAGTGCGACGTCGCCCAGGCCCATCCCGCGGCCGCGGGTGAGCACGCGGATGCCGCCGTACACGCCGAGCCACAGCGCCGCGGAGGCGAGCGCCTCGAGCGGGGCGACGTCGCCGCCCCACCAGCCCAGGGCCAGCGCCAGCAGCGCGAGCACGGCTGCGACGCCGGTGATCGAGAACGGCAGCCGGCCGTGCTCGAGGTCGATCAGGGCCAGGGCGACGCCCGCGCCGGCGAGCACCAGGAAGGCCGCCAGCAGGTCCAGCTCGCCGGTGGCCGCCAGCCGCAGCGCGACCAGCACGAACAGGGCGCTCGTGGTCGCCTCGACCAGGGGGTAGCGCGCCGGGATCGGCGCGGCACAGTCCCGGCACCGTCCCCGCAGCAGCAGCCAGGAGAGGACCGGCACGTTGTCGCGGGCCCGCACCGCGTGGCCGCAGCGCGGGCAGGCGGACCCGGGGCGGACGATCGAGAGCCCCGCCGGGACCCGGTGCACCACCACGTTCAGGAACGAGCCGACCACCAGGCCCAGTACGCCGACCGGCAGCAGCCAGGCCACCGGAGGTGTCACGCGGTGAGCGGCACGAAGGCGACGTCGAGCGCCGCCAGCTCGTGCGGCTGGGCGAGCGAGCGGAGCACCTCGCGGGTGCGCCGCACGGACTGCGCCAGGGTCTCGTCCGCGGCCGCGGCGTCGCTGTGCTCCAGCGCGAGCACGGCGAGGTCGTGGCGCAGCGCGACGGTGACCATGGCCAGGTCCCCGCAGCTGAGGGCGGACTCCAGCAGCATGGCCTCGTACGACGCCAGGTCGGCCTCGCGGGCGTGCTGGCCCGCGGCGGCGCGGTCGGTGTCGTCGAGCTGGTGCGCGGCGCCCATCTGCGCCGCGGCGTGGTCGAGCAGGTAGGTCACCGTGGGCTGGTGGTGGGGGAGCCGGACCGGCTCGTCGACCGGACCGGCCGGCAGGTGGTCGATGGGGCCGAGCTGCGCGCGCAGGTCGGCCGGCCTCGGGACGAGGGAGAGCACCACGTTGCGGGCGGAGTCCACCGCCTCGCGGTGGCTGCCGGCCAGGGCCATCTCCTGCGCGCGCGGCAGCAGGGCGGCCACCCGCTCGAGGAGCGGCGCGGCGGACTGCAGGTCGGCGGCCCACTGGGCCAGCGCCGCGTCGCGATCGCGGCCCTGGGCGGCGTATCGCCGGGAGAGCTCGGCGTAGCCCACCGCGGCGGCGGAGGCAGGAGCCGCGACCTCCGCGACGTGGGCGATCTCGACGATCTCGGCGACCTCCGCGATCTCCACCACTGCCGGGATCTCGGCGAACGCGCCGAACGGCGCGACCGCGGAGACCGGCTCGGGGTCGGCCGGTGCGGTGGCGATCGCTGCCGGGGCCGGGGCGGCGTCGAGCAGCTCCGCCGACGGGGCCGCGCCCGGACGCGCCGCCTCGGCGGCCAGGGCCTCCTGCAGCGCCGCGGTGGCGGCCTCCAGGCTGGGGGCGCCGGCGCCGGCGGCGGCCCGCGGGTCGCGTCCGGCCACGGCCCCGGGGCCGTACGCCTCGAACGCGGCCCCGCCGTGGACGCCGTGGGCGACCTGGGCGACCTGGGCGACGTGGCCGGTGCGCCGCACGCGCCGGCGCAGGAGCAGCACCAGGCAGAGCACGGCGCCGAGCGCGGCGAAGTTGGCGACGGACATGCCGGCGGTGCCGGTCGTCAGGCTGTCAAGGGACACGGTTGGCTCCCGGTTCATAGGTCAGCGACGCCCCCACGAAGGCGCTGCCGGTGACGGAGACGGTGGAGGTGGTCGAGGCGCCGGGCTCGTCGGAGGAGCCGTCGACGGTGAGCGAGGTGACCACGAAGGTGCGGTCCATCCGCTCGAGGTTGGCCAGCAGTTGCCGGACCTGGTCGTCGGTGCCGGCGGCGGTGACCGTGACGGTCTGCTCGGCGATCTCGGGTGCGGCGGCGGTGTCGGCGACCTTCGCGGCGTCCGCGAGCGGCTCGCCGTTCGGTCCCAGCGGCACCGGCGCTCCGGGGCTCACCGCGGTGACGTCGTCGGCGCCGATCCCGGCCTGGCGCGCCGCCTCGACGATCGCCGCGAAGAACTCCTTCTGGGCGGCGGTGGGCGGGAACAGGGCGGCCAGTTCGTCGGCGGCGGCCTGGTAGCGCGGCAGCTGTCGCTCCTGCTGCTGCAGCGCGCTCAGCTGGGCGGCCATCGCCTGGTTGCGGGTCCGGCTGGACTCGATGGAGTCGCGGGTCGTCGAGGTGTTCGCCAGCACGGGGCTGATCAGCAGCATCCAGCTGACGGCGAGGAGCACGAGGATCCCGGCGATGCCGAGGACCAGGGTGCCGGTCACGGTGCGCAGGCTCACTTCTTCACTCCCTCGCGCAGCGAGCGGCCGGGGTCATCGTAGCGGCCGCTGAAGACCTTCGGGGAGAGCCCGACGGTGCCGGAGAACGAGACGCGGTCGTTGTCCGCGGTCGTGGTGGAGACGTAGGGGTCCAGGAACAGGTCGTCCTCGCCGAGCGCGACGACCAGGTCGCCCACCTCGGCGCGCGAGCTCGCGGTGCCCTCGATGCTCAGGCAGCCGACGACGTCGTTGGTGGCGAAGGGGTCCGGCCCGGGGCAGGTGGTGCCGAGCAGCCCTCGGGTCGGGTCCTGCTCGGCGCCCTGGCCGCCCGGAGCCGTACCGGCCGATCCGCCGGTGGCGGAGGAGTCCGGTGCCGACACCCGGCTGACCAGCCCGATCGACACCGAGGTGATCGCGGTGCCCGGGCCGGCGGCCGCGGTGAGGCCGCCGAGCACCCGGGAGAACGCGACCTCGTCGTAGGCGGTGTCGTGCACCCGGATCACCCGGCGCTGTACGCCGTCCACGAACGTGCGGACCGGCGCCAGGTCGCGGATCTGGACGGTCAGCGCGCTCCCGCGGGCCTCCTGGCCGCGCAGCTCCTCCTCGGCCCGGTGCAGCTCGAAGCGGAGGCCGGACCAGATCAGCCCGACGGCGACGACGAGGACCAGCGCGCCGAGCACGAAGCGCCGGCGCAGCTGGTGGACCCGCAGCTCCTCGAAGACCCACGGGGAGAGCAGGTTGACCACGGTCTGGCTGGCGTCGCGACCGGCCTCGACGCCCTTCTGGCGCGTGGCGCGGGACGGCTTGGCCGCCTTCCGGGCCTTGGCGGGCTTGGGGGCCCGGCGGTCGCGGCGGCCGCCGCCGTCGGCGGGGACCGTGGTCGGCGGGGTCTGGGTGCTGGTCATGCCCCACCCGCCAGTGCCAGCCCGAGCGGGACGACCATCGCGGGGTCGGAGGCCAGGTGCGCGAGGTCCCCGCGGCCGCTGCCGAGTCGTGGCAGGACGTCGTTGGGGGCCAGCCGTTGCACGGGCAGGCCGAGGGTGTGGCCGAGCAGGTCGCTCATCCCGGACAGTGCCGCACCGCCGCCGGTGAGCAGGATGCGCTGGGGTGCGTGCTCCTGGTCGGAGCCGTTGTGGAAGGCGAGCGTGGCCTTGACCTCGGCGACGAGCTGGCGGGCCGCCTCCAGCACGATCTGGCCGACGACGTCGGTCTGCGCGCCGGTCTGCGTGTCGGTCCCGGCCGCGCCCGGCGCGATCCCGGCGGCCCCGTACGACGGGTGGACGCCGGCCACGGCCGGCTGCGGCAGCGTGCAGGCGTGCTTGAGCTGCTCGGCCTCCGCCCAGCTCAGGCCGGCCCGGTCGACGATCGCCTGGGTCAGCAGGGAGCCGCCCACGCCGGCGATGACGCGCACGAAGTGGGGTCGGCCGGCGGTGTGCACGGCGACCGCGATCTTGTCGGAGCCGATGTCGATGGCGGCCTCGGTCGGGGCGTGCTGGCCGGCGCGGGCGCCGGCGCGCGCCGCGGCCCGGACCACGCCCAGCGCGGAGAGGTCCGCCACCTGCGGCCGCAGGCCGGCGGCCTGGACGCAGCGCACCATCTCGTCCACGGCGCCGCGCGCGGTGGCGACCAGCAGGATCCGCACCAGCCGGCGCGGGGCGTCGGTCTCGGCGTCGTGGCGCTCGTACTCGTCGAGCGTGATGTGGTCGATGTTGGCGTCGTTGATGGAGACCGGCAGCAGGTCGGCCACCTGGAACCGGAGCGCCTTGCGCAGGTCGGCAGGTGGCATCCAGTCGAGCTCCAGTTGGCGCACCAGCACCGAGCCGCTGCCGATGCCGATGCGGACGTCCTTGCCCTTCAGGCGGGCCTGGTCCCACAGGGTGCGGACCGCCTCGGTGACCGCGCGCGGGTTCTTGACGCTGCCCGCCTCGACCGCCCCGCGCGGCAGCTCCACGGCGCCGCCGCGGACCAGGCTCGGCGTCCGTCCGCCGGCCAGCGCGACGGCGCGAACGGCCGAGCTGCCGATGTCGAGCCCCAGCGTGCTGCGCGCCATGCTCCACCCCCGTGATCCGCCCGGCGGGGCTCCGGCGACGCCACCGGGCCCCTTGTGCACGAGTTATCGGCCGGACGGCGGGTCGACTTGACCTTTGCGGTCCGCAAATTTATGGGTCCGCTCAGGTCGCGACCGTCCGGACCGATCTGATCGCGTGGAGTCTGCCGGCCGGCCACGAGGAGCCAGATGAGCGTGATCCCGAGTGCCCTGTTGTCCCTGCTCGACGCCGTTGTGCGCAACGGCGCCTCTGACCTGCACCTGCGTCCCGACGCGACCCCGAAGCTGCGCATCTCCGGTCAGCTGGTGCCCGTGGGCGAGCGGCCCTACCCGGCCGCGGAGATCGAGAGCCTGGTGCGGGCGTCGATGAACGCCGACACCCTGGCGACGTTCGAGGAGCGGTTCGAGGCCGACTACGCCGTCGCGGTGCCGGGGCTGGGCCGGTTCCGGGTCAACGCGTTCCGGACGATGGGCGAGGCCGGAGCCGTGATGCGGCTGGTCGGCGACGCGCCCACCACGCTGAGCCAGCTCGGGATGCCGGAGGTGATCGCCGACCTGGCGCTGCGTCCCCGCGGTCTGGTGCTGGTCACCGGCCCGACCGGCTCGGGCAAGACCACCACGCTCGCGGGCATGATCGACATGGTCAACGAGAGCCGCTCGGTGCACGTGCTGACCCTCGAGGACCCGATCGAGATCCTGCACCGCAACAAGGTCGCCACCGTCACCCAGCGCGAGCTGGGCAGCGACACACGGGACTGGGCCTCGGCACTGCGCGCGGCCATGCGCCAGGACCCGGACGTGATCCTGATCGGCGAGCTGCGCGACGACGACACCGTCCGCTCCGCCCTCTCCGCGGCGGAGACCGGGCACGCGGTGTTCGCCTCGATGCACACCACCGATGCGCGGGAGACGGTGCTGCGGCTGGTGGACTTCTTCCCCCCGCACGAGCAGGCGCGCGTGCGCGCGGCCCTCTCGACGACGCTGGAGGGCATCGTCTGCCAGCGGCTGGTCCGCCGGGCCGACGGCCGTGGCCGGGTCTGCGTCACCGAGGTCGCCGTCCGCGACGCCCGGTTCGCCGACGCGATCGCCGACCCGGACAAGACCGCGACCATCCCGGACATCCTGGCCCGCGGCGAGTACTCGGGGATGCACACCTTCGACCAGCGTCTCCAGGAGCTGGTGACCTCCGGCGCGGTCGACGTCGCCGACGCGATGGCCGCCGCCAGCAACCCGCACGACTTCTCGGTGATGCTCCGCCGCTCCGGCTGGCAGCCGGCGGGCGAGACCCAGCACGCACTCCAGGGGGCACCATGACCGTCACCACCCAGCGCGCCGAGCGCGCCGAGCGCACCGCGAGCCGGGGCATCCTGCCCGAGGAGTCGCCGTACCTGGCCGGGCTGGCGCTGCCCGAGCTGCGCGCCTACCGGGGCCGGCTGCGGGGTGAGGAGGAGCGCGTCTCCTACTGGCGCCGGCTGGTGCAGGCCCGGATCGACCTGCTCGAGGCGGGCAGTCCCGTCGACGGGTCGCTCTCGCTGTCCGCCCTGGTCCGTGCGCTCGGCGACACCGGCAGCGGCCGGACCCGCCGGGCCCTGCACCGGGTGCGGGTCGCGGACCCGCTGCCGGAGCTGCCGGCGCTGGACGAGGTCTGGCTGGCGCCGGCCGACGGGGACGCCCGGGCCGAGGCGGTACGCCGCCTGCGGTCCGCCGAGGCCCAGCTCAGCGACTACCGCTCCGCCCTGCACCGGCGGATCGACGAGGCCACGTCCGAGCTGATGGTGCGCTACCGCCGGGACCCGGCCAGCGTGCTGACGGTGCTGCCCCGCTGAGGCGGGCCGATTCAAGTTCGCCGGCGCCGACGCCGACTCCTCTGGTGTCGGCGCGGCACGTCCGTTGGGGGAGGGGGAGGTGCGGATGGACCAGGGAGCCACCGTCGAGGCGCTGCTGAGCCACGGCAAGGTCACCCCGGACGACGTCGCGCGCGCCCGGCTGCGCGCCGAGGTCGAGGGCTCGGCCATCCTCGACGTCCTCCTCGCCGAGGGCGTCGTGGACCGGCCGACGCTGCTGCGGATGGCGGCCGTCGCCGCCGGCGTCGACCACGTCGAGCTGACCGAGCACCCGATCGACCCGATCGCGGCCGCGGTGCTGCCGGGCGAGTTCGCCCGCCGCGCCCACGCGCTGCCGTACGGCTGGTCGGGCTCGGAGCTGCTGGTGGCCGTGCCGCTACGGGCACTCTCCGACCTCGACCTCAAGGACGACATCGCCCGGCTCTCCGGGCGGCGGGTGCGCTTCGTGCTCGCCGGACGGGCCGAGATCGAGTACCGGATCAACCAGATCTACCGGGCCGAGAGCGAGCTGGCCGATCTCTCCTCGACGCTCGTGGTCGAGGAGGAGCAGGCCGACCTCGACTCGTTCACCGAGGTCGAGGGCGATGCTCCGGTGGTCCGCTTCGTCAGCCTGCTGATCTCCCAGGCGATCTCGGACCGGGCCTCCGACATCCACATCGAGCCGACCGAGCACGACGTCCGGGTGCGGTACCGGATCGACGGCGTGCTCCAGGACGCCCACCGCGCCCCGCGCGGCATCCACCCCGGCGTGGTCTCGCGACTGAAGATCATGGCGGAGATGGACATCGCCGAGCGGCGGATCCCCCAGGACGGTCGGCTCACCGTCAACCACCACGGGCAGCCGATCGACCTGCGCATCGCGACCCTGCCCACGGTCTGGGGCGAGAAGATCGTGGCCCGGGTCCTGGACAACACCAACACGCGCCTCGGCCTGGCCGACCTCGGGTTCAGTCCCGCCAACTTCGAGCGGTTCGAGGCGTCGTACTCCAAGCCCTACGGGATGATCCTGGTGACCGGGCCCACCGGCTCGGGGAAGTCGACCTCGCTCTACGCCACGCTGAACGCGCTGAACAAGCCCGACGTCAACGTGATCACGGTCGAGGACCCGGTCGAGTACCGGCTGGCCGGGATCAACCAGGTGCAGACCAACGTCAAGGCCGGGCTGACCTTCGCCTCGGCGCTGCGCTCGATCCTGCGCTCGGACCCCGACATCGTGCTGATCGGCGAGATCCGCGACCACGAGACCGCGAACATCGCGATCGAGGCGTCGCTCACCGGCCACCTGGTGCTCTCCACGCTGCACACCAACGACGCGCCGTCGGCCGTGACCCGGCTGGTGGAGATGGGCATCGAGCCGTTCCTGGTCGGCTCGGCGCTGGACGCCGTGGTGGCGCAGCGGCTGTGTCGCGCGCTGTGCGAGCGGTGCAAGGAGTCCTACCGGCCGACCGCCGAGGAGCTGGCGGCGGTGCGCTTCCAGCTCGACGACGACATCGACCTGCTCTACCGGGCGGTCGGCTGCACCTCCTGCGCGGGCACCGGCTACCGCGGCCGGATGGCGCTGCACGAGGTGATGTCGGTGACCGAGGAGATCGAGCGGCTGACCGTCGCCCGCTCCTCGACCGACGAGATCGGCACCGTCGCGCGCGGTCAGGGCATGACCACGCTGCGCGACGACGGGTGGCTGAAGGTGAAGCAGGGCAGGACGTCGATCGAGGAGGTACTCCGTGTCGTGGGCTGAATCCCCAACGCAGTCCTATGCGCCACCCGCGCCGCGGCTGGAGCTGGACGAGCTGCTGCTGATGGTCAAGGAGATGGGCGGCTCCGACCTGCACCTGACCGTGGGCGCCCCGCCCACGATCCGGGTCCGGGGCGCGATGACCCCGGTCCCCGGGTACGGCGTGCTCAAGCCCGACGAGCTGCGGACCGCGATGTACGCGGTGATGACCGAACGGCAGCGGCAGACCTTCGAGGACAGCCGCGAGCTCGACTTCGCGCACGCGGTACCGGGCCACGCCCGGTTCCGGGTCAACGTCTACTGGCAGCGGGAGAGCGTCGGCGCGGTGCTGCGGCTGATCCCGTGGGACATCAAGCCGCTCAGCGACCTCGGGATGCCGCCGGTGCTGGAGTCCTTCGCGAGCATGAAGCGGGGCATGGTGCTGGTCACCGGCCCGACCGGGTCGGGCAAGTCGACCACCCTGGCCGCGATGGTGGACCTGGTGAACCGGACCCGGCGCGGGCACATCATGACCGTCGAGGACCCGATCGAGTTCCTGCACTCCCACCGGGGGTGCCTGGTCAACCAGCGCGAGGTCGGGGCGGACACCCACGACTTCCGCAGCGCGCTCAAGCACGTGCTGCGCCAGGACCCCGACGTGATCCTGATCGGCGAGCTGCGCGACCTGGACACCATCTCGGTGGCGCTCACCGCCGCCGAGACCGGCCATCTGGTCTTCGCCACCCTGCACACGCAGTCCGCGCAGGACACCATCAGCCGGATCGTCGACGTCTTCCCGGCCAACCAGCAGCAGCAGATCCGGACCCAGCTGGCCGCCACCCTCCAGGGTGTGGTCTGCCAGACGCTGGTGCCGACCGTCGACGGCGCGGCCCGGATCCCGGCCGCGGAGATCATGGTCTGCAACCCGGGCATCCGGGCGATGATCCGCGACGACAAGCTGCCCCAGATCCCGGGCGCCCTGCAGTCCGGCGCCCGCGAGGGGATGCAGACGCTCGACGCGCACCTGGCCGCGCACACCCGCGCCGGCCTGATCACCCGCGAGGTCGGCCTCGAGAACTGCGCGCACCGCGAGGACTACCTGACGTTGGTCGGCTCCGGCGCCAGCCTGCCGCCGGGAACGGCGTACGCCGGCAAGGTGGCCGGGGTCTCCGTCGCCCACCAGTCAGGCGGCTGGTCATGAGGCAGCCGCGATGAGCATCCAGTACGCCTACAAGGTCCGCGACACCGCCGGCCGGTTCAAGGAGGGCAAGGTCAAGGCCGCCTCCGAGACGGCGGTCGCCGAGCAGCTGCTCGCGATGGGCTACGTGCCGCTGGAGGTCAAGCCCGCCGGGGTGGGCCTCAACCGCGACATCAGCTTCGGTCGCAAGCGGGTCACGATGAAGGACCTCGCGGTCTTCTCCCGCCAGCTGGCGACGATGGTCGACGCCGGCCTGACCCTGATGCGCGGGCTGACGATCCTCGCCGACCAGGTCGAGAACCCCGAGCTGCGCCGGGCGCTGCACGAGGTGAAGAAGGCCGTCGAGGGCGGCCAGAGCCTCTCGCAGGCGTTCGCCGCGGACCGCCGTACCTTCCCGCCGTTCCTGGTCAGCATGGCCCGCGCCGGCGAGGTCGGCGGCTTCCTGGACGTGGCGCTCAAGCAGGTCGCGGAGACCTTCGAGGCGGAGGTCAAGCTGCGCTCCAAGATCAAGGCGGCGATGACCTACCCGGTCGTCGTCTTCTGCATGGCGATCCTGATGTGCATCGGCATGCTGCTCTTCGTCGTACCGATCTTCGAGGGGATGTTCGCCGACCTCGGCGGCCAGCTGCCGCTGCCGACGCGGTTCCTGGTCGCGCTGTCGGGGGTGGTGCGCTACGGCGCGCCGATCTTCGCCGCCCTCATCGCCGCCTTCGTGTGGTGGTGGCGCCGGCACGCCCAGGACGACAAGGTCCGGGAGTTCGTCGACCCCCTGAAGCTGCGGATGCCGGTCTTCGGCGACCTCTTCTCCAAGATCGCGCTGACCCGGTTCTCCCGCAACCTCGGCACGCTGCTCTCCTCGGGCGTGCCGATCCTCAGCGCGCTCGACATCGTCTCGGCGACCACCGGGTCCAAGGTGATCGAGCACGCCGTGCACGACGTGCGGCAGTCGGTGGCGACCGGCGAGTCGATCGCCGGCCCGCTCAGCCAGCACCCGATCTTCCCGCCGATGGTGGTGCAGATGATCGCCTCGGGCGAGGAGTCCGGCGCCGTGGACCAGATGCTCAAGCGCGTCGCGCAGTGGTTCGAGGAGGAGGTCGAGGCGACCACCGAGGCGCTGACCGCGCTGATCGAGCCGCTGATGATCGCGTTCCTCGGGGTCGTGGTCGGCGGCATGATCATCTGCCTGTACCTGCCGATGTTCACCATCTTCGACCTGATCGAGTGACCGTGCTGGCCGGGGGAACGCGGGAGACGCGGGAGACGACGCATGCCGACGACGGCTTCACGCTGATCGAGGTCATCGTCGCCTTCGCGCTGTTCATGGTGCTGCTGGGATCGAGCACGGTCGTCCTCGCCGCCACCCAGGACAGCACCCGCGACAACTCCCGCCGGACCGCTGCGATCAACCTGGCCGCCCGCGAGCTCGCGATCACCGCGGACACCTTCAACTCGCTGCTGCGCGGACCCGAGGAGGTGGCCGTCAACCAGGTGCTCAACCCCGACCAGCTGCCCGGCGGCACACCCGGCGAGCCGCTGGTGATCGACAACGTGCCGTACACGGTCAAGAGGACCGCGCAGTGGGCCGCGGTCGGCTCCGCGGCGTCGTCCACCTGCGACGACGGCACCAGCTCCGAGCTGGCCTACCTGAGGGTGCGGGTGGAGGTCACCTGGCCCGGCGGCGAGGACCACCCGGTGCGGATGACGACCCTGATGACCCCGCTCAAGGGGACCTACTCCTCGACCGACGGACACATCGGGCTCAAGGTGATCGACCGCGACGGAGTCCCGCGGGCCGGCCAGTCGGTCACGATCAGCGGCCCCAGCGGCACCCGCACCGCCAGCACCGCCGAGGACGGCTGCGTGCTGTTCGCCTACGTGAGCCCGGGCACCTACACGGTCACCCTCAACACCAGCGGGTACGTCGACATCGCCGGCGCCGTCTCCTCCAGCCGCACCGTGACCGTCACCGCCGGCCAGCTCTGGCGTGGCTCGGTCAGCTACGACCGGGCGGCGCGGATGGCGGTCCACTTCACCACCGCGCCCGGCTACGCGCTGCCCCGGGCCAACGACCTGCCGCTGATGTTCACCACCAGCGCCGGCTCCGTCGAGCGGACCGGCAGCGGGAACAACCGCACCGTCTCCGACCTGTGGCCCTACGCCTCGGGGTACGAGATCTGGGCCGGCCACTGCCTCGACAACGACCCCGCCAACCTCGGGGAGGCGCGCGCCCCGGTCGCCGTCAGCGACCCGGGCACCACGACCAGCATCGAGGTCGCGCTGGCGCCGCTGACCGTCTCCTGGGGCGGCGCGGGGGCGATCACCGCCGTCTCCAACCCGAGCATCGACAACCCGCAGAGCCCGTGCGCCGCGACCACGGTCGACCTCGGCACGCCGTCCGGCGGCGTACTGGCGACGAGCCTCCCGTACGGGCGGTGGACGATCAAGGCGGGCTCGGCCAGCAAGGACGTGACGCTGACCCAGGCCGCCGGCCCGCAGACGGTGAGCCTGCCGTGAGCGCCTCGACGAGGGTGGTCCCCGACCGCGCGACGCCCGCCCGGCCCGCGGCGCGCCCGCGCGACGAGGGCTCGGGCCTGATCGAGGTGATGGTCGCGATGACGCTGGGCTCGCTGCTGGTCAGCATGCTCGCGGCCTTCGCGGTGGTGGGGCTGCGGACGATGCACGCCGCCGACACCCGCCTGGACAACATCACCACCGGCCAGATCGGGATGGCGGCGGCGACGAAGGTGATCCGGACCGCGGTGCTGCCCGACCAGCTCAACGACGCCGGCTGCAGCAACTGCGCCGACTCGGCGATCGTGGCCGCGAGCAGCACGCAGATGTCGTTCTACGCCAACATCAACAACACCAGCGGCGGGCCGAGCCTGGTCACCATCGAGACGCTCGCGGACGCCACCCGGCCGGGCTCCTCGCTGCTGCGCCAGACCACGATCCCGCCCACGATCGCCAGCGACGGCTCCTACAGCTTCTGCGCGATCACCAGCCCCACCTGCCGGTTCAGCCGGCGGGTGCTGGCCCGTGGGCTGCCGCGGCTGTCGACCTCGCCGGTGGTGCTCCGCTACTACGACTTCGAGGGGCTGCCGCTGGGGACCGGGACCCTGCCCGGGGGCGACCTGGTCAAGGTCGCCAGCATCGACGTCAACCTGACCATCCAGCTGCTGCCGGACCAGTCCAGGACGCCGTCGCAGACGCTGATCCAGCGGGTCAACCTGCCGAACGCCGACATCAGCGTGCTGAACAGCGAGGAGTCAGGATGAGCGCGGTGCGGAGCCCGGGGAGCGCCGGGAACCAGGGGAGGGCCGGCGACCGGTCCGGGGCGCGCGACCAGGGCTACGTGATGGTGGTCGTGGTGGTCTCCATGACGGTGCTGATCGCCATGCTGACCGTGGTGCTCGGCTACTCGCGCACCACGATCAAGACCGTCCGCAACGCCGCCGACTGGAACCAGGCCCTGCAGGCCGCGGACGCCGGTGTCGCGGACTACCTGGCGCGCCTGAACGCCGACGACAACTACTGGCAGGGCGTCGACTGCACCAACGTCGCGCTGAAGGGGCCGACCAGCCGCACCAACACCTGCGGGTGGAACGCCACGACCCCGCCGGGCTGGGCCGACCTGCCCGGGTCCGGTGCGCAGTACCACTACGAGGTCGACGTCAGCTCCACGCCGTCCAACGGCACCGTGGTGCTCACCTCGTCGGGGCGCAGCCGCGGCGAGAACCGGACCATCCAGGTCCGGATGCGACGAGGCGGCTTCGGGGAGTTCCTCTACTACACCGTGTACGAGACCGTCGACCCGGAGAACGAGGCGGTCTACGGCTACAAGAACACCACCGCGATCAGCCGCTGCACCAAGTACTACTACCAGGGCCGGGACACGTCGTACTGCAGCGACATCAACTTCGTCTCCGGCGACGTGATCGACGGCCCGCTGCACACCAACGACGCGATGCTGATGTACGGCACCCCGCGGTTCAACGGCACCACGACCACCTCCTGGCCGAGCTGCACCAAGTCCAACCCGTCGACGTGCTACCGGAGGAACGGCAGCCCGAGCCCGACCTTCGCCAAGGGCATCGCGTACCGCGACCCCGTGCAGCTGCCGGAGAGCATCGGCGACCTCCGGCAGTACGTCGACCCGACCCAACCGAACCCGGGATGCCTCTACACCGGGCCCACCCGGATCAAGATCGTCAACGGCAGCGGCACCACGCCCTCCACGATGAGGGTCTGGAGCCCCTGGACCACCAGCACGAACTCCGGGTGCGGCACCGTGCCGCTCAACGGCTCCGCGGCGATCCCGATCCCGCACAACAGCCTGATCTACGTGCAGAACGTGCCGGCCACCCAGACCGCGCCCGTCTCCGGGAAGACCAACCCCGGCACCGGAGCCTGTCCGGGCGGCTGGATCGGCGACGGGTTCCCGCTGGCGGGCACCACGACCAGTGGCGACTACAACCAGACGCTGGACGAGGCGAAGTGCACCTACGGCACGGTCTACGTCGAGGGCACCCTCAAGGGCCGCCTCTCGATCGCCGCGGAGGCCAACGTGGTGATCACCGGCGACCTGACCTACAGCGGCGGACGCACCGGCACCGACGCGCTCGGGCTGCTGGCCAACGAGTCGGTGAAGATCTACCACCCGGTGCGGTGCACCAGCTACAGCAGCTGGCGCAAGGAGTGCTCGTCGGGCTCGAACCTCAACCGGCCCAGCGGGTCGACGTTCACCGACCCCGAGGTGAACGCCGCGATCCTGACGCTGCGGCACAGCTTCACCGTGCAGCAGTACCAGTTCGGTTCGCGGCTCGGCGACCTCTCGTTGTTCGGCACCATCGCGCAGCGGTTCCGTGGGCCGGTCGGCACCACGAACACCTCCGGATACCTGAAGAAGTACGTCTACGACACCCGGATGCGCTACGCGCCCCCGCCGTACTTCCTGGACCCCGTGCGCAGCGCCTGGGGCGTGAAGACCTACGGCGAGCTGGTGCCGCGCTACTGACCGGTCGGGTTCTTTTTACCCTTCACACCTCAAGTGATGGCGTGTCGCTACCGATTCCAGATGCGGGCACGGCGGCCGAACCGTCCGACCCGACAAGGACCGTGTAGGCACCACCTGGGGAGGAACGCATGACCGAGAACAACCAGCAGGCCGTCGAGAAGAAGGACCAGGGCTTCACCCTGATCGAGCTCCTCGTCGTCGTCGTCATCATCGGCATCCTGGCCGCGATCGCCATCCCGGCGTTCCTGAGCCAGCGGCAGAAGGCCGTCGACACCAGCATCAAGGCCGACCTGGACGCGATGTCCAAGGTGCAGGAGACCATCTACTCCGCCACCGGTGCCTACAGCACCGACGCCGCGGACATCGCGGGCGAGGGCTACACCGTCTCCAGCGGCAACACCGTCTCCATCGCGGTCAACGAGGACGGCTACTGCGTGACCGCCGTCAACGACGCCGGCAGCGGCACCTTCTACGTCTGGGACTCCCAGGCGGGCGGTCTGCTCTCCGACGAGGACGCCCTGCCGGGCTGCACCATCGGTGCCACCCCGGGCTACGTCGACTACGTCGCTCCCTGATCCCGACGATCCACGCGGGGCGCGTCGCCGAGAGGCGGCGCGCCCCGCGCGCTTTTCCCGCGTCGGTCGCCGAGGGCTCAGCCCGGGCGGGTGCCCTGCCGATGAGGGGGAGGACGAAGGTCCGCATCGGGCGGGCCGGTGAGGAGCGGCGAGGCGATGAGCGAGGGCGGGGATCCCCAGGTGGCGGAGCTGCAACGCGACCTGGCGGCGGTGACCCGCGTGCTGCTCGGACTCGAGCAGCGCGCCGGCTCGCGTGCGGCCGAGCAGCCGGTCGCGGTGGAGCGGCTGACCGCGGTCGAGCCGCTGGCGGCGGTACCGGTGGAGCCGGTGACGGCGACCGCACCCCCGGAGTCCGAGCCGCCGACGTCGGTGGAGCTCGAGGGGCTGCCGGCGTTCGAGCGGCTGCCCCTGGTGGTCCTGCCCGCGGGCGGTGACGGCCAGCCGTCGCCGCCGACCGTCGCCTCCTGGGACCGCCTCGGCGAGGACGTTCCGGACGTGGAGGCGGAGCTCGGGGAGCCGATGGCGGAGGTCGCCCCGATCTCCTTCGCCGCGGCCGAGGTCGACCCGCTGATGGAGGTCGACCCGCTGATGGAGGTCGACCCGCTGATGGAGGTCGCCCCGCTGGCGGAGGTCGAGCCGCTCCTGGAGGTTCAGCCGTTGCTGGAGGTCGAGCCTCTGGTGCCGGAGTTCGAGCCGCTCCCGGAGGTGGAGCCGCTCGTGGAGGCGGAGCCGCTCCTGGAGGTCGCCCCGCTGGTGGAGGTCGAGCCGTTGCTGGAGGTCGAGCCTCTGGTCCCGGTGGTCGACCCGCTCCTGACGATCGAGCCCACGGCGCCGGAGGAGCCCCGGCTGGACGACCGCAGCGCCGCGCAGGTGCTGGACGAGCTGCGGTTCCTCGACGACTGATCCGGAGAACGAGGCACGCCATGGTGATCGACGTCCCCCCTGAGAGCCCGGCCGACGACCTCTGGGTCGACTACCAGCGCACGGGCTCCGCCGAGGTGCGCAACCAGCTGGTGCTGCGCTACGCGCCGCTGGTGAAGTACACCGCCGGGCGGGTGCGCGCCGAGCTGCCCCCCAACGTGGACTCCGCCGACCTCGTCTCCGAGGGGGTGATCGGGCTGATGGACGCGATCGACAAGTTCGACCCGGCCCGGGGCATCGACTTCAAGGCCTACGCCGTGACCCGGATCCGCGGCGCGATCGTGGACAGCATCCGCGCAGCCGACTGGGTGCCGCGCTCGGTCCGCGGCCGCCAACGCGATATCGACCGCGCGACCGAGGAGCTGCGGCAGCGCCTCGCCCGCACGCCCACGGACTGCGACGTGGCCGCGGAGCTGGGGATCACCGTGGCCGAGCTCCGGGCCAGCCGGGCGCGGCCCACCGCGGTCGCCCCGGCCGCGACCGAGGACCTCGCCGGCATCGGCGACCTGGGGCCGCACCTGGACGACCTGTTCGAGGACGAGGACACCCGCGCCGAGCTGATGGTGGCGGTGGCCCGGCTGCCCGAACGGGACCAGATCGTGATCGCGCTCTACTTCTTCGAGGGGTTCACCCTCGGTGAGATCGGGGTGATCCTGGGCGTGACCGAGTCACGGGTCAGCCAGCTGCGCAGCCGCGCGATGAGGGCGCTGCGCGAGCACCTCGCCGAGATCCTCCTCGCCGACGCCTGACCCCGGGCCGCCCGCTCCGGACGGCGACGTACGCCGACGGCCGGTCAGGCGGGTGCCGCCTCCGCGTCGGGGACCGACGCGCCGGGCGCCGGTCGCGGCCGCGGGCGCCGCCGCGCGACCGACACCCCGAGCAGCGCCAGCGCGCCCCCGACGTACGCCGCGGGCGCGGGCGCCTCGTCGAGCAGCAGCACGCCCATGACGATCGTCAGGGGCGGCACCAGGTAGGTGGTCACGCCGAGCGAGGAGGCGCTCATGTGGCGCAGCGCGTACGCGTAGGTGGTGAAGGCGATCGCGGTCGGGAAGACGCCCAGGTAGACCAGCCAGAGGGTCGAGGAGGCCGGCGCGGCGCGGACCTGGTCGACCAGCTGCCCGGCCCACGGCAGGCAGACCAGCGCACCGACGCTGCACGCCAGCCAGGTCACGTGGACCGCGGAGAGGCGCGCGACCAGCGGCTTCTGCAGCACCAGGCTGATCGAGTAGACGAGCGCTGCCAGCAGGACGAGCCCGACGCCGAGGAGGTCGCGGTGGCCGTCCCCGCCGGAGCTGGAGACGCCGATGAGGGCGACTCCGGCGAACGCCAGCAGCAGGCCGACGCCGAGGGCGAGGGTGAACCGTTCCCCGAGGAAGGCGGCGGCCAGCACGGCGATCAGCACGGGGGAGACCTGGATCAGCATCGCGGCGGTGCCGGCGTCGACGCGGTGCTCGCCCGCGTTCAGCGCGAGGTTGTACACGCCGAACCACAGGGCGCCGATGGCGACGATGCTGGCCCACTGGCGGCCGGTCGGACGGGGCAGCCCCTGGGGCAGCGCCACGGCCGCCAGGGCGAGCGCGCCGACCAGCAGCCGGCCCAGCGAGAGGGCCCCGGGACCGAAGTCGTCGGCCAGGTGGCGGATGCCGACGAACGCCGAGGACCAGAGCACCAGCGTGGTGGCGACGGCGAGCAGGGGGAGGAACGGGCGGTGCTGCACAGCAGGACGCTACGCGGTGGCGCCGAGGGTGCGCACGCGGGTATCGGCCGGGGCGGTGGGGGCGGTCGGCGCCCGAGCGCCGGACCGCGTCAGCCGGGGCTCAGACGTCGAACTTGTAGCCCAGGCCCCGCACGGTGACCAGGTACTTCGGCTCGCTCGGCTCCGGCTCGAGCTTGGCGCGCAGCCGCTTCACGTGCACGTCGAGCGTCTTGGTGTCGCCGACGTAGTCCGAGCCCCAGACCCGGTCGATGAGCTGGCCGCGGGTGAGCACCCGGCCGGGGTTGCGCAGGAACATCTCCAGCAGCTCGAACTCCTTGAGCGGGAGTCGCTGCTCGTGGCCGTCGACGGTCACCACGTGCCGCTCCACGTCCATCCGGACCGGACCGGCCTCCAGCGTGTCGGGCACCAGCTCGGCGTCGTGCCCGCGGCGCAGCACGGCACGGATCCGGGCGGTCAGCTCGCGCGGGGAGTACGGCTTGGTGACGTAGTCGTCGGCGCCGAGCTCGAGGCCGACCACCTTGTCGACCTCGTCGTCCTTGGCGCTGACCATGATGACCGGCACGTTGGAGGTCTGCCGGATGGTCCGGCACACCTCGGTGCCGGGGATCCCCGGCAGCATGAGATCCAGCAGGACGATGTCGGCCCCGTTGCGGTCGAACTCGGTCAGTGCCGTGTTGCCGTCGGCCGCGATCGCGACCTCGAAGCCTTCCTTGCGGAGCATGTACGCGAGCGCGTCGCTGTAGCTCTCTTCGTCCTCGACGACGAGTACCCGGGTCACGGGCGTTCCTCCTGATTCGGGTCTGACACGCTGGAGTCCCCCAGCAGCATCGTGGCGGGGAGCATCGTGGCTCCCACGTCGTACACCGGGTGCTGGGGGAGCGTCAGGGTGAATGTCGACCCCTGGCCCTCCACCGACCACACCCGGACCTCGCCGCCGTGGGTGGCGGCGACGTGCTTGACGATCGACAGCCCCAGGCCGGTGCCGCCGGTGGAGCGGTGCCGGGCCGGGTCGACCCGGTAGAACCGCTCGAAGATGCGGTCGATCTCGCCGTCGGGGATGCCGATCCCCTGGTCGACCACGGAGATCTCCACGCTGTGGCCGACCAGCCGGCGGCTGACCAGCACCCGACTGCGGGCGTCGGAGTAGTGCACCGCGTTGGCCACCAGGTTGGCGACGGCCGCGGTGACCTGGTCCTCCTTGCCGAGGATCTTCAGGCCCTCGGTGCCCTCGGTGAGCAGCGTGATCTCCTTGGCGTCGGCCTCCATCGCGCTGGTGTCGATCGCGGTCGCGATCACGTCGTCGATCGCGACCGGCAGCGGGGAGGCGATCGGCTCGTCGCCCTGCAGTCGGGAGAGCTCGATGATCTGCTGCACCAGCTTGGAGAGCCGGTCGCTCTCGGTCTTCATCCGGGAGGCGAAGCGGTGCACCGCCTCGGGGTCGTCGGCGGCGTCCTGCACCGCCTCGGCGAGCAGGTGGATCGCGCCGACCGGCGTCTTCAGCTCGTGGCTGACGTTGGCCACGAAGTCGCGGCGCACGGCCTCGACCCGACGCTCGCGGGTGCGGTCCTCGACCAGCACCAGCACCAGGCGGGGACCGAGCGGCGCGACCCGCGCCGAGACGGTGCGCTCCGGTCCGTGGGTGCGGCGCAGGGTGAGCTCGGTGTCGCGGATCTGTCCGTCGCGGCGCACGTCGCGCACCATCGTGCCGAGGTCGACGGAGACCAGCATCTTGCCGCGGACCACACCCATCGCGTACGCCGGTGCGGAGGCCTTGACCACGACGTCGTCCTCGTCGACGACGACCGCGCTGCTGCGCAGCACGGAGAGCACGGCCGCCACGCCCTGCGGCACCAGCGGCGCCTCGGGCTCGACCATGCGGTTCTGCTGGCGATCGCTCAGGTGCCACGCGAGCATGGCGCTCCCGGCGACGAGTGCGCCGAGCAGCGCGGCCAGGAAGGCCTGCGTCGACGGATCCACGTCATGATCGTACGGTGGCGCCAGGTGCGGCCTCGGAATCGTGGCGCAGCACGTTCGGGATGTTCACTCCCCGTTCACCGGGAGTGGAGAGTGTGTCACTTTCTCGGCATCGACGCCGTCATAGGCTCGTCGCATGCGTGAGGCCTTCGATGAACAGCTCGACTCCATCTTCGTGGACCTGGCGGCGATGAGCCGTCGCGTCCAGACCGCGGTGGAGCAGGCCACCCTTGCGCTGACCTCCGGAGACCCGATGATCGCCGAGCAGGTGATCAGCGACGACATCGTGATCGACCGGATGCGCGAGCAGACCGAGGACGCGGCGTTCAACCTGCTCTCCCTCCAGCAGCCCGTCGCCGGCGACCTGCGGACGCTGGTCGGCGCGCTGCGCATGGTCACCGAGCTCGAGCGGATGGGCGACCTGTCGGTGCACGTCGCGAAGGTGGCCCGGCTGCGGGTGCCCGACCTGGCCGTGCCGGGCGAGGTGCAGCCGACGATGCAGCGGATGGCCGAGGTCGCCAAGGACATGGTCGCCCGCGTCACCGACATCATCCTGACCCGCGACGTCGAGTCGGCGATCGCTCTCGGCCGCGACGACGAGGAGATGGACCAGCTGCGCCGCGGCACCTTCCAGATCCTGCTCTCCGACGACTGGTCGCACGGCGTCGAGGCCGCGGTCGACGTCGCGCTGCTGGGCCGGTACTACGAGCGGATCGCCGACCACGCGGTGTCGATCGCCAACCGGGTGATCTTCGTGGTCACCGGGCACAACAGGCACGGCGTCAGCTGAGCTCGGGCCCCGGGCCGTCGTGAGACGGCGTCACAGCGACACTGGCCCCCATCTCGCGCGAGATGGGGGCCAGTGTCGATGAACAGGCGCGTGCGCCGAGCGGTGCGAGGTCAGCGCCCCTGGTTGGCGACGGCCGCCGCGGCCTCGGCCGCGGCCTCCGGGTCCAGGTAGCGGCCGCCGGGCACCAGCGGGGCCAGGCTCTCGTCGTCGAGCTCGTAGAGCAGCGGCATCCCGGTCGGGATGTTCAGGCCGGCGATGTCCTCGTCGCTGATCCCGTCCAGGTGCTTCACGATGGCCCGGAGGCTGTTGCCGTGGGCGGCGATCAGCACGGTCCGGCCGGAGCGGAGGTCGGGGACGATGCTGGCCTCCCAGTAGGGGAGCATCCGCTCGATGACGTCCTTGAGGCACTCGCTGCGCGGCATCTCCTCGCCGAGGTCGGCGTACCGCGGGTCGCCGACCTGGGAGAACTCGTCGTCGTCGGCCAGCGGCGGCGGAGGGGTGTCGAAGGAGCGACGCCAGAGCATGAACTGCTCCTCGCCGAACTCCGCCAGCGTCTGCTTCTTGTCCTTGCCCTGCAGGGCGCCGTAGTGGCGCTCGTTCAGGCGCCAGGAGCGGCGCACCGGGATCCAGTGCCGGTCGGCGGCGTCGAGCGCCAGCGCCGCGGTGTTGATGGCGCGCCGCTGCAGGGAGGTGTGCACCACGTCCGGCAGCACGCCGGCCTCCTTGAGCAGCTCACCGCCGCGGACCGCCTCGTCGCGGCCCTTCTCGGTCAGCGCGACGTCGACCCATCCGGTGAAGAGGTTCTTGGCGTTCCACTCGGACTCGCCGTGGCGCAGCAGGATCAGCGTGGCGGCCATCGGGATCAGTGCTCCTCGGGGGCGGGCGCCTCGTCGGCGCAGTCGTAGATCGCCGAGCCCTCCAGCGCGGTGATCCCCTCGGAGGCCTCCTCGGCGGCGGCCTCCTCCTCGGTCGCGGTCTCGTCGCCGTGGGCCGCGTCGGTCTCCTCGGAGTGAGCACCCTCCTCGGCCTCCGCCTCCGGCGCCGCCTCGCCGGCGAGCTCGGCGTACTGGAAGCACGGCTTCACGACCGGCACGTTCAGCGTCACCGCCTCACCGGTGCTGAAGCCGAGCTCCAGGGTGACGACGTCACCCGCGGCGAGGTCGCCGGTCAGCGGGATCGGGGTGGTCTCCTCGTCGGCGAGGTTGACGCCCGCGCCGCCGCCGACCTCGATCGGGGCGAAGGAGCCGGCGGTCACCTGGCCGGACGGGTCGGTCACCGAGTCCAGGCTGGCCGCGGTGGTGTTGTCGTTGTTGGCCAGGGCGCCGATCAGGCGGCCCGACCCCTCGGCGTCGGAGAGGATCCGGATGCCGAGCGCGTCGACCGAGGCCTCGCGGTCGTTGGCGCCCGCAGCGATCTGGTTGACCCGGTCGGTCGGGTAGTCGAAACCGCAGGCGGACAGGGTCGCCGGCAGGGCCGCCAGGAGCAGTGCGGCGATCGCGGTCGGGCGTCGGTGAAGCATGTCGGCAGGCCTCCGCTGCAGGTGTGTCCTCCGGCCGTCCGGGGTCGGACGTCGGTGGTTGATTCGGGCGGCCACACTCTAGCGGTCGCGCGCGTCAGGCGACCGACTGGTCCGTCCCGATCGCGCCCCGGCGGGCGCCGGCCGGCGGGGGTGCCCGCTCCGGCCGCCGTCAGCGGGAGAGGCCGTCGCGGGCGCCGAAGACGAAGAGCAGGACCACGATCACCGCGACGTACAGCGAGGACAGGGCCAGCAGTCGCGAGGCGCCGAGCTTGAGCCCGAGCCGGAGCGGGAGGTAGGTCCAGCCGTCCTCGTGGTCGGCCACCAGGCCCCACACGGCGCGGGTGAAGTGCACCCCGACGCCGAGCAGCGCGGCCAGCACCACCATCGACGTCTCGGGCGGAGAGCCGACCGCCTGGCCGCCCCAGCCGCCGTAGGAGAGGTACGCCGGGAGCATGCCGAACCCGACCGCCCACGACCAGAACGACAGCGGGCCGGTGCGCAGCACGACGTTGCCGAGCATGCCCACCGCGACGGAGGCGAGGTAGATGCAGCCGGCCGTGATGCCGGTGGTGATCGCCAACGGCACGACCAGCAGCGCGGCCAGGACGATCGCGTACCAGGCGGTGCCGACCGCCAGGCGGCCGTCGGCGATCGGCTTGCCCGCGGTGTGGTGGCGCTGGTCGCGGCGCTTGTCGACGATGTCGTTGTGCCAGCCGAGGATCGTCTGGCCCACCAGCACGGTGACCACGATGACCCCGGACTCCCGGGCCGGCCGGCCGGAGAGGACGGCCGCGAAGCCCATCCCGAGCGCCATCGCCACCGCCTGCTTGAGGTGGCCCGCCTGGAGCAGCGTGACGACCACCCACTCGCGCGGGGAGCCGTCGGCGATCCAGCCCAGGCGCCGGCGGCGAGGAGCGGTGGGGAGCGGCGGCGCCTGCGGCGGGCGAGCGCCGTCCGCGTCCGGGGCGTCGTACGCGCCCTCGCCCTGGGCGGTGTCGTCGTCGCTCGGCTGCTCCGCGGCCAGCTCGGCGGCCTCCTCGGCGGCCTCCTCGGCGGCGAAGTCGCGTCGGCTGACCGCAACCGCGGCGAGGTAGGCATCGACGTCGGTCACCCCGTGGGGGGCGAGCGACGGTGCCTCGGCGTCGGCCGCCGGTGCGTCGGCCCCCCAGCTGTCGACCTCCGGAGCGCCCGTCCCCGCGCCCGTCCCCGCGTCCGTGCCCGCGTCCGTGCCCGTGGCGGGCGCGTCGTCATCACCGTCGGCCCGGTCGGTCGCCGTCGCCTCCCCGGCAGTGCGGCCGCGTCGCCAGCGCTGCGTGTTCCCCATGGCGAGCAGTATCGACCACGGGACCGGCGACCGGGCGGCGTACCGCGGAACGGGCTCCCGGCGCGTCGGCGGCCGGTCGGCCGGGGCCTCGGGGCCAGGTCGGCCGTCGAGGGCCCTACGGGCCCTGCGCGTCGCCGGCGGTGCCGGCGCGGCTCGCGGTGGGCGGGCACCCTGCCAGAGAAAAACGGGTCGTTCACGCAGTTCCGACACGTTTCGAACGTGTTTCCGGCCACTGTGCAACACACGGGAGACGATCTGTCAAGCCCGGATTGCCAGGCTGACCTGCGCAAACGCTTTCTGAGACTTCGCTGAGACGTGGTAAGATGGCGGTCCAGGAAGGGGTTTGCTCATATGACTTTCACCGTCGGCGAAACGGTCGTCTATCCCAATCACGGGGCCGCAGTCATCGAGGACATCGAGATGCGGACGATCAAGGGAGAGGAGCGTCAGTACCTCGTACTCCGCATCGTGGCACAGCAGGACCTGGTAGTGAGGGTTCCCGCGTGCAATCTCGATCTCGTAGGTGTCCGGGACGTGGTGGACAAGGACGGCCTGGATCGGGTCTTCAGTGTGCTCCGTGCCGAGCACGTCGAGGAGCCGACCAACTGGTCGCGCCGCTACAAGGCCAACTTGGAGAAGCTGCACAGCGGCGACGTCATGAAGGTGGCCGAGGTCGTTCGTGACCTGTGGCGTCGGGAGCGTGACCGCGGCCTGTCGGCCGGGGAGAAGCGGATGCTCGCCAAGGCCCGTCAGATCCTCGTCTCCGAGCTCGCGCTCGCTGAGCACACGAACGAGGACAAGGCGGAGACGATCCTCGACGAGGTTCTCGCGTCCTGATCGACACGTAGCTGTCCAAGCGCCCCGCGGCCCACGCCGCGGGGCGCTTGTCGTCTCCGGGGGCAGGAACACTAGGTTGGGGGCGTCATGAGCACCCTCCCGCCCGAGGAGCCGACGCCGTACGGCGCCTCCGCCGAGCCGACTCCCGAGCTCGAGCCCGCGTCCGGCGTGATCGTGGACGAGGGACGTGGCGCGCTGCCGTTCGCGCTGATCCACGGCGAGTCGCTGGTGGCCACCGCCGCCTGGTCCGCCGGCGAGGCGGGCATCGAGCTGATCGACGCCAGCCTCGGGTGGGACGTGGTGGTGGACCGCGAGGAGCCCCTCGTCCTGCACGACCCGCTGTGCCCGATGACGCCGCCTGAGTTCCTGGCGGACTGCGTGCGCGCCGCGCTCGCGACCGGCGAGGTCGTGGTCGGCGTCCGGCCGGTGACCGACACGGTCAAGGAGGTCGTCGGGGGCCGGATCGGCGCCACCGTCGACCGTGAGTCGCTGGTCGCCGTCTGCTCGCCGCTCGTGCTGCCGCCCGCGCTGCTGGCCCGACTCGTCGGGGAGGGCGGGCTGCCGGCGGCGGGCTTCGCCGAGCAGGTCGCCTTCCTGCGCGAGCGGGACTACCCGGTGCTGCTGGTCGACGCCCCGGCCGGCGCTCGCCGGGTCACCTCGGTCGCCGACGTGGCCGTGCTCGAGGCACAGACCCGCCCGGCGCGCTAGCTCGCGGTCGGCGCGGTGGGCGTGGCCGGCGCCGGGTCAGGCCGCCGTCGTGGCGGCGGCCCGTTCGCGGCGCAGCTCGGCCAGGCGCTCGCGGAGGTCCGGGTCGTCCATGACCAGCCAGACCAGCCCGCAGTCCTGGGGCCCCGTCGCGCCGGGGCTGCACAGCGTGCACGGCTCCCCGAGCCGGATCGGGCACTGCGGGACGGGCTTTCCCATGCCTTCCACGGTAGGCCGGGTCGGGCCCGGGCCCCAATGGCGGCGGGTGCTGCGGGGTGACTGTTCCGTCACAGTGTGCGGTGCGCGTCGTGGGCGGGTGGGGGCATGTAACACGCCGTTGCACGCGCTGGCCGGTCGTCTGCGCTGCTGGGCTCCCGTTGGAACGGGCTTCCGGGGACGCCAACGGTCGCCCAGCGCCCGCAACGGCGTGTTACAGCACCCGGTCGACCAGCGCCGCGGCCGTGGCCAGGTCCTCGGGCCAGGTCACCTTCAGGTTGGTCGGGCTGCCCTCGATCGCGTGCACCTCGAACCGGTCCGGCGCGCTCCGCTCGAAGCAGGCGGCGGTGTCGGTGCCCTCGAACCCCTCGGCGGCCGCCGCCTGGTAGGCGCGGCGCAGCGGCTGGGCCCGGAACGCCTGGGGGGTCTGCACGCCGCGCAGGACGCGGCCGTCGCCGGCCCCGCGGCCCGGCGACGTCGGCCCGAGCGCCGGCGAGGCCGGGTCACGGGGGAGCAGGCCGGCGAGGTCGACGACCGGGACCGCGCCGCCGTACCGCCGGGCGGTGTCCAGGGCGGTGGCGAACAGAGCGGGCGGGGCCAGCGGGCGCGCGCCGTCGTGGATCGCCACCGCGTCGATCCGCCCGGCGTCGATGTCGGGCCCGAGCAGCTCGAGCGCGGCCTCCTCCGAGGCGTGCCGGGTGGCGCCGCCCTCGACCAGCAGCACCTCGCGCTCCTCGCCCAGGTCGGGCAGCAGCGCCGCGGCGACGGCCTCCCGTTCGCCGGGCGCGCAGACCACGACCACCCGGACCACGCCGGGCACGGCCAACGCCGCGCGAACGCTCCAGGCGAGCACCGGACGCGGACCGAGCGGGAGCAGGATCTTGTTCACGCCGGCGCCGACGCGGCTGCCGCTGCCGGCGCCGAGGACGACGATCGCGGCGCCGGGGATCGGGGGCAGCGGGGCGGTGGAGGGCTGGTCGGTCATCGCAGCGTCACCCTAGCCGGCGTCGTGCGGCGGCCGGCCGGGAGCGTTTTCGTGGGTGTTACACGCCGAAACGCTGCCGAGAACAGAGCCACCCTACTTTCGGCCCATGACTGCTCGGAGCGCGCCAACGGAGGAGTGGCAGCCCGTGTGCCGGCTCGTCGAGCTCGAGGTCGCGCGAGGTGTCACGGCGCTCGTGCACGGGCAGGCGATCGCGATCTTCAAGGTCGACGACGAGACCGTCTACGCGCTCGGCAACCACGACCCGTTCGCGCGCGCCTCCGCGCACGCCGGCGGCATCGCCAAGGGCATCGTCGGCCGCCGCGGCGAGGTCCCGTTCGTGGCCTCGCCCGCCCACCGGCACGGCTTCGACCTACGAACGGGTCGGTGCCTGGACGACCCGCAGGTCTCGGTCCCCGCCTACGACGTCAAGGTCGTCGAGGGCGTCGTCCTCGTCGGGCACCGCAAGAGCGACGCCGCCTGAGCCACTCCCCGAGCCGGGACCCGCCGGCTCGGCGAGGGCCCGGTCGATCAGCTCGCACAGGTGCTCGGTGACCAGCTCCGCGCGCTCCATCGGCAGCATGTGCCCCGCCCCGGGCGCCACCAGCAGCCGCGCCCCGCGGATGCTGCGCGCGATCCGGCGGCCGTGCGCCGGCGGGGTCAGCAGGTCGCGGCTGCCGACCAGCACGACGGTGCGCACCCCGTCGTACGCCGCCAGTGCCGCTCCGCGCTCGTGGGTCATCATGTCGCGGTAGAACCCCGACATGGTCTCCGGCGGGCAGGCGATCAGCTGGTCGACCGCCACGCCGACGTCGCGCGGCCGGGCGCCGCCGCCGAAGACGAAGCGGCGCATGATCCGCCGCTCGAGGATCGGCGTACGCCGCCGCTGGGAGCGGCTCAGCCTCCGTGCCCGGGTCGCCAGGACCGCCGGCACGCGATCCCGGGTCGCGGCGGTCGTCGCCGCCGGCAGCCCCAGCGTGACGGTGCTCATCTCGCCGGCCGAGGTGGAGACGAACAGCAGCCCTGCCACCCGAGCCACCAGGTCCGGCCGCTCCTGCGGCAGCGCCGTCATCGCCATCCCGCCGATCGAGTGGCCGGCGAGCAGCAGCGGGCCCTCCGGTGCGAAGGCGTCCACCACCCCTCCGAGGTCGCGGGCCAGGTGCGCGACGGTGCACGCGGCCTCCGGGGCCGCGTCCGAGCGGCCGTGCCCGCGGTGGTCCCAGGTGATCACCCGCAGGTCGTGGCCGTAGCGGACCATCAGGTCGTGCACCTGGTAGTGCCAGTCCTGCTCGTCGGCGGTCCAGCAGTGCGCCAGCAGCACCGTGAGCGGGGCGTCGTCGCGGCCCCGAACGGTCACCTGCAGGCGCAGGCCGTCCTCGGTGACCAGCGTCCGTCGTCCGAAGTCCATCGATCTCGTGCCCATCGCGTTGGTGTCCATCGTCTCCTCACAACGGTCGGGCCCGCGGTCGGCTACGCCGTGGTCGGTACGACGGCGACCAGCGCGGTCGCGATCGCGGCGACGCCCTCGCCACGGCCGGTCAGGCCCAGCCCGTCCGTGGTGGTCGCCGAGAGCGACACCGGGGCGCCGACGACCGCGGTGAGCGTCGCCTCGGCCTCCGCACGGCGCGGACCGATCCGCGGACGGTTGCCGATCACCTGCACCGCGACGTTGCCCACCGCGTACCCGGCGGCGGTGACCCGTCGTACCGTCTCGGCGAGCAGCGCGGTGCCCGCCGCGCCGGCCCACTCGGGCGCCGAGGTGCCGAAGTTGCTGCCCAGGTCGCCCAGCCCGGCCGCCGAGAGCAGCGCGTCGCAGGCGGCGTGCGCGGCCACGTCGGCGTCGGAGTGACCCTCCAGGCGGACGGCCTCCTCGGGCCAGGTCAGGCCGCCCAGTGCGAACGGCGGATCGCCTTCCTCGCGGGGGACCAGGCGGTGGACGTCGGTACCGGTGCCGACCCGGAACGGGGGCGGTGCGGGGGAACTGGTCACCGACCGATCATGCCGTGCGGGAGAATGGCCCGGTGAGAACATCCCGAGGTTGGTGGTCGCTGGCGGGCGTGGTCGTCGGCATGCTCGGGCTGGCCGCCAGCTACCTGACCGCGGCGCTGCTGCACGTGCGGGAGTCGCCGGTCGTGGCCGTGGCCGAGGGGATCACGGCGCTGACCCCCGGCGCGATCGCCGAGTGGGCCATCCAGAACCTCGGCACGCAGGACAAGAGCGCGCTGGTGCTCGGCATGCTCGTGGTGCTCGTGGTCATCTTCGGCGTCCTCGGCGCCGTGGCCCGTCGTACCTGGTGGATCGCTGTCCTCGGGTACGTCGTCCTGGCCGTGATCGGTGCCTGGGCCGTCCTGGCCAAGCCCGGATCCACCGGCACCGAGATGGTGCCCGTGCTGGTCGGTCTCGTGGTCTGGCTCGGCGGCTTCGCGCTCTGCGCGCAGGCGCTGCGGCGCTGGGAGGTGGTCGAGGCGAGCGACGACCTCGCCCACGACCCCGCCCACACCCGGCGCGGCTTCTTCCTGCTCACCGGCGGCCTCGCGGTCGCGGCGGCGGTCGCCGGCGCGCTCGGCAGGGTCGCTGGCTCGGCGCGTGGCCAGGCCGAGGCCAGCCGCCGCCTGCTCCGGCTCGAGCGGGTCACCCCGCCGGTGCTCCCGGCCGCGGCCCGGGTCGAGGTGCCCGGCGTCGCGCCGTGGCAGACCGCGGCCGACGACTTCTACTTGATCGACACCGCGTTCATCAAGCCGACCATCGAGCCGGTCGAGTGGGAGCTGCGGATCCACGGGATGGTCGACCGGGAGATCACGCTGACCTACGACCAGCTGGTGGCCCGCGAGATCACCGAGGACTGGATCACGCTCAACTGCGTCTCCAACGAGGTCGGCGGCGACCTGATCGGCAACGCCTGGTGGAGCGGGGTGCGGCTGGCCGGCATCCTCGCCGAGGCCGGGCCGCAGGAGGGCGCCGACGCGGTCCTGCAGACCTCCGACGACGGCTGGACCTGCGGCACCCCGTTGGCCGCGCTCACCGACGACCGCAACGCGATGCTCGCGGTGGCGATGAACGGCGACCCGCTGCCCATCGAGCACGGCTTCCCGGTGCGGACCATCGTGCCCGGCCTCTACGGCTACGTCTCGGCCTGCAAGTGGGTGGTCGACATGGAGGTCACCCGCTTCGACGACATCGACGCCTACTGGACCCAGAAGGGCTGGGCCGAGCTGGGCCCGGTCAAGATCGCCTCGCGGATCGACGTGCCGGCGCAGGGCTCGTCGGTGGAGGCCGGCACGGTCGTCGTGGCCGGCTCCGCCTGGTACCAGCACACCGGCATCGAGGCGGTCGAGGTCTCCCTCGACGGCGGGCCCTGGACCCGGGCCACGCTGGGCGAGGTCCCCAGCGCCGACACCTGGGTGCAGTGGCGGGCCGAGGTCGAGGCCGACGCCGGCGACCACCTCGTGCGGGTCCGCGCCGTCGGCCGCAACGGCGAGACACAGACCGGCGTGACCGCCGGTGTGCTCCCGGACGGTGCGACGGGATGGCACGGCGTCAGCTTCCAGGCGACATGATGCCGACCGTGAGCCACTCGATCCCGTACGCCGACGACTTCGCCGACCTGACCGGGGGTGCCCTGGTGGTCGGCGGGTCCGGCGGCCTGGGGCGCGCGATCGCGCTGCTGCTGGCCGAGCGCGGGGCCGCCGTCGCGGTCACGCACTTCAGCCGGCCCGCGTCCATCGGGCGAGCGTCGTACGCGCTGGACCTGGGGGACCCGGATGCGGTCCCGGCCGTCGTGGACCTGGCCGCTGCCGACCTGGGCGGCCTGCACACGGTGGTCTACGCCGCCGGGCCGCACGTGCCGATGCGCCACCTGTCGCGGGTGGAGCCGACCGCGATGGCCGCCCAGCTGGCGGTCGACGCCAGCGGCTTCTTCGCCCTCGCCCACGCCGCGCTGCCGCACCTGCGGTCGGCGCAGGGCTCCCTGGTCGCGGTGACCACCGCCGCCACCGCGCGGTTCCCGGTCCGCGACGGGCTCTCCTCGGCGCCCAAGGCGGCTGTCGAGGCGATGGTGCGCGGGCTGGCCGCCGAGGAGGGACGCTTCGGCGTCCGGGTCAACGCGGTGGGCCCGGGCATGCTCACCGACGGCATGGCCGAGCGGCTGATCTCCTCCGGCGAGCTCGACGACGCCGCGCTCGAGGTCACCCGCGGGAACATCCCGCTGCGCCGCTTCGGCTCCGCCGCCGACATCGCGGAGGCGGTCTGCTTCCTGGCCAGTCCGCGGGCCGGCTTCATCAGCGGGCAGAAGCTGGACGTCGACGGCGGCTACGGCGTCTGAACCCGCCGACCCGTGCCGCTCGGCGCTACCAGTTGCCGGGGGAGGACGGCAGCGGGTGCGCCTGGTCGTGGATCACGTAGGCGAGGCCGCCGGAGGCCTCCAGCCACACCTTCTCGAACTGGTCGCGGCCGTAGGTGCGGCGCACGCCCGCGCGGGTCGAGGACGCCGGGTCGTTGACGACCACGTCGCCGTTCTGGCGGAAGCCGGAGATCACCAGCAGGTGGCCGTTGGAGGCCGAGATGGGCGTGCCGTCGAGCTCTCCGCGGCCGAAGGCCACCGAGACCACCAACGGGATGCCCGCCGCGATGAACCGCTCGGCCTCGCGCAGCGAGCGGAGTCGGGTCACGAACGCCTTGCCGGCCAACGGGGCGGCGTACGCGGTGGTGAACGGCCAGTTGCCGGTGCCGTCGTAGGTGTGGTCGTAGGTCATCCGGGCCGCGTGGTCGACCCACGGGTCGGTGTGCTCGCCGGCCACCCAGCGGTAGGTCCGCGGCCGCGGCAGGGCGTCGTAGTAGCCCAGCACCATGGAGGTAGAGGTCGGTGAGCACCACGCCTCTCCGCCTCCGCCCCACTCCGGGTAGTGGCCGGTGTGCACCATCTGCGAGTAGCGCGGCACCGGCAGCACGATTCCGCGACCGGGGCCCGGGGTCGAGGTCGCGCCCGCGGTGGAGGGCAGCGCGGAGGCCATCGCCGTGGTCAGGTCGAGCGAGGGACGGGCGCCGCCGCCGGCGCCGCGCAGCAGCACCACGCGCAGCTGGTACGACGCCAGGCCGGTGGTGCGCCAGGTGTCCACCGCCACGCTGGTGCCGTCGTCGGTCTGTCCCGAGACCGAGGAGCGCTGGATCCGCTTGTCGCCGCGCGCCCAGCGGCCCAGCACGTCCCAGGAGGTACGGCTGCCGCCGGTCCCGGCGCTGCGACCCCGGACGCGGACCTCGATCCAGCTGGCGCCCGGGGTGGCGGCGGACCAGGACGCGATCAGCTCGGTGAAGGAGAAGCCGGGGGCGATCCAGGGGGAGTCCCAGCGGGCGACCTCGTAGCGGTGCCCGTTGTAGCGACGGGTGCCGACGGGGCTGTCGAACCGCAGCCGGTCGTCGACGACCGTGGCGCCGGCGGCCCGGCCGGTCCGCCACTCGTCCGCGGTGTCGAAGCGGGCCAGGTCGATGTCGCGCGCGGTCGACGCGGCCGTCGTGATCGCGCCGGTCTCGCCGCCGGTCGCCGTGCATCCGGTGAGGGTTGCGGTGGTGGCGAGCGCCACGGTCAGCAGGATCGGTCCCAGCAGGCGGCGCATGTGCCCCAACGTAAAGTCACACACGCCCCATCCGTCGCAGGCGTGCCGTGGGCCCTCGGGTTCCGGCGCTGGGCGCAGGGCCCCACCTGCCTCCCGACCCACCGCGTCGTGGATGTGGGCGTGCCTCCCGCGATCCCTAGACTGGGCGGGTGACGATCAGGCTGTATGACTCCTCCACCCGCGAGGTCCGTGACTTCGTGCCGCTCCGTGAGGGCGAAGTGGGTCTCTACGTCTGTGGCCTGACCGTGCAGAGCGAGCCCCACGTCGGCCACGTCCGCTCCGGCGTCAACTTCGACGTGCTGCAGCGCTGGCTGCGGGCGAAGGGGTTCGCGGTCACCTTCATCCGCAACGTGACCGACATCGACGACAAGATCCTGGCGAAGTCCGCCGAGCAGGGCCGACCCTGGTACAACCTCGCCGCCACGATGCACCGCGAGCTGTCCAAGGCCTACGACGCGCTCAACGTCGCGCCGCCGACCTACGAGCCGCTGGCCACCGGGCACGTTCCCGAGATGATCGTGCTGATCGAGGACCTGATCGCGCGCGGCCACGCCTACCCGGCCGGCGACGGCTCGGGCGACGTCTACTTCGACGTGCGCTCGTGGGGCGAGTACGGCTCGCTGACCCGCCAGGGCGTGGACGACATGGAGCCAGCCGGCGACGCCGACCCGCGCGGCAAGCGCGACCCCCGCGACTTCGCCCTGTGGAAGGGTCGCAAGGACTCCGAGCCCGAGACCGCCTCCTGGCCCAGCCCCTGGGGCCCCGGCCGCCCCGGCTGGCACATCGAGTGCTCCGCGATGGCCGGCAAGTACCTCGGCGACGCCTTCGACATCCACGGCGGCGGCGTGGACCTGCGCTTCCCGCACCACGAGAACGAGCAGGCGCAGTCCCGCGCCGCGGGGCGGCCCTTCGCGTCGTACTGGATGCACAACGCGTGGATCACCACCGCCGGCGAGAAGATGTCGAAGTCGCTGGGCAACTCGCTGACCATCCCGGCGGTGCTGCAGCGCTTCCGCGGCATCGAGCTGCGCTACTACCTGGTGGCCGCGCACTACCGCTCGCACGTCGAGTTCAGCTTCGAGGCGCTGGAGGAGGCTGCGGTGGCGTTCGGCCGCGTCGAGAGCTTCCTCGAGCGTGCCGGCGAGAGCGCGGTCGACCTGGCGACGCTGCCCGCGGCGTTCGTCGCGGCGATGGACGACGACCTCGGTACGGCGGCCGCCACCGCCGTCCTGCACGACACCGTTCGCGAGGGCAACCGCCGGCTCGCGGCCGGCGAGGACGCGGGCGCCGTGGCCACCGCGGTGCGGACCATGCTCGACGTGCTCGGCCTCGACCCCGCCGACCCGGCGTGGGCCGGCAGCGGCTCCGCCGGGGCCGACGAGAAGCTGAGCGCCGCGGTGGACGCGCTGGTGCGCGGACTGCTCGAGGAGCGGGCCGCTGCGCGCGCTGACAAGGACTGGGCGCGGGCGGACGCGATCCGGGACCGCATCAAGGTGGCCGGCATCGAGGTCACCGACACCCCCGACGGACCCAAGTGGACGGTTGACTGATGGCTGGGGTCTCGCACCGCCCATCGCTCGTCCCTCGCGACGGGCTCCTCCACCACCGACAGGCACCGACGTGCCTCCCTCATGACTACCGGAGAGGTCACTGACGTGGCTGGTAACTCTTCGCGCCGCGGCGCGATTCGCAAGACGAGCAAGAAGCCCACCGCCGGCTCGGGCGGCCGCGTGAAGCGCGGGCTCGAGGGCAAGGGTCCGACCCCGCGCGCCGAGGACCGGCCCTACCACAAGGCCCACAAGGCGAAGAACGCCAAGGAGGGCGGCCAGGGCAGTGCCCGCAAGCCGGGGCCGCGGCGTCGCAACAGCGGCGACGCCGAGATGATCGTCGGCCGCAACCCGGTGCTCGAGGCGCTGCGTGAGGGCGTCCCGGTCAGCGGCGTCTACGTCGCCGAGGGTGCGGAGCGTGACGGCCGCCTCAAGGAGGTCTTCCAGCTCTGCGCCGAGATGGGCATCAGCCTGCTCGAGATCAACCGCCGCGAGCTGGACCGGATCACCAGCGAGGCCGTCCACCAGGGCCTCGCCGCCAAGGTGCCGCCGTACGAGTACGCGCACCCCGACGACCTCCTCGACCATGCCCGCAGCCAGGGCGAGAAGCCGCTGATCGTGGTCCTCGACCAGGTCACCGACCCGCGCAACCTGGGCGCGATCATCCGCTCGGCCGCCGGCTTCGGCGCGCACGGCGTGGTGATCCCCGAGCGCCGCGCGGCCTCGATGACCGCCTCCGCCTGGAAGACCTCGGCGGGCGCCGCGGCCCGGATCCCGGTCGCGCAGACCGTCAACCTGACCCGCCAGCTCAAGGCCTACCAGGAGTCCGGCTGCTTCGTGGTCGGCCTGGCCGCCGACGGCGACCTGTCGCTGCGCGAGCTGGTCGAGGACCCCGACCTGGCCCAGGGCGCGCTGGTGGTCGTGGTCGGCTCCGAGGGCGGCGGTCTCTCCCGCCTCGTCGCCGAGACCTGTGACCGGCTGGTGTCGATCCCGATGTCGAGCTCGCTGGAGTCGCTCAACGCCGGGGTCGCCGCCTCCGTCGTGCTGTACGCCGTCGCGGAGGCCCGCGCCTGACCTCGACCGACGCTCCCGACACCCCCCAGGCGACCGGCCGGCCCTCGACGGGCGGGCCGGCACAGCCCGGCGGGTCGGGTGGCGCCGGCCGATCCGACCTGGGTCGGGTGGCGCTGCGCGTCGCGGCGTACGGCGCCGCCTGGCTGGTGCTCGCGGTCGGGCTGAGCCTGCTGCTCTTCACCACCTCGCACCGCACCGTCGACGTGGCCAGCCACGAGGCTGACCTGAAGCCGGACCTGAGCGGCGAGGTGGTGGTCCGCACCGGGCCGATCCTGCCCGACGTGCGGGTCGACTCCGGCTCGCCCGTCGGGGTCCAGATCCTGCTCGGCAAGACCGACGTCGCCGACGTCGAGGCGCTGACCCAGCGCTACGCGACGATCGCCAGCAACCCCGACGGCCAGGTCGCCAAGGTGACCGGCGCGCTGCAGGAGATGGCGGTGGACGCCGCGGTCCGCGGTGCCGCGCTCGCGGTGCTGCCCTTGATGGCCTGGGTCGCCGTGGGACGGACCAGACGCCGCCGGCTCTACCGGCACCTGGTCAGCCGGGGCGGGATCGTCACCGGCACCGTGCTCGTCCTGGTCGGCGTCGGCCTCGCCCAGCCCTGGCACTGGGGCAGCGGGCCGACCCGTCCGCCCGAGGAGTGGCAGAGCCTGCAGGACTTCCTGGGCCCGGAGGTCAGCCTGCCCGCGGAGGCGGCCGACGTCGAGGTCCTCGCCGCCGGCGTCACCCAGTCCACCCGCCGGATCGTCTCCAGCCTGGTGAGCAGCTACCGCCGGGGCGAGGCGTTCTACGCGAAGGCCGCCGAGGACGCCGCGCGCCTGGAGCTGCGCACGCCGGAGGAGGGCGAGACCGTCGTGCTGCTGGTCACCGACCGTCACGACAACGTCGGCATGGACGCCGTGGCCCGCGCCATCGGCGACGTGGGCGGCGCCACCGCTGTCTTCGACCTCGGCGACGACACCTCCACCGGCGAGACCTGGGAGGCGTTCTCGCTGGACTCTGTCTCCACCACGTTCGAGGACTGGGACCGCTGGGCGGTCGCCGGCAACCACGACAACGGGACCTTCGTCCGCGAGTACATGGAGGACCTGGGCTGGACCTACTTCGACGGCGAGGTGATCGACGGTCCCGGCGGGTCGCGGCTGCTCGGTGTCGACGACCCCCGCTCCAGCGGCTTCGGGGACTGGCGCGACGAGACCGGGCTGAGCTTCGCCGAGGTCGAGGAGCGCGTGGCCGACGAGGCCTGCGCGGCCGACGAGCAGGGCGACCGGGTGTCGACGCTGATCGTCCACGACAACAACCTCGGCGACACCGCCCTGGAGCGCGGCTGCGTGGACCTGGTGGTCGCCGGTCACACGCACGTCCAGGACGGCCCGACGCCGACGGTCGCGGAGGACGGCAGGACCGGGTACACCTTCGTGACGGGCACGACCGGCGGGGCGGCGTACGCCGTCGCGCTGGGGTCGAAGCTGCGCCGCGCCGCCGGGGTAGCGCTGGTGACCTACCGCGACGGGCGCCCGGTCGGCATCCAGGGCGTCACCCTGCAGACCAACGGCCGCTACGACGTCGACGCGTGGATGCCGCTGGACTACGGGGACGGCGACGCCACCCCGGGGCGCGGCGACAGCGGGACCGCGGGCAGGAACGGCGGCGGCTCGGGCGGGAACGACGGCGCCGACGCTGGCTGATCGGATGCCACGAGCGGGGTCGTGTGCCTGAGGCCCCGTGTTCCGGTGTGTCGGGCACACGACCCCGCCCCGACGCCCACCGCGACGTTGCGCGCCCGTAGGCTGGTGGCCGGTTGACGCCGATCCCCGGTTGGTCTGCCGGCAGGGCCCGCCTGACTTTGAATCAGGACAAGCGACGTAGGTTCGACTCCTACCCGGGGAGCCAGACCGCAGCGCACACCGAGCGTGCTCGGATCACCTCGCCGGCCGCCATACGCCCATCTGGCCGTCCGCTGCGGTGGCCGGAACGTCGAAAGCCCGTGCGGCGGGCTCGGGGACGTCGCCGTACGACACCTGGTAGAACCGAGTAGGCCGCCCCGGCGCGATCGCGCCACCCGGTCGGCAGCCCCGAGGAGCCAGACGTGGACGAGGCGACGACGCGCCCGGCGGTGCATCCGTGACCGCCACCGCGATCGCCGTGCTCTCCGCGCTCGTCGCCGCCTGGGCGCTGATGTCGGGCGCGCTCTCCCGCCACAACGTCACCGGTCCGATGGTCTTCGTGGCGGCCGGCTACCTGCTGGGCAACCCGGACTGGGGGCCGATGGGGGTGGACGTCGCCACCGAGTCGGCGCGGGTGATCGCCGAGGTGACCCTCGCCCTGCTGCTCTTCGCCGACGCGTCCCGGATCGATCCGGAGCAGCTGCGCCACACGGCCGCCGTACCGGCCCGGCTGCTGGGCGTCGGACTCCCGCTGGCGATGATCGCCGGCACCGCCGCGGCGGTCGTCCTGGTCGCCGACCTGCCGTGGGTCCTGGCGCTGTTCGTCGGAGCGGCGTTGGCGCCGACCGACGCCGCGCTGAGCGCCGCGGTGATCACCGACGAGCGGGTGCCCCTGCGGCTGCGGCGCTCGCTCAACGTCGAGAGCGGCCTGAACGACGGCATCGCCACGCCGGTGGTCAGCATGGCGCTGGCGGCGAGTGCCGCCGTGTTCGGGCTGAGCGGGGGCGCCGAGTCGGTCGCGGTGGTCGACGCCCTGCGCGAGCTGGGTCTCGGCGTGCTCGCCGGTGCGCTGGTCGGCGGCGTCGGCGCCTGGGCGACCGATCGGGCCTTGCGCCGCGGGTGGGCCTCCGCGGACGCGCGTGCCATGGCGGTGCTCGCCCTGGCGGTCGTCGCCTACGCCTCGGCCCTGGCATCCGGCGGCAACGGCTTCATCGCGGCGTTCGTCGCCGGACTGGCGTTCAGCGGCGTCAGCGCCAGGGACGCGGCCGACGACGGTGCCGTGGTGCTCCCCGAGCTCGGCGGTGAGCTGCTGGCGCTGGTGGTGTGGTTCCTCTTCGGCGCGGGGCTGGTGCCGATCATCGTGACCAACATCGACCTCGCCGCGGTCACCTTCGCGGTGCTGGCGCTGACGGTGCTGCGGATGGTGCCGGTCGGGATCGCGCTGATCGGCTCGGGGCTGTCGCGCCGCGACGTGCTGTTCCTCGGCTGGTTCGGCCCGCGGGGGCTGGCCTCGGTGGTCTTCGCGCTGCTCGCCGTCGAGGCGCTCGCCGAGTCCGAGCACCCGTTGGCGGCGTGGGCGGTCGCCGCGATCGCGTTCACCGTGCTGCTGAGCGTGGTCCTGCACGGCCTGAGCGCCGGCCCGGCCGCCCGCCGTTTCGGTACGCCGGAGGGCCGGCCGCCCGAGGTCGGGCCGGCGCCGACCGCGCGGCGGCAGCGGTTGGTGGCCGCGGACGCGGTCCGTCGACGCGGGGGCGATGGTGGCCGGTGAGGTCGCGGCGGGGGCCCCGCCGCGGCACGAGGGATGACGTGGCTTGCGGGACGGTCGGGCTCGTGCCGCCACGTGGTTGGCGTCGTGTGCCTGATGCCCCGCTATTGCGGGGTCTGGGGCCCACGACTCGGGTGGGGTGGGGTGCCGTCCGCGTCGTGTGCCTGACGCCCCGCTATTGCGGAGTCTGGGGCACACGACTCGGGTGGGGTGGGGCGCCGTCGGCGTCGTGTGCCTGACACCCCGCTATCCCGATGCCTCAGGCACACGACCCGCCTCCGGGACCGGTAGCCCACACCACCGCCTGCTCTCTCCGCTCCCCACTGACCCATCGGTCGTCGGGCCGCCGGCGTCGGGCGGCCGGCGTCGTCGGGCCGCCGGCGTCGGCCAGGCTCAGGCCCAGCGCACCGCGTCGGCGACGTCGACGCGCGGCAGCCGGGGGAACCAGGGGTCGTCGCCCGGGTGGCCGATGTTGACCACGAGGTGGGACTTCCACGGCGTACCGGCGAAGAACTCCTCGTCGATCCCGGCGGCGTTGAAGCCCGCCATCGGGCCGGCGGCCAGTCCGTGGGCGCGGACGGCGAGGAAGAACTGGCCGGTGGCGAGCGCGGCGCTGTACTTCGAGATCGGCTCGCGGGCCTCGGCCGGCATGGCTCCGAAGTTCTTCACGAACATCTCGGCGCGGTCGGGGAAGGTGACGCGGAACTGCTCGTGGAAGTCGGCGTCGTAGGCGAGCACGGCGACGACGGGGGCGGCGGCGGCCTTGGTGCGGTTGCTGCCCTCGGCGATGTGGGGGAGCAGCCGGGCCTTGCCCTCGTCGGTGCGCACGAAGAGCACGCGCAGCGGCTGGCTGTTGGCCATGGTCGGGGCGAAGCGGGTCAGCTCCCAGATGCCGCGCAGCTCCTCGTCGGTGACGGGGCGGTCGGAGAAGGAGTTGGCGGTGCGCGCCTCGGTGAAGAGGAGGGCGCGTGAGGTGTCGTCCAGCGTCTCGAGTGCGGTGACGGTCATGGCTACTCCTTGAGTCGGTGTCGCTTGGCAATTCGATGATACTTCTAAAATAGAAGTGGCAGTCAAGTCCGTAGTGGGGGTACCGTTGGTCACATGACGTCTCGCACCCAGGCCGCGCCAGGCCCCGTGGTCGGCGAGGCCACCGCGCCCGCGCCCGACGTCCGTTCCTGCGACGGCGCGCTGTCCCGCGCGTTCCAGTTCCTGGGCAAGCGGTGGAACGGGATGCTGATCAGCGTGCTCGGCGGGGGGCCGGCCGGCTTCGCCGAGCTCAAGCGGGTGCTCGGCATCAGCGACTCGGTGCTCTCGGACCGGCTCGCCGAGCTGACCGGTGCCGGCCTGGTCCAGCGGACGGTCGACGCCGGGCCGCCGGTCACCGTCGCGTACGCGCTCACGGATGCCGGCCAGGCGCTGCTCCCGGCGCTGCACGCCCTGGGCGACTGGGCCCGGGACAACCTCGACGAGGCCATCTGCGCCCGACACGGGTGAGAGGCTGGTCGCGTGCAGCGCTGGTTTCGTCGCTCCCTGTGGGAGGTGGTGCCGCGCGACCACCGCGACACGGTCGTCGCGCTCCGGCGACGGCAGGTCGTCGCCGTGGTCACCATCCTGCTCGGCGCCGGGCTCCTCGGCGTCAGCCTGCGGATCGAGCCCGGGAGCGTCTGGTTCTATCCGGCGACCCTCGCGGTGGCTCTGGTATGGACCGTCGGCGCCTTCGCCTCGGGTCCGCTGCACCTCGGCCGGATCGCCCACCCGCGCGACGGTGAGCACCTGATCCGGCCCGTCGTGGCGCCGGTGCTGGTCGGCCTGGCCCTCGCCGCGCTCTTCCTGGTCGGCGGGCTGGTCGTGCGCGAGATCCCCTGGCTGGACCAGCAGGTCAGCGCGGTCCTCGACTTCGCCGACGAGGGCGCCACCGCGGCGGTGCTCGTGGTGACTCTGGCCAACGGGGTGGCCGAGGAGCTGTTCTTCCGCGGCGCGCTCTATGCGGCCGTCACCCGGCACCCCGTGGTCTGGACGAGCGTCGCCTACGTGGTCGCCACCCTGGCCACCGGCAACGTCATGCTCGCCTTCGCCGCCATCCTGCTCGGCGTCGTCGTCGGCCTGCAGCGCCGCGCCTCCGGCGGGATCCTGGCACCGATCCTGACCCACTGCACCTGGTCGGTGGCGATGCTCTTCGTGCTGCCGACCCTGTTCGGCTGAGCCCCGAGGACGGGAACTAGATGTCCTGCCCGTCGGCCAGGCGCTCGGCCAGCGCCCGACGCACCGCCTCCTCGTAGGGGAGCGGCTCGCCCGGCACGATCTCCCGGATCCGGTGGTCGCTGACCACCACCTCGGTCCCCATCGAGTCGATCAGGTTCCGACCGGTGGTGACGTCGACGTCGGTCACCAACGCCAGCCAGTACGACGACAGGCGCGGTGTCAGCACGGGGACCCGGATGATCGGCACCGGTCGCGTGCCGGCCGCGTGGGAGGCCTCCCGCAGCATGTCGATGTAGGTCATCACCTCCGGGCCGCCGACCTCGTAGACCTCGCCGTACGCACGCTCCACGCCGATCACGCCGGCCAGGTAGCGGACCACGTCGTCCAGGGCGATCGGCTGGGTGCGGGTGCTGGTCCAGCGCGGCACGATCATCGCCGGCAGGTTCTTCACCAGCTGTCGGGTGAGCTCCCAGGAGATGCCGCCGTGGCCGACCACGATCGCGGCGCGCAGCACCGTGACCGGGACCCCGGTCGAGGCGAGCAGCCCCTCCACCTCCCGGCGCGAGCGCAGGTGCGGGGAGAGGTCCTGGTCATCGGCGCCGAGGCCGCCGAGGTAGACGATCTGCCGCACGCCGGCGTCGGCCGCCGCGGCCGCGAAGCTCCTGGCCGCGGCGGCGTCGCGCTCCTCGAAGTCCGGCTGGTCCAGCGCGTGCACCAGGTAGACCGCGACGTCGACGCCGGCCAGGGCCGAGGCCAGCGACGCGGGATCGGCGACGTCGCCGCCCACGGCGGTCGCCGGGCCGTCGTACTCCTCCGGGCGGCGGGTCATGGCGCGCACCTCGAGGCCGCGCTCGACCAGCGCGGGCACCAGCCGCCGTCCGATGAAGCCGGTGGCGCCGGTGACGAGGACCGTCGGGTCGTCCATGGCCCCACCGTAGCGAGGCGCGGCGGATCTGGGCCGGGTCTCGATTCCCTGGCGGCAGTCGGCGCCGCGTGCGATCCTCACCCTGACCCTTCCACCGCGACTCCCGAGCGGTGTCGCCGGGTGCTTCTCGCGTTCTCAGGTCAGGGCAGGAGATGGTCCGATGACGATTCAGCCGGAGGTCCCCAGCGCGCTGCCGAACGCGGACCTCGCCGTGCGTCGGTACGGCGAGCGGGGCAGGGCCTGGCTGGACGGGATGTGGCACGCCGATCCGCTGGCGGACGCCGTGGTCAACGATCGCGCCGGCAGCGGAGCCGCGCTGCGGGCGGTGCGGGCGATCGTGGAGAAGAGCGCACGTGCCGTGGACGACCCGCCCGACTCGGCCCTTGCGCTGCTGCACCAGATCACCACCGAGCCCGCCTGGCTGGAGCGGGAGCGGCTGGACCGCGCCGCCGACGTGCTGGTCCGCTACAGCGCGCAGTGGGGCCTGGTGCTGGGCGCCGCCTCGCTCCTGGCCGGCGCGGACAACTGGATCGCCGCCAAGCCGCTGCTGCTGACCGGTCGCTACGGCCACCAGCCGGCGGTCCGCTCGATCGAGGTCGGCGAGTGGCTGGCCACCGTCGTGCGCCCGGGCGGGATGGAGATCGGCGGGCCGGGATTCGCCCGCACCGTGCGGGTGCGGCTGATCCACGCCCACGTGCGCCGCCACGTCACCAGCCACGCCGCCTGGGACCTGGCCGCGTGGGGGGTGCCGGTCCCGCAGCCCTACATGGCGTTCACGCTCGCCGAGTTCGGGCACATCTCGCTGGCCGCGATGGCGCAGCTCGGCGTGCGGCTGACCCCCGCCGAGCTCGACGACATCTACCACCTGTGGCGCTACGTCGGGCACGTGATCGGCGTCGCCCCCGAGCTCAACCCGACCGGCGAGGCCGACCACGTCGCGATCGAGGGCCTCTACCGGCTCACCTCGCCCGGCCCCGACCAGCACAGCCGCGACTTCGTCCGGGCGCTGACCGAGGACTACCTGGCGCCCCAGCTGGCCACCCTGCTGGTCGGTCCGCGGCGGCTGCGCGAGGACGCCGCCCGCCGGATGATGTACGGCATGTCGCGGGTCTTCCTCGGCGACGAGGCGGCGGACGCGCTAGAGATCCCCGACGGCGGCGCCAAGCACGTCGTACGCGCACTGCGTCCCGGACTGTTCCTCGCCGACCAGGCCCGGCTGCTGGCCTTCGGGCGGGAGCGCCTGAGTGCTCGCGGCTACCAGGCGCGTGACCGGGAGCTGCTCCGGCTCAAGCGGGAGCACGGGATGGTCCACGACCTGGTCGACGCGGTGCCCGGCGCCGTGGGCCACGCCGACTGAGCAGGGCGGTGCGGGTGAGCAGCGTGGTCGAGCACAGCGTCGAGATCGACGCACCGGTCCGTGAGGTCTTCGACTACGTCGACGACTTCTCCCGGATCAAGGAGTGGATGTACGGACTGCACACGATCGAGCCCGTCACCGAGCAGACCCGGGGTGTGGGTGCCACCTACGACGGCGTGATGAAGGTCGGCGTGCACCTCTCCTCGCGGATCCAGTGCACCGCGTGGGAGCGGGACAGGTTGATCGAGATCAGCTCGGTGAAGGGCGTGCACAACGTCCAGCGTTGGTACTTCACCGACCTGGGCGGCGACCGCACCCGGGTCGAGGCGTGGATCAGCTACCGCCTCCCGGGCGGGCCCGCGGGCCGGGCGATGGCGGCCGCGGTGCGGCCGCTCATCGGCGTCGCGATCAAGCACACCAGCGAGCACCTGGTGCGCAACATCGAGCGTCGCTGAGCGCTCGGCCGGCTCTGGGACGGGCGCGATCCGGGCCCGGTGCCCCACCCGGGCGTGACGACCGCCACAGTTCTCCGTTGTTCCTCCGGGAGGAGTACCGGAGGAGAGACATGGGGAACCGACCGACCAGGCTGGTCGCGGCGCTGACCGGCGCCGCCCTGACCGCCACCCTCGCGCTGACCGGGCCGGCGTACGCCGCGCCGACGCGAGCTGCCACCACCGGCGCGGCGCCGGCCGCCGTGGAGGACGACCCGTCACCGCTGGACGCCCCGTTCTACCGCTACCGCGGCCGGACGCCGCTGCGGAAGATCGCGCCGGGGACGGTGCTCAAGCGGCGCACCGTCCGCTACAGCATCCAGGGGCTCGACCTGCCGCTGAAGGCCCGCCAGCTGCTCTTCCGGACCGTCGACGTGCGGCGTCGCCCCGCGCTCGGCGTGACCACGGTCCTCCGGCCCCCGCACGCGTCGGGTCGCGCGAAGGTGGTCTCCTACCAGTCGTTCTACGACTCCCTCGACCCCTCCGACCAGCCGTCGGCCGCGATCGCCGGCGGCCGCGGCCTGGGGGAGGCGGTGACCAACGTCGAGACGGGGCTGATCGCGCCGTTGCTGCTGGCCGGCTACACCGTCAACATCCCCGACACCGAGGGGCAGGGGGCGCACTTCGCGGCCGGTCCCGAGTACGGCTACGTCACCCTGGACTCGCTGCGCGCGCTGCGGGGGGCCCGGAAGGCGACCGGCGTCGGCCGCCGCGCGCCGATCGGGCTGATCGGCTACTCCGGCGGCGCGATCGCCAGCGAGTGGGCGGCCGAGCTCGCGTCGTCGTACGCCCCGGGCGTGGCGCGGCGGATCGTCGGCACCGCCATCGGCGGTGTCCTGGTCAACCCGGCGCACAACCTGCCGTACGTCGAGGGCTCGACGATCTGGGCGGGCGTGGCGCCGATGGCGCTGATCGGGATCGCGCGGGCGTTCGGGGTCGACCTGAACCGCTGGGCCAGTCCCGACGGTCGGGAGCTGCTCGCGAAGATGCAGGACGACACGATCGCCGAGGTGCTGGGCTTCCACTCGGGCCTGATGTGGGGCGACGTGGTCAAGAAGCGCTACCCGGAGCCCCGCAACATCCGGGCGTTCGTGCGGTTCTCCAACCGGCTGATCATGTCGACCGGCGGTACGCCGACCGCGCCGATGTTCATCGGGCAGGGCAACGCCGGCGAGCTGGAGGGCACCGACGCCGGCCCCGCGGGCATCGGCCCCGGGGACGGCGTGATGATCACCGGCGACGTGCGCACCCTGGCCCGCCGGTACTGCCGGCGTGGGGTGCGGGTGCAGTACGAGGAGTACGACCTGTCCCACTTCACCTCGATGGCGCTCTGGCTGCCCGACGCCTACCCCTGGCTGCTGGACCGGTTCGAGGGCGAGGCGGTACCGAGCAGCTGCGGGTCGATCAAGAAGGGCAACCCGCTGCGCCGGCTCACCTACGTCGCGCCCTGACCGGCCCCCGCTCCGGGCTGCGTAGGGTGGTTCCGTGACCGAGCAGCTGACCGTCATCGTCCTCGCCGCCGGCGGCGGCACCCGCATGAAGTCGAAGACGCCCAAGGTGCTGCACCCGATCGGTGGGCGCAGCATGATCGGGCACGTGCTGGCCGCGGTCGGCGCGCTCGACCCGGCTCGGCTCGTCGCGGTCGTGGGGCACCAGCGCGAGGTGGTCGGCCCGCACGTCACCGAGCGGGTCCCGGACGCGGTGCTCGCGGTGCAGGAGGACCAGCTCGGCACCGGGCACGCGGTGCGGGTCGCCCTCGAGGCGCTGGCCGAGGCCGGTCTCGCCCCGGAGTCGGGCACGGTGCTGGTCGCCAACGGCGACACCCCGCTCCTGGAGACCGCCACCCTGCAGGCCTTCCTCGACGCCCACACCGCTGCCTCCGCGGCCGTCAGTGTCCTCTCCGGCCTGGTCGAGGACCCGTTCGGCTACGGGCGGATCGTCCGCGACGCCGACGGATTCGTGGACGCGATCGTCGAGGAGAAGGACGCCACCGCGGAGCAGCGGGCGATCAACGAGATCAACTCCGGCATCCTCGCCTTCGACGCGAGCTTCCTCGCCGACTGCGTGACCCGGATCGACAACGACAACGCGAAGGGTGAGTACTACCTGACCACCGCCGTCGGGATCGCCCGCGGCGACGGGCTGGTGGTCAGCGCGCACGCCATCGAGGACGAGCTGCAGACCGAGGGCGCCAACGACCGCGCCCAGCTGGCCGCGCTCGGCCGCGAGCTCAACCGGCGCATCGTCACCCGGTGGATGCGCGACGGCGTCACCGTGATCGACCCCGAGACCACCTGGATCGACGTCGGGGTCGAGCTGGCGCCGGACGTCACCATCCTGCCGGGCACCCAGCTGCTCGGCGCCACCGTGGTCGCCGAGGACGCGGTGGTCGGCCCCGACACCACGCTGGCCGACTGCGAGGTCGGCGCCGGCGCGCGGGTCGTCCGGACGCACGCGCAGCTGGCGGTGATCGGCGCCGAGGCCAACGTCGGGCCGTTCAGCTACCTGCGCCCCGGCACCGTGGTCGGTGACCGCGGCAAGCTCGGCGCGTTCGTGGAGGCCAAGAACGCCGTGCTGGGCGAGGGCGCCAAGGTGCCGCACCTGTCCTACGTGGGTGACGCCGAGATCGGCGAGGGCACCAACATCGGCGCCGGCACGATCTTCGCCAACTACGACGGCGTGAACAAGCACCGCACCACGATCGGCCGGCACGCGCGGACCGGGTCCAACAACACCTTCATCGCCCCCGTCACCGTCGGCGACGGCGCCGGAACCGCCGGCGGCACCACCGTCCGCGAGGACGTCCCGCCGGGTGCGCTCGCCGTCAGCGCGGGCCCGCAGCGCAACCTGCTGGGCTGGGCCGAGCGCAGCCGCCCGGGCACCGCGCAGGCCCGGGCCGCGGCCGAGGCCTCTGGTGCGGATGTGACCCTCGACACGAGTGCGACATCTGAGTGACGCTGGGGTGAACGCCGGTTGGGAGCAACCGGCAGTTGGCGGCAGAATCGGAAACCGACACCCCCAGCGGCGACGACCCCCAGGAGCCCTCCCCATGAGCGGACTGAAGCGGACCACCGAGAAGAACCTGATGGTCTTCAGCGGTCGGGCACACCCCGAGCTGGCCGAGGAGGTCGCGGAGCTCCTCGGTACCCAGCTGGTCCCGTCCTCGGCGTACGAGTTCGCCAACGGCGAGATCTACGTCCGCTACGAGGAGTCCGTCCGCGGCTGCGACGCCTTCGTGATCCAGAGCCACACCGCTCCGATCAACGAGTGGATCATGGAGCAGCTGATCATGGTCGACGCGCTCAAGCGCGCCTCGGCCAAGCGGATCACCGTGGTCATGCCGTTCTGGGGCTACAGCCGCCAGGACAAGAAGCACCGCGGCCGCGAGCCGATCTCGGCCCGCCTGATGGCCGACCTGTTCAAGTCCGCCGGCGCCGACCGGATCATCACCGTCGACCTGCACGCCGACCAGCTCCAGGGCTTCTTCGACGGCCCCGTCGACCACCTGATGGCGCTGCCGCTGCTCACCGACTACATCAAGGACAAGTACGGCGACCAGCCGCTCGCCGTGGTCTCCCCGGACGCCGGTCGGATCAAGGTCGCCGAGCGGTGGTCGGCCCGCCTCGACGGCGCGCCGCTGGCGTTCATCCACAAGTCCCGCGACATCAACCGGCCCAACGAGACCGTCGCCAACCGCGTCGTCGGTGAGGTCGCCGGCCGGATGTGCGTGCTGACCGACGACATGATCGACACCGGCGGCACCATCGTGAAGGCCGCCGAGGCCCTGATGGACGCCGGCGCCCTGGGCGTGATCCTGGCCGCCACCCACCCGATCCTCTCGGACCCGGCCGTGGACCGGCTCAAGAACTGCTGCGCCACCGAGGTGGTCATCACCAACACCCTCCCGGTGCCGCCGGCCAAGCAGTTCGACAAGCTCACCACGCTGTCGATCGCCCCGATGATCTCGCGCGCGATCCGCGAGGTCTTCGAGGACGGCTCCGTGACCTCCATGTTCGACGGCCACGCCTGAGTTGGATGGTCCGAGCGTGTCTCTCGCTGCGCTCGGACACGCTGCCGGACCCGCGGTCCAGGTTGGCTCGGTGCCAGGTCCGCTGGCGGCTCCTGGCGGCTGCACGCGGAGAAGCTCGCTCGCGCCCTCCGGTCACTCCTTCGTCGTTCCCTCCGGTGCGCTTGCTTCGCGTTCTCCGCGGTAGCAGCCGTCGATCCGCCGGCACCCGGCGGGTGGGTCCGGCGGTCGCCCAGGAGAGCGAAGCCCCCTGCACCGGCCGGTGCAGGGGGCTTCGTCGTACCGGGGGAGGGTCAGCCCTGGAGGGCGTCCGCCCAGTCGGCGTTCTCCTCGAGCCAGGCGGCGACGGCGTCGGACTCCTTGCCCTGGCCGTACTCGTTGACGACCATGTCCTCGAGCGAGCCGTACTCCTCGTCGGAGAGGGTGGCGTTGCCGATCATCTCGGCGGCCTCGGGGAAGTCCTCGGCGAAGCCGGTGCGGCCGAGCTCGTGCAGGCCCTCGGCCTCGCCCAGCGCGCCCTCGGGGTCGGCGAGGTCCTTCACGGGGAAGGCGCTGTTGGCCCAGAACGGCCGCCACAGGGTGACCACGATGTCCTCGTTCGCCTCGGTGGCCTTCTTGAGCTCGGCCAGCATCGCGGTGGTGGAGGACTCGACCAGCGTGTAGTCGTCGTCGAGGCCGTAGGCCGGCATCACCGACTCCTTGGCGACCTTGGTCAGGCCGGCGCCGGGCTCGATGCCGATGATCTTGCCGTCGTAGACGTCGGCCTTGCCGGCCAGGTCGGCGATCGAGTCGATCTCGCTGTACTCGGGCACGGCGAAGGTGAGCTTCGCGGCGTCGTAGTAGGTGCCGAGGTCCTCGATGTCGTCGCCGTACTTCTCCATGTAGGAGGCGTGGGTGACCTCGGGCCAGGCGGAGGGGTAGATGTCGATGTCGCCGTTCGCGAGGCCGGTGTAGAGGGGGGCGGCCTCGGAGAACTCCTCGATCTCCACGATGTAGCCCTCGCCCTCGAGCAGGTCCTTCCACAGGTGGGCCATGCTCAGGCCGTCGGTCCACGAGGGGATGATCCCCATGGTGATCGTCGAGTCCTCGCCGGCGGCAGCGTCGTCAGAGCCGCACGCGGTGGCCGTCAGCCCCAGGGCGAGGATGCTCGCTCCGGCAATGCTCCGGCGCAGGGTCCGCTTGCTGTTCATTCGTGATTCCTCTCGTCGTGCACGTGCGCGCCCGTCTGGTCCGGGCGCCCGTTGTCTCCGGCGGGGTCGTGCGTGCCCCGCCGGCGGCTGGTTCGGGGTCATGCGTCAGGCGTTCGCGCCCTCCTTCGCCGGTACGGCGGAGCGCCGGCGCAGCAGCGACCGGACCGTGCCCGGGCTCCGCTGTCGCTGGCCCGCCGCGGCGGTGACGCGGTCGAGGAAGATCGCCAGCACGACGACCGAGAGGCCGGCTTCGAAGCCGAGCCCGATGTCGAGCCGTGAGATCGAGGTGGTCACCTGGCTGCCCAGGCCGCCGCCGCCGACCAGGCCGGCGATCACGGCCATGGAGAGCGCGAGCATGATCACCTGGTTGATGCCGGCCATCACCGTCGGCAGGGCCAGGGGGAGCTGCACCTCGCGCAGGATCTGACGCGGGGTCGCGCCGAACGCGTGGCCGGCCTCGACCACCTCGGCGTCGACCTGGCGGATGCCGAGCTCGGTGAGCCGGACGCCGGGCGGCAGGGCGAAGATGACGGTGGCGACCAGGGCGCCGGAGGGGCCGATGCTGAACAGCGTCACGACGGGCACCAGCCACACGAACGCCGGCATCGTCTGCATCAGGTCCATGGCCGGGCGGATGGCCCGGCTCGCGCGCTCCGAGCGCGCCGCGAGGATGCCCAGCGGGATCCCGATCGCCAGGGCGACCAGTGTCGCGACCAGGATCAGGGCGAGGGTGACCATGGCGTTCTCCCACTGGTCCATCCCGATCACGGCGGCGAGGCCGAGGAACGAGCCGAGGCCGAGCCTCCAGTCCTTGACCAGCCAGGCCAGCAGCGCCAGCACGGCGGCGAGCAGCAGCGGCGCCGGCGCGGTGAGCAGGTCGGCCAGACCGTCGACGGTGCTCTCGATGCCGTCCGCGAGGGAGTCGAAGAACGGGCCGAAGTGATCCTGGACCCAGTCGAAACCGTCGCTGATCCACTCGCCGACCGGCAGCCGCGGCACGCCGTCGACGTTCTCGGTGGCGGTCACGACCTGCGCGCTCATGCCAGGCTCCCTTCGTCGATGAGGACGGGCTGGACGGCCTCGGCCGCCTCGGGTCCGGAGGTCTCGCCCAGGGCGCTGAGCAGCGTCACGCGGGGGATCACGCCCTGCAGACGGCCGCGCTCGTCGATGACGGCGATCGGCGTCGCGTTGTCGGCGGAGGCCGCGAACAGGTCGGCCACGGCGGTGTCGGGGGCGGCCGAGGCCACGGCCTCCATCACCCCGGACAGGTCGCTGCGGCCGGCGGCCACCGCGGTGGCGGCGGCGCGCTCGGTGACCACGCCGACCAGCTGGCGGTCGCGGGCGACCACCATCACCGCCGACATCTGGTGCTCGCGCATCAGCTTGTGAGCGGCGCGCGGGCCCTGGGTGGCGCCGATGACGGCGACGGGCGCCTCCATCACCGAGGAGGCGGTCAGCACCCGGGTGCGGTCGACGTCCTGGACGAACTGCGCGACGTAGTCGTTGGCGGGGTCGTTGAGGATCTGCTCGGCCGTGCCCTGCTGGACGATCCGGCCGTCGCGCATCATCGCGATCCGGTCGCCCAGCCGCATCGCCTCGTTGAGGTCGTGGGTGATGAACAGGATGGTCTTGCCCAGCTCGTGCTGGAGCTCGACGAGCTGGTCCTGCATCTCGCGCCGGATCAGCGGGTCGAGGGCGCTGAACGCCTCGTCCATCAGCATCACGTCGGTCTCCGCGGCCAGCGCGCGGGCGATGCCGACGCGCTGCTGCATGCCGCCGGAGAGCTGGGCGGGCAGCGAGCCGGCCCAGCCGCCGAGGCCGACCATCTGCAGCGCCTTCTCGGCACGGCGCTCGCGCTCGGCGCGGTTGATCCCGCGGACCTTGAGCCCGTACGCCGCGTTCTCGCCGACGGTGCGGTGCGGCAGCAGCGCGAAGTGCTGGAAGACCATGCTGATCCGCTCGCGGCGCAGGCGGCGCAGGCCGCGGCCGTCGAGGTCCATCAGGTCCTCGCCGCCGACCCGGATCGACCCGGCGGTCGGCGGCTGGAGGCCGTTGACGGTGCGGATCAGCGTCGACTTGCCGGAGCCCGACAGCCCCATCACGACGAAGATCTCGCCCTCGGCGACCTCGAAGGAGGCGTCGATGACGGCCGCGGTGAGTCCGTCGGCCCGCAGCTCCTCGCGGGTCGCTCCGTCGCGGAGCCTGGCGACTCCGCGCTCGGGCCTGCGACCGAAGACCTTGTAGACCTCGTGCGCCTCGATGACTGGCATCCGGGTGCTCCTCAACCGTGGGCGCGGACCTGTCGTCCACACCGCTCGTCACGGCCGGAACACGCACACCACGACACCACGCGGCGGATGCGAAGGGGCACCTGCGCCGGGGCAGAATCGCGGGCTACGAGGAGTGGCGCATCAGGCGCCGCCCGGGTCCCGAGCCGCCCCAGGACCGTCGCACAGGTCTGGTTGACGGTTCAACCTGGCGTCGAGGCGGCGACAGCGCGGCTCGCGGCGCCTCGCGCGCGTAGGTAGCAGACCGCTCGCGCGGCGTCGCACGTCCCCCTCGGGGACGTCGAAACGTGAGAGAGGTCATGGTCGAGGCGGCCCCGAGGAGGGCCCAGGACCGCCCCGTCAGTGCCCGGTCAGCGCCCGGTCAGCGCCCGGTCAGTGCCCGGTCGAGGTCGTCGAGGGCGTCGTTCCAGGTGCGCGCCAGGACGGTCGGCACCTCGCCGTCGAGCACCTCCGCGAGCCGGTCGCGCAGCTGCTGGCGCGCCGCCCCGGTCATCGGCAGGTACGGGAACGCGCGACCGATGATCTGGCTCATCGCCTGTCCGGACGCGGTCGCCAGGGCCAGCCCCTCGACCAGGTAGCGGTCCAGGTACGGCGCCACCAGGTCCGCCTGCTCCCAGCCCCAGAAGCCGGCCGCGGCGGCGGTCAGCTCGTGGTTGCCGAGCCCGCCGCCCATCAGCCGGGCCCAGGCCTCCGCCTTGGCCTCCGGAGTCGGCACCGCGGCGTGCGCCGCGAGCGCGGCGAGGTGGCCGGAGACGGAACGGTCGCGCTCCTCCTCGGCGGCGATGAACGACGGGTCGCCGAGCTCGGCCAGGCGGCGGACGGCGATCCATCGGACCTCCTGGTCCAGGGCGGTGCCGTGCAGCCAGCGCACCAGCAGGTCGCGGTCGCGGGTGGTGCCGGCCAGCGCTCGCAGCGCGGCCGGCTCCAGCGCCGGCTCGTCCTCGGCGAGCGCGGCGTGGCAGACCTCCTCGACGCTGCGGAAGAAGGCGGGCAGGTCCTCGGGCGCGGCGTACAGGCGGGCGATCCGCAGCGCGGCGGCGAGCACGGACTCGAAGATCACCGGGTCGCGCTCCACCCGCAGGTGGCGGCCGAGGAGCGCGCTGAGGTCGGCCAGTGAGCTGCCGTGCGACTCGACCCGGTCGATCACCGCCCACCACAGCACGGCCCGGGTCAGGGACGACTCCATCGCCGACAGGTGCCGGGTGACGACCTCCCACGAGTGGTCGTCCAGGCGCAGCGCGACGAAGGTCTCGTCGCCGGCGTTGGGAACGACCACGCGGCCGGCCAGCCCCTCCAGCACCAGCGGCTCGTCGTCCAGGTCGACGGTTCGGGTCTCCACCAGGCGCAGGTGGTCGTCGTACGCGCTGACGGTGAACCGGTGCGGACGCGACCCGTGCCGGGTGAGCACCGGCACCCAGTCCCGTCGCGTCACCTCGATCGTGTCGAAGCCGGTGGTGCGCAGCCACTTCTCCGCCCAGCCGCGGACGTCGCGGTCGGTCTCGGCGTCGAGCGCGTCGAGGAAGTCGGCGAGGGTGGCGTTGCCGAAGGCGTGGCTGCGCAGGTGGCGGTTGACGCCGGCCAGGAAGTCCTCGCCCAGCCAGGTGCCGAGCTGGCGGAGCACGGCGTTGCCCTTGGCGTAGGTGATCATGTCGAAGTTCGCGAACGCCGTGTCGGCGTCGATGAGCTGCTCGGCGTCCTCGGCGATCCGGTGCGTGGAGCGGCGCAGGTCGGCGCGGTACCCGGTCGGCTTCCGGGTCAGCGCCGCGGTGGTCCAGGCGTCGTCGTAGCCCGCGGCGAGCGCGGCCACCTCGTAGCCCATGTAGTCGGCGAAGGACTCGTTGAGCCAGGTGTCCTGCCACCACTCCATGGTCACCAGGTCGCCGAACCACATGTGGGCCATCTCGTGGGCGATCGTGTTCGCCAGCCACTGCCGCTGCAGGGCCGTCGGCGCCCCCTGGACCAGGTACTGGTCGCGGAACGCCACGCAGCCCGGGAACTCCATCGCGCCCCAGTTGAGGCCCGGGGTGAAGACCTGCTGGTAGTCGTCGAAGGCGTACGGCGGGTCGAAGGCCTCGGTGAACCAGCGGAAGCAGGTGCTGGTGATCCGGCGCAGCTCGGCGGCGTCGCGGCGCAGCTCCCGCTCCTGCGAGGCGCGGGCGTGCCAGCCGAACGGCAGGGCGCCGGACTCGGCGTGCTCGTACGGCTCCTCCCAGGTCTCCGAGACCCACGGTCCGGCGGCCACGAAGAACAGGTACGTCGAGATCGGTGGCGTCGGCGCGAACGAGAACCGGCGGGCGCCCCCGTCCTCGCCCTCCCGCTCCTGGCTGATCGCCAGCCCGTTGGCCAGCACCGTCCAGTGGGCGGGGCCGGTCACCGAGACCGTGAACGTGGTCTTCAGGTCGGGCTGGTCGAAGCAGGGGATCACCTTGTGCGCGATGTCCATCGCGGTGAACGCGCAGACGTAGCGCTCGCCGTCCGCGGGGTCGACGGTGACCGTCATCCCGTCACCGTCGGTGACGTAGGGGAGGGTCGCGGTCACCCGCACCTCGTTGCTGGCGGCCAGGCCGTCCAGCGCGATCCGTCCGTCGGCGTACGGCGCGGGCTGGCCGTCGAGCGTCACGTCCCGCGCGCCGTCCAGTTCGAGGAACGTGCTCGCGCCGGGCTCGGCGCAGGAGAACCGCACCGTCGCGTCGACCGTGTACTCCTCGGTGGAGCGCAGGTCGAGGTGGACGGTGGTGTGGACGTCGGAGACGAGTGCCGCGCGATCGCGGGCTTCGGGAAGCTTCAGGGCCACGCCGTCCACACTAGGCCCGCGCCGCCGATTGGCACTCGGCACCGGTGGCTACGTAGACTCCTGTGGTTGCCTCGGCGAGGGAGCACTAGCTGACTCCGTGATCGACTGGGCCGAATGACGTCATGCGCCGCGCGCGGACGGTTCGGTGCCGCCGGTCACCGGATCCCGCAGCGCGGCGCTCTGCATTTCCCGCCCGGGGCCTCACGTACACGCCACCCCACCAGCGACGAGGGAGACTCCATGTCCACCGAGATCATCAAGGCCGAGGTCCGCACCGAGTTCGGCAAGGGCGCCGCCCGCCGCATCCGCCGCGAGGACAAGATCCCCGCGGTCATCTACGGCCACGGCAACGACCCGGTCCACCTGACCCTCCCGGGCCACGCCACCATGATGGCGCTGCGCCACGGTGGCGCGAACGCGGTCGTCGAGCTCGACTTCGACGGCTCCACCCACCTGGCCCTGGCCAAGCAGGTCCAGACCGACCCGGTCCGCCGCATCCTCGAGCACGTCGACTTCGTCGCCGTCAAGCGCGGCGAGAAGGTCGTCGTCGACGTCCCGGTCGTCGTCGTCGGCGACGCCGCCCCGGGCACCCTGGTCGTCACCGACCTGGCCGCGATCCACCTCGAGGCCGAGGCCACCCACATCCCCGAGGCCATCGAGGTCAACGTCGAGGGCGCCGAGGCCGGCACCCAGATCCACGCCTCCGACCTGGTCCTGCCGAAGGGCTCGGTGCTGCACACCGACGGCGACGCGCTGGTCGTCAACGTGACCACCCCGGCCGTCTCCGAGGAGCCCGCCGAGGCGGAGGCCGCCGAGGGCGAGGCCGTCGAGGCCGAGGCCACCGAGGCCGAGTGACCCCGTCGGCCGGGTCGGGCCACGCCTGAGCCCGAGCCGACACCAGCACTCCCCGGCGCGGACCTCGCGCCGGGGAGTGCTGCATTCTTGGACCCGACTCCCGGGGACCCGATCCAGCCACCAGCGGGTGGCGCGACCGCAGCAGGAGGACCGTTGACCGACGCCGAGGTGTGGCTCGTGGTGGGGCTCGGCAACCCCGGGCCCTCGTACGCCGGCCACCGCCACAACATCGGCTACATGGTGGTCGATGAGCTGGCCCGCCGGATGGGCAGCGGGTTCCGCGCACACAAGACCGGGCGGGCCGAGGTCGTCGAGGGCCGGGTCGGCGCGCCCGGCGCCCCCGGGCCGCGGGTCGTCCTGGCCAAGTCGCGCAGCTACATGAACGAGACCGGGGGACCGGTCAAGGCGCTGGCCACCTTCTACAAGGTCCCGCCCGAGCGCGTGGTGGCGATCCACGACGAGCTCGACATCGACTTCGGCACGCTGCGGGTCAAGCGTGGCGGCGGGGACAACGGCCACAACGGCCTGAAGTCGATGCGCTCCTCCTTCGGCAGCGGCGACTTTTACCGGGTGCGGGCCGGGATCGGCCGCCCGCCCGGTCGCCAGGACGTTGCGGACTTCGTGCTGTCGAACTACTCGACGGTCGAGCGCAAGGAGCTGCCGTTCCAGATCGACACGGCCGCGGACGCGGTCGAGTCGCTGATCACCGACGGCCTCGAGCGGACCCAGTCGCGGTTCAACTCCTGACCCGCGCAGGGTTCGGTCCGACCTGTCGGGGCGAGGCCGCGAGGTGCATCGGTACGGCGTGGCGATCCGGCAGGTCGTCGGGACCCCCGGGCGGAGCAGGAGGCTGGCGGAGCGGCTCGGGCGCCTCGCGAGACGGGTCATGACCTGTCGCCTTCCGACGGCTTGTCGGTGCTCGTGGACCCGGAGGCAGCCCTCTCGGCGGACTCCCCGCGGCTGACGCGCAGCCGGCGGCCGCGCTCGACGTCCTCTGCGGCCCTCCTGGCCGCCTTGTCGCTCGTGCGGGTGTCGCGTGCCGGCAGCTGGATGTCCCTCTCCGCAGGCATCCCGGCCTGGAGCTCGCGGCCGCGCTCCAGCTCGGCATCGAGCTCGGCACCGAAGAGCAGGGCCAGGTTGGTCAGCCAGAGCCACAGCAGGAAGACCACGACCCCGGCCAGCGAGCCGTAGGTCCGGTTGTAGCTCGCGAAGTTGGCGACGTACACGCCGAACACCGCCGAGGCCAGCGCCCACGTCAGGATCGCCACGACCGCGCCGATGCTGATCCAGCGGAACCGGGGCTGTCGCACGTTGGGGGTCGCGTAGTAGAGCAGCGCGACGATGAGGACCACCGCCAGCAGCATCACCGGCCACTTGGCGATGCTCCAGACCAGGACCGCGGTGTCCCCTAGTCCCACCGCTTGGCCGACCGCCCGGGCGGCGGGTCCGGTGAGCACGAGGCCCAGCGCGACCAGGGCGGTGAGGACGACGGTGACCAGGGTGATCGCCAGCATGGCCGGGCGCAGCTTCCAGATCGGTCTTCCCTCTGCCACCTCGTAGATCCGGTTCATGCCGCGACCGAAGGCGCCGACGTAGCCCGAGGCGGACCAGAGCGCCAGAGCCAGGCCGAGCAGGAGCGCGAGCCCCGCGTTCTGCGCGCGGCTGAGCTCGACGAGGGTCGGCTCCAGTGTCTCCGCCACGCCGCCCGCGCCGACATCGCGCAACGTCTGCAGCAGCGTGTCGACCGTCGCCTGCCCCTGGCCGACCAGGCCGACCAGGGAGAGGATCGCGACCGTCGCCGGGAACAGCGCGAGCACCGAGTAGTAGGTCAGCGCCGCGGCGAGATCCAGGCAGCCGTCCTCGGAGAACTCCCGGAAGGTCTTGACCACGACGTAGCGCCTCGACGGCGCGGTGAGGTCGACGGGCGACTCCGGCTTGCGCGGGTCGTCGGGGTCGGGCCGGGTGGCGGCGTCGGGCGTGCCCCGGTCAGGCTGCCGACCGATCGCACTCACCGCCGGCGCCGCGCTGAGAGGTCGCCGCGGAGCCGGGCACGAGCCCGGCCCGTCGACGGGTGCTTCTGCCGGGGTGCTGCTCCTGCTGTCATGACGATCTCCTCTGCTGGCTCTGGCCGTACCGATTCCCCACGCGGCCGTCAGGTATGCCTCGGAGCGGGTCGCGATTACGACCAGCCGTCGACGGCGGCGCCCAGGTCGACCGCGATCGCCGCCGCGGCGAGGAGGCTGCGCAGCGCGGCGCTGTCCGGGGTGCGAGGCATGGATCCGTGCCCAGTGGGAACGACTCTATGGAAGGCCGAGGGACCGTGACCGGTCGAGCCGGCGCGGTAGAGACGAAGGAGCGGAGCATGCCTGGAAAGCTGTACTTCCTCGCTGGCCTGGGAGCCGGCTACGTGCTGGGGGCCCGCGCTGGTCGAGGACGCTACGAGCAGATCGCGGCGAAGGCCCAGGGGCTGTGGGAGGACCCGCGGGTGCAGGCCACGGCCCACCGGGCCGAACGGGCGGTGGTGCGGAAGGCGAACGAGGCGCAGGACGTCGTCGCCGACAAGGCCAGCCAGCTCGCGGACCGGGCGGGCGAGGCGGTGCGGGACGCTGAGGATGCCGTCGACGACGCCGGGCAGGCGGTGGACCGGGCCGCCGGCGGGCCGGAGCAGTCGGAAGAGGGTTCGGGCGTCCGCCCGCGTCCCCTGCCGTGAGCCGTCGCCCGGCGGGCGGTCCTCACGTGTGAACCGCGCCCCGTCCGGCGGGGCGTCGGGGGTTGCGACGCCCGCGGGCGGGCGAGCCCGCCTCGGACCGGCGCGCCCGGGATGCTTCACGCTTCCCGGGCGCGCCGGTCCTTGCTGTCAGCCGCCCCGACAGGAGCGGCTCCGCGCCTCAGGCGTCGGTCGCGCCGGCGCTGTCGGGGCCGTGGTTGACCGCCTCCAGGAGCGCGGCGATGAACGCCGGCAGGTCGTCCGGCTTGCGGCTGGTGATCAGGTTGCCGTCGGTCACCACGCGTTCGTCCGACCACGTCGCGCCGGCGTTGGTGAGGTCCGTGCGCAGGCTGGGCCACGAGGTGAGTCGGCGGCCCTCGACGACATCGGCCTCGACGAGCACCCAGGGGGCGTGGCAGATGGCGGCCAGCGGCTTGCCGGAGCCGGCGAAGGCGCGCACGAAGTCGACGGCGGCGGCGTCCAGCCGCAGCGCATCGGGGTTCGCCACGCCGCCCGGCAGCACCAGCGCGGCGTACTCGTCCGGGTCGCTGTCGGCCACGACCACGTCGACCGGACGGGACTCCGAGGCGTCCAGGTGGTCGAACGTCTGGACCTCGCCCGCGCTCGTGCTCAGCAGGACCGCCTCGTGGCCGGCATCGATCACCGCGTCCCACGGTTCGGTCAGCTCCACCCGCTCGACACCCTCGGGGGCCACCAGGAATGCGATTCTCGACATGGGATCTTCTCCTCTCACAGGGGTCAGCGGTGCCCGGGGGACGCAGGCGTCAGAACCCCGTGGCGGGCACGGTCACCGGGCGCCGCACGTGACGTGTACCCGTTGCGGTGGTCCGCACACCCCGTCCGTTGCTGTCGAGGGCGGGCGGTCCTCCCCGGCACCCGGACTGGGTACGCCGCGTCGTGGGCTGCGACGCGCGGCTGGCCAGGCTCTATGGTGTCCCGGTGACTTTCGAAGCTGGCACCCCCTCTCCCGACATCGTCGCCGACGACCACGCGCTCGCGGCCTGGCTGGCCGAGGTCGCCGGCCGGCGCCTGCTCGAGGTCCGCGAGGAGGGCCTGGAGGGCAAGGAGCTCAAGAACGCCGGCGACCAGGCCGCGCACGAGCTGCTGATGGAGCTGCTGGCGCAGTACCGCCCGGACGACGCGGTGCTCTCGGAGGAGGGCAAGGACGACAAGGCCCGCCTGGCCGCCTCGAAGGTCTGGATCGTCGACCCGCTCGACGGCACCCGCGAGTTCTCCGAGCCGCCCCGCGACGACTGGGCCGTGCACGTCGCGCTGTGGCAGGACGGCGAGCTGGTCGCCGGCGCGGTCGCCCAGCCGGCCCTCGGCGAGACCTTCAACACCGGCACCGCGCCGGTGGTGCCGCCGCGTACGTCGGTCCGCCCCCGGATCGCCGTCTCGCGCAGCCGCCCGCCCGCGTTCGTGGAGGCGCTGGCCGCCGAGCTCGACGCCGAGCTCGTGCCGATGGGATCGGCCGGCGTCAAGATGATGTCGGTGGTGCGCGACGTCGCCGACGCGTACGTGCACGCCGGCGGGCAGTACGAGTGGGACTCCGCCGCCCCGGTCGCGGTCGCGCGGGCCGCCGGCCTGTTCACCTCCCGGGTGGACGGCAGCGAGCTGCGCTACAACCAGGACGACGTCTACCTGCCCGACGTGATCGTGTGCCGTCCCGAGCTCTCCGAGCAGATCCTGGCGTTCATCGCCGCCCACGGCACGGAGGCCTGACCTCCCCGTTCGGGTCGTGTGCCTGACGCCTCCTCATCGGGGTGCGTGGGGCACACGACCCGCCCCGGCGGCTCAGAAGACGTTGAGCGGCCGGAACTGGACGCTGATCCGCGGCCCCGCTGCGGCGACCTTCGGCACGGCGTGCTCCCACGTGCGCTGGCAGCTGCCGCCCATCACGACCAGGTCGCCGTGGCCCATCTCGACCGCGATCGACTCCCCGCCGCCGCGGGGCCGGAGGCACAGCCGCCGCGGGTCGCCGACCGAGACGATCGCGACCATGGTGTCGTGCGTACTGCCCCGGCCGATGGTGTCCCCGTGCCAGGCGACGCTGTCGCGCCCGTCGCGGTAGTAGCAGCAGCCCGCGGTCCGGAACGGCTCGCCCAGCTCCTCCGCGTAGTGCGCGGAGAGGGCCTCGCGGGCCGCGGTCAGCATCGGGTGCGGCAGCTCCTCGCCGATCATGTAGGTGTGGACCAGCCGGGGGACGTCGACGAGGCGGTCGTACATCTGCCGCTTCTCGGCCCGCCACGGCACCCGCTCGGCCAGCGCGGCGAAGACCTCGTCGGGCTGGGGCAGCCAGGTCCGAGCCACGTCGATCCAGGCGCCCGAGCCCAGGTCGCGCCGCTCCAGGCGCCCGGTGTCGGGCGCGGTCAGCGCCGGGTCGGGGGCGAAGAGCGTGCCCTGGAAGTCCATGCGTCCACGATAGCCCATGGTTCGAACAGGTGTTCGCAAGGCGGGTCGGGGTGTCGTCATCCGTACCGCCGCTTCGGTATGAATCGACGGATCGCGTGCTGCCGAACAGCGGGCGTGCCTAGCCTCCGGCCGTGCCTGGGGTCCCGACGTTCGACGAGAGGCGATCACCGAAACACGTGGTGATCCGCGAGTACGTGCGTGCTCTCGTCGCGGGCTGCGACCCGGGCACCGCCGCCCCCTCGGAGCGCGAGCTGGTGGAACGGTTCGGGGTGGCTCGGATGACGGTGCGCCAGGCCCTGGACGCGCTGGTCGGCGAGGGGGTCCTCGAGCGGTTCCCCGGCCGCGGGACGTTCGTGGCGCACCCGCGCCCCCGCCGGACGGGCGTCGTGGGCTTCAGCGAGGAGATGGCGCGCCGCGGGGTGGCCGTGACCTCCCGGACCGTGGTCGCCGACCGGATCCCGGCCCCTCCGGGCGTGGCCCGGGCGCTCGAGATGCAGGTCGACCAGCCCGTCGTCCGCTGGCGTCGGATGCGGGCCACCGACGGCTACGCCACCTGCGTCGCCGACGTCTTCCTGCCCGACGCGCTGGTGCCGGGCTTCCTCGAGGCGGACCAGCCGGTGAGCCTGTACGCCGACCTGGAGGCCCGGGGGCTGCGTCCGACGCGTGCCGAGGACGCGCTGGTGGCGGTCACCGCCGACGCCGCGGAGTCCTCGCTGCTCGAGGTCCCGATCGGCTCGGCGCTGCTCCAGCACTCGCGGCGGGCGCTGTGCGGCACCGTCCCGGTCGAGCTCTCCCGGACCGTCTACCGGGCCGACCGGCACACGTTCCGCCTCCACCTGTACGACTGAGCCCCGTCAGCCGGTCCCCGTCAGCCGGTCCCCGTCAGTCGTTCGCCGTCAGTCGTTCGCCGTCAGCCGGCCCAGCGGTGCGATCGTGGTGCCGGTCTCCTCGCACACCCAGACCGGGTCCGGACCGCCCAGGTCGGGGTCGATGTGCAGCGTGTGCACCGGCCCCTCGGTGCAGTGGCGGCAGACCGGCCACAGCCCGGCCGGATCCGTGCGCCCGAGCCCGTCGGCCAGCGCCTCCTGCACGTCCTGGGCGATCAGGCCCGGCACGAACTGCGCCCCCTCCGCCCACTGCTCGAGCCACCAGCGACGCTCGGAGCAGGCGTCGTCGAGGATGGAGACCGACACCGGGCTCGCCAGGCCGCGGGCCTCGAGGTCGGTCAGCACCGCGGCGCGGGCGGCGAAGATGACCTGGTCGTCCACGGCTCAGGCGACGCCGACCGCGCTGGCGCCGTCGTACCAGAACGCCAGCTCGCGGGTGAGGTTGGCGCGGGCCGCGGCGGTCCACCGCTCCCGTGCGTAGCGGGTGTGGAAGAGCTCCTCGCGGTCGGCGAGGTCGCGCAGCACCGAGACCCGTCCGACGACGAAGTCGGGGTCGTCGAGGTGGTCGTACTCGCGCCGAACGTCCGCCACGTAGGCGTCGTACGTCGCCCGGTCCGCGGCAAGGATGCCGAGGTCGGCGTCGGAGAGCGCGGCGCCGTTCACGTCGCCGGCGTCGGGGTGGTGGGTCTCGGTCAGCCGGACCAGCCGGGCCACCTCGGCCACCGTCGCGGCGTCCGCGTACCGCGGCAGTTCGTCCTCGGCCCACGCCGCGGACCGCTCCTCGGCGTCACGCTCGCCGTCGTAGACCGCGTCGTGGAACCAGGCGGCCAGCTGGACCGGGGTGCGGTCGAAGCGCACCCCGCCGGCGGCGAGCTCGTCGAGGCGGTTCAGCACCGCGATCAGGTGGCCGCGGTCGTGGTACCCGCGGTCCGGGTCGTCGTACGCCGCCAGCAGGTCGTCGCGCAGCTGCGCGGCGCCGTCCAGCGGCCAGGACATGTCGGGATGGTCGTCCTCCATGGCTCCATTGAAACCCACGGGGTGCCCACGGCGTGAGTCGATGTCATCAGAAGTGTCCGGGCATGGGAAGAATGGCGCCCATGACTGCTGAGGACGCACGCGCCGAGCTGCTCCGGCTCCGGTCCAGCATCGACAACCTCGACGCGGCCCTGGTCCACCTGCTGGCGGAGCGCTTCAAGTGCACCGAGCAGGTCGGGCGCCTCAAGGCACGCGCGGGCATGCCGCCGGCCGACCCGGACCGGGAGTCGGTGCAGATCGCCCGGCTGCGGTCGATGGCCGAGACCTCCGGGCTGGACCCGCACTTCGCGGAGAAGATCCTGAACGTGATCATCGCCGAGGTGATCCGCAACCACGAGCAGTTCGCCGACGAGGCCGAGGCCTGAGCTCCGCCGGCGTCCCTCGGTGAGGCCGGGTCGCCGCGAAACGGCCCGGTGCTGCCCGCGCCCTGCCACCATCGGGCGGCATGGGGGTCCGCATCCGTCCTGCTCTCGTCGTCGGCGTGGTGCTGCTCGTCGTACTTCCGTTCGGCGCCTGGCGCGCCGTCGCCGCCCGATCGATGGCCGACGTCAGGATCGAGCCCGGCGCGCCCACCTGCAGTGGCGTCACGGTGGGTGTCGACCGCCGCGACGACCGCTACCGGCCGCAGATCCCGCTGCGCCCGGCGATGGCGTGCCAGATCCCGTACTGGGTGGCGAACCCCGGTAGCCACGACGTGGTCGTGACCGGCCTGACCTATCCCCTCGGCGGTCCGGGCGGCGGCGCCGCGTGGAAGGTCGTCTCGGTGGAGTACGACGACCTCGACCCGGCCAGCGAGGTCGACGCCGTGTGGTCGGGGGCGCAGACGGTGCCGGCGGGCACGGAGGCCGCCATCGTGGTGTCGATCGAGTTCCGCGCACGGGGCTGCACCGACGGGGGCTCGATGTGGGTGCAGCCGGTCTTCACCGTGCGCTCCTTCGGCCGCCACCGCGAGGTCCTCTCGCCGGCGTCGCCGACCTTCCGCGGCACCCGCGAGAGCACCTGCGAGATGTAGTCCGCAGGCGCCGGTCCGGTCAGACGCCGAGCTCGTCGGCGTCCACGATCCGGTAGGCGTAGCCCTGCTCGGCCAGGAACCGCTGCCGGTTCGCGGCGAACTCGGCGTCCACGGTGTCGCGGGAGACCAGCGTGTAGAAGTGCGCGACCTTGCGCTCCCCGTCGGGGCCCGGATCCCCGGGGCGCAGCAGCCGGCCCAGGCGCTGGGCCTCCTCCTGCCGGGAGCCGAAGGAGCCCGACACCTGGATCGCCACCTCGGCCGAGGGCAGGTCGATGGAGAAGTTCGCGACCTTGGAGACCACCAGCAGGCCGATCTCGCCGGACCGGAACGCGTCGAAGAGGCGCTGTCGCTCCTTGACGCTGGTCTCGCCGGTGATCATCGGCGCGTCCAGCTTCTCGCTCAGCTCGTGGATCTGCTCCAGGTACTGGCCGATGACCAGCGTCGGCTGCCCCGCGTGCCGGGTGACCAGGTCGCGCACCACGCCGATCTTCTCGGGGGTGCAGGCGGCCAGCCGGTACCGCTCCTCGGCCTCGGCCGTGGCGTAGGTCAGCCGGCTCGACTCCGGCAGGGTGACCCGGACCTCGACGCAGTCGGCCGGCGCGATCCAGCCCTGTGCCTCGATGTCCTTCCACGGCGCGTCGTACCGCTTCGGGCCGATCAGCGAGAAGACGTCGCCCTCGCGGCCGTCCTCGCGCACCAGCGTGGCCGTCAGCCCGATCCGGCGGCGGGCCTGGAGGTCCGCCGTCATCCGGAAGATCGGCGCCGGGAGCAGGTGCACCTCGTCGTACACGATGAGGCCCCAGTCGCGGGCGTCGAAGAGCTCGAGGTGCGGGTAGACGCCCTTCCGCCGGGTCGTCACCACCTGGTACGTCGCGATGGTGACCGGCCGGATCTCCTTGACGGTCCCGGAGTACTCGCCGATCTCGTCCGCCGTCAGCGACGTGCGGCGGATCAGCTCGTCCTTCCACTGCCGGGCGCTGACGGTGTTGGTGACCAGGATCAGCGTGGTCGCCTGGGCGTGCGCCATGGCGGCGGCGCCGACGATCGTCTTGCCGGCGCCGCAGGGCAGTACGACGACCCCGGACCCGCCGTGCCAGAACGACTCCGCGGCGTCGCGCTGGTAGTCGCGCAGCGCCCAGCCGTCCTCGGCCAGCTCGATCGGGTGGGCCTCGCCGTCGACGTACCCGGCGTAGTCCTCGGCCGGCCAGCCGAGCTTGAGCAGGGCCTGCTTGAGGTTGCCCCGCTCGGAGGGGTGGACCGCGACGGTGTCGTCGTCGACGCGGTTGCCGAGCATGCCGGCGACCTTCTTGGCGCGCAGCACCTCCTCCAGGACCGGGCGGTCGGTGGAGGCGAGGACGAGCCCGTGGGTGGGGTGCTTCTCCAGGCGCAGCCGGCCGTAGCGGGCCATGGTCTCGGCCACGTCCACGAGCAGCGCGTGCGGAACCGGGTAGCGGCTGAACGTGAGCAGCGTGTCCACCACCTGCTCGGCGTCGTGGCCGGCGGCGCGCGCGTTCCACAGGCCCAGCGGGGTGAGCCGGTAGGTGTGGATGTGCTCCGGGCTGCGCTCCAGCTCCGCGAACGGGGCGATCGCCTTGCGGCACTCGGCGGCCTGCGGGTGGTCGACCTCGAGGAGCAGGGACTTGTCGGACTGCACGATCAGGGGTCCGTCGGTCACCGCACGAGTCTACGGGCGGTCCGGTCCCCACCCCGAACCACGAGCCGGGCCCCGAGCCCCGGCTCGGCGGGTCCTCACCCCCGGCTCGCGTCAGAGGGGGAGGACGCGGCTGATCCGGTGCAGGGGGTAGTTGCGCTCGGCGTCCGGGTCGTCGGCCTCGGCGCCGGCGTCGCGGGCGGTGAGCCGCCCGCCCTCGACGACCAGCGGCAGCACCTCGCGCTCGACGATCACGCCCTGGTTGTCGGTGAATCCGATCTGCACCCGGCCCCGGCGCTCGATCGCGTCCCGTAGGGCGGCCGAGGCGCCGGCCGGGGTGCTGGCCGAGGCGGGCCGGGTGCGTGCCTCGGCGTCGCCCTCGCGCAACGTCCGTACGGCGGTGGCGACGTGCGCCGCTGCGCGGGCCGCACCGCGGGCGGAGTCGGTGGCCTGCCGCGGGCTGCGCGCGCGCAGCGGATCCCCGACGCCGACCCGGACCACCCCGTCGGTGCCCTCCACGACCGGGGAGAGCCCGAGCTCGCGCATCCGCGGCAGCAGCACGTCGGCCGGCACCGAGCTGATCACCACCGTCGGCGCGATCCGCCGCAGGCCGAGCGCGTCGGCGCGCGGGTGGTTGACCAGCTCGGCCAGCGCCACCTCGTCCTCGGAGCAGACGTAGGCGGCGGCCAGGCCGACCCGGAGCCGGCCGAACGAGCGGACGGCGTCGTCGACGAGGTAGTCGAGGGGCTGCGGGACCGGGGTCCGCGAGACCGCGGTGAGGAACTCCTTGATCTCCCCGCCGCTCCAGCCCGACTCCAGTGCGCCGCGCACCGACGCGGGGGTGAACCGGTAGACGGTCGCCGCGCCGTGCGACTCGATCTCGGCCACCTCCTGCAGGCGGCGCGCGAGCAGCGACTCCAGCGGTCCCGGCGCCACCGCGGTCAGGTCGGCCTGGATGAGGACGTGGTCCACCGGCGCCGGCAGCCGCGCGGCGAGCACCGGCGTCGGGTCCTCGCCGGCGGCCAACGAGCGGCCGTAGTCGGTCAGCACGTCGACGCCGGTGAGGCCGAGCTGGGCGGCCTCGGCGACCGTCCACGCGACGAGGTCGGGTCGGGTGCGCGGGCGCCGCGGGCGCAGCCACGCGATGCGGGCGACCAACGACGGGAGCCCGGTGCCGGCGGCGAGGCCGTGCCCCTCCGGCAGGTCGGCCAGCGCGGCGAGCGCCATCGCCTTGGCTTCGGGCATGCCCGCGGCGGAGAGCTCGGGGGTGAGCGCGTTCCACGGCTTCTGGTCCGGGCCGCGCTCGCCGACCAGCGAGGGCAACCGGGTGCTGTGCAGCCAAGCACGGGCCAACGTGGTCCATCGCTGTGCGGCGGACTGCCCGAGCCACGTGTCGTAGGCGTCGGTGGGGACCCAGACCTGGTTGCCGTCGCCGTCGGCGCGGGTGGCGAGCAGGCCGGCCGCCGAGGCGACCTCGATCAGCAGTGCGGCCTCGGGCTCGGCGACGCCGAGGTGCGTGGCGGTGGCCCGTAGCTCGCGTACGCCGAGACCGCTGGTGCGCAGGGCGGCGGCGGGGCGCCGCCCCCAGCCCTCGAGCAGCAGCTCGACCCGTCGTACGAACTCGGTGGCGGCACCGACCGCTGCGCTGGCGACCAGCCGCTCGGAACGGGCCTCGCTGGCGACCGTCGGCGGCTGGTCGACCGGGGTGGTCGTGGTCCGGCCGCCCCGTCGGATCAGCGCGACCTCGCCGGGCACCACGAGCATCCCGGGGTGGGCGGAACCGCCCGGGCGCAGCAGGTGCTGCGCGATCAGCTCCTCGGCGGGGGAGCGGGCGTCGTCGGGCCCCAGGCCGATCCGGGTCGTGCCGGCGGTGGCGAGCCCGCCGTTGTCGATCACGTGGTCCAGCAGCCGGCGGGCGTCGGGGGAGAGGTCGGCGATCCGACCCGCGTTCTCCTCGGTGGGACGTGGGTCGGCCGAGCAGGGACGGACCCCGCTCACGCCGCCGTCGACACCGCCGGTCAGGCAGTCGCCGATCCCGGTGAGCGGACGCAGCCCTTCGGGGGAGTCCCAGGCCAGCGCCAGGTCCTGCAGGCGCTCCACCACCCGTGCGACGTACGCCGGATCTGCGGCGACGGTGGCGACCAGCCGCTCGAGGGTGGTCGGTCCGGCGACCACGAGGGCGTCGAGCACGAAGAGCTCGCCGCGGGTGAGGCCGTCGAGGGCGCGGAGCAGCGAGCTGCGGGCGGCGGCCCGGGAGGCGAGCAGTCCGAAGTCGTGGGGGGCCGGAGTGGCGAGGTCGGGGCGTTCGGTGAGCAGCCTGGTGATCCGCTCGTCCGGCCACGCGCGCAGCTGGTCCGCCAGCGAACGGTGGCCGACCGGTTCCTTTCCCACCCGGCCAACGCTACCGAGCGGCGGGCGCCGGTGATGACCGATGTCGACCTGAGTCGGGTCCGGGGCCGCGACAACCTCACCGCGGTCCTCGTCGATGTGATGGGATTGCCCCACGCACGGCGCACGACTCCGGCGCGCAGCGCGGGAGTCCGGAGAAGAAGTCTGGAGTCCCCCATGAGCGTGACGAGTCCGCTGACCTGGTCCTACCGGCCGGGTCCCTGGTTCGCGGTCGTCGGCAGCCGGGTCACCGTGCTGCTGCCGGAGGCGCAGAAGGAGATCGCGGTCGGGCTGTGGGCGAGCGTGGACGGCGGCGCCGACTTCGGTGAGGCCCTGGACAGCCTGTTGGCCTCGGGGCTGAGCAGGCTCCCCGGCTTCGCCGTGGTGAGCTTCGAGGACGGCGGGGCGCGGGTGCTGCTGCGGGGCGCGGCGGTGGCGGCCGAGATCGTCGCGGACGGACGATCGGTGCGGTTCGACGGCGCCGGCGGCACCTGGGTGGAGCGCACCGTGGCGGACGTGACGGCGCTGTCGATCACGGTGGCCCCGGGCGAGGCCCCCGACGACGCTCCCGTGCACGCCTCCGCGGGCGCGGCGCTCGACCTGCCGATCCTCACCGGGCTGGTGCGGGCGGGCCGTGTCGACCACCCTGCGCGGTGGGCGACCGGGCCCGCCGGCTCCTCCGCGGCCGAGGCCGCGGAGCGGGTGGCGCCGGCGCCGGTGGAGCCGGCGGCCGCGGGTGCGGTCGACCTCGGCCCGCCGACCGAGCTGTTCGACGGCCCGTCGGTGGACCCGCTCAGCGACCCGATCCCGGATCCCCTGAGCGACCCCCTCAGCGACCCGCTCACCGACCTGCTCCAGGACCCGTTGAGCGACCCGTTGAGCGACCCGTTGCGCGACCCGTTGAGCGATCCCCTCGGCGACCCGTGGGGGGACCCGCTCGCCGGGACCGGCGTGGCAGACGCCGACGCCGACGCGGACGCCGAGCCGGACGCCGACGCGGACGCCGAGCCGGACGCGGGGGAGCAGGCAGCGGAGCAGGACGACATCGAGACCGGTCAGTTCGACATCGGGGGCGTCGGCCCCGGTGAGCCGCCGCAGGATCCGCCCCCGCCGCTCGGCATCGGATCCTGGGAGCGCCTCGGCGCGCCCCCGTCCCCGCCCAGCGCGCCGCCCAGCGCGCCACCCGCGCCGGCGGTTCCGCCGCTGCCGCCCCCTCCCGCGGCGCGACCGGGCACGTCCGTGACGCCGTCGAGGCGCGCGGCGGCGCCGCCGCCGTCCTCGCCGCCGCCGTCCTCGCCGCCCCCGTCGACCCCGCCCCCGTCGGCCCCGCCCCCGTCCTCGCCGCCGCCGTCCTCGCCGCCGCCGACCTCGCCGCCGTCGACCCCGCCCACCGTGCCGCCGACCGGATCGCCGGTCACTCTCCGGGTCTCGGACGGCCAGGCGGTCGTGGTCGACGAGGTGGTCCTGATCGGGCGCGCGCCGGAGGCTCGTCGCTTCACCGGCACCGAGCAGCCGCGCCTGGTGGCGGTGCCGAGCAGGTTGAACGAGATCTCCTCCACGCACATCGAGGTGCGGCCCGGCGCCGAGCGGGGCACCGCCCTGGTGACGGACATGGGGTCGACGAACGGCACCGTCCTGGTCCGTCCCGGGCAGGGGCCGGAGGATCTCAAGCCGGGCATCGCCGTCGCCCTGACCCCCGGGGCGATCATCAACCTCGGCGACGGGATCACGATCCAGGTGTCCTAGGTCCCGTCGGTGACGGGTCGGTGGCGCACCCCCGGAACGCCTTCGTGGCGGCAGGGGCGATGGCCTACGATTCCGACGCGCCGGGATGTCCGGCCCGAGACAGCGAGGAAGGTCCAGACGTGCCGACTGGCAAGGTCAAGTGGTTCGACGCGGAGAAGGGCTTCGGGTTTCTCTCCCAGCCGGGCGGACCGGACGTCTACGTGCACGCCGACGCGCTCCCCGAGGGCGTCGAGACGCTGAAGGCCGGCACCCGCGTGGAGTTCGGCATCGCCCAGGGTCGCCGCGGCGACCAGGCACTGCAGGTCAAGGTGGTCGACGCCCCGGCGTCGGTGGCCCGCAAGCAGGCACAGGCCAAGCGCAAGAAGCCCGAGGAGATGGTCACGATCGTCGAGGACACGATCCGGCTCCTCGACGGCATCGGCGAGGGCTACCGCCACGGCCGTCACCCCGAGCGTCGTACGGCGCAGCCGGTCGCCAAGCTGCTGCGCGCGCTGGCCGACGAGCTCGAGGCCTGAGCGCCCGGGCCGCCGCGCCCGGCGCCAGGCTCAGGCCCGCGCGGCCGCGTTCGCGGCGTCGGCGCCGGCGGACCCGCCGCTCCGCGGCCGCGAGCCGAGCGTGAAGACCGCCCAGGCAGCGAGCACGACCGCGGCGACCCCGAGCCCCAGCTGCGGGATCCAGGGCATCGCGATGCCCACGAACCCCCCGATCACCCACGCCAGCTGGAGCGTGGTGTCGCCGCGGGCGAACGCGCTGGAGTGGTAGCGGGCCGGGACGCCGGTCTGGATCGTGGAGTCCAGCGAGACCTTCGCCAGGTACTGCATCAGGCCGGCGGTCAGCCCCAGCGCCACGATCGCCAGGACGCTGTAGAAGAGCGCCGCGACCACGCAGATCGCGATGTCGGCGATCAGCGCGATCACCACCATCACGGCGGGGTTGATCCGGCGCGCCACGGAGGCGACGACGATGCCGAGCGTGTTGCCCAGGCCGGCGGCGCCGATGACCAGCCCGATCAGCAGCGTGGTGCGGTCCTCCCAGCCCTCGATCGGCTCGGCGCGCAGCAGGAACGCCATGTACATCGTGAGGAAGCCCGAGAGCCACCGCGGGCCGCAGTTCACGCGCAGCGCGAACGCCACCTTGGCCGGCACGCCCGTGCCCCTGGGGGCGCCGATCCCGACCGCCACCTGGCGCTCGCCCTCGCTGGAGTCGACCTTCGCGGGCAGCAGGATGGCGGCGACCGTGCCGAGCACGAACACCAGGAACGCGTAGCGCAGCGTCCACTCCGCCCCGAAGTACGCCGCCGCGCCGGCCAGCGGCGCGGAGACCGTGGCGCCGACGACCCCGGCCAGCGAGACCCGTCCGTTGGCCTTGACTAGCGTGATCTCGGAGGGGAGCAGCCGCGGGACCGCGGCGGCGCGGGTGACGCCGTACGCCTTGGAGGAGACCAGGACGCCGAGGGCGGCGGGGTAGAACCAGACCGACTCCGAGGCGATCGCGCCGGCGAGCACCCAGCACAGGAAGGCGCGGATCGCGAACGTGGCGCCGATGGCCCAGCGCCGCCCGTGGCTGAACCGGTCGAGGAACGGCCCGATCAACGGCGCGACGATCGCGAACGGCAGCATGGTCAGCCCGAGGAACAGGGCGACCTGGCCGCGTGCCTCGCTGGTGGCGCCGGAGAAGAAGATGGTGCCGGCCAGTGCGATCGCCACCGCGGCGTCACCCGCGGCGTTGCAGGCGTGCAGCTCGAGCAGCCGGTTCAGCCCCGACCGGTCGGCGCCCTGGGCGCCGGCCGCGCGGCGGGCCCGCTGCACGGTGGCGCGTCCCAGCCGACCGGTGGCGCCGGCCGCGCCGCGCACGCCGCGCGCGGTGGCCTTGGCGCCCTTGCCGAGGCTCTGCCCGACGGTCGGCGGAGCGGTCGCGTCGGGAGCCGTGGGGTCGGCGGGGTCGGACGCAGGAGGCGGCGGGGGCCCGGGGTGCCGTCCGTCGCTGCTCACACGCCCATCTTGCCCTCCCCGGGTGACCGGCGTGGCGGGCACGCCGAGACCGCGGGGTGGCCCCGACGTCACGAAGTCGGGCCGGATGAGGGATGCTGTGCCCGTGGCCACCCTGGAACGCAAGTCGCTCGACGCCGTCACCGCGGATGCGGTCGATGCTGCGCGGTCGGCGCTGTTGGAAGAGGTTCCCGCGAGCGACGTGGGCGACTACCTGGGGCGTCAGGTCGACGGTCTGCGGGTGGTGACCCACCTGTTCGCGTGTAGCCGCAAGGGCTACGTGGGCTGGCAGTGGGCGGTCACCCTGACCCGCGCGCCGCGGCAGAAGCGGGTCACCGTCGTGGAGGCCGTGCTGCTTCCCGGTCCGGAGGCGATCACCGCCCCGGCGTGGGTGCCCTACCGGGAACGGATCAAGCCGGGCGACATGTCGCCGGGCGACCTGCTGCCGGTCGAGGACGACGACCCGCGGCTGGTGCCGACGTACTCCTTCGGCGACGACGACCTCGACGCCGATGCGAAGGCCCAGATCCGCACCGTCGCCAAGGAGCTCGGCCTGGGCCGGGTCCGCACCCTGTCCCCGGAGGGCCGTGACGCGGCCGCCGAGCGGTGGTACGACGGCGACGGCGGCCCGGACGCCCCGGTGGCCAAGGCGGTCGCCGACAAGTGCTGGTCGTGCGGCTTCCTGGTCCGGCTCGCCGGCCCGCTCTCCGAGACCTTCGGCGTCTGCGCGAACGGCGACGCCAACGACGACGGCCGCGTGGTCAGCCTCGACCACGGTTGCGGCGCGCACTCCGAGGTGCGGCTGAGCAAGCGGCACGCGCCGGTTCCGCCGGCGCCGCCGGTGCTGGACACCGTCTCCCAGGGCGACCTCGAGACCTTCTGACCCCGCGGGGCGCGGGTCGTCGCTGCCCGGGTCGCGGGTCGTGACTGCGCGAGCCGCGGCGCCGGTACGCCGAAGGGCTCAGCCCGTGGGCGCGAGCAGCCAGACGACGTACTCCTCGTCGGCCGGCCGCAGGTCGTAGCCGCCGAACCGGTGGTGCACGGCGAGACCCGCGTCGGCGGCGTCGGCGACGAACTCCTCCGGTCGGTAGCGTCGCGCGCTCTCCGGCCCGCCCTGCAGGTGGAACCCGACCAGCACGCGGCCGCCGGGAGCGAGCAGCGACCGCAGCCGCGTCAGGACCGCCACCTCGGTGTCCTCGGCCACGAAGGGCAGCACGTTGCCGACGGCGACGGCGAGGTCGAACTCCGTGGGTGCGCCGGCCGCGGCGAGTGCGGCCGGGTCGAGCTCCAGGATCTGCAGCGGGAGCACGGGCAGGTCGGGGTAGGTGCGGCGCGACTGCTCGACCAGCGCGGGGTCGGGCTCGGCGCCGAGCACCCGGTGGCCCTGGGCCCGCAGGTAGCCGCCGACCCGGCCCATCCCCGAGCCGGCGTCGAGGATCCGGGCGCCGCGGGGGACCAGGGCGTCGGCGAGCCGGGCCTCGCCGTGCACGTCGGCGCCCTCGTCGATCAGCTCGGCGAAGCGTCGCCCGTAACCGGCGTTCTTGGGGCCGCCGAGCGCCCACCGCGTCGGCGGGAGCGTGTCGTGCTCAGACATCGGCGGAGGTGGCCGGGTCGGCGGCGCCCTCGATCCGCGCGTCGCGTCGGCGTCGGCAGTAGCCCAGCCCGATCAGCCCGAGGCCGACGCCGGTGAGGCACATCCAGAGCAGCCAGGTGCGGCCGCTGGCCTGCAGGCTGGCGTAGAAGGGGAGCAGCGCGACGAACGCCAGCCCGAACAGCGCCGTGCCGACCTGCACGGTCCGCACGCCGTCGACGTCCAGCGGCTCGACGGGGGCGATCAGGTAGCTGCGGTTGCCGATCTCTCGCCGCTCGGGCTGCTCCTCGGGTCGATCCACCCCTCCATCGTAGGTGCTGGGGTTCCCGGCAGCAGCGTCGGCACAGGTCGCGCCCGGCGCCCGGGAATAGTTAGCAACGCTAACGAGTTTCACCCGTCGTGCCCACCATCTCCCGGACCGTCCGCACCGACGCCGGGCTCGCCAGCGAGCTCCGCGTCGGCGTGATGCGGCTGCGCCGCCGCCTGATCGCCGAGCGCGACCCCGACAACCCCCTCAGCTCCGGCGCGATGGCGGTGCTCGGCGTCCTCTACCGCGGCGGCGACGCGACCGTCGGCGCGCTGGCCGCGGCCGAGCGCGTCCAGCCGCCGAGCATGACCAGGACGGTGAACGCCCTCGCCGAGGGCGGGTACGTCGAGCGCCGCCCGCACCCCGACGACGGTCGGCAGGTGGTGGTCCGGCTCACCGGACCGGGGCGCGCGACGGTCCTGGCCGACCGCGCCCGCCGCGATGCGTGGCTCGCCCGCCGCCTGGCCGAGCTGCCCGCCGAGGAGCGCGAGCTGCTGCGCCGCGCCGCCCCGATCCTGGACCGCCTGGCCAGCCACGACTGAGGGGCACCGCCCTCCCGGCACACAGAACCCCCGGCATCACCACGAGGAGTCACCACGAGTCCCACCTTCCGCTCCCTGTCCCATCCCAACTACCGCCTCTACTTCGCCGGCAGCGTCGTCTCGAACGTCGGCACCTGGATGCAGCGCGTCGCGCAGGACTGGCTGGTGCTGACCATCCCGGGCAACGGGGGTGCCGAGCTCGGCATCACCACCGGGTTGCAGTTCCTGCCGGTCCTGCTGCTCTCGCCGTACGCCGGCGTGATCGCCGACCGCTTCCCGAAGCGCCGGATGCTGCAGCTGACCCAGGCGACCATGGCGCTCGCCGCGCTCGGCCTCGGGCTGATCGCCGCCTCCGGGCACGCCCAGACGTGGCACGTCTACGCGCTCGCGCTGGCCTTCGGTGTCGGCTCCGCCTTCGACGCACCGGCGCGGCAGGCCTTCGTCTCCGAGATGGTCGGCCCGGCCGACGTCACCAACGCGGTGGGTCTCAACTCCGCCGCCTTCAACACCGCCCGGCTCCTCGGCCCGGCGCTGGCCGGACTGATGATCGGCGCCCTCGGCGGAGGGATGCGCGCGACCGGCTGGGTGATCCTGCTCAACGCCCTGTCCTACCTCGCGGTGATCGCGCAGCTGGAGCGGATGGACGTCACCCGACTGCACGCGCCGCGACCGGTCGCTCGGCAGCCGGGGATGCTCCGCGAGGGCGTCGCGTACCTGCGCACGCAGCCCAAGATGATGATGATCCTGGTGGTGGTCTTCTTCGCCGGCACCTTCGGCATGAACTTCCAGCTCACCTCGGCCCTGATGGCCACCGAGGTGTTCGGCAAGGGGGCCGGCGAGTTCGGGCTGCTCGGCTCCGCGCTGGCCGTCGGCTCGCTCAGCGGCGCGCTGCTGGCCGCGGGGCGCGTGCGGGTCCGGCTGCGGCTGATCCTCGGCGCCGCGATCGCGTTCGGCGCCGCGGAGATCGTGGCCGGCCTGATGCCGACGTACGCGACCTTCATGCTGGTCTGCCCGCTGATCGGGCTGAGCACGATCACGCTGCTCAACTCCGCCAACGCGACCCTCCAGGTCGAGGCGGACCCGGCGCTGCGGGGGAGGGTGATGGCGCTCTACATGACGATCGTGATGGGCGGCACGCCGCTCGGCTCCCCGGTCGTCGGCTGGATCGGGGAGACGTACGGCGCCCGGTGGACGCTGGTGCTGGGCGGTACGTTGGTGATCGCCGGCGTCGGCCTGGCCCTCCTCGTGCGCTCCGTCACGGAGCGGAGCGGTCGGCCCGAGGGGGTGGACGAGGGCCCGCGTGAGCCTGCCATGATGCATCGGTGAGTGCAGTCTCGGGCAACGTCGTCGACCGCTACTTCCAGATCTCGGAGCGGGGCTCGTCCCTCGGCCGCGAGATCCGGGGCGGCGTCGTCACCTTCTTCACGATGGCCTACATCGTCATCCTCAACCCGCTGATCCTCGGCGGGGTCCCCGACGTCGACGGCAACCTCCTCGGCGGGGACACCCCCGAGGCCTCGCGGGTCGCCATCGCGGCCGGCACCGCACTGGCCGCCGGGCTGCTGACCGTGCTGATGGGCGTGGTCGCCAACTACCCGCTGGCGCTGGCGGCCGGCCTGGGCCTGAACGCCTTCGTCGCCTTCGCCATCGCCAGCCAGATGACCTGGGCCGACGCGATGGGCCTGGTGGTGCTCGAGGGCCTGATCATCCTGGTCCTGGTCCTGACCGGGTTCCGGACCGCGGTCTTCCACGCCATCCCGTCCCACCTCAAGACCGCGATCTCGGTGGGCATCGGCCTGTTCATCGCGCTGGTGGGCTTCGTGGACGCCGGGTTCGTGACCCGGATCCCGGACGCCTCGCTGACCACCGTGCCGGTGCAGCTGGGTGCGGGCGGCCAGCTGTCGGGATGGCCGGTGCTGGTCTTCGTGGTGGGCGTGCTGCTGGTCGCGGCGCTGTGGGTGCGCAAGGTCCCCGGCGCGATCCTGATCTCGATCCTGACCATGACCGTCGTCGCGATCGTGCTGGAGTCGATCGTCGAGGTCGGGCCGGCGTGGGGGCTGTCCGTCCCGGCGTTCCCGGACACGATCGTGGACACGCCGAACTTCGGCACCCTCGGCGAGTTCAACCTGTTCGGCTCGTTCTCCGGGATCGGGGCCGTCGCGGCCCTGCTGCTGCTCTTCACGCTGCTGATCGCCGACTTCTTCGACACCATGGGCACGATGACCGCGATCGGTGCGGAGGCCGGCCTGCTCGACGAGGAGGGCAAGCCGCCGCACACCGAGCGGATCCTGGTCGTCGACTCGATCGCCGCGGCCGCCGGTGGTGCCGCGGGCGTCTCGTCCAACACCTCCTACATCGAGTCCGCCTCCGGGGTCGGCGAGGGCGCGCGTACCGGCCTGGCCTCGGTGGTCACCGGCGCGCTGTTCCTGCTGACGGTGTTCCTCGCGCCGCTCGCGGCGGTGATCCCGTCGCAGGCCGCGGTGCCGGCGCTCGTCCTGGTCGGCTTCCTGATGATGCAGCAGGTCGCGGGCATCCCGTGGGACGACGTGGAGATCGCGCTGCCGGCGTTCCTGACCATCGTCCTGATGCCGTTCACGTACTCGATCACGGCCGGGATCGGTGCCGGCTTCGTGGTCTTCGTCTTCCTCAAGGCGGTCCGCGGCAAGGCCCGCCAGGTGCACCCGCTGATGTGGGTGGTCTCCGCGCTGTTCGTCGTCTACTTCGCGATCGGTCCGCTGACCGACTGGCTGACCTGAACTGGGCAGGCCGGAGCGTACTTGCGCAGTTTTGCTTCCGCCTGTAACGGCCGGTAATCTCGTTGGCTGTGTCTGGGGGGACCCGGACACGTGCGTGCCCCGGCCGGATCCACCCGGCCGGCGAGGCGCGACAGGCACGATGAAGTACTGCATGACCCGTGCCCGGCAAGGTGTCGGACACTGAGAGCAAACCGAAAGGGAACCACCAGGTGCCCACTATTCAGCAGCTGGTCCGCAAGGGCCGCCAGGACAAGGTGTCGAAGAACAAGACGCCTGCCCTGAAGGGATCTCCGCAGCGCCGTGGCGTCTGCACCCGCGTCTACACCACCACCCCGAAGAAGCCGAACTCCGCTCTGCGCAAGGTCGCCCGTGTGCGCCTGTCCAGCGGCGTCGAGGTCACCGCTTACATCCCGGGTGAGGGTCACAACCTCCAGGAGCACTCGATCGTGCTCGTCCGCGGCGGTCGTGTGAAGGACCTGCCCGGTGTCCGCTACAAGGTCATCCGTGGTGCCCTCGACACCCAGGCCGTGAAGAACCGCAAGCAGGCTCGCAGCCGCTACGGTGCCAAGAAGGAGAAGAGCTGATATGCCGCGCAAGGGCCCCGCGCCGAAGCGCCCCATCGACGTCGACCCGGTCTACGGGTCGCAGCTGGTGACCCAGCTCGTCTCGAAGGTGCTGCAGGACGGCAAGAAGCAGGTCGCGCAGCGGATCGTGTACTCGGCTCTCGAGGGCACCCGCGAGAAGACCGGCACCGACCCGGTGATCACCCTCAAGCGCGCGCTGGACAACGTCCGCCCCGCGATCGAGGTCAAGTCCCGCCGCGTCGGTGGCGCGACCTACCAGGTCCCGATCGAGGTCAAGGGCACGCGTGGCACCACGCTCGCGCTGCGCTGGCTCGTGGGCTACGCCCAGGACCGCCGTGAGAAGACCATGAGCGAGCGGCTCATGAACGAGATCCTCGACGCCTCCAACGGCCTCGGTGCCGCTGTGAAGAAGCGCGAGGACACGCACAAGATGGCCGAGTCCAACAAGGCCTTCGCTCACTACCGCTGGTGACGTGACGAGGTGGGCGGCGCCAGCGTCGCCCACCTCGCACCGGCCGCACCGGCCCCTGATCCCCAGACTCACCTATCTAAGGAACGCTGACTCACGTGGCAGTCGACATCACGACGGACCTGAACGTCGTCCGCAACATCGGCATCATGGCGCACATCGACGCCGGCAAGACCACCACCACCGAGCGCATCCTGTTCTACACCGGCATCACCTACAAGATCGGTGAGGTCCACGATGGCGGCGCCACCATGGACTGGATGGAGCAGGAGCAGGAGCGCGGCATCACCATCACGTCCGCCGCGACGACCTGCTGGTGGAAGAAGCACCAGATCAACATCATCGACACCCCCGGGCACGTCGACTTCACCGTCGAGGTCGAGCGCTCGCTGCGCGTCCTCGACGGCGCCGTCGCGGTCTTCGACGGTGTCGCCGGCGTGGAGCCCCAGTCGCAGACCGTGTGGCGTCAGGCCAACAAGTACGCCGTCCCGCGGATGTGCTTCGTCAACAAGCTCGACCGGACCGGTGCGGACTTCTACCGCGTCGTCGACTCGATCGTGCAGAAGCTCAACTCGACCCCGCTGATCCTGCAGATCCCGATCGGCGCCGAGCAGGACTTCATCGGCGTCGTCGACCTGGTCGAGGGCAACGCCAAGGTCTGGCGCGGCGAGACCGCCCAGGGCGAGGACTACGTCGTCGAGGAGATCCCGGCCGAGCTCGCCGACAAGGCCGCGGAGTACCGCGAGAAGCTCGTCGAGACCCTCGCCGAGGCCGACGACGACATCATGGAGGTCTACCTCGAGGAGGGCGACGTCTTCGACGTGCCCACCCTGAAGGCCGCCATCCGTCGCGCGACCCTGGCCGACAAGGTCAACCCGATCCTCACCGGCACCGCGTTCAAGAACAAGGGCGTTCAGCCCCTGCTCGACGCGATCGTCGACTACCTCCCGTCGCCCCTCGACGTGGACGCGATCGTCGGCCACAAGCCGGGCGCGGAGGAGACCGAGGAGAACGAGGTCGTCCGCAAGCCGTCGAGCGAGGAGCCGCTGTCGGCCCTGGCGTTCAAGATCGCCGCGGACCCGCACCTGGGCAAGCTGACCTTCGTCCGCGTCTACTCGGGCAAGCTCGAGGCTGGCGCGACCGTGCTCAACGCGAGCAACGGCCGCAAGGAGCGGATCGGCAAGGTCTACCAGATGCACGCGAACAAGCGTGAGGAGATCGCGTCGGTCGGCGCCGGCCAGATCGTCGCCGTGATGGGCCTCAAGGACACCCGTACCGGTCACACGCTCTCCGACAACGCCAAGCCGGTGGTGCTGGAGTCGATGACGTTCCCGGCCCCGGTGATCTCGGTCGCCATCGAGCCGAAGACCAAGTCCGACCAGGAGAAGCTGGGCACCGCGATCCAGCGGCTCTCCGAGGAGGACCCGACCTTCGTCGTGAAGACCGACGAGGAGACCGGCCAGACCATCATCTCGGGCATGGGCGAGCTCCACCTGGAGATCCTGGTGGACCGCATGAAGCGCGAGTTCAAGGTCGAGGCCACCGTCGGCAAGCCGCAGGTCGCCTACCGCGAGACCATCCGCTCGGCGGTCACGAACCACAGCTACACGCACAAGAAGCAGACCGGTGGTTCGGGTCAGTTCGCGAAGGTCATCATCTCGATCGAGCCGAACATCGACCCCGAGACCGGCCTCGGTGCGGGCTACGAGTTCGTCAACAACGTCACCGGCGGTCGCGTCCCGCGCGAGTACATCCCGTCGGTCGACAACGGCGCCCAGGAGGCCATGGAGTTCGGCGTTCTCGCCGGCTACCCGATGGTCGACGTGAAGGTCGCGCTGGAGGACGGCGCCTACCACGACGTCGACTCCTCCGAGCTCGCGTTCAAGATCGCCGGCATCCAGGCGTTCAAGGAGGCCGCGCGCCAGGCGCGTCCGGTCCTGCTGGAGCCGATGTTCGCCGTCGAGGTCACGACCCCCGAGAGCTTCCTCGGTACCGTGATCGGCGACATCAACAGCCGTCGCGGCCAGATCCGGGCACAGGAGGAGCGTCACGGCGACATCGTCGTCTCGGGCCTCGTGCCCCTGTCCGAGATGTTCGGGTACGTTGGCGACCTGAGGTCCAAGACCTCCGGCCAGGCTTCGTACTCGATGGAGTTCGACTCGTACGCCGAGGTTCCCACGAACATCGCCGACGAGATCATCAAGAAGGCGCGCGGCGAGTAATCCCAACCGGGATCACCCGTTGCCGGGCCTCGGCAGCACCCCTTTAGTACGAGTCAAGTAACACACACACAGGAGGAGCCCCCAGTGGCTAAGGCGAAGTTCGAGCGGACCAAGCCGCACGTGAACATCGGCACGATCGGTCACATCGACCACGGCAAGACGACGCTGACCGCGGCGATCTCGAAGGTCCTGCACGACAAGTACCCGGACCTCAACGAGGCCTCGCCGTTCGACCAGATCGACAAGGCTCCCGAGGAGCGTCAGCGCGGTATCACCATCTCGATCGCGCACATCGAGTACCAGACCGAGGCGCGCCACTACGCGCACGTCGACTGCCCCGGTCACGCGGACTACATCAAGAACATGATCACCGGTGCCGCCCAGATGGACGGCGCGATCCTGGTGGTCGCCGCGACCGACGGTCCGATGCCGCAGACCCGTGAGCACGTGCTGCTCGCCCGCCAGGTCGGCGTGCCCGCCCTGGTCGTCGCCCTGAACAAGTGCGACATGGTCGACGACGAGGAGCTCATCGAGCTCGTCGAGATGGAGGTGCGCGAGCTCCTCTCCGAGTACGAGTTCCCGGGCGACGACGTGCCGGTCGTGCGCGTTGCTGCCTTCCCGGCGCTGAACGGCGACGCGAAGTGGGGCGAGTCGGTTGCCGAGCTCATGGCGGCCGTCGACGAGTACATCCCGACCCCGGCTCGTGACACCGACAAGCCGTTCCTGATGCCCGTTGAGGACGTCTTCACGATCACCGGTCGTGGCACCGTCATCACCGGCCGCATCGAGCGCGGCATCATCAAGGTGAACGAGGAGGTCGAGATCGTGGGTATCCGCGAGACCTCCCAGAAGTCCACCGTCACCGGTGTCGAGATGTTCCGCAAGCTCCTCGACGAGGGCCAGGCGGGCGAGAACGTCGGTCTGCTCCTCCGCGGCACCAAGCGCGAGGACGTGGAGCGCGGCATGGTCGTCATCAAGCCGGGCACCACCACCCCGCACACCAACTTCGAGGCGAGCGTCTACATCCTCTCGAAGGAGGAGGGCGGCCGTCACACGCCGTTCTTCAACAACTACCGTCCGCAGTTCTACTTCCGGACCACGGACGTGACCGGTGTCGTGACCCTGCCCGAGGGCACCGAGATGGTCATGCCGGGTGACAACACCGAGATGTCGGTCGAGCTCATCCAGCCCATCGCGATGGACGAGGGCCTGCGGTTCGCCATCCGTGAGGGTGGCCGCACCGTCGGCGCCGGCCGGGTCACCAAGATCACGAAGTGAGCGTGAGCGTGGCGAGCTTGCTCGTCCACGCGAGCCGAACGAGTGATGGCCGCCGAAGGCGGCAGATCACGAAGTGATCGGAGCGTGCTCGCGCACGCGCCGATCCGGTGATCGTCTGACTCACCAACGAAGCCCCCGAGCCTCACGGCTCGGGGGCTTCGTGCTTTGTCGGCGTACCGAGGGGCGTGGGATCATTCGAGGCGTGAACCAGCGCGTCACCCCTGCACGTCCGCACCTCAAGCTGACCCCCGACGGTCGCCGGATGCGGGAGGTGCTCACCTACGCGCGTCGTGGCAGCCGGTTCACCCCGCAGCAGCAGCAAGCCTGGGACCAGCACGCCGAGGCCTGGGTGATCCCCGACGAGGCCGTCGACGAGGCAGGCTTCGACCTCGACGCCTGGTTCGGGCGCGGCCCCGCCGAGCGCGACGGGCTGATCATCGAGATCGGGTCCGGGGTGGGGGAGGCGACCGCCGCTCTGGCCGCCGCGCGCCCGTCGTACGACGTCCTCGCGTTCGAGGTCTGGCGGCCCGGCGTCGCCTCGACGCTGGCCAGGCTGGAGGACGCCGGCGCATCGAACGTGCGGATGTGCGGGGTCGACGCCGTCTGGTCGCTGGAGCACCTGATCGCTCCCGGCTCGGTCAGTGAGCTGTGGACGTTCTTCCCGGACCCGTGGCACAAGGCGCGGCACCACAAGCGGCGCCTGGTCAACCCCGCGTTCGCGGCGCTCGTCGCCTCCCGGCTGGCCCCCGGCGGCAGCTGGCGCCTGGCCACCGACTGGGCCGACTACGCCGAGCAGATGGTGGAGGTCCTCGACGCCGAGCCGGCGCTGCACGGCGGCGTGGTGGAGCGGTGGGAGGAGCGTCCCGTGACGAAGTTCGAGCGCAAGGGCCTCGCGGTGGGACGCACCATCACCGACCTGCGCTACCAGCGCGCCTGACCTCCGGTCCGGCCGCGCCCGCCCGGCCCCGGGCCGGGACCAAAGGCACTCCTCGCCGATCGGGGTCTCGCGTACGGTGGAGATCAGCCGAAGGAGGCGACGATGACCACCAACGACCCGGAGACCTACGGCGACTACAGCGTCGACGACGAGACGCAGCTCGATCCGGGGGACACCCTCGAGGACGACGACGTCACTGACGAGCTGGAGCGTGGGTTCTCCCCGCCCGAGCGGTACTCCGCCGCGCAGCGCTACGGCAACACCCCCTGGGAGGCCGAGCACGCGCAGCCCTTGGACGACCGCCTCGCCCAGGAGGACCCCGAGCCCGATCCCTACGCGGATGAGGACGAGGACGTCGACGAGCAGCTCTCCGACTACGACCCCGAGGTCGGTGACGCACGTGCCGGGCGGCTGGTGGACCCCGACTACGGCTCGGGGGAGGACCGGGAGTCCGAGCTCTTCGGCGAGGACGTCGGCATCGACGGTGCCGCGGCGTCGGCCGAGGAGGCAGCGGTCCACGTCATCGACGACTGAGCCTGTGGGGCCCCGTAGGGCGGCCGTTCGCCCCGCGGGGACCCGCGCCGTAAAAGTTTCCGGCATGTGACGTTCGCCAGATATTTTGGCGTGTCGCCTGCATCACCTCTGGGACGGGGCGTACCTTCCGAAGCAATGGCGGGTGGGGAAGCTCGCCACATCTGGAGGCCCGTTCGTGAGCAACGACTCGATCACCCAGTGGGTGCAGGGGATGCCCTGCGGCACGGGAGTGACGGGGCGCCGGCACCTCGGCGTTCGGGCAGGCATGCGCGGTCGGGCAGCCAGCCCGCACCCCTCGGGCGCCGTCTCCCGGTCCACCGTTGAGGAACTGTAGACCGGGCGTGGGTGCGCGTGCGGTCGGTGAGGTGAGTCGTGGGAACCACGAAGTCTCAGTCCCGGTCGGGCGCGTCCGAGTCGCCGTCGATGCGACGACGTACCTATGTCCTCGACACCAGCGTCCTGTTGGCGGATCCCGGCGCCCTGCACCGCTTCGCGGAGCACGAGGTGGTGCTTCCGGTGGTGGTCATCACGGAGCTGGAGGGCAAACGTCACCACCCTGAGCTGGGCTTCTTCGCGCGCAGCGCGCTGCGGCTCCTCGACGAGATGCGGGTCAGCCAGGGGAGGCTGGACACCGCCGTACCGGTCAGCGAGGAGGGCGGCAGCCTCCGCGTGGAGCTGAACCACACGGACGCGGCCTCCCTGCCGTCGGGGTTCCGGCTCAGTGACAACGACACGCGCATCCTGGCGGTGGCCCGCAACCTCGCCAACGAGGGCCACGACGTCACGCTGGTCTCCAAGGACCTGCCGCTGCGCATCAAGGCCTCCGCCGTCGGGCTCCGTGCCGAGGAGTACCGCGGCGAGGCGATCTCGGACTCCGACACCGGCTACTCCGGCATGGCCGAGGTCGAGGTCTCCGCCGACGACCTCGACGAGCTGTACGACGACGGGACCCTCGACCTCGACGCTGCCCGCGAGTACCCCTGCCACACCGGCCTGGTGCTGCTCTCCGACCGTGGCACCGCGCTCGGCCGGGTCGGTCCCGACAAGCAGGTGCACCTGGTCCGCGGTGACCGCGACGCGTTCGGGGTCCACGGCCGCAGCGCTGAGCAGCGGATCGCGCTCGAGATGCTCCTCGACCCGGAGGTCGGCATCGTCTCCCTCGGTGGCCGCGCCGGCACCGGAAAGTCGGCGATGGCACTCTGCGCCGGGCTCGAGGCGGTGATGGAGCGCCGCCAGCACAAGAAGGTCGTCGTGTTCCGTCCGCTGTTCGCCGTCGGTGGCCAGGAGCTCGGCTACCTGCCGGGCTCGGAGTCGGAGAAGATGTCGCCCTGGGGGCAGGCGGTGTTCGACACCCTCGGCGCCCTCACCTCCACCGAGGTCGTGGACGAGATCCTCGATCGCGGCATGCTCGAGGTGCTGCCGCTGACCCACATCCGGGGCCGCTCCTTGCACGACTCCTTCGTGATCGTCGACGAGGCGCAGTCGCTGGAGCGCAATGTGCTCCTCACGGTGCTCTCCCGGATCGGCGCGAACTCCAAGGTGGTGCTGACCCACGACGTCGCCCAGCGCGACAACCTGAGGGTCGGGCGCCACGACGGCATCGTCGCCGTGGTGGAGAAGCTCAAGGGCCACCCGCTCTTCGCGCACATCACCCTCACCCGATCCGAGCGCTCGCCGATCGCGGCGCTGGTCACCGAGATGTTGGAGAACGTCGTCATCTGACGCTCTGACCTGCACAAACGCCGCCAGCGGGCGGGCCCGGCGAGGGTCCGCCCGCTGAAGGTGCGTCGTCGGTTTGACCCCGAGCGCCGGTGTGCGTAATGTTCTCTCTCGCCGCGGCAAGCGGAAAAGCCCCCGGGAAACCGGAGGGAACGGGTTGCCACGGCACTCGCCCCAGTGAGCCCGGGGCACCGGCGGTCTCGCCGGTTTGACCGGGCGCGAAGCGGTGGGTAGTGTTTCACAGGTTGCCTGACCAACGGGCGCTGGAGTTCTTCCGGCGACACCAGGTCGGTGCGT
>NZ_STGK01000004.1 GCF_004919105.1 Nocardioides sp. GY 10113
CATCCTTCCAGCGTCGACACACATCGACGCAGATCAGATGTCACCTATCCGTGCAGCAGACCCACCGAGGACAAGCCCTGGTGGGCGATCAAGGGCGGGATCAACGCCCGCGTGAGCGCAACCGGCGGCGACTGGCTCGACAAGGAGTACCAGTCCGACCTCCGCAACTTCCCCAAGGAATGGTCCCTCGCCGAGGCCGATGGCGCCTTTAACGGTGTCACCCTCGACCCCGGACTCTCATCAACCATCAGGAACAGCAAGACCGGGGTGAACCTGACCGCCAAGAGCTTCGGCCTGCTCGACGCAGTATCACCCCAGTACAAATGGACGATCGTTCCGTCGAGCGGTGCCGGAACCCTCCGCGCAACAGTGGACCCCGCGCGAAGGACGTTCATTCCAAGCGGTCGCGTCGGCCAGGTGCGGATCACAGTGACAAATAGCGCCCTGCCCTCCAACACCAGCATCAAGAACCGGTCAGCGACGGCGATCATCGACGTCAAGCCGACCTTGCCAGCCAAGCCCGCGAAGGTCGTCGCCGCGCCAGGGCTCAGGCTCGCAGAGGTCACGACGACCTACGGTGACACCGGCGGAGCCCCCATCACCAAGGTCCAGATCAGGCGCACAGGTACCACGGGCATCTGGACCTACACTGCGCCAGCAGACCGGAAGGTCACCTTCACCGGCCTCCCGGGAGCGACCAACCTGAGCCTCGACGTCCGGGTCGCCAATCGCGCTGGCTGGTCGCCCTGGACGACCTCCAATCTCGTGCGGATCATCGGACCGACGGTGCTCGGCGGGGAACCCTCCACCGTCTTTGCCACGGACTACGGCCACGCTAATCGGTTCGATCGAGAAGGAGATCTTCTCCTGTACGACAAGCGTGACCCCACACTTCGGAGCCTCAAGTCCGGCGAGGAGATGGTGGTCCCGGCACACGAAGGTGCGTGGGGCGACCGCGCGTTCGACCTGTCCGCCGACGGCACCCGGATCGCGTACGCGGCCGATCCAGTTGGGATCTATGTCCACAACGTCGCCTCCGGCGCCACCGCTCGTGTCCTCACCAGTCAAGCGGCGTGCCCGACCAACGGCGGCACCACGTATTCGATCGCCGCTGCAAACGACGGCACTATCGCGTACCAGTGCGCCCGTTCAGGATTCAGCGATTGGTACGTACTGAGGGCGGGCGCCGCGTATCCCACGTACGTCGGCACCTCGGGCAAGGATCAGCGAGATGGTCGGTCCGACAAGCCGGTGGGTTTGTCGGATGACGGATCTGTCTTCGCATTCATCACCTCTGCCGACTACGCCATCGACGATGCGACCAATAACAATCGCAACTCGTTGGTCTCGCTCACCAAGTACGAGGTCGCAACCGGCGCCATCGCTTCGACGAAGATCGGCGTCTTCGCCTGGTGGGAGAATGTGTACGCCGACCTATCGGAGGATGGAACCCGAGTGGTGACGCACGTCAGCCAAGGTACTCCCAATCGAACCGTGTTCGGCGTCTTCGACCTGACCACCACCGCTCCCAAGCGCATCTACGCCGGTGTTCTCCCGATCGGATCCCTCAAGGATGAAGCGGCGCTGAACCGGTCCAACACCCTGGCTGCCTTCGCGATCGGCGCTCAATCAATCGCGCTGGTCGATTTGAAGGCGGGATGGATCACGACTTCGACGACTGCGTGTGGCGAGGACAGTTACGGCCACTACCTGCGGTCGGGCCTCGTCTTCAACGGCAACGCGGTCGAGTACTCCTGCGTCGCGGACGATGGGTCGGAATGGCGATCGATTCCGCTGAAGCAGCAGAAGTAGACGCAGTCGCCGGTTGATCGCTGCCCGGCGTCGACCGGCGAAACGATACGCGTCGGGGCGGAGCCGGGGTCTGGTTCGTGCACGTTCGGACCTCGGACTCCGCCACTCGGCGAACCAGTCTGCTGCCGCTCCACTGAGTTGCGTGGAGCTGTTGAAGCATGTCCGCCCCTGTCACATCGGCCACCGACGAGCGAACGCCGAGCAGCAGGGCACTGAGGGGACCTCCTTGAAGGAAACGGAGACCAAGTTTGAAGGCCACGCGATACGCACCCGTCGGACGACTCATGGGCACTGGCATCGCGTCCATGCTCATCCCTGCCACGCTCGCCATAGCGCCCACGATCAGCGCAGCCGACAACCGTCCAGCCTCACCGTCCGCACTCGCCCCCGCCGCGGCCAGCGTTCGGTTTGACACCAGCGACCGTGAGGCCGTCGAGAACGCCTACTTCGCCAACTGGCTGCCCCACGCCATCCTCAAGCCCGAGTGGACTGGGAACGTGAAGTCGTGCGACCCCGGAACCGTCTCGGAGGAGTTCCAGGACGGCACGGAGCAGTCACTGAACTTCGTCCGCGCGCTCGCAGCACTCGACCCGATCGTTCTCGACCCTGACCTGTCGGCGCGAGCCAGCAAAGCGGCGCTGATCATGGACGCCACCGGGCTCCTGAACCACTACCCAGCCACCTCGGACCGCTGCTACACCTCCGCCGGAGCCGCGGCCGCCGCACGATCGAACCTACTGCTCGACGACTACCTGACCGCCTCCGGCATCGCCGAGCAGTACATGGATGACCCTGGCTCCACCAACCGGCGGGTCGGTCACCGGCGCTGGATCCTGAACCCGGTCACGACGACGATGGGATCGGGCACAACCAACACTGCAAACGCGCTGACCGTCGTCGACGTCGGCAAGAACCCAGCAGCGCGGAACCCGGGCTACATCCCCTGGCCCTCGGCCGGATACTTCCCCGGCGACTTGGAGCCTCACGGCCGCTGGTCCCTGTCAGTGCCCGAGGACGTCGACGTGGCAGCCGCCACGGTGGCGGTCAAGGGGCCGGAGGGAACCCCGGCTGCCGTGACGGCCTACCAGCCTCAAAGCGGGTACGGCGCCGACACCCTCGTGTGGGAACTCGGCGCGGCGATCGAACTGGACGGAAAAACCGATCAAACATACACGGTGACCGTCTCAGGGCTACGGGACTGGAATCGAACACGCCTCCCGAACTACTCCTACCAGGTGGCCCTGTTCAGCCCACATCGCCCGTTCGCGGCCGGCAAGGCGCCGACCATCGTCGGATCCGGACCGTTCCGGGTGACCGACAAGCTCGCGCTCACGCCGGGCACCTGGCTTCCTGCCGGCCACAGCCTCGACGAGGACATCCAGTGGTACCGCGACGACCAGCCCCTTCGCGGGGAGAACATGCGGATGTACTACCCCGAGGAAAAGGACGTCGGCCACCACATCACAGCGACCGTGAAGCCTGCACTTCTCAACCCGACCCAGCCCTACCCGCCCACCGAGGACCTCGCCCACACCCTCGACTTCGGCGTCATCCTCCCCGAGGACCACACCGGGTGGCAGTTGGAGATGTCTCGCCGACCGACACTGATCGGCACCCCGCGGGTAGGCAAGTCCCTCACGGTCCGCGCCACAGGGACCTGGCAGCCCCGCGATGAAGCGGTCATGGTCGCTTACCGATGGTTCGCACGCGGCCGTCTCCTCAAAGCAGCGACGAACCGAACCCTCGTCATACGCCAGTCAATGCTCGGCAAGAGGATCCGCGTCAAGATGACCGGCTCAGCTACCGGGTTGCGCTCGCGCACCTACACACTCACCACGCGGATTCCCGTCCAGCGCCGCAACCCGTAGCAGGGCGGTCTCACAGCCGCCACAAGCAGCCGGCGCAACGGAAGGGGACCACGCCCTGTGGCTGGTTGGCTGCGCGGGTACTCGAGTTTGCCCGGATCGACCCGCTCGCGTTTTGGGAGCTCGGCGCCCCTGGCGGTCGCGGCCGGTCGGACAGTCGCGAGTGCCCACGGGATCGACGGTGGCGGAGTCGGAACGGGGTGCTCGGCTGGCTCCAGGACGTTGGCCTCCGCATCAGATCGGTTCCGGATCTGGCGCGACTCAAGGTTGTTTCGGCTGGTCAGAGTTGATCCCCACCCCTCGACCCCCTGGCGAGCTTCCATTGCTCGACGGTGACCGAGGCGTCCTCTCTTGAATTGTTGGGATCGGGGCTCGCGATGAGCTGGGGCCGTCCGCCGCCCTTTCCTGCGGTGGCAGCCACTGTCCGCGGCTTCGAGGACGACGCACGTACCTCCACCCGCCGGAGCAACCCGCCCGCACTCCGACGCGATCGCCGATGGACACACCGCGTCCGGCTGCACCCATGCACCGCGGCTCTCGGTCCCGCGACGGCGGAGCCATGACGTTCCAAGACATCCGGGCCGTCGCGTGACGACGCGGATGTGCACCGGCCCCTTGCCCAGGCGGGCCAAGGCGGGGCCCTGGGTGGGTGACCGTCACAGGAGGTCCGGCTACCCCGGCGAACCGAACGCGGGAGGCGGCACCGTGCCGGGCGCGTGGGCGGTCAGCCGCTTCGTGGTCGCGACATCGCCTTGCTGCGGCAGCACATACATGTCCTGCGTCGTGCTGGTCCGGCTGTGACCGAGGTGCCGCGACACCGAGGCCAGGTCCAGGCCGAAGCCGCCGTACTCCTTGGGTGCCAGGCTCACCGAGGCGAAGGCGTGCCGCAGCCAGTGGAACGTCCATGGCCACTCCGCCTCGGAGCGGGCGTCCTCGGACAGCTTGCCGACCCGGTCCAGCCACTTGTCCCGACCGTCCAGGTTGGGAAACAGCCAGCCCTTGCCGTCGCCGTCCCGAGCGAGCGCGTCGGCGACCAGCGACTCCACGATCGGTCGGTAGTGGTCCCAGAAGATCGCCGTGCGGGTCCGGCCGCCCTTGGGTGGCGTCACCTGCGGCCACGCGCCGGCGCGGTCCAGCTGCGAGTCCACCGCGATCGTGTTGTCCTCCAGGTCGATGTGCTCGGTGCGCACCGCCACCAGCTCGGCGAGCCGCAGCCCGCTGGCGTATCCCAGCAGGATCAACCGCGCACCGTAGCCGGGGTAGTGGACCTCCATCGCCGCGGCGAACCGGTCGACGTCCTGCGGCGTGGGGCACACCTCGCGGGGGTACCTGTTGTCGGCGGTCGCCTGCTCGACCGCGGACAGCTGCGCAGTGCGGCAGAGCCTTCGGGTCTGCCTGACCACGCCACTGCGTCGTCCCGCCGAGGTCGCGAACGCGTCGGCGTCGCCGAAGTACCCGCGGTCCTCGGCGAACCGGTTCAGCATCCCCAGGGTGCGCGCCACCGCGCGCACGGTCGACTCGGAGGCGTGCTCCCGGACGAGGTTGTCGAACACCCGCGTCCAGTCGGCACGGGACAGGTCGCCGCACGGGGTGAGCGCGACCGCCTCCGGCAACCAGCAGTTCCAGTTGGACCGGTACTGCTTGATGCTGCCCTCGGCCGCGCCCGCCTGGCCCAGGTGCTCGAGCATGTGCAGCATCGCTTGGCGCAGTGAGTGCTTCGGGGACGGTTCCGCGTGCTCGCCGACCCGGAGCGAGATCCGCAGGGCCGCGGCTCGCGCGTGGGCCGCCTCCATGCTCGGGTGCCGTTCGAACTTCCGGGTCCCCTCGCCGCGCCGCCCGCTGGGCCAGTAGGCCACCCGTGCGTCGCTCCACACCCGTACCGGGTCCGCGTCCTGCCGCTTGCGCCCGACCACGGGCTTGACCACGGGCTTGACCACGGGCTCGACCACGGGCTCGACCACGGCGGTCGCGGCCGCGGGATCGGTAGCAGGGGCGGTTGTCGCGAGGTCAGACACGGGCGCGGCCCGCCGCCCCGCCGCCCGCGACCCGGCGCGCGGTGCGCGCCGATCGCGGTGGATCCGCCGCCGGCGGTGCCGGCCGGTTCGAGCCGTCCGTGGGGGCGGTGGCATCGGTTGCACCGCCTGCGCTGCCTGGGCTGCCTGGGCTGGCGATCCAGTCGTGGAGGACCTGGGCGCTCCACCTCGGCAGGGTGCCGAGCATCCGGGGCGCAGGGAAGCCGGGATCCTCGCGGCGCAGGTCGGCCAGGTGACGCGGGCTCACGCCGAGGTACGCGGCGACCCCGGCGGCGTCGAGGATGCGGTCGGTCCAGCTGGCGTTGCTGCGGCAGTCGCAGTCGTGTGGCGTTCTCATGGTCTCTCGCACCGTGAAGACCTGATGAGCACGGGCAATGGGCGCCAGAACCCGCCGGCGAGGCCCGGCACCGCCGCCCGATCCTGGTGCGCCACGGCCGCGCCACCCCCGCGCCACGAGCCGGGCGCGCCGCGACATCGGCGCAGGCCAGCGGCCGGTTCGAGGGGCGGATGTCGGCGGTGCGCGGCGAACCACCCAGATCTACGAGGGCACCAACCAGGTGCAGCGGATCGTGATGGCGCGCCAGCTGCTGGCCGGGGTGCAGAGCCAGGTCTGACCGCATCGCCGCAGGTCGGCCCGCGAAAGGGGCGGCGCGGATGGGGGTGCTGGGGTGGGTGTGACGCGAGTCACGAATCGGTGATCTGGCAACTATCGGGTTAGCGTGGCTCGCTACGCCACCGCTCGGGATGGTCGGCGTTCGCAACGTGGCGGACCCTCGACAGCGATCCCCGACACCGGTGGCGCTGCACATGTAGTCACACCGGAAGGTCCATCCCCCATGGCACTCCGTCCTGTCCGTCACGTCCGGGCGACCGTCGTCGCCCTCGTCGTCGCCGCGGTCGCCGCGTCGACGCTCCTGCTGGCCCCGACGCCGGCCTCGGCGACCGTTCCGTACGCCGCCAAGTCCTTCACCCCGGCCCAGTACGCCGACCGCGTGCACAAGCTGATCAACAAGCGCCGCGCCGCGCACGGCCTGCGTCCGCTGAAGGACGGCACCACCATCGACCGGATCGCTCGCAACCGCGCCCAGCGCCTGGTCGAGAATCGCGAGTTCCGCCACTACTCGCTCAAGCCGCTGTTCAGCAAGGCCAACGCCAGCTACGCCGGCGAGAACCTGGTCAGCGGGCCGTTCGGGCCGCGCCGCGCCGTGCGTGCCTGGATGAAGTCGCCCGGTCACCGCAAGATCATGCTGAGCAAGAAGCCGAACAAGGTCGGCGTCGGTGCCGCGGTCACCCGCGACGGCGCGTGGCTGACCGTCGCGGACTTCGTCCGCAACTGACCGGCGCCCCGGTGCCGGTGGCTGCGGCCTCCGCCCCGGCCCCGCTCCCGGTCGAGTGGTCGGTGGCCGCGCCCGGCGCCGCGTAGGCTGGGTGGAACGTGTTCTCGCCCGAGATCCGTCCGCCCACCCGAGAGGAACGACGATGCCGTCACTGCGCTGCCCCTGCGACACCACCATCCGCGGGGAGGACGACGACGAGCTCGTCGCCAAGGTCCAGGAGCACCTGGCGGCCGAGCACCCGGGGCGGGAGTACTCCCGCGAGGAGATCCTCTTCATGGCGATGTAGCCGCGGCTGAGACCGGCCGGGCCGGCGCCGGGGACCATCGACCCTGGGGCGTCGCGCGGCGGGCCGGTGGACTGGTGCCATGGCACCGGGATCCCTGCTGGAGGGCACCACGACGACGCATCACGACCTCACCGCGCACGAGGTCCTGCTGCTCCTGGAGACCGATCGCCACCAGGGCCTGACCGACGCCGAGGCCGCACGCCGACTGGACTCCTTCGGGCCGAACCAGCTGCCCGAGCCCCGCACCGCCGGGCCCGTCCTGCGGTTCGTGCGCCAGCTGCACAGCCCGCTGGTCTACGTGCTGATCGTCTCCGGCGCGGTCACCGTGCTCCTCGGCCAGTACGTCGACGCCTCGGTGATCTTCGCCGTGGTCCTCGTCAACGCGGTGGTCGGCTTCCTCCAGGAGTCCAAGGCGGAGGCGGCCCTGGACTCGCTGCGCGCGATGGTGCACACCGAGGCGCTCGTGGTCCGCGAGGGCCACCGGCAACGCGTCACCTCGGAGCGGCTGGTGCCCGGCGACCTGACGCTCGTCGAGGCCGGCGACCGGGTGCCGGCCGACCTCCGGCTGATCGAGGAGGCCGAGCTCGAGGTCGACGAGTCGGCGCTCACCGGCGAGTCGCTCCCGGTCGCCAAGGACGAGGTGGTCCTCGAGCCGGAAACGGCGGTCGCCGACCGCCGCAACATGCTGTACGCCGGCACGCTGGTCACCAGCGGCACCGGCACCGGCGTGGTGGTGGCGACCGGCGGCGACACCGAGCTGGGCGAGATCCACCGGCTGGTCGGCAGCGCCGCGACCCTGGCGACGCCGCTGACCCGCAAGCTCGCCACGTTCAGCGGCTGGCTGACGGTGGTGATCCTCGGCCTCGCCGCGGTCACCTTCGCCGTCGGCGTGGCCCGCGGCGAGGCGGCCGCGGACATGTTCACCGCCGCCGTCGCCCTCGCCGTCGGCGCGATCCCCGAGGGCCTGCCGGCCGCGGTGACCATCACCCTGGCCATCGGCGTGGGCCGGATGGCGCGCCGACGGGCGGTGATCCGGCGGCTGCCGGCGGTCGAGACGCTCGGCGGCGCGACGGTGATCTGCTCGGACAAGACCGGCACCCTCACCGAGAACCGGATGACGGTCCGCGAGCTGTGGACGCCGACGCAGGAGGTCGTGCTGCCCGAATACGGCGCCGCCGGACCGCCGGTGCACCGACCCGACGAGGCGCTGCGCTGGTGCCTGACCATCGGAGCGAACTGCAACGACGCGCGGCTCACCGAGGGCGGGGCGGGGCTCGGCGACCCGACCGAGACCGCGATGCTGGTCGCGGCCAGCCGGTTCGGGATCACCCCGCACGGCCTGGTCCGGGTGGACGCGGCGCCGTTCACCTCCGAGCGCCAGTACATGGCGACCGTCCAGCGCGTCCCCGGTGGCGGCGAGGCGCTGCTGGTCAAGGGCGCCGTCGAGCGGGTCCTCGAGCTGTGCTCGGCCACGCTCGACGCCGACGGCGTCCCGCAGCCGATCGACCGGGAGCGGGTCCACGCCGAGGCCGACCGGCTCGCCGGGAGTGGCATGCGGGTGCTGGCGACCGCGGTGGCGGCGGACCCGCCCGCCGGCGTACTGCGCCGGCTGGGCGAGGGCCGGGACGGCGGGCCGGTCCCCGGCCTGGCCCTGGCCGGCCTGCAGGCGATGCTCGACCCGCCGCGCGCGACCGCCGGCGAGGCCGTCCGCCGCTGTCGAGCCGCCGGCCTCGAGGTCAAGATGATCACCGGCGACCACGCGGTGACGGCCGAGGCGATCGCACGCAGGATCGGCCTGCTCGACGACCGCGAACCCGGCGCGGGCGCGGTGCTGGTCGGCAGCGAGCTCGAGGCGATGGGCGAGGAGGACCTGCCGGCGGCCGTCGAGCGCGCCGCCGTCTTCGCGCGGGTCAGCCCGGCCCAGAAGCTCCGGCTGGTCGAGGCGCTGCAGGCCCGTCACCACGTGGTGGCGATGACCGGCGACGGCGTCAACGACGCGCCGGCGCTGAAGCAGGCCGACATCGGGGTCGCGATGGGGCGCGGCGGCACCGAGGCCGCCAAGGACGCCGGCGACATGGTGCTGCTCGACGACGACTTCGCCACCATCGAGGCGGCGGTGGAGGAGGGGCGGGGCGTCTTCGACAACCTGGTGAAGTTCATCGTCTGGACGCTGCCGACCAACATGGCCGAGGGGCTGGTGCTGCTGGTCGCGATCCTGCAGGGCGCCGTGCTGCCGATCCTGCCGACCCAGATCCTGTGGATCAACATGACCACCGCGGTCGCGCTGGGGCTGATGCTCGCCTGGGAGCCGAAGGAGCCGGGGATCATGGAGCGCCCGCCCCGCGACCCGCGCCGCTCGCTGCTCACCGCCCCGGTGGTCGTGCGGACGCTGCTGGTCTCCGCGCTGCTGGTGATCGGCACCCGGCTGCTCTTCGACTACGAGATCGGCATCGGCACCCCGGTGGAGTCGGCGCGCACGGTCGCGGTGAACCTCTTCGTCACCGTCGAGGCGTTCTACCTGTTCAGCTGCCGCTCGCTGACCGGCCCGTCCTGGCGGGCAGGCGTCTTCAGCAACCGCTGGCTGCTGGTCGGCGTCGCCACCCAGGCGGTCGGCCAGCTCGCGCTGACCTACCTGCCGGCGATGAACGCGCTCTTCCACACAGCGCCGATCGGCTGGGAGGCGTGGCTGCGGATCCTGCTGGTGGCCACCCTGGCCAGCCTGGTGGTGGCGATGGACAAACGTCGCCTGCGCGACCGCCAGCTCTGAGTCGCCGGCGCGGCCGGCGCGCCCGACGCCGTGCCGATCAGCCCGGGTAGATCCGCGGCAGCTCGGAGGCGCGGCCGGTGAAGACGGGGGTCCGCTTCTCCAGGAAGGCGGCCACGCCCTCCTTCCCGTCGGCGATCGAGGTGTAGTACATCGCCAGCGAGTCCGACAGGTGCGCCTCGAGCGGCTCGGCCGCGGCGCTGTTGCGGTACAGCAGCTGCTTGGCCAGGCCGAGCGCCACCGGGGACCGGTCGCGGACGAACGACCGAGCCAGCTCGTACGCCGCCGGCAGCAGGTCGTCCGGCTCGTGCACGCTGCGCACCAGCCGCCCCGCCAGGATCGCGTCCGCGTCCAGGATGTCGGCGGAGTAGACCCACTCCAGCGCCTGCTGGATGCCGACGATCCGGGGCAGGAACCAGGTCGAGCACGCCTCCGGGACGATCCCGAGCCGGCCGAAGACGAAGCCGACCCGCGCCTTCGTCGAGGCCAGTCGCAGGTCCATCGCCAGCGTCATGGTCGCGCCGATGCCGACCGCCGGGCCGTTGATGGCGGCGATCACCGGCTTGGGCAGCGCGTGGATCGCCAGCGTCACCTTGCCGCCGGTGTCGCGGACCCCGTCGTCGTACGCGTCCGAGGTGTAGTCGGCGCGGAACTCCTCGGGGGTGGGGGAGAGGCTCTCGTCGAGCCCGAACACGTTGCCCTCGGCGGAGAGGTCCATGCCCGCGCAGAAGGCCCGACCGGCGCCGGTGACCACCACCGCGCGCACCGCGTCGTCGCGGGCGTCGGTGAGGAAGACCCGCTCCAGCTCGACGGCCATCGTCAGGTCGAAGGCGTTGAGGGCGTCGGGCCGGTTCAGCGTGAGCGTGGCGATGCCGTCGGCATCGACGCTCCAGTCGATGGTCTGGTAGTCGCTCATGGTCACAGCCCCCTGGCGTTGCAGATCTTCTTGGTCAGGTCGTCGGTGCGGTCCTCGATCACGATGTCGTAGAGCTGCTCGGCGCGCTGGGTGTCGACCACGACGTCGCTGTAGCCGGAGCTGACGGCCTGGTAGCTCACCGGCAGCGTGCAGTTGGTGCCGCCGTCGCCGGTCGCCGAGGCCATGCCGAGCGCGAACCGGCCGGCGTCGATGACGCCCATGCCCTCGCCGACCGCGATCGCTCCCGGCGCGGCGAGGTTGAGGCGCCAGTAGCGGACCGGGTTGAGCACCGTCCACGGCGAGGCGACCTTCGAGCCGATCGCGCCGATCACCTCGCGCTGGCGGCGGACCCGGGCGAAGTCGTCGTTGGAGTCGCCGAAGGAGGCGTGCCGGGACCGCGCGTAGCCGAGCGCCGTGGGGCCGTCGGCCTCCTGGCAGCCGCTCGTGACGTTCAGGTTCGCCTGCTTGTCCTTGATCGCCTGCTTCGGGCAGATCTCCACGCCGCCGACCGCGTCGACGATGTCGACGAACCCCGCGAACCCGATCTCGACGTAGTGGTCGATCCGGATCCCGGTGTTCTGCTCCAGGGTCTGGGTCAGCAGCGCGGGGCCGCCGGTGGCGAACGCCGCGTTGACCTTCGAGGTGCCGCGGCCCGGGATCTCCATCAGCGTGTCGCGCGGGATCGAGATCAGCGTGTCCGGGCCGGCGCCCGTGTGCAGCAGCAGGATCGAGTCGGTGCGGGCCGCCCCGGCATCGCCGCCGGTGCCCAGCGCCTTGCGCTCCTCCGCCGTCAGGTCGCCGCGGGAGTCGCTGCCGACGATCAGGTACGTCGTCCCCGGCTGGTCCTCGGGGCGGTCGCCGTCGGGGGAGAAGGCGATCTTGTCGACCTTGCTCCAGGCGAAGAAGGGCACGGCGACCAGGTAGACCAGCCACAGCACGAACAGGGCCAGCAGCAGCCGGATCCAGCGCCGCGGGCGGGCCCAGCCGCTGCGGGAGCGGCCCGTGCGCGCCGGCGGCTGCTGCGGCGGGCGGGTCGGGGCGGGCCGGCCGGGCGGCGGGGTGTCCCCGGGGGTGCCACCCGGGGCGGCTCCGCGGCCGCCGGGCCGGGGCTGCTGGGGCAGCAGCATCGTCGGGTCGGGGCGCTCCTCGGCCGGCCGGGGCGTCGTGGGTCGCGGAGTCGTCTTGCGCGGCGCCGTGGGCTGCCCGCCGCCCTGCTGTTGACCGTAGAGCCAGTCGAACTCCGAGCCGCCCTCGTCGCCCCCGTCGCCGCGGGTGCCGTTGCCTGCCATGGGGCCAGACGGTACCGGGCGGATCAGTCCGCCGCCGGCCGGCCCGCGCGGTCGCCGGTGGCGCGCCGCTTCGCCTCGGCCCACGGGAGGCGGGCGCGCACGGTGGCACCGCTGGGCGCGGAGGGGTGCGCCTTGGCCCAGGCGGCGTAGTCGGCGAAGCTCCCCGACGCGCCCGGCGCGAGGGCGGCCAGGTAGGAGGCCACGTGGGCGACCAGCTCCTCCTCGCTCCAGGTGGCGCGTCGGGCCGAGGGCTCGTTGGTGGGCAGCCCGGCGGCCGCGCAGGCGGCGCGCCAGGTCCCGAAGCGGCGGATGATCCAGGCCACCGACGGCCCGCCGGCTCCGGCACGGTGGCGCTCGTAGGCGGCGGTGCTCAGCGGGCGGTCGGGCTCGGCCGCGCCGCGCAGCGCGTCGAGCAGGTCGCGATCCTCCATGGGGTGATCATCGCCCACCGGCGGCGCCGCCGGCGGTCGGGGCGCGCGGCGAGCGCCGAGCCGGGTACGTTCAGCGGGTGTCCGAGAACCCCGCCCCCGACCTGGTCGCCGCGCTCCCGCCCTCCTACTCGCGGATCGAGCTGGCGACGGTCACCGCGCGGACCCAGGCGAACCTGCTGGGCAACATCCACGGCGGCGAGATCGTGAAGCTCGCCGACTCCACCGCCGGAGTGGTCGCCCAGCGGCACAGCGGGGGTCCGGCGGTCACCGCGGCGCTGGACGAGATGTCCTTCCGGGCGCCGGTCCGGGTGGGCGACATCGTGCGGACCCGGGCCCAGGTCAACGGCGTGGGCAGCTCCTCGATGGAGATCGGCGTCCGGATCGAGACCCAGCCGTGGGACGACGCCTCGACCGAGTTCCTGCACGTCGGGTCGGCGTACTTCCTCTTCGTCGCCATCGACACGGCGGGCCACCCGCGGCCCGTCCCGGGGCTGGCCCCGGAGACCGCGGACGACGAGCGTCGGATGCGGGAGGCGCAGATCCGTCGCGAGCACCGGATCGCGCGGCGCGCGGCGATCGAGGCGGGCCGACTCAGCCAGGCGTAGCCGCGATGAGCGCCTGGGCGACGGCCTCGACCGCCACCGGTCGGGGCGGCGCGCCGTAGGAGGAGAGCCGGACCTGCCGCGCGGCGCCCGCCAGGGGCTCGCAGGCGATGTCGGGATGCCGGTGGGCGCGCAGCGCCAGGCCGGGCAGCACGGTCACGCCGACGCCGCCGGCGACCAGGGATTGCACGGCGACGTAGTCGTCGCTGGCGAAGGCGATCCGCGGGGCGAACCCGGCGACCTCGCACAGGGCCAGCAGCTCGGCGCGGCATCGCTCGCAGCCGGTGATCCAGCGGCGCTCGGCGAGGTGGCCGAGGCCGTCGCGGCGCGCGCCGGCGAGGTCCGCGCCGTCGCCGGCGACCAGGTAGAGCGGATCGTCGAACAGCGGGGTGGAGGAGACGCCGTCGACGTCGCGGTGGCCGGGGTAGGCGAAGGTCAGCGCCAGGTCGACCTCGCCGGCGCGCAGCAGCTCCGCGGCCTCCGGCGGCTCGGCCTCCACCAGGTCCAGCGTCAGGTCCGGGTGACGGTCGGCGAGGTGCGCGATCGCGGTGGGGACCAGGGTCGCCGCCGCCGAGGGGAACGCGGCCAGCCGTACGTGCCCGGCGCGCAGCTGGGTGGCGGCGGCCAGCTCGGCCTCGGCCCGCTCGAGCAGGCCGAGGATCTCCTCGCCGCGACGTGCCAGCCGCTGGCCGTCCCCGGTCAGCCGCACCCCGCGGCCGACCCGCTGGAGCAGCACGCTGCCGGTCTCGGCCTCGAGCCGGCGCAGGTGGTGGGAGACGGTCGGCTGCCCGTAGTGCAGCGATGCGGCCGCGGCGGAGACGCTGCCGGTGCGGTGGACCGCGACCAGCGCCTCGAGTCGGCGTACGTCGATCACGCCCCGACGATACATCGACAGCATCGAACGAATCGAGCGAGAAGAACTATTGGACCGATGGACGAGCGGCGGCGAGCATGGTGGTGTGCAGCTCCTCGACCGTGACCCCGCCGCCCGACCGACCGCGACTCGCGCCCCGAGTCCGAGTCCGGGCCCGAGCCCGAGTCCGAGTCCGGGCCCGGGCCTGACGTTCGCGGCGGTCGAGGTCGCCGCGAAGGTGGTGGCCGCCGCGCTCGACGCCACCCCGCTGGTCGGGCACCCGCTGCTCGATCGGGCGGTCGGCGCCGAGGTCCTGGTCAAGCACGAGCACGTGCTGCCCACCGGCTCGTTCAAGGTGCGCGGCGGCGTCCACCTGGCCGCCACACTGACGCCGGCCGAGCGCGCCAGCGGCCTGGTCACCACCTCGACCGGCAACCACGCGCAGTCCGTGGCCACCGCGGCCCGCCTGGCCGGCGTGGAGGCCACGGTGGTGATGCCCGAGTCGGCGCCGCGGGTGAAGCGGGAGGCGGTCGAGGCCCTCGGGGCGCGGGTGGTGATCCATGGCGCGGGCCTCGGTGACGCCGCGGCCCACGCGCGCGCCCTCGCCGCGCCGGGCTGCTACGTCGACCCGACCGATGCCCGGATCGTCCTGGGGCACGCCACGCTCTACCTCGAGCTGTTCCGTGCGCGGCCGGACCTGGCGGCCGTCTACGTCCCGATCGGCAGCGGTACCGGTGCTGCCGGCGCCTGCCTGGTCCGCGACGTCCTGGCGCCCGACTGTGCGGTGATCGGCGTCCAGTCCGAGGCCGCGCCGGCGGTCTGGCGCTCCTGGCGCAGCGGCGCGGTGGAGGTCGCGCCCGCGCACACCCGTGCCTCCGGGCTGGCCACGACGGCCGGCTACCCGTCGACGCTCGGTCTGCTGCGGGCCGGCCTCTCGGACTTCCTGCTGGTCTCCGACGACGACATCGACGCGGCGGCGCGGTTGCTCGCGACCCGCGCGCACACCCTGGCCGAGGGGGCGGGCGCGGCGGCGCTGGCCGGGCTGGTCGCCGACCGTGCCACGACCGCCGAGGCTGGGCCCGCGGTCCGTGCCCGCGCCGCCGCAGCCGGGCCGGTCGCGGTGGTCTGCACCGGGGGCAACGCGTCCGCGGAGGAGATCGCGCGTCTCGCCGTCGCCTGAGGTGCCCGGGCCCGGGTGAGAGGTCGGCGACGCCGCTCCTGCGGCGCGTCGCCGCCGCTGTGGCGGGTGTGGCTGGTGATATTGGTGCACTGCGCCCTTCCCCAGCAGGAGAATCATCCATGAACGACCGCCCCGCCGGGTCCACCGGATCCGTCCTCGACGACAGCGCCGCCGGCGGCCTCGACGAGCGCGCCGCCCGGGTGCGCTTCCGGCGGGCGCTCACCCTGATGGGGTTCACCCTGGTCGCGCCCGGTTCGGCCCAGCTCGTGGCCGGCAACCGCAAGGTCGGTCGGGTGGCGCTGTGGATCTGGCTCGGCGTGTGGGCCGCGGTGCTGCTCTTCGCGGTGATCAGCCTGCTCGACCACAAGGTCGCCTATCGGATGGCCTTCAACAGCGACCTGCTGCTGGTGCTCCGGCTCGGTCTGTTCCTCGGCGCGATCGGTTGGGCAGCGCTGTTCATGGACGCCTGGCGGATCGGCCAGCCGCTGTCGCTGCGGATGCCGCACCGGCGCGCGGTGGTCGGGGTCAACGGGCTGCTCTGCTTCGGCGTCGCCGGCTCGCTGCTCTTCGGAGCCCACCTGGTCGGCGTCCAGCGCGACCTGGCGGTCGCGCTGTTCGGTGACGGCGAGGTCACCGACGCCAGCCACGGCCGCTACAACATCCTGCTGCTCGGCGGCGACTCGGGCGCCGGGCGCTGGGGCCTGCGCCCGGACTCGATGACGGTCGCCTCGATCGACGAGGTCACCGGCAAGACGGTGCTGATCGGGCTGCCGCGCAACATGGAGAACTTCCCCTTCGCCGAGGGGTCGGTGATGGCGGAGCAGTTCCCGAACGGCTTCGACTGCGACGACTGCTACCTCAACGGGGTCAGCACCTGGGCCGGCGACCACACCGACCTGTTCGAGGGCTCGGACAACCCCGGCACCGACGCCACCATCATGGCGATCGAGGGGATCACCGGCCTGGACATCAACTACTGGGCGATGGTCAACCTCGACGGCTTCCGCGAGCTGGTCAACGCGATCGGCGGGATCAAGCTCAACGTGCGCCAGGCGATCCCGGTCGGCGGTCTCGGCAGCGACGTGACCGGCTACATCGAGCCCGGCTTCCGCAAGCTCACCGGCTACCAGGCGCTCTGGTACGCCCGGGCCCGCGAGGGCTCGGACGACTACTCCCGCATGGCGCGCCAGAAGTGCGTGCTCAACGCGTTCCTGCAGCAGGTCAGCCCCGAGGCCGCGCTGACCAACTTCGAGTCCCTGGCCAAGGCCACCACCGGCATGTTCTCGACCGACCTGCCGGCCTCCGAGGTCGGCACCTTCATCGAGCTCGCCCTCAAGGCGCGCAACCAGAAGGTCTCGAGCGTCTCCCTCGTGCCGCCGAGGATCAACACCGCCGAGCCCGACATCGACCTGGTCCGCTCGATGGTCGCCGGCGCCATCGACCGCTCCGAGAACGGTGCACCGACGGGCACCGCCACGAAGGCCAAGAAGAAGGCGAAGAAGAGCCAGGTCGTCACCGGCGGCTCGGTCGGCTCCCGCGACAGCGGGTACGCCGCCAACGAGTCCGACGACCTCGCCAGCGCCTGCTAGCCCCGATGGGCCGAGCGGTCGCTCCTGCGTCGCTCCCCGCGCTCGGGATCTCCTAGGACAGGGGGCCCGACGCCAGCGCGGCCACCACGGCGTCGTACACCTCGGAGGAGCCGGCGGCGACCAGGCCGCCGCTCAGCGCGCGCGGGTTCCACGGCTCGCCGTCGTGGCGACCGATCCGCCCGCCGGCCTCGGTCAGGATCAGGCCGCCGGGCAGGTGGTCCCACGGCATGCTGCGGTTGTAGAGCAGGGCCGCTGCGTCGCCCGCGATCACGTGCGGGTAGTCCACGCCGCAGCACGCCCAGGAGAGCTCGAGCGTCCCCAGCCCGGCCAGGTCCTGCCCGACCCAGAGCCGCCGGGCGGTCCGGTACGGCGCGTCGCCGGGGTCGGAGACCGAGAGGCGCTCGCCGTTGCGGGTGGCCCCCGCGCCGCGCTCGGCGACGTAGGCGACGTCGTGCTGCGGCTGCCAGATCCAGCCGCGGGTCACCTCGCCGGTGCGCACCTCGGCGACCATCACGGCGTGGTCGGGGGAGCCGTTCACGAAGTTCTTGGTGCCGTCGACGGGGTCGACGGTGAAGGCGTGGTCGGCGTGCGCGAACGCCTCCAGCAGGGACGGGTCGGCGGCCATCGCCTCCTCGCCCAGCACCAGGGCGTCGGGGTAGGCGGAGCGCAGGGCGGCGGTGATCCGCAGCTCCGACTCGTGGTCGGCGACCGTCACCAGGTCGCCCGGGTTCTTCTCCGTGACCTGGTGCTCGGCCAGCGCCCGGAAGCGCGGGTTGATCACCTCGGCCGCGACGTCCTGGAGGAGCTCGAGCACGGCATGGGTGTCCACGCGCCCCAACCTAGTGACCTGCACTTGGAATCCCCACCCCAGGTCGCACCCCGAGCACGCACCTCGCTGCGTTGGCAGAGCGTGAGGTACGCCCGGTGGCTCGGCGCTCCGCCGCCGTGCGATGCACGCACCCGGAGCACGACCCATGGCACGGATTCCAGGTGCAGGTCACTCGTGTCCGGGGAGCGAGGGGCGCACGGCGGGTTTCGGTCGCGGGCCGGCGCGGACAGTAGGGTGTCCGCCGTGCGGGTGCAGGCGGTGGTGGTGACCTACAACCGACTCGACCTCCTGCGGCGCCTGGTCGAGCGGCTGCGCTCGCTGGACGGGCTGGATCGGATCCTGGTGATCGACAACGCCTCGACCGATGGCACCGGCGACTGGCTGCGCGAGGCCGCCGCGGCCCACCCGGCCCTCGCGCACCGCACCCTGGAGCGCAACACCGGCGGCGCCGGCGGCTTCCACGACGGCCTGGAGTGGGCCCTCGAGGAGGGCGCCGACCTGGTCTGGCTGATGGACGACGACGGTCTGCCCGCCCCCGACTGCCTGGACCTGCTGCTGGAGCGCGTGCAGCGCGACGGCCTGGAGTTCTGCGGCCCGGCGGTCGTCGCCGAGCAGGACCCCGAGCGGCTCTGCTTCCCCATCCGGCTTCCCGGCGGCACCCGGGTGGTGCACGCGATGGCCGACGTGGAGGCCGCCGGTGCCCGCAACGACGGGCTGATCGACGGGGTGGTGATCCCGTTCAACGGCGTGCTGGTCACCCGCGAGCTGGTCGAGCGGATGGGGCTGCCGCGCGCGGAGTTCTTCATCTGGGGCGACGACGTCGAGTACCTGTGGCGCGCCGAGCGCGCGGGGGCCCGCATCGCCACGGTGGTCGAGGCCCGCTTCGCGCACCCCGCGACCGACGACCTCGGCACGCCGATGATGTTCGGTCGCACGACCTACAACCACACGCCCAGCGACCTCAAGCACTACTGCATGGCCCGCAACAACGTGCTCAACCTGCGCGAGTACCGCGGCTGGGTGCACGTGCTGCTGTTCTGGGTGAAGACGGTCTGGTTCTACCTGTTCACCCGCCCGGCGCCGCCCCGGATCGCGCTCAGCGCGCGCGCCGGCGCCGCCGGCCTGCGCGGCGACTTCTCCGGCCACGAGCGGTACCTGTCGTGAGCGGAGCCGAGCGCACGACGAGCCAGCGGGTCGCGGTCGTCGTGGTCACCTACAACCGAGCCGACCTGCTGCGCGGGATGCTGGCCGGCCTGGCCGGACTCGAGCGGCCCGCGGACGCGGTCTTCGTCGTCGACAACGCCAGCACCGACCACACCCGCGCGGTGCTGGAGGCCAGCGAGCTGGCCGGCCTGGTGCCGATCCACGCCGAGGAGAACCTCGGCGGCGCCGGCGGTTTCCACCGTGGCGTGCGTGCGGCCTACGACGCGGGCTACGACGTGATGTGGCTGATGGACGACGACGTCGTCCCGGCGCCGGACTGCCTGACCCGGCTGCTGGAGGCCGAGGGGGACTGCTTGATCGCGGTCCGGGAGGACCAGTCCGGCGCGCTGGTGGAGAAGGCAGCGACGCGGTTCGACCTGCGCAACCCGCTGTCGGTGCGCCCCAAGACCTCCAGCGTCGAGACGACCTACGGCGAGCGCTCCGCGATGCCGCCGACGGTCCCGGTCGAGAACGCCGCCTTCGAGGGGTTCCTGGTCCGGCGCGAGGTGGTCGAGCGGATCGGCTTCCCCGACCCGTCGTACTTCATCTTCTACGACGACGTGGACTACGTGGTCCGCGCCCGGCGCGCCGGGTTCAGCGTGAACGCGGTCCGCGACGCCGTGCTGGTCCGCCAGCTCGACTTCAACCAGCAGCACGACCTGGCGGGCTGGAAGGGGTACTACATGTACCGCAACCTGTTCGCGGTCCACTTCCGGTACGGCGAGAACGCGCTGGTGCGGGCGAAGCCGTGGCTGATCGCCGGCGCCGTGGCCGCGCTCAGCCCGGTGCGGGGCGGGCGCGCCGAGGCGCGCAACGTCACTCGGGCACTGCGGGACGCGCGTCGGATGCGCCGACCGGATCCAGCGGCGCTGCCGCCGGCTCGGACCTGACCAGCCGGACCCGCCAGCCCTCGCGGTTGCCGGTCGCGATGCCCGCCAGCCACACGGCGAAGGCGCCGAGGGCGACACCGCCGACCACGTCCGCGGCGAAGTGCCAGCCCAGGTAGACCGTCGAGAGGACGGTCAGGGCCAGGAACGCCCAGGCGCTGGCCTGGACCCACCGGGGCAGCCCGACCAGCCGCACCACCAGGCAGATCGTGACCATGATCCCGACGTGGAGCGAGGCGAAGGCCGCGATGGTCTGCAGCGTGTCCGCGCCGCGGGGGTCGGCGAGCACGGCGACCCGGTCCTGCCACATCCCCTCCTGCAGCGTGGTCACGTAGGTGCGCGGCAGCTCCTCGAACATCGCGGCGTCGGAGTAGATCGGTCCGACCGTCGGCACCAGCAGGTACAGCAGCGCACCGAGCACCCAGTCCACCGCGAGGGCGGTGACGAACCACGCGCCGGCGCTGGTGTGTCGTGTCCAGACCAGCGCGATCGCGATCGAGACCGGGACCAGGGCGATCCAGGCGACGTAGACGAAGGAGAGCAGGTGTGCCGCGAGGCCGGTCCCGAACCACGCGTGCAGGACGGCGGCCGGGTCGTGGCCGGCGAACAGGAACCGGTCGATCTCGGCCAGCGTCGAGTCCCACTCACGGCCGTTCACGAACGGCGCCATCGACTTCACGTTGCGGAAGGTGGCGTAGCACAGGTACCAGGCCAGCAGGCCGTTGAGCGCGAACCACCAGTGGGACGCGGGCCACCGCTCGCCGACGACCTCGCGGAGCAGGCCGCGCAGGCTGCTCGGCCGCCACGTCGCCCGCAGCCGCGCCCGGTGTGCCACCCGGGGGAGGATGTCGAGGGCGATCGCGGCGAGCACGATCAGCGGGAACTGCACGTAGCCGGGCATCACGTCGTCGGGATCGCGGATCGGCAGGTCCTCGAGGATCGCGATCGCGACCATCAGACCAGCCATCACGAGCCCGCACACCCAGGCGAGGCCGAACAGGCGGGCCGCGCCGAGGAAGCCGTACCTGGTGTTCACTCGCACCAGCGTAGAGGGACCACGACTCGGCGCGCGCTCCGGAGTCGGCGAAACCGGATTACGTGTCCGGGCCGGCTAGACTCGCCGGTCGTGTCGACCCCCCAAGACCTTCCCGACCTGTTGATCGTCGGCTCCGGCTTCTTCGGCCTCACCATCGCCGAGCGGTGTGCCACGGAGCTGGGACTGCGCGTCCTCGTCCTCGAGCGGCGCTCCCACCTCGGTGGCAACGCCTACTCCGAGGTCAACGAGGAGACCGGCGTCGAGGTCCACAAGTACGGCGCCCACCTGTTCCACACCTCCAACGAGCGGGTGTGGGAGTACGTGAACCGGTTCACCGACTTCACCGACTACCAGCACCGGGTCTTCGCGAAGTACCAGGGCCAGGTCTACTCGTTCCCGATGAACCTGGGCCTGATCAACCAGTTCTTCGGCAAGGCGCACACCCCCGACGAGGCGCGCGCGCTGATCGCCGAGCAGTCCAGCGAGATCGCCACCGAGGACGCCACGAACCTCGAGGAGAAGGCGATCAGCCTGATCGGGCGCCCGCTGTACGAGGCGTTCGTCAAGGGCTACACCGCCAAGCAGTGGCAGACCGACCCGCGGGAGCTGAGCGCGGACATCATCACGCGCCTGCCCGTCCGCTACACCTACGACAACCGGTACTTCGCCGACAAGTACGAGGGCCTGCCGGTCGACGGCTACACCGCGTGGCTGACCCGGATGGCCGACCACCCCAACATCGAGGTGCGCACCGGCGTCGACTTCTTCGACGTCGCGGACGAGTACAAGGGCAAGGTCCCGATCGTCTACACGGGCCCGGTCGACGAGTACTTCGGCAACGTCGAGGGTCGTCTCTCCTGGCGCACGGTCGACCTGGAGGAGAGCGTCGTCGACGTCGACGACTACCAGGGCACCGCGGTGGTCAACGCCAACGACCAGGAGGTGCCGTTCACCCGGGTGCTGGAGTTCAAGCACTTCCACCCCGAGCGGGTGAAGACCCACATCCCGGGCAAGACGATCATCGTCCACGAGTACAGCCGCTTCGCCGAGGACGACGACGAGCCGTACTACCCGATCAACACCGCCGAGGACCGGGCCAAGCTGCTCAAGTACCGTGAGCGGGCGAAGGCGGAGCCGATGGTGCTCTTCGGCGGCCGCCTCGGCACCTACAAGTACCTCGACATGCACATGGCCATCGGGTCGGCGCTGTCGATGTTCGACAACAAGCTCGTGCCGCACTTCCGTGACGGCGCACCGCTGGAGAGCGGGGGAGTGGACGCATGACCGTGACCGACGACCGGACCGCCGCCGAGGCCGCCGCGACCGACACCACCCGGGTGCGGCTGATGCGGCAGATCATGCCGACCGACCGTGACACCGACGTGATCCGGCTCTACGTCGACCCCGAGCCCGCCACGCTGGACGCCGACAAGTTCGACATCGGCGCCAGTCGTGCGGCCCTCGAGGCCAACGCGATCGCGACCCGGATGCAGAACGCCGCCCGCGGCGTCCGCGCGGTGCACCCCGAGCAGATCCTCTCCCGGACCGCCTTCGTGGTGCGCGCCGGCGAGACGATGTCGTTCGGCAGCTACTTCAACGCCTTCCCGGCCTCCTACTGGCGCCGGCACACCGTCGTCAGCGAGGTCCGCCTGACCGTCCGCCTCGAGGGCGCGGGCGGCAGCGTGATCGTCTACCGCTCGATGGCCAACGGCCGCTCGCAGCGGGTCGACTCGGCCACCGTGACCGGCGCCGAGGGCGAGTTCGCCTTCGACCTTCCGCTGAAGCCGTTCACCGACGGCGGCTGGTACTGGTACGACGTCGTCGGCACCGACAACGACGTGGTGGTCGCCTCCGCGGAGTGGACCGCGGAGGTCCCCGCCGAGCAGGCGCCGGCCGGCACGGTCACCATCGGCATCACCACGATGAACCGCCAGGACTTCTGCGCCAAGCTGCTGCGCCAGCTCGGCGACGCCGAGGAGCTCGAGGGCTGCCTGGACGAGGTCGTCGTGATGGAGCAGGGCACCCAGCTGGTCACCGACTCGGAGCACTTCGCCGGCGCGCAGGCCGCGCTGGGCGACAGGCTGCGGATCATCGAGCAGGGCAACATCGGCGGCTCCGGCGGCTTCGCCCGGGCCCAGTACGAGGGGCTCAAGGCCGGCCGCTCGACGTACGTGATGATGCTGGACGACGACGTCGAGTGCGAGACCGAGGGCATCGTCCGCGCGGTCACCTTCGGCGACCTGTGCCGCACCACGACCATCGTCGGCGGGCACATGTTCAGCATCTACCAGAAGACCCAGCTGCACAGCTTCGGCGAGAAGGTGTCGCCGTACACCTTCTGGTGGGGCTCGGCGCCCGGCGTCGTCGGGGCGTGGGACCTGGGGGAGCGGAACCTGCGCTCGACCCGCTGGCTGCACGCCCGGGTCGACGTCGACTACAACGGCTGGTTCATGTGCCTGATCCCGAGCGAGGTGCTGCGCACGATCGGGCTCTCGCTGCCGCTGTTCATCAAGTGGGACGACTCCGAGTACGGCCTGCGGGCCAAGGAGGCCGGCTTCCCGACCGTCAGCCTGCCGGGCGCCGCCGTCTGGCACGTGCCGTGGACGGACAAGAACGACGCGCTGGACTGGCAGGCCTACTTCCACGTGCGCAACCGCTTCATCGCCGCGCTGATGCACTCGAAGTACCCGCGCGGCGGACGCATGGTGCAGGAGAGCCTGAACCACCAGATCAAGCACCTGGTCTCGATGCAGTACTCGACCGTGGAGCTGCGGCACAAGGCGCTGGAGGACGTGCTGGCCGGCCCGGACCGGCTGCACGAGGTCCTCGGCTCGACGCTGCCCGAGCTCAAGGAGCTGGTGAAGGGCTTCGACGACGCCACGCTGCTCTCCGACCCGGCCGACTTCCCCGAGGTACGCCGCCACCGTCTGGCCCGCAAGGGCAAGGAGCCGTCGCCGGTCATCTCCGGTCGCGCGGCCACGCTCCAGGCGCTGATCCAGCCGATCCGTCAGCTGCGCGCGCCGCGTGAGGGCGCCCAGGCGCACCCGGAGGCGGAGATCCCGGCGCAGGACGCGAAGTGGCACAAGATCGCCCGGTACGACTCGGCGCTGGTCTCGCTGCCCGACGGCAGCGCGGCGGCGTTCTACCGACGCGACCGCGGCCGCTTCCTGGACCTGGTCAAGCGCACGGTGGCGATCCACCGCGAGCTGGCCACGCACTGGGACGACCTGGCCGAGCAGTACCGCGCCGCGATGGGTGACCTGACCTCGCCCGAGACCTGGGAGCGGACCTTCTCGCCGTGGCTCGACCAGAGCCCGCCCGCCGCGGAGGACCTGGATGGCTGAGACCACCACCGCTCCCGGTGAGCCGGGCCAGGTGCCGGCGCACCGGGACCTGAGCGAGGTCCCGCTGGCGCCGCCGAGCGCCAACAACGGGTTGATGGCGGTCTTCCAGCGCCGCTACCTGCTGCGGCTGCTGGTGCGCCGGGAGATCAACGCCCGCTACCAGGGGTCGTTCCTGGGGCTGCTGTGGTCCTACATCAACCCGCTCGCGCAGTTCTTCGTCTACTGGGCCGTCATCGGCGGGATCCTCCAGCTGCACAAGCAGGTGGAGAACTTCCCGATCCACATGTTCGCCGGCCTGGTGATCGTCCACTTCTTCACCGAGACGTTCTCGGCCGGGACCCGCTCGATCGTGCGGAACAAGTCGATCGTGGTGAAGATGCCGCTGCCACGGGAGATGTTCCCGGTGGCGACCATGCTGGTCTCGCTCTACCACGTGATCCCGCAGATCATCATCCTGACCCTTGCGTGCCTGGCGTACGGGTGGACGCCCGACCCGACCGGGATGGCGGCGATGCTGATCGCGATCGTCATGATCATGACCATCGGGACCGCGGTGGCGCTGGTGTTCAGCGTCGCCAACGTCTTCTTCCGGGACTTCGGCAACGTGGTCCAGGTGCTGCTGATGTTCGTGCGCTTCGGCGTGCCGATGATCTACCCCTACAGCATGGTCGACGATCGGTTCGGCGAGCTCGCCAAGTTCTACCTGCTCAATCCGCTGGCCGACGCGGTGCTGCTCTTCCAGCGCGCGTTCTGGGTCGGCACCACCTCGGACCCGGAGCACACGATCCAGACGGACCTGCCGCCGAACCTGCTGCTGATCGGGCTGGCCGCCTGCGTGGCGGGCATGGTGATGCTGGTGATCGCCCAGGTGGTCTTCAGCCGGTTGGAGAACAAGATCCCGGAGCGGCTCTGATGACGACCTCGATCCAGCTGACCAACGTCACGAAGAACTTCACGGTGCGCTACCACCGCACCTTCAAGCAGGTCACCGTGGCGAAGTCGCGCGGGCAGAAGGTCAGCGACACCTTCCGCGCCGTCGACGACGTCTCGTTCACCATCGAGCAGGGCGAGTCGATCGGGCTCATGGGCCTCAACGGATCGGGCAAGAGCACGCTGCTGAAGATGATCAGCGGCGTGATGCGGCCCGACGCCGGCGAGGTGCTGACCCGCGGCCGGATCGCGGGCCTGATCGCGACCGGAGCCGGGTTCCACCCCCAGCTCACGGGCCGGGAGAACCTGATCCTGAACGCCGCGATCCTGGGCATGTCCGAGGCGGAGACCCGGCGCAAGTTCGACGAGATCGTCGAGTTCTCGGGGCTGGAGAAGAAGCTCGAGACCCAGGTCGGCCACTACTCCTCGGGGCAGAGCGCGCGCCTGGGCTTCTCCATCGCCATCCACGTCGACTCCGACATCTTCCTCGCCGACGAGGCGCTGGCGGTCGGCGACCGCCCGTTCCGGCGCAAGTGCCTGGCGAAGATGCAGGAGGTGCGCGAGGGCGGCCGGACGCTGTTCTACGTCAGCCACTCCAGCGGCTCGGTGCGGAAGATGTGCGACCGGGTGATCGTCCTGGAGGAGGGCCGGGTCGGCTACGACGGCCCGACCGACGAGGGGCTGAAGTACCTGCGCTACGACGACGACATGAACGACGGCCGGATCCTGTCCGAGGAGGACGAGGAAGAGGCCGAGGACCAGTACGGCGCCGACATCTGACGGTGCCCGGCCAGGGGCCTAGCGGCGCCGGAGCCGCCGGTAGCCGCGGAGCACCACCCGGCCGGTCCGGCGACGCTCCAGGGCACCCACCACCCGGGACCGGAAGCGGTGCCCGGCGGGGTGCCCGGCCTCGGCCAGCGCCCGTTCGGTCTCGGCCAGCCTGGTCCGGAGCCGCTCGACCTCGTGGCGGGCGTCGGCCGCCTCGGTGAGCAGCCGGCCGATGGCGTCCAGCGCCGCGTCGGCGACGGCCGCCTCGTCGGGGTGGTCGGGGTCGGGCCAGGGCGTGGCGTCGTCGCCGTCGACGGGGTCGGCGCCGCGCAGGTCGGCCAGGTCGCCCACGACGTGGTAGCCGCGGCGGCCCAGCTCCTCGATCCAGGCCTGCTCCCGTTCGTGGACCACGCCGCGCATCGACGCCGGCAGCGACAGGCGCGGGGAGCCCCGGCGCTGGGAGAGGGTCTGGTGTGCCAGCAGCTCGCGGACCAGCGGCCGGTAGTCCGGCGGCGGCAGCTGCGAGTTCATCGACAGGTTGATCCGGCGCACCAGCGCGGTCTCGGGCACGCCGAGCGACGGGTTGGACCGGTCGTTGCCCAGGTCCAGGTCGAGGCCGGCCAGGCCGAACGCCTCGGTGAAGCGCTGCCACAGCAGGCCCGGGTCCGAGCCCGGCGGCGGCACGGTGACCAGGTGCACCTGCTCGGGCGGAAGGTCGCCGGCCCAGCGGCCGAGGATGTCGGGGAGCTCCTGGACCCCCCAGAACCACGACGCGATCCGTCCTGCCCGCTCGGGCGCCGCGATCTGGCGCAGGAACTCCGCGTACCCGAGCTCGGCCCGGTGCTTGACGTTCTCCTGCCACTCCGCGGGGATCTGGCGGGTCAGGTCACGCGCCGAGACCAGCACGTGCACCTCGGCGCCGCGGTCGCGGCCGAGCGAGGTCAGCGCCCGCTCGACGTGCGCGCGCCCGGCGCGGGCCAGGATCTCGTGGCTGATGATGACGGTGTCCTGCTCGGACTCCGCCACCCTGCCGGCCAGCCGGTCCCAGGCGCCGACCGCTTCCCGCTCCAGCCCGCCCCAGGGCAGCTGCATCAGGTCGAGCGCGGCCAGGAAGTGCGCGTCGAACCGGTCGGCCGGGTAGAGGATGCCGGCCCCGGCGAGGACCCGCTGGTTCCGGAACAGGACGTCCTGGAGGTACGAGGTCCCGGTCTTCGGCGTCCCGACGTGGAGCAGGATGCGGGTCACCAGGGATCTTCCTTCGGGTCGAGGAGCAGGTCGAGGGCCAGGGCCAGCACGGCATCCGGCGTGGGCTCTCGCAGGTCACGGTGGGGTGCCCCCGATGGCACCAGCCGCTCGTGCGAGCCGAGCAGAGGGTAGCCCGCCCGCCTCAGGTGGGTGACCAGGTGGTCGGCATGCCGGGCCAGGTGCGAGCGCCAGGGGTCGGGCACCGAGAGGGCCGGTGCGGACCCGCCGGGGTGTGCCGCGAGGCGGGGCACGAGGTGGTGAGCGAGCAGTCGACGACGCTCGGCCGCAGGCGTCAGGAGGCCGAGGGGGCGCCCGACCAGGCGGGTCAGCTCCAGGGCGTCCAGGCTCACCGCCGGCGGTGCCGGCGGCCGCTTGCCGCTGGGCAGCTGCGCGGGGTCCAGCACCACGACGGTGTTCGGTACGCCGACCCGGTCGGCGACGCGGCGGGCGTGCGCCGCGACGTCGAGCACCGGCGGCAGCCGGTCGGCGGTGATCCGGTCGCGCAGCCATCGGCCGAGGTCCATCCCCCCGCCGTCGACGGTCCGCGCCGCCCACGCGTGCGCGGCCAGCGTCCCGAGGTCGCCGGCCAGCAGGTAGGTGCGGCCGCCGGTCCGCGCGGCCCTGCCCCACCGGGGCGCGTGGTAGGCGAACTCGGTGGCCCAGGGGTCGCCGACGAAGCGCGGTGCGCGGCGCCAGCGGGCGGTGGGCGTGTGCGGCTCGCGCGGCGCTGCCCGGGTGATCACCTCCTCGGCCAGCAGACCCGCGGCGACCTTGAGGAGGTCCTCGGCGGGCAGCGTGGCAGGGTCGACCGGCGGTGGGCCGAACCCGTCGGTGGCGATGCCGACCAGCGGCAGGTCGCCGCGGCCACGGTCGGTGCTGCCGGCGCGCAGCACCCGGTCCGCCATGCCGGTCGGGAGCGGGCGACCGGCGGCGGCCAGGTTCAGTCGGCGCAGGAGCTCGAGCTGCTGCGCTCCGGGGAGGAACGGCAGCCGCCGCCCCGTGCCCGACGTCGCCGGGTGGTTCGCCGGGTGGTTCGTCGGGTGGTTCGTCGGGTGCTGTGCCGGGGTGTCCGAGGGCCCGGCCGCGAACCATGACCGCCAGGGAGTGGTCGACCCGTCGCGGAGGGCGAGCGCCCACTCCATCGCCGGGTCCGGCGGGCCGGGCGTCTCGGAGGCGCGCGCCGGCTCGGGGCTCGGTGGTACGGGGTTGGGCACCCGGACAGGCTATTGTGTGCGCCGTCCGTCCGCCCTCCGCAGGTCCTGCTTGAACAACCGAGGTCTGGTGCCCGAGCGTCACGTGGTCGTGCTCCACATCGGAGCCATGAAGACCGGAACCACCTATCTCCAGGGCAAGGCGTACGCGAACGCGGAGGCCCTGCTGGACAAGGGCGTCGAGCTGGCCGGCGAGACCTGGAGCCAGCAGATCTACGCGGTCCAGGAGCTGCTCGGCATGGGCGCCCGGGACCCCGACATCCGGGCCCGCAATGCCGGCGCCTGGGAGCGGCTGAGCACGCAGATGCGGACCAGCGAGCATCCGGTGAGCCTGCTCTCGATGGAGTTCCTCGCCTTCGCCGACCCGAGTCAGGCCCGGCGGGTGGTGGACTCCCTGGAGGGCTGCGAGATCCGCGTGGTGATCACCGTGCGCGACACCGCGGCGGTGGTGCCTGCGCTGTGGCAGACCACGATCACCAGCGGCGGCACCACCCCCTGGCCGAGGTTCCGGCGCCTGGTGCGGCTGGGCATGCGCGGCCGCGGCCGGGTGGCCGGTCTGCTGTCGCGGGTGGGCGTCGCCACGGCCAGCCGCTTCGCCGAGACCATCGACGTGCCGCGGATGCTGCGCGTCTGGTGCTCGGTGCTGCCCCCCGAGCAGGTGCACGTGGTGGTGGTGCCCGCGCCGGGCGCGCCCAAGGACCGGCTGTGGCACCAGTTCTGCGAGGTGCTGGACGTCGACGGCGCATCGTTCGCGGCGGAGCCGAAGGAGACCAACGAGTCGCTGGGCTACCCGTCGGCCGAGCTGGTCCGGCGGGTCAACGCCGTGATCGAGCTGGAGCGGGTGCGCGACCACACGATCGTCAAGAACGACCTCGGGCTGAACAACCTCGGCACCCGGCGCAAGCGCGAGCGCCGCGCGCTGCTGGACCGGGCGACCCTCCGCGACGCGCTCGGCTGGAACCGCCGGATCCGGGATGCCGTCGAGCACCACGGTGTCGTGGTCCACGGCGACCTGGCCGACCTCCCGGCGCCGGGGGAGGACGCTGCCCACGCGGTCGAGGACGAGCACGTCCCGCCGACCGAGGAGGAGCTGCTGGCGGCAGCGCGGCAGGGCGCCCGTCGGCTCCGCCGCACCGTACGGCGGCGCAGCCAGCGTCTGCTGCCGCGCCGGCGGCGTCGCCGGACCCGGCGCCGGATGCGGCGCCGGCTGCACGGCGTACCGGCCTGGCGTGGGGCCGCGGACCCGGTCGAGGCGGCCGTGGAGGACCTGGTGGTCTACCTCTCGGTGCTCGTGCGGCTGCGTCGCCGGCGGGAGCGGATCCGCCGCCGCCGGCGCGCCTCCTGACCGGCGTAGCGACGGTCGTCGGCCCGCGGTGATGCGCGCGGGTGGCCCGAGTCGGGACCTCGTCCCGACAATCCGCCGACAAGTTGACAATCCGTGATTTCGTCGGCGTGTCGAGTGGAAATTACACGCGTGTAGTTACTCACGAAAACTACCAAACTCCTGTGACTGCTGTGAAAGTTGCTCCTTGTGTGAATCCTTCCCCTCGCACAAACGGAGTTGATCTGCGATGTTTTCCCCTGCCGTCGGCCGGGCCCGCAAGGGCCGGTTCATCGTCCTCTGCCAACAGCTGCTGACGCTCGCCGTCATCCTCGCCGTGCTCACGCCGGCCGCTCGTACCGTGACCATGGACGTGCGCCCGGTTCCCGCGGGCGGCACCACCGCCGCGGAGGAGAAGACCGAGGGTGAGGTCGCCTACCTGCGGGCGGCGACGATCCCGACGCAGGTGGCCGCGGCCCCGGTGGACCCGGTGGTCAGCGAGTACGCGCTGACCGCCCCGAAGGGCGCCCGGCTGGCGCCGGGCGCGCTGCGTGCCTCGTCCCGCCGGACCACCGGCGGCGGCAGCCGGATCGTCACCGACGCCCTGCCGGTGAGCGGCTACGGTGCCGTCGGCGTGACCTGGGCCCACGGGACGAAGGTCGCCGACGACGCGATCGCCCTCAAGGCGCGCACCCGGACCGACGGCGAGTGGTCGGACTGGACCACCGTCGAGTACCACGACGAGCACGGCCCCGACGCCGACAGCGCCGAGGCCAAGCAGTCGCGTCCCGGCTCCGACCCGCTGCTGATCGGCGACGTCGACCGCGTCCAGGTGCAGATCGACACCACGAAGGCGGCCCCGTCCGACCTGAAGCTGGCCGTGATCGACCCCGGCACCGAGAAGAAGGTGGCCCAGGAGACGCCGGCCATCAACACCGCCGCCCTGGGTGGGACCGCCTCGGCTCGGGCCACCACGGCGCGCGCCACCGCCACCGACGACGGCACCGACGGGACGGAGGGCACCGACGGCGCGGACGGCGCCGAAGGGGCCGAGGGGGCCGACGAGGAGACCGACGGCGCCGAGGGCGAGGGCGACGAGCTGGGCCTCGCGGTCGCCGCGACCACGCCGAAGCCGAAGATCTTCTCGCGGGCCCAGTGGGGAGCCGACGAGCGGCTGCGGGACAAGTCCTCGCTGCACTACTACGAGGTGCACGCCGGCTTCGTCCACCACACGGTGAACGCGAACAACTACACCCGTGCCGAGGTGCCGGGGATCATCCGCGGCATCTACGCGTACCACACCAGGTCCCGTGGCTGGAGCGACATCGGCTACAACTTCCTGGTCGACCGGTTCGGTCGGATCTGGGAGGGCCGCTACGGCGGCGTCGACCGGCCGGTGGTCGGCGCGCACACGCTGGGCTACAACGACGACTCCTTCGCGGCCTCCGCGATCGGCAACTACGAGACCGCCAAGCCCTCGTCGGCCATGATCAGCGCCTACGGCGCGCTGTTCGCCTGGAAGCTCTCCCTGCACGGGGTCGACGCCTCCTCGACCAGCCAGTACGTCACCTCCCGGAACTTCGCGGCCATCAACGGCCACCGCGACGCCGGCTCCACCGCGTGCCCGGGCAAGTACCTGTACGCCAAGGTCGGCCGGATCCGCACCCTGGCGGCGCAGACCCAGGCCGGCTGGGACGGGCGCGACCTGGAGTCGAACCTGGCGCGGGGTCCGGTCTCCGACCTGGTGGTGCGCCGCGCGTCGGACGGTCGTGGCTTCATCCTCCCGCTGCGGCGGAAGGCGGACGGCACGGTGGCCCGCGGGCGCCGCGTCGACACCGGCATGGACCTCTCCACGGCCAAGGTGCTGCTCAACGCCGGCGACTGGGACCGCGACGGCTTCGGTGACTTCCTGACCCGTCGGGGCGAGAACCTCTACCTGTACCGGGGCGCCGGCAAGGGCACCTTCGAGGAGCCGGTGCTGCTCACCAGCAACCTCGGCGGGGTGCAGATGCTGGCGTCCGTCGGCGACGCGACCGGTGACGGCTACCCGGACCTGATGGGGCAGCCGCGCAAGGCGGACATGATGATCTACCCCGGCAAGGGCCTGGGCGGGCTCGGTACGCCGTACGTGGCGCACAGCGCGGTCTCCGGATCGCGTCACCTCGCCATCGGTCGCTGGGACGCCGACGGCGCCCCGGACAGCCTGGTGCGCAACAGCGGCTCCCTCACCCTCTGGTACGGCAACGGGCCGGGTGGCTGGACCCACAGCAAGTCCCTCGGCTCGCCGCTGAGCGGCTACGACTGGTCGCTCGGGGTGTCCTCGGTGGACGGCGACGACCACGGCGACCTCATCCTGCGCCGTCGCGCCACCCGCGAGCTGTTCCTGATGCCGACCACGGCCTCGGGGCTGGGCAAGCCGATCCGGATCGGGAAGGCGGCCGCCTACGACCTGGTCGGCTGACCGAGGGACCGCAGAGCAGTCCGGGTCGTTCAGACAGGGAAGCGAGCGGTCGCGCGCTCGGCGACGTACGTCGCCTCGAGCCGCGACTGCTCGGTCCGGGCGATCAGGACCATCGAGCCGCCGTTCGCGAGCGGCTCGACGAAGGTCGCGACTCCTGGTGGGGAAGCCGGGTTCGCGACCGTCAGGAGGCGGCCGCCGCTGGGAAGCAGATCCCCGGCGGCGGCCGCTCTCCACATCTGCTCGTGGGTGGTGACCGTGCCAGCGAGATCGGTGGCCGGGTCCTCGCCGCCGGGCGGGTCCCAGGGGATGAAGGCATCCGGCTGGGACCAGACCTCCACGCCCACGTCGTGCACGCCGGGCGGTACGCCGTCGCGGAACCGGACACCGAGCGGCAGCAGCGCGCAGGCCAGCACCACCCGCTCGTCCGCCTCCGGCGCCCAGCGCTCCAGCGTCTCGGGGCCGCAGACCACGGCCGCGGGGTCCTCCGCATCGCTGACCACCAGTCCCGCCGTCCAGGCGGCGCCGAGGAAGACCGTGGAGAGCCAGTGCGTCGGCAGGTCGATGCGCAGGAGGTCCCCGCGCTCCAGGCCCAGCTCGTCGACGAGCAGGGAGGCGCACTTGGCCACCCAGTTCGCGTAGGTGGTCACGGAGAGCTCGACCCGCTCGTCGGTCGCGTGGTCGTAGAAGGTGACCAGGGGGCGGCCGGGCTCGTGCCGCAGCCGCGCGGCCAGGACCTGGGCGAAGGTGGTGGGGGTGCCGGTGCTCACGGGCCGAGGATAGGCGGCAGGGACCCGACCCCCTGCGGGCCCCGTCGATGCTCTGGTGTCCCGGATGCGGATCCGAAGTCCGGGACACTAGTGTGCCGCGCATGTGCGCAGCGACTGAGGGTCCGGACGGGCAGCAGGACCGGGGCGGCTCGCTCGCCGGCTTCTGGGCGGTGATCCCCGCCGGCGGCGCCGGCACCCGGCTGTGGCCGCTGTCGCGTGCGGCCTCGCCCAAGTTCCTGCACGATCTCACCGGGACGGGGCGCACGCTGCTGCAGCAGACCACCGACCGGCTGGCGCCGATGGCCGGGGACCGGGTGATGGTCGTGACCGGGCGGGCGCACCGCGCGGCGGTCGCCGCCCAGCTGCCGGGGCTGAGCCCGGACACGATCCTCGCCGAGCCGTCGGCCCGCGACTCGATGGCCGCCATCGGCTGGGCGGCCGCCGTCCTCGAGCGGCGCGGGGCCGAGGTGATGGGGTCGTTCGCCGCCGACCACGTGATCGGCGGCGATGCCGCGTTCGCGGCCGCGGTCGAGACGGCGGTCGGCGCCGCCCGCGAGGGCTGGCTGGTCACGCTCGGGATCGAGCCGACCGGACCCTCGTCGGCCTTCGGCTACATCCGGCAGGGGGAGGAGCTCCCAGGACTCCCCGGCGCCCGGCGGGTCGCCGCGTTCGTCGAGAAGCCGTCGGTCGCCGTCGCCGAGACCTACCTCGCCTCGGGGGAGTACCGCTGGAACGCGGGGATGTTCGTGGTCCGGCCCAGCGTCCTGCTCGACCTGCTGGCCGAGCAGGACCCCGCGTTCGCCGGCGCGCTGCGGGCGCTGGCCGCGGACCCGACCTCGCTCGAGGAGGTCTGGCCGACGCTGCCCAAGATCGCGATCGACCATGCGGTCGCGGAGCCGGCCGCGGACGTGGGCCGGGTCGCGACGGTCCCCGGCGACTTCGGCTGGGACGACGTGGGCGACTTCGACTCCCTGGCGACACTGCTGGCCGCCGGCGAGTCGGCCGGTGCGGTGACGGTCCTCGGCGAGGAGTCACGGGTGCAGGTCGTCGATGCCACCGGGCTGGTCGTCCCGGGGTCCGGGCGCACCGTCGCCGTGGTCGGCCTCGAGGACGTCGTGGTCGTCGACACCGACGACGCGCTGCTGGTCACCACCCGCGAGCGAGCGCAGGAGGTCAAGGCGATCGTCGCCGCGCTCAAGGAGAGCGGCCGCGCCGACCTGACCTGACCCCTCACGCGATGGGTGTGGGGGCGTCAGCCCATCTGGCCGCCGCCGACGGGCTCGGGGGCGTCGGTGTAGGGGTAGTCCTTCATGAACGTGTCGAGCGCGGCGCCGCTGGGCTCGGAGCAGTACTGCCACACGCCCTCCTGCTGGTCGCCGGACTTGCCGCCCTTGGCGGTCCAGTGGGTGAACGCGACGTGCTGGTCGTCGGGGAACGCGCCGGTCTCCTTCTCGTCCTCGGCCGTCCACGGGACGGCGATGAACGAGTAGCGGCTGTTGGTGTCGTTGACGTCGAGGGTCGCGGCGATCGACTTGACCGCGGCCAGCATCGAGCTGTCCTCGGCGACCGTCTCGTCGTACCAGAGGACCGTGAAGCCGTGCTCGAGGTTGTGCACCAGCGCCTCGAGCGGCGGGCGGGTGCTGGCGGTGTAGAACCGGGTCGCGATCGAGACCGGCGCGACGCCACCGCCGACGTTCCAGTGCGCGCCGAACGCGGGCGGCGCGAACTCGTAGTCGACCGGGACGCCCTCGTCCACGTGGTCCTGGTTGCCCTCGGCGTCGCGGGTGACGACGGGGGAGCAGACCTCGGCGCCGGCGCCGATCTCGCCGAGCGTCTTGCCCTTGTACTGCTGCCGCTCGATCCAGCCCTTGACCGGGCTGAAGGCCGCGGCGCCGATGATCAGCAGGGCGATGGCGACGCAGACCACCACGATGATCCGTCCCTGGCGCTTCTCGGCGTTGCGCTGGGAGCGTCGGATGTCGTCGATGACCTTCTGACGGTCCGACTTCGCGGTCTTGCTGGCTTTGGCCACGGGAGCGGTACCTCGGGATCTCAGGTGAGCGGGGTTGGTCGGCGCGAAGTCTACGGAGTGGCCGGTCGGATCCGGAGACCGCCTCGCCCCTCGGGCCCCGGCTCGTCGACCATCCATCCGTGGGCGAAGGCCACGATCGCGACCGCCGCCGGGGAGCCGGCGGCGCAGCGCACGTCGTCCTCGGCCACGATCGTGGCCGGGTTCCCGGTCCGGGCCAGCGCCGCGGCGAGGTCGCCGGCCGCGGCCGGCGCGCCGAACGGGCGCCTGTCCTCGGGGCGCCCGGCCACCGCGGCCACCACGGCCTCCCGGGCGCCGAAGCCGAACATGTCGCCGCCGTCGGGCCGGATCAGCGCGCCCGCGCCCGGGCCGTGCTCGCCCGGCCCCAGCACGAGGTCGGCGCGGCCGCGCAGGACGGCACAGGGGCGGGCGGCGAGCTTGCCCTGGGCCAGCTCGGCGGCGCCGGCGACCTGGTCGGCGACGGCGGGGGCGGTCACCGCGAGCTCGTTGCCGTGCTCGTCGGTCCGGCCGGCGAACGACTCCAGGACGACCACGCCGGCCGCGCCGATCGCGATGTCGGTCTGTCCCTCCCGCCAGGGGCGGCCGGCCGTGTCGGTGACGATCACCCCCACGTTGCGGCCGGTGCGCTCGGCCACGGCCTCGCGCAGGCGCCGAGCGGAGGCGTCCGGGTCCACCGGCAGCAGTACGACGGCCCCGGCGGTCACGTTGGAGGCGTCGACGCCGGCGGCGGCCATGGTCAGCCCGAGTCGGTTGCGCACGATCCGGGTGGCCCCGCGCACGGCCACCTGCCGCTCTGTCTCGGCGTCGATCCACTCCTCCCGGTCGCCGGTGACCACCCGGCCCTCGGCCTTGCTGACCACCTTGCTGGTGACGACCAGGATGTCGCCGTCGGCGAGGTCGAGCAGCGGCAGCAGGAGCGCGGCGAGGTCGTCGCCGGCCCGTACCTCGGGGACGCCGTCGGGGGCGTGGACCGAGACGCGCGCCGGGGCTTCGGAGCTCACCGGCCGGTGACCAGGTCGAGGGCGGCGGCGGCCATCGCCGCCGTGGCGTCGTGGTCGGTCATCATCAGCGGCGCGGCGGCGCAGGCCAGGCCGCCCTCCTCCACGCGCGCGACCTGGGCCCGGTCGCGCTCGTCGACCAGCCAGCCGTCCAGGACGCCGCCCGCGGTCCGGGGGCCGTAGTGCAGTCCGACGCCGGCCGCGCTGACCTCGACGCCGATCGACGTGAGCATCTGCTCGGCCATGCCGCGCACGTGTCGGTCGCCGACGATGGGGGAGAGGCCGACCACGCGGGCGTCGGTGGCGCGGACCGCGTCCCGGACGCCGGGGACACCGAGGATGGTGCCGACCGAGACCACCGGGTTGGACGGCGGCAGGATCACCACGTCGGCCTCGCCGATCGCCTCGAGCACGCCGGGCGCCGGCCGGGCCGACTCCAGCCCGACCATGGCCACCGTGCGGGCCGGCTGGGCCGCGCGCAGGCGCACCCAGTACTCCTGGAAGTGGACCACGCGCAGCCCGCTGGGGGAGGCCTCGTCGTCGACGGCGACGTGGGTCTCGACCCGGTCGTCGGTCATCGGCAGCAGGCGGAGCCGGTCGCCGTACCGCGGCGCGAGCCAGCGCCGGCAGAGCGCCTCGGTGACGGCGGAGAGCGGGTAGCCGGCCTCCAGCATCTGGGTCCGCACCAGGTGGGTGGCGATGTCGCGGTCGCCCAGTCCGAACCAGGTCGGCTCGACGCCGTAGGCGGCCAGCTCCTCCTTGGCGCTCCAGGTCTCCTCCCGCCGTCCCCAGCCGCGGACCGGGTCGATACCCTCGCCGAGCGTGTACATCACGGTGTCGAGGTCCGGACAGACCTTGAGGCCGTGGACCCACCAGTCGTCGCCGTTGTTGGCGATCACGCTCACCTGGGCGTCGGGGGAGACGCCGGGCAGTCGCCCGGTCGCGATTCCGTGCAGGAGTCCCTGCAGGAACTTCGCGCCTCCCATGCCGCCGGACAGGACGGTCAGCTTCTTCATGGAGGACAACTCTGCCGGTCCGGTGATGCGGGTTCGACGGGGGGTTGCAAATACCAGACGGAGGCTTGACTCTCGGTGTATGACATGCGTGTAATTCCATTAGCGTCGTTCGCGGGACGGGGAAACGGTCGGCAAGGCAGCCGGTCGGTGACCGCGACGGGGCACGGGGGTCGAAAGGGGCGGAAAGGTGAGGGAACTCTTCCTGGTCGAGGCGGAGTCCGAAGAGCTGGGCTGGCAGGAGCGCGCACTGTGCGCGCAGACTGACCCCGAGGCGTTCTTCCCTGAGAAGGGTGGTTCGACGCGGGAGGCCAAGAAGGTCTGCCAGACCTGCGAGGTTCGGATCGAGTGCCTCGAGGCTGCACTGTCCAACGACGAGCGATTCGGCATCTGGGGTGGGCTGTCCGAGCGCGAGCGCCGGAAGCTGAAGAAGCGCGCGGTCTAGAGCCTGCTGTTCAGCAGTCTCCGGCGCGCGCTGCCACCGTCGCTCGTGACGGCGGCGCTGGTTCGACCGGTCACCCGAACGCACGTAGGGTGACCGGTCGTGGCAGCGCCGATCGAGCAGGGTGACCCGAGGGTCACCGTCCTACTGGTCAGCCACGACGGCGCGACCTGGCTACCCGCGGTCCTCGACGGGATCGCAGACCAGACGGTCTCCGTCGCCGGCGTGGTGGCCGTCGACACCGGCTCCAAGGACGGCAGCGCCGACCTCGTCGAGAGCCGCCTGCGGGACCGCGGCGTCCCGGTCACGGTGCTGCGCACCGGGTCGGGGACCAGCTACCCCGAGGCGATCAACCGTGGCCTGATCGAGCTGGCCGAGCGCGGCGAGGAGCCGGAGTGGGTCTGGCTGCTCCACGACGACTCGCGCCCCGAGCCGACCGCGCTCGCCGCCCTCCTGGCGGCGGCCGCGGAGCGCCCCGAGGCGGACTTCCTCGGCCCGAAGCTGCGTGAGTGGCCGTCCCTGCGTCGCCTCCTGGAGGTCGGCGTCACCATCAGCGGCACCGGCCGCCGCGAGACCGGCCTGGAGCGGGGCGAGTACGACCAGGGCCAGCACGGCGAGGTGCGCGAGGTGCTCGCGGTCAACAGCGCCGGCCTGCTGGCCCGCCGCCTGGCCCTGGAGGCCCTCGACGGCTTCGACCCGCAGCTGCCGATGTTCGGCAACGACCTGGACCTCGGCTGGCGCGCCGCCGCCAGCGGCCGGACCACGCTGGTGGTGCCCTCGGCCGTCGTCTTCCACGCCGAGGCCGCGCACCGCGGCGTCCGCCGCACGCCGCTGACCGGACGGCACACGCACTTCCAGGAGCGCCGCGCCGCGATCTTCACGCTGCTGGCCAACGTGCGGCCGTTCGCGCTCCCGTTCCAGCTGGTCCGGATCGTGCTGGGGTCGCTGCTGCGCACGCTCGGCTTCCTGGTCGTCCGCTCGGTGGGCGAGGCGCTGGACGAGCTGGCCGCGGTGGTCGCGATGGCCTCCCGTCCGGGCCTGATCCACGCGGCGCGGCGCCACCGGGCCCAGCAGTACGCCGCCGCGCGCGGCGGCGCGGGTCCCGACACCGAACGGGTGCGCCGGCTGCTGGCGCCCTGGTGGGTGCCCTACCGCCACGGCCTGGACTTCTTCGGCGACCTGCTGGCCGCCGCCACCAACCAGGCCGCCGACGTCGCCGAGCGCCGGCGGGCCGCGGCGGCGGAGAAGGACCCCGCCGCCGCACCGGTCCGCCGCCCGACCGCGGACGACGAGGACGACTTCGAGGACTCCGGCTGGGTGGTCCGCTTCTTCACCGACCCGGTCGCGGTGGTGCTCGCCCTGGTGGTGCTGGTGCTGCTGGTCGGAGCCCGCGGCGCGTTCGGCGACATCTCCGGCGGCGCGCTCTCGCCCGCGCCGAGCGACCGCGGCACCTGGTGGTCGCTGCACCTGGAGAGCTGGCACGCGCTGGGCTTCGGGTCCGCCGTACCGGCCGGCGGCTACGTCCTGCCGCTGGCGGTCCTCGGCTCTGCGCTCGGCCCCGGTTGGACGATGTCCCTGCTCCTGATCACCGCCGCGCCGCTGGCGGTCTGGGGCGCCTGGCGCTTCCTCCGGGTGCTGGCCCGCCTGCTCACGCCCGCCGGCGCGCCCCGCTGGCTGCTGGTCTGGGGATCGGTGACCTACGCCGTGGTCCCGCTGGCCGCCGGCGCCTGGGGGAGCGGACGCTGGGGCGTCCTGGTCGGCGCCACGCTGCTCCCCTGGATGGCCCACGCCGCCCTCGGCTTCGCCGACCCCGAGCCGTCCCGCCGCTGGCGGGCCGCCTGGCGTGCCGGCCTCATCCTCGCCCTGCTGGTCGCGGTGATGCCGGTGATGTGGTGGCTCTTCGCCGCCCTCGCCGCGGTGGTGCTCGGCGCGGCCGCGCTGCTGGTCCGCGCCGCGATCCGTGACCGCTCCGTGTGGGGCCCGCCGCTGGCAGGCCTGGCCGTGCCGGTGGTGGTGCTGGCCCCCTGGTGGCTGCCGGCGCTGTGGCACGGTGCCGGGACCGCGCTGTTCCTGGAGATCGGGCGCTGGCCGACGCCGGCGACCGGTGGCGGCGAGCTGCTCGCCGGCCGGTTCGGCGAGTCGGGCGCCCCGTTGTGGATCGGCCTGATCCTCCCGGTACTGGCCGCTATCGCGCTGGTTCCGCGAGCGAGCCGGGTGGCCGCGCTGCTGTGCTGGCTCGTGGCGGCGGTCGCCGCGGTGGTGGCGATCCCGCTCGCGGTCACCATGATCGACCTCCCGGGGGTCGACCAGCAGCAGCCGGGCCTCGGGCCGGTGCTGCTGCTGCTGCACGGCAGCTTCGTGACCGCGGTCGTGGTCGGCGGGGTCGGGATCCGTGCGGCCCTGCGCCCCGGGGACCGCTCGATGCTCGGCCGCGCCCTGCGCGGCGGCCTGGCCGTCGGTGCCCTGGTCGCCGTCGTGGCCCCCATCGGCGGCCTGGTGTGGTTCGCCGTGGACGGTGCCGACCAGCTCGAGGCCCGGCCCGAGACCGGGATCCCCGTCTACATGCAGCAGCGGGCGGAGGAGGCCGACCAGAACGGCATCCTGGTGCTGCGCGGCAGCATCGCCGACGGCCTCACCTACGAGACGGTCCGCGGCGACGGGCCGACCGTGGGGGAGGACGAGATCATCGCCCTCACCCCCGAGGACCCCGAGGTCACCGAGACGATCACCGCGCTGGTGACGGCGCCCTCGCCGACCGCGGTCGAGGAGCTGCGCGGTCGCGGCGTGGCCTACCTGGTGCTGCCGGCCCCGGTCGACGGCGACATCGCCGCCCGGCTCGACGCCACCGGGGGCCTGGAACGGGCCAGCTCGGCCGACCGCGCCACTGCCGCCTGGGAGGTCGTCGACCCGCCGCCCGCCGACAGCGTGGAGGGGCCGCGGTCGTGGCCCCGGATCGTGCTGCTGGTGCTGCAGCTGGTCGCCATCCCGGTACTCGTCGTCTGGGCCCTGCCCACCGTCCGAAGGAGCCGTTCGTGAGCGAGCCCCAGACCCCCCGCGACGGCGAGCCGACCGAGACCGCCGGCCCGGCCGCCGAGTCGACCCCGTCGACCCCGCCGGCGGGTGGGCGTCGCGCCGCCCGTGCCGAGGAGCCCGCGCCGACCGGGCGTCGGGCCGGCGGCGGTGGGCGCCGCATCGACCTGCTGGTCGGCCTCGCGGTCGCGCTGCCGGCCGTGGTGCTCGCCAGCGTCGCGGTGATCGGCGCGGAGGCCGACCCCGTGCCGTCCGTCCGGCCGCCGGCCGGCTCCGAGCTCACCGACAGCACGCTGGTCTGCCCGCCGCCGGTGGCCGCGGGCGATGCCGAGGTGCTGGCGCTGCGGGTCCCCGAGGTCGCCGGCGGGGAGGTCACCGTCAGGTCCGGGCGCACGGAGCTCCGTCGGGAGTCGACGATCGAGGTCCCGGACCAGGCGCCGGTCGAGGTCCCCCGCGCCAGCGGCGTGGTGACCCTCGAGGCGCAGGGCGAGGCGGCGCCCGGCCTGGTCGCCGGCCGCCGCGAGCCGTCCGTCGCCGCGCCGTGCCGCGCGCCGGCGTACGACGAGTGGTTCCTCGGCCTCGGCGCGACCGCGCGCAACGGCTCGGTGCTCACGCTGGTCAACCCGGACGACAGCAACGCGGTCGTCGACGTCACCCTGATCGGCCCGTCGGGCCCGATCGAGGAGGATGCCGGTCGGGGCGTCACGATCCAGGGCCACCAGGTGCTGCGCGTCGACCTCGCCGCCGAGGCGCCCCGCCGGATCGACGTCGCCGCGCACCTCTCGGTGAGCCGGGGCCGGGTGTCGATGACGGTCGAGCACAGCTGGGATCCCCTCGGGGCGGGCCAGCCGTCCACCGACACGCTGCCCGCGCAGCCGCGCGCCTCCGCCGAGAACCTGCTGCTCGGGGTCGCGCCCGGCGGGGTGCAGAAGTACCTGTACGTCGCCAACCCCGGCGACGACGAGGTGCGCGCCACCGTCCGCGTGATGACCGCCGAGGCGGTCTTCACCCCCAGCGACAGCGACGACGTGGTGGTGCCGCCGCAGAGCCAGGTCCGGGTCCCGCTGCGCTCCCTGGTCTCCGAGAAGGCCGAGGAGGGGATGATCGGCCTCGTGGTCGAGGGCAGCGGTCCGCTGCTGTCGACGGTCCGCTCGCTGGTCCGGGGCGACCTCGCCGCCGTCGGCGGCGCGGAGCTGCTCCGGGCCCCGGCCGCGGTCGTGGTCCCCGAGGGCGACGCACGGTTGGTGCTCGGTGGGGCCCGGCGCCCCGGCGTGGTCCAGGTCCGGGCCTACGACAGCCGCGGCACCGTGCTGGGCGAGGACGCCCGGGTCGAGGTCGCCGCGGATCGCGGCGCCACGCTGGACCTGCCCGAGGGGACCGCCGCGCTCACGCTGGTCTCCGGCAGCACGCCGGTGGCCGCGTCGCTCGTGGTGACCAGCAACGGCGGTACGGCGGTCGTGCCGGTGCGCCCGTCCGGGGTGCGCGCCGACGTGCCCTCCGTCGCGCCCCGCTGACCCGTCGGGCCTGTCACGACGCGGCGACGGCTGACGGGCTCCCCGTGCGGACGGCGAACCGATCGGGACAGGTGTGGTCGCCAGGATCTGGCACTGGTGCCGTCGGCCGCACCGGTCCCGGGAGTCTCACCGGACGGGGCCAGCGGGACGACGTGCGTGTCGGCGCCGTCAGCGGCGTCGATCAGCGGGGCGCCCGCCGATGGAGGTTCGGCTTGCGGGGTGTGCTCGCGCGGGCGCGTTAGGTGGGTCGTGTGCCTGAGAACCCGCTAGGGCGGTGTGTGGGGCACACGACCCGTCTCCGGGTCTGCGCCGCCGTGCGGAGGGCTCATGTAACACGCCGTTGCGGGCTCTGCCCGGCCGTTCGCGCTGCTTCCAGCCCGTTCCAACGGGCTCGAAGCACCCTCAACGACCGACCACCGCGTGCAACAGCGTGTTACAGGCCAGCCCAGGCCCCCGGATGCCGGTCGGCGAGCGGGACGCCGTCCGCCCTGCGCTGTCGGACACCGCGAGCTGCCGGACACCGCGAGCTGCCGGACACCGCGAGCTGCCGAACACGCGAGCTGTCGGACACCGCGTCGGCCATCGACCTTCGCCGCATCTCGACGGGTCGACGGGTCGACGGGTCGTCAGTCCTCGTCGGTGTAGCGCGGGTCGACCTCGGCGGCCGGGATGCCGAGCAGCTCGGCGACCTGCTCCACCACGACCGTCAGCACCAGGGCCTCCAGGTCGGCCCGGTCGGGGGCCCGGTGCTCGATCGGGCGGCGGAAGATCACCAGTCGCGTCGGCTCGGCGCCGGTGCCGCGGATCAGCGACGAGAGCGGCACCCGGCCGGTGCCCCAGTCGTCGGGCAGCTCGGGGGAGTCCTCGACGGCGTACTCGACCACGCCGAGCCGGTCGGCCCAGCGGTCATCGATCTCGGTCACGATGTCGAGCACGATCCGGTCGAACTGCTCGCGCCGGCTGCGCGGCAGCGGCGGCTCCGGCGCGAGCTCGGAGGGGAGCACGGCCGGGCCGCGCATGCCCCGGCCGCGCCGGTCGCGGCTGCGTCGCCGGGCGCCCGGCGAGGAGTCCGGCGAGGAGCCCGTCGAGGGGCCCGTCGCCCAGCCCGAGTTCTCCATGATCCGCGAGCCTAGCGGGCGCGAGGGCGAGGGGAGAGGTACCGTCTGCGACGTGAGTATGGCCCGGCGTTGTTCCCGCACGGCGTGCGCGCGTCCTGCGGCCGCCACGCTGACCTATGTCTACGCGGACCAGACCGCGGTGCTCGGGCCGATCTCGACGTACGCCGAGCCGCACGCCTACGACCTGTGCGCGTTCCACAGCGAGCGACTCTCCGCCCCGCGCGGCTGGGAGGTGGTCCGGCTCGCGCTGGGCAACGCCCAGCCGGGGCCGAGCGAGGACGACCTGCTGGCGCTGGCGGACGCGGTCCGCGAGGCGGCGCGACCGGCGCCCCCGGTGGAGCCGCCGCGGGAGACCGGCCGCGAGGTCGCGCGCCGCGGGCACCTGCGCGTGCTGACCTCGGAGTAGCGTCCGACCGCCGGGCGGAGCGGGCCGGCGCGAGCCGACCGGGCGGTCGCCCCGCACGGCGCCGGGGCGGTGCACTAGGGTCCGGGGCATGCCCTCCCCGACCACCTCATCGGAGAACCTCGCCGCCGTCTTCAAGGCCTACGACGTGCGCGGGACGGTGCCCGACCAGCTCGATGAGAGCCTGGCGTACGCGACCGGGATGGCGTTCGTCGCCGAGCTCGGCGCCTCCGCACTCGTCGTCGGCTACGACATGCGCCCCAGCTCCCCGGGTCTGGCCGGCGCCTTCGCCGACGGAGCCACCGAGGCCGGCGCCGACGTCACCATGATCGGGCTCGCCTCCACGGACCAGCTCTACTTCGCCTCCGGGCACCTGGGGCTGCCGGGCGCGATGTTCACCGCGAGCCACAACCCCGCGCAGTACAACGGCATCAAGATGTGCCGGGAGCTGGCCCAGCCCGTCGGGATGGACTCCGGGCTGGCCGCGATCCGCGACCGGGTGGCCGCGGGCGCCTCGGTGCGCGCCGGCAGCACCGGCTCGATCGGCTCCCACGACGTGCTGCAGGCCTACGCCGCGCACCTGCTCTCCCTGGCTCCGGTCCGCGGCCGCCGGCTCAAGGTGGTCGTGGACGCGGGCAACGGCATGGCCGGACACACCGCGCCCGCCGTCTTCGGGCGCCTGGAGGGCCAGGTGGACCTGGTGCCGATGTACTTCGAGCTCGACGGCACCTTCCCGAACCACGAGGCCAACCCGATCGAGCCGGAGAACCTGGTCGACCTGCAGCGGCGGGTGGTCGCCGAGCGGGCCGACATCGGCCTTGCCTTCGACGGCGACGCCGACCGCTGCTTCATCGTCGACGAGCGTGGCCGCGCGGTCTCCCCGTCCACGCTGACCGCGCTGATCGCCTCCCGCGAGCTGGCCAAGGAGCCGGGCGCCACGGTGATCCACAACCTGATCACCTCCCGCGCCGTGCCCGAGATCGTCGGCGAGCTCGGCGGCGTCCCGGTGCGGACCCGGGTCGGCCACTCCTTCATCAAGGCCACGATGGCCGAGACCGAGGCGATCTTCGGCGGCGAGCACAGCGGCCACTTCTACTTCCGCGACTTCTGGCGCGCCGACTCCGGGATGCTCGCAGCGCTGCACGCGCTCGCCGCGCTCGCCGAGACCGACCGGCCGCTCTCGGAGCTGATGGCGGCCTACGAGCGGTACCCGCTCAGCGGTGAGATCAACTCCACCGTCGCCGACCAGGCCGCGGTGCTCGCGGCTCTCGAGGAGCGGTACGCCGGAGCCGACGGTGTGGTCGTCGACCACCTCGACGGCCTCAGCGTCAGCCATGCCGACTGGGCGTTCAACGTGCGCGCCTCCAACACCGAGCCGCTGCTGCGGCTCAATGCCGAAGGGAAGGACGAAGCCACCATGGCCACGGTCCGTGACGACGTGCTCGAGATCATCCGGAGCGGCAAGTGAGCGCCCCGAACGGCGCCGACGCCGGCATCGCCCCGGAGCTGCTGGCGATCATCGTCTGCCCCGCCTGCCACGGCGAGCTCGCGGTCACGCCGATCGCGGACGACGCGCAGGCGGGGGCGGAGCTGGTCTGCGGCGGCTGCGGCCTGGCCTACCCGGTCCGCGACGGCATCCCCGTGCTGCTGGTCGACGAAGCCCGCAAGCCCGCCTGAGGCTCGGACCCCGGGAGCCACGATGACTTGGTTCGACGAGTCCCGGCTGGACGGCGAGACCGCCCTCGCCTCCGCCGACCTCCGGCTCCGCTACCTGGCCGAGTCCGGGTCGCGCGTCCGGCGCGAGGTCTCCGGCGCGGCCGACGCGATCGCCGAGGCGGTCGCCCGGGCCGCGGACAGCCGCCCCCGGGCGGTGATCGCCGGCGGTCCCGACTCCCGGCTGCTGCGGGCGGTGCTCGAGCCGTTCTGCCCGGTGCCGTTCGTCGCCTGGCCGAACCCCTCCCTGCCCGGTTGGGCGGGCAGCCTCGACCTGGTCGTGGTGCTGGCACCCGACGGGTCGGACGTCGGCGCCGCGTCGGCGGTCGCCGAGGCGGCGCGTCGGGGGTGCCAGGTGGTCGTGGCCTGCCCTCCGGACTCCCGGGTCGCCGAGCACGCCACCGGCCGCTGGACCACCATCCTGCCGACCTCGACCCGCGACCAGCTCGCGACCGCGGTCACGGTGCTCTCGTTCCTGCACCAGGTGGCGCTCGGCCCGGTCGCGACCCCGGACGCCGTCGCCGAGGCGCTGGACGAGGTCGCCATCGCGTGCTCGCCGAACCGCGACATCTCGATCAACCCGGCGAAGATGCTGGCGATCGCCCTGGGCGACGCCGACCCGGTCGTGTGGGGCGGATCGGCGCTGGCGGCCCGGGCGGCACGACGGGTGGCGGAGTCGATCCGTCGTACCTCCGGGCGGGCGGCGCTCGCGGGCGACGCCGAGCACCTGCTGCCGGTGCTCGAGGCGACCCGGCCGCGCAACGTGTTCGCCGACCCCTTCGCCGACCCCGCCGGTGGCGACCGGCGCCCGGCCCTGGTGATCCTCGACGACGGCGCCGACGACCCGGTCGCGCTGGCGCAGCGCCGCTCGCTGGAGCAGGCCGCGGCCGAGCACCAGGTGCGGGTCGAGTACGTCGAGGCCGAGGCCGAGGGCGAGGTGGCGCGCTACGCGTCGCTGCTGCTGCACGGCACCTACGCCGCCGAGTACCTGCGTCTGGGCCTGGTCGAGGGGTGAGCGAGGCCTGCTGCGGCCCCGCCCGCGAGCCTGACCGGCCGGCCGCGGGCCCGGTCCCGATCACCCTCGGCGCCGGGGCGCGCGGGGAGGCCGGGGCCGAGCTGCGCGCCACGCTGGTGCCGATCCCCGCCCAGCGGTTCACGATGGGCACCGACGACCCCCGCGGCTATGCCGACGACGGCGAGGGCCCCGCGCACCCGGTGCAGGTCTCGGCGTTCGCGATCTCGCCGTACGCGGTCACGAACGCCTGGTTCGCCCGGTTCGTCGACGAGACCGGTCACGTCACCACGGCCGAGCGGTTCGGCGACTCGTTCGTCTTCGCCGGCCTGCTGCCCGACGACGCCCCGCCCACCCAGGCGGTCGCCGCGGCGCCGTGGTGGCGGCTCGTCGAGGGGGCGAGCTGGCGGGCGCCGGAGGGCCCGTGGAGCGACCTCGCCGGGCGCGAGGAGCACCCGGTGGTCCACGTCAGCTGGGAGGACGCGACGGCGTTCTGCGCCTGGAGCGGGACCCGGCTGCCCACGGAGGCCGAGTGGGAGGCCGCCGCCCGCGGCGGGCTCGCCGGCGACCACCACTACCCCTGGGGCGACGAGCGCGAGCCCGGTGGCGTGCACCGGATGAACGTCTTCCAGGGCACCTTCCCGGGCCACGACACCGGGGAGGACGGCTTCGTCGGGACCTGTCCGGTCGGCTCGTACCCGGCCAACGGCTACGGCCTCCACGAGGTCACCGGGAACGTGTGGGAGTGGTGCTCGGACTGGTTCGACCCGGGCTGGTACGGCGTCTCGCCGACCACCGACCCGACCGGCCCCGCCGGGCCGACCCCGGCTGGCGCCAAGGTGATGAGGGGCGGCTCCTACCTGTGCCACGACAGCTACTGCTGGCGCTACCGGGTCGACGCGCGCAGCTCCAACACCCCCGACAGCACCACCGGCAACCTGGGCTTCCGCGTCGCCGGCTGAGGTGGTCGGCTGACGCGGCGGGGGAGCGACGCCGGGGATTGGACGCACGGCGGACCGGGTAGGCCACGGTGATGCCTCCTGCACCGACCGACCGCCCGACCCGGGACCCGTGGCTGGACAACGCCAAGATCACGCTGGTGACCTTGGTCGTGGTCGGCCACTCCTGGACCCTGCTGCCGCCGGGCGGGCTGACCGGCCGCCTCTACGACTTCCTCTACGCCTGGCACATGCCGGCGTTCGTGCTGGTCACCGGGTACCTCTCGCGCGGCTTCGACTACCGGCCCGACCGGCTGGTGAGCCTGGTGCGCACGGTGGCCGTGCCGTACCTGATGTTCGAGTGCGCGCTGGCGCTGTTCCGGATCCACGTCGGCGGCGAGCGGCTCGAGGACCTGTTCCGCGACCCGCACTGGCCGCTCTGGTTCCTGCCGGCGCTCTTCTGCTGGCGGCTGCTGACGCCCCTGTTCCGGCCGCTGCCCGGCGGCCTGGCCCTCGCCGTGGCGATCAGCCTCGCGGCGGGGCTGTGGGCCGGCGACACCCTCGACATCGCCCGGGTGCTCGGGTTCCTGCCGTTCTTCGTGCTCGGGCTCAAGGCGACCCCCGAGCGCCTGGCGCTGCTGCGCGGACCGCTGCCGGCGGCGGCCGCGGTGGCCTTCTTCGCCGGTCTGTGGCTGCTCGCGGCCGACCTCGACCGCTGGGCGAGCACCGAGTGGCTGTACTACCGATCGACCTACGGCGAGCTGGAGGTGGGCGACGCCCGTGCGCTGCTCACCCGCGCGGCGCTGCTGGCGGTCGGCACCCTGGGTGCGCTGGCGTTCCTGGCGCTGGTGCCCCGCCGATCCGGCTGGTACAGCCGGATGGGCGGCGCGACCCTGGTCGTCTACCTCTGCCACGGGTTCGTCGTGAAGGGCGCCGAGTACGCCGGCTACCCGGACTGGGTGGGCGCGTCGTCGGTGCCGCCCGCGGTGGGCCTGGCGCTGACCACCGCCGTCGCGGTCGCGGTGGCGCTGACGCTGGCCTCGGACCCCGTCGCGCGGCGCCTGGGCGTGCTCGTGGACCCGTTCGGAGCGGCGCAGCGCAAGGTGCGCGGCGCCGTCGACCTGACCGCTGCCAGCCTCGCGTCGACCCCCGTGCCGACCCCCGTTCCGACCCCCGTTCCGACCGCCGCGCCGACCTCCGCGCCGACCGCCGCGCCGACCACCGCGCCGTCCACCGGGGCGGCCACCGGGGCGGAGGGTCGGCCCGGCGTCGTACGGGGCCGGTAGCCTGCGCCCATGAGTGCGGGTCTGTTCGGGCTGCTGGACGATGTGGCAGCGATCGCCAAGCTGGCGGCGGCGTCGATCGACGACGTGGGCGCGGCCGCCGGCCGGGCCACCGCGAAGGCGGCCGGCGTCGTGGTCGACGACACCGCGGTCACCCCGCAGTACGTCCAGGGCGTCACGGCGGACCGGGAGCTCCCGATCGTCAAGAAGATCGCGGTCGGCTCGATCCGCAACAAGCTGCTGCTGATCCTGCCGGCCGCGCTGGTGCTCAGCCAGTTCCTGCCGGGCGCGCTGCCGATCATCCTGATGGTCGGCGGCACCTACCTCGCCTTCGAGGGGGCCGAGAAGGTCTGGGAGAAGGTCTCGGGCCACGGCCAGCACGACGCCCCGGCCGCGGTCCGCGGGCCGGAGGCGGAGCGCGAGCTGATCGCCGGCGCGGTCCGCACCGACCTGATCCTGTCCGCCGAGATCATGGTGATCGCGCTGAACGAGGTCGCCGACGAGCCGTTCCTCGGCCGGCTGGCGATCCTGGTGGTGGTCGCGGTGGCGATCACCGTCGGCGTCTACGGCGTGGTCGGGCTGATCGTGAAGATGGACGACATCGGGCTGCACCTCGCCGAGCGCAGCTCGCAGTCGGCGCAGCGGGTCGGGCGCTGGCTGGTGGCGGCGATGCCGCGGCTGCTGGCCGCGATCACCGTCATCGGGACCGTCGCGATGCTGTGGGTCGGCGGTCACATCCTGATCGCGAACCTCGCAGAGGCGGGCTGGTGGCACGCGCCCTACGACGCGCTGCACCACCTCGAGGAGGAGGTGCGTCACGCGGTCGACGTACCGGTGCTCGGCCCGGCCCTGGCCTGGCTGACCAACACCGCGGTCTCGACCCTCGTCGGTCTGCTCGTCGGCGCCCTGGTGGTCCTGGTGACGCACCTGGTCCCGCGGCGTGGCGGGCACGGTCACCCGGCGGAGCCGGCAGCAGCCTCCGACGAAGCCACGTCTTGACCCGCTGCGGGCTACCATCGCCCGGCGTGCCGACGCGGTGTCGCACGACGAAGGACGGAGGCTGGACGTGGAGACGACGCAGGAGCGACCCGGCGGCAGGACCGTCCTCACCTACGGCACCTTCGACCTGTTCCACATCGGTCACCTGCGCCTCATCGAGCGGCTGACCGCGATGGGGGACCGGCTGATCGTGGGCGTCTCGAGCGACGAGTTCAACGCCGCCAAGGGCAAGCGCTCGGTGGTCTCCTACGAGGACCGCGCGGCGATCGTCGGCGCCATCCGCGGCGTCGACCTGGTCATCCCCGAGCACGCCTGGGAGCAGAAGGCCGCCGACATCGCCGAGTACGGCGTCGACGTCTTCGTGATGGGCGACGACTGGCGCGGGAAGTTCGACGACCTCGAGGAGCTCTGCGAGGTCGTCTACCTGCCGCGCACCGTCGGCGTCTCCAGCACCGAGATCAAGCAGATGCTGCGTGCGCTCGACCCGGCCCACCTCGACGAGCTCCAGTCCGCCGTCACCAGCCTGACCAACCTGCTGACGCACTACCGCGACCTGACCTGAGCCGACGTGCCCCGAGGCGGCCCGCCCCGAGCCGGCACGCCCGAGCCGCGCGGGCCCGCGATCGGTGCGTTCCGATTCATCGGGTCCGGCCCGCGCTTGTAGGCTGGCCCGGTCATGCGCGGGAGATCCCGGAGGAGCGCAGATGCGCCGCAGGACACAACTCCACGAGTCTCGAGGACGACACATCCATGGACTACAACGTTGCTGACCTGACCCTGGCCGAGTACGGCCGGAAGGAGCTCGCGCTCGCCGAGCACGAGATGCCCGGCCTGATGGCGATGCGGGATCGGTACGCCGCCTCGCAGCCGCTCAAGGGCGCCCGGATCGCGGGCTCGCTGCACATGACGGTGCAGACCGCCGTGCTGATCGAGACGCTGGTTGCGCTCGGCGCCCAGGTCCGCTGGGCCTCCTGCAACATCTTCTCCACCCAGGACCACGCCGCCGCGGCGGTCGTCGTGGGGCCGAACGGCACCCACTCCAACCCGCAGGGCACGCCGGTCTTCGCCTGGAAGGGCGAGACCCTGGCCGAGTACTGGGACCTCGCCGAGCAGGTCTTCGACTTCGACGGCGAGGGGCCCAACATGCTCCTCGACGACGGCGGCGACATCACGCTGCTGGTGCACAAGGGCGTCGAGTTCGAGAAGGCCGGCGCCGTGCCCTCCCCGGACAGCACCGACAACCACGAGTTCAAGGAGGTGCTGCGCGTCCTCGGTCGCTCGCTGGAGAAGGACCCGCAGCGCTGGACCACGATCGCCAACGGCATCAAGGGCGTCTCCGAGGAGACCACCACCGGTGTGCTCCGCCTCTACGAGCGCTTCAAGGAGGGCTCGCTGCTCTTCCCGGCGATCAACGTCAACGACTCGGTCACCAAGTCGAAGTTCGACAACAAGTACGGCTGCCGGCACAGCCTGATCGACGGCATCAACCGCGCCACCGACGTGCTGATCGGCGGCAAGGTCGCCGTCGTCTGCGGCTACGGCGACGTCGGCAAGGGCTGCGCGGAGTCGCTGCGCGGCCAGGGTGCCCGGGTCATCGTCACCGAGATCGACCCGATCTGCGCCCTCCAGGCGGCGATGGACGGCTACGAGGTCAAGCGCCTCGAGTCGGTCGTCGACAAGGCCGACATCTTCGTGACCACGACCGGCAACTTCGACATCATCCGGGCCGAGCACTTCGAGAAGATGAAGCACCAGGCGATCGTCGGCAACATCGGCCACTTCGACAACGAGATCGACATGGCCGGCCTGGCGAAGATCCCGGGCATCGTCAAGGACGAGATCAAGCCCCAGGTCCACCAGTGGATCTTCCCCGACGGGAAGAAGATCCTGGTGCTCTCCGAGGGCCGCCTGCTCAACCTCGGCAACGCCACCGGTCACCCGTCGTTCGTGATGTCCAACTCGTTCACCAACCAGGTGCTGGCGCAGATCGAGCTCTACGCGAACGCCGCCGAGTACGAGGTCGGCGTGCACGTGCTGCCCAAGAAGCTGGACGAGGAGGTGGCCCGCCTCCACCTCGCGTCGCTCGGCGTGGAGCTGACCGAGCTCACCCAGGAGCAGGCCGACTACCTCGGCGTCCCGATCGAGGGCCCGTTCAAGCCCGAGCACTACCGCTACTGAGCTGAATGGGCCGAGCGTGTCGTCGCTGCGCTCGACACGCTGCCGGCCACGCGGTTGACCGCCGCGGGGCGCCAGGTTCGCTGGCGTCTCGCGGCGTCCGCGCGCGGAGAAGGCTCGCTCGCGCCCTCCGGTCGCTCCTTCGTCGCTCCCTCCGGAGCGCTTGCTTCGCGTTCCCCGCGTCGGCGGACGTCAGGCCGGTGGTTGCGGGCGGTGCGTGGGCGCTCCCTGCGGAGCGCTTGCTTCGCGTTCCTCGCGCTGGCCGACCAACAGGTCTGTCGAGGGCCGCTCGGTGATGCTCACCGGGCGGCCCTCGTCCGTTCCGCCGGCAGGCCGCGTGCGTTCGTGATTACGGGGTCGCCGGGGTCCGAATGGCAAGATGGTCGGCATGAGTCAGCCCGCCGCCCCGCCGTACCCCACGAAGGGTCGGGTGCTGGTGGTCGACGACGACGCCCCGCTGGCGGAGATGCTCGGCATCGTGCTGCGCCAGGAGGGCTTCGACTCCCGTGTCTGCTCGCGCGGGGACCAGGCGCTCAGCGAGTTCCGCGACTACCGGCCCGACCTCGTGCTGCTCGACCTGATGCTGCCCGGCCGCGACGGCATCGACGTCTGCAAGGAGATCCGGGCCGAGTCGGGCGTGCCGATCGTGATGCTCACCGCGAAGGGCGACACGATCGACGTCGTGGTCGGGCTCGAGTCCGGCGCCGACGACTACGTCGTGAAGCCGTTCAAGCCCAAGGAGCTGGTCGCCCGGATCCGGGCGCGGGTGCGCCGCACCGACGCCGTGGTCGCCGAGGTGATCAACCTCAAGGACCTGGTGATCGACGTCGCCGGCCACTCCGTCACGCGCGACGGTGCGCCGATCGCGCTCACTCCGCTCGAGTTCGACCTGCTCCTGTGCCTGGCCCGCCGGCCCTGGCAGGTCTTCACCCGCCAGGTGCTGCTCGAGGAGGTCTGGGGCTACCAGCACGCCGCCGACACCCGCCTGGTCAACGTCCACGTGCAGCGGCTGCGCTCCAAGGTCGAGCACGACCCGGAGCACCCCGAGATCGTGCTGACCGTGCGCGGGGTCGGCTACAAGGCCGGGGCGAGCTAGGCGTGACCTCCCAGTCCCCGCTGCGGGTCGCCGCTGGCGGGTCCCGGTAGGGGCGCGGCGATGGCAGTCGACGGCCGGTCCCTGCGGGCCTCCGTCCTCCCGCGGCTACGGCGAGCGCTGACCTTCTGGCGGCGTTCCATCCAGGCCCGCGTGGTGGTCGGCACCCTGGTCCTCTCCTCGGTCGTGGTGAGCGCGGTCGGCTGGCTGCTCCTGCAGCAGACCCGGGACGGCGTGCTGCGCCACCGGGTGGACGTGGTCCTCGGCGAGGTGGACGCGGAGGTGGCCGACGCCCAGCGCCGGCTGGCCGCGGCCAGCGGCACCGAGGTCAACGTGAGCCGCCAGCAGCGCGACCTGATCGATCCCGTCATCGAGCGCGGGGACAGCCGCGGCTACTACGTGGTGCTCAGCGGACCGGCGCGCAGCGACGGGTCGCTCGGAGAGGGCGGCGCGATCTCGTCCGGGGGCCTCGACACCTCCAGCATCCCGCCGAACCTCGAGGCGCACTTCGACGGCATCAACCAGCCGACGGCCTGGACCTTCGGCCGGATCGTGCACAGCGAGGACGGCGTGGAGACCTCCGAGCCGGGTGTGGTCGTCGGCTCGCAGGTCCAGCTCCCCGCCGACGGCGAGACCTACACGGTCTACTTCCTGTTCCCGCTGGACGAGGAGCAGGAGACGCTGGACCTGGTCACCCGCGCGCTGCTGACCGCGGCGGGACTGCTGATCTTCCTCGTCGCCGCGACGGCGTGGCTGGTGACCCGTCAGGTGGTCACGCCGGTGCGGATGGCCCGCAAGACCGCCGAGCGGCTCGCCGCCGGCAGGCTCCAGGAGCGGATGCGCGTCACCGGCGAGGACGACCTCGCGCGGCTGGCGTACTCGTTCAACCAGATGGCCACCAACCTGCAGCGCCAGATCCGCCAGCTCGAGGAGCTCAGCTGGGTGCAGCGGCGCTTCGTCTCCGACGTCTCCCACGAGCTGCGGACCCCGCTGACCACGGTCCGGATGGCGGCCGACGTCCTGCACGAGGCACGCGACGAGTTCGACCCGGTGACCGCCCGGGCCGCCGAGCTGCTCCAGGACGAGCTCGACCGGTTCGAGGGCCTGCTGGTCGACCTGCTCGAGATCAGCCGGTTCGACGCCCGCGTCGCGGTCCTGGAGACGGAGGACGCCAACCTGGTCGACCTCGCGCACCGCGTGGTCGATGCCTGTCGGCCGATGGCGGAGTCGCGTGGCGTGCCCGTGCGGGTGATCGCACCCCAGGGGGCGGTGCGCGCCGAGGTCGACGTCCGGCGGGTCGAGCGGATCCTGCGCAACCTGGTCAACAACGCCATCGACCACGCCGAGCCGAACAACCCGCACCAACCCGTGGAGGTGCGGCTCGCGGGCGACGACCACTCCGCCGCGGTCACGGTCCGCGACCACGGCGTCGGGCTGGCGCCGGGCGAGGCCGCGATGGTGTTCAACCGGTTCTGGCGCTCCGACCCGGCCCGCACCCGGATCAGCGGCGGCACCGGGCTCGGCCTCGCGATCTCGCTGGAGGACGCGCACCTGCACGGCGGATGGCTCCAGGCCTGGGGACGCCCGCACGGCGGCGCCCAGTTCCGGCTCACCGTGCCGCGGTACGCCGGGAACATGCTGAGCCACAGCCCGCTGACGCTCGCACCCGCCGACGCCCTCACCCTCGAGGCCGCGCGGACCGTCGACGTGGAGACCCAGGCGCTCGGCGCCGGCACCCCCACGCTCGCCACCGACGAGGCGGTCAGCGAGCAGTCCGCACGATCCACCGACGAGCACGGAGGCGTGCGGTGACCGCCCCGCGCCGCCCGGCGCCGCGGACCCTGGCCCTCCCCGTCGTACTGCTCGCCGCGCTGGTGCTCTCCGGCTGCGTCGGCCTGCCCGACCGCGGGCCGGTGGTGACCCGCGAGGCGTCGACCAGCGACGGCCGCCGAACGGCCTCCGACATCGCGGCCCGACCGCCGGTGCGGGGCTCCTCGCCGACGGAGATCGTGAGCGGCTTCCTCGATGCGATGACCGCCTGGCCGATCCAGACCTCCGTCGCCAAGGAGTACCTCAGCGACGAGGCCGCCGCGTCCTGGGGCCCGGAGCGGTCGATGATCGTCTACGGCGACTTCCAGCCGCCCCAGGAGACGGCGTCCGCGCTCGAGGTCCAGGTCGAGCTGACCGACGCGGACCGCCTCGACGCCTCGGGTGCGTGGCGAGGCGCGATGTCGCAGCAGGACCGGCTGCTGACCTTCCCGATGACCATCGCCGACGGCGAGTTCCGGATCGCCGAGGCACCCGATGCGCTGATCGTCCCCGTGTCGTGGTTCCAGCAGCGGTTCCGGCAGGTGTCGCTGTACTACTTCGACCCGACGGGGCGCACCCTCGTGCCCGAGCCGGTCTTCGTGCCGGCGGGGGAGCAGCTGGCCACGTCACTGGTCTCCGCGCTCGTCGAAGGCCCCGCGCGCCGCCTCCGTGGCGTCGTCCGCACCTACGTGCCCGAGGACGTCTCGGTCAACCTCTCGGTCCCGGTCTCCGACAGCGGCATCGCCGAGGTGAGCCTGTCGGGGCAGGGGGATCCGGGCTCCCCGGAGCAGACCGAGCTGCTGGTCGCGCAGCTGGCCTGGACCCTGCGCCAGGACCCGGAGATCACCGCGTTCCGGATCCGGATCGGGGACCATGAGGTGCGCCTGGCCGACGGCGAGTCGCTCTACCAGGTCGACTCCGGCTCGGAGTTCGACCCGAACGGCCCGGCCACCTCCGGGCTGCTCTACGGCCTGAGCGCCGGCCGCGTGGTCCGCGGCACCCCGGGCGACCTCGCTCCCGTCGACGGGCCCTTCGGCGAGGACACCGCCGAGCTGCGGTCGGTCGCGGTCGTGCCGCAGGGCGAGCAGGCGGCGGCCGTCACGCCCGACGGTCGGACCGCGCTGGTCGCCGCCATCCGGCCGCTGCCCGACCAGGCCGACGAGGGCGAGGCCGTCGAGCACACCCGGTCCCACGTCGTGCTCGACGGTGCGACCGACCTGGGCCGACCGACCTGGGACTACGTCGGTCGGCTGTGGCTGCTGGACCGTACGAGCAACGGCGCCGTGGTGTGGTGCGTGACCGGTGGCCGCGCCCGCCAGGTCGACGTCCCCGGGGTGACCGGCAGCGACGCGCGCATCCTCCAGGTCTCCCGCGACGGCACCCGGTTGGTCGCGGTCGTCGGATCCGACCGCGGGGACGCCGTCGTCGGCGCCCGGATCGCCATCGGTGCGGGTGGACGGGTGTCGCGTGCGCTCGCCCCGTACACCCTCGATCCGGCGGCCCCCGGACGGCGCGTGCTCGACGTCACGTGGAGCACTCCGACCCGCCTGGGTGTGATCACCCCGGCGCGGCCCAGTGGACTCTTCGAGGTGGACCTGCTCTCCGTCGACGGCGCCGCCATCGGTGTCGACGGGGTCTCCACCATCGTCAGCGGTCGGGTGCTCTCGCTCGCCGGCCCGGGCACCAGCCGCCTCCCGACCTACGCCGTGCTGCGCGAGTCGCTGGTCGACGTACGGACCCGGGAGAGCGTGCAGATCGGCACCGCCGTGAGCCAGTTGCACTACGTCGGCTGACCTGCCCGCCCCACCGTCCCCAGGGCACCGGCGGGCGCCTGCGCCCGGCCGGGGCCGCGTGCTCCGATGGACGCGTGCCCCACCCCCCGACCGGCGAACGAGGCGCGTCGTCCCTGGTCGACGCCTGGCTCGAGCTCGTGCTCGGTTCGGCCTGCGTGGCGTGCGAGCGGCCCGGCCGGGCACTGTGCGAGGGCTGCCTCCGGGCGCTTCCGGACACCGCCCGACCGGCGTGGCCCGAGCCCGCGCCGCCGGGTCTCGCGCCGCCCTGGGCCACCGGGGCGTACGCCGGCCCGCTGCGCGCCATGGTGCTGGCGCACAAGGAGCAGCGGGTCCAGGCACTGACCCGTCCCCTCGGACGCCAGCTCGCCCGGGCCGCCGCGGCGGCGCTGGCCGGCACCGTCGGCGGCGACCCGGCGCTGCTGGTGCCGGTGCCCTCCCGCCGGTCCGCCGTGCGGGCGCGGGGCTTCGACCCCACCGCCGCCCTGACCGCCCACGCCGCTCGGTGGCTGAGCGAGGCAGGACGGCCCACGACCGCTGTGCCGCTGCTCGCGATGCGTCGCGGCGTCGTCGACCAGTCCGGCCTCGACGCCGCCGCACGGACGGCCAACCTGGTCGGCGCGCTGCACTGCCCGACGCGCCGGTTGCGACGCCTCGCCGGCCACGCCGCGCACGTGCTGGTCTGCGACGACGTGCTGACCACCGGCGCCACCGCGCGCGAGGCGCAGCGGGCGCTCGAGGCCTCCGGCGTACCGGTGCTGGGCGTCGCCGTCGTCGCGGCCACGGCCAAGCGCTCGGCGAGCCCCATCCCGCCCGGTCCGTCCCTGAGGATTCGCGAAGTGTGACGCACGGATCCGGTCCAGACCTTTCTTCCGGAGTGCCCACGAACTAACGTCTGTACATGGAGTCCGCTCGGGTCCGTGGTTGCGTCGCAGCGGCGCGCGGATGTCCGCGAGTCGAGCGGCAAGCCGATGCCAGTCGCAGGCGAAACGGTCCACGTAAGTCGAGCCCGGGCTCAGGTCCGGTGGAGATGATCACGGTGCGGCTTAGTCGTAAGTCCTGCCTCGGCCCGGCCACCAGATGTGGCCGCCGCCGGGAGAAGGTCAGTAGTGGCAAGAAGCTGCGGGCGCCTCAGCAGGCGGGTGTGGGGGCGAAAACCAGGTCGGCCGAGCGGACTCCACCTCGCGCGTTCTGTGGAGCGTCCCCTTCGCGGGGGGCGCTCGACGACCGCTTCGCTCTCAAGGTCGCCTTCGCGCCCCCCGCTCGGGGCCGCACGCACAGAACGCCCGAGGTGCTGGGTGGCGGATGTGGCTGTGCGCTCGACGACCGCTTCGCTTTTCAGGTCGCCTTCGCGCCCCCCGCTTGCGGCCACACGCACAGAACGCCAGAAAACGGTCTGACCTCGTGTTCGGCGCTCGACGACGGTTGCGACCTCGTGGCCCCCCTTCGCGTCGCCCTCGCGCGCCCGGTGTCCGGCCGCGCCCACCCGCCCAGTCGTCGCCCGGACGAGATACCGCAGAGCTGACGACGCCCGGGCCGGCGCACGGCCCTTCGAGCTTTCCTCGGCCACGCGCCACTCGGCGTGGGGCAACTGATTGAACCCATCAACCCAACACATGGAGGTCACTGATGGACGTTGTGGTCACCGGACGGCACTGCGAGATCTCGGAGCGGTTCCGCGAGCACTGTGCGGAGAAGCTCGCCCGCCTCGAGAAGCACGACCACCGGATCATCCGGGTCCACGTAGAGGTGGACAGCGAGCCCAACCCGCGCCAGCACGATCGCGCGGTCCACGTCGAGCTCACGGCGTTCTCCAAGGGCCCGGTGATCCGCGCGGAGGCCGCGGCCGACGACAAGATGGGTGCGCTGGACCTCGCGCTCGACAAGATGGCCGGCCAGATGCGGCGCGCCGCCGACCGGCGCCGCGTCCACCGCGGCCGCCGGACCCCGGCGTCGATGGGCCAGGCGCTCTCGCCGGAGCGCGTCGAGGACCTGGTCAACGGCGCCCCGGCCGAGACCGACGGGGTCGAGGAGCGGCAGGTCGGACCGATCACGGTCACCGGCGACGGACCGCTGGTGGTGCGCGAGAAGACCCACTCGGCGAGCGCGATGACGCTCGACCAGGCCCTGTACGAGATGGAGCTCGTCGGCCACGACTTCTACCTGTTCGTGGACAAGGAGAGTGAGCGCCCGTCGGTCGTCTACCGGCGCCGCGGCTACGACTACGGCGTGATCTCGCTCGAGCTCGGCGACACGGCCGGCTGAGGACGGTGCACGGCCTGCCGGAGCGGCGTGCCATGATGCGCGTGTGGTGAACGGCACTCCTCCGGCAGGCGGCGCCCCGACCGAGCGTGGCAACGAGGCGACCAGGGTCCTGGTCGTCGACGACCAGGAGCTCTTCAGACGGGGCCTGACGATGCTGCTCGGGATCGAGCCGGGGATCGAGGTCGTCGGCGAGGCGGACGACGGCGCCCGGGGGGTCGAGCTCGCGATCAGCACGGTCCCCGACGTGGTGCTGCTCGACGTGCGGATGCCGAAGCAGTCCGGCATCGCCTCCTGCCTCCGGATCAAGGAGGCCGTCCCGACCACCAAGATCATCATGCTCACCGTCTCCGACGAGGAGGCCGACCTCTACGAGGCCGTGAAGAGCGGCGCCTCGGGCTACCTGCTCAAGGACTCCTCGATCGAGGAGGTCGCGCAGGGGATCCGGGTGGTGGCCGACGGCCAGTCGCTGATCAGCCCGTCGATGGCGTCCAAGCTGATCAGCGAGTTCAAGAACATGTCCTCGCCCGAGCGGACCCAGGGCCCGGCGCTCAAGCTCACCGAGCGCGAGCTCGAGGTGCTGCGGCTGGTCGCCAAGGGCCTCAGCAACCGCGAGGTCGCCCACCGGCTCGCGATCAGCGAGAACACCGTCAAGAACCACGTCCGCAACATGCTCGAGAAGCTCCAGCTGCACTCGCGGATGGAGGCGGTCATGTACGCCGTGCGGGAGAAGCTCGTCGAGATCGAGTGACGGCGCGTCGGTGGCCCTCCCTAGGGTGAGCCGCGTGCAGTCCCGATCGGTTCAGTCCCTCTCGCTCGCCCAGGCGCGCCGGATCGCGCTGGCCGCGCAGGGCTTCGCCGACCCGGCGCACGCGACGCCCACGATGCGCACCCTGACCCGCACCGTGGAGCGCACCGGGGTCCTCCAGGTCGACAGCGTCAACGTGCTCCAGCGGGCGCACTACATGCCGCTGTACTCCCGGATGGGGCCCTACGACACGGCGCTCCTGCACCGGGCGGCCGAGCGCCGCCCGCGCCGCCTGGTGGAGTACTGGGCGCACGTCCAGGCCTACATGCCGGTGGACCTGTGGCCGGTGATGCGGTTCCGGATGGAGCGCTATCGCGAGCAGAACTTCGGGTGGTGGCGCGACGTGGACCACGGCCTGAAGAAGGAGCTGTTCGCCGAGATCACCGACCGCGGCGCGCTGCCGGCGAGCGCCCTGGACGACGGCAGCCCGCGCAGCCGCGACCACTGGGGCTGGAACTGGTCCGCGGCGCGCAAGGCGCTGGACATCCTCTACCGCACCGGCGACCTCGCGATCGCCGGGCGCACCCGCCAGTTCGAGGTCGTCTACGACCTCCCGGAGCGGGTGATCCCCGCCGCGCACGTCGAGGCGGCGCCGTTGCCGGCCGCCGAGGCCCACGTCGAGCTGGTCCGGCGCGCGGCGCGCAGCCACGGCGTCGCAGGCGTGCGCGATCTCGCCGACTACTACCGGCTGCGCACCGACGAGACCGCCGTCGCCGTGGCGACGCTCGTCGAGGCCGGCGAGCTGGAGCCGGTCGCCGTCGAGGGGTGGACCCGCCCCGGCTACCTGTACGCCGGCGCGCGGGTGCCGCGCCGGATCCCGGCGCGGACGCTGCTCAGCCCGTTCGACCCGGTGGTGTGGGAGCGGGCGCGCGCCGAGGCGCTCTTCGACTTCAGCTACCGGATCGAGATCTACGTTCCCGCCGACAAGCGGGTGCACGGCTACTACGTGCTGCCGTTCCTGCTCGGCGACCGGATCGTGGCGCGCGTCGATCTCAAGGCGGACCGCGCCGCCGGGTTGCTCCTGGTCCAGGGTGCGTACGCCGAGCCGCACGCCCCGGTGGAGACGGCGGCCGAGCTCGCGATCGAGCTCCGCCGTCTCGCCGGATGGCTGGGCCTGGGCGACATCGTGGTCGCGCCCCGCGGCGACCTCGCCCCGGCCCTCAGCGCATCCGCAGCGCCCTGAGCAGCCCTCGAGCACGGTCGGCTCGTACCTCAGCGGCCTGCGACGGGGACGTTGCCGGACCCGCGGACCTGGGTCCCCTCGGGCGGGTCGGTGCAGTGCACGTCGGTCTGGGGGGCGCGGCGGCTGGTGTCGTGGATGTCGCGCTGGTGGCGGGGGGAGTAGACGCAGTTCTTCAGGACCCGCGGCACCAGGACCACGCGCCCGCTGCCGGCGCGGGTCGCGCCCGCCATCGCGTCGGCCTGCATCGGCACCCAGTCCAGCCAGTGGTTCAGGCCCCGCAGGTGGGTCGTGGACAGGGTGGTGATCGGCACCCCGTTGCGCAGCAGGCTGCGGACACGCGGCGACGAGGTGCGCCACAGCTCCTGGAGCCGGGGGAGCAGGTCGGTCGCCTCGAGCACCGCGCTGCGGATCGTCGGGCTCGCGTTGCGGAAGGTGTGCGCCACCAGCGCCAGGTCCCGCGCGACGGCGCGGATGTCGGGCCCGAGCGCGACGGCCGTCCGCAGCGGCACCTCGCCGTTCTCCACGATCCGGGTCAGGGTCGGCTCGAGGTCCTGCAGCAGCGCGAAGGCCGCCTCCACCTGGATCGACAACGACCGCAGGTCGACCGCTCCGCCGCGGAACACCGCGTTGGTCTCCTCGACGATGGTCCGGATGTCCCCGGGGTCCACGTCGCGCAGCAGGACCTGGGCGTGGGCCAGCACCTGGGCCACGGTCAGCGGGGTGGAGGTGTCCTCCAGCGGCACGCTGTCGCCGTCGGCGAGCAGGTCGCCGCCGGCGGTGCGGGGGCGGACGTCGAGGTACTGCTCGCCGACGGCGGAGAGGTTGTGGACCTCGAAGTCGCTGTCGGCGGGCACCTCCACGCCGGGGTCGATGGCCAGCTCGGCCTCCACCGTCGCGCCCGTGCCGCGTCCGGTCAGCGCCACGGCGGTGACCTCGCCGATGCGCTGCCCGCGGTAGGTGACGGTCGAGCCGACGTGGAGTCCGCCGGCCTCGGGCAGGGCGATCGTGACGTGGTAGGGGTGGTGGAACAGCGTGCCGCCGACCACGGTGTCGGCGACGTACACGACGCCGCCGACCATCACCGCGAGGATCAGCGCCTGCGCGAGCCGGGCACGCCGCTTCCACAGCTGCGCGCTGCCGACGGGACGGTCGGTGCCCGCGAGGGCGAGAGCGAGGGCGGTCGGCTGGGTCGTCGTCGTCGCCGCCGGCCGGACGCCGTCGGCGGCGGGGGGCTCGGCGGTCATCGCGCCCCTCCCTGCTGGCCGGGCCGGACCCGCGGGTCGTCGCCGGAGGAGAGCTGGGTGAGCGCGTCGAGGTCGAGCAGGAACGTCAGGTCGAAGTTGACGAAGTCGCCCGGCGTGGCCGCGTCGCTGCCCTTCGCGAACGCGGCCAGCCCGTTGAGCAGGCCGGTGATGTCGTCGCGGCTGCCCACCAGCGAGGTGAGCACCGTACGCAGGTCGGCGAGCGCGCCGACCGCGTCGTCGCGCACCGACGCCGTGAACGGGGTGGCCACCGACCCGAACCGGGTGATCGCCTCCAGCGTGGTCATCATCCGCTCGCGCTGACGATCCAGCACGTCGACCAGGTCGGTCAGCTCGGTCATCGACGCGGTGATCGTGGGCAGGTCCTCGGCCAGCCGGTCGGTGAGCCGGTCCAGGGCGACGGTGAGCCGGTCCAGGGCCGGGAACTGGTCGTTCATGTGGGTCACCGCCGTGTCCAGGCGGGCGAGCAGGCTGTGCACCCGGCCGGCGTTGCCGGTCAGCGCGACGTTGAGCTCCTCGATCACCGTCGCCACGTCGCGGAAGCTGCCGCCGGTGACGATCGTCGACAGCGAGGCGAGCAGGTCGGTCACGTCGGGGGCGGTGCTGGTCGCGGCCGTGGTCAGGGTGTCGCCCTCGCCCAGCAGCCGCCCCTTCCGGCCCGGCAGCAGCTGGACGAACGCCGTGCCCATCGGAGCGGTCAGCCGGATCTCGGCGCGGCTGGACGAGCGCAGCCGGACGGCCTCCGAGAGCGCGAGGTCCACCTCGGCCACGTAGTCGCCCGCGGTGACCTCGCGCACCTCGCCGACCGTCGCGCCGTCCAGCTTGACCGGGGCGTCGACCGGCAGGTTGAGGGCGTCGGCGAACTCGACGGTGATCTGGTACGTCGGCCCGGAGACGAGGTGGGGCAGGGGCACGTCCTGGAGGTCCAGCCCGCAGCCGGAGGCCAGGCCGGCGGTGCCCAGGAGCGCCGCCGCGGCGGCGTACGAGCGAAGGCGGATCACGGGATGCCACCCCCCGGGATGCTGTCGTAGATCCCGTCGAACCACGGGTCGAGCAGGCCCGTCCCGTCGGGCTCGAAGAGCGTCGCGCAGAGCTGGGCGCCGGAGGGGGCGTCCTGGGCGAGCAGCTGGCAGAAGTGGTCGCGGACGACCGCGGAGAAGGGGCCGACGCTGAGCGCGAACTGCACGCGGAGCCGGTCCAGCTTCCAGTCGTAGGCGCGGACGTAGTTCTCGGCCATGGTCGGCATCACGTCCCAGGCCTCGCCGAGGGAGTCCCTGTGCTCGTTGACCAGGGCGACCAGGTCGTCGAGGCCGGCCAGGTCGTGGCCGATCACGTCGCCGTTCTCGGAGAGCAGCCGGTCGGCCTGGCGGGCGAGCCTGTCGAGGGTGGTCAGCGTGGCCGCCATCGCCTCGCGCTGGTCGGCCAGCACCCCGGTCGCGGCCCGGGTGCCGCGGGCGAGCCGGCGGATCTGCTCCTCGCGCGCGGCGAGCAGGTCGATCACCCGGGCCAGGTCGGCGGTGACGGCGGTGAGCTCCTCGCCCTCGCCGTTGACGACCGTCAGCGCGTCCTCGCCGCCGGCGAGCGCCCCGCGCAGCGCGGCGCCGTTGCCGCGCAGGGTGTCGGCGGTGGAGGAGAGCAGCGTGCCGAGGCCGGGTCCGCCCCCCTCGCTGAGGGCCCGGACCAGGCCGTCCAGCGAGGCCGCGACGTCGTCCACGTTGGCGGGGGAGCGGGTGTGGTCCAGCGCGATGTGGCCGCCGTCGGCCAGGGTGGGACCGCCGGTGTAGGCCGGACCCAGCTCGATCGTCCGGTCGGTCACCAGTGCGTCCTGGATGATCTCGGCGCCCGCGTCGGCGGGCACCCGCGTCGCGGGGTCCAGGTGCAGCACGGCGCGCATCGAGGTGCCCCGTCGCTGGACCTCCACCACCTTCCCGACCGGCACCCCGAGGTAGGTGACCCGGTTGCCGACGTACAGGCCGGTGGTGTCGGTGAAGTCCGCGGTCACCACCAGGGCGCCGTCGCGCCCACCGGCGAGCCAGGCGGTCAGCGTGGAGCCCTGGAGGAGGACCACGCCGAGCAGCAGCGCGGCCAGCCCGATCGGCAGTCGACGGTCCCGGAGCGCGCTCATCGGCACCCCTCCCGGTCGACGGCGTCGCAGACGAGGTTGTCGGGGAGGATCGCGTACGGCGCGTTGACGCCCAGCCACGGGCCGTCGCCCGCGGAGTTGGTGAACACCCGGGTCATCGGACCCGCCAGGCGCAGCACCTCGCCGAGGTCCTTGCGGTGCTCGGCGAGCAGGTCGAGCGTCCTCCGGAGGTCGCGCAGCATCGGGGTCAGGTGCGGGGACGTCTGCTCGACCACCTCGGCCAGGCCGCTGACGAAGCGGTGCGCCTCGCGCAGCAGGGTGCGCAGCACCTCGCGCTGCTCGGCGAGCATCGTCATCAGCCGCTCGCCGCTGGTGAGGACCCGGTCCAGGTCGGCGGTCTGGTCGAGGACGAGCGTGGTGACCGTCCGGGTCGAGGTCAGCAGCCGGTCCAGCTGCTCCTGCCGGCGGGTGACCATCCGGGAGACGCCGGTGATGCCGTCGAGGGCGCTGCGCAGCTGCTCCGGCGCCACCGTGAGCTCGGAGCCGAGGGTGCGCAGCGCCTCCTCCAGGGTGCCCAGGTCCAGGTCGTCGATGGTGGGCGTGCTGTCCAGCCAGAACCGGCCCAGGGTGTAGGTGTCGCGGGCGTGCTCGACCGTGATCGTGCCACCGTCGGCCAGCGCGACGCCGGAGCCCGGCTCGAGCGCGAGGAACCGCTGGCCGAGCACCGAGAGGAGCTTCACCTCGACGCCGCTGGCGGCGCTGATCCCGATCTCCCCGGGGTCATGGTCCAGGGTGAAGGCGACGTCGACCTGGTCGCCGTCGACGGTCACCGCGGTCACCGAGCCGACCTGGATCCCGGCCACCCGCACCTCGTCACCGGCGTCGAGCCCGGCGCTCTGGCGCAACCGGGCGTGGTACGTCGGCTCGCCGGTCACCGCGCGCAGGCCGACCAGCAGGAGGCCGGCCGCGACCAGTCCGACCACGATCCGCAGCGGCAGGCCCAGCCCGCGCCACGCGCCGCCGGCCCCGCCCCGCGAGCCGCTGCCGCTCGAACCGCCGCCCCGCGCGCTCATCGGCAGCGCTCCGTGTAGGTGTCGTTGCTGCTCAGCGGGAGCGAGCCGGCGACCCCCTTGAGCCGGATGTCGAGGTTGCAGATGTAGACGTTGAGGTAGCTGCCGTAGCCGAGGCTGCGCAGGTAGACCTCGAGCTGGACCGGCAGGCCCTCGCCCGCGGCCAGCAGCTCGTCCTGGTGGGTCGCGAGGTACTCGGTGACGATGCGGGCCACCTTGGCGTCGTCGATGACGCTGGGCCCGGCCTCGTCGATCACGTCCGCGGTGGTGGCGCTGAGCCGGGCCATCGCCCTCAGGCCGGTGGCGATCCGGTCGCGATCGGCGGCGACGCCCTCGGCCAGCGAGCCCAGCCCGCGCAGCATCCGGCTGATCTCGGCCCGGTGCGACGCCGTGTCGTCCAGCACCAGGCTCAGGTTGTCGACGACCTCGCCGAAGGCGGCGTCGCGGCGGGTCAGCCCGGTGGTCAGCTCCGTCGTCTGGTCCAGCAGGTGCTGCAGCGTCCCGCCCTGCCCCTGCAGCAGCGCGACGATGTTGCTCGCCATCGTGTTGACGTCCTCGGGCTCGAGGAGGTCGAAGATCGGCCGGAACGCGTTCATCATCGCGGTCAGGTCGAGCGCGGGTCGGGTCGAGCGGAGCGGGATCGTGTCGCCGTCCTCGAGGGTGCCACGGGCCACCCGGGCGGACCCTTCGCCGCGGTCCGTCCCGGACGTGCCCCGGTACGCCGCCTGCTGCAGGTCGGTGGCGCCCGCGGGCCGCCCCAGGGCGATGTAGCGCTGACCCATCAGGTTCAGGTAGTCGATCGAGGCGATCGTGTCGGTCCGCAGCCGGGTGTCGGCCGCCACCGTGAAGGTCACCACCGCGCGCCCCGTCTGGGCGCCGGTGCCGAGGCGGGCGTCGGTCACCGTGCCCACGCGGACCCCGGCCAGCCGTACGTCGTCGCCGGCGCGCAGCCCGGTGGCGTCGGAGAAGACGGCGGTGAGCGTGATCGTGTCGCCCGACCGGCCGCGCGAGAGCGTCCCGGCGACCATCGCGGTGAGCACCACCGCGACGACGGTGAAGAGCGCGACGCCGCCGAGCGCACCCGGGTGGCGCCGCAGCGCGGCCAGCTGACGGGCCATCAGCGGCCACCCCCGCAGCTCTTCCCGGCGAGGTCGCCGTAGCGCGGGCAGTCCTCGGCGTCGTACGGGTCGAGGAAGGCCAGCGAGAGCACGCCCTCCATCTGGATCTTCCCGTCCTGGACCGCCGCGGCGCCGTTGGTGAGCACCCGCGGCGCCTTGCTCAGCAGGGCGGCGAAGGCCGGGTGGCGGTCGGCGAAGACGCGGAGGGTGGCGGCCAGTCCGTCCAGGGCACGCGCGGTCTCGGCGCGGTGCTCGGCCAGGAAGGCGGTCAGGCCGTCGACGCCCTCGGTGCCCTCCAGCAACTCGGTGGTGCCGGTGGCCAGCCGCTGGATCCGCTTCTCCTGGCCGACGATGGTCCGGGCCATCGGCAGGGAGTCCTCCAGCGCGCTGACGAAGGCGGGCTCGACGTCGGCGACGGTGTCGCTGGCCTCGGCGGCGAGGTCGAGGCTGCCGAAGACGCGGGGCTCGAGCGCGGCCCAGCGGGCGAGGAAGTCGTCGCCGTCGCGGATCATCCGGCGCAGGTCCCGGCCCCGGCCGTCGAGCGCGGCGGCCAGCTGGGAGAGCGCCTCGTCCCAGGCGCCCGGGTCGATCGAGGCCAGCAGCCGCTGGGTGGTCTCGAAGGTGTCCATCAGCCGCAGGGTGGCGCGGGAGGTGTCGGCGGCCACGATGTCGCCGTCGGTCAGGGGCGCAGCGCCGCCCGACCCGCGGGAGGCGGCGGTGGTCACCACGCCGCCCCGGCCCGCGGGCAGCACCAGGTCGACGTACTCGCCGCCGAAGAGGGTGCCCGGCAGCACGCGGGCCCGGACGGCGGCGGGGATCAGGTCGGCGCTCTCGGCCTGCACGAGCACCTCTGCGCTGGGGCCGTCGGCGCCGTCGACGCCGGGGTCCACGCTGACCACCCGCCCCACGCGCAGGCCCTGGTACTTCACGTCCGAGTTGACCCCCAGGGTGTCGCCGACGGTGGGCAGCAGCACCCGTACCCGGACATCGCCGCTGAGCACGCCCAGCGTCTGCAGGCCGAGGACGAGCGTGAGGGTGCCGAGCAGCAGCCCGCCGGCCAGGCCGATCGCGGCCAGGCGCAGCCGCAGCGCGCGGGGTGAGACCCGGGAGCGCGGGAAGAGGTGCTCGCTCATCGTCCACTCACCCCGAGATCTGGACCTGCTCCACGCCCCAGAGGGAGAGCGTGAGCAGGATGTCGACGACGGTGAGGCAGATGATGCTGGAGCGGATCGCGCGCCCGGTGGCGCGGCCGACGCCCTCGGGGCCGCCGGTGGCGGTGAAGCCGTGGTAGCAGTGGATCAGGGCCACGATCGTGGCCAGGACGAAGACCTTGATGCCGGAGTAGACGACGTCGATCGGTGCCACGAACGTGCGGAAGTAGTGGTCGTAGGTGCCGGCGGACTGCCCGTAGAACGTGGTCACCATGAGGTCGGTGGCGACGTAGGTGCCGACCAGGCCGATCAGGTAGAGCGGGAGCACGATGATCCAGGCGGCGACCAGCCGGGTGGTGATCAGGTAGGGGATGGGGCGGATCGCCATCGCCTCGAGCGCGTCGATCTCCTCGCTGATCCGCATCGCGCCCAGCCGCGAGGTGAAGCCGCAGCCGATCCGGGCGGCGAAGCCGAGGCAGGTGATGATCGGCGCCAGCTCGCGGGTGTTGGCGTAGCCGGAGATGAAGCCGGTCAACGGCGCCAGGCCGATCACGTCCAGCCCCTGGTAGCCCTCCAGGCCGACCTCGGTGCCGGTCAGCGTGGAGAGCAGCAGCACCACGCCGACCACGCCGCCGCCGACCAGGAAGAGTCCGGAGCCCAGCGCCACGTCCGAGAGGACCCGCGAGATCTCACCGCGGTAGCGGGTGAGGGCGATCGGGAGCGCCGCGACCGCGCGCCAGGCCAGCACCAGCTGGCCGCCGATCGAGGCGAGGGGCGCGAGGACGGCGTCCTCGACCGCCTCCTGCCGGGCGCTCACCCGCTGGGTGGCGCTCATCCGATCATCCCGCCGCTGAACGTCGAGTGGACCTGGGAGATCAGGAAGTTCGCCGCGAACAGCAGCACGAAGTTGGTGACCACGGCGCTGGTCACCGCCTCGCCGACGCCGGTCGGTCCGCGTCGGGCCCCGAGCCCCTTGTAGGAGGCGACCACGGCGCAGATCACCGCGAAGATCGCCGCCTTGGTCAGGGAGAGCCACAGGTCGGAGAGCTGCGCCAGCGTGGTCACCGACGCCAGGTACGCGCCGGGTGGGAGGTCCTGGAGGACCGTGCTGATCAGCAGCGTGGTCATGATCGTGAAGAACATGACCACGCCGTTGAGCAGGACCGCGACCACGACGATGGCGACCATCCGGGGCACGACGAGCCGCTCGATCACCGGCAGGCCCATCACCTCCATCGCGTCGATCTCCTCGCGGATGGTCCGCGAGCCCAGGTCGGCGCAGATCGCGGAGCCGGCCACGCCCGCGAGCATCAGCGCGGTGATCAGGGGGGAGGCCTGGCGGACCACGGCCAGCGTGTTGCCGGCCCCGGTGAAGGCGACGGCGCCGACCTCCTGGGAGAGCACGCCGACCTGGAGCGCCAGGATGATGCCGAACGGCACCGAGACCGCGAGCGCCGGCAGCGTGCACACCTTGATCGCGGTCCAGGCCTGGACGACCGTCTCGGCGACGGGGAACCGGCCGGTGACGATGCTGCGGCCGGTCGCGGCGAAGGTACGGCGGCCGAACGAGAGCATCCCGGCGACCGCGCCGAGGGGAGCGGCGATGGCGGACGGTCCGGAGCCGGTACCGCCTGAGGTCATCGGTAACTCCCCTCGCGCCATCTCGTTGAACTTCTCAGCGGACCGTCCCGGTCCCGAGGCCCCCCGGCCCGAGACCCGGCGCCGCGGTGGGCGGCGGCCATGACGATGACAGTACAACTGTCACATTCAGACTGTCTCGGTGGAATGTGACGCTCGTCAAGTAGTTCTTGAAACCTGGTCGAGATGAGCGCGGCCGCGCTGCTTGGCGCCCGAATGGTGACAGCCGTACTGTGACAGTCATGAGTGCTAGCCCCCGTGATGGCGCGGACCCCGCGAGTGGCCCCACCGGAGCCGAGGGGGCGATGACCGTGGACGAGCTGTCCGCCGCCGCGGGCCTCACCGTTCGCACCACGCGCTACTACGCCAGCCTCGGGCTGATCCCGCCGCCGGAGCGACGGGGCCGGGTCGCCTGGTACGGCCCCGAGCACCTGGCCCGGCTCGAGATGATCCGCGCGCTCCAGGGGCACGGCTTCTCGCTGCAGGCGATCGACGGCTACCTGGCCTCGCTGCCCGCGGGGGCCCGGATCGAGGACCTGGCGGTGCAGCGGGCGATGCTCGCCTCGTGGACCACGTCGGGACCGCACGACCTGACCCGGCGCCAGCTCGACGAGCACGCCGGGCGGCGGCTGAGCGACGAGGACCTCGCCCTGATCGAGGAGATCGGGATGCTGCGCCGTACCGAGACCGAGCGCGGGGTCCGCTACACCCCGGCCCACGGCTTCGACGTGACGATGCGGCTGCTGGACCTCGACATCCCCGTCGACGGCGTCCGCGGCGCCGCTGACGCGATCTCCCGGCACATGGAGGCGCTCGCCGCGGAGCTGACCGACGTGCTCCGCGAGGACGTGCTGGTGCCGCTGCGCCACCACCGTCTCTCCCGCGACGAGGCCGAGCGGGTCGAGCAGACGCTGGCCGAGCTGCGCCAGCTCACCCTCGAGGCGATCGTGACGGCGTTCCAGCGCTCCGCCAACGACCTGATCGCCCGGTCGCTGCAGCGCCGGTGACGGTGCGGCGGTCGTGAGTCGGTCGTGCGGCGGTGGTGCGGTGGTGGTGCTGCGGTGGTGCGGCGGTGCTGGGCCGGTCCTTGGTCGGTCCTGCGCCGGTCCCTGCGCCGGTCGCCGGGGGTGAGCGGGTTGGGGTCGGCGCGGTCCGCGGCGATAGGGTCGGCTGCGTGAGCCAACGAACTCTGGTCCTGCTGAAGCCCGACGCCGTCCGACGCGGGCTGGTCGGCGAGGTGCTCTCCCGGTTCGAGGCGAAGGGCCTGTCCCTGGTGGCGATGGAGCTGCGCACCATCACCGGCGAGGACGCCGACGCCCACTACGCCGAGCACGTGGAGCGGGACTTCTACCCGCCGCTGCGCGCGTTCGTGACGAGCGGCCCGCTGGTCGCGCTGGTGCTCGAGGGCGACGAGGCGGTCGAGGTCGTCCGCGCGCTCAACGGCGCCACCGACGGCCGCAAGGCCGCCCCCGGCACGATCCGCGGCGACCTCTCGCTGTCGAACCGCGAGAACCTGGTGCACGGGTCGGACTCCCCGGAGTCCGCGGAGCGCGAGATCGCGCTCTGGTTCCCCGGCCTCTGAGGCTGCCGCGCCCCGTCGCCGGCGCTGGCGCGTGGGCGCTGGGGCGCCTCGGGTCGTGTGCCTCAGGCTGCACAACCGTCCCACCGCTGGGGGTTTCCCTGCGCGTTTGGGGGGTTGCAACCCTCCAAACGCGCAGGAACCACCGGTGAACCGGTGATTCCTGCGCAGACCGCTGCGGCGCGCACCACCCCACCCGCTCCCGCGTGTCTGCGCGATCCAGCCCCACGGACTTCTTAGGCTCCCAGCGGAGGCTGTCGGATCCGCACGCCCGCTCGGTCTCCCCGGCGACCGCGCGAGCGTTCGCCGGCTTCCCCGGAGCGTGCGATCGGATCCACCCCGGATCCGGCAAGGGTCTGCGAGGCACGGGTGAGGGCGAACTCCATCATCGGTCGGGACATGGCCGTCGACCTCGGCACGGCGAACACCCTGGTCTACGTACGCCGGCGCGGCATCCTGCTCGACGAGCCGAGCGTGGTCGCCATCAACGACGGCACCGGCGAGGTGATCGCGGTCGGGCACGAGGCCAAGCAGATGCTGGGCCGCACCCCGGACAACATCACCGCGCTGCGACCGCTGCGCGACGGCGTGATCGCCGACTTCGAGGCGACCGAGCAGATGCTGCGCCAGTTCATCGCGCGCGTGCACCGGCGCCGCTACTTCGCCAAGCCGCGGATGGTGATCTGCGTGCCGAGCTCGATCACGCCGGTCGAGCAGCGCGCCGTCAAGGAGGCCGGCTACCAGGCCGGCGCGCGCCGCGTGTACGTGGTCGAGGAGCCGATGGCCGCCGCGATCGGCGCCGGTCTGCCCGTCCACCAGGCCACCGGCAACATGATCGTCGACGTCGGCGGCGGCACCACCGAGGTCGCGGTGATCTCCCTGGGCGGGATCGTCACCAGCCTGTCGATCCGCACCGCCGGCGACACCCTGGACCACGCGATCGTGGCCTGGATGAAGAAGGAGCACGGGCTGATGCTCGGCGAGCGCACCGCCGAGCAGGTGAAGATGACCCTCGGCTCAGCGTTCCCGCGGCCGGGTGAGCCCGAGGGCGAGATCCGCGGGCGGGACATGGTCAGCGGCCTGCCCCGCACCGTCACCGTGACCAGCGCCGACATCCGCCAGGCCCTCGACGAGCCGCTGCACGACATCGTCGACGCCGTGCGGGTCACCCTCGACCAGACCCCGCCCGAGCTCGCCGGCGACATCATGGATCGCGGCATCGTGCTCACCGGCGGCGGCGCGCTGCTGCGCGGTCTGGACGAGCGGATCCGACATGAGACCGGGATGCCGGTGCACATCGCCGAGGACCCCCTGATCTCGGTCGCGCTCGGCGCCGGCCGCTGCGTCGAGGAGTTCGAGGCGCTCCAGCAGGTTCTGGTCACCAACCCGCGACGGTTCTAGGCGACGCCATGACCCTGGACACGATGCCCCCACGCCGGCCCGACCGGATCATCGACGGCACCGACGCCCCCGCCCCGCCGGGGTACGCCGACCGCCGTACCCCCGCCGGGCAGCAGCGCCGCCCGGGACGCGGGCTGCCCTCGCGCTCGCTGATGGCGACGCTGGTGCTGGCCTGCGCGACCCTGATGGTGGTGGACAGCGCCGGTGGCGACTCATCGCCGGTGGACCCGGTACGCCGCGTGGTCGGCGAGGTGATGGGGCCGGCCGAGGCCGCCGTCGCGACCGTGGTCGACCCGGTGGCGGACCTGACCGGCGGGATCCGCGCCAACAGCAGCCTCCGCGCCGACCTCGCCGACCTCGAGCGTCGCAACGCCGCGCTCGAGCAGCAGCTCGCCAAGGCCGGGTACGACGACGCGCGGCTGGCCGAGCTCGACGGGCTGCGGGCGATGGCCGGCGACGCCGGCTACGCGCTGCTGCCCGCCCGCGTGGTCGCGGTCGGCTCCGCCCAGTCCTTCTCGCACACCGTGACCATCGACGCCGGCAGCTCCTCGGGCCTGCACCCCGACATGACCGTCGTGAACGCGGACGGCCTGGTCGGCCGGGTCATCTCGGTCACCGCCCACACCGCCACCGTGCTGCTGATCGTCGACCGCGAGTCGACCGTCGGCGGCCGGGTCGGCGACAACTCCGAGCTGGGCTTCGTGCACGGCACGGGGGCGTCGGGCGAGGACGGGATGCTCGACCTCGAGCTGCTGGACGAGGCGGTGCAGCCGCGCACCGGACAGGTCGTCCTCACCTGGGGCAGCGAGGGCGGGTCGCCCTACGTCGCCGGCGTGCCGATCGGCACCGTGACCAGGGTCTTCGAGTCCGTGCGGGAGACCAGCTATCGCGCGGTGCTGGCGCCGGTGGTCGACTTCACCTCCCTCGACCTGGTCGGCGTGGTGGTCCCCTCGGGCACCCAGGACCGGGTGATCGAGGCCGACGGCAGCTGGCGTGGCGGGTCCGAGAAGGGGAGCGACCGATGAGGGGCCCGACCCGGCTGGCGGTCACCATGGTCGCGGTGGTGCTGGCCCTCATCCTCCAGGTCGCGGCGCTGCCCCGGTTCGGCTGGCCCGACGCGGGCATCGGCGTGGTCCCCGGGCTGGTGCTCCTGGTGGTGGTGGCCACCGCGCTCGCCCACGACACCCGGTTCGCCACGCTGGTCGGCTTCTGCGCCGGCCTGCTGCTCGACCTCGCGCCGCCCGCCGACCACGTGGCAGGGCGGTGGGCGCTGGCGCTGACGGTCGTCGGCTACGTCGTGGGGCGGCTCAGCCACGACTACCAGTCCGACCCGGCCTCGGCCGACCGTCGCCCGGGTCTGGGCGTGGTGCTCGCGGCGGCCGCCGGCGGCTCGTTCGTCGGCACCTCGGTCTTCGCGCTCAGCGGAGTCCTCCTCGGGGACGCGGGCGCCGGCTTCGGCGAGCTGCTGAGCACGGCGCTGCTCGCCACCGCGCTGGACACCCTCGCCGCGCTGGTGGTGGTCCCGGCGCTGTTCTGGGTCAACGCCCGGGTCTCCTCGCTCGGTGCCCCCGACGCCGGTCGGGTCTCACCCCGCACGGTGCGGCGGACGGTGCTGTGACGTCGACGAAGAGCGCCCGCCCCCAGCCCGGCGGGACCCGCAGCCGACTCCGGCTCGTGGTGATCCAGGCGCTGGTCTTCTCGCTGCTCGCCACGCTGGGCGCGCGGCTGTACTACCTGCAGGTGATCTCGGGTGAGGACTACCAGGGGCAGGCGGCCTCGCAGTCCATCCGCGACATCGTGGTGCAGCCCCAGCGCGGCCTGATCGTCGACGACATGGGACGCCCGCTGGTCACCAACCGGCTCACCTACGTGACCTCGATCGACACCACGCTGCTCAACCGGTTCGAGAAGCGCGAGCGGCGTGCCCTGGTGCGCCGGGTGGCGCGGGTCCTGGACCTGCGCCCCGCGCGGATCGAGCGGGCCCTCGTGCTCTGCGGGACCGAGGGCGCCGTCGCCGGCCGCTGCTGGAACGGCTCGCCCTACCAGCCGGTGCCGATCGCCGAGAACATCAGCCAGGAGCAGGCGCTGCGGATCTCCGAGCAGCCCGAGGACTTCCCGGGCGTGCTGGTCGAGCAGCAGAGCGTGCGCGAGTACCCGTCGCCGTACGGGATCAACGCGGCGCACGTGCTCGGCTACCTGAGCCCGATCACCGCCGACGAGCTCGACGCGGCGAAGGCCGCCGGGGACAGCTCGGTCAACGGCGCCTCGGTGGTGGGCCGCGCCGGCGTGGAGAAGACGTACGACGACTGGCTGCGCGGGCAGCCCGGCTACCAGCAGGTCGCGGTCAACTCCAAGGGGCAGGTGCTCGGCGACGTCTCCGACATCGCGGCCCAGCCCGGCGACACGCTGGTCACCTCGATCGACGCCAAGGTGCAGAGCGTGGTGGAGAAGCAGCTGCACGAGATGATCTCCATCGCGCGGGCCACCCGCGACCCGGTGACCAAGCGCGACTTCGAGGCCGACTCCGGGGCGGCCGTGGTGATGGAGGTCGACACCGGCCGGATCGTGGCGATGGCCAGCCAGCCGACGTACGACCCCTCGGTCTGGGTCGGCGGGATCACCTCCCAGCAGCTGGCCGACCTCTACTCCGAGGCCGCCGGCACGCCGCTGCTGGCCCGCTCGTTCCAGGGACAGTTCGCCCCCGGGTCGACGTGGAAGCCGTTCATGACCGCCGGCGCGCTCTCCAACGGCTACGGCACCGACACCGTGCTGGGCTGCCCGTCGGCGGTGCGGATCGGCAACCGCGACTTCCACAACCACGAGTCCGCGGCGTACGGCTCGGTGACCTTCGCCCGGGCGCTCGAGGTCTCCTGCAACACCTTCTTCTTCCAGATCGGGATGCGCTACTGGGCGCAGCTCGGCTCCGACCCGACCGACGTGAACGCCAAGGACCCGCTGGTCGCGGAGGCCAAGGCGTTCGGGTTCGGCTCGCCGACCGGCGTCGACCTGCCTGGCGAGGCGTCGGGCCGGATCGCGGACCGGAAGTGGAAGCGCGCGTACTACCGGTCCATGAAGGACTACTACTGCGGGATCTCGGCGAAGCCGCAGGACGCCGACACCAGCGACTTCGTCTACCGGTTCGCCCGGGAGTTCTGCCTCGAGGGCTACTACTACCGCCAGGGCGACGCCGCGAACTTCGCCATCGGCCAGGGCGACACCCTGGTGACGCCGCTCCAGCTCGCCCGCGGCTACGCCGCGATCGCCAACGGCGGCACGCTGTGGGAGCCGCGGATCGGCAAGGCGGTGGTCTCGCCCGCGGGCAAGGTGATCAAGCGGATCAAGCCGTCCAAGGCCGGCGAGCTGGACCTGCCCGCGGGGATGCTGGACTACATCGACGAGGCGCTCAAGGGCGTCAGCCGGCAGGGCACGATGTCCTGGAAGCTCGGTGGCTTCCCGCTGGACCAGGTCCAGATCCGCGCCAAGACCGGCTCCGCGGAGGTCTACGGCAAGCAGTCGACGGGCTGGGTGGCCTCCTACACCGACGACTACGTCGTGGTGATGATGATCAGCCAGGGCGGCACGGGATCCGGATCCACCGGTGACGGCGTCCGGGCGATCTGGGAGGCCCTGTACGGCGTCGACGGCGACCAGGTGGACCCCTCGAACGCCCTGATCCCCGGCACCACCCCGCCCGCGGCGCTGCCCGAGTTCGGCCGCGACGGATCGATCCTGCCGCCCGCCCGGGAGGAGAAGGAATGAACCAGCGCCACGTCCCGATCCGGCGCAGCGCCGACTCCCGTCGAGTCGCGCTCCGCCGGTGGGCCGACCTGGACTGGATCCTGCTCGGTGCCGTCACGCTGCTCGGCGTGCTGGGCTGCCTGCTGGTCTGGTCGGCGACCGTCAACCGCGACGACCTCACCGGCGGCGACCCGAAGGCGTTCCTGGCCAAGCAGCTGGTCAACCTCGGCATCGGCCTGGTGCTGATGTCCGTCGTCACCGCCACCGACCACCGCTGGGTGCGGATCCTGGCGCCGGTCGCCTACCTGCTGGCGGTCCTCGGGCTGGTCCTGGTCCTGGTCGCCGGTACGACGGTGAACGGGTCCCGCTCCTGGCTGATGGTCGGGGGCCTGTCGTTGCAGCCCTCGGAGCTGGCCAAGCTGGCCGTCGTGGTCGGCATGGCACTGGTCGTCGCCGAGCGGCACGAGGGCCGCTGGCGCGAGCGGGTCGGCACCGTCGACGTGCTGCTGATGCTGGCGGTGGCCGCGGTGCCCGCGGGCCTGATCCTGGCCCAGCCCGACCTGGGCACGATGCTGGTGCTCAGCGCCACGGTGTTCGGCGTGGTCGCCGCCTCCGGGGCGCACCGCGGGTGGCTGCTCGGACTGGCCGGCGGCGGCGTCGCGGTCGCCACGTTCGCGGTCGTCAGCGGCTTCCTCGAGGAGTACCAGATCGACCGGTTCCTGGCGTTCACCAACCCCGACCTCGACCCCAAGGGCGCGGGGTACAACGTCGAGCAGGCGCGGATCGCCGTCGGCAACGGCGGGATCTTCGGCCAGGGCCTCTTCGAGGGTTCGCAGACCCGGGCCGGGTTCGTCCCCGAGCAGCACACCGACTTCGTGTTCACCGTCGCCGGCGAGGAGCTCGGCCTGGTCGGGGCCGCGCTGATCGTGGCGCTGCTCGGCATCGTGCTGTGGCGGGCCCTGCGGATCGCGGCGCGCACCGACGACGCCTTCGGTCGGATCGCCGCCGCCGGCATCGCCTGCTGGTTCGGCTTCCAGGCGTTCCAGAACATCGGCATGTGCCTGGGCATCATGCCGGTCACCGGCGTGCCGCTGCCGTTCGTCTCCTACGGCGGCTCCTCGATGTTCGCCGGCATGCTGGCGATCGGTCTGCTGGAGAACATCCACCTGCGCACGCTCTCCTCGCCCGCCGCCCGCCTGAAGCCCGCCACGCGGGTCCTGGTCCGCGCGTAGGCGCCTGCCGCGGCTCTGCGATGATCTGCGCGTGCTGATCGTCCGCCGGGTGCCGCGCTGCGCCGCCCGCGGTGCCGCACCCGTCGGCGCGGGCCTCGCCGCGGCCGAGACGGTGACCGCGTTCACCGTGGCGCACCGCGCCGCCGGCGGGGTGCTGCCCGGCGTCGAGGCGCTGCTCGCGGTGGCCCTGCTCGTGTACGGCGCCGGCCTGCTCGTCCTCGGACGGCGCGCCCGGCTGCGGTCGGTCCTCCCGGGGATGGTCGTGGCTCAGCTCGCGGTGCACGCCGCGACGATCGCGCTGTCGCCGGCCTCGCCCCGCGGGCACGCGCACCACGAGGTAGCGACCGGTGGGGTGGCCGGCCTCACCGGGCCGATGGTGGCCGCCCACCTGGCGGCCGCCCTGGTCACCGCGCTGGCCTGGTCCCTGCGCCGCCGCGCGGTCGAGGTCCTCGTCGCCTGGTCGGCCCCGGGGGCGCTGCCCGCGCCGCTGCGTTGTGGCGCGGCCCGGATGCCGGTCCCGCTGCGGGTCTGGTCGGCCTGGCGCCGCGGTGCCGCAGCCACCCGCGGGCCACCGACGCTGCCCGCGCGCCTCCCCGCCTGATCGCCGATCGGGCGGGGCCTCGGCGCGACGCCGCTCCCGAACCCGATCAAGCTCGGACCCGCTCGGGTCCCGAAAGGCACACATGTCCCTCCGTCGTACCCTCCTGCCGCTCGGCGCCGCCGCGACCGCCAGCGGCCTGCTCGCGCTCGGCCTCGCCGCGCCCGCCTCCGCGCACGTCGGCATCACCCCGAACACCACCGCCGCCGGCGCCTACGCCGTGCTCACCGTCAGCGTCCCGCACGGGTGCGACGGTGCGGCCACCACCACGGTGACCATCGCGATGCCCGAGGAGATCCCCTCGGTCACCCCTACCCGCAACGGCCTCTACGCCGTGGAGAAGGTGGTCGAGAAGCTCGACGAGCCGATCACCGACGCCCACGGCACCACGCTGACCGAGCGGGTCTCCGAGGTCGTCTACACCGCGAAGTCCCCGCTGCCCGAGGGCTACCGGGACACCTTCGAGCTCTCGGTCAAGCTGCCCGACACCGAGGGGGAGACCCTCGTCTTCCCGACCATCCAGACCTGCGTGAAGGGCGAGACCGCCTGGACCGAGGTCGCCGCCGAGGGGCAGGACGCCGAGGAGCTCGCGCACCCGGCGCCGACCCTGACGCTGACCGAGGGCACCGGCGACGGCCACGGCCACGGAGACGCCGAGACCGACGAGCACGCCGACGAGGACGCCGAGGCGTCCGGCAGCGACTCCGACGGCGACTCCGACGGCGACTCCGATGGTGGCTCCGACGGGCTGGCCGTCGCCGGTCTGGTGGCCGGCGTCCTCGGCCTGGTCGCCGGCGGTGCCGCCCTGGCCCGCAGCGGCCGGAAGGGCTGAGCGCCCGATGCGCAGGCTGACGCTGGCGCTCGCCGTACTGGTCGCCCTGGTCGGGGTGGCCGGGACGGCGGCGCCGGCGTCGGCCCACGCCAGCCTGGTCGCCACCGACCCGGCCGACGGCGCGGTCCTCGCCCAGGCACCGGAACGGGCGACCCTGACCTTCGACGAGCCGGTCTCGACGATCTCCGACGGGGTCGCGCTCTACGACGCCGCCGGCGAGCCGCTCGAGGTCGAGGCCGCCGCCCGCGACGAGGTGGTCACCGCCGACCTGCCCGCGGGGCTGGCCGACGGCAGCTACGTGCTGACCTGGCGGGTGGTCTCCGACGACGGACACCCCGTCGCCGGCTCGCTGACGTTCAGCGTCGGCGCCCCCAGCGCGCGGATCCAGGCGCCGCGCTCCGCCGCCGACGGCGCGGAGGGGCCGCTCCAGGTGGTGGTCGCGGTCGTGGCCGCGCTGAACTACCTCGGCCTGTTCGTGGTCGGCGGCCTGTGGCTCTTCCTGGGGTGGACGACGCGCGGTGTCCGGCTGCACGAGCGGGCCCGGCGGCGCGCCGTACTGCTGCTGCGGCTGGCCGCTGCGCTCGCCGTCGCGGCGGCACTGCTCGCGGTACCGCTCGCCGGCGCCTACCGCCAGGGCCTCGGCCTGGCGGGGATCGTCGATCCGGCGGCCTGGGAGCTCTCGCTGGTCCGTGACGACCTGGTGGTCGCCGTCCTCCAGGCCCTCGGGCTGGGGGCGGCCGTGCTCGCGAGCCGACAGAAGCCCGCAGCAGGCTCGGCGGGCCGGCGGCGGCCGGCGCTCGTGGTCGACCTGCTGGTGCTGCTCGCGGTCGCCTCGCCGGCGCTGGTCGGCCACACCCGGGCCTACGAGCCGCCGACGCTGCTGCTGATCACCGATGCCCTGCACCTCCTCGTCGGCGCCGTCTGGCTCGGCGGCCTGGTGGGGCTGGTGGTCGTGCTGCCGTCGATGTCCGGCCGTCCCCGTGACGCCGGCACCGTGCTCACCCGCTTCTCCACGCTGGCCGCCGACGTGTTGGCCGCGCTCGTCGGCTCCGGCGCCCTGCTGGCGTGGGGGATCCTGGGCTCCTGGGGCGCGCTGGTCGACACCGCGTACGGGCGGCTGCTCCTGGTGAAGGTCGCCGTGGTCGCCGTGGTCGCCGCGATCGCCGGCTGGAACCGCTTCGTGCTGCTGCCGCGACTCTCCGACGGCGGGCACGACCAGCGGCGTCGCGCCGCCGGCACGGTACACCGCGTCGTCGCCGTCGAGGCGTCCCTTCTCGTGGTGGTCCTCGGCGTCACCGGCTTCCTGGTCGACCGGGTGCCCGGTGAGGCGGTGGCGCCGCCGGTGCGGGCCGCGAGCGCGGCCGGGGCGACGGCGGTGGCGGGGGACTACCGGGTCCTCGCCCAGGCCGACGCCGTCGGCGGCAACCGCCGCCGGCTGACCATCCAGGTCCAGGACGAGACCGGCGAGCCGGTCGACCTCTACCGCGCCCCGACCCTGGCCGTGTCGTCGGAGGAGGTGGACCTCGGCGAGGTGCCGCTGACCCCGACCGGCGCCGGCACCTACGCCGCCGACGTGGTGCTTCCGCACCTGGGCGCCTGGGAGCTCTCCGTCGGCATCCGTGTGGACCGGTTCACCAACCCCGTGGCCACCCTGGACCTCACCGTCGACTGACCGCCCCCACCTCGCGAGTTGGGCGTTGTGGCGCGCCGAGACGGGCGTTGTGGCGCGCCGAGATGGGCGTTGTGGCGCGCCGAGATGGGCGTTGTGGTCCGGCCCGGCACCACAAGCCCCAAGTCACCGCGCCACAAGCCCCAAGTCGCCCCGCCACAAACCCCAAGTCGGCAGGTGTCGTCAGTCGGTGACCGCGACGGTGATCGGCACCGTGTGCACCATCCCCTCGACGCGGACCTGCACGAAGAACCGGTAGGAGCCGGCCGCGTCGAACGCGGTGTGGAAGACCAGGCGGGTGCCGTCACCGGTCTGCTCGGGCCCGCCGTAGGGGTGCACGTGCACGAAGCCGTCGCCCCCGATCCGGAAGCCGGTCAGGTGGGCGAAGGTGCCGAGATAGGTGCCCAGCGTCAGCGGACGGCCTTCGAGGTCGGTGACCAGCAGCGAGATCCGCCCGTCGGGGCCGACCTCTCCGGTGCCCTCGGGCACCACCCGGACCACCCCGTCGTCGGCGCCCGCGCTGGCGTCGGCGGCGGCCCCGCCCGCCGGGACGGCGCTCCACCGGCCCGGCACGCGTGCGTCGGATCCGAGCGCGACGGCCGCCCCGGCGCCCGCAGGCTGGAACTCGGCCAGCACCCGGTAGTCGCCGGGTTCGCCCAGGTCGACCCGCGCGGTCCAGGTCCCCGCGTCCTGGCCGTCCTGGCCGTCCTGGCCGTCCTGGCCGTCCTGGCCGTCCGTGTCGAGGGTCGGGTGCAGGTGGCGGAAGACGGCCAGGTCATCGCGGACCACGTAGAGGTGGAGCAGCTTGGTCTGCTCCTCGAGGTACTCGGTCACCGGCTCGCCGTCGGGCCCGAGGATCCGGAAGCTCACGTCGCCGGGGCCGTCGGCGCCGCCGGGCAGCCGTACGTCGACCATCCGGTAGCCGCCCGCCGAGGCGGTCGTGCCGTCGCCGATGGGCGGTACGTCGCCCTCGCCGGGCGCGTGGGTGTGCCCGGCCCCGTCCCGCGGCGGCGAGAGCACCAGCCGGCCGTCCTCGTCCGGCGGCGTCTCGCCGGAGCAGCCGGCGAGGGGGAGCGCGACGGCGGTGGCGAGTGCCGCGGCCAGCAGCGCCGGCCGCGGCGTCGTACGGCGGCTCACGGGGAGACCGTCAGGAAGACGAAGGCGGCGAAGAGCACCAGGTGCACGGCGCCGTTGAGCGGCACCGCCCGACCCGGTACGACGGTCAGCACCCCGACCACCGCGGAGAGCCCGAGCAGCACCAGCTGGACCGGCTCCAGGCCGAGGGCGAGCGGGCCGTCGAGCCAGATCGATGCGATCGCGATCGCCGGGATGGTGAGACCGATCGAGGCCATCGCCGAGCCGTAGGCGAGGTTGAGCGAGATCTGGACCCGGTCCCGCAGCGCCGCCCGCACCGCGGCCAGGGTCTCGGGCAGGAGCACCGTCATCGCGATGATCACGCCGACGACCGCGTGGGGGAGTCCGAGGCTGGAGACGCCGTCCTCGATCGCGTAGGACTCGACCTTGGCGAGACCGACCACCGAGACCAGCGCGACCAGCAGCAGCGCCACGCTGGCCCAGGTCTGCCGGTCCGTCGGGGGCGCGGCGTGCTCCTCGGCCTCCCGGTCGGCGGTGGTGGCGGTGTCGACCGGCAGGAAGAAGTCGCGGTGCCGTCCGGTCTGCGTGGCCACGAAGGCGGCGTACAGCGCCAACGAGGCGACCGCGGCGAAGACCAGCTGCGAGCCGGTGAAGACGGGGCCGGACGCGCCCGTGGTGAACGTCGGCACCACCAGCGTCAGGCCGGCCAGCGAGATCACGGTGGCCAGCGCGGAGCCGGTGCCCTCGGGGTGGAAGACGGCGTAGGTGTGCCGCAGCGCCCCGAGCAGCAGCGCGATGCCGACGATGCCGTTGACGGTGATCATCACCGCCGAGAAGACGGTGTCCCTGGCGAGCGTGGCGGTGTCGTCACCGCCCGAGACCATCAGCGTCACGATCAGCGCGACCTCGATCACGGTCACCGCGACGGCCAGCACCAGGGAGCCGAACGGCTCGCCGACGCGGTGTGCCACGACCTCCGCGTGGTGGACGCCCGCGAGCACCGCGCCGAACAGGGTGATCGCGACCAGCACGTTGCCGACGACGCCGGGGTGGGTGCCCCAGGTGAAGAGCAGCACGACCGCGGCCACCAGGGGCGTCACGACGGTCCAGCTGAACCGGCCGGCCGTGGTCGCGCTCATGCTGGTGGAGTCTACGGAGCGGCCCTCGCCGAAGCGGCACCTGGGGCGGATGCGCCTTACCCTGGAGGGTATGTCCGTCGAGTCTGTCTTCCCCCGCCTCGAGCCGCACCTGCTGACGGTCTCCAAGCCGATCCAGTACGTCGGCGGTGAGCTCAACTCGACCGTCAAGGAGTGGGACTGCGCGCCCGACGGCCCGACGGTCCGCTGGGCGCTGATGTACCCGGACGCCTACGAGGTCGGTCTGCCCAACCAGGGCGTCCAGATCCTCTACGAAGTGCTCAACGAGCGCCCCTGGATCCTCGCCGAGCGCACCTACGCGGTCTGGCCGGACATGGAGAAGGTGCTGCGCGCCGAGGGCATCGGTCAGTTCACCGTCGACGCGCACCGTCCCGTCGCTGCGTTCGACCTCTTCGGCCTGTCGTTCTCCACCGAGCTCGGCTACACCAACATGCTCAACGCCCTCGACCTCGCGGGCATCCCGATCCACGCGGCCGACCGCACCGACGACCACCCGATCGTGGTCGCCGGCGGTCACGCCGCGTTCAACCCCGAGCCGATCGCCGACTTCGTCGACGCCGCGGTCCTCGGCGACGGCGAGGAGATCGTGCTCGCGATCTCCGAGGTCGTGCGCGAGTGGAAGGCGGAGGGTCGGCCCGGGGGCCGGGTCGAGGTGCTCCGGAGGCTGGCCGCCTCGGGCGGCGTCTACGTCCCGGCGTTCTACGACGTCTCGTACGACGAGTCCGGCGCGATCGCCGCCGTCGTACCGAACCACCCGGACGCGCCCGAGCGGGTCCGCAAGCACACGCTGATGGACCTCGACGCCTGGCCGTACCCGGCCAAGCCGCTGGTGCCGCTGGCCGAGACCGTGCACGAGCGGTTCAGCGTGGAGATCTTCCGCGGCTGCACCCGCGGCTGCCGCTTCTGCCAGGCCGGCATGATCACCCGCCCGGTGCGCGAGCGCTCGATCGAGACCATCGGCAACATGGTCGAGAACGGCGTGCGCAAGTCCGGCTTCGAGGAGGTCGGCCTGCTCTCGCTCTCCAGCGCCGACCACACCGAGATCGGCGACGTGGCGAAGGGCCTCGCGGACCGGTACGAGGGATCCAACGTCTCGCTCTCGCTGCCCTCGACGCGCGTCGACGCCTTCAACATCACGCTCGCCAACGAGTTCTCCCGCAACGGACGCCGCTCCGGCCTGACCTTCGCCCCCGAGGGCGGCAGCGAGCGGATGCGCAAGGTGATCAACAAGATGGTCACCGAGGAGGACCTGATCCGCACCGTGGCCACGGCGTACTCGCACGGCTGGCGGCAGGTGAAGCTCTACTTCATGTGCGGCCTCCCGACCGAGACCGACGAGGACGTGCTGCAGATCGCCGAGCTGGCCAAGCGGGTGATCGCCAAGGGCCGCGAGGTCTCGGGCCGCAACGACATCCGCTGCACCGTGTCGATCGGCGGCTTCGTGCCCAAGCCGCACACCCCGTTCCAGTGGGCCGCGCAGCTCGACGTGGAGACCACCGACGCCCGCCTCGCGCTGTTGCGCGACACGGTCCGCGCCGACAAGAAGTTCGGTCGCGCGATCGGCTTCCGCTACCACGACGGCAAGCCCGGCATCATCGAGGGACTGCTCTCCCGGGGCGACCGCCGCGTGGGCCGGATCATCGAGGCGGTCTGGCGTGACGGCGGCCGGTTCGACGGCTGGAGCGAGCACTTCTCCTACGACCGCTGGGTCGCCTCGGCGGAGTCCGCGCTGGAGGGCACCGGCGTCGACCTCGACTGGTACACCACCCGCGAGCGCGAGTACGACGAGGTCCTCCCGTGGGACCACCTGGACTCGGGTCTCGACAAGGACTGGCTGTGGGGTGACTGGGAGGACGCCCTCGCGGTCGCCGACGGATCGGCCGACATCGAGGTCGAGGACTGCCGCTGGACGCCGTGCTACGACTGCGGCGTCTGCCCGGAGATGGGCACCGAGATCCAGGTCGGCCCGACCGGCAAGAAGCTGCTGCCGCTCAGCGTCGTCTGACCGCCGAGCCGGGCCTCACTCCCGGCTCGGCTAGGAGAGGGAGCCGGTGAGGCCCTCGCCCTGGACGTAGCAGACCAGGTGGTCGCCGGTCTCCGGGTCGTCGGGGTGCTCGGTGACCGCCTTGAGCTGCACGTCCGGGTCGGTGGTCACCTTCAGCAGGGTCCCGGGGTCGACGACCTTGGCGCAGTACGCCGCCATCGTGGACCTGATCACGTCGAGGTTCTCGTCGGTGACCTCCACGGTGCCGACGATCTCGCCCTCGTGGTCGTCGGCACAGTCCCGCTTGAGGAAGACGACGGTCTCCTCGTCCTCGGTGATGTTCACGCACTGCCCGGCCTCGGCATTGGCCGGGGTGATCACGTTCTCGTCCAACCAGCTGACGCCGGCCGCGGCGAGGATGACGACCACGATCAGGGCGACGGTGCCGATCGCGCTGAGCACGAGACCGGTGATCGCGGCCCAGCGGCCCTTGCGCTTCCCGTCCTTGGTCCGGGAGAGGCCGATGAAACCGAGGACGAGGCCGATCGGGCCGGTGCAGCAGAGCACGCCGAGCACGAACGACGTGATCGAGACGGCGTCGGTGGGCGCGTCGTCGCCGCCGGCCTGCGGGTAGGGCTGGCCGTACGGGTCGTTGGGCGGGGGCTGCTGGCCGTACGGGTGCGGCGGCGGGGGCTGCTGGCCGTACGGGTTCGGCGGCGGCGGGGGCTGCTGGCCGTACGGGTTCGGCGGCGGCGGGGGCTGCTGGCCGTACGGGTTCGGCGGCGGCGGGGGCTGCTGGCCGTACGGGTTCGGCGGCGGCGGGGGCTGCTGGCCGTACGGGTTCGGCGGCGGCGGGGGCTGCTGGCCGTACGGGTTCGGCGGCGGCGGGGGCTGCTGGCCGTACGGGTTCGGCGGCGGCGGGGGCTGCTGGCCGTACGGGTTCGGCGGCGGCGGGGGCTGCTGGCCGTACGGGTTCGGCGGCGGCGGGGGCTGCTGGCCGTACGGGTTCGGCGGCGGCGGGGGCTGCTGGCCGTACGGGTTCGGCGGCGGCGGGGGCTGCTGGCCGTACGGGTTCGTGGGCGGCTGCGGGCCGTCGGGCTGAGCATCGCCGCCCTGGCCGTAGGGATCGGATCCGGAGGGCGGCGGGTTCTCGCTCACGCGCCGAACACTACGGCCATGTCGGCGGGGTTGGGGAGGATTGATCCGTGCGCCACATCGACGACGCTGAGCGGCGGGCCCGGCTGGGGCGCCGCCACGGCCTCGCCCACCCGTTCCCCGACGTCGTGGCGGCCGCGCGCGGCCTGACCGCGCTGCACGCGACCGAGGCGGCGACCGTGCACCTCGCCCTGTGGGCTCGGGTGCCGGGTATCTCGGTCGCCGACGTCGACGCGGCCCTGTACGACGACCGCTCGATCGTCAAGCAGCTCGCCATGCGCCGCACCCTGTTCGCCTTCCCCGTCGAGGCGCTTCCGGCGGTCTGGGGGAGCGCGGCGGCGAGGGTCGCCCAGCAGCAGCGCGCCCAGCTCGCGAAGGACGTGGCCAGCGCGGGGCTGGCCGAGGACCCCGGGGCGTGGCTCGACGCGACCTGCGCCGCCGTCCTCGACGTGCTCTCCGACGGCCGGGCGCGGACCGCGGCCGAGCTGCGCGAGGAGGTGCCCGCACTCGCCGGTCGGATCACCCGTGGCACGCCGGGGAAGAAGTGGGCGGCCGAGCTGCCGATCGGCCCGAACGTCCTCACGGCCCTGGGCGCCGCCGGCCGGATCGTGCGCGGCGCCAACGCCGGTCACTGGCGGCTGAACAAGCCGACCTGGCTGGCCACCGCGGACTGGCTGGGCGAGACGCCGACGGCGCTGCCGGCGGCCGCCGGGTACGCCGAGCTGGTGAGGGGCTGGCTGCGTGGCTTCGGTCCGGGCACCGAGGACGACCTGGTGTGGTGGCTGGGGGCGACGAAGACCCTGGTCCGGGCGGCACTGGCCGAGGTCGGGGCCGTCGAGGTCGGCCTCGACGGCGGGGTGAGGGGGTGGGTGCTGCCCGACGACGTCGACCCGGTGGCGGCGCCGCGGCCGTGGGTGGCGCTGCTGCCCACGCTGGACCCGACCGTGATGGGTTGGAAGGGCCGTGACTTCTACCTCGACGCCGCCGACCGTCCGTTCCTGTTCGACTCCAACGGCAACGCCGGCAACACCGCCTGGTGCGACGGGCGGATCGTCGGGGCGTGGGTCCAGGACGACGGCGGACGGGTCCGCCTGCTGCTGAGGAGCGACCCGGGGGCGGCGGCGCGACGGGAGCTCGAGGCGGCGGCCGACCGGCTGACGAGCTGGCTCGACGGCGTGCGGATCGTCAACGTCTACGCCTCGCCCCAGATGAAGGGGGTCGCGCTTCGCTGATCCGGGCCGCCGGACGGTAATCTCGGTCGGTGCGCAAGGCAGAGGAGAACACCCGGTGAGTCGCGCCCAGCCCGAGCAGCAGGCCCCGCCGGTCCAGAAGCTCCGGATCCAGTACGCCAAGCGCGGCCGCCTGCGCTTCACCAGCCACCGCGACGTCAGCCGCGCGATCGAGCGCGCCATCGTGCGTGCCGGCATCCCGATGGCGTACTCGTCCGGCTTCCACCCGCACCCCCGGATCTCGTACGCCGGCGCGTCCCCGACCGGCGCGGCCAGCGAGGCGGAGTACGTCGAGCTCGGTCTGGCCGAGGTGCTCGACCCGGCCGCGGTCGGCCGCGAGCTGGACGGCGCGCTGCCCGAGGGGCTCGACGTGGTGGCCACCGTGGACGCCGCCACGAGTCGCCCCGGCTCCCTCTCCGACCTGCTGTCGGGCAGCCGCTGGCGGATCGAGACCGGCTCCGGCGCCGGACTGGCCGAGGCCGTCGAGGCCTTCCTGGCCAAGGACTCGGTGACGGTCGAGCGGATGACCAAGAAGGGGCTGCGCTCCTTCGACTGCCGGGCCGCCGTGGTCACCCTGACGGTGGTCGAGGACGGCGTCCTCGAGCTGCTCCTCGAGCATGCGGTGCCGGCCGTCCGGCCGGACGACGTGATGACCGGTCTGCGGGAGTCGACGGGGTGGAGCGCCGAGGCGCAGCCGCTGCTCACCCGGCTCGACCAGGGCACGCTGGACCGCGCCGCCGCGGTGCTGGCCGACCCGCTCGCGACCCGCTGAAGGACCGGAGATGCCGGCGGCTGACCGGCGCTGTGCGATACTCGCCACAGATCGACATCCAGCGCGTCTCCCCGGAGGCCCTCGCAAGAGGCTCGGCGCTCGTCGATCCGACGACGTTCTCGCCGGGTCACCCAGGTGGCCGGCACGGTGGAGGGCGGTACGTCGCCAGACCGCGACGCTGGCAGCACCCATCGGTGACAGGGATAGGTGCCCGGACGACCGCGGAAGGAGACGTGCGGCACTCCAGTGACGCTCCGCGGAGGGTGTCGTGCCACACGACAGGCTTACGTTGCACGACCCCGGTCGCGCGACGATGACACACCCGGGTGGAGACGCCCGGGTCGAGGAGCAGCGCAATGAACGACGCGCCCACCCATCCCTCCCACGCTGACGCCGACGCGGCCGCGACCCCCGCCGAGCAGGCTCCCGAGGCGGCAGCCCCGGTCGCTGCCTCGCCCGAGGGCGCCGCGGAGACGGCCGGCACCGAGACCGCCGCCCCGGCGAAGAAGCGTGCCCCGCGGAAGTCGACCGCGCGCAAGACCACCGCGAAGAAGGCCGCCGCCGGCGCCGAGGTGGCCGAGCCCGCCGCGGAGCCGGCCGAGGCCGCCGCGGAGTCGGCCGAGGCCGCCGAGTCCGCGCCGGCCAAGAAGGCGCCGGCGAAGAAGGCTCCGGCGAAGAAGGCGGCCGCCAAGAAGACCGCCGCGAAGAAGACCACCACCCGCAAGACCACCGCCAAGAAGGCCGCGGCCGCCGAGCCGACGGCCGAGGCCGTGGTCGAGGCCGTGGTCGAGGCGCCGGTCGAGGCGCCGGTCGAGGCGCCGGTCGAGGCCCCCGCTGGCGCCGCCGCTGAGGCGGCGACGCCCGCCTCGGGTGACGAGCCCAGCGCCACCGTGCCGCTCTTCCAGGCGCCCGAGGCGCCGCGCACCCGCAAGCGCGCCCCGCGCAAGAAGGCGGCGCCGGCCCCGCAGGCGACCGAGGAGTCGGCCGAGCAGGAGCAGGTCGACGAGGAGTCGGCAGAGGCGCTGGCCGCCGCTGCGACCGCCGCCGAGGAGACGCCCGCCGAGGAGACCCCGGCCGAGCAGTCCGCTGAGGACGAGGACGGCGAGCAGAGCGCCGAGCAGCCCAGCGAGGACGAGGCGGCCGGTGAGGACGCCGGCGACGAGAGCGCCGAGTCCGACGACGACGCCTCCGAGGAGTCGGGTGCGCCGCGCCGCCGCCGGCGCCGCGGTGGACGCCGCCGTCGCAAGTCCGGCAACGGCGGCGCGTCCGCGGACGCCGACGCCGAGCCCAACGGCGACGCCCCGGCCGAGGGTGCGGACGAGGACAAGGCCGGCGGGCAGACCGTCGAGGATGCCGAGGGCTCCGACGCCGCCGAGGACGAGGGCGAGAAGTCCGAGTCGTCCACGTCGTCCCGCCGTCGCCGCCGTCGTCGCCGTGAGGGCGAGGGCTCCTCGGGCACCGGCGACGACCCGCAGAACACCGTGACCAGGGTCCGCAAGGCCCGCAGCCCGGAGGACGAGATCACCGCCGTCTCCGGGTCGACCCGCCTGGAGGCGAAGAAGCAGCGCCGCCGCGAGGGCCGCGAGGCCGGCCGCCGGCGCGCGCCCATCATCAGCGAGGCCGAGTTCCTGGCCCGCCGCGAGGCCGTCGAGCGGGTGATGGTGGTCCGCCAGCGCAACGACGTCACCCAGATCGGTGTCCTCGAGGACAAGGTCCTCGTCGAGCACTACGTGGCGCGGGAGTCCCAGACCTCGCTGATCGGCAACGTCTACCTCGGTCGCGTGCAGAACGTGCTGCCCTCGATGGAGGCGGCGTTCATCGACATCGGCAAGGGGCGCAACGCGGTCCTCTACGCCGGTGAGGTGAACTGGTCCGCGCTCGGCCACAAGGACGGCCAGCCTCGCAAGATCGAGTCCGTGCTGTCCTCGGGCCAGACCGTCCTGGTCCAGGTCACCAAGGACCCGATCGGGCACAAGGGCGCCCGGCTCACCAGCCAGATCAGCCTCGCCGGCCGGTTCCTGGTCTACGTGCCGGACGGCACCACCTCCGGCATCTCCCGCAAGCTGCCCGACACCGAGCGGGCGCGCCTCAAGTCGGTCCTCAAGGAGATCGTCCCCGAGTCCGCCGGCGTGATCGTGCGCACGGCCGCCGAGGGCGCCGCCGAGGACGAGCTGACCAGCGACGTCGAGCGGCTGAAGGCGCGCTGGGAGGACATCGAGGCGAAGGCCGCCAAGGGCAACGCGCCCCAGCTGCTGTACGGCGAGCCCGACCTGACCCTCAAGGTCGTCCGAGACCTCTTCACCGAGGACTTCGCCAAGCTGGTGGTCCAGGGCGACGAGGCCTGGGAGACGGTCAGCGACTACGTCCAGCACGTCGCCCCCGACCTCGCCGAGCGGCTGGAGCACCACCGCCCGGAGGAGAGCGGCGACGCGTTCGCGACGTACCGGATCGACGAGCAGATCTCCAAGGGCCTGGACCGCAAGGTGTGGCTGCCCTCGGGTGGCTCGCTGATCATCGACCGCACCGAGGCGATGACGGTCGTCGACGTCAACACCGGCAAGTTCACCGGCTCCGGCGGCAACCTGGAGGAGACGGTCACCAAGAACAACCTGGAGGCCGCCGAGGAGATCGTCCGCCAGCTCCGGCTGCGCGACATCGGCGGCATCATCGTCGTCGACTTCATCGACATGGTGCTCGAGTCCAACCGGGACCTGGTGCTGCGCCGTCTGGTCGAGTGCCTCGGCCGCGACCGGACCCGCCACCAGGTCGCCGAAGTCACCTCGCTCGGCCTGGTGCAGATGACCCGCAAGCGGATCGGCACCGGCCTGCTCGAGGCGTTCAGCGAGTCCTGCTCGCACTGCCAGGGCCGCGGGCTGGTCGTGCACGACCTGCCGGTCGAGCCGAAGCGCGGCGGCGGTGGCGGCGGTGCCGAGGGCGACGGCGAGTCCCGTCGGGGTCGCCGGCGTCGCGGCAAGGGCCAGGGCGAAGGCGGCGAGCAGGGCGGCCAGAAGGGCGGCTCCGCCCGTGGCGATCAGGCGGGCGACGAGGCGGCCAGCAGCGGCAACGGCGGCTCGGTGCCCTCGCCGAAGACTGTGGCGGCCATGGCGATGTCCCACCCGCCGGTGGCGGGGGACGCGGACGAGCAGGCGGACGAGCAGGCGGACGTGACGGTGGACCTGCCCGCGGCCGAGGATGCCCCGGTCGAGCAGCCCGTGGTCGCGGAGACCCCGGTCGAGGAGCCTGCCGCAGAAGAGGCGACGGCCGCGGAGACGCCGGTCGAGGCACCGGTCGAGGCACCGGTCGCCGAGGAGGCGCCGGTCGAGACGCCGGTGGTCGACGAGACGCCTGCCGAGACGCCTGCCGAGACGCCTGCCGAGACGCCTGCCGCCGAGGAGGCGCCGGCCGAGCAGCCGGAGCCGGTCCGCGCCACCGTGGTGACCCGTACCCGGCGACGCTCGGCCACCCGCCCCGCCGGCCCGCCGGCCCACGTCGAGCCCGAGGTGCCGGCCGAGCTGCCGGTGGCCGCGGCGACGCTGGCCGCCGGCGACTCCGGGGACGGAGCGGCGGCGCCGGAGTACGTGATCGAGCACGTCCCGGTCAAGAAGCGCGGATCGCGCAAGCGGTGATCGTCCGGGGGTCTCGGCATTTTGCCCTGACCCCCGGCCGTCCGTACTATTGATCGTCGGTGCGCCCCCCGTTTGGCGCTCCGGCTCTGCGCGGCGATGCCGCTGGCACCCGTTGCGAACGCAGGCTTTCGTGATGTGCGTGCTGCGGACATTGGCAGCAGAGTTCAACCCAAGAGTTTGTTCCAGTCAGGACCCGAAGGAGACCGCGGTGTACGCGATCGTGCGCGCTGGCGCCAAGCAGGAGAAGGTCGCCGTCGGCGACGTCATCGAGATCGACAAGGTCTCCGCGCCCGTCGGCGACACGCTGACCCTCCCGGTGCTCATGACGGTCGACGGTGACAACATCACCACGACCGGCCTGGACAAGGCTGCCGTGACCGTCGAGGTCCTCGCCGCCACCAAGGGCCCGAAGATCGTCATCCAGAAGTACAAGAACAAGACCGGCTACAAGAAGCGCCAGGGTCACCGCCAGAAGTACACCCAGGTCAAGGTCACCGACATCAAGCTCTGAGCATCCGCTCGCTGACGATCCAGAAGGACTGAAGAGATGGCACACAAGAAGGGCGCGGCGTCCACCAAGAACGGCCGCGACTCCAACGCTCAGCGCCTCGGCGTGAAGCGGTTCGGCGGCCAGCTGGTGAACGCGGGCGAGATCATCGTCCGCCAGCGTGGCACCCACTTCCACCCGGGCTCCGGCGTGGGCCGCGGCGGCGACGACACCCTGTTCGCCCTGATCGCCGGCAACGTCGAGTTCGGCAAGAAGCGCGGCCGCAAGGTCGTCAACATCGTTCCGTCGGAGTGACCTGACGCTCCGCGTTCGACTTCCGTGGCAAGGGCGTCCCGTTCGGGGCGCCCTTGCCGCATTTGGTGGCTCCGAGGCTCGTCGCGAGCGCTCCTCGCTCCTCGACCACCGGATGGCGGTGGTTGAGGTGCGAGCGAAGCGAGCCTCGAACCCACACACCCTCCACAGACTGAGAGACTGATCCCATGGCCGTCCCCACGTTCGTCGACCGGGTCACCCTGCACGTCGCGGCTGGACGCGGCGGCAACGGTGTCGCCTCCGTGCACCGCGAGAAGTTCAAGCCCCTCGGGGGCCCCGACGGCGGCAACGGCGGTCCGGGTGGCTCCGTCATCCTGCGGGTGGACCCCGACGTCACCACGCTGCTGGACTACCACCACAGCCCGAAGCGGCGCGCCGAGCACGGCGGCCACGGCGCCGGCGGCCGGCGCAACGGCGGCCACGGCGCGGACCTGGTGCTGCCGGTGCCCGACGGCACCGTCGTCGCCCGGCCCGACGGCGAGGTGATCGCCGACCTGGTCGGCGCCGGCACCGAGCTGGTGATCGCCGAGGGCGGCGCGGGCGGCCTGGGCAACGCCGCGCTGGCCTCGAAGAGCCGCAAGGCCCCGGGCTTCGCGCTCCTCGGTGAGCCCGGCGACGAGCTGGAGATCGTGCTGGAGCTCAAGGTCGTCGCCGACGTCGGCCTGGTCGGCTTCCCCAGCGCGGGCAAGTCCAGCCTGATCGCCTCCATCTCCCGCGCTCGGCCCAAGATCGCCGACTACCCGTTCACCACGCTGGTCCCGAACCTCGGTGTGGTCACCGCCGGCGACCTGACGTTCACCGTCGCCGACGTGCCCGGCCTGATCGAGGGCGCCGCGGAGGGCCGCGGTCTCGGCCACGACTTCCTGCGCCACATCGAGCGCTGCGCGGCGCTGGTGCACGTGCTCGACACGGCGACGCTGGAGCCCGGCCGGAACCCGGTCGACGACCTCGACGTGATCGAGGGCGAGCTGGCCCGGTACGGCGGGCTGGAGGACCGGCCGCGCCTGGTGGCGCTCAACAAGGTCGACGTCCCCGACGGTCGCGGCATCGCCGAGATGGTCGTCGAGGAGCTGCGCGAGCGCGGCTACCGGGTCTTCGAGATCTCCGCCGTCAGCGGTGAGGGCACCCGCGAGCTGATCTTCGCGATGGCCGAGATCGTCCAGGCCGCCCGCGCCGAGAAGGCCGCGGAGGTCCAGCAGCGGATCGTGCTGCGCCCCGCGTCGGTCACCGGCGACGAGTTCACCGTCACCCGGACCGGCGCCGGCTGGCGCGTCCGCGGTCGCAAGCCCGAGCGCTGGGTCCGCCAGACCGACTTCAGCAACGACGAGGCCGTCGGCTACCTCGCCGACCGGCTGAACCGGCTGGGCGTCGAGGACCGACTGGTCAAGGCCGGCGCCGTCGAGGGCGACGCCGTCCTGATCGGGCACCCGGACGACGCGGTCGTCTTCGACTTCAAGCCCGGCGTGGACGCCGGCGCGGAGAACCTGGCGCGCCGCGGCGAGGACCACCGGTTCACCGAGGAGCGGCCGGCCGCCTCGCGCCGCCGCGAGATCCAGGACCAGATGGACGACCGGGCCGAGGGTGAGACCCGGGCCGACGTCGCTCGGCGTCTCGACCGCCCCGACGAGTACGGCCCCACGTCGTACGAGATCGGGTCGGCCGAGGACCCGGACCTGCCGGACGGGGCCACCGACGAGGAGGCGTGGCTCGAGGAGGACCCCGGTGACCGCTGAGGCGGGGGAGGACGGAGCGGTCGACCTCCGATCCGTGGTGCTCGACGCACGCAGGATCGTGGTCAAGGTCGGCTCGTCGTCGCTGACCACCGCGGCCGGTGGGATCGACCCCGACCGCGTGCGGGCGCTGGTCGATGCCCTGGCCGCCGTGCGCGCCCGTGGCTCCGAGGTGGTGCTGGTCTCCTCCGGCGCGATCGCCGCGGGCCTGGCCCCGCTCGGCCTGCGCCGCCGGCCCTCGGGGCTGGCCGCGCAGCAGGCGGCAGCGTCGGTCGGCCAGGGGCTCCTGGTGCACCGCTACACCGAGGAGCTGGCGCGGCACGGGCTGATCGCCGGCCAGGTGCTGCTCACCCTCGACGACGTCACCCGGCGCGCGCACTACCGCAACGCGCACCAGACCTTCACCAAGCTGCTCGAGCTGGGCGTGCTGCCGATCGTCAACGAGAACGACACGGTGGCGACCAGCGAGATCCGGTTCGGCGACAACGACCGCCTGGCGGCGCTGGTCGCCCACCTGGTCCACGCCGACCTGCTGGTGCTGCTCTCCGACGTCGACGGCCTGTACGACGGTCCGCCGACGCGCGCGGGCTCCCGGCTCATCCCCGAGGTCGCCTCCGACGTCGACCTGGACGGGGTCACGGTCGGCGCACCGGGGGAGGCCGGGGTCGGCACGGGCGGCATGGCCACCAAGGTGGAGGCCGCGGCGATCGCGACCGGCGCCGGCATCCCCGTGGTGCTGACCTCGGCGGCCAACGCGACGTCCGCGCTCTCCGGTGCGACCACCGGCACCCTGTTCCACGCCACGGGCCGGCGACGCCCGACCCGGCTGCTGTGGCTGCGCCACGCCACCGACGGCAAGGGCTCGCTGGTCCTCGACGCCGGCGCGGTGCGCGCGGTGGTGGAGCGCCGGGCCTCGCTGCTGGCCGCCGGGGTCACCGACGTGGTCGGCGACTTCACCGCCGGCGACCCGATCGACCTGGTCGGGCCCGACGGCGTGGTCGTGGCGCGCGGGCTGGTCAACTTCGACGCCGGCGAGCTGCCGACCCTGCTCGGCCGGTCGACGACGGAGCTGAAGGCGGCGCTCGGCGCGGGCTACGAGCGCGAGGTCGTGCACCGCGACGACCTCGTCCTGCTCTGACTGGACGGCGCGAGCGCGTCGCTCCTTCGTCGCGCCGCGCTGCCGCGCTCGCGGTCGAGGCCCGCTCGGTGCCAGGTGGTCTGGCGGCCCGCGGCGGCTGCACGCGGAGAAGCTTCGCTCGCGGCCTCCGGTCGCTCCTTCGTCGCTCCCTGCGGGCCGCTTGCTCGCGTTCCCCGCGGTAGCAGCCGTGAGCTCGGTGCTCGCCGGGCCGAGCGCGTCTCCGCTTCGCTCCGCCGCGCTGCCGCGCTCGCGGTCGAGGCCCGCTCGGTGCCAGGTGGTCCGGCGGCCTGCGGCGGCTGCACGCGGAGAAGCTTCGCTCGCGGCCTCCGGTCGCTCCTTCGTCGCTCCCGGCGGACCGCTTGCTCGCGTTCCCCGCGGTAGCAGCCGTGAGCTCGGTGCCAGGTGGTCTGGCGGCCTGCGGCGGCTGCACGCGGAGAAGCCTCGCTCGCGGCCTCCGGTCGCTCCTTCGTCGCTCCCGGCGGACCGCTTGCTCGCGTTCCCCGCGGTAGCAGCCGTGTGCTCGGTGCTCGCCGGGCCGAGCGCGGCGGTGCTTCGCTGGCACGCTGTTGGGCGAGGTCGTCACTTCCGCCTCAGCGGCACCAGCGGGCGGCGACTTCGGGTGCGTGACGCCCCTCAGCAGCCGGCCGCGCTCCGCCGGCGCTTCAACGCGGCGCCGGAGCGCACCTGCTCCCCACGCTCCAGGTCGAAGCCGCGCATCCAGTCCATGATCGCGTAGGTGTGGTCCATCTCCCGCTGACCGCGGCCCACCATCGAGATCCGCAGGGTCAGCGGGACACCCGGCACCGCGGCGCGGCTGTTTACGGTGCCGACCACCGTGCCGTCGATGAACCAGGAGATGTGGTCGGGGGCCACCTCGACGGAGTAGGCGCGCGGCATCCTCGAGACCACGATCCCGCCGCGGGAGCCCCGCCAGGCCCGCCGGCCCTCGGGGGTGGAGGCGCCGAAGCGCACCCGTGGCGTGTTCGGGGTCAGGTCGGCGATCACGATCGAGCGGGCGCCGCAGGCGCGCAACCGTGCCCGGGCGGGCACGAGCTCGGCCCGGATCCGGTAGTCGCCCCCGGGCTCGGCGCGCGGCGCGACCGCGGTCCAGGGCCTGATCCGGACCTCCCAGCGACCGTGGCTGCGTGCGTTCCCGGTGAGCTGCACCGCTGTGGTGCCGTGGTCGCCGGGTCCGGCGTTGCCCGGCCGCGGGTAGTCGGAGAAGCTGCTCTCCAGCTGCAGCCCGCCGTTCTGCTTGGCCGCGATGCCGGACCCGTCGGAGTACTCGAGCCAGCGGCCGCGGCGATCCGCGCCGCGGAACGGTCGGTCGGAGAGCGACTCGCCGTACTCCCAGGCGAAGTCCCACAGCGCCGGACTCCAGCCGTGCTTGGCCGCCGCGGTGGTGCCGGCGCTGCTGTACCACGGGTCGGTACGCCGGAGGCGGCTCGTCGCGCCCGCCGGAGCCGGTGCGTCCACCGTCGGGGCGTCGGCGCGCACGGAGCGGCGGGCCGCGGCGGGCAGGGCATCGACGGCGACCGGGAACGAGGGGAACCAGCCGATCTCGCTGCCGCCCTCCGACCAGTCGGCCAGGCGGGCCCGGTAGGTCTTGTCCCGGCGGGGCGCGTCCAGCCGGAAGCGCGCCACCCCGCCCGAGCCGACCCGGGCGCTGGCCACGGTCCGCCACCGGGTGGTCCAGCGGGTGCTGCGACCGCGCACCTGCAGGTCGACGCCGCGGCCGTCCAGCACCGGCTCGCCGTCGGGGGAGGTGTCGACGGTGACCTGCATGGGCCTGCCGGCCAGCACGGGGTAGCCGGCGTGCTCCACGTAGCCGTCGGTGTCCAGCTGCTCGCCGACGGTCCGCACCGTGACGTGCGCGGCCTGGTCGCGGGCGTGCAGGGTGACCGGCGGGGTGACCGAGCCGTCGGCGGCGACCCGGAGCCGGATGCCGTTCATGCTGCGCGCCGGGAAGCGGAACCGGAAGGAGCCGTCGGCGGCAGTACGGCGCTCGGAGTCCTCGACCGGGGTCCAGGAGTCGCCGGGCAGACCCATGTGGAACTCCAGCCAGATCCGGGTCGCCTCGGCCTTCCCGATGCTGCCGCTGAAGACCAGCCCCTGCCCGCCGTAGTAGTTGCGGGCCGAGATCGACAGCGACGCGGCGCCGGCTGCCGACGAGCTCGGCGCGGTGACGGCGCAGGTCACCGCCAGGGCGGAGGCGACCAGCAGGGTCAGGGTGGCCAGCAGGGACCGCCGGGCGCGGGGCCGGCGCGGGAGCACGCGAGTCACGCCGGTCCATTCGGCAGGGCGGTGGCCCGCCGTAGCCCTCGGCGGCCGGCGGGGGCGTCCGGGACCAGGGCTCGGGGGTCAGGGGTCAGGGGTCAGCAGGCGTACGGGTTGGTGCCGCGTTCGAGCCGCGCGCCGTCACGCACCCGGGACCCGTGCCGCAGGGTGAAGCCCCGCACCCAGTCGACGTGGGCGTAGGTGTGCTGCATCTCCGCGTCGCCGGCGCCGACGAGCGAGAGTCGCAGGGTCAGCGGGACTCCCGGCACGGCCTCGCGGGCGCGCACGGTGCCGACCACCCGACCGTCGACGAGCCAGGAGAGGTGGCGTCGGGTCACCTCGACGGCGTACGCGCGCGCCACCCGCTCGACCGGCATGCCGTCGGCGGCCCCCGTCCAGGACCGGTCGCCGTCGGGGGTGTAGGCGCCGAAGCGCACCTCGGGCTCGTTCGGGGTCAGGTCCGCGATCACGATGGAGCGGGCGCCGCAGGCGCGCTCGGCGCTGTCGGCGGGGACCAGCTCCGCGCGGACCCGGTAGTCGCGCCCGGGCTCGGCGTCGTCGGCGTTCCACGGGCGCAGGCGCAGCTCCCAGCGGCCGTAGGTGCGGGCATTGCCGAGCAGGGTGGCGGCGGTGGTCCCGTGGTCCCCGGGGCCGGCGTTGCTCCGGCGCGGCCAGTCGGTGAACTTGCTGGTCAGCATCAGCCCGCCGTTGTGGCCGGCGACGCGGCCCGCCCCGGTGGAGTACTCGACCCACGAGCCCTGCCGCCGGGACCCGCCGATCGGAGGGTGGGTCAGCGACTCGCCGTACTCGTAGTTGAAGTCGAACAGCGAGCGGCCCCAGCGGTTCGTGGCGGAGGCCGTCGGGCCGACGGTGGTGGCGCGGGCGGCCCCTCCGACGGTGGCGGCGGTGCGGGAGCGCTCGACGGACGCCGCCCGGAGCACCGTGGCGCGCGCGGAGTCGGCGGGGAGCAGGTCGATCTCGACCGGGTACGACGGGAACCAGCCGATCTCGCTGCCGGCCCGGGTCCAGTCCTCGAGCCGGGCGCGGTAGGTCACCTGGGCGCGGTCGTCGGGCGCGTCGAGGTGGAAGAACGCCCGTCCGCCGGGTCGGACGCGTGCGGTGGCGACCGACGTCCAGGTGGTGCGCCAGTCGCCGTTCGCCGCGCGACGCTGCAGCGTGACGCGGCGGCCACGGAGGACCGGCTCGCCGCGGGGTGACGTGTCGACCCGCACGGTCATCGGCTGCCCGGCCCGCGCGGGGTAGCTGACGTGCCGCACGTACCCCGTGGTGTCGAGCTCCTCGTCGGTCGTCACCGAGACCCAGGCGGCCTGCTCGTCCGCGTGCAGGAGGACCGGCGTGGTCACCGCCTGCTGGGAGGCGACGCGCACCGAGATGCCTTTCATCGCGCGGGCGGGAAAGGTGAGGTCGAAGGTGCCGTCGGCCTGGGTGGTGCCCTCCGAGCCGCCGATCCGGGTCCACCGGTCACCGACGCGGCCCATGTGGTGCTCGAGCCAGATCCTGGTGGTGCCGGCGACGCCGAGGTCGCCGACGAACCCGAGGGCCTGCCCGCCGTAGTAGCGCTCCAGTGAGAGGTCCAACGACCCCGAGACGCGGGTCGCCGCGCCGGCCGAGGAGCCGGCCGGCGGCACGGGTCCGGTGACCGGCGTGGCCACGGCGAGAGCCGTCACCGCGGCCAGGGCGGGCGCCGTCCAGGTCAGCCGCGAGCGCCGCCGCGGGCGCGGTCGCGCCCCCCGACCGGTCTGCTCGCGGGTGGTCCCCATGCCATCCCGTTCGGCAGGCGGAGCCGTTTTCGAAGGAGACGACCCGCTCGGGCAGTCGCCGTGCGGTGGCTCCGGCACCGCCGAGCCGCTCCCCGGAACGGCCCGGCGGATCGTGCCCCGGACGGTCGCCGACGTTGGCTGCGTCACGACGTGGGCGGCGGGTTCGTTGGCTGCTACCGCGGCGCCGTACGCTTGGAACGCCATGAACGACGACCCGACGGTCTACCTCGACCACGCTGCGACGACGCCGATGGTGGACGCGGCGGTGGAGGCGGTCACCGAGCACCTGCGCGACGTGGCGAACGCCAGCTCGCTGCACGCCTCGGGACGGCGGGGTCGGCGGATCGTCGAGGAGTCCCGGGAGCGGATCGCGCAGGCGCTGGGCTGCCGGCCGAGCGAGGTGGTCTTCACCTCCGGCGGCACGGAGGCCGACAACCTGGCGGTCAAGGGCCTGTACTGGGCGCGCCGAGCGGAGCACCCCGAGCGGCGACGGGTGCTCGCGACCGCGGTCGAGCACCACGCCGTGCTCGACCCGCTGGCGTGGCTCGCGGAGCATCAGGACGCCGTCGTCGAGCTGCTCGAGGTCGACGAGCGGGGTCGGCTCGACCCCGCCACGCTGCGCGCCGCGATCGAGGCCGACCCGGCGTCGGTGGCGCTGGTCAGCGTGATGTGGGCCAACAACGAGGTCGGCACCGTGCAGCCGGTCGCCGAGCTGGTGGCCGTGGCCGCCGAGCACGGCATCCCGGTGCACTCCGACGCCGTCCAGGCGCTCGGCGCGGTCCCGCTGGACTTCGCCGCCTCGGGTGCGGACGCGCTCACGATCTCCGGGCACAAGGTGGGCGGACCGCACGGCGTCGGCGCGCTGGTGGTCCGTCGCGAGCTGACCCTGACCCCGCTGCTGCACGGTGGCGGGCAGGAGCGCGACGTCCGCAGCGGCACCGTGGACGTCCCCTCGATCGCGGGGATGGCCGCGGCGGTCGAGCTCGCGGTCAAGCACCAGGCCGACCACGCGGTCCGGGTCGCCGCGCTGCGCGACCGGCTAGTCGATGCGGTACGCCGTGCGGTGCCCGACGTGGTGCTCAACGGCGCCGATCCCGACCCCGGCGACCGGCTGCCCGGCAACGCCCACTTCTCCTTCCCCGGCTGCGAGGGCGACTCGCTGCTCATGCTGCTCGACGCCCGCGGGATCGAGTGCTCGACCGGGTCCGCCTGCTCGGCCGGCGTCCCGCAGCCCAGCCACGTGCTGCTGGCGATGGGCCGCGACCCCGAGGTGGCGCGCAGCTCGCTGCGCTTCAGCCTCGGCTGGACCAGCACCGAGGCGGACGTCGATGCGCTCGGCGCCGCGATCGCGCCCTGCGTGGAGCGGGCCCGCGCGGCCCGCCTGTGAGGACGTCGATGAGGACGTCGATGAGGTCAGCCCGATGAAGGTCGTCGCCGCCATGTCCGGCGGGGTCGACTCCGCCGTCGCCGCGGCCCGTGCCCACGAGGCCGGTCACGAGGTCACCGGCATCCACCTCGCGCTCTCGCGCAACCCGAAGTCGTACCGCACCGGCGCACGCGGTTGCTGCACCATCGAGGACGCCAACGACGCCCGCCGCGCCGCCGACGTGATCGGCATCCCGTTCTACGTCTGGGACCTCTCCGAGCGGTTCCACACCGACGTGGTCGAGGACTTCATGGACACCTACGCGGCCGGGCAGACGCCCAACCCGTGCCTGCGCTGCAACGAGAAGATCAAGTTCGCCGCCGTCCTGGACCGCGCCCTCGCGCTCGGCTTCGACGCGGTCGCCACCGGCCACTACGCGCGCCTCGTGGACGGCCCGGCCGGTCTGGAGATGCACCGCGGCGTCGACCACGGCAAGGACCAGTCCTACGTGCTCGGCGTGCTCGACGAGCGCCAGCTGCGCCACTCGCTCTTCCCGCTGGGCGACACCCCCAAGTCCGAGGTGCGCCGCGAGGCGGCCGAGCGCGGGCTGCTCGTGGCCGACAAGCCCGACAGCCACGACATCTGCTTCGTCGCCGACGGCGACAACGCGGGCTGGCTGCGCGAGAAGCTGGGGGAGCGGTACGACGGCGCGCCGTTCCTCGCGCCGGGCGAGATCATCGACGAGGCGACGGGCACGGTGCTCGGCGAGCACCAGGGCACGTTCGGCTACACGATCGGGCAGCGCAAGGGCCTGCGGCTGGGGCGGCCCGCCCCGGACGGCAAGCCGCGCTACGTGCTCGACATCGAGCCGGTCTCCAACACCGTCACCGTGGGGCCGCGTGAGCGCCTCGCGGTGACCGCGATCCACGCCGAGGCGCCGCGGTGGTGCGGCGCCCCGCTGGCGGCCGGAGCGGAGCCGGTCGGCGTCACCGTCCAGCTACGCGCCCACGGCGACGAGCACCGGGCCACGGTCCGGGTCGCCGAGGACGGCGAGGCCGTGCGGATCGACCTGGTCGACCCCGCCTTCGGGATCGCACCCGGCCAGGCCGCGGTGATCTACGACGGCACCCGGGTGGTCGGCTCGGCCACGATCACCAGCACCGAGCGGGTCGCCGGATGACCTCGGAGGCCCAGCCCGCGCCGGTCGCGCGGGCCACCGGCATCGGCTCCTTCCCCGGGAGCACCCAGGGCGCGTTCGACGAGGCGCTGCGGGTGGTCCTCGGCGAGCTCGGCGCCGACCCGTCCGGGATCCCGTTCGTGCCCGAGGTGCCGGGTCGCGGCGCGCCGGCGGGGATGGTCGGACGGACGCTGGGCCTGTTCGCCGCCGCCGGCGTGTGGGACGCCGACCTGCAGCCCGAGGGCTGGCGGCTGACCGGCACCGACGGGGCTCCGCCGATCGACCAGCGCCGTGCCCGCAGCCTGCTCGGCCAGGACCTCGACTCCTGGGAGGAGCAGTCGGCCGGCTACGCCGGCGCGGTGAAGACGCAGGTCACCGGGGCCTGGACCCTCGCGGCCACCGTCGAGCGGCCGCGCGGCGACAAGATCCTGGCCGACCACGGCGCCCGCCGCGATCTGGCCCAGGCGCTCGCGGAGGCGGTCACCGGACACGTCGCGGACCTGCGCCGGCGCACCCCGGGCGCGGACCGCGTGATCGTCCAGATCGACGAGCCCGCGCTGCCGGCGGTGCTGGCCGGTCGGGTGCCGACGGCCTCGGGCTTCGGCAAGCACCGGGTGATCCACCCACCGGAGGCCGACCAGGCGCTGCGCTGGGTGATCGAGGCGGTCGCCGCGGCCGGCGCTGAGGCGTGGGTGCACTGCTGCGCGCCGGACGCCCCGCTGGCGCTGCTGCGCGGCGCGGGCGCGGACGGCCTGGCGGTCGACCTCGGGCAGGTCGGCGGCGAGGGCCACGACGCGCTGGCCCAGACGCTCGAGGACGGCGGCACGGTGGCGCTCGGCGTGGTCCCGTCGCTGGCCCCGAGCGGATCGCTCACCGACACCGCGGTGCTGGAGCGGCTGCTGCGCTGGTTCGACATGACCGGGCTGGACCCGGCCGACCACCTCGGTCAGCTGGTGCTGACCCCGGCCTGCGGGCTCGCCGGCGCCGACGCTGCCTGGGCGCGGCGCGCGCTGGTGCTGACGCTCGGCGCGGCGCGCGGGTTGGCCGAGGCCGCCCAGGAGTAGCGCCGCCCGGGTCCGGGCCCGCCGCGCGACGTCCGACCGGGAGGCACTCCCGTGCCCGCAACGCGACCGCGGCCGCCACCCCGGGTGGGGGTGGCGGCCGCGGCGCGGGCTCGTGTCGGGATCAGCCGACGTGCACGCCCTCGGGTCCGTCGGTGGCCAGCTCCTCGTGCTTGACGTTGAGGAAGGTCCAGACGATGGCCGAGGCGAACAGCATCATGATCGCCCCCACCAGGAACGCGTGGGTGGCGCCCTCGGTGAAGCTGCCCTGGAAGATCGCGAACTGGGCCACGGCGTCGGCCTTGTCCGCGGGGATCGCGCCGTTGGCCACGCCGGAGGCGATGCCGTCGGCGATCGGCTTGCTGATCTCCGCGGCACGGTCGTTGGTGAAGTGCAGCGCGACGGTGCTCAGCGTGGCCAGGCCGAGCGCGCCGCCGACCTGCTGCATGGTGTTGAGCACGCCCGACCCGATACCGGAGTCCTCCCGGCGCAGGTGGTGCACCGCGGTCAGCGTGAGCGGGACGAAGGTCAGGCCCATGCCGATCGCCATCGTGACCACGTACGGGAAGATGTGCGCCCAGTAGTTCAGGTCGGCGCCGACGGACTGGCCCTGGCCGACCGCGGCCAGGGCGGACTGGACCGAGTCGTCGACGGTGACCCGCGAGAACATGAACAGCGAGAACGACGCGATCAGCGTGCCGGTGCCGGCCAGGAAGCGCGGGTCGACCCGGTTGACCAGGTTCGAGGACGCGCCGGCGCCGATCACCATGCCGAAGGCGAACGGCAGGAACGCGAAGCCCGCGTGCAGCGGCTTGTAGCCGACGATCTGCTGCATGAACAGGCTCAGGTAGAAGAACATCGCGAACATCGCCGCGGGAGCCACCATCATCGCGATGAAGCTGGTGGCGCGGGTGCGGTTGCGCAGCACCCGGATCGGCAGCAGCGGGTGGTCGGCGCGGGCCTCGATGGCAGCGAAGACGACGAGCAGCGCGACGCCGGCGACCAGCGCGGTCACGGTCTGCGGATCGCCCCAGCCGTAGGCCTCCTCGCCGGCGCGGGAGAGGCCGAAGACGATGGCGAGCAGGCCGAGGGTGCCGGTGATGGCGCCGGGGACGTCCATCTGGCCGTGGTGGGTCTCGGACTCGGCGAGCACCCGCGGGGCCAGGGCCGCAGCGACCAGGCCGATCGGGACGTTGATCAGGAACGTGAGTCGCCAGCCCTCGACGCTGATGCCGAAGACCGAGTCCATGCCGGTCAGCCAGCCACCCAGGATCAGGCCGACCGCCGCGCCGACGCCGGACATCATCGCGTAGACGGCGAACGCCCGGTTGCGGGCCGGTCCGGCCGGGAAGGTGGTGGTGATCAGGGCCAGCGCCGACGGAGCGGCGAGCGCGGCGCCGAGGCCCTGGAGGGCGCGGGAGCCGAGCAGCATGAACTCGCCGCTCGCCAGGCCGCCGAGCAGCGAGGCGACGGCGAAGACGATCAGTCCGATCATGAAGATCCGGCGGCGGCCGTACAGGTCGCCGAGGCGTCCGCCGAGCAGCAGCAGGCCGCCGAAGGCGAGGGCGTAGCCGGTCACGATCCAGGTCAGGTTGGCCTGGGAGATGCCCAGGTCCAGCCCGATGTAGGGCAGCGCGATGTTGGTGATCGTGCCGTCGAGCACGACCATCAGCTGGGCGACGCAGATCAGGACGAGGGCCCAGCCGAGGTGTGCGTGGCCCTGGTCCTCGTCCGGTGCCGCGGGTGGGTACGCGGGCTTGTCGATGTCGGTCATCGGATTCCTTCGGGTTCGGGAGTGGGGGAGCCGCTGTGGTGGACGGCGGGGAGGATCACCTGGTCGATCACGCGGGTGATCAGCGCTTCTGTCGGCTCGTCGCCGAGGAGGAAGAGGCGGTGGAGGATGATCGCCGGCAGGGCCGGCACGAGGACGTCGAGGTCGAGGTCCTCGGGGATCTCGCCGCGCTGCTGCGCGCGGACGAAGACCTGGCGGTTGTGCTCGGCCTTGGGCCCGATGAAGTCGCGGCGGAAGATCTCCGCGAACTCCCGGTCGCGGCTGACCGCCGTGATCAGGCTGCCGAGGATGGCGACCTGGGTGCCGTCGGTGAGACCGCCCATGCCGCAGGTGAGGGCGAGCAGGTCGCCGCGCAGGCTCCCGGTGTCGGGCAGGTCGTGCCGCTCCTTCTGGGAGAGGATCGCGTCGAGCACCAGCGCCGGCTTCCCGTTCCAGCGCCGGTAGAGCGTCGCCTTCGACGCCTTGGCGCGGGCCGCGACCGCGTCCATCGTCAGCAGGTCGTAGCCGACCTCGGCGAGGATCTGGACGGCCGCGTCGAGGATCTCGAGCTCGCGCTCGCCCTCGACACGGGGCCGGCTCGGCTGATCCGGGCCGTCCTTGGTCACGGGGGACATGGGGACCTCCTCGGTCGTCTGGGCGCGGGACTCCGCTCACCGCCGCGGTGGTGAGCGGGATGAAACGGTACGGTTTCGTTCTGAGTAGATAGTACGGAACTGTTTCGTCTTGGCAAATGCATTTCCCCTGCGCTCTGTTCCCGCGACGGGACAACGCTGGCGGTGACCACCGACATCCGGTGGCGCCCTGTCTAGACCGCCGCCCACCTGTCCGGGCCGTCGGTGGTGGGCGGCAAGATGGCCCCATGACCGCACTCGAGCCCTCCGTCGTACCGGCGTCGGCCCGCGACGAGCACGCGACGCTCGTCGAGGTCGTCGAGGAGGCGCGCTGGCGCTACTACGTGCTCGACGATCCGACCCTCTCCGACGCCGACTTCGACGCCACGATGCGCCGCCTGGAGGAGCTGGAGGAGGAGTACGCCGAGCTGCGCACCCCCGACTCGCCGACCCAGAAGGTCGGCGGCGCGGTCTCCACCGAGTTCACCGCCGTCGACCACCTGCGACGGATGGAGAGCCTGGACAACGCCTTCTCGGCCGAGGACCTCGCGGCCTGGTACGCGCGGCTGGCCCGCGACGGCGTCGCCGACCCGGCGCTGTTGTGCGAGCTCAAGGTCGACGGGCTGGCGATCAACATCCTCTACGAGAACGGCCGCCTGGTCCGTGCCCTGACCCGCGGCGACGGCACCACCGGCGAGGACGTCACGCCCAACGTGAAGACCATCGCCTCGGTGCCGCACCGGCTGACCGGCACCGACGAGTTCCCGGTGCCCGCCCTGGTCGAGGTCCGCGGCGAGGTCTTCCTCCCGGTCGAGGCCTTCGAGCGGCTCAACGTGACGATGACCGAGGCCGGCAAGCCACCGTTCGCCAACCCGCGCAACGCCGCCGCCGGCTCGCTGCGCCAGAAGGACCCGCGGGTCACCGCCACCCGCGAGCTCGGCATGGTCTGCCACGGGATCGGCGCCCGCGAGGGCTTCGAGCCGGCGGCGCAGTCCGAGGCCTACCGGGCGCTGGCTGCCTGGGGCCTGCCGACCTCCCCGCGGGTGGCGGTGGTGGCCACGCTGGCCGAGGTCGAGGCCTACATCGCCCGGTACGGCGAGCAGCGGCACTCCGTCGAGCACGAGATCGACGGCGTGGTGGTCAAGGTCGACGACGTCGCCCTCCAGGGCCGCCTCGGGTCCACCTCCCGGGCGCCGCGCTGGGCGATCGCTTTCAAGTACCCGCCCGAGGAGGTCAACACCGAGCTGCTGGCCATCGAGGTCAACACCGGCCGCACCGGCCGGGTGACGCCGTTCGGTCGGATGCGTCCGGTGAAGGTCGCCGGCTCCACCGTCGAGATGGCCACGCTTCACAACGGCCACGAGGTCAAGCGCAAGGACGTGCGCCCCGGCGACACCGTGGTGCTGCGCAAGGCGGGGGACGTGATCCCCGAGATCGTCGGGCCGGTGCTGGCGCTGCGCCCCGAGGGGCTGCCGGAGTGGGTGATGCCGACCGAGTGCCCCTCCTGCGGGACCACCCTGGTGGAGCAGAAGGAGGGCGACAAGGACCTGCGCTGCCCCAACCACCGGCAGTGCCCGGCCCAGGTCCGCGAGCGGGTCCACCACGTCTCCGGGCGTGGGGCCTTCGACATCGAGGGGCTCGGCTACGAGGCGGCCGTCGCCCTGCTGGACTCCGGCGCGATCGTGGACGAGGGCGACGTCTTCGACCTGACCGCGGACAAGCTGCGGGCCACCGAGCTGTTCACCCGCGACCCCAAGAAGGGCGAGGAGGGACGTCAGCTCTCGGCCAACGGCGAGAAGCTGCTGGCCAACCTGGCGCTGCGCAAGCAGGTGCCCCTGTGGCGGGTCCTGGTGGCGCTCTCGATCCGTCATGTCGGCCCGACCGCGGCGCGCGCGCTGGCGACCGAGTTCGGCTCCATGGACGCGATCCGCGCTGCCTCCCTGGACGAGCTCGCGGCGGCGGAGGGCGTCGGCCCGACCATCGCCGAGGCGGTCGTGGAGTGGTTCGCGGTCGATTGGCACGTGGCGATCGTGGACAAGTGGGCCGCCGCCGGCGTGGCGATGGCCGACGAGCGCGACGAGTCGGTGCCGCGGACCCTGGAGGGGCTGACCGTGGTGGTCACCGGCACGCTGGACGGGTTCACGCGTGACTCGGCCAAGGAGGCCATCCTGTCCCGCGGCGGCAAGGCGGCGGGCTCGGTGTCGAAGAAGACCGACTACGTGGTGGTCGGGGAGAACGCCGGCTCGAAGGCCGACAAGGCCGAGCAGCTCGGCGTACCGGTGCTCGACCGCGACGGGTTCGTCCGGCTGCTGGAGAACGGCCCGGAGCCGACCGAGGCGGAGTGAGCCGCCCGGGCCGACAGGGGCCCCGGACGCGACACCGCCCCCGCACCGGTCTCGGTGCGGGGGCGGTGTCGCTGGTCGCTGCGGCTGGGTCAGCCCGCGGTGCGGATCAGCTTCTTGTTGACGAACTCCTCGATGCCGAAGCGGCCCAGCTCGCGGCCGAAGCCGGAGCGCTTCACGCCGCCGAACGGCAGCTCGGCCGCGTCCATGCCGACGCCGTTGACGTAGACCATGCCGGCCTCGATCTGGTCGGCCACCCGCTGCGCCTGCTCGGCGTCGTCGGAGAAGACGTAGGAGCCCAGGCCGTAGGGGGTGTCGTTGGCGATCCGGACGGCGTCGGCCTCGTCGGCGGCGCGGAAGACCATCGCCACCGGGCCGAACAGCTCCTGGTGGTAGACCGGGTTCTCCGGGGTGACGTCGGTCAGCAGCGCACTCGGGAAGAAGGCGCCCTGCGGCTCGCCGGCCTTGGTCAGCGTGGCGCCGCCGGCGACGGCCTCGTCGACCTGGCGGGCCAGGTTCTTCGCCGCGGCCTCCGAGGAGAGCGGGGTGGCCGGCGTGGCGGCGATCAGCGCGTCGGTGAACTTCGAGACGAAGTCGTCGTAGAACTCGTCGACGATGACGAACCGCTTGCCGGCGTTGCAGACCTGGCCGGTGTTGTCGGTCCGGGCGAAGACGGCGGCCTCCACGACGGCGTCGAGGTCCTTCGAGCCGAGCACCAGGAACGGGTCGGAACCGCCGAGCTCCAGCACGACCTTCTTCAGGTGGCGACCGGCGATCTCGGCGACCGCGGCGCCGGCGCGCTCGGAGCCGGTCAGCGAGACGCCCTGGACGCGCGGGTCGGCGATGATCGTCTCGACCTGCTCGATGGTCGCGTAGACGTTGACGTAGGCGCCCTCGGGGAAGCCGGCGTCGCGGAAGATCTGCTCCAGCAGCTCCGCCGAGCGCGGGCACTGCGGGGCGTGCTTGAGCAGGACCGTGTTGCCGGTGGCCAGGTTGGGGGCCGCGAAGCGGGCCACCTGGTAGGCCGGGAAGTTCCACGGCATGATGCCGAGCAGCACGCCGACGGGCGCCTTGCGGACCACCGCGGTGCCCTCGCCCTCGGGCATCGGGATCTGCTCGTCGGCGAGGAACGCCTCGGCGTTGTCGGCGTAGTAGTCGAAGATCGAGGCGGAGAAGTCGACCTCGCCCTCGGCGTCGGCCAGCGGCTTGCCCATCTCCTCGACCATCGCCGCGGCCAGCTCGGCGCTGCGCTCGCGGTGGAGCTCGGCGACCCGGCGCAGACCGGCGGCGCGCTCGGCGACCGTGGTGGTCCGGCCCCAGGAGGTGTACGCCGTGGCGGCGGAGTCGATCGCCGCGGCGATCTCGGCGTCGGTGGCGCTGCGGTAGGTCTGGCCCAGCACGCCGGTGGCAGGGTTCAGCACGGCGAAGTCAGTCATTCGATTCCTCCTGGTGTGGTTCGTTGCGGGGTGTGGTGCGTCGACTCAGCGGCCAGCCAGGCCGTCGTTGTCACCGGCCAGCTTCTGCGTCACCCAGATCGGGATCAGGGACACCAGGATGAGCACGGTCGCCACGACGTTGACGACCGGCCCCTGGTTGGGCCGGAAGAGGTTGTTCAGGATCCAGATGGGGAGCGTCTGCTGCTGGGCGCCGGCGGTGAAGGTGGTCACGATGATCTCGTCGAAGGAGAGCGCGAAGGCGAGCACGCCGCCGGCGATCAGCGCCGAGCGCATCATCGGGAAGGTCACCAGCCGGAACGTGGTCAGCGCGGACGCGCCGAGGTCGGCGGACGCCTCCTCGAGGTTGAGGCCCATCCGACGCAGCCGCGCGATGACGTTGTTGAACACCGTCACCACGCAGAACGTCGCGTGCGCCACGACGATGGTCACGAACCCCAGCTCCCATCCGAACATCGTGCGGAACGCGTTGTTCAGCGCGATGCCGGTGACGATACCCGGGAGGGCGATGGGCAGGATGATCAGCAGTGAGACGGTCTCGCGACCGAAGAAGCGGTAGCGCTGGAGCGCCAGGGCCGCCATGGTGCCCAGCACCAGCGAGATGGCGGTCGAGGCGAGCGCGACCTCCACGCTGACCAGCAGCGCGTCGCGGACGCCCTCGCTGTTCGCGGCGCGCTGCCACCACTCCAGGGTGAACTCCTGCGGCGGCCACGCGAAGCTCATGCTGGCGTTGAACGAGTTGAGCACGACCAGCGCCAGCGGGACGTAGATCACGACCAGGACGAGCGCGGTCACGATCCGCAGGACGTTCTTGAAGGCGGGGGAGACGATCATGGGACGTTCCTCGGGTGGTCAGACGTTCTCGAGCGCGCCGGCACGGCGGGCGAGAGCCAGGTAGGCGAGCATGATCAGGACCGGGATCACCGCGACGGCCGCGGCGAAGGGCAGGTTGTTGGCGGCGCCCACGTTGTCGTAGACGACGTTGCCGAGCATCTGGTTCGCGCCGCCGACGATCTTGACGGTGATGTAGTCGCCCAGGCTGAGCGAGAAGGTGAAGATCGAGCCCGCGATGATCGCCGGGAACGCCGTCGGGATGATCACTCGCCGCAGCGTGGTCGCCGTCGAGGCGCCGAGGTCGACCGAGGCCTCGAGCAGCGAGTTCGGCAGCCGCTCCAGGCCGGCGTAGATCGGCAGGATCATGTACGGCAGCCACAGGTAGGAGAGCGTCACGACGGTGGCGGCCAGGCCGTACCCCGGGGTGCCCAGGCCGAACAGGCCGGCGGTGGAGTCGACGAGGCCGTCGGAGGAGAACATGATCCGCCAGGCGTAGGCCTTGACCAGGTAGCTGGCCCACAGCGGGGTGAGCACGGCCACCACCATCAGGCGGCGCACGCGCGGGCTGGCCACCTTCGCCATGTAGAGGGCGATCGGGAGCGCGAGCAGCACGTCGATGACCGTCACCAGGGCGGCGATGCCGATGGTGCGCAGGGTGATCGTCCGGTAGACCTCGGACTCGATCAGGTAGCGGAAGTTGTCGAGGGTCCAGACCCGGACGATCTCGGCCGTGAAGGGATCCTGCCCCCACAGCGAGGTGATGAAGAGCGCGACCAGCGAGCCCAGGTAGAAGACCCCGAGCCACGCGAGGATCGGTGCGAGCAGGCCGACCAGGCGCAGCCGCGGATGACGATGGAGCGCGGCGGAGAGCCGGTGGCGGTTCCGGCGCGGTGCGGCCGGGGCCGGAGCGGGCAGGGTGCTCGCCTCGGGGGTGCTGGTGGTGCTCATCTGTGGTGTGCCGGCCGGGCCGCGTGGCGGCCCGGCCGGCGTCTCCTCTCGGAACGGGTGGGTGTCAGCCCTTGATCTCGGTCCAGGCCTGGGTCCACTGGCCGTAGTCGGTGCACTTCACGTCGGTGCGACCGTCGATGCAGTCGGCCACCGGCGTGGTCCAGTACCAGATCTTCGAGGCGTACTCGGCGTCGCCGGCGTGGTAGGTCTCGCAGTGCTTGGCGTCGGCGGTGAGCTCGCAGGCCTTCGGGTTGGCCGGGGACTCACCGAACCACTCGGCGACGGCGGCGTTCGCCTCCGGCGAGATGATGTGGTTCATCCACTGGTAGGCACAGGTCTTGTGCTCGGACTCGGTCGCGACCATCCAGGTGTCGGACCAGCCGGTGGCGCCCTCCTCGGGGAGCACCGAGTCGACCGGGGTGCCCTCGGACTGCGCCAGGTTGGCGATCACCTGCCAGGTGGTGCCGACGACGCTGTCGCCGGTCTTGAACGCCTGGACCTCCTTGAGGTAGTCCGACCAGTACTCGCCGACCTGCTCGCGCTGGGTCTTGAGCAGGTCGACCGCGGCCTGCAGCTGCTCCTCATCCAGGGCGTAGGGGTTCTCGATGCCGAGGTCGGGCTGGGTCGCCATCAGGTACATCGCGGCGTCGGCGATGTAGATCGGGCTGTCGTAGGCGGTGATCTTGCCGGCGTACGGCGAGTCCTCCTCGAAGACCGCGCTCCAGCTGGTCGGAGCCGGCTTCACCTCGTCCGTGCGGTACATCAGCACGTTGGCGCCGTAGCCGTGCGGAACCCCGTACATCTGGCCGTCGACGGAGTTCCAGTCGCGGTCCTTGAGGAAGTCGTACACGTCGGCGTAGTTCGGGATCAGGTCGGTGTTGACCGGCTCCACGTCGCCCGAGGCGATCAGGCGCAGCGAGGCGTCGCCCGAGGCGGAGACCAGGTCGTAGCCGCCGGCCTTCAGCAGGTTGACGGCCTCGTCGGAGGTGCCGAAGGTCTTCACGTTGACCTCGCAGCCGGTCTCCTTCTCGAAGCCGGTGACCCAGTCGACGGCAGGGTCGGTCGAGCCGTCCTCGACGTAGCCGGCCCAGGCGAGGATGTTGACCTCGCCCTCGCCCTCACCGAGCTCGGCCAGGGCGGGGAGGTCGGGGGCGGTGAAGCCGCTCGCCTCGACACCCTTGGTGTCGTCGCCGGAGGACGTGCCGCAGGCCGCGGTGAGGGTCAGCGCGGCGCAGGCCGCGGCGACCCGGGCCCAACGGTGGGTGATCATGGTGACTCCTTGCTTGTGGTGGGTCGGGGAGGTCAGGCGGAAGGACTGCTCTCCGTGGGTGGTGCGACGGCGACGCAGTCGGCGCGACGCCAGGTCAGAACGACACGGTCACCGCGGTGGGTGGCCGGTCGGTCCGAGGTGCCGAGCGCGTTCTGCTCGAGCACGATCAGCGAGCCACCTGCGTCGAGGTCGACGATGGTCTGGGTGGCTGACCCGAGATAGATCACTTCGCGGACGACGCCGCCGGCGGCGACCTCCTCCGCGTCGTGGGGCGTGGGGGAGGCGGCGGCCGCGGCGGACCGGTGCAGCCGGATCCGCTCGGGGCGCAGGTTGTAGGTGCCCCCGTGGCCGAGGAGGGCCACCGTCTGCTCGTCCTCGAGCAGGTTCGAGGTGCCGACGAAGCCGGCGACGAAGGCGGTCGCGGGGCGCTCGTAGAGCTCCTCGGGGGTCGCGATCTGCTGGATCCGCCCCTCGTTGAAGATCGCGATCCGGTCGCTGAGGGTCAGCGCCTCCTCCTGGTCGTGCGTGACGAAGATGAAGGTGATGCCGACCTCGCGCTGGATCTCCTTGAGCTCGACCTGCATCTCGCGGCGCAGCTTGAGGTCGAGTGCGCCGAGCGGCTCGTCGAGCAGCAGCACCCGCGGCCGGTTGACCAGCGCGCGGGCCAGCGCCACGCGCTGCCGCTGGCCGCCGGAGAGCTGCCCGGGCTTGCGGTCGGCGAGGTGATCGAGCCGGACCCGGGCGAGCGCCTCCAGCGCGCGCTCGCGGCGCTCGGCGCGGCGTACCTTCTTGACCCGCAGGCCGTACTCGACGTTCTCGCGGACGCTCATGTGCGGGAAGAGCGCGTAGTCCTGGAAGACGGTGTTGACGTCGCGGCCGAACGGCGCGGTCTTCGTGACGTCGACGCCGTCGAGGTGGATCGCGCCGGCGGTGGGCTGCTCGAAGCCCGCGATCATCCGCAGCACGGTGGTCTTGCCGGAGCCGGAGGGGCCGAGCATCGAGAAGAACTCGCCGGCGGGGATGTCGAGGTCGACGTGGTCGACGGCCACCGCGGAGCCGAACGTCTTGCGCAGGCCGCGCAGCGAGATACCGGCGCCGCCGGACGGCCCGTCCGGTGCCGTTCGGACGTCGGCGCGGGGCGCCGCGGCGAGCTCTGCGGGGGACGGGGTGACCATGTCGTGCTCCTTCCGCGCCGGTCCGTGGCCGGCACTGGAGCGTTAACCTATGGTTTCAAAGTTCTGCCTGCAATAGGCTTCTGCAGCGTTTACAGGAATGTGACGATTCCCGGGACCGGGTGGCTCTCGGCCGGTCGGCCCGGGGGCGGAACCCGGGGGCGCGGGGAGCCGCCGCCGGACCATGCCCGACGATGGGGTCGGGCACGACGAGCCGATCGGCGGAGGAGGTAGGGGTGGTCATCCCGTTCTACGGCCGGGCTGCGGCCGCGGTGTTCCGGCCGCTGGAGTCGATGAGCCGCTCCGAGATCGTCGTCCAGCGCCTGACCGACGCGATCGCGCTCGGCCTGCTCCCCGACGGCGAGCAGCTGCCCGGCGAGCTCGACCTGGCCGCGCTGTTCGGGGTGTCGACCGTGACCGTGCGCGAGGCGCTCTCCGTGCTGCGCTCGGCCGGCCTGATCGAGACCCGTCGCGGTCGCGGCGGCGGCAGCTTCGTGCGCGCACCCGAGGACGGCGCGGCCGAGCTCACCCGACGCCGCCTGGTGCGCCACTCGCTGGGTGAGCTGCGCGACCTCGGCGATGTCTACGCCGCGATCTCGGGCGCCAGCGCGGCACTGGCCGCCCGCCGGGCGAACGCGGAGGACACCGAGCGGCTGCGCCGGCTGGTCGCGGCCCTGCGCGACGCCGCCGACGCCGGCGCCCGGCGTCGGGCCGAGTCGCACCTGTTCGTCGAGGTCGCGGCGGCGACCCAGTCGACCCGGCTCTACCACGAGGAGGTTCGCCTGCAGGCCGAGTTCGCCACCCTGCTCTGGCTGGCCTCCGGCGACGACGCCAGCCATGTGCGGACCGTCGAGGCCTGCCACGAGATGGTCGAGGCGATCGACGCCCGCGACCGTGGCCGGGCCCGCGAGGCGGCCGAGGGCCGGGTGGCTGACGCCACCGCCCGCCTGATCGAGTACCGGATGACGGAGGACGCATGAACGGGACGGAGCCCGACGACGTCGGGCGCGCGGACGCGGCGGTCGACGCCGCGGTGGACGCCGCGGTGGACGCCGCGGTGGCGATGACCGAGATCGCGTTCACCCTGGTCGGGGGCATCGCGGAGTCGGTCGCGGCGCTGTGGCGCCAGGGCGACCGGGTGACCCGCGAGGACCTCGGCGTGGTCGCCACGATCGTCGACCCGGCCCTGACCGACCCCGACGGGCCGATCCAGGGCGCCGGGTACGTCGCCGGCGTCGACGTCCTCGCCGACACCCGGTGGTGGCTGGAGTGGTTCGCCCGCGACCCCGGCGGCCGGCCGCAGCGGCTGGTCACCCAGACCGACCCCGCCGGCATGGGCTTCTACGACTACGAGGTGCTGCCCTGGTACGTGGTGCCCCGCCAGACCGGCGAGCGCCACGTCACCGGGCCCTACGTCGACTACCTGTGCACCGAGGAGCACACCCTGACCTTCACCGCGCCGGTCCTCCTCGACGGCCGGTTCCTCGGCGTCGCCGGTGCCGACATCCCCGTGCCCCGAGCCGAGCGGATGCTGCTGCCGGCGCTGCGCCGGGCCGGCCAGCGGTTGGCCGTGGTCAACCGGGACGGGCGGGTGCTGGTCAGCAACAGCGGGCACCACCTGCCCGGCGACCTCGTCGACGAGGCGGCCGAGGGGGCCGCCGGCCTCCCGTGGCGGCGGCCGGTGCCCGGATCGCCGCTGGCCGTCGTACCGCTCCCCGGGCGGGGCTGAGCGCGCAGGCGCCGCCGGCGCCGCTGGTCAGGGCAGGTCAGGGGACCGTGGCGCGATCGGCTCCCCGCTCCGCTCGGCGCGGGCCAGCCGCGAGTGCTGGCGCCCGTACAGCAGGTAGACGACCAGCCCGAGCGCCATCCAGGCGAGGAACCGCAGCCAGGTGCCGCCGGTCAGGTTGAGCATCAGGTAGGAGCACAGCAGGGTCGACGCCGTCGCCACCACGTAGACGGCCGGCGTCCGGAACGAGCGGGGCAGGTCGGGGCGGCGCCGGCGCAGGATCACCACGCCGATGCTGACCAGCACGAAGGCGAACAGCGTGCCGATGCTGACCAGGTGCGCGAGCGTCTCCAGGTCGACCAGGCCGCTGATGGTCGCCACCGCGACGCCGGTGATCAGCGTGAACAGCCAGGGGGTGCGCAGCGTGGGCTGCACCCGGGCCAGCCCCTCGGGCAGCAGGCCGTCGCGCGCCATCGCGAAGCCCACCCGGGTCTGGCCGAGCATCAGGATCATCACCACCACGATCAGTCCGATGCAGGCCCCGATCGCGATCAGCCGGCCCATGAACTCCAGGCCGACGGCGTCGAACGCGGTCGCCAGCGGGGCGCTGTCGGTCGGGTCGATGTCGGTGTAGCTCTGCATCCCGGTGATCACCAGGCTGACCATGATGTAGAGCACCGTCACGATCGCCAGCGAGCCCAGGATGCCGCGCGGGATGTCGCGCTGCGGGTTGCGGGCCTCCTCCGCGGTGGTGGCCACGATGTCGAACCCGAGGAAGGCGAAGAAGACCACCGAGGCGCCCGCGATCACCCCGCCGATGCCGAACACCGCCGGCTCGCTGCCCAGCAGGGTGCTGATCAGCGTGGCGTCCAGGAAGCCGCCCGACCCCTCGGGGGCCGGCTGGGACGGGGGGATGAACGGCGTGTAGTTCGCCGGGTCGACGTACGCCGCGCCGAACAGGATCACCGCGGCGACGACCATCAGCTTGATCGCGACGATGACCTGGTTGAGCCAGGAGGAGAACTTGATGCCGAGGATCAGCACGCACATCACCAGCAGCGAGATCACGACCGCCGGCAGGTCCACGGTCCCGTTGGCGGCCGATCCCAGGTGGGCGGGCACCTCGAACGAGGTTCCCTGCGTCACCTCCTGGTAGTAGCCGGAGAAGCTGGTGGCGAGCGCGGCGGAGCCGATCGTGAACTCCAGCACCAGGTCCCACCCGATGGTCCAGGCGACGAGCTCCCCGAACGTGGCGTAGCTGAAGGTGTAGGCGCTGCCGGCCACCGGCAGCGTCGAGGCGAACTCGGCGTAGCAGAGCGCGGCCAGGGCGCAGGCCAGGCCGGCGATGGCGAAGGAGATCGTGATCGCCGGGCCCGCGTTGCTGGCGGCGACGGTGCCGGTGATCACGAAGATCCCGGCGCCGATGATCACGCCCACTCCGAAGATGATGAGGTCGAGCACCTCGAGGTCCTTCTTGAGGCGGTGCTCGGGCTCGTCGGTCTCCGCGATCGACTGCTCGACGCTCTTGGTCCGCAGCAGGTCCGACTTCAGGTCCGACTTCAGGTCTGACACGGCGGCACTCCCTCGTGACTGGTACGCCGGGGGCGGTGCTCTCGACTCCACCACAGATCGGCGCCGGCTCCTAGACCCTCCTTCGCCGCTCGCCGTGCTCGAGCCCTCGCGGCCCGGCCCTCGCAGGCTGCCCGCCCGGGTGGCGGCCGGGTCGTTGATCCGGGCCCGCGCTCCCTAGGATGGTGCTCATGCCTGACACCGAACGCGCCGCGATCTCGCGCGAGGACGTGGCCCACCTGGCCGACCTCGCCAGGATCGATCTCGACGACGCCGAGCTGGACCACCTCGCCCCGCAGCTGGCGGTGATCCTGGAGTCGGTCGCCGCGATCCGCGGCGTGGCCGGCGACGACGTGCCGCCCACCTCCCACCCGATCCCGCTGACCAACGTCTTCCGCGAGGACGTCGTCCGCCCGAGCCTCACCGCCGAGCAGGCGCTGTCGGGCGCCCCGGCCGTCGAGGAGCAGCGCTTCTCCGTGCCGCGGATCCTGGGGGAGGAGCAGTGACCATGGACCTCATCCGCATGACCGCCGCCGAGCTGGCCGACGCGCTGGCCGCCGGCGAGACCACCTCGGTCGCGATCACCCAGGCCCACCTGGACCGGATCGCCGCCGTCGACGGCGACGCCTCCGCCGGCGTGCACGCGTTCCTGCACGTCGACGCCGAGGGCGCGCTGGCCCAGGCCGCCGCGTCCGACGCCCGCCGCGCCGCCGGCGAGCCGCTGCACCCGCTCGACGGCGTGCCGATCGCGGTCAAGGACGTGCTGGCCACCTCCGGCCTGCCGACCACCTGCGGCTCGAAGATCCTCGAGGGCTGGGTCCCGCCGTACGACGCCACGGTGGTCGCCAAGATCAAGGCGGCGGGCCTGCCGATCCTGGGCAAGACCAACATGGACGAGTTCGCGATGGGCTCCTCCACCGAGCACTCGGCGTACGGCCCGACCCGCAACCCGTGGGACCAGACCCGGATCCCCGGCGGCTCCGGCGGCGGCTCCGCGGCCGCGGTGGCGGCGTTCGAGGCCCCGCTGGCGCTCGGCACCGACACCGGCGGATCGATCCGCCAGCCCGGTGCCGTCACCGGCACGGTCGGGGTGAAGCCGACCTACGGCGGCGTCTCCCGCTACGGCCTGGTCGCGCTGGCCAACAGCCTGGACCAGGTCGGCCCGGTGACCCGGACCGTGCTCGACTCCGCGCTGCTGCACGAGCTGATCGGCGGCCACGACCCGCTGGACTCCACCTCGGTCGACGCCCCCGTGGGCGACCTGGTCGCCGCGGCCCGGCAGGGTGCGGCCGGCGACCTCAGCGGCCTCAGGGTCGGCGTGATCAAGGAGCTGTCCGGCGAGGGTTGGCAGCCCGGCGTGATGGCCCGGTTCGCCGAGTCGGTCGACCTGCTCACCAAGGCCGGCGCCGAGGTCGTCGAGGTCTCCTGCCCGAGCTTCGTGCACGCGCTGGCGACCTACTACCTGATCCTGCCGGCCGAGGCCTCCTCGAACCTCGCCAAGTTCGACGCGATGCGCTACGGCCTGCGGGTCACCCCCGAGGGCGACCCGAGCGCCGAGGACGTCATGAAGGCGACCCGCGACGCCGGGTTCGGCGATGAGGTCAAGCGCCGGATCATCATCGGCACCTACGCGCTGTCCAGCGGCTACTACGACGCCTACTACGGGCAGGCCCAGAAGGTGCGGACGCTGATCAGCCGTGACTTCGAGGCGGCGTACGAGCAGGTCGACGTGCTGGTCTCGCCGACCGCCCCGACCACGGCGTTCCCGCTCGGGGACAAGCTGGACGACCCGATCGCGATGTACCTCAACGACCTCGCGACGATCCCGGCCAACCTGGCCGGCGTCCCCGGCATCTCGGTGCCGGTCGGGCTCGCGGAGGAGGACGGCCTGCCGGTCGGCTTCCAGATCCTGGCGCCCGCGCTCGCCGACGACCGGCTCTACCGGGTCGGCGCCGCGCTCGAGGCCGCCGTCACCGCCGCCGCCGGCGGCCCCATCCTGGACAAGCTGCCGGAGGTGCAGGCATGACCGCCACGAAGCCCGAGCTGGTCGACTTCGACGAGGTCGTCGCGACCTACGACCCCGCGATGGGCATCGAGGTCCACGTCGAGCTGCACACCGCGACCAAGATGTTCTGCGGCTGCCCGACCGCCTTCGGCGCCGAGCCGAACACCCAGGTCTGCCCGACCTGCCTCGGCCTCCCCGGCGCGATGCCGGTGGTGAACGGCAAGGCCGTGGAGTCCGCGATCCGGATCGGCTTGGCGCTGAACTGCCAGATCGCCGAGTGGTGCCGCTTCGCCCGGAAGAACTACTTCTACCCGGACATGCCGAAGAACTTCCAGACCTCCCAGTACGACGAGCCGATCGCCTTCGACGGCTTCCTCGACGTGGAGGTCGACGGCGAGACCTACCGGGTCGGCATCGAGCGCGCGCACATGGAGGAGGACACCGGCAAGACCACCCACATCGGTGGCGCCACCGGTCGCATCCACGGCGCCGACTACTCGCTGGTCGACTACAACCGGGCCGGCATCCCCCTGATCGAGATCGTCACCAAGCCGATCCTCGGCGCGGGGGAGAAGGCGCCCGAGGTGGCGCGTGCCTACGTCTCGCAGCTGCGCGACCTGATCGTGGCCCTCGACGTCTCCGACGCCCGGATGGACCAGGGCTCGATGCGCGCCGACGTGAACCTCTCGCTGGCCCCGAAGGGCTCCGAGAAGCTGGGCACCCGCACCGAGACCAAGAACGTGAACTCGCTGCGGTCCGTCGAGCGGGCGGTCCGGTTCGAGATGTCGCGGCACGCCGGCGTCCTGAACGCGGGCGGCTCGATCCTGCAGGAGACCCGGCACTTCCACGAGGACGACGGGAGCACCAGCCCCGGGCGCCCCAAGTCGGACGCCGAGGACTACCGCTACTTCCCCGAGCCCGACCTCGTGCCGGTCGCCCCCTCGCGGGAGTGGGTCGAGGAGCTGCGCGCCACGCTGCCCGAGAACCCCGCCCAGAAGCGGGCCCGGCTGCAGGGCGAGTGGGGCTTCTCCGACCTGGAGATGCGCGACACCATCGGTGCCGGCGCGCTGTCCCTCGTCGAGGAGACCGTCGCCGCGGGTGCGGCGCCGCAGGCGGCCCGCAAGTGGTGGCTCTCCGAGCTCGCCCGCCGTGCCAACGACGCCGGTGTCGAGCTCACCGCGGTCGGCGTGAGCCCGGCGCAGGTCGCGGCCGTCCAGGCGCTGGTCGACGCCGGCACGATCAACGACAAGCTGGCCCGCCAGGTCTTCGACGGCCTCGTCGCCGGCGAGGGCACGCCGGAGGAGATCGTGGCCGCGCGCGGCCTCGAGATCGTCTCCGACGACGGCGCGCTCTCGGCCGCCGTCGACAACGCGATCGCCGCCAACCCCGACGTCGCGGACAAGATCCGCGACGGCAAGGTGGCCGCGGCCGGCGCGCTGATCGGCGCCGTGATGAAGGAGATGCGCGGCCAGGCCGACGCCGGGCGGGTGCGCGAGCTGATCCTGGAGAAGCTCGCCTGACCCGACCGCGCCTCGGGAGGAGCTGACAGCGGGGCCGCCGGGAGGGAATCCCGGCGGCCCCGCCGGCTGTTTCCGCCGACTCACGGAATGCCGGGCCGCGATCTGCGTAGGATCGCGGACCCACCTGTTCAACACATCCGTGGCGGGGGCGCTGGTCGGTGTGCGTGGATCTCCCGTGACCCCGCGCCGCGTGCAGCGGGAAGGAACCATGCACCAGCCCATCCTCCGTCGAAGCGGTCCGACCCTCGCTGCCGGCGCGCTCGCCGCGCTCGCTGTCACCGCCGTCCCCCCTGCGTCCCCGGCGCACGCCGCCGCCGACCCGGAGGTCAACGCCCAGGTCAGTGCCGCGGCCACCTGGCTCACCGACCGGCTGACCGGGGACCCGGAGGAGGGACAGCTCCTCAGCCCCGACGGCGGCGCGAGCACCGACGTCGGCGCGACGATCGACGCCGGGATCGGCATCCTGGAGACCGGTGCCGCCCTGGACTTCCTGGACCCGATCAAGAACGGGGTCGACGGCGCCGTCCTCGACTGGGCCGGCGGTGCGGACCTCGACCCCGCGCGGGTCGCCCGGGCCGTCTCCTTCTACTCCACCCTCGGCGGCTCCCTGGACGTCGACGGGACCAACCTGCTCGACGAGCTCGAGATCCTCGTCCTCGACGGCGACGGGACGGTCGGCGCCAGTGACGCCCAGGCCCGGGTGGTGGGGGCGTTCAACGCGGTCGACAGCGCCGCCCCGGACAGCGTCGACCCCGGCGCCTACGGCCCCGCCGTCGCGGCGCTGCTCGACCAGCGCTGCGGCGACCACGGCTGGGGCGCCGGCACCGGCGGCGCCTGCAGCTCCGACGTCGACACCACGGCCCGGGCCGTCCGGGCGCTGACGCCGCTGGTGGACCACCCCGAACTCGGCGCCACCGTCGGCCCCGCCGTCGACGACGGGGTGGAGTGGCTGCTGGCGGAGCAGATCAGCACGGGCGGCGATCGGGGCGGCTTCGACGGGGGCGCCGGGGTGAACGCCGTGAGCACCGGCCTCGCGGCGTCCGCGCTGCACGAGGCCGACGAGTCGACGGCCGCCACCGCGGCCGCCGCCTGGCTCCGCGGCCACCAGGTCGCTGACCTCGCCTGCGAGACCTCCGCGGCGGCGCAGGTCGGCGCCGTCGCCCGCGACGACAGCGACCTCGCGGCCGGCGTCGGCGCCGGCAACCGGCGCGACTGGCTGCGCACCACCGCGCAGACCTTCCCGGCCCTGGCCTGGGTCCCCAACGACCGGGGCACCCCGGTCGTCACCGCGCCGCGCTTCGCCAACGGCGGCGGGAAGGTGACCCTGCGCACCACCGGGCTGGCCACGGGCGAGCGCGCGTGCGTGGTCGTCGAGAAGGCGAAGGCGCGGGCGCTGGTGGTCGGTGGCCTCGCCCCGACCACCCGGGTGGCGCTCCCGGACGAGACCCGCCGCGACGCCGCCCGACTGGACGGCACCGACGCGGCGAGTACGTTCATCTCCCTGGGGTCGACCCGGCTCGCCGTCAAGCGCGCGGCCTCGGTCGAGGTCGGCGCCCGCCAGAAGGTGCGGGTGCTCGGACTCAGGTTCGGCGAGAACGTCCGGGTGAAGTACGGCAAGAAGGTCGTCGGCAAGGGCACCGCGAACCGCAGGGGCGTCTTCGTCGCGACGTTCAAGGTGGGTCGTGCGGTGGGCACGAAGAAGGTGACCGCCCGCGGACACTTCGCCGACCGCGCGGGCCGCACCACCTTCCGCGTGCGCCGGTGACCCGGCACGCCGGGCCGGCAGGAGATCCCTGGCGGCTCGGCGTGATCTCGGGCACGGCCGAGCCGGCCGCCATCCGGGCGCGGTCGGGGATCGGTGCGCCGACGGCGTAGGATCGCGCCGAATCCATCAATCACGCCTGTGGCGGGGGAAGCCGGTCGAAGTCCGGCGCTGACCCGCAACCGTAGGCCGCCCTCCGTGGCGGCGAGCCGGAGCACCTTCCACAGGTCGTCCTGACACCAACGCTGTCGTGGAACTGCAGCGGGTCATCGACCGCGGTCGACCCCGCATGCGTGCAGCGGGAAGGAACCATGCACACGCCCACCCTGCGCCGTACCGGCGCGACCCTCGCCACCGCCGCCCTCGCCGTCGCCCTCGTCGGCTGCGGCTCGGACTCCGGGAGCGAGGGCGCCGACGCGGGATCCGAGTCGTCGACCGCCACGACGACCGCCACGTCGACCGCCGCCGGCGAGGCCGCCGCCGGCGCCGCCGCGGCCTGGTTCGCGGGCCAGCTGACCGACGGCGTCCTGGTCAACGAGGAGTACGACGCGCCGGACTACGGCGGCACCGTCGACGCGATCTACTCGCTGGAGGCGGTCGGTGGTCACGACGCGGACGTCGACGCGATGACCGAGGCGGTCTACGCCCACGCCCAGGAGTACGCGGCGCCGGACCAGGACGTCTGGGCGGGCAACGCGGGCAAGCTGGTCGCACTCGCCACGGACAACGGCGACGACCCGTCCGACCTCGACGGCTTCGACGCGCTCGGCACGCTGCTCGGCCGCATCGACGAGTCCGGGCGGACCAGCGACAAGAGCCAGTACGGCGACTTCGCCAACTCCCTGGGCCAGGCCTGGGCGGTCCGCGGGCTGGCCGGCGCCGGTGCCGCCGAGGCGGCCGCGGCCACCGACTTCCTGCTGCTGCAGCAGTGCGCCGACGGCTTCTTCCGCCAGGACTTCTCCAAGCCCAAGGCGAAGGACCAGTCCTGCGACGGCGACGGGGGCACCGCGTCGGTGGACGCGACCGCGCTCGCCGTGCTCCTGCTCGGCGACGTGGCCGCCGACGACGAGGACCTGGCGACCGCGCTCGAGGCCGCCGTGGCCTACCTGGTCGGCGCCCAGGCCGACGACGGCTCGTTCGAGGGTGGCGCCGACCTGCCGGCGAACGCCAACAGCACCGGCCTCGCCGCCCGCGCGCTGGCGCAGGCGGGCGAGGACGAGGCGGCGGCCGCGGCTGCCGGCTGGCTGCGGGCGCACCAGGTCGGCGACGACTGCGCCGGCGCCCTCGCCGACGCCAGCGGGGCGATCGCGTACGACGACGCGGCGGTGACCGGCGCGACCCAGGACGGCATCACCGCGGCCTCGTCGTACCAGTGGCGCCTGGCGACCGCGCAGGCGCTGCCGGGCCTGCTCACCGCGCCCGAGGACGCCGCGGCGGCCTGCCCGGCCGCCTGAGCGGACCGGCGATGAGGCGCACACTGCTGGCTGCCGCTCTGGCGGCGGGCGCGAGCCTCCCCGTGGCGGCCGCGTCCGCCGCGGGGGCGGCGCCGGCGGCGCCGGCGGCGTGCGACGGTGTGCTGGTGGTCGTCGACTTCAACGAGCTCGGCGGGGAGGACCTGACCTCCTGCGTGGAGCCCGGCAGCGCCGCGGACGCCTTCGACGCCGCGGGCGTGGCGATGGAGTTCCTGCCGCAGCAACCCGGCTTCGTGTGCCGGGTGGCCGGCGAGCCCGCCACCGGGCCCTGCTTCGACGGCGACGCGTACTGGAGCCTGTGGTGGTCCGCGGGGACCACCGGCTGGGCCTACGCGACGCTGGGCGTGACCTCGCTGGAGGTTCCGTCCGGCGGCGCGGTCGGCTGGGCCTGGCACCAGGGCGACGGCTCGGCGACGCCCCCGGACGTGGCTCCGCCCGCCGGGGCTGGGGCGGGCACGTCCGACGCCGCCGGACCCACCCCGTCGGTCGATCCGCAGCCGCGGGGCGAGGTGCTCGTCAACGAGGAGCTGAACGCCTCCTCCGGGGTTCCGTGGTGGGCGGTCGCCGGCGCGACGGCGGTCCTGGCCGGGGCCGCGACGCAGGTGGTTCGGAGGCGACGCCGGTGAGGATCCCGCGCGACCTGCACCCGGTGGCCTGGTGGACCTGGGCCGTCGGACTGGCCGTGGGCGCCTCGTCCACGACCAACCCGTCCCTGCTGCTGCCGCTGCTGGCGGTGGTCTGCCTGACCGTGCTCGCCTGCCGCGGCGACCAGCCGTGGTCGCGCTCCTTCCGGCTCTACCTGTGGCTGGGCGCGGTCGTGGTCGCGGTGCGGGTGGTGTTCCGGGTCGTCTTCGGCGGCGACGCCCCCGGGCACGTGCTGTTCACGCTGCCGGAGATCCCGCTGCCCGACGTCGCGGCGGGGATCAGCCTGCTCGGCCCGTTCACCCGGGAGGAGCTGCTCTCCGCCCTGTACGACGGCCTGCGGCTGGCCACGCTGCTGATCGCCGTCGGCGCCGCCAACGCGCTGGCCAACCCCAAGCGGCTGATGAAGTCGCTGCCCCCGGCGCTGTACGAGATCGGCACCGCGATGACCGTCGCGATCACCGTCGTACCGCAGCTCTCCGAGAGCGCCCGCCGGGTGCGGGCCGCGCAGCAGCTGCGGGGCGGCCCCCGGGGCCGGTTCCGGCGGATCCGCAACCTGCGCCGGCTGCTGGTGCCGATCCTCGAGGACGCCTTCGACCGGTCGCTGGCGCTGGCCGCAGGCATGGACGCCCGCGGCTACGGCCGCACCGGCGAGGCCACGGCGTGGCAGCGGCGGAGCACGGGCGCGCTGATGCTGCTCGGGCTGCTCGGCGTCTGCGTCGGCACCTACGCCTTCCTCGACGCCACCGCGCCCCGCGTGCTGGCGCTGCCGATGCTGGCGCTGGGCACCGCGGCGGCCGTCGCGGGATTCCTGACCGCCGGCCGCCGGGTGCGCCGCACCCGCTACCGGCCCGACCGGTGGGCGCTGCCCGAGCTGCTCGTCGCCGCCTCCGGGCTGGCCGCGGGCGCCGGGCTGTGGGCGGTCCAGCGCTGGGACGCGGCCGTGGCGCACCCCGGCGTACTGGGGTGGCCCACCGTGACCCCGGCGGCGCTGGCGGTCGTGCTGGTCGGCCTGCTCCCGATCTGGGTGGCGCCCCCGCCGCCGACCGCCCGACGCCGGGAGGACGTGGCGCTCGCCTCGCCCGCGGTCGCGGCCCGTGAGGCGGTGGCCGCCCGATGATCGAGCTGCGCGCGATCACCCTCGCCTACGACGACCCGGATGCCCCCGCCGGCCCCGGTGCGGCCCCCGTGCTGGACGCCGTCGACCTCACCATCGAGGACGGCGAGCTGGTGGTGCTGGCCGGCCCCACCGGGGTCGGCAAATCCAGCCTGCTCGGTGTCGTCGCCGGCCTGGTGCCCTCCTTCACCGGCGGCACCCTCAGCGGGGACGTGCTGGTGGACGGGCGCAGCGTGGTCGACCTGCCCGCCCGCGACCGGGCGCACGTGGTCGGCTACGTCGGCCAGAACCCGGCCGCCTGGTTCGTCACCGACACCGTCGAGGAGGAGCTCGCCTTCGGGATGGAGCAGCTCGGCCTGCCGCCGGCCACGATGCGCCGGCGCGTCGAGGAGACGCTCGACCTGCTCGGCATCGCCGACCTGCGCCACCGCGACCTGCGCACCCTCTCCGGCGGGCAGCAGCAGCGGGTGGCGATCGGCTCCGTGCTCACCGCGCACCCGCGGCTCCTGGTGCTCGACGAGCCGACCTCGGCGCTCGACCCGACGGCCGCCGAGGACGTGCTGGCCACGCTGACCCGGCTCGTCCACGACCTGGGCGTCTCGGTGCTCGTGGCCGAGCACCGGCTCGAACGGGTGGTCCCGTTCGCCGACCGGCTCTGCCTGCTCGGCGGCGACCCCGCCCGACCGGGCACGCTGCGCGTCGGCGCGCCCGAGGAGGTGCTCCGCGACTCGCCGATCGCCCCGCCGATCGTGGAGCTCGGCCGGCTCGCCGGCTGGGACCCGCTGCCGTTGACCGTCCGGGACGCCCGGCGCCGCGCCGCCGGGCTGCGGCAACGGATCGGCACGCCCGCGGCTCCAGCGGCCCGGCTCGCCGCCGGCGTCGGAGGGGAGGCTGCACCCAGCGTCGACGTACGCCGTCTGGTGCTGGCGCACGGTCGCACCCCGGCGCTGCGGGGCGTGGACCTGGCCCTGCGCCCGGGCGCCGTGACGGCCCTGATGGGGCGCAACGGCGCCGGCAAGTCGAGCCTGATGTGGACCCTCCAGGGGCGCCACACCCCGTCCTCGGGGACCGTGCGCGTGGCCGGCGCCGAGCCGGCGACCCTGAAGCCGGAGCAGCGGCGCGCCACCACCGGACTGGTGCCGCAGAGCCCGGCCGACCTGCTCTACCTGGAGACCGTGGCCGAGGAGTGCGCCGCCGCGGACGAGTCGGCGGCGGCCGCGGCGGGCACCTGCCGCGACGTGCTCGACCGGCTCGCGCCCGGCATCGACCCCGAGCGCCACCCCCGGGACCTCTCCGAGGGGCAGCGGCTGGCGCTGGCGGTGGCGATCGTGCTCACCGCCCGCCCCTCGGTGCTGCTGCTCGACGAGCCCACCCGGGGCCTGGACTACCCGGCCAAGCACGCCCTGGCGGCGATGCTGCGCGACCTCGCCGCCGAGCCGGGCGCGGGGCGGACGGTCCTGGTGGCCACCCACGACGTGGAGTTCGTGGCCCAGGTCGCCGACGACCTCGTGGTCCTGGCCGAGGGCGAGGTGGTCTCCGACGGTCCGGTCGCCCAGGGGGTCGGCGAGTCGCCGGCGTTCGCCCCCCAGGTGACCAAGGTGCTCGGCCCGGGCTGGCTGGACGTCGACCAGGTGGCCGCCGCGCTGGCGGGGGAGGCGGTCCGGTGACGGCGCCGACCGCCGTACCCCTGCGGCTGCGCTCGCGGACGGTCCTCGGCCTGGCCTCCCTGATCGGCCTGCTGATGCTCTTCTGGCCGCTGCTGCTGCAGGTGGATCCCGGGAGCAGCGACCGGGTGGACCCGCCGTTCCTGTTCCTGGTGCTGATGCCGGTGATCCTGGCCGTGGTCCTCGCCGAGATGAGCGAGGGCGGGATGGACTCCCGGGTGCTGGCCGTGCTCGGCGTGCTGAGCGCGGTGAACGCCGTGCTCCGGGTCGCCAGCGCCGGCACCGCCGGCCTGGAGCTGGTCTTCTTCCTGCTGATCCTCGGCGGGCGGGTGTTCGGCGCCGGCTTCGGGTTCGTGCTCGGCTGCACGTCGTTGTTCGCCTCCGCCCTGCTGACCGCGGGGGTCGGGCCGTGGCTGCCGTTCCAGATGCTGGTGGCCGCCTGGGTCGGGATGGGCGCGGGCCTGCTGCCGCGGTCCGTCCGGGGACGCCGGGAGATCGTGATGCTGGTGGTCTACGGCATCGTCGCGGCGTACGCCTACGGCCTCCTGATGAACATGTGGGGCTGGCCGTTCATCGCCGGCATCCAGGTGCCGGGCCAGGAGGCCTCCGGGCTCTCCTACGTCCCCGGGGCGCCGGTGCTGGAGAACCTGCACCGGTTCCTCGTCTACACCCTGCTGACCTCGACAGCCGGCTGGGACACCGGGCGGGCGATCACCAACGCGCTGGCGATCGCGCTGCTCGGGCCGGCGGTGCTGACCACGCTGCGCCGCGCGGCGCGGAAGGCGCGGGTGGTCCGCGCCGAGCCGGCCGGGGCTCGCTGAGTCGCGTCGTCACATGCATTCTGGCCCCGAAATCTGCCGATCTGGGGGCCAGAATGCATGTGACGACGCGCGTGGCGCCGACCAGCGTCAGGGGTCGATCAGCAGGATCCGGTCGTCGCCGTCGGCGGGCTCGCCACGACCGTCGCGGTTGCTGGTGGCCAGCCAGAGCCTGCCGTCCGGGGCGACGGCGACGGTGCGCAGCCGCCCGTACTCGCCGACCAGGTACGCCGTCGGGTCGCTCGCCCGGTTGCCGGAGACGTCGATCCGCCAGAGTCGCTGTCCCCGCAGCGCGGCCATCCACAGGTGCCCGTCGGTGAACGCCAGCCCCGCCGGCGAGGCCTCGTCGGTGCTCCAGGTGAGGGCGGGGGCGGCGTACTCCGCCGGGCCGCCGGCGCCCTCGACCACCGGCCAGCCGTAGTCCTCGCCGGCCACGATCCGGTTCAGCTCGTCGGCGGTGTCCTGCCCGAACTCCGAGGCCCACAGCCGGCCCCGGTCGTCGAAGGCGAGCCCCTCGACGTTGCGGTGCCCCCAGGACCAGACCGCGGTGCCGAACGGGTTGCCCGGGGCGGGGTCGCCGTCGGTGGTGATCCGCAGGATCTTGCCGGCGTAGGAGTCGCGGTCGCGGGCCAGCGAGGGCTCGCCGGTCTCGCCGGTACTGACGTACAGGTAGCCGTCGGGGCCGAACGCCAGCCGGCCGCCGTCGTGGATGAACCCGTCCGGGATGCCGGTGAGCACCGGGCGGGGCTCCCCGAGCCGGTCGCCGCGCAGCGTGGCGCGGACGACCCGGTTGTCCTCGGCGGTGCAGACGTAGAAGTACAGGGCGCGGTCCCGGTCGAACCGCGGCGACACGGCGACGCCGAGCAGGCCCGCCTCGCCGCGCGGGGAGGCCTCGGGGATCGTGCCGACCTCGGTCACGGTGCCCTCGCCGCTGCCGCTGTCGTCGGGCGCCACCACCAGCACCCGGGCCGTGTCCCGCTCGGTCACCACCGCCCGGCCGTCGGGGAGGAAGTCGAGCCCCCACGGCGCCTGCAGCCCGGTGGCCACGGTGCCGACGACGTCGGGCACCCCGTCGGCCTCGAACCGCGGGCTGCCGGCGTCGGTCTCTGAGTCGGTGGCGGTCTCGGTGGGGGCGGAGGCGCTCGCCGAGGAGTCGTCGCTCCCGGGGTCGCTCGGCGGGGCGGTCAGGTCGGGGGAGACCACGACAGTGGTCTCGTTCCCGCCCTGGCTGCAGCCGCTCAGGCCGGTCAGACCGGCCAGCGAAGGTGCCAGCAGCAGCGCTGCGACGCGGCGGCGGCCCACTCAGTCCACCTGCCCCAGGAAGTCCAGCAGCAGCTCGTGGACCTCGTCGGGGCGCTCGAGCGGGAGGAAGTGGGTGTTGGGGAACTCGAAGTAGTCGGCGTCGGCCATCCGCACCGAGGCGGTGGCCATGTCGCGCGCGCCGGCCAGCACGTCGTACGTCGCGGCGACGAAGCGCGCGGGCACGTTGACCGAGCGCAGCGAGACCCGGGCGTGCTCGGAGGTGCCCAGCGCCAGCCGGGCGTACCAGTCGACGGGGGTGGTCAGGAACTCCGCGACCCCGGCGGCCGCCGCCTCGGGGTCGGCGACCGGCAGCATGAAGCCGCTGTGGCTCAGCAGGGCGATCGTGCGCCGGCCGACCGGGATCCGCCGGGCGACGGGCGTCAGCGCCCAGCCGAGATACTTGCCGGCGCGGCACACGTTCACGGTGATCGCGCGCGCCACGGGGTGCGGCAGGTGCAGCGGGCCGAGCATCGTGGCGAAGGTGTCGCCGGGGACGCCGCACACGGCGAACAGCCCGCGCACCCGCTCGGGGTTGCGGTAGGCCAGCTCGAACATCGTGTTCACGCCCATCGACCAGCCCATCAGCACCGCACGGTCGAGGTCGAAGTGGTCCATCACCGAGAGCCCGTCCTCGACGAAGTGCTCGATCCGGACGTGGCTCGGGTCGCGAGGGCGCTCCGAGCCGCCGACGCCGCGGTGGTACCAGGAGACCACCCGTACGCCGCAGTCGGGCCGCAGCAGCGCCGGCCACAGGTGCGGGTTGGTGCCGAGCCCGTTGCAGAGCACCACCGTCGGCCCGTCGATGGTGCCGTCGGGGTCGTTGGTCCAGGCCCGCAGGTGGGTCCCGTCGTCGGAGAGGATGTCGTGGAAGGAGAGGGAGGCGCGCTCGGCTTCGCGGGCGGCGGACGGCGACATGCGCCGATTGTGCCCGAGTGGGCGGCCGTCGCGGTGGGAACTCACGCGCCGGACGGCGCGGGGTCCCGGGGACGGGTGCCGGGGCGGCTGCCGGGGGCGGTCAGGCGTGCCGGGCGGAGGCGTCGTCGTCGCGCTCCGCGACCTCCGGCGGGGTGGGTGCCGCGGGCCCCTCACCTCGAGCGGTGAGGAAGCGCTCCACCTCCTCGCGGTCGGCGCGGCGCTCGGCGCAGGCGGTCGCGGCGACCATCGCGTTGCGGCGGGCCTGCTCCTGGGCGGTGGTCGGCCATTCGAGCACGCGTCGACCGAGCCGTGTCAGGGCACGGGGCATGAGGGACATCGAGAGGCTTTCGAGCGATGGCGTCATGGGCGTGTGGGAGCGCGGCCCACGTTAGCCGCCGGGCGCGGGGAAGAAGGTCACCGGCGCGTGACATCGGGGTGAATCCCGGCTCAGCGTGGCTCGCGGGGGCGGCCTCGCGGGGGCGGGCTCGCGGGGCGGGGGAGCCGGGGAGGCTCAGTCGGGGGCCGGCGCGGCCGGAACCCCCGGCGCCGCGGCGCGGGTCGCGCCGATGCTCGCCGCCACCACGCACCCGATGGCCAGCCACTGCGCGGGCTGGAGGTCCTCGCCGACGACGACCAGCCCCACGAGCGCCGCGGCGGCGGGCTCCAGGCTCATCAGCACGCCGAAGGTGGCCGCCGGCAGCCGGCGCAGCGCGACCAGCTCGGCGCTGTAGGGGACCACCGAGCTGAGCAGTCCGACGGCCGCGCCGAGCAGCAGGATCCGGGTGCTGGACAGCTCCCCACCCCCGATCGTGGCCAGCGCCGGGGCGATCAGCAGGGTGGCCACCACGCTCGCCACGGCGAGGCCGTCCAGCCCGGGCCACAATCGCCCGGTGCGGGCGCTGAGCAGGATGTAGGCGGCCCAGGCGGCGCCGGCGAGCAGCGCGAACGCGACACCGACCGGGTCCAGGCCCTCCCGCTCGGCGCCGAGCAGCACCACCCCGAGGCCGGCCAGCGCCACCCACGCCAGGTCCCGGCCGCGACGGAAGCCGGCCGCCGCGAGCAGCAGCGGCCCGGCGAACTCGAAGGTGACCGCGACGCCGATCGGGATCCGCGAGAACGACTGGTAGATCGCCCAGTTCATGGTGCCCAGCGCCGCGCCGAAGCCCAGCACGGTCCACCACTCCTCCCGGCTGCGCCCGCGCAGCCGGGGCCGGGCCAGCACCACCAGGATCAGCGAGCTGGTGGCCAGGCGGAGCCAGACGATGGTGGTCGGCGCGACCTCGTCGAAGAGGTTCTTGGCGACGCCGGCGCCCAGCTGCACCGAGGCGATGCCGAGGAGCACCAACCCCACCGACACCCCGAGGGGTGGGGCGCCGGCACGGGACGGGATCGACGGCGCTGGCACCGGGCCAATCTAGGGGTCGGGAGGGTCCGCGCTGCCACGGGGCGGGGCGGTCGGCGTACGGCCCGGTGGTGGACCGGTGGTGGCCTGACGCTGGCCTGGCGGTGGGTGTCGGTGGGTGCCACGATGCTGGGGGCGATGAGTTCGGACCCGCGCGCGGGTCCACACCTTGATCCGGTCGGTGACGGCGGAGCGACGCCTCCGCGGAAGTGAGGACGAGGATGACCACGGTCCTGTTGGTCGGCACGCGCAAGGGGCAGTGGGTGGGGCGGTCCGAGGACCGCGCCACCTGGGAGTTCAGCGGACCCCACCACGACATGGAGGAGGTGTACTCCGGCCTGGTCGACGCCCGCGGCGAGGGCCCGCCGCGGATCTTCGCCGGCGCCTCCTCGATGTGGCTCGGCCCGCAGGTGCGCTGGTCCGACGACCTCGGCGCCACCTGGCAGGAGACCCCGGGCGGCGGGGTGAGGTTCCCCGACGGGGCCGGCGCGAGCGTGGAGCGGATCTGGCAGATCGTCCCCGGCACGGGCGACGGCGTCGTCTGGGCAGGCACGGAGCCCGGTGCGGTCTGGCGCTCCGAGGACCGCGGGGAGACCTTCGCACTGGTGGAGGGGCTCTGGAACCACCCGCACCGCGGGCAGTGGGGCGCCGGCTTCGGCGGTCAGGCGTTCCACACGATCCTGCCGCACCCCACCGACCCGGAGTCGGTGACGGTCGCGATCTCCACCGGCGGCGTCTACCAGACCCTGGACGGAGGGCAGACCTGGGAGCCGCGCAACAAGGGGATCCGGGCCGACTTCCTGCCGGAGGGGCAGCAGTACCCCGAGTTCGGCCAGTGCGTGCACAAGGTGACCCGGCACCCGAGCCGACCCGAGCGGCTGTTCCTGCAGAACCACGGCGGGGTCTACCGCTCCGACGACGAGGGCGGCTCGTGGACCTCGATCGCCGACGGACTGCCCAGCGACTTCGGGTTCCCGGTGGTCGTGCACCCGCACCGCCCCGACACCGTCTACGTCTTCCCGCTGGGCGGCGGCGCCGGCCGCTACCCGCCCGAGGCGAAGGCCCGGGTGTGGCGCAGCGACGACGCGGGGGAGTCGTGGACGCCGTACGACGCCGGGCTGCCCGACCCCTGCTACGTCGCCGTCATGCGCGACGCGATGTGCATGGACTCCCACGACCCGGCCGGGCTCTACCTGGGCGGGCGCAACGGGGCGGTGTGGGCGTCGACCGACGACGGCGAGTCGTTCACCGAGATCGTGTCGGACCTTCCGGACGTGATGTCGTTGAAGGTGGGGGTGGTCTGAGCCGCGGCCCCACCCCGTTCCATGCCACGGCCCGCGACCTCCGCACGCGCCCGACCGGCGTAGCCTTGCCCCATGCCGATCCTCCGCTCCGCGACGTCCACCCAGGGCCGCAACATGGCCGGCGCGCGCGCCCTGTGGCGCGCCACCGGGATGACCGACTCCGACTTCGGCAAGCCGATCGTGGCGATCGCGAACTCCTTCACCGAGTTCGTGCCCGGCCACGTGCACCTGCGCGACATGGGCAAGCTGGTCGCCGGGTCGGTGGTCGAGGCCGGCGGCGTGGCCAAGGAGTTCAACACGATCGCCGTGGACGACGGCATCGCGATGGGCCACGGCGGGATGCTCTACTCGCTGCCCAGCCGCGAGCTGATCGCCGACGCGGTGGAGTACATGGTGCAGGCGCACTGCGCCGACGCGCTGGTCTGCATCTCCAACTGCGACAAGATCACGCCCGGCATGCTGCTCGCCGCGCTGCGGCTGAACATCCCGACCGTCTTCGTCTCCGGCGGTCCGATGGAGGCCGGCAAGACGGTCGCCATCGAGGGCATCGTCCACGAGAAGCTCGACCTGGTCGACGCGATGGTCGCCGCCGCCAACGACGCGGTCACCGACGAGCAGCTGGACACCATCGAGCGCTCCGCGTGCCCGACCTGCGGCTCCTGCTCGGGCATGTTCACGGCGAACTCGATGAACTGCCTGACCGAGGCGATCGGCCTCTCGCTGCCCGGCAACGGCTCCACGCTGGCCACCCACGCCGCGCGCAAGGACCTGTTCCTCGAGGCCGGCCGCCTGGTCGTCGACCTCGCCAAGCGGTACTACGACGGCGAGGACGAGTCCGTGCTGCCTCGCGCGATCGCCACCCGCCCCGCGTTCGAGAACGCCGTCGCGCTGGACGTCGCGATGGGCGGCTCCACCAACACGGTGCTGCACCTGCTCGCCGCGGCCCGCGAGGCCGAGCTGGACTTCTCGGTGCACGACATCGACGCGATCTCCCGCCGGGTGCCGTGCCTGGCGAAGGTCGCCCCGAACAGCCCGAAGTACCACATGGAGGACGTCCACCGCGCCGGCGGCATCCCGGCGCTGCTGGGCGAGCTGCACCGCGGCGGCGTGCTGAACACCGACGTCCACTCGGTCCACTCGGCAGGCGTCGAGGAGTGGCTGGGGGAGTGGGACATCCGCAGCGGTACGGCGAGCCAGCAGGCCCTCGACCTGTTCCTCGCCGCGCCCGGCGGTGTGCGCACCACCGAGCCGTTCTCCACGGAGAACGTCTGGTCGACGCTCGACACCGACGCCGCCGAGGGCTGCATCCGCGACCTGGAGCACGCCTACTCCGCCGACGGCGGACTGGCGATCCTCTCCGGCAACATCGCCCCCGACGGGTGCGTGGTGAAGACGGCCGGCGTGCCCGACGAGTGCCTGGTCTTCCGCGGCACCGCCAAGGTCTACGAGTCCCAGGACGACGCGGTGCAGGGCATCCTGGACCGCTCGGTGGAGGCCGGCGACGTCGTGGTGATCCGCTACGAGGGCCCCAAGGGCGGCCCCGGCATGCAGGAGATGCTCTACCCGACCTCGTTCCTCAAGGGTCGGGGCCTGGGCCAGGCCTGCGCCCTGATCACCGACGGCCGGTTCTCCGGCGGCACCAGCGGGCTCTCCATCGGGCACATCTCGCCCGAGGCGGCCGGCGGCGGCCTGATCGCGCTGATCGAGGACGGTGACCCGATCTTCATCGACATCCCGAACCGAGCGATCCGCCTCGAGGTCGACGACCTGGTGATCGCCGAGCGCCGTGCGGCGCAGGAGAAGCGCGACCGGCCCTACACGCCCATGGACCGGCAGCGCCCGGTCTCCGCGGCGCTGCGGGCCTACGCGTCGATGGCCACCGCGGCCTCCGACGGCGCCTACCGACGCGTCCCGGAGTGAGCGCACGCCCTCGGGCCCTCGAAGGAACCACCGGCGCCTTCCTCGCCTACCTCGCCATCGCGGCGGTCCTGCTGACCGCGCTCGCGGTGCGGCTGGGTGAGGAGCGCGGCCGGGTGACACGGGTCGCCGACGCACCGGCGAGCACCGGCAGCGCGTACGCCGACGGCGGCACCGGCGACGGGCAGCCCGGCGAGGATCCCGCCACGGACCCCGCCGGCGACCTGGCCCGGCCCGCCGCCGGCCCGCGCTGGCGCAGCGAGCGGATCTTCGCCCCCGGTCGCACGCTGGTCGCCTACTACGGCACCGCCGGCACCGGGGCGCTCGGCGTGCTCGGCGAGCGTGACCCGGACGCCTCCCACCGGCGCCTGGTCCGCGCCGCGCGGCCGTTCGCGGGTCCCGCCGGCGAGGTGCAGCCGGTCTACGAGCTGATCGTCACCATCGCCGACGCCCACCCGGGACGCGACGGCGACTTCAACCACGACCTCCGCCGCGCCGCGGTACGCCGCTACCTGGACGCCGCGGGCCGGCACGGCGCGCTGGTCCTGCTCGACGTGCAGCCCGGCCGCGGCGACTTCGAGCGGGTGGCCCGCCGGTGGGCGTGGGCGCTGCGGCAGCCGCACGTCGGCCTGGCGCTGGACCCGGAGTGGCGGATGGGCCGCCACCAGGTCCCCGGCCGGGTGCTCGGCTCGGTGCGCGCGGCCGAGGTGAACCGGGTCTCGGCCTGGTTGTCGGCGATGGTGGTGCGTCGCGACCTGCCGGAGAAGCTGCTGGTGGTGCACCAGTTCCGGACCTCGATGCTGCCGGACGCCGAGCGGGTCCGCGCCCGCGACGGGCTCGCCCTCGTCCAGCACGTCGACGGCTTCGGCACGCCCCGGCAGAAGCTGGACACTTACCGCGCCGTCGCCCGCCCGCGGACCTTCCGGATGGGGTTCAAGCTCTTCTACGACGAGGACAGCCGGCTGATGCGGCCCCGCGACGTCGCCGCCGTCCGCCCCCGGGTCCGGTTCGTCTCCTACCAGTGACACCAGCCAGCCAGCCACCACCAGCCGGTCACGACGAGCCAGCCGGCACCAGCCAGGAGGGAAGCCCGTGAGCCACCCGATCACCCCGCCCGTCGGCGCCCCCGTGCCCGGCTGGCAGCCCCGGCCCCGGCCCGAGCCGGTCACCCTGGCCGGCGTGCACGTCCGGGTCGAGCCGCTCACCTCAGCCCGCTACTCCGACCTGTACGCCGCCACCTGCGGCGACGGCGACGACGACCTGTGGACCTACCGGCCCGTCGATCGGCCGACCAGCCTGCCCACCCTGTGGATGCACCTGGCCGGGGTCCTCGGCTCGCCGACCGACGTCACCTTCGCGCTGGTGCCGACCACGGGCCCGGCCGCGGGCACGGCGGCCGGCATCGCGTCGTACCTGCGGGTGGAGCCCGCGCACGGCCAGATCGAGGTCGGCGGGATCCTCCTGTCCCGGGTGCTCCAGCGCACTGCCGCGGCGACCGAGGCGATCCACCTGCTGATGCGCCACGCCTTCGACGACCTCGGCTACCGCCGCTTCGAGTGGAAGTGCGACAGCCTCAACGAGCCGTCCCGGCGCGCCGCGGCGCGCCTGGGGTTCGCCTACGAGGGCCGGTTCCGGAACCACCTGGTGGTCAAGGGCCGCAACCGCGACACCGACTGGTTCTCGGTCACCGACGCGGAGTGGCCGGCCGTGCGCGCGGCCCACGAGCGGTGGCTGGACCCGGCGAACTTCGACGACCGGGGCCGGCAGCGCGCCGCGCTCAGCGAGGCGACCGCCTCGATCCGGCCCTGAGCGGGGACATAGGTGGCAGGCTGGCGCCCATGGCGTCAGCGGTCAGCACCGGTGAGATGGTCGCCGCCGTGCTCGCCGACCTGGTGGGGCGCATCGAGCAGCGGCTGCCGGCCGCCGTCGAGGACGAGTACGACGGCGTCCACCGCCTGCGGACCTCGGTCCGCCGCCTGCGCACAGCGCTGTCGGTCTTCGGCCACCACCTGCGGGGCCGGCCGACGAAGGCGCTCCGCCGCGACCTGGGCGACCTGGGCGCGCTGCTCGGCGTGCCACGCGACCTGGAGGTGCGCGCGGACCTGTTGGACGACCTGCTGGAGCGCCTGGAGCTGGGCGACCTGCGCGCGGACCTGGTCGACCCGCTGCGCCTGGAGCACGGAGGCGCGCACCGGACGTTCGCGGCGTGGAGCGGGGGAGCGGCGGCGGCGGACCTGCGGGCGACGCTCGCGGAGTGGTCGGCCGGTCCGCCGCTGAAGAGGCCGGACAAGCCGGCCGAGGAGGTGGCCTCCGGGCTGGTCCTCGGCCAGGCCGACGTGACGCTGGGCCTGGTGCCGGACGTCCTGGCGGAGGCGTCGCCCGAGGCGCTGCACGAGCTGCGCAAGAAGGCGCGGCGGCTGCGCCACACGGCGGAGGCGGTCACCAAGGAACCGGTCGCGCTGCTCGGCGCCGACGTGGTGGACCTCGGCGCCGCGGGCTCCGCCATCCAGTCCCGGCTGGGCGACCATCGTGACGCGCTGCTGCTGGCCGAGCACGTGGAGCGCACCGCGCCCGCGATGGCGCCGTACAGTGCCGTCGCGGCGACCGCCCGCGAGCTGGCCTGCGAGGCTCTCGCGGGGCTGCCGGACGACGTGGAGCGGCTCGCGGAGGCTCGGGACCGGCTGCGCTGAGGCCGAGCGGGCCCCGCCCGGCCAGCGCGTCTCGCCGCCGTCACCGCTGACGCGCGACCGCGTCGGAGCGCCTCGATTGCGTCCCGATCGTGAGACGCCTGTCTTGTCATTTGGGACGCATGAGAGACTGGCGTGGACGGGACGACGTACGACCGCGTACGGTGGCCGACATGCGCCGCCTTCTCGTACGCACCGGACGCGTCGACTGACACCAGTCGCGCGTCCACCCCTCGTTGCCCGGCAACCGAGGGGTTTTTTGTTGAGTACGACGACCACGAACACGAAGGACAACGCGGAATGAGTGAGCAGCAGGGCCCCGGGGGATCGATCACCGGAGCGCAGAGCCTGGTGCGGTCGCTGGAAGCGGCCGGGGTCACCGACATCTTCGGCATCCCGGGCGGGGCGATCCTCCCGGCGTACGACCCGCTCATGGACAGCTCGATCCGGCACATCCTGGTCCGCCACGAGCAGGGGGCCGGCCACGCCGCCCAGGGCTACGCGGCCGCGACCGGCAGGGTCGGCGTCTGCATGGCGACCTCGGGCCCGGGTGCGACCAACCTGGTCACCCCGCTCGCCGACGCGCACATGGACAGCGTCCCGATGGTGGCGGTGACCGGCCAGGTCGGTGCCGCGCTGATCGGCACCGACGCCTTCCAGGAGGCCGACATCCGCGGCATCACGATGCCGATCACCAAGCACAACTTCCTGGTCACCGACCCCGCGGAGATCCCGACCAAGATCGCCGAGGCGTTCCACATCGCCTCCACCGGTCGCCCGGGCCCGGTGCTGGTGGACGTGACCAAGTCCGCCCTGCAGGCGATGACCGACTTCCGCTGGCCCAGCGAGATCACGCTGCCCGGCTACCGGCCGATCACCCGCCCGCACGCCAAGCAGATCCGGGAGGCCGCACGGCTGATCCTGGAGTCGCGCAAGCCGGTCCTGTACGTCGGCGGCGGCACCATCCGCGCCGGCGCGGCCAAGGAGCTGCGCACCTTCGCCGAGCTCACCGGCATCCCGGTGGTGACGACGTTGATGGCCCGCGGCGCCTTCCCGGACAGCCACCCGCAGCACCTCGGCATGCCCGGCATGCACGGCACGGTGGCCGCGGTCGCCGGTCTGCAGAAGAGCGACCTGATCATCAGCCTCGGCGCCCGCTTCGACGACCGGGTGACCGGCAACCTGGACTCCTTCGCCCCGGACGCCAAGGTGATCCACGCCGACATCGACCCCGCCGAGATCGGCAAGAACCGCTACACCGACGTGCCGATCGTCGGCGACGTGCGCGAGGTGCTGATCGACCTCACCACCGCGCTGCGCACCGAGCAGGACGCCGGCAACACCGGCGACTACGAGGGCTGGGTCGCGTTCTGCGCCGGGGTGAAGAAGAAGTACCCGCTCGGCTACGAGCGGCCCGCCGACGGCGGTCTGGCCCCGCAGTACGTGATCGAGCGGCTCGGCGCGATCTCCGGCTCCGACACGATCTTCACCGCCGGTGTCGGACAGCACCAGATGTGGGCCGCGCAGTTCGTCGGCTACGAGAAGCCGAACACCTGGCTCAACTCCGGCGGCCTGGGCACGATGGGCTACTCGGTGCCCGCGGCGATGGGCGCCAAGGTCGGCATGCCGGACTCCACGGTCTGGGCGGTGGACGGCGACGGCTGCTTCCAGATGACCAACCAGGAGCTGGCCACCTGCGCGATCAACAACATCCCGATCAAGGTCGCGATCATCAACAACGAGTCGCTCGGCATGGTGCGGCAGTGGCAGACGCTGTTCTACAACGAGCGCTACTCCAACACCGACCTGCACTCCAAGCGGATCCCGGACTTCGTCAAGCTCGCCGACGCCTACGGCTGCGTGGGCCTGGCCTGCGAGTCCCCGGAGGACGTGGACGCCACCATCGCCAAGGCGATGGAGATCAACGACGTCCCGGTCGTGGTCGACTTCCGGGTGCACCGCGACGCCATGGTCTGGCCGATGGTCGCCGCCGGCACCAGCAACGACGACATCAAGTACGCGCGCGACCTCGCGCCCCAGTTCGACGAGGACGACCTCTGATGGCCACTCACACCCTCTCGGTCCTGGTCGAGGACAAGCCCGGCGTCCTCGCCCGGATCGCGGCGCTGTTCTCGCGGCGCGGCTTCAACATCGAGTCCCTGGCGGTCGGCCCGACCGAGCACGCCGAGGTCTCCCGGATGACGATCGTGGTCAGCGTCGAGTCCTCGCCGCTGGAGCAGGTCACCAAGCAGCTCAACAAGCTGGTCGAGGTGATCAAGATCGTCGAGCTCGAGCCGTCGGCCTCGGTCGCCCGCGAGCTCGTGCTGGTCAAGGTCGGCGCCACCGCGGAGACCCGGGGGCAGGTGCTCGACCTGGTCCAGCTCTTCCGCGCCAAGGTGGTCGACATCGCCACCGACGCCATCACCGTCCAGCTCGTCGGCAACGCCGACAAGATCGCCGACTTCCTGCGGATCCTCGAGCCGTTCGGGGTCCGCGAGCTGGTGCAGAGCGGCATGGTCGCCATCGGCCGCGGCGCCCGCTCGATCTCCGAGCGCAGCAAGCCGGTCGCCGTCCCCGTCCCGCCGGCCGTCGGCTGATCCCCACCCCGCCCACCGTCCTCGCGTCACCGACGCGCACAATCCACACCAGCGAACAGCGCCGTACCGGGCCGACCGGCAGCGCACCCCATCACCGAAGGAGAGGCCACCAGTGGCTGAGATGTTCTACGACGACGACGCCGACCTGACCCTGATCCAGGGCAAGAACGTCGCCGTCATCGGTTACGGCAGCCAGGGCCACGCCCACGCGCTCAACCTGCGCGACTCCGGTGTCGACGTCCGCGTCGGCCTCAAGGAGGGCTCGAAGAGCCGGGCGAAGGCCGAGGAGGAGGGCCTGCGCGTGCTGACCCCGCGGGAGGCCGCGGAGGAGGCCGACGTCATCGTCATCCTCGCCCCCGACCAGGTCCAGCGCCACCTGTACGCCGACGAGATCGCCCCGGCGCTCGCCGCCGGCGACACGCTGGTCTTCGGCCACGGCTTCAACGTCCGGTTCGGCTACATCAAGGCGCCCGAGGGCGTCGACGTCATCCTGGTCGCCCCGAAGGCCCCGGGCCACACCGTGCGCCGCGAGTACGTCGCCGGCCGCGGCATCCCGGACATCATCGCCGTCGAGCAGGACGCCTCGGGCCAGGCCTGGGAGATCGCCAAGTCCTACGCGAAGGCGATCGGCGGCACCCGCGCCGGCGTCATCAAGACGACCTTCACCGAGGAGACCGAGACCGACCTGTTCGGTGAGCAGGCCGTCCTCTGCGGCGGTGTGTCGCACCTGGTCCAGGCGGGCTTCGAGACGCTGACCGAGGCCGGCTACCAGCCCGAGATCGCCTACTTCGAGGTGCTCCACGAGCTCAAGCTGATCGTCGACCTGATGTGGGAGGGCGGCATCGCCAAGCAGCGCTGGTCGATCTCCGACACCGCCGAGTACGGCGACTACGTCTCCGGCCCGCGGGTCATCGACGCCGGCGTGAAGGCGCGGATGAAGGACGTCCTCGCCGACATCCAGAGCGGCGCCTTCGCCGAGCGGTTCATCGGCGACCAGGACGCCGGCGCGCCGGAGTTCCTGAAGCTCCGCGAGGAGGAGGCCGGCCACCCGATCGAGGCGACCGGCAAGACCCTGCGCGCCAGCTTCGCCTGGAAGCAGAGCGACGACGACTACACCGAGGGCTCGGCCGCGCGCTGACCCACGGGTCGTACGGCCCGCCGTACGGCGTCGACGAGCGCCCCCGGAACCGACTGGTTCCGGGGGCGCTCGTGCGTTGCGCGGGTGGCCCTGAGCTACTTCACCTCGGAGCGGAGCAGCGCCCACAGGCCGGCGGTCAGCGGCAGCACCAGCCAGAGGACGCTGGTGACGCCGAGCTGGGCCCACATCTCGCCGGTCATCTTCTCGTCGAAGAGCGGGTAGTAGGCGGTGTTCAGGTCGAACCAGGCGGCGTGGTCGGCCCACCACTGCTGCACGCCGGCCAGCGCGCCGGAGACGCCTGGCAGCACGAAGGACCACACGAAGTAGCCGATGATCCCGGCGGCGGAGCTGCGCAGCAGCACGCCGAGGGTGAATCCGCCCATCATGCCGATCACGTTGGCGAGCACGATCTGCGCGAACTGGGTGGCGCTGATGTCCCAGGTCGGGTCGACGCCCGCGATGGCCGTGCCGAGCAGGTTGCCCAGCGCGCCCACGCCGAGCGCCACGACCATCGACGTGGCCGCGATGGCCACGGTCAGCGCGGCCTTGGCGCCGATCACCCGGCCGCGGCTGGGCACCAGGGTGAAGGTGGTCAGCCCGGTCCGCTGGCTCCACTCCGAGGTCACGGCCAGCACCGCGATCATCGGCAGGATCACCGACATCGGGATGCCGACCGCGGAGGCGAAGGCGTTGAAGGTGAGCTCCTCGCGGGGGGCGAAGATGATCACCGCGCCGGTGGCGACGACCGACAGGATCACGATGCTGGCCATCAGCCAGAACCCGGAGCGGGTGTCGAACATCTTGCGGAGCTCGACGCCGAGGAGCCGGCCGGTCGGGATCGGCGCCGGCGCGCTGCGCTCCCGACGGGCGGGGCCGGCGAGGACGGCGTCGACCGTGGTGGTGGTGGACGTGGTGCTCATGCTGCTGCTCCTTCGCGCTGCGTGGCGGCGGTGAGCTCCAGGAAGATCTCCTCCAGTCCGGCGCCGTCGGCGGCGCGGAGCTCGGTGAGGGGGATGCCGGCGGCGAAGGCGGCGCGGCCGACGGTGGTCAGGTCGGCCTCGGCGCGCAGCGCGTCGTGGCCGGAGGGGTGGACGACGATGCCGGCTGCGCCGAGCGCGGTGGCCAGCGCGACCGTGTCCTCGGAGCGGACCAGCGTGCCGGCGGTGGCCAGCAGCTCGCCCTTGGTGCCGCTGGCGACGATGGCGCCGTTGCCGATCACGACCAGGTCGTCGGCGATCACCTCGATCTCGTGCAGCAGGTGCGAGGAGAGCAGCACCGTGCCGCCGGCATCGGCGAAGCCGCGCAGCAGGTCGCGCATCCAGCGGATGCCGGCGGGGTCGAGGCCGTTGGCCGGCTCGTCGAGGATCAGCACCTCCGGGTCGCCGATCAGCGCGGTGGCGATGCCGAGCCGCTGGCGCATGCCGAGGGAGTAGTTGCGCACCCGCCGGCCGGCCTCCGAGTCGGTCAGGCTGACCAGGTCGAGCATCGCGTCGACGCGGCCCCGCGGCACCCCGATGGTGCGCGCGGCCAGGGTGAGGATCTCCCGGCCGGTGCGGCCGGCGTGCTGGGCCGAGGCGTCCAGCAGCACGCCGACCTCGCGGCCGGGGTTGGGCAGGTCGGCGTACCGGCGGCCGAGCACGCTGACGGAGCCGCTGGTCGGCTCGGTGAGCCCGACCATGACCCGCATCGTGGTGGACTTGCCGGCGCCGTTGGGCCCGAGGAAGCCGGTGACGCGACCGGCCTGCGCGGTGAAGCTGACGTGGTCGACGGCGGTGTAGCCGCCGTACCGCTTGGTCAGGTCGTTGACGATGATCATGGCCGCAAGCCTCGCCGCCGGGCGCCCGTGCGCGCGTCCGGCACAGCCCCGGGTCCGCCCCCGATCCCACCCTGAGAAGGCATCAGGGGTCTGTGACCCATCCCTCAGGGATCGGGCCCCGGAGCGGGAAGGCCTCGGCGGTAGGTGACGTTTCAACGACCATGCGCATCGACATCTGGTCCGACGTGGTCTGCCCCTGGTGCTCGATCGGCAAGAAGCGCCTGGAGCGCGCACTGGCCGACTTCGAGCACGCCGACGACGTCGAGGTCGTCTACCACTCCTTCCAGCTGGACCCGTCGTCCCCGACGGTGCCCGAGGAGACCGCCCGCGTGGCGATCGCCCGCAAGTACGGGATCAGCGTCGAGCAGGCCGCGCAGGCCCAGGCCCAGGTCACCGCGGTGGCCGCGGAGGAGGGCATGACCTGGCACCAGGAGGAGGCGCCGAACGTCAGCACCCTGGACGCGCACCGGCTGCTCCACCTCGCGCTCGCCGAGCACGGCCCGGCCACCCAGGCCGCGCTGAAGGAGGGCCTGCTGCAGGCCTACTTCGGCGCCGCGCGCAACGTCGCCGACCACGCGCTGCTGGCCGAGCTGGCCGTCGCGGCCGGGCTGGACGCCGACCGGGTGGCCGCGGTCCTCGCCTCCGACGAGTACGCCGACGCGGTCACCGCCGACATCCGGCAGGCGCAGGCCTACGGCGCGACCGGCGTGCCGTTCTTCGTGATCGACGGCAAGTACGGGATCTCGGGCGCCCAGCCGACCGAGCTGTTCGCGCAGGCACTCACCCAGGCCTGGTCCGAGCGTGCGCCGCTGACCGTGCTGGCGGGGGACGCCGGCGCCGAGGCCTGCGGCCCCGACGGCTGCGCCATCTGAGGCATCGACACGGGGCCGAGGGCGCCGGGGCATCCCGGCACCTCGGCCCCGCCGGCGTGTGAGGCGCAACACGCGCCATCGCGGCACAAGTAAGGTAAGGTTTACCTGTGTTCGCGAACTTCCTGATCGGTCTGCGTGAGGGACTCGAGGCGGCCCTCGTCGTCAGCATCCTCGTCGCGTACCTCGTCAAGACGGACCGTCGGGACCTGCTGCCGCGGATCTGGGTCGGCGTCGGCATCGCGGTCGCGATCTCCCTCGGCTTCGGCGCCCTGCTGACCTTCGGGCCGCGCGGGCTGACCTTCGAGGCCCAGGAGGCGATCGGCGGCACGCTGTCCCTGCTCGCCGTCGGCTTCGTGACCTGGATGATCTTCTGGATGGCGAACGCCGCGCGCGGGCTGGGCGCGGAGCTGAGGGGCAGGATCGACGTCGCCGCCGAGGGCGGGCGCTGGTCCCTGGCCGTGGTGGCGATGCTCGCCGTCGGGCGCGAGGGCCTGGAGACCGCGCTCTTCCTGTGGGCCGCGACGCAGGCCGCGACCCGCGACGTCGCCGGTGCGGTGACCGCCACGTGGGAGCCGCTGCTCGGCGCCGCGCTCGGCCTGGCCGTCGCGGTGGTGCTCGGCCACCTGATCTACCGCGGCGCGATCCGGATCAACCTCGGCCACTTCTTCACCTGGACCGGCGCCTTCCTGATCCTGGTCGCCGGCGGCGTGCTCGCCTACGGCGTGCACGACCTCCAGGAGGCCGGCATCCTCCCGGGCCTCAACAACCTCGCCTTCGACGTCTCCGGCGCGATCCCGCCGTCGTCCTGGTACGGCACGCTGCTCAAGGGCGTCTTCAACTTCTCCCCGGCCACCACCGTGCTGGAGGCCACCGCCTGGGTCCTCTACGTCGTCCCGGTCGGGACCCTGTTCTTCCTCGACCGGCGGCGCCGGAGCCGTCCGGTGCCGGCCGCCCCTGACCCGAGCGGGCCGGTCCAGCCGGTCCGGCCGGTCCAGCGCTGACCCCGTCCGCCTTCCCGCAGCACCCCGTCACCTCTCCCACCGAACCTCACCAGGAGGACCTGCTCCCATGCGCAAGACCGCGCTCGCTTCCGTGGCCGTGATGGCCCTGGCCCCGGCCCTGGCCGCCTGCACCGAGAACGCCGCCACCGACACCGGTGCGGACGGCGCCTCGGAGCGGGTCCTGAGCGTCGCCTCGGACGCCGGGGCCTGCGAGCTCTCCGCGACCAGCGCGCCGGCGGGCACCCTGTCCTTCGAGGTCACCAACACCGGCCCGGACGTCACCGAGTTCTACCTCCTCGACGAGGACGGGCTGCGGATCATCGGCGAGGTCGAGAACATCGGCCCGAACCTGGCCAAGACCCTCACCGTCAGTGCCGCCGAGGGCACCTACACCACCGCCTGCAAGCCCGGCATGGTCGGCGAGGGCATCCGGGCCGCGTTCACCGTGACCGCCTCGGACGAGGAGGTCACGGTCAGCGCGTCGGACCAGGAGCTGATCGAGCAGGCCGAGGCCAACTACCGCGCCTACGTCCAGGACCAGTCCGCACAGCTGCTGGAGAGGACCGCCGAGTTCGTGGCCCTCTACCAGGCCGGCGACTCCGACGACGAGGCCCGCGCCCTCTACCCGGTCGCGCGCACCCACTGGGAGCGGATCGAGACGGTCGCCGAGTCCTTCGGTGACCTCGACCCGAGGATGGATGCCCGCGAGGCCGACGTCGACGTCGCCGCCGGCGAGAGGTGGACCGGCTGGCACCTGATCGAGAAGGACCTGTGGCCCGCCGAGGCCGGCAAGTACAGGTCGTTGACCCCCGAGGAGCGGATCGCGTACGGCGACGACCTGCTCGCCAACACCGAGGTGCTGGACAAGCGGATCCGGGCCACCGGCGAGGACGCGCTGGAGTACCCGATCGACACGATCGCCAACGGCTCCATCGGGCTGCTCGAGGAGGTCGCAGGAGGCAAGATCACCGGCGAGGAGGAGGCCTGGTCGCACACCGACCTCTGGGACTTCCAGGCCAACGTCGACGGTGCCCGCGTCGCCTACGAGGGCGTCGAGGCGCTGCTGGAGACCAAGGACCCCGAGCTCGCCACCGAGCTGACCGCGCGCTTCGACGACCTGCAGTCCCTGCTCGACCAGCACCGCGACGGCGAGGGCTTCCTGCTCTACACCGCGCTGAGCAAGGACGAGGTCCGCGCGCTGGCCGCCGCCGTGGACGCGCTCGCCGAGCCGTTGTCGCAGCTGACCGCCTCCGTGACCGCCTGAGCTCGGGAGGGTGAGGGACATGGCCCGGGTGAGCAGGCGCGGACTGATCGGCGGCGGGGTGGCCGCCGCCGGCGTGGCCGGTGCCTACACCGCGGGCCGGGTCACCTCCCCGCGGGCCGCCGCCGCGTCGTCGACTCCGGTCCCGACCTACCCGTTCCACGGCACCCGCCAGGCGGGCATCGTCACGCCCGCCCAGGACCGCCTGCACTTCGTCGCGCTGGACCTGACCACCGACGACCGCGACGAGGTCGTCGACCTGCTCAAGCGCTGGACCGGGGCCGCCGCCCGGATGACCCAGGGCGGGTACGCCGGACCCGTCGGCGCCGTGGAGGGTCCGGCCAACCGGCCCCCCGACGACACCGGCGAGGCGATCGGGCTGCCGGCGAGCCGGCTCACCCTCACCTTCGGCTTCGGCCCCGGCCTCTTCCGCGACGAGCACGGGAAGGACCGGTTCGGCCTCGCCGACCGCCGCCCGGCGGCGCTGGAGCCGCTGCCGACGTTCTCCGCGGACGTGCTCGAGGACCGTCGTACCGGGGGAGACCTGTGCATCCAGGCCTGCGCCGACGACCCGCAGGTGGCGGTGCACGCGATCCGCAACCTGGTCCGGATGGGCTTCGGCGTGACCACCGTGCGCTGGTCGCAGCTCGGCTTCGAGCGGACGTCGACGACCTCGACCTCGCAGGACACCCCGCGCAACCTCTTCGGCTTCAAGGACGGCACCGCCAACGTCAAGGCCGAGGAGGGCGCTGCGCTCGACGAGCACGTCTGGGTCGACGGCGGCGACGACCCGGCCGCGGCCTGGCTGGCCGGCGGCTCCTACCTGGTCAGCCGGCGGATCAACATGACCATCGAGGTCTGGGACCGCCAGTCGTTGGAGGCCCAGGAGAGGTTCGTCGGCCGCACCAAGGACTCCGGTGCCCCGCTCTCGGGCGGCGAGGAGCTCACCGAGCCCGACTTCGAGATGGCCGGCAGCGACGGCCCGATCATCCCGGTCGACGCCCACGTCCGGGTGGTCCACCCGGAGCGGTTCGGCGGCGCGCGGATGCTGCGTCGCGGCTACAACTTCGTGGACGGCACCAACGACCTGGGCGGCCTGGACGCCGGTCTCTTCTTCATCGCCTACGTCCGCGACCCGCGCACGCACTTCATCCCGCAGCAGCGGGCGATGTCCGCCAACGACGCGCTGAGGGAGTACCTGCGCTTCACCGGCCAGGGCATCTTCGCGGTCCCCGCCGGGGTGGCCGAGGGCGAGTACGTGGGGCAGGCGCTCTTCGCCTGAGCCCCCGAGAGGGGCCGGCGGGGCGGTGTGGGATATTCAGGCGCCCGAAGGCCGGTCACATGTTCGTAACATGCCGGCTCTCCGGTACTGTGAAGGGCAGCACAGCGTCGTGCCGACACCTCACCTGCACGCACATCACCTGCCCGGCGACGGGCACTGCGAAGGAAGCCCGCTGTGACTGATCGTCCCGTTGTCCTCATCGCCGAAGAGCTGAGCCCCGCCACCGTCGAGGCGCTCGGCCCGGACTTCGAGATCCGCAACTGCAACGGCGCCGACCGCGCCGAGCTGATCCCGGCGATCGCCGACGTCGACGCCATCCTGGTCCGCTCCGCCACCAAGGTCGACGCCGAGGCGCTCGCCGCGGCCCGCCGCCTCAAGGTGATCGCCCGCGCCGGCGTCGGCCTCGACAACGTCGACGTGAAGGCCGCCACCCAGAACGGCGTCATGGTCGTCAACGCGCCGACCTCCAACATCGTCTCCGCCGCCGAGCTCGCCGTCGCGCTGATGCTCGCGGCCGCCCGCCACGTCTCGCCCGCGCACGCGGCGCTGAAGAAGGGCGAGTGGAAGCGCTCGAAGTACACCGGCATCGAGCTGTACGAGAAGACCGTCGGCATCGTCGGCCTGGGCCGGATCGGCGTCCTGGTCGCCCAGCGCCTCTCGGCCTTCGGCATGAAGGTCGTCGCCTACGACCCCTACGTGCAGGCCGGCCGCGCCGCCCAGATGGGCGTCCGCCTCGTCGACCTCGACACCCTGATGGCCGAGGCGGACTTCATGTCCGTGCACCTGCCCAAGACCCCGGAGACCGTCGGCCTGATCGGCGCCGAGCAGCTGGCCAAGGCCAAGCCGTCGCTGGTCCTGGTCAACGCCGCCCGCGGCGGCATCGTCGACGAGGCCGCCCTCTACGACGCCCTGAAGACCGGCCGCATCGCCGGCGCCGGCCTGGACGTGTTCGCCAAGGAGCCGTGCACCGACAGCCCGCTGTTCGAGCTCGAGAACGTCGTGGCCACCCCGCACCTGGGTGCCTCCACCGACGAGGCCCAGGAGAAGGCCGGCATCGCGGTGGCCAAGTCGGTCCGCCTGGCGCTGGCCGGCGAGCTCGTCCCCGACGCGGTCAACGTCCAGGGCGGCGTGATCGCCGAGGACGTGCGCCCCGGCATCCCGCTGACCGAGAAGCTCGGCCAGATCTTCACCGGCGTCGCCGGCGAGGTCGCCCAGCAGCTCGATGTCGAGGTGCGCGGCGAGATCACCTCCCAGGACGTCAAGGTGCTCGAGCTGGCCGCCCTCAAGGGCGTCTTCTCCAGCGTCGTCGAGGACCAGGTCTCCTACGTCAACGCGCCGCTGCTCGCCTCCGAGCGGGGTACCGCGGTGCGCCTGATCACCGACCCGGAGAGCCCGGACCACCGCAACCTGATCACGCTGCGCGGCACCCTGGCCGACGGCTCGCAGGTCTCGGTGAGCGGCACCCTGGTCGGCATCAACCAGCGCGAGCGGCTGGTCGAGGTCAACGGCTACGACCTCGACATCGAGCCCACCGACCACCTGGCCTTCGTCACCTACACCGACCGTCCCGGCATGGTCGGCGTCGTCGGCCAGATCCTCGGTCAGGCCGAGGTCAACATCGCCGGCATGCAGGTCGCCCGCGACGCCAAGGGCGGCCAGGCGCTGGTCGCGCTCTCGGTCGACTCGGCGATCCCGCACGAGACGCTCGCCGAGATCAGCAACGCGATCGACGCCACCTCGATCCGCGCGGTGGACGTCACCAGCGACTGACCGCGTTCCTGCAGGCACCGGCAGCGGGCCCCGACGTCGTACGGCGTCGGGGCCCGTCGCCGTTCCGGCCGGCGGCGTTGACGGAGGTCCCGCCGGGGGAGCCCGAAGTCCCTGGTCAGTGCGCCGTGGGGTGGCGAGGCTGGAGGCGTGAACGAAGCCGGGACGAGCACCCGGGCGGACGCCCGGACGACGCGTCGGCGCGGGCGACCGTCGCCCGCCGCGCGCCGGTTCGGCTACGTCGTCGCCGTCGGCGCGAACCTCGTCGTCCTGTTCCTGATCCACCGCTGGCCGGGGTGGGACGTGGTGCCGTTCCTCTCGGACGGGTTCACCGACGTGCTGCCGTTCGTCGACGCCTCGATCGTGGCGAGCATCGCCGCGAACATCGTCTTCCTAGTCCGCGACACCGCGGCCCTCAAGGCGTTCGGCGACCTGGCCACCACCCTCGTCTCGCTGCTCGCCCTGGTCCGGATGTGGCAGGTCTGGCCGTTCGACTTCGCCGGCGTCTGGGGCGGGTGGGAGCCGCTGACCTACCTGATGCTCGGGGTGGCCACGTTCGGCACCGTGGTCGCGGCGATCGTGCAGGCCGTCACGCTGGTCCGGCTCGCCGTCACCACGAGGTGACGACGCCTCCACCACCGAAGGGAGATCCGCCATGTCCGCGCAGCATCCGTCGCCGGACCGCACCGCCTACCCCGCCCGCCTCCAGGTCGAGTACACCGAGGACCGCAACCGGCTGACCGCGTTCTTCCGGCTGTTCCTGGTGGTCCCGATCGGCATCGTCTACGGCGCCCTCACCGCCGGCGCCACCAGCACCGTGTACGCCGAGGGCGGCCGCGAGGTGACCAGCACCAGCGGCGGCATCGTCGCGGGGCTCTTCGTGGCCACGTTGCTGATGATCCTGTTCCGTCAGCGCTACCCCCGGTGGTGGTTCGACTTCGCCCGCGAACTGAACCGCTTCGGCACCCGGATCGGGGCCTACGTCACGCTGCTCACCGACGAGTACCCCTCCACCGTCGAGGAGCAGCGGGTGCACCTCGACCTCGACTACCCCGACGCCGAGCAGGACCTCAACCGCTGGCTGCCGCTGGTCAAGTGGTTCCTGGCGATCCCGCACTACGTGGTGCTCTTCTTCCTGGGGATCGGCGCCATCGTCGTGGTGATCATGGCCTGGTTCGCGATCCTGTTCACCGGCCGCTACCCGCGCGGGATGTTCGACTACGTGGTCGGCGTCGGCCGCTGGGCGCTGCGGGTCAACGCCTACGCGGTGCTGCTGCTGACCGACCGCTACCCGCCGTTCTCGCTCGACTGAGCGCTACGGGTCAACGCCTACGCGTTCCTGCTGCTCACCGACCGCTACCCGCCGTTCTCGCTCGACTGAGCGCTACGGCTGCGTGGCCGGATGATGTGGCGGGCGGGCGCCGGGGGTCTTGCGCGCAGCCTGCGTCCTCCGGTCGAACCGGCTACGAGTGGTAGTGCTTCGCGTACGCGTAGCCGTTCACGAATCCGACGCTGAGGAGTGATCCGCTGTCGCACGTTCGGTACCGCCGGAACGTGATGATCTGGCCTTCACCATCATCGGAGAACGAGCTCTGCTCGCCAGCGCTGTGCAGCTTGCTCGCGACCTCGGCACGGGAGTCGCCGAATCTGCGGGGGTTGTCGAAATCGATGTCGACCGACTTGAAGTCGGCATAGGTGGCGCAGGTTCGTGGTTTCGGGCCTCGCTTCACCACGAGCCTCTGGGCGCGTGTCTTGGTGACCCATGCCCGGTAGCGCCGCACCTGGCGGGTTGCAGTGATCTCATGGGGGAGGGTGATCGAGTTGACGAACATCTCGGCGTCCACCAGGTCAGCAGGGGTGTCCGCGAATCCGACGTACGTGCCCCTGTAGAGCACCTCGGTGAAGTCCGGGGCGAGCTCTGCGGGCCGGAACTCGCCGGGCACACGTACCTTCGAAAACTTGAGCTCGCTCTTGGTGACCGGGTTCCACGCCCAGACCACGCAACGGAGGACGAGGGCGCCCGAGCTGGCCGCCGTGTCCTCGACGGAGTCGACCCGACAGCCGTCCAGCCTCGGCTCCAGCGACCCGCCCGACTTCTTGATGACGGTTCCGGCCGGCACCCGCAGCGTCTGGTCGACGAGGCGCCACGTTCGGAAGCGGACCTTCGTCGACACCCGATATCGCCCAGGAGCCAGCCGCGACGATCGGGCATTGCGAACGAGGGTGTGACCGTTTCGAGTCACCGTCAGCCGCTTCCAGGCGATCTCCGAATTGCCGTAGGCATAGGCCTGGGGTCGCACCACGGACTTGCCGTGGTAAGGCGCGACCTGCGTGGGGATCCGTTCGATCTCGACAGAACCGGGCCCTCGACCCGCGGAGGCGGGTCCAACCGACATCGCGGTCAGGGCCAAAGCCACTGCGACCAGGGCGAACTTCGAGCGCACGCAACCCCCATTCGGAACCACAGGGCGATCCGTGCCCTCCGCGGGCATCCTAGGAGACGCTGGTCGCGCGGGCCTCGTTTCGGCCGAGGTGTTGTGACTCGATGCCCGGCCCGCGTCCAGTCGCGCGCCTCAGAGCGCGGCGAGCTCGTCGAGCTCGGCGCGCAGCCCGGCCACCAGGGTCTCCGGGTCGGGCACCGCGGCGGCGTCGACCTTGAACCCGACGTGCACCTGGCCGCCATACCCGATGATCGAGGTGGAGAGCGTCTGGTCGGCCGACATCGGCGCCCACGCCCACATCCGGGTGACCGGCAGTCCGGCGAGGTGCAGCGGGGCGTCCGGACCGCGGACGCTGGTGGTGACGCCGGTGGCCTTGCGGGCGAAGAAGTCGGTGGCCAGCACGCGGGCCCGGGGATGGACGACCCCCATCGCCTGCAGCATGCCGTAGGTCAGCCACGCCTGGGGCGAGCGCTTGATCGCCGCCATCCGGGCGGCGGTCTCGGCCAGTCGCTCGCGGGCGCTGTCGAGGCCGACCGGCAGGTCCAGCAGCACCAGGGCGAACTGGTTGCCCAGGTCGTCGGGGCGCTGCGCCGCGCTCCCGCCCAGGTCGACCGGGACCATCGTGGGCAGGTCCTCGGCGGGCGCGGCCCCGTGGGCGGTCAGCCAGCGCCGCAGCGACCCGGCCACGGCGGACATCACCACGTCGGTGACCGTGGTCCCCGTCGCCCGCCGGATCGGGCGCAGGTCGGCCACGTCGATCGGCGGTGCCCACACGGCGCGCTTGGCGTGGTGCGGCGGACCCGAGAGCGGTGACGCGGGCCGGCGCGCGACCACCAGGTGCTCGGCGACCACCGGCGTGGTCGCCAGTCGCCGCGCGCCCGACGCCGAGCGGGCGGCCGCGCCCGGCAGCGCGCGCAGCCGCGAGAGCGCGCCGGCTGCCTGTCCGGCATCCTGCCCGTCGGCCCGCCCGTCGGCCTGCCCGGCGCCGAGGTCGAGGTCCTCGTCGGCCATCGCCATCACCACGCGGAACAGGGCGTTGCCGTCGGCGAGGGCGTGGTGCAGGCGGGTGTAGACGGCGCTCCCGCCGCGGTAGCCGCGCACCACGTGCGCCTCCCACGGCGGGTGGCCACGGTCGAGGGCCCGGGACAGGTGACGGGAGACGTAGTCCTGCAGGGTGGCGTCGTCGCCGGGGGCCGGCAGCGTCACCTCGTGCACGTGCCGCTCGAGATCGAAGCCGGGGTCCTCCTCCCACCACAACCCGGGCCGGGGCAGCCAGGACCACCGTGCCCGCTGGCGGAACCGGGGGAACCGATCGAGCACGCGCTCACGCAGCAGCTCGAGATAGGTCGCGCGGTCCAGGTCACCGTCCACGGCCATCAGGCTCTCGACGACCATCAGGTTGTCGGGCTGGTCCATCGCCAGCCAGACGTCGTCGACCGGGCGCACGGCCCGCCGCGGGGTGCTCACGCTCCCACGGTGCCCGGCGCGGGCGGCGCGGGGGAGGGCCGGAGGTCAGCCGGAGCGGGGCCCTGTGCCCCCTCACCCGGCGTACGGCGTCCGGCAGACTGGCCGCGGGAGGAGAGCCATGGATCGTCTGACCCCGTTGTCCTACGCCTTTCTCGCCGCTGAGGACGTGGACCCGGCGGCCTGCCTGGTGATCGGCTCGATGGCCGTGCTCGACGGCCCGACGCCCTCGCTGGCGGAGCTGCGCGAGCTGGTCGCCGGCCGTCTGCCGTCGGTGCCGCGCTACCGCCAGCGGGTGGTGTCCACCAGCCTCGGGCTGCGGGGCCCCGCCTGGGTGGACGCCCCGGCCGTCGAGGTCGCCGACCACGTGACCGCCCGCCGGGTGCCGGCGCCGGGCGGACGTCGGGAGGTGGCCGCGCTGGTCGCCGAGGTGATGGCCGAGCGGATGGACCGGGACCGGCCGCTGTGGGACGTCACCCTCTGCGAGGGCCTCGCCGACGGCCAGTGGGGACTGCTCTCGCGGGTGCACCACGCGCTGGCCGACGGGGTCTCCGGGACCGGCCTGTACCGCGTGCTGTTCGACGCCGAGACCGCCGACGCGCACGACGGGCAGAACGGGATCACGAGGCTCCCGCCGCTGCCGCCGGGCGCCGCGCCCGGGGTCGCCCTGCGCGGGCTCGGTACGACGGCGCTGGCCGCCGCTCGCGGCACGGTCGCCCTCGGTGCCTCGATGTGGCCGGTCAGCCGCTCCGGCCTGGTCGGTCCGCTGGCCGGCGACCGCCGCTACGCCTGGACCGAGGTCAGCATCTCGGAGTCGGCGGAGGTGCGCCACGCGCTCGGGGTCACCGTCAACGACCTGGTGATCGCCTCCGTGGCCGGTGGGCTGCGCGAGCTGCTGCTCGACCGCGGCCACCAACCCGACCCGCACGCCCTGCGGTCGCTGCTGCCGGTCTCCTCGCGCACGCCCGGCACGGCGGGGGTGCCCGACAACCAGGTCACCCTGATGCTCTCGCTGCTGCCGGTCGAGATCGACGACCCGGTCGAGCGGGTCCGCGCGGCGCACGAGCGGGTGGCCCGGCTGCGCTCCGCGCGCGAGCCCGAGGCCGGGGTGGCCTGGCAGGCGGTGGCGGGCCTCGTGCCGTTCCCGGTCCTCCGGTTCTGGATGCGCACGGCCCTCCGGCTCCCGCAGCAGTCGGTGGCGACCGTGACCACCAACGTGCCCGGGCCGAGGGAGCCGATGACCTGCCTGGGCCGGCCGGTGCAGCACCTGCTCCCCGTCGTACCGATCGCGGACCGGGTGCGGATCGGGTTCTGCATCCTCAGCTACGTCGACCACCTCGTCTTCGGGATCACCGCGGACGCGGCGAGCACGCCGGAGGTGGAGCAGCTGGCCGCGAACGTCGGGGCGTCCTGGCGCGCGGTGGTCGACGCGTAGGGGTCGGGGCTCAGCGGACCGCGCTGGCGGTGTGCTTGAGGTCGATGACGATCCGCTGCGGGGAGTGCAGGCGGAAGATCCGGTACGGCGCCCGCCGTGGCTTCAGTCCGAGCGCGAAGGTGACCACGCCCTCGAAGTCTCCGATCTTGGCGATCGCCTTGAGGGTGGGCAGGCGGGGACGGACCAGGGTGGGGCCGGCGTAGACGTCGGTGCCGTCGGTGTCGTGGCCGTAGGCCGGTCGCAGAGCGACCAGGAGACCCCCGCGGATCGGCACCCGTTCGCCGGAGCCGTCGTAGAAGAACCGGCGGTGGTAGGTCACCCGGTAGCCGGGCAACCGCCCCCGGACGTGGATCACCACCCGGTCGAACCGCGGGTGCTCCGCGTAGGTCAGGTCGGTGACCAGCGGCTGGCGGGCGGCCGGGTTGGTCCAGGTGGTCGGGGTGGTGCGCCACGCGGGCAGCGCGGCGGCGGGTGGTGCGGCCAGGCCCAGGGTCGTCAGCAGGACGATCACGAGCCCGATGACTCTCTTCATGGTGGGCTCCTTCGGAGCGGGAATCGGGCGTCGTCGGAACCGCGCGGAGCCGCGGCCCGGCTCCTGCCACGGTAGATCCGCGGGCACCGGGGACGGAAGGATCCGCGCCGGACCGGCCTGCCCGCTCGATCGGCGTCCGGCCACCGATCGGACAGGATGGCCGTCATGGATCCCGTACGGCGGCGGCTCGAGGTCGAACGCGAGCACGCGCTCGCGCGCCTGGCCGGCCTGACCGACGACTTCGGTGCCGTCGTGGCCGCGTCGCGCGACACCAACGCCGACGACGAGCACGACCCGGAGGGCGCGACGATCGCCTTCGAACGGTCCCAGGTCGCCGCCCTCGTCGGGCTGGCCCGCGCGCACCTCGGCGAGATCGACGACGCCCTGGCCCGGGTGGACTCCGGGGCGTACGGCGTCTGCGAGGACTGCGGCGGGCCGATCGGGGAGGGGCGGCTCGAGGCACGGCCGGCGGCGCGTCGGTGCCTCGGCTGCGCGCAGCGGCGCTGAGCCGCTGAAAAGACGACCCCGCCGGCGGTCGGCCCCGCTACGGTCTGCGCACCGCCCACCCGACGATCGGATGACGCCGTGGACATCCTGCTCCTGCTCCTGCTGTTCGTGCTCGTCGGCCTCGCCGGCACCGCGTTCTGGATCTGGTCCATCGTGGACGCGGCCAAGACCGCGGACCACGCCTGGGACAGCGCCGGCCAGAGCAAGATCGTGTGGATCGTGCTCATCGCCGTCCTCGGCGCGGTCGCCTCGCTGGTCTACGTGATCTGGCCCCGGCCGGCCCTGCGACGCGCGGCCGCCGTCGGCTAGGGCCCCGCAGCGGACGGTCCCGCCGCCGACCGGCGCGACGGCTACGGTTTGGACCATGCCCGACTCCGCGCCCGACCCCGCGCCCCTCTCCGTCTCGATGCGCGGCCGCCGCGCCCTGGCGCGCTTCCTGCTCCGGACCACCCGCTGGCGCCTGGTCGGGGAGGTCCCGGCCAAGGGGATCCTGGTCGGCGCCCCGCACACCTCGAACTGGGACTGGGTGGCCACGATCCTCATCGCCTGGGCCAACGCGCGCAGCCCGCAGCTGCTGATCAAGCACACCTTCTTCAAGGGTCCGCTCGGGTGGATCCTGCGCGTCACCGGGGGCATCCCGCTGGATCGGGACAACCCGGGCGAGGCGATCCGTGCGCTGCTGCGGGAGGCGGAGAGCCACCCCTCGTTCCTGCTCGCCATCGCCCCCGAGGGAACCCGCGGCGCGGGGAAGTACTGGAAGCCCGGCTTCTACCGCATCGCCCAGCAGACCGGACTGCCGATCTCGCTCGGCTTCATCGACGGCCCGACCCGCACCCTCGGCATGGGGCCGACCCTGACCCCGACCGGCGACGTGGCCGCCGACATGGACCTGGTGCGTGCCTTCTACGCCGACAAGCAGGGCCTGCGGCCCGAGCTCCGCACCGAGCCGCGGCTGCGCGAGGAGTCGCGGGGCGACTGACCGCCGTCGTCACATGGATTCTGGTCGCGCTCCGGGCCGAACCGGGGCCAGAATCCATGTGACGACGCGGCTACGCGTCCTCGAGGAAGCGCTCCCGCACCGGCCGGCGCATGACCTTCCCGATCTGCGAGCGCGGCAGCTCGTCGAGGACCTCCACCCGGCGCGGCAGGGCGTAGCGGGGGAGCCGGGTCTCGGCGTGCGCGCGGACCTCGGCGAGCGTCGGCGCCGCGGCGCCGGGCTCGAGCACCAGTGCCGCGAGCACCTCCTCGTCGCCGCCGCCGGTCGGCAGGCCGACGACGGCGACGTCGGCCACCCCGGGCAGGGTGCGCAGGTGCTCCTCGACCTGGGACGGGTACACCTTGAACCCGCCCACGATGATCATCTCCTTGACCCGGTCGACCAGCGTGATCCAGCCGGTCGGGTCGACCTCGACGACGTCGCCGGTGTGCAGCCAGCCGTCGGGGTCGAGCTGGCGGGCGGTCTCGTCGTCCTGGTTCCAGTAGCCGGCGAAGACCTGCGGCCCGCGGACCAGCAGCTCGCCGCGCAGGCTGCCGTCCTCCCGCGGCTCGACGCGGGTGTCGGGCTGCTCGGGGTCGCGCACCTCGATGTCGGTGTTGGGGAACGGGACTCCCAGGGTGCCCGGGCGCCGGTCCGGCGTGCACGGGTTGCCGGCGGCGATCGGGGCGCACTCGGTCATCCCGTACCCCTCGACGAGGAGCCCGCCCGTCAGCGACTCCCAGCGGTCCACGGTCGCGGTGGGGATCGGCATCGCGCCCGCGAAGGCGAGCCGCACCGAGCGCAGGCTGGAGCGGGCCGGCTCGCCCGCGGCCTCGGCGGCGTCGGCGATCCGGTCCAGCATCGGGGCGACCGCCGGCAGGAAGGTGGCCGGGCGCCGCTTCTGGGCGGCCAGCACGGCGGCCGGGTCGAAGTTCGGGAAGACCACCAGCGTGGCGCCGATGTAGCCGGGCAGGTTGAGGCAGAACGTCAGCCCGAAGGCGTGGAAGAACGGCAGGATCCCGTCGACCACCTCGGCGCCGGGCTCGAAGCCCGCCCAGGCCTGTCCGTGCACCAGGTTGGCGACCAGGTTGCGGTGGGTGAGCCGGGCCGCCTTCGGGGTCCCGGTGGTGCCTCCGGTGTACTGCAGCAGCGCCAGGTCGTCGCCGGACCCCGGCGCCTCCTCGGCGACCGTGCGGGTCGCCCGCAGCAGGTCGTGCCAGTCCGCGATCTCGGCCGGCACGTGGCCGCGCAGCGCCGCCCGCTTCCTCCGAGCCGCCGTCACCGGTAGCCGGAGCAGCAGCTGGCTGTGCCGGGGCAGGTCGCGGGCGATGTCGACGCTGACCACGCGGCGCAGGTCGGGTGCGCCCGCAGCGAGCACCCGCGCCACCGCCTTGTGCCAGACCAGCGCGTGGCTGGCGCGGCAGTCGGCGAGCAGGTGGGCCAGCTCCTCGGTCGTGTACGTCGGGTTCAGCTCGACGACGACCGCGCCCAGCCGCAGCACGGCGTGGTAGGCGATCAGGTGGGTCGGGCTGTTGGGCAGCACCAGCGCGACCCGGTCGCCGCGTCGCACGCCCAGGTCGACCAGGACGCCCATCGCGCGCTCGATGGCGCGGTCGGCCTCGGCGTAGGTGAGGGTCGCGCCCATGAAGTCGGTCGCCACCCGGTCGGGCCACGTCCGCGCGGCCCGCCGCAGGCCAGCGGTCACCGGCTCGTCGGGTACCTCGAGGACGTCCGGGACCCCCGGCGGGTAGTGGGTCGTCCACGGCCTCGGCGGCGTGGACCCGGTCGGGCCCGAGCTGCTACGCACACCGCCAATCTCTCACACGGGCGGCGCGGTCCCTGCGGTGGTCCGGACGGCTCCGCGGCGCCCCGACGACGGTTGCCGCGGGGCTGTCGGTGGGCAGGCAGGACTGAGGGCGGCGCTGGCCGCCTCCATCGCGCCGCCGGCGCGGACGTCAGGCCACCAGCACCGGCCCCGCGGAGGTACGCCGCCTCCGGCCGGCGTCCGCACCGGCGGCGCCCAGCTCGGCCCAGGCGCCGGCGATCCGCCGTACCGCCTCGCGCAGGTCGTCGGGGGTGAGCGTGTAGATCATCCGCAGGTGGCGGTTGAGGCCGCCGGCGGGCGCGAAGACCGGGCCCGGGGCGAGCATCACGCCGTGCCGCTCGGCGAGGTCGACGAGCCGGGTGGAGTCGCCGGAGGGGAGGCGGCACCACAGCGCCATCCCGCCGCTCGGCACCCGGAAGGTCCACTCCGGGAGGTGCTCGCGCAGCGCCTCGACCAGCGCGTCGCGCTGGTCGCGCAGGCGGGCGCGGTTGGCGGCGATGAGCTCGTCGGCGCCGTCGGCGAGGATCCGGGCCAGCACCAGCTGCTCGAGCACCGGGGCGCCGAGGTCGAGCCCGATCCGGGCCACGGTGAGCTCCTCGACCAGGTCGCGGGGCGCTCGGATCCAGCCCAGCCGAAGCCCGCCCCAGATGCTCTTGCTGGCGCTGCCGACGGTGATCGTGCGCGGGTGCAGGGACGCGAACGGGGGCAGCGGGTCCTGCCCGTCCAGCCGCAGCGCGTGGTGGGCCTCGTCGACGATCGGCACCGTCCCGGTGGCCCGCAGCCGGGCGGCCAGGTCGGCCCGGTCGGCCGCCGGGAGCACCAGTCCGGTGGGGTTGTGGAAGTCCGGCATCAGGTACGCCGCCGCCGGCCGCTGCCGGGTGATCACGGCGCCGAGCGTCTCCAGGTCCCACCCGTCGGCCTCGAGCGGGGCCACGGTCAGCCGGCCGCCGCCGGTGCGCAGCGCCTGGGTGGCGTTGGGGTAGGTGGGGGAGTCGATCAGGATCCGGTCGCGGGGGCCGGCCACCGCGGAGCCGACGACCGCGGTGGCGGCGAGCGCGCCGGGGGTGACGATGATCTGCTCGGGTGCGGTCGGCAGCCCGCGGGCGTCGTAGGTGGCCGCGATCGCGGCCTGCAGCTCGGGCATCCCGGCCGGGTAGTAGCCGCTGGTCCCCAGGTGGGCCGGGAGGTCCTCGACGGCGCGCTGGTAGTGCGCGGCGATCCCGGGCGGGGCGGTGGCGGCGGCGCAGACCAGGTCCAGCGTCCCGGTGCCGCCCAGGCCCGGGGTGAGCGCCCGGTCGCGGGCCCGGAGCGGGCCGCCGGGGAGCCGGGTGAAGGTGCCCGCGCCCTGCCGGGCCTCGGCGTAGGCGGTCTCGCGGAGCAGGCCGTAGGCGCGGGTGACGGTGGTCCGGGAGACGCCGAGCGCGGCGGTCAGGTCGCGCTCGCTGGGCAGCCGGGTGCCGTACCCGATCCGGCCGTCGCCGATCAGCTCGCGCAGCGCGTCGGCCAGGCCCACGTAGGCCGGCTCGCGGTCGAAGTCGCCGACCAGGTCGGCCAGGCGGCGGGGGGAGACGGTGTCGACGGCCACCGGTCCAGTGAAACACGATTGGCTATTTCGGAACAGTCCAATCATGGCCAACATGGTCGTCATGGCCCTCACCACCGCTCCGCTGCCGGCCCGGACGCCGGCCGCCCTGACCGACCTCGGTCCGATCGCCCAGCTGCGCGCCGGCCGGCTCGGCCGCCGGGTGCCGCAGCTGCTCGTCGGCCTGGTCCTCTACGGCGTCAGCCTGGCCATGCTGTTCCGCAGCGGCACCGGCCTGGCGCCCTGGGACGTGCTCCACTCCGGCTTCATCCAGCACGTCCCGATCACCATCGGCCAGGCGGTCATCCTGTTCAGCTTCGTGGTGCTGGCGCTCTGGGTCCCGCTGCGCGAGCGGCCCGGCGTCGGCACCTTCGCCAACGCGATCCTGCTCGGTCTCTCCGCCGACGCCACCCTGGCGCTGACCTCGGACCCGACCGGGATCCTGGCGCGCGGCGCCACGATGGTCGGCGGCATCCTGCTCTGCGCCCTCGCGACGGCGCTGTACGTCGGCGCCCAGCTCGGCCGCGGGCCCCGCGACGGCCTGATGACCGGCCTGCACCGCCGGACCGGCCTCTCGATCCGGCTGGTGCGCACCGGGCTGGAGGTCGGCGTGGTGCTGATCGGCGTCCTGCTCGGCGGCGCGGTCGGCGTCGGCACGGTGGCCTTCGCGCTCACCATCGGACCGCTGACCCAGTGGATGCTGCCGTGGTGCGTGGTGGATCTCCCCGAGGCCACCCCCGAGCTCTCCCGAGCACGCCCCTGAACTCGACCCCGAAGTCTGGCCCCGGAGCGAAACTTCCCGGGTCTGGCGTGGTCGGAGTGGATAGTCTCGCGGCATGACCACGGATGGTTCCCAGGCAGCCGCTCCCGAGCCCTCGCCGCTCGCCCCGCCGGACCCGGTCGTCACGCTGACGGCACCGGAGCCGCCGAAGCCGGTGGTGGAGACCCAGGCGCCGAAGATGGCGCCGCAGGTCGACCCGGGCATGGTGCCCGAGCTCGACGCGAAGGTCGACGGGTTCCTCGCCAGCCTCGCCGCGTCGAAGGTCGGCAGCCCCGAGTTCTCGGCCCAGGCGGAGAACGTGCGGACCATGGGCGACGCCGACATCCGCAAGGCCGCCGAGACCTCCAACCGGATGCTCGACAAGCCGGTCACCGCGCTCAAGGAGGGCGGGATCTCCGAGGCCTCCAACGTCGGCAAGATCCTCCTGGAGCTGCGCCGCACCGTCGAGGACCTCGACCCGGGCCAGGCCACCGGGGCCCGCAAGTGGTGGGAGAAGATGCCCTGGAACGACAAGGTCGAGGACTACTTCCGCAAGTACCAGTCGTCGCAGAGCCAGCTCAACGGGATCCTGCACGCCCTGCGCAGCGGCCAGGACGAGCTGACCAAGGACAACGTCGCCCTCAACCTGGAGAAGGCGAACCTGTGGGGGGTGATGGGCCGGCTCAACCAGTACATCTACGTCGCCGAGCGCCTCGACGCGAAGGTCTCCGCGCAGATCGCCGAGCTCGAGCTGAGCAACCCCGAGGAGGCCAAGACGCTCTCCCAGGACGTGCTCTTCTACGTCCGGCAGAAGCACCAGGACCTGCTCACCCAGCTGGCCGTCTCGATCCAGGCCTACCTGGCGATCGACATCATCATCAAGAACAACATCGAGCTCATCAAGGGTGTCGACCGGGCCAGCACGACCACCATCTCCGCGCTGCGCACCGCGGTCATCGTGGCCCAGGCGCTCGGCAACCAGAAGCTGGTGCTGGACCAGATCACGGCGCTCAACGCGACCACCTCCGACATGATCCAGCGCACCTCGGAGATGCTGCGCGACAACTCCGCCGCGATCCAGGAGCAGGCCGCCTCCTCGACGATCGGCATGGAGCAGCTCCAGGCCGCCTTCTCCAACATCTACGCGACGATGGACTCCATCGACGAGTTCAAGGTCAAGGCGCTGGACAACATGGCCACCACCATCGGCGTCCTCGAGCACGAGGTCGAGAAGTCCCGCGGCTACCTGGACCGCGTGCGCCGCCACGACGAGCGCAACGCCGCCGGCGCGCTGGACATCACCTGATCCGCGCGCGGGGGACGGTCGAGCGGGAACGAGGAGCGGTGGGGCTGAGGACGTGGTGGCGCCGGACGCGGGGGGACGACGCGGCCGATGAGCTCGTCGTGCCCGCGCCCCCGACCGAGCAGGACGTGCTCGCCGCGCTGAACCAGATCAACGCCACGCTGGCCGAGCAGAACGCGCCACCGGTCGTGGTCTCCCGGGTGGTCCGGGTCGCCCGCACCATCCACCAGACCCTGCCGCGGCTGCGCGAGCTGGGGCTGGGCAGCGAGGAGGGGTACGCCGTGGTCGCCACCGCCACCGACTACCTGCCCGAGGCGCTCCAGGGCTACCTGCGACTGCCCCGGGAGTGGGCGGACACCCGCCCCATCGACGGTCAGAAGACGGCGCTGCTGATCCTGATCGACCAGCTCGAGCTGCTCGGTGCGACGATGGACAAGATCCTCGACGCCGCCAACCGGGCCGACGCGCAGGCGCTGGTCGCCCACGGCCGGTTCCTGCAGGCGAGGTTTGGGCACTCCTCCGACGGCGGCGACCTGCGGCTGGAGGCGCCATGACGCGCAAGGGGACCCGCCGGGGGAGCAGCGGTACGACGACCCTGCGCGACGCCCTCGACCGGCTGGTCGCGGCGGCGACCGCCGCCGGCATCGACGCCGACGCCGCCCGCACCGAGGGCGAGGCGCTGGCCGCCACCGTCGCCGAGCCGAGCAAGGGCGCCTTCCTCGACTGGGCCGAGCAGACCGGCCGCGACGGCGGAGCCTCCGCGTTCTTCGACGCCGCTGTCTCCGGGCGGCGCTACCGGGTCGGCCCGACGCCGGCCATGGCGCTGCTCGCGCTGGAGCACCCGGGGCTGGCGCCGTCGTACGCGACCGCGTTGAGCGAGGTGGCCCTGGCGGCCAGCCGGCTCGGCGCGGCCGACCCGCGCGCCGTCGGGAACGCGGCGATGGCCGCGGCCGCCCAGCTGCCGGGGACCGTGCGGGGTCCGGAGGTTTCGAGGCTCGCTCCGCTCGCACCTCAACCACCGGACCGGCTCGCTCCGCTCGCACCTCAACCACTGGACGACGCCCCGCTGGTTGAGGTGCGAGGCCGCCCGCGGCCGAGCCTCGAAACCGAGGGGTCGCAGACCGCCGCCGCACCGGTGCCCGAGGTCGCGGAGCCCGAGCCCGCCGACGACCCGCGGACCGTCGAGGAGCTGCTCGCCGAGCTCGACGAGCTGATCGGCCTCGCCACGGTCAAGGGGGAGATCCGCCGGCAGGCCGCCGTGCTCCGGGTGGAAGGGCTGCGCCAGGCGGCCGGCCTGGAGACCCCGACGATCACCCGGCACCTGGTCTTCAACGGCAACCCCGGCACCGGCAAGACCACGGTGGCCCGGCTGGTCGCCGGCATCTACCGCGCGCTGGGCCTGCTCACCAAGGGCCAGCTGGTGGAGGTGGACCGCTCCGAGCTGGTCGCCGGCTACCTGGGCCAGACCGCCGCGAAGACCGCCGAGGTGGTCGCCAGCGCCGAGGGCGGGGTGCTCTTCATCGATGAGGCCTATGCCCTGGCCGGCGACCAGTACGGCAAGGAGGCCATCGACACCCTGGTCAAGGAGATGGAGGACAAGCGCGACGACCTGGTCGTCATCGTCGCCGGCTACCCCGTCCCGATGGCCGTCTTCATCAGCGAGAACCCGGGCCTGGAGAGCCGCTTCCGGACCACCCTGGACTTCGTCGACTACACCGACGAGGAGCTGGTCGCGATCTTCGAGAAGATGGCCGCCGGCGCCGACTACGACGCCGACGCCGACGTGCTGGACCGGCTGCGCGAGATCCTCGCCGGGGCCGAGCGCGGCCCGTCCTTCGGCAACGCGCGCTTCGTGCGCAACCTGCTCGAGGCGGCCGTCGGGCACCACGCCTGGCGACTGCGCGAGGTGGCCGAGCCGACCCTGGAGGAGCTGCGGCGGCTCGAGCCCGACGACCTGCGCGGTACCGAAGAGGCCGAGAGCGCCGGCGACGCCGAGGAGCCCGAGACGGACGCGGGCACGATCGACCTGGTCGCCACCGACGGAGGAGACGCACCGTGAGCCAGCCCGTCGCGGCCCCGCCCGCCCAGCAGCCCGCACCGCCGCCGTCGGCAGGGGCGGTCCGCGTCGACGGCACCGGTACGCCGGTCGCCGCCGACCCGGGCGCCGCGCCGGCGTTCGTCGACACCCCGGCGCTGCTGGCCCGCTGGCAGGGGATCGGGATCGCCGTCGTCGCCGCCTTCGCGGTGGTCGCCGCGCTGCTCCAGATCCTGGCCTGGCAGGCCGACGGGCGCGCCGCGGACGACACCGAGCAGCTGGTCCGGGTCCAGGAGATCCAGTCGTCGCTGCTGCGCGCCGACGCGCTGTCCACCAACACCTACCTGGTCGCCGGCCTGGAATCGGCCGAGAAGCGCGCCGAGTACGACGACGCGATCGACGAGGTGCTCGCCCTGATCGCCGACGCGGCCGAGGCGCAGCCCGCCGACCGGGCGGCGCTGGCCGCGCTCAACACCCAGGTCAACGACTACGCCACCGGCATCGCCCAGGCGCGGGTCAACAACCGCCTCGGCAACCCGGTCGGGGCGGCGTACCAGACCCAGGCCAGCGACCAGCTGCGCACGCAGGCGCGGCCGATCCTGGACAACCTGGTGGCCGCGAACACCGAGCGCGCCGAGGGGGCGATGAACTCGTACCACCCCGTGTGGCTGGCGCTGGCCGGGATCGCCGCGCTGGTGGCGCTGTGGTGGCTCAACCGGCAGCTGGCCCGCGCCTTCCGGCGCCGGCTCAACCGGGGCCTCGTCGCCGCCGGCGTGCTGGTCCTGCTGGTCACCCTCGCCACCACGCTGCTGGCCTGGTTCGAGGACAACGCCAACGAGGACCTGCGCGACGGGGCGTTCGCGACCGCGGTCGACAGCGCGGCCGCCCGCACCGCGGCGAACGACGCCAAGGCCAACGAGAGCCTGCGCCTCATCCTGCGCGGCTCGGGCCAGACGGCGGAGGACAACTGGGCGCTGGCGGCGAGCACGGTGCGGGAGGACGCACCGTCGGCCGCGCTGGGCCCGTGGCGCACCTACGTCGAGCGCCACCGGGCGATCGTGACGAAGGACGAGAGCAACGACTGGGAGGGGGCGGTCCGGCTGGCCACGACCGCGGGCAAGGGCGGCTCGACCGCGCCGCTGGACCAGGTCGACGCCACCCTGCAGGACTCGGTGGACGCCGCCGCGAGCGACGCGACCGCCGGCCTGCGCGGCGACCGCTGGTTGACCCTGACCCTCGGGCTGCTGACCGCCCTGGTCGGCGCCGCGGCCGCCTTCGCCGTCGCGCACGGCATCGGCGTGCGGCGCAAGGAGTTCCTGTGAGCGCCCGGGTCGGCGGGCGACGCGCCGGAGCACGCGGCGCGCGCCTGGCCGTCCTCGTGCTCGCGGTGGCGCTCGCCACGCTCCTCGCCGCCTGCGGGTACGACGCCACGCCGGTCCCCGAGCCGGCGGCGCAGGCCCAGTCCACCCCGGAACCGCCGGACTGCTCCACGACCCCGGCCGACCTGCGCTCCTACGCCCCCTCCCGCAGCGGCGGCGCGGCGCTGGCCCGGATCCGCAAAGCCGACAGGCTGGTCGTCGGGGTCTCCGCCGACACCCTGCTGATGGGCTCGCGCAACCCCGAGACCAACCGGATCGAGGGCTTCGACATCGACCTCGCCCAGCGGATCGCCGACGAGGTCGGCGTACCGCTCCAGCTCCGGGTGATCAGCGCCGCGGACCGGATCCCGCTCCTGCAGGGCGGCGACCTCGACCTGGTGGTCCGCAACATGACCATCAACTGCGACCGCTGGACGCAGGTCGCGTTCTCCGCGGAGTACTACCACTCCGGCCAGAAGGTGCTGCTCCGCTCCGACCTCGCGAAGGGCTACAACGGCCCGGCCGACCTGGCGGGCGTCACGGTCTGTGCCCCGGCCGGCACCACCAGCATCCAGAACATCCAGGACGAGGAGCCGGAGGCCGAAGCGGTCGCCGCCGTCAACCACACCGGCTGCCTGGTGAAGTTCCAGCAGGGCGAGGTCGACGCGATCACCGGCGACGACGTGGTCCTGGCCGGCCTCGCCGCCCAGGACCCCTACGCCCTCGTGCCCCAGCAGCGGGCCTTCACCGCCGAGCCGTACGGCGTCGCCGCGAACAGCAAGGACGTCGACCTGGTCGCGTTCGTCAACGCCGTCCTGCAGGACTACCTGGCCGACGGCGGTTGGCGACGCTCCTACGACCGCTGGCTCGGGCCCTACCTGGGGGCCCCCGACGCCAGCAACCCGCCGGCCCCGCGCTACGGACGCTGAGGTGGCACCGATGAGCGCGACGACCGCCACCGCCCCGGCCGCCCCCGGCAAGCTCGGCGACGCCCTGGAGCCCGTCGAGATCCAGGCCTACCTGGCCGACCTCGACACCTGGCTGCGGGTACGCCGCGACGAGCTGCACGAGCTCGACGCCGCCGCGCTGGCCGCCGACCGCGGGGGAGAGCTGGCCGGCGACATGGCGCTGGCCCTGGCGCTGTGGAAGGCGATCACCGACCGCCACCAGCTCGTCTTCGCCACCTGGGACGGCGGCCGCGTGCTGCGCCAGGAGCGGGAGCGGATCGGCGCCCTGATCTGGGGCCGGCTCGACGGCGCCAGCGAGCTGCCGGGCGGCCTCGCGGTCTCGCTGCCCGAGGCCTGCCGGCTCTGCGACGCGCTCACCGGGCAGCTGCGCACCCGGCTCGCGCTGGCTCCCGACGCGGACGCGGACGCGGCCCGGATCCGCGCCCTGCGGGCCCAGCTGGAGCGGATCCGCGACCAGGTCGGCCTGGAGCCGGCCCCCGCCCGCGACGCGGCGGTGCAGCGGCTGGCCGGCCTGATGGCGCGGCTCGACGCGATCGCGGTGAAGGCCGAGCGCGGCGGCGACGTCGGCGGGCTCCTCGATCCGTTCGAGGTGGAGGCGACCACCTACGAGCGCGACCTGATCGTCGGCAACGCCCGCCGCCGTGACGCCCGCGACCAGGTGCTCTCCGCGCGCGAGCTGCGTGCCGACCTCGAGGCCCGCGAGGCGGCGTTGGCGAAGCTGGCGCAGACCTGCGTGAGCACCGTCGACCCGGCCCCGCGCTACGCCGTGCCCGACGTCTCCGCGCTCGGGCCGGTGCCGGTCACGCCCGAGGAGATCGGCGGCTACCTGACCCGGCTGGACCGCGTCTCCCAGGCACTGGAGCTGGCCCAGCACAAGTACGCCGACGCGCTGGCCGAGCACACCCAGCTGCTCGACCTGCTGGAGGCGTGGGTGGCCAAGGCCCGCGCCGCCGGCGTCGCCGACCTGCCCGACCTGGTCGCCAGCGAGCGGCAGGCACGCGAGGTGCTGGCCCGCCGACCCGCGCCGATGGCGGTGGCGCGACAGCTCGTGACGACGTACCAGACCTGGCTCGCGAAGGAGATCTCATGAGCGGGACGAGCGGCGCCTGCGCGCAGCCCGGCTGCACCGGCTCGGTGGTGGACGGCTACTGCGACGTCTGCGGGATGCCCGGCCAGGGCGGCGCGAGCAGCGGGATCGCCACGGCGACGGCGGGGCCGGTCGCGTCCGACGCCGCCGCCGTCTCCGCGCCGCCGACCGCCCGGCCGCCGGCTCCCGACGGCTCCCCGTGCACCCAGGCCGGCTGCACCGGTGCCATCCTGGACGGCTACTGCGACGTCTGCGGCACCCCGGCCCAGCCCAACGTGGCGGTCTCCGAGCTGAGCGCGCTGGCCACCGCGGCCCAGTCGTTCACGCAGGCGGCGCCGCTGACCGGGGCCGACGGCTCCGTCGCGACCTCCTCGAGCCGGGTCCAGTCCGCGCCGATCGGCTCCCGACGGGCCGGCTCGACCGGCTCGACCGCGACCCGTCGTACCCGCACCGGGTCGCAGCGGATGCGGGCCGCCCGGCTCGGCGCCGGCCTGACCACGGTGCCGCCGGCGGCACCGGTGGACGCGGCCGCGGCGATCATGGTCAACCCGCAGGTGCCCGAGGACAAGCGCTCCTGCGCCAAGTGCGGCCACGCGGTGGGCCGCGGCATCGACGGCCAGCCCGGGCGCAGCGAGGGGTTCTGCCCGCAGTGCGGCACCCGGTTCTCGTTCACCCCCAAGCTGGTGGCGGGCGACCTGGTGGCCGGGCAGTACGAGGTCGCCGGGGCGCTGGCCCACGGCGGCCTCGGCTGGATCTACCTGGCCCGCGACCGCAACGTCTCCAACCGCTGGGTGGTGCTCAAGGGGCTGCTCAACGCCGGCGATCCCGACGCGCTGGCGGCGGCGATCGCCGAGCAGCAGTTCCTCGCCCAGGTCGAGCACCCCTCGATCGTGGAGATCTACAACTTCGTCACCCACGAGGGTGCCGGCTACATCGTCATGGAGTACGTCGGCGGCAGCTCGCTGAAGCAGATCCTCAAGCAGCGGATGGCCGCGAACGGCGGCGCCTACGACCCGCTCCCGGTGGACCAGGCGCTCGCCTACATCCTCGAGCTGCTGCCGGCCTTCGCGTACCTGCACGACCTCGGGCTGGTCTACTGCGACTTCAAGCCCGACAACATGATCCAGGTCGGCGACGCGATGAAGCTGATCGACCTCGGCGGTGTTCGCCGCATCGACGACCAGGACTCCCCGATCTACGGCACCGTCGGCTACCAGGCGCCCGAGGTGGCCGAGGTCGGCCCGTCGGTCGCCTCCGACATCTACACGATCGGGCGCACGCTCCTGGTGCTCTGCATGGAGTTCCGGGGCTACCAGGGCACCTATCTCCACACGCTGCCCTCCCCGGACTCCACGCCGCTGTTCGCGGAGCACGACTCCCTCTACTGGCTGGTCGCCAAGTGCTGCGCGCCGGACCCGGCGGACCGGTTCGCCTCGATCGACGAGCTGCGCACCCAGGTGCTCGGCGTGCTCCGTGAGGTGGTCGCGCGTGGTCGCGGCGCGACCGCCGCCACCAGCGCCGCCTCGGTGCTCTTCGAGTCCCCGGCCACCGCGGGCCCCATCGAGGAGTGGCACGAGCTGCCCGGGCTGCGCGTGGACACCACCGACCCCCAGTACGGGTGGCTCTCCACGCTCGGGGACGAGGAGCCCGAGCGCCGGCGTATGGACCTGCGGTCCGCTCCCGAGGACAGCGCCGAGGTGTGGCTGGCCCGGGCCCGGGTCGCCCTGGAGCTGGGCGAGCCGGGCCAGGCCCGGGCGTGCGCGAGCAGCCTGCTGTCCGACGACCCGTGGGAGTGGCGGGCGCTGTGGGTGGAGGGGCTGGCCGCGGTCAGCACCGGCGACTTCGCCACCGCCCAGGCCTCCTTCAACGCCGTCTACCAGCAGGTCCCCGGCGAGCTGGCGCCGAAGCTGGCCCTCGCCTTCGCCTGCGAGCGCGGCGGGCTGCCGGCGGTCGCCGAGGGCCTGTACCGGGTCTGCCTGGCCACCGACGCCGCCTTCGTCCCGCCGGCCGCCTTCGGCATCGCGCGGGTGCGGGCGGCGGCTTCCGACACCGCCGGTGCGGTGGCCGCGCTGGACCAGGTGCCGACCACCAGCCGCGGCTACACCGAGAGCCGCCGGCGACGGGCCGAGGTGCTGCTGGAGGGCAGCGGCCAGGACCTCGCCGTGCTCGACCAGGCGATGCGCACCATCGAGACCGCCCAGCTCGACGGCCCGACCCGGCAGCGGTTCGTGGTCCGGATCCTGAGCCAGGCGCTGCCGGTGGTCGCCGCGGACCCCCACAGCACGGCGGCACCGGCCCATGCGGCGCCGGGGACCTCCGGGACCCCCGGTACGTCGGCGCGGATCGGCTCGGTCGAGGCCACCGAGGAGGGCGTGCGCGACGGCCTGGAGGCGGCGCTGCGCGCGCTGGCGCACGACGCCGGGGACCGCGTCGAGCGGATCACGCTGGTCAACCGGGCCAACGCCGTACGGAACTGGACGCTGACGTGAGCGCCGGCACCGACCCGCTGTGCCCCGCCTGCGGCACGCCGCTGTCGGCCGGGGCGCGGTTCTGCGAGAGCTGCGGCGCGGCGACCGGGGCGACGGGCGTCGCGGAGCCGGCGTCGCGGCCGTCGTCGTGGCCGGCGGGCGCGGGGGAGCCGCTCGGGGACGCGCCGATCAGCGCCCCCACCCGGTTGCCGGCCGCGTCGCTGCCGGACCCGCCGGCGATGACCCGGCGCCCGTGCGCCGAGTGCGGCGGCGAGGTCGGGCCGGACCTGTACTGCACCTCGTGCGGCACCAAGGCGCCCAGCGAGCGCGAGCACTTCCGGGAGCGCCCGGCGGCCTGGGTGGCCGGCGTCTGCGACCGGGGGATCACCCACGCCCGCAACGAGGACGCGCTGGCGGTCCTCGCGGCACCGGAGCCGGGCTCGCGCGCGGTGCTCGTGGTGCTGGACGGGGTGTCGAACTCGATCGACTCCGACGTCGCCTCGCTCGCCGGCGCACGCGCCGCCCGCGAGGTGCTGCGCCTCCCGCTGCCCGCCGGCATGGGCACCCCGGAGAGCCGGGCCGCGGCGGTGGCGAAGACCTTCGCCGACACCGTCCGCGCGGCCAACGCCGCGATCGTGGCCAGCACCGACCCCGACTCCCCGAACCCGGCGTCGGCGACCATCGTGGTGGCGGTGCTGGAGGGGTCGCGGCTGCACGTGGCGAACATCGGGGACTCCCGCGCCTACTGGCTGCCCGACGAGGGCCCCGGCGTCCAGGTGAGCACCGACCACTCCCTGGCGCAGGCCCAGATGGAGGCCGGCGTCCCGCGCGAGGTGGCCGAGTCGTCCCCGCAGGCGCACGCGATCACCCAGTGGCTGGGCCGGGACAGCCCCGACCTCGAGCCGCGGGTGGCCTCGCTGGACGTGACCGCGCCGGGATGGGTGCTGGTCTGCTCCGACGGACTGTGGAACTACGCCTCCACCCCCGAGGCGCTCCAGGCCCGGATCGCTGAGACCGGTACCCACGACGCCGGCGACCTGGCGCTCGCCCTGGTGGCGTTCGCGCACGCCCGCGGAGGCCAGGACAACATCACCGTCGCGCTGGCCCGGGTCGGGCAGAATGCGGACCATCCCGACCCCGGCACGGCGGCCGCCGACCCGGCCGCCGACGGACCCGGTGCAGCCGATGCACCCGACGTACCCGCAGCACCGCAGCCCACGCCCCAGGGAGGACCCACCGATGGCTGAGTTCAGCGCCGCCGTCTACCAGAACGAGTTCCTGCCGGACGGCGGCACCGACGTCAACGCGATCGTGACCGTCACCTGCTCCGGTGCCGGCACGGCGGGCCAGTCGGGCAGCGGTGACGCGGGGGAGATCATCATCGTCGACACCTCCGGCTCGATGGGGCCGGCGACGATGGCCGCGGCCAAGGACGCCGCGCAGGCCGCGCTGGCCGAGATCGTCGACGGCACCTGGTTCGCCGTGATCGCCGGCGCGGACCGGGCGATGCTGGCCTACCCGCCGGTGACCTCGGGGCCGGGGCTGATCCGGATGGACGCCCGCACCCGTGCCGAGGCCTCGGCCGCGATCAGCCGATTCGTGGGCAGCGGCGGCACCGCGATCAGCACGTGGCTGGAGCTGGCCGGCCAGCTGTTCGCCTCCGTCCCGCAGGTCGCCCAGCGGCACGCGCTGCTGCTCACCGACGGGGAGAACCGGGAGCGCCAGGGCCGGCTGGACGAGGCGATCCGTCGCGCGACCGGCTACTTCCAGTGCGACTGCCGCGGTGTCGGGACCGACTGGCAGGTCGCCGAGATCCGCCGGATCGCCCAGGCCCTCCTCGGCACGGTCGACATCATCCCCGGGCCCGACCAGATGCGCGCGGCGTTCCAGCAGATCATGCGCGCCTCGATGGCCCGCGGCGTCGCCGACGCCAAGCTGCGGGTGTGGGCCCCCCAGGGCGCCCAGATCCTCTTCGTCCGCCAGGTCGCGCCCACCTTGGAGGACCTCACCTCCCGCCGCGTCCCGGTGAACCCGCTGACCGGTGACTACCCGACCGGCGCCTGGTCGGACGAGTCGCGCGACTACCACGTGGCGGTCCGGGTCGCGGCCAAGGCGCTGGGCCAGGAGCAGCTCGCCGCCCGCGTCCAGCTGGCGCTCGGCGACGAGGTGGTCGCCCAAGGCCTGGTCAAGGCCAAGTGGTCGAACAACTCCGCGCTGACCGCGCAGATCGACCAGCAGGTCGCCCACTACACCGGGCAGACCGAGCTCGCGCAGGCGATCCAGGAGGGCCTGGCCGCCAAGGCCGCCGGCGACGAGGCGACCGCGACCACGAAGCTCGGCCGGGCCGTGCAGCTGGCCGCCGAGACCGGCAACGAGGAGGCCACCACCAAGCTCCGCAAGGTGGTCGACATCGACAGCGAGGTCGACGGCACCGTCCGGCTCAAGCGGGTGGTGGAGAAGGCCGACGAGATGGCACTGGACACCGCGTCCACCAAGACCACCCGGATCCGCAAGGACCCCGCATGAGCTTCACCTGCCCCTCCGGGCACACCTCGGACGCCGACGACTACTGCGACGTCTGCGGGCTGCCCATCGACGCCGCCCAGCCGGCCGCGCCGCAGCCGGCCGCGCCGGTCGCTCCGTCCGGGCCGGTTGTCCCGACCCCGCCGGTCGAGCCGGCCCCGGACGACGCGGCCGCCACCACCTGCCCCAACTGCTCGGCGGCCAACCCGCCCAACGCGCTGTTCTGCGAGGCGTGCGGCTACGACTTCACGACCGGCACGATGCCGCGGCCGGTGAGCTCGCTGGACCTGCCGGTCCCCGCTTCGCCGGCCCCGCCGGACGCGCCGGCGCCGTCCGCCCCGTCCGCACCGGTGCCGGCCGCGCCGGACCAGTCGGTGCCCGTCGTACCGGAGTCGGTGGCGCCCGCGCTGGAGGAGCCGTGGGTGGCCGAGATCTGGATCGACCCGGACTGGTACGCCGCGCAGGACAGCGCCGACCCGCTGCCCTCGGCCGGGGTGCCCGAGGTGGCGCGCCTGGCGACGATGTCGGTGCTGGTGGGACGCACCTCGCGCAGCCGCGGCATCCACCCCGACCTGGACCTGGTCAGCGACACCGGGATCAGCCGGCGGCACTGCCAGCTGACCACCGACGGCACCCGGTGGTGGGTCGAGGACCTCGGCTCCTCCAACGGCACCTACGTCGGCAGCTCGGTGGCCGGGTTGCCGCGGCAGCCGCTCGCACCGGGGGAGCGTCGCGAGGTCGCCGCGGGTGAGCGGATCTACCTCGGGGCCTGGACCCGGATCGTGATCCGCCGCGCGCAGCCCGGCGAGCTCTGACGCCGAGTTGGGCCTTGTGGCGTGCCGAGTTGGGCCTTGTGGCGCGCTGAGTTGGGCCTTGTGGCGCGCTGAGTTGGGCCTTGTGGTTACGGTCGGCGACCACAAACCCCAAGTGGGCCGACCACAAACCCCAAGTCGGCGAGGTGGGAGCCTCAGCGGCGGGTGGCCAGCACCAGCGACGCGTCGGGGGCGACCATCAGCTCCACGGCGGTGAACCGCTCGTCGGTCAGCCACTGCTCGCGCAGGATGTCCACGCGCCCGTCGGCGACCGGGGGCCACATCTGGGAGGGCACGAAGTCGTCGAGGACGACGACGCCGCCGGGCTCGACGAGGTCGGCCAGTCGGTCCACGCCGACCGACTCCGGGTCGCCGGCGTCGAGGAAGAGCAGCGCGTAGGGCCCCTTGTCCATCAGGGTCGACCAGTCGGCGGTGAGCACGTCGACCAGCGGGTCGTCGGCGAAGATCTCGGCCGCGGCCGATGCCAGCCGCGGGTCCAGCTCGGCGGTGAGGATGCTCGCGTTGGTGCCCCGCACGCCGGAGCGCAGCCACGCGGTGCCGACGCCGCAGCCGGTGCCGAACTCGGCCATGATCCCGGAGCGGGTGGCGGCCAGTGCGGCCAGCAGGCGGCCGGTCTCGTTGCGGCAGAAGGAGACGTAGCCGGCCCGGCGGCAGACGTCGAACGCCCGGCGTACCACGTCGGGGAGGTCGGGGTTCGCGCTCATGCCTGGCAGTCTTCCACCGAGGGGGCCGCCTGCGTGGGACGGTCGTCTCACGATGCGATCAACCGGTGGGATCGGCGCCCGTGCGGTGTCGCGCCGTCGTAGGGTGCTCTCACCATGCGGAGCGCCCTTCTCGTAATTGTGCGCCGCGGCGGGGCCTGAGAGAGGCCACCTCGCCGCGGTGGCACGCGGTGCGCGTTTCAACCCCGCTGGGCTTCTCACCACCTCGATCGAAGCCCCGGGGTCACCCTCCGTATCGGGTGATCGGCCGGACACCGTCCGCGCGATCCGCACCCCGTTCGAGACCGATCCGTCGGTCGCCCTCGTGAGATCCACGAGATGACCCACCCGCCGCAGCGGGTGGCCCCGGGGCTTCCACCACGAAGCGTCATCCACGAGCGATCCCACGAAGAGGAAGAACGATGTACGACATGTACCCCGACTGGTCCGGCACGGAGTGGGGCCCGGCCAAGCACGACCCGCAGCACCCGTTCCGCCACGACCACACCGACGGCCCCGCCGGGCGCGACGCCCTGCAGGCGGCGTTCGGCGGCGGCGCCGCGCTTGCCCTGCGAGACGGTGACGCCCTGCGTCCCGACGACAACTAACGTCTGCGCCCATGAACGACTCCTCCGCTGCTGCGGCCCCCAGCCCCGTCGCCACCGGTCAGGTCGCCCTCGGCGTCATCCCCGGAGACGGGATCGGCAAGGAGGTGACCGCCGAGGCGCTGAAGGTGCTCGAGGTGGCCGCCCCGGCCGACCTGAAGTTCGCGCAGACCAGCTACGACCTCGGCGCGGAGCGCTACCTGCGCACCGGCGAGGTGCTGCCCGACAGCGTGCTCGAGGAGATCCGCGGCCAGGACGCGCTGCTGCTCGGCGCCGTCGGCGGCAAGCCGAACGACCCGAACCTGCCCCCGGGCATCCTCGAGCGCGGCCTGCTGCTCAAGCTCCGCTTCGAGCTCGACCACTACGTCAACCTGCGCCCCTCCCGCCTCTACCCGGGCTCGGTCTCGCCGCTCTCGGCCGACGTGCTCGGCAAGGGCGACATCGACTTCGTGGTGGTCCGCGAGGGCACCGAGGGCCCCTACACCGGCAACGGCGGCGCCCTGCGCGTCGGCACCCCGGCCGAGGTCGCCACCGAGGTCTCGGTCAACACCGCCTTCGGCGTGGAGCGCGTGGTCCGTGACGCCTTCGCCCGCGCCCAGCGCCGCCCGCGCAAGAAGCTGACCCTGGTCCACAAGACCAACGTGCTGGTCAACGCGGGCTCCGTGTGGTGGCGGATCTTCCAGGAGGTGGCCGCGGAGTACCCCGACGTGACCACCGACTACTGCCACATCGACGCGGTGATGATCTTCCTGACCACCGACCCGCAGCGCTTCGACGTGATCGTCACCGACAACCTCTTCGGCGACATCATCACCGACCTCGCGGCCGCGATCAGCGGCGGCATCGGCCTGGCCGCCTCCGGCAACGTCAACCCCGACCGCACCGCGCCCTCGATGTTCGAGCCCGTGCACGGCTCCGCCCCCGACATCGCCGGCCAGCAGATCGCGGACCCGACCGCCGCGATCCTCTCCGGCGCCCTGCTGCTCGACCACCTCGGCCACCCGGCCGCGGCGGCACGGATCGAGGAGGCGGTCCTGGCCGACCTCGAGGCCCGCGAGCCCGGCCAGCGGCGTCGTACGCCGGAGGTGGGCGACGCGATCGCCGCGCGAGTAGCGGGCTGAGGTAGTCCCAGGAATCCCCGGTCGACCGGGGATTCCCGCCCCGTCTCGCTCCGGCCATTTCACAGGACTAGATTCATGACCATGCAGATCACCACCACCCTCGCCGAGAACCCCACGGACGACGCGACCCTCGCGGAGATCCTCGCCAACCCGGGGTTCGGCACCCACTTCGCCGACCACATGCTCACCGTGGAGTGGACGCCGGAGCAGGGGTGGCACGACGCGCGGATCACGCCGTACGGGCCGATCACGCTCGACCCGGCCGCGGCCGTCCTGCACTACGCGCAGGAGACCTTCGAGGGGATGAAGGCCTACCGGCACGAGGACGACTCGGTGTGGCTGTTCCGACCCGAGGCCAACGCCGAGCGGATGGCCCGCTCCAGCCACCGGCTGGCGCTGCCCGTGCTGGAGACCGAGGACTTCCTCCAGGCCGTCGAGGAGCTGGTGAAGGTCGACCAGCGCTGGGTGCCCAGCAACGCCGAGGGCGGCGAGAAGAGCCTCTACATCCGGCCGTTCATGTTCGCCTCGGAGACGTTCCTCGGGGTGCGTCCCGCGCAGCACGTCACGTTCATGGTGATCACCAGCCCGGCCGGCGCCTACTTCAAGGGCGGCGTCAAGCCGGTCACGCTGTGGCTGACGGAGGAGTACACCCGGGCCGGCCGCGGCGGCATGGGCGCGGCGAAGACCGGCGGCAACTACGCCAGCTCGCTGGTCGCGCAGCAGGAGGCCTACGCCCACGGCTGCGACCAGGTGGTCTTCCTCGACGCCCAGGAGGGCAAGTACGTCGAGGAGCTCGGCGGCATGAACATGTACTTCGTCTACGACGACGGCTCCATCGTCACCCCCGAGACCGGCACGATCCTGGAGGGCATCACCCGCGCCTCGATCATCGAGCTCGCCGGCAAGATGGGCCACCAGGTGACCGAGCGGCGGTTCAGCATCGACGAGTGGCGCGAGGGCGTCACCTCGGGCCGGATCACCGAGGTCTTCGCCTGCGGCACCGCCGCCGTGGTCACCCCGGTCGGCGCGCTGCGGACCGCGGAGGGCGACGTCCCCGCACCGGCGAGCACCGACCTGACCATGCGGATCCGCGAGGAGCTGGTCGGCGTCCAGTTCGGCCGCACGCCGGACACCTTCGGCTGGATGCGCCGCCTCACCTGACGGACCCGGCCGGGACACGGCCGGCACGGTGCCCGCGTGAGCGTGCGGCGGGTCGGCGCTGGGTAATCTCTTGCTGTGACCAGCCCGCCCCGCCCCGCCGCACCGACCCAGGTCGGCGACTACACGCTCCTCACCCCGCTGGGCGAGGGCGGCATGGGCATCGTGCACCTGGCGCGCGGCAGCGACGGGCGCCGGGTGGCGCTGAAGGTGCTGCGGCCCCACGTGGTCGGCGACCACGAGGCGCGGGCCCGGCTGGCCCGCGAGGTCAGCTCCCTGGCCCGGGTACGCAGCGACTGGGTGGCCGAGATCCTGGCCGCCGACCCCTGGGGCGAGGTGCCCTACGTGGTCACCCGGTACGTCCCGGGGCTCTCCCTGCACGACCACGTGCTGGAGGAGGGCCCGGTCAGCGGGCGCGACCTGTACTGGCTGGCGGGCTGCCTGGCCGAGGGCATCGCCGCGGTGCACGCCGCCGGCGTGCTGCACCGCGACGTGAAGCCGGCCAACGTGCTGATGGAGGGGCGCACGCCGATCCTCATCGACTTCGGGCTGGCCCGGGTGGCCGACGACCCGCGGCTGACCCACACGGGCTGGCTGATGGGGACGCCGGGCTACCTCGCCCCGGAGATCCTGTACGGCGACGACGCGACCGCCGCCGCCGACGTCCACGCCTGGGCGGCGACCGTCGCCTACGCCGCGCTCGGCCGAGCCCCGTACGGTCGCGGACCCGCGATGGCGATCCTGGACCGGGTCCGTCGCGGCGAGCACGACCTGGCCGGGATCGAGCGCCCGATGGCTGACGTGCTGGCCGCCGCGCTCTCCCCGGAGCCGCTGGAGCGTCCCCTGCTCGACGAGCTGCTGGCCTGGCTGCGACCGCTGAGCACCCGCCCCGACGCGCCCGTGGCCGCGCCGCCGACCGGTGGCGTGCTCGGCACGTCGGGTGACGACTTCACCTACCCGCTGGCCGCCGTACCGCCGCCCGAGGACCGCGCGCGGTCGATGCCGGGTCCGGCCCCGGTCGAGCCGACGTGGGGTGCGACGCCCACGGTCGCCGAGTACGGCGAGCCGGTCCCCGCGCCCGCCGTACCGCCCGCGCCGGCCCCGCACACCCGGGCGTTCGAGGCCCCGCCGCCCGTCGACTGGACCCCCGAGCAGGCCGGTGCGCTCGACCAGCTCGAGCAGCAGTGGGACGCCGACTACCTCGAGCCGACCTTCGCCCCGGCACCACCGGTGCCGTTCGGCGAGCGCTTCCGGCGCGGTGTCGGGGTGTGCGCCGGTGGACTCGTCGTCGGCGCCGGCTTCGCCGCCGCCCCCTGGGTCACCCTCCTCGCCGTCGCCGCCACGGTCTGGCTGCTGCGCGCCGGCTCCCTGGCCAGCTCCGCGGTCGCCGATCGCCGCGCGCTGCGCGGCCGGCGCTGGTACGACGGCCTGCGCTGGGCCTTCTCCAGCCCCTGGCACCTGCTCCGCGCCACCACCGGAACGCTGATCCTCACGGTGTGGAGCGCCGGTCTGGCGCTGGCCACGGGGCTGCTCTGCTACGCCGCCGCGCTCGACCTGCCGACCTCGCTGCTGCTCAGCGGCGCGACGCTGGGCGTCGCCCTGTGGTCGGGGCCCGCATCGCTGCGGTTCCGGGCGCCGGTCGGGCGGATGCTCTACCCGATCACCCGCTCCTGGTTCGGCACGGCCGCGCTCGCCGCCGGCTGCGTGGTGATTGCCGTCGTGCTGATGGTGCTCGCGGCCGGGCAGGGGATCTCCTGGTCGCCCGCCGGCGAGGGCCCGTTCGGCATCGGCTGACCCGCCGCCGGTCGGAGAGCGGGGCACCCGAGGAGTGCCCGGATGGTGACGCCGCGCACGCGCGGCGCGCTCGCCATGGCAGACTGGCGGCGTGCTGATGACGACGCGCACCGCGCTGATCATTACCTAGCGCGTCGATGCCGGGTCCGCCCGGGTCGACGCGCCACCTCTCGTGCCCCGGGAGGTTTTTCTCGTTTTGCGCCACGTGCGCACCGCATCACCGGCCCCAGAACGCCACGAAAGAGACAACGATGAGCAGCACCACCCCGGACCTGCACGGCGCCTTCCACGTCTACGACACCACGCTGCGCGACGGTGCCCAGCAGGAGGGGCTCAACCTCTCGGTCGCGGACAAGCTCACCATCGCCCAGCAGCTCGACGGGCTCGGGGTCGGCTACATCGAGGGCGGGTGGCCGGGCTCCAACCCGAAGGACACCGAGTTCTTCCGCCGTGCGGCCACCGAGCTCGACCTCAAGCACGCCAAGCTGGCCGCGTTCGGCGCCACCCGCCGCGCCGGCGTACGGGCCGCGGACGACCCGCTGGTCGCGGCGCTGCGCGAGAGCGGCGCCTCGGTGGTCACGCTGGTCGCGAAGTCCCACGCCGGCCATGTGGAGAAGGCGCTGCGCACCACGCTGCAGGAGAACCTGGCGATGGTCCGCGACACCGTCGCCCACCTGCGGGCCGAGGGTCAGCAGGTGTTCCTCGACGCCGAGCACTTCTTCGACGGCTACCGGCTCGACCGCGACTACGCGTTCGAGGTGCTGCGCACCGCCGCGGAGGCCGGTGCCGAGGTGGTCGCCCTGTGCGACACCAACGGCGGGATGCTGCCGCCGTGGGTCTCGGACGTGGTCCACGACGTCATCTCCACCACCGGCGTCCGGGTCGGCATCCACTGCCACAACGACACCGGGTGCGCGGTCGCCAACACCCTGGCCGCGGTGGACGCCGGCGCCAGCCACGTCCAGGGCTGCATCAACGGGTACGGCGAGCGCACCGGCAACGCCGACCTCGTCAACGTGGTCGCCAACCTCGAGCTCAAGCTGGACCGCCAGGTGCTGCCGCCCGGGCTGCTCACCGAGGCCACCCGGATCGCGCACGCCGTCGCCGAGGTCACCAACGTGCCGCCGGCCTCGCGCCAGCCGTACGTGGGCACGTCGGCGTTCGCGCACAAGGCCGGCCTGCACGCCTCGGCGATCAAGGTCGACCCGGACCTCTACCAGCACATGGACCCGGCCGGCGTCGGCAACGACATGCGGCTGCTGGTCTCGGAGATGGCCGGCCGTGCCTCGATCGAGCTCAAGGGCCGCGAGCTCGGCTTCGACCTCTCCGGCGACCCGGAGGTGGTCACCCGGGTCACCCAGCGGGTCAAGGAGCTGGAGGCCCGCGGCTACACCTTCGAGGCCGCCGACGCCTCCTTCGAGCTGATGCTGATCGAGGAGGCCGAGGGGCGTCGCCCCGCCTACTTCGAGACCGAGAGCTGGCGGGTGATCACCGAGACCCTGGTGAACGCCGCCCCCGGCCAGGAGGCGATCTCGGAGGCGACGGTGAAGCTGAAGGCGGCCGGGGTGCGGTACGTCGTCACCGGCGAGGGCAACGGTCCCGTCAACGCGCTGGACCAGGCGCTGCGCGCGGCGATCGGCCAGGCCTTCCCGGAGATCGCGAAGTTCGAGCTGATCGACTTCAAGGTACGCATCCTCGACCAGGGGCACGGCACCGACGCGATCACGCGGGTGCTGATCGAGACCACCGACGGCGAGTCCAGCTGGGTCACGGTCGGGGTCGGCGCGAACGTCATCGAGGCCTCCTGGGAGGCGCTCGTCGACAGCCTCACCTACGGCCTGCGCCGCCACGAGGTCTGAGGTCGCGCGTGGAGATCGCCTACTGGGTCATCGCCGGCCTGCTCGCCGCGCTCTACGCGTGGTCGGGCGCGAAGAAGCTGCTCCAGTCCCGCGACGCGCTGCGGCCGATGATGGGCTGGGTCGACGACGTCCCGCTGCCCCTGACCCGGTCCATCGGGGCGGTGGAGGTCGCCGGCGCGGTCGGACTGCTGGTCCCGCCGCTGGTCGGCCTACTGCCGTGGCTGGCGGTGGTCGCGGCGATCGGGTTCGTCTTCCTCCAGCTGGCCGCCGCCGGCTTCCACCTCTCCCGCGACGAGCAGCGGCAGGTGCCGTTCAACCTGCTCCTGATGCTGCTCGCCGCGTTCGCCGCCTGGTTCGCGACCACGGTGGTCTAGACCGGCGACCTCGGGGGCGCTGGCGGGCGTGGCAGGCTCGTTGCACCATCGAGGGGAGGCGCCATGGAGGCGTTCCGGATCGCCGCGGTGCAGGCGAGCTACGTGCTGATGGACAGCGACGCCACGATCGACCGGGTCGCCGAGCTGACCGCCGGCGCCGCCGCGCAGGGCGCTCAGCTGGTGGTCTTCCCGGAGGTGTTCGTGCCGGGTACTCCGTTCTGGATCGACACCCGGCCGATCTGGGACGGCGACGACGAGTGGTTCGCGATGCTCGTGGCCAACGCGGTGACGATCCCCGGCCCGGCCGCCGACCGCCTGGCGGCCATCGCCGAGCGGCACGGCGTGTGGCTGGTGGTCGGCGTCCAGGAGCGGGAGCCGCACGGGTCGACCATCTACAACACCGTCCTCTACCTCTCGCCCGACGGGCGACTCGTCGATCGCCACCGCAAGCTGGTGCCGACCGGGTCGGAGCGCACCGTGTGGGGGCGGGGCGACGGGTCGACCCTGCGGGTGGTGGACACGCCGCACGGAAGGATCGGCGGTCTGATCTGCTGGGAGAACTACATGCCCCTGGCGCGGTTCCACCTGTACGCCCAGGGCGTCGACGTCTGGCTGGCGCCGACCCTCGCCCAGGGCGACGGCTGGGTGGCGACGATGCAGCACCTGGCGCGGGAGAACCGGATGTACGTCGTCGGGGTGAACCCCGTGCTGCACGCCGACCAGGTCCGACCCGACTTCCCCGACCGCGACCGGCTCCTGCCCGCCGCCTACCTCGAGGAGCACGGGCCCTGGGTCGAGCCGGGCAACACCGTCATCGTCGCGCCCTCCGGCGCCGTGCTGGCCGGGCCGCTGCGGGAGGCCGAGGGCACGCTGCTCGCCGACGTCGACCTGGCGCAGGTCGCCGCGGCGCGCCGGATGATGGACCCCACCGGCCACTACCACCGTCCGGACATCTTCCGGCTCTCGGTCGACACCGGCCGCCGGGAGGCGACGACGGAGATCTCGGGAGGGGCTACGGTCGGGGCGTGGCCGAACTCCACGACCTGACCGCGCTCGAGCAGGGCGCCCTCATCCGCACCGGTGAGATCGACCCGGTCGAGCTGACCGAGCACTACCTGGACCGCGCGGAGCGCCTCCCGGCGTCGTACGTCGACGGCGCCTTCGCGCTGCGCGACCCCGACGCCGCGCGGCTGCGCGCCCGCGAGGTCGCGGCGATCGGCCCGGTCGGCGAGGGCGCCTCGCCGCTGGCCGGCGTGCCGACCGCGATCAAGGACCTCAACCTGACCCGCGGCGTGCCGACCTCGTTCGGGTCGCCCGCCTTCGCCGGGTACGTGCCGGAGGTCTCCGACGCGGTCACCCTCGCGATCGAGGAGGCCGGGATGGTCAGCCTCGGCAAGACGAGTACGCCGGAGTTCGGATCCCCCTGCTACACCGAGCCCGAGGGCCGACCGCCGGCGGTGACGCCGTGGGACACCACCCGGATGGCCGGCGGCTCCTCGGGCGGCGCCGCCGCGGCGGTGGCGGCAGGGCTGGTGCCGGTCGCGCAGGGGTCGGACGGCGGGGGCTCGATCCGGATCCCCGCCTCCTGCTGCGGCCTGGTCGGGCTGAAGCCGAGCCGTGGGCGGATCAGCGGATTCCCGATGTACGGCGACGTGACCGGGCTGTCCACGTCCGGGTCGATCGCCCGCACCGTCGCCGACGCGGCGGCCCTGCTCGACGTGCTGGCCGGGCGGCGGGCCGGTGACCCGTACTGGGCCCCCGAGCCGAGCGGCACCTTCCTCGCCGCGGCGGGACGCGAGCCGGGACGGCTCCGGATCGCCGTCTTCGACACCCCCGCGATCGCCGCCGCGCCGGTGGATCCCGAGGTGACCCGGGCGTTCGAGGAGACCTGTGGCCTGCTGGTGTCGCTGGGCCACGCCGTCGAGGGCGTCCCGGTGCCGATCCCGCCGGAGGCGGTGTCGACCTTCGAGATCGCCTGGGCGGTGCTCACCGCGCTGTCGACCGTCCCGCTGGCCGCCGAGCAGCGCGCGCTGATCCGTCCGCTGACGCGCTGGCTGGGGGAGTGGGGCGAGTCGATCAGCGGACCGCAGTTCGGGCTGGCGATCGGGCAGCTGCGGCGCTACGCCGCGGAGGCGCTGGTCGCCCTGGCGCCGTACGACGCCGTGCTGACCCCGACCCTGGCGACCACCCCGCTGCCGGTCGGCGCGCTCCGCGACGACGCGGACCCGCGGGCCGACTTCGAGGCGCAGAAGCGATTCACCCCCTGGACCTCGGCGTGGAACGTGACCGGGATGCCCGCGATCTCGCTGCCGCTGCACATGAGTGCGGACGGGCTGCCGATCGGGATGATGTTCGCGGCCCGCCCCGCGGAGGAGGAGCTGCTCATCTCGCTCGCCGCGCAGCTCGAGGCGGCGCTGCCGTGGAAGGACCGCCGGCCCCCGCTCTGGTGAGCCGAGCCGGGCCTTGGGCGCCGTCGAGCCGGCACGTGCGCCCCGCCGAGCCGTGGGTTGGGCACCGCCGAGTCCGGTCGTGCCTGCCGGCGCGCCGACGCCAGCCCGGTTCGGTGGGGCCTGGCGCCCGGTTCGGTGGCGTCTAACCCCAGGCTCGGCGGGTGGGGGTGAACCAGCCGGGCGCCTCGTCGAGGAACTCCTCGCGCGCCAACGCCCCCGCGCCCGCGGGGATCACCGCGACCACCGGCACCCCGGTGCCCCGCGGGAGGTCGCGCAGGTTGGTCTCCTCGGCCAGGCCCGGTTCGTCGGGCCAGGAGCCGATGACCAGGCCGGCCGGCTCGATCCCGCGCCCGCGCAGCGCCTCCACGGTGAGCTCGGTGTGGTTGAGCGTGCCCAGCCCGGCCCGGCAGACGACGACCACGTCGACGATGCCGCCGGGCGCCCACTCGCCGACCCGGGCCGCGAGGTCGAGCAGGGTCGCGCCGCGGTCGTCGAGGCGCACCATCACGCCGCCGGCGCCCTCGACGATCACGGTGTCGTGGTCGCGCGCCAGGTCGACGATGCGGGCGACGTGGTCCTCGACCGGGGGCAGGTCGACGCCCGCCAGGCGGGCCGCGGTGTCGGGGGCCAGCGGTGCGGCGAGCCGCACCAGCTCGCGGGTCGCGCAGCCGGTGAGGCGGCGTACCTCGTCGGCGTCGGCCGGGTCCCCGGCCGACGCCGAGGAGTCGATCCCCGTCTGCACCGGCTTCACCGCCAGCACCCGGCGCCCCTTCGCCGCGCAGGCAGCCGCCAGGGCCGCGACCGCGACCGTCTTGCCGACCCCGGTGTCGGTGCCGGTGACGACCACGATCCGGCTCACTGGTGCTCCTTGGCCAGCCGGCGCAGCAGGGCGACGGCCCGGCGCCAGTCCGCCTCCGGTACGCCGGCGCTGGCGGTGATCCGCAGCCGGGAGATGCCGTCGGGCACCGAGGGCGGCCGGAAGCAGCCGACGCGCACCCCCGCGTCGAGGGCGGCGGCCTGGGCGGCGACCGCCGCGCCCGGGGAGGACATCGGCACCGACAGCACGGCGCCGGCCGGCGCCGCCACGCCCAGGGCCGCGGCGAGTTCGGCGACCCGCTCGTGCACGGTGCGCGCCAGCTCGGGCCGCGCGCGGAGCTGGCGCAGCGCCTCGTGGGCGCCGACGGTCGCCGCCGGCGCGAGGCCGGTGTCGAAGATGAACGGCCGCGCCCGGTTGACCAGGTGCTCGCGGAGCGCGGCCGTGCCGAGCACCGCGCCACCCTGGCTGCCGAGGGCCTTGGAGAGCGTCGCGGTGACCACCACGTGCGGCAGCCCGGCCAGCCCCTGGGCCGCGACCAGCCCGGGGCCGTGCACGCCCAGCCCGTGCGCCTCGTCGACGACGAGCAGCGCGTCGTGCTCGGCACACGCCTCGGCCAGCTCGGCCAGGGGCGCGGCGTCTCCGAGCACGGAGTAGACGGACTCGGCCAGCACCAGCGCCCGCTCGCCGGCGGCCGCGGCGGCGGCCAGTCCGGCGCGGACCGCGGCCACGTCGCTGTGCGGGACCACGGTCAGCCGGGCCCGCGAGAGCCGTACCCCGTCCACCAGCGAGGCGTGGATGTGCGCGTCGGAGAGCACCCGGGTCGAGCGGTCGGCCAGCGCGCCGACCACGGCCAGGTTGGCGTGGTAGCCGGTGGACATCGCGAGTGCGGCGGGCTGGCCGAGGTAGGCGGCGAGGTCCTCCTCGAGCTCGGCGTGCGCCGCCAGCGTCCCGGTCACCAGCCGCGACGCGCTGGCGCCCGCGCCCCAGAGGAGCGACGCGCTGGCCGCGGCACGGCGGACGGCCGGGTCGCGGGCCAGGCCCAGGTAGTCGTTGCCGGCCAGGTCCACGCCCCGGTCGTCGGCCGGACGCGCGTGCAGGGTGCGGGTGAGTCCCGCGGCGCTCCGCTCGGCGGCCTGCTCGGCCAGCCACTCCTGCCAGCGGCTCATCCGGCTGCCACCGCCGCGGCGATGCCGGCCACCAGCCGGCCCAGGTCCTCGTCGGAGGTCACGTAGGGCGGCATCGCGTAGACCAGGTCGCGGAACGGCCGCAGCCACACGCCCGCCGCCAGCGCGGCCTCCGTGGCCGCGGCGACGTCCACCGGGTGGTCCAGCTGCACCACGCCGACCGCGCCGAGGGTGCGCACGTCCGCCACGCCGGGGGCCTCCCGCAGCGGCGCCAGGCCGTCGGCGAGGCGGTCGCCGATCCGTCGTACGTCGGCTCGCCAGTCCCCGGCCAGCAGCAGGTCGATCGAGGCCGACGCGACCGCGCAGGCCAGCGCGTTGCCCATGAAGGTCGGGCCGTGCATCACCACGCCGGCCTCGCTGCCCGAGATCCCGTGGGCCACCGCCGCGGTGGTGACCACGGCCGCCAGCGTCAGGTAGCCGCCGGTCAGCGCCTTGCCGACGCAGAGGATGTCGGGGGTGACCACCTCGGAGACGAAGAGGTGGCCGGTGCGCCCGAAGCCGGTGGCGATCTCGTCGAAGACCAGCACCAGGCCGTGCTCGTCGGCGACCTCCCGGAAGACCCGCAGGCAGCGCTCGGGGTAGGGATGCATGCCGCCGGCGCCCTGCAGCAGGGGCTCGACGACGAGGCCGGCCAGCTCGCCGGCGTGCTCGGCGGCCAGCGCCCGGAAGCCCGCCTCCCAGCGCGCCACCTCGTCCGCCGGTGCGCCGTACGACGGGGGTCGCTCCCCGAAGACCTGCTGGGGCAGCAGGCCGCGCCACATCGCGTGCATCCCGCCGACGGGGTCGGTGACGGACATGCAGTCGAAGGTGTCGCCGTGGTAGCCGCCGAGAACGGTGAGCATCCGGGTGCGCCCGGGGCGACCGACGCCGCGCTGGTACTGCAGCGCCATCTTCAGCGCCACCTCGACCGCGACCGAGCCGGAGTCGGCCAGGAAGACCTTCTCCAGGCCGGCCGGGGTGACCTCGACCAGGCGCCGGCCCAGCTCGACGGCGGGCTCGTGGGTCAACCCGCCGAACATCACGTGGCTGAACCGGCCGGCCTGCTCGGTGACCGCGCGGTCCAGCGCCGGGTGCCGGTAGCCGTGGATCGCGGACCACCACGACGCCATCCCGTCGACCACCTCGCGGCCGTCGGCCAGGCGCAGCCGGGCGCCCTCGGCGCCGGTGACCAGGCGGACCGGCGCCGGCTCGGTCATCGATGTGTAGGGGTGCCACAGGTGCTCGCGGTCGAACGCGAGGACCTCGGCGGCAGCCGTGAGGCTCATGCGTTGGCGTCGACCTCGGTGCCGGCGCCGCGGCGGCGGATCACCGGCTCGGCCGCGGGGCTCGGCACGGCGGACGTGGCGGCGGGGGTCGCGCCGTCGCCACCGTCGGCGCCCTCCTCGCCGAGCACCACGAACCCGTTGTCGCGGATCATCGCGATGTCGGCCTGCGCCTCCTGGCCCTCCGAGGTCAGGTAGTCGCCGAGGAAGATCGAGTTGGCCACCTGCAGCGCCAGCGCCTGCAGCGAGCGCAGGTGCATCTCGCGGCCGCCGGCGATCCGCAGCTCCTTGTCGGGGCAGACGAAGCGCGCCATCGCGAGGATCCGCACGCAGCGGGTGGGGGAGAGCTCCCAGGTGTGCTCCAGCGGGGTGCCGTCGAAGGGCATCAGGAAGTTGACCGGGATCGAGTCCGACCCCAGGTCGCGGAGCGCGAAGAGCGCCTCGACCAGCTGCTCGTCGGTCTCGCCGAGGCCGGCGATCAGGCCCGAGCAGGGGGAGAGGCCGGCGGCCTTCGCCTTCCCGATGGTGTCCACGCGGTCGTCGTAGGTGTGGCTGGTGACGATCTCGTCGTGGTGGGACTCGGCGGTGTTGATGTTGTGGTTGTAGGCGTCCACGCCGGCCGCGCGCAGCCGCTCGGCCTGGCCGTCCTTGAGCAGGCCCAGGCAGGCGCAGACCTCGACGTCGGGGTAGGTCTCCTTGAGCGCCTCGGTCATCTCCGCGACCTTCTCGATGTCGCGGTCCGAGGGTCCGCGGCCCGAGGAGACCATGCAGACCCGGGAGGCGCCGCCGCGCAGCCCGGCGCCGGCCTGGGTCAGCGTCTCGTCCTTGCTCAGCCAGGAGTACTTGAGGATCGGCGCCTGCGAGCCCAGCGCCTGGGAGCAGTACGAGCAGTTCTCCGGGCACAGGCCGGACTTGAGGTTGACCAGGTAGTTGACCTTCACCGTGTTGGCGAAGTGCGCGCGGCGGAGCCGGGAGGCGGCGGCGACGACGGCCATCAGCTCCTCGTCGGTGCTGCGCAGGATCGCCAGCGCGTCGGCCTCGGTGGCGGCACCGCCGTCGAGGATCCGGGTGGCGAGGGCGTCGAAGTCGGCGTACCGGGTGGGGGTGGCCTGCATGGTCATCGTGCTCCCGAGGCGTCGGTGGAGCGGCCGGGGCACCTTCGCCCCGCCGAACTGAACGGTGTTCAGGTCATGCACGATAGCCCGGCCGCGCCCGCGCCGCCAGGGGTTGTTTCGAGGTTCAGTCGTCGCCGAGGCCGCGCGCGTGGAGGGCGTCGCCGGTCTCGATCGAGCGGGCGACCACCCGGATCACGAACGGCGACAGGTAGGCCCGCGGCCGGCGGCCCAGGCCACGCGCCCGCGCCGCATCGCGGGTCTCCCGCGCGATCGCGAGGGTCCCCGGGAGGGCGCCGATCGCGAGCGCCAGCGCGAGGCCGACGCGCTCGGCGTTCAGGCCGAGCCGGGCGAACGGCCGCAGCCAGCGCGCCACCGCGTCGAGCATCGCGTTGATCGGCGTGGTCGCGGTCAACACCACTGCGGCGAGCGCCAGAGTGACCAGGTCGACCGTGGTCTCGACCGCCTTGGCCGGGCCGTACCACCACCACTGCAGGGCACTGGCGACCAGCGCGATCAGCAGCACGCCGCGGGTCGCCCGGGCCAGGGTGGCCAGGTGGATCCGGGCCGCCGCGGCGAGCGCGAGCGCGACCCCCAGGAAGGCGAACGCGGCGACGACGTCGCGGACCGCCACCACGGTAACGCTGAACGCGATCAGCGCCACGACCTTCGGCCCGACCGGTGCACGGTGCAGGAACGTGGTGCCGGGCTGGTGGGCGCCGACCAGGATCTGGCTCACGGCCGCGTCACCGTGCGCCCTCGGTCACCGACGCGACGTAGTGCTCGACCGCGGAGCCGGGGTCGCCGTCGAAGACGACGCGCGCGTCGGCGACCACGAGCACCCGGTCGCAGCGCCGGGCCAGGTCGAGGTCGTGGGTGACCAGCACCAGCTGCTGCTCCAGCCCGAGCAGCCGGTCCGCGATCCGCCGGGTGTTGGCCAGGTCGAGCAGGGTGGTCGGCTCGTCGGCGACCACGATCGACGGCTCCACCGCGAGCACGCCGGCCAGCGCCAGCATCTGCTTCTGGCCCCCCGACAGCGAGTGCACCGAGTCGTGCGCGTGGTCGGCCAGGCCGATCCGCTCCAGCACCTCCAGTGCCCGCTCCCGGCGCCGGCGCGCCGAGCGCTCGTGCCGGCGCAGGGACAGCTCGACGTCCTCGACGCAGGTCGGCATCACCAGTTGCGCGGACGGGTCGGTGAAGCAGAACCCGACCTTGCGGCGCACGGCGGCGGCGTCGGTGCGTACGTCGAGCCCGTCCACGCGGACGCTGCCGCCGGTCGGCTCGACCAGCCCGTTGAGCAGCCGGGCCAGCGTCGACTTCCCCGAGCCGTTCGCCCCGATCACGCCGATCCGACGCTCGGTGAGCGTGAGGGTGGTCGGCGCCAGGATGGTGCGCGCCGCGCCGTCGCCCCCGCGGACGACGACCTCGGCGCCGTCCAGCTCAATCCGTGTCATCGTGGCCCGTTCAGTCGCGGGCGAGGAGCCGCGGGAAGGCGCGGTGCACCTCGGCCGCGATCAGCGCCACGAAGGTGGTCTTCACGACGTCGCCGAGCCAGTAGAGCATGTCGATCTTGAGGGCCTCGGCAAAGCTGATGTCGAAGTACAGCTTCAGGCCGACGATGCCCATCGGGTGCACGACCAGGATGCTCGCGGCCGCCGCGCAGGCGAACACGAAGATGGCCCGGGTGCGCCGGTCCCGGGCGACGTAGGCGACCAGGAAGCCGGCCAGGGCCGCGGCGAACGGGAACGAGATCAGGTAGCCGCCGCTCGGTCCGGTGAAGACGCCGAGGCCCGAGGAGTGCTCGGCGAAGACCGGGAGGCCGATCGCGCCGAGGGCGAGGTAGAGCGACACCGCCAGGAAGCCGCGGACCGGACCGAGCAGGCAGCCGGTCAGCGCGACGGCGAAGGTCTGCAGGGTGATCGGCACGCCGGCGCCGCCGACCGGGATCGCGCCGAGGTAGGCGCAGGCCGAGATCAGGGCCGCGAAGCTCGCGATGAGCGCCAGGTCGGTGGTGGCGCGGCGGTCGCGGCCGCCCGCGACGGAGCGGGGCTGGTCGTCGGTGGTCTGCGTGGTCACGCGCATGGCCTTCCGGTCGAGGTGGGCCGCTCCAACCTGAACGGCGTTCAGGTCGGTAGCGTACGGGTATGCGGTCCAGACGGGTGACGGGGGACGACCAGTGGTCGCCCACGGTCGGGGGAGCGGCGTGGTGAGGTACCGCCGTACCGACCTGGTCGACCGGGCGGTCGAGGTGCTGGACGAGGTCGGCGTCGACGCGCTCTCGATGCGGCACCTGGCCGCCGAGGTGGGCGTGCAGCCGAGCGCGCTCTACCACCACTTCGCCAACAAGCAGGCGCTGCTGAACGCGGTCGCCGACCGGATCCTGGAGCTGGGCCGGCGGGGCACCGAGATCGTCACCTGGGAGTCCGAGCTCCGGCTGATCTGCGCCGAGCTGCGCGACGCGATGACCACCCACCGCGACGGCGCGGTGCTGATCAGCCGCGTGCACGCGCTCGGCGGCGGCGCCCAGGAGCCGGAACGGCGGATGCGGGACGCGCTGCTGCGCGCCGGTGCCGACGGGGACCTGGCCCGGGTCGGCGCCCGCACCCTGGTGCTCTTCGTCTTCGGCCACGTCGGCCGCGAGCAGGCGCGCGCCAGCGCCGCCGGGGGAGACGGGCGAGACGGGGAGAAGGCCGGTGGGAAGCCCGGCGAGTCCGCCGGGGGGAGCCCTCAGGAAGCCGCGGAGCAGGCCGATTTCGCCGTGGGGCTCGGGCTGGTGCTCGACGGCCTCGCCGGGGCGGTCGAGCGGGGGGCCGCGCAACGTTCGCCCCTCGGTATTGTCGATGAAACATCCGAAAGGCACGGTGGAGACCATGGCTGAGAAGACCGCGAAGCCGGTCACCGTCGTACTGTTCGGCGCGACGGGCGACCTGGCGCGCCGCAAGCTGCTGCCGGGGCTGCTGCACCTCTTCCAGTCCGGGTTGCTGCGCGAGCTCCAGGTGATCGGCACCTCGCTCGACGAGCACACCACCGAGTCGTTCGTGGAGTTCGCCGCGGAGTCGGTCCACGAGTTCTCCGGCGACGACGGGGACATCGACGGCTGGCCCGAGTTCTCCCAGCGCCTGCACTGGGCCCCGGGCGCCGAGGGCGCCGCCGGCCTCCGGGCGGCGGTGGAGAAGGCCGAGGACGGCTACGACGTCCCGTGCACCCGCCTGCACTACCTCAGCGTGCCGCCGAAGGCTGCGCTCGCGGTGGTCCAGACGCTGCAGGACGCCGACCTGGTCAAGGGCAGCCGGATCGTGATGGAGAAGCCGTTCGGTGTCGACCTCGCCACGGCCAAGGACCTGAACAGGCACCTGCACAGCGTCTTCGACGAGTCGCAGATCTTCCGGATCGACCACTTCCTGGGGAAGGAGGCGGCCCAGAACATCCTCGCGTTCCGGTTCGCCAACGGTCTGTTCGAGCCGATCTGGCACCGCAACAACATCGACCACATCCAGATCGACGTCCCCGAGGAGCTCGGCCTGGAGCAGCGGGCGGACTTCTACGAGTCCACCGGCGCCTACCGCGACATGGTGGTCACCCACCTGTTCCAGGTGCTGGCGTTCACCGCGATGGAGCCGCCCACCTCGCTGACGCCCGACGCGATCAACGAGGAGAAGAACAAGGTCTTCCGGTCGATGGTCCCGCTCGATCCGGCGAACGTGGTGCGGGGGCAGTACCAGGGCTACCGCGACATCCCCGGCGTCCGGCACGACTCCGACACCGAGACCTTCATCGCGATCAAGTGCTACATCGACAACTGGCGCTGGGCGGGCGTGCCGTTCTACCTGCGCACCGGCAAGCGGATGGCCGAGGGGGCGCGGATCATCTCGATCGCGTTCAAGGAGCCGCCGCGCTCGATGTTCCCCAAGCACTCCGGCGTCGGCGACCACGGGCCCGACCACCTCACCTTCGACCTGGCCGACCAGGCGAAGATGTCGCTGTCGTTCTACGGCAAGCGTCCGGGGCCGGGCATGCGGCTGGACAAGCTGTCCATGCAGTTCGCGATGAAGGACACGAGCTGGGCCGGCTCCGTGCTCGAGGCCTACGAGCGGCTGATCTACGACGCCGCCCGCGGCGACCGGACGCTGTTCACGTCCGCGGAGGGCATCGAGCGTCTGTGGGAGGTCTCCGCGCCGCTGCTGGAGAACCCGCCGATCATCCGCCCCTACCGGCAGGGCAGCTACGGCCCGAACCAGATCCACCAGCTGGTGGCGCCGTACGCCTGGCGGCTGCCGTTCGAGCGCGGTTGGCGCGACCCCGACGCCCTCAGCGGCTGACGGCACGCGCCGGCAGGGCAGACTGCCCGCATGGAGGCTGAGGTCAGCGCAGTGGTCACGGCCCGGTGGCTGCACGAGCAGCTGGGCGCCGGCCGGGACGACCTGGTCGTGCTCGACGCCAGCATCGACCCGTACCGCCGTCACGCCGACGGCATCCCCGGGGCCCGGACGTTCGACATCGACGGGGAGTTCTCCCGGGCCGACGTGCCGGTGCCGCACACCATGATCGAGCCGGACCTGTTCCAGGCTCGGGTGCGCAGGCTCGGGGTCGACGCCGACTCGCTCGTGGTGGTGTACGACGCCGCCGGGATCTACTCCAGCCCGCGGGCCTGGTGGATGTTCCGCGCGATGGGGCACGACCGCGTCGCGGTGCTGGACGGCGGGCTGCCGGGCTGGATCTCGCGGGGGTTCCCCGTGGCTGCGCTGGGTGAGGTGCCCGGCGCCGAGGGCGACTTCGTCGCGCGCCCCGAGCCGAGCGCCTTCGTCGACCAGGAGCAGGTGCTCGCGCTGCTCGCCGACCCTGGTGTCGCGGTGCTCGACGCCCGCTCCCGGGATCGGTTCGAGGGTGCGGCGCCCGAGCCCCGGCCGGGGCTGCGCGGAGGTCACATGCCCGGTGCCCGGTCGCTGCCGCTGACCGACCTGGTCGTCGATGGCCACCTGCGCGGTCCTGCCGAGCTGGCGGCCCTGGTCGCGCGGGCCCGGGCGGGGGCGGACCGCATCGTCACCACCTGCGGGTCGGGTGTCACCGCCTGCGGCATCGCCCTCGCCGCGCACCTCAGCGGCGTCTCCGACATCACTGTGTACGACGGCTCGTGGAGCGAGTGGGGTCGTCCCGACGGCCCCGCGGTGGTCGGCCCCGCGTCCTGACCGCCGCGGTCGACTCCGGCGCGCCGCCGCTGCCGCGTCGCGGGGTCGGTGTGCGCGCCGCAGAGCACGACCGCGGCCGCCGCGGAGAGCGGCGGCCGCGGACCATGCGCGCAGGCGTCAGAAGGCGGTGGACCCGGGCTTGATCACACCCAGCGCCGCCGCGACCAGGACCAGCGTCCAGATCGAGTAGACCCACGGCTCGCACCGCCGGATGGAGCCGAGGATCGCCCGCTCCACCTCGGGGGTGGATCCGCTCGTGACCAGGTGCCCGAAGGCCGGTCCGAACGGCAGCAGCTGGCGTCGGATCATCACGCCGCTGAAGATGCACAGGCCGTAGGCGATCACCTTCGCGCCCAACCACTTCGGGTTGGTGTCCACCCCGAACGGCTCCGCCACCGCCAGCGTGTAGACCCCGGCGACGACCAGGCCCGCGCTGAGCGCGTAGCGGACCGCCAGGTCCGCCTTCTGGGAGAGGCGTGCCATCGGGGTGTCCCCGCCGCGGTAGTCGATCAGCGACACCGCCAGCCAGGCGAGCCCGGCGACCCAGACCAGCGCGAGCAGCCATCCGTGGACGAAGAACTCGTCCCCGAGCGGCCCCCACGCCATCAGGGTGATCCCGCTGGGCAGGAAGAGCACCAGCGAGACCCGCGGCGCGATGTCGACGCCGTGCATGATCTTCGTCGAGACCGCCCGCGCCTCCGGTCCGAGGTCGGACCTCAGGATGTAGCGACTGGCGTAGTACACGCCGACGTCCCCGCCCAGCCAGTAGGCGAAGAGAACGACGTGCAGGAGCACCGCGACGCTGTGCCCGTTGAAACCGTGGACAGCCTCCATGGGACCGCTCGTCACATCCCGTCGCCGTCCCAGCGGCCGCGCGAGCGGCTGCGGACGGGCAGGCTGGAGATGATCGGGGCCGGGATCGGGTCGCCGTCCTTCCAGGCGACACGGGTGCCCCAGTTGTGGGCGTGCTCGCCGGTGCGCTCGTCGGGGTGCTCGACGGCGCGGCCGCTCCAGCCCCAGTCGAGGTCGATGACCTCGCGGGCGGGCTCGGCCCCCTCGTGGGAGTGGTCGTGGTCGTGGTCGTGCGAGTGGTCGTGGTCGTGGTCGTGGTCGTGGTCGTGCGAGTGGTCGTGCTCGTGCCCGTGGCCGCCCTGGAGCTGCGCCGCGTCCATCGCCTTCATGAAGGCCAGGACCGACGGGTCCGCGCCGGTGCCCTGGTGCTTGACCGGGGAGTTCTGCTGGCCCTGGTCGACCTGGAACTGCCAGGCGGCGTTCATCTGGCGCATGTCCTCCTCGGTGCGCCACGGCGTCGCCAGGTCGTGGGTCGAGGACGACCAGCGGGTCGGCGGGTGCGGCTCCTCGTCCAGGCCCTCGGCGGTGTAGTTGACGCCGTCGCCGCCCCAGCGCACCCACTCGTTCTGGGTGTACCAGTTCTTCAGCTCGCCGTCGGAGCGCAGCAGCCAGGTGGCGCCGCCCTCCATCGTGGTGAAGTGTCCGTGCTTCACCCGCGCCGGGCGGAAGAAGTAGGTGCCCAGGTCCAGGGTGCCGAAGTTGTACTCCATGTGGCCCTGCGTGGTGTAGGCCTCCTCGTAGCACGGGTGGTGCGCGAGGCGGTGGTCCGACCAGCCCTCCTGGGCGTGCACCAGGCGGGTGTAGAAGCCGGTGACCGGGTCGACGTGCAGGTACTTGATGAACAGCCCGGGCATCGGGCCCGGGTTGGGCACGGCGTCCCACTTCATCGCGTCGGAGTCGATGACGATGACGTCCTCGCGGGCGTCGGCCCACGCGGTGGCGCCGCCGAGGGAGTCGACGGCGTCGAACCCGGCGTCGCCGTACTCGCGGTAGTGCAGGAGCTTCGAGCCCTCGGCGACCTTGATGTAGTCGGTGGGCACGCCCTTCGGCGCGTAGACGTAGCCGCCCTTGCCGATCCGCACGCCCCCGTAGTCGATCTCGCCCTCGAGCACGTAGTACTCGGTGTTGGCGTGGTGGATGCCCGGGCCGCGGCCCCAGTCGGTGTGGAAGTCGACGCGGAGCGAGGAGGAGCCGTCCTCCTCGTCGACGGAGAGACGGCGCTCGCTGGCGCGGCCCTCGCCGCCGGGCAGCTCGGCGCCGTGCCAGACGTAGTCGTCTTCCTGGATGAGCTCGACGTGAGGTCGCAACGTAGTCCTCCGGGGGTAGCAGTGGTGAGCCCTGAATATATGATATCCGGACCTAATGTGTACAGGGTGTACCGGTAATTCCCGCGGCCGCGGTTCCGGTCGCCCCGGGCGAGAAGGGTCAGGCCGGGGGCGCCAGGTCGCGCTTGACGACCTTGCCGCCGGCGTTGCGCGGCAGTGCGGCGGCGACGTACCAGCGGCGCGGGATCTTGTAGCCGGCCAGCACGCCTCGGCAGTGCGCCTCCAGGGCCGTGGCGTCCAGCGCCTGCCCGTCGCGGAGCACGACGTGGGCCACGACGGTCTCGCCCCACGCCTCGTCCGCCTCGCCGACCACGGCGCTCTCCAGCACCGACGGGTGGCCGGCGAGCGCCTCCTCGATCTCGCGCGGGTAGATGTTGGTGCCGCCCGAGATGATCAGGTCCTTCTTGCGGTCCACGATCGAGATGAAGCCGTCCGCGTCGCGCACCGCGATGTCGCCGCAGGTGACGAAGCCGTCCTCGGTGGTGCAGGCCGCGGTCGCGTCGGGGTCGTCGAGGTAGCCGTTCATCAGGTACGGCGAGCGGCTGAACAGCTCGCCCGGCTCGCCCGGCGGCACCGGCTCGCCGGCCTCGTCGACGATCCTGACCTCGGTGTGGAACCACGGGTGGCCGACCGAGCCGGGCCGGCTGCGCATGTGGCTCGGGCGCAGGTTGGTGATGATCCCGGACTCGGTGGAGCCGTACAGCTCGTGCACGTCGCGGCCGGGGAAGGCCTCCATCACCCACTGCTTCAGTGCCCAGGGGAGTGCGGCGGCGTTGAAGTAGAGCGTGTCCAGGCTGGACAGGTCCCGGGCGGCCAGCGCCTCGGGGCCCAGTGCGCGCAGCCCGTGGGCGTGGGTCGGCACCAGGAACGCCGACTGCACGCCGTCGCGCTCGACCAGGTCCAGGAAGTCCGCCGGGTCCCACTTGCGGAGCATCGTGACGGTGCCGCCGGTGTAGACGGGCGCGTAGCCGAACGCGAACCCGGCCCCGTGGTACATCGGCGCCACCGCCGCCGAGACCCGCCCGGTGCCCAGGCGCCACTCCAGCGCGCTCATGGTGAAGGTCAGGGCCCGGCTGCGGTGGGAGATCAGCACGCCCTTGGGGCGCCCGGTCGTGCCGGAGGTGTAGGTGATGCAGAACGGGTCCCGCTCGTCGACGACCACGGCCGGGTCGCTCGCCCCCGCCGCGGCGAGCGCCGTCTCGTAGTCGACCGCACCGCGGAGGCCGGAGTCGCCGATCGCGGTCAGCCGGTCCGCCACCGCCGCGCCCGGTCCGCCGGGAGCGATCGCCTCGGTGACGACGGGGGCCAGGGCCGCGTCGAGCACCAGGGCGCGGGCGCCGCTGTGGCCGAGGATGAAGCCCGCCTCGGCCGGGGTGAGTCGCGGGTTGAGGGGCACCATCACCAGGCCGGCCTTGGCGATCCCGGCCGCGACCTCGGGGTACTCGGCGCGGTTGCCGAGCAGCACGGCGACGCGCTCGCCCGTGCGCAGCCCGGAGTCGAGCAGGTGCCGTCCCCAGCGGCTCGCGCGCTCGTCCACCTCGGCGAAGGTGAGGCGCCGCTCGCCGTCGAGGACCGCGAACGCGTCGGGGGTGGCGTGCGCGAACTCGCGCAGTCCGCTGACGATCGAGAGCGGTGCTCCGCCGGGGTGGATGGCCATGGCGTCTCCTCGGTGTCGTTCGGGGGTGGGGCGGGCGTCCGGTCAGGCAGGGGCGGACGCGGGGGTCGGGAAGCCGCCGGCGCGGCCGAGCATCGCCGGTGCCTGGGGGAGGCCGAGCTCGTCGGCGATCCAGGTGCCGGTGGCCGCGATCGCGGAGGCGTCCAGTGGTCCGCCCTCGGGGCGGTCGGAGCGCACCGCGACGCCGGAGCGGTCCAGCAGGTAGAGCAGGTCCTCGGTGGCGATGTTGCCGGTGGCGCCCGGCGCGAACGGGCAGCCGCCGATGCCGCCGGTCGAGGCGTCCAGCGCGCTCACCCCGGCGGCCACCGCGGCGACCGCATTGGCGTAGCCGGTGTTGCGGGTGTTGTGGAAGTGCGCGCGGAGCGGCACGGTGGCGTCGAGCGCGCGCAGGCCGGCCACGATCTCGGTGACCTGGGCCGGTACGCCGACGCCGATCGTGTCGGCGATCGCCAGCTCGGCCGGGCCGCCGGCCAGGCAGCCCCGCGCGACCTCGAGCACCCGCGCGGCGGGCACCTCGCCGTCGAACGGGCAGCCGAAGGCGGCCGCGATCATCACCGTGGCGGGGATCCCGGCCTCGCGGGCTGCGGCGGCGATCTCGGTCCAGGCGGCGACCTGGGCGGCGGTGTCGGCCCCCTGGTTGCGCAGCGCCAGGCCGTCGGAGGCGACCACCACGACGGTCACCTCGTCGCAGCCGGCGGCCAGCGCGCGGTCCAGGCCGCGCCGGTTGAGCACGAGCCCGATCCGGCGCAGGCCCGGCTCGTCGCGCAGCTCGGCGAGCACGTCCTCGGCGTCGGCCATCTGCGGCACCCGGTCGGGGCGGGCGAACGCGGTCACCTCGACCCGCCGCAGCCCGGCGGCCACGCTCCGTCGTACCAGCTCGACCTTGGTCGCCGTGGGCAGCAGGCGGCGCTCGTTCTGGAGGCCGTCGCGGGGCGCGACCTCGACGATCTCGATGGCGCTGCCGGCTGCGTCGGGGGACTGGGTGCTCACGGGGCGTTCCATTTCTCCGGGGATCTTCTCGGACACATCGTATCGGATATATGATCACAGCATGACTGCGATGCACGAGGGTGGGGCACTGGCGGGTCTGCGTGTGATCGAGGCGGGCCAGTTGCTGGCCGGTCCGTTCGCCGCGACGCTGATGGGCGACCAGGGAGCGGACGTGATCAAGGTCGAGCCGCCGAAGGTGGGCGACCCGATGCGTCAGTGGGGCCGGGAGAAGTCCGACGGCTCGTACCTGTGGTGGCCGGTGGTCGGCCGCAACAAGCGCTCGGTGACGCTCAACCTGCGCGAGGTCGAGGGCCAGGAGCTCTTCCTGGAGCTCGTCCGCGGCGCCGACATCGTGATCGAGAACTTCCGCCCCGGGACCATGGAGAAGTGGAACCTCTCCTACGAGCGGCTGCGTGTGGTCAACCCGCGGATCATCCTGGTCCGGGTCAGCGGCTACGGGCAGACGGGGCCCTACTCCTCCCGCGCGGGCTACGGCTCGATCGGTGAGGCGATGGGCGGCCTGCGCTACATCACCGGCGAGCCGGACCGGCAGCCCTCCCGCACCGGCATCTCGATCGGCGACTCGCTGGCCGCGATGCACGCCTGCATCGGCGCGCTGGCGGCGGTGCGGCACCGCGACGTGACCGGCGAGGGCCAGGTCGTCGACAGCGCCATCTACGAGGCGGTGCTGGCGATGATGGAGAGCACCGTCACCGAGTGGGACGTGCAGGGCTACCAGCGCGAGCGCACCGGCGCCGTACTGCCCAACGTGGCGCCCAGCAACGTCTACCCGACCGCCGACGGCCAGCTGATCCTGATCGCGGCCAACCAGGACTCCGTCTTCGCCCGGCTCGCCGAGCTGATGGGGGAGCCGGAGCTCGCCGCCGCAGGCTCCCGGTACGCCGGCCACGCCGGCCGCGGCGAGCACCAGGCCGAGCTCGACGACTACATCGGCGTGTGGACCGCGAAGTACGACGCCGACGCCCTGCTCGCGCTGCTGCACGAGGGCGGCGTGCCCGCCGGCCGGATCTACAAGGCCGCCGACATGCTCACCGACCCGCACTTCGAGGCCCGCGAGGCGATCGTCCGCGTGCCCGACCCGACCTTCGGGTCGCTGGCGATGCAGAACGTGGTGCCCAAGATGTCGGGCACGCCCGGTTCGATCCGGTGGACCGGACCCGCCCTGGGTGAGCACAACGACGAGGTTTACGGCGACCTGCTCGGGGTCGACCCCGAGCGGCGCGCCGACCTGGTCGAGCGCGGCGTCATCTGAGCCCGATGAGCGACAGCGTGGGTGCGGCGGTCGAGCGGGCCGACGACTACAGCGGCGCCGGCTTCCTCGGGCGCGTCGGCGGCGGCGCCCACCCGGCCGTGGTGGTGGTGGACGTCTGCGAGGCCTACCTCGGCGACGGCCCCTTCGCCGACGGCGAGGGCCGGTTCGAGGCGGCCCGGGCCAGCGCCGAGCGGGTCGTCGAGGCCGCCCGCTCCGCCGGGCACCCGGTCGTCTTCACCCAGGTGGTGCTCGCGCCCGGCGCGGCCGACGCCGGCTGGTTCGCGGTCAAGGTGCCCGGACTGGTCGCGTTCGAGGCGGGCTCGCCGTACGGCGACTTCCCGGCCGCGCCCGCGCCGCTGCCCGGCGAGCTGGTGGTGACCAAGCAGTACGCCTCGGCGTTCTTCGGCACCTCGCTCGCCTCCTCGCTGCGCGCCCGCGGGGTGGACACCGCGGTGGTGCTCGGCTTCTCCACCAGCGGCTGCGTGCGCGCCACCGCGCTGGACGCCCTGCAGCACGGCTTCCGGCCGCTGGTGGTCCGCGAGGCCTGCGGCGACCGCGAGGCCGCCGCCCACGAGCAGAACCTCTTCGACCTCGACGCCAAGTACGCCGACGTGCTGGCCGAGTCCGAGATCCTCACCTACCTCAAGGAGCAGGGAGCAGCCCGATGACCGAGACCATGAACGACGCCGTGCTCACCGTCGACCTGGACGCCACCGACCTGACCTGGGTCGAGCACCACATCGCCGGCGCCGACGAGCCGGCCCGGATCGCGCTGCTGCGCGCCGACGCCGATCGTGGCACCCGGACCGTGATGGTCCGCTTCCCCGACGGGTGGACGCGCGCCGCGGTGGGCAACCAGCCGGCGGGCGAGGAGATGGTGGTCCTCGAGGGCGAGCTGCGGCTCAGCGGCCTCGTCGGTGACGCGACCCGGATGCTGGTCGTCGAGCCCAAGGCCACCCGGTCGGCCACCTCCACCGCCGACGGCACCCGCGCGGTCGTCTGGTTCTCCGGCGCCGGCGGAGGGTGGGAGGACGGCGAGGCCGACGACGCCGGTGCGATCACCGGCCTGGAGCTCGCCGACGGTGCCACCCGCTCCGCGCGCCCCGGCCTGGTCGGCACCGTCGAGGTGCTCGCGGGGGCCGCCGGCCGCGTGTTCGAGGTCGACGTCGACGTGCTGTGGCCCGACGCCCGGCAGTGGGCCTTCGTCCCCGCCGGTACCGCGGCTCCCGCCGTCGAGGGTCTCGCGATCATCCACACCTGGGCCTGACCCCACGTCGCGAGTGGGTGGTTAGCCCCGCCCGAGTGGGTGGAAAGCGCCCCTCGAGTTGGTCGATACGGCCAACTCGAGGGGCGCTTTCCACCGTCTCGAGGGGTCTTTCCGACCGACTCGGGCGGTGCTTCCCACCCACTCGCGCTATCGGGTGGCGGCCAGGTCCGCGTCGTAGGCGGACCGCGCCCGGGCCAGCACGCCGATCGCCAGGAAGAGCGGCGGCAGCAGGCCGAGCATGGCCAGCGGCAGCGAGTCCAGCAGGTCCGAGAGGAAGCCGATCAGGAACGGCCCGAAGGCGCCGCCGAGCGTGGTCAGGAACTGCAGCAGTGCGAAGCCCATGCCGCGGCTGGTCATCGGGACCACGTCGGCGGCCGCGGCGGTGAGGTTGGGGATCGCGCCGGCGAACCCGGCGCAGGCGATGGCGATCATGCCGACCCGCACCGGTACGCCGGGCAGCAGCACCGCACCGGTCAGGCCGACCGTGCCCGCGGTCAGGAACACGCCGGCGACGCGGATCCGCCAGCCGCCGACGGTCCGCCGGTCGCCGAGCCGGCTGCCGAGCAGGATGCCGACGACGATGCCGGTGCCGCCGACGCCGCCCGCGAGGCCGGACGCGGCGTCGTACCCGAGGTTCTCGGTGCGCTCCAGGAACGTGGGCAGCCAGTAGAAGATGCCGGCCACGCCCAGCGAGAGCAGCGCCTGTGCCGCGATCACCCCGCGCAGGGTCGGGATCCCGAGCAGCCGCCGGGCGTCGGAGATGATCGAGCCGCGCAGGTCGTGGGCGGGTGCGTGCGACAGGACGGCCTCCGCGTCGGCCGCGCCGCCCGCCGACGCGGCGCCCCGCAGCCGGTCGATCCGGTCGCCGAGCCCGCGTACGGGCTCCTTGACGGTGGCCATCAGCGCCGCGATCACCAGGCCGGGGGCCGCGGCGATGAAGAAGACCGCGCGCCAGTCGAGCGCCTCGGCCACCGCGCCGCCGATGATCACGCCGGCCGGCAGGCCCATGTAGTAGCCGGCCCGCTCGAACCCGAATGCCTTGCCGCGGGCGCTGCTGGGGTAGTAGTCGGCGATCAGGCTGGAGGCGGGCGGGTTGTACAGCTGGCCGGCCCCGCCGATCGCGATCCGGACCAGGAAGAACATCACGAAGGTGGTGGCCAGGCCGCTGAGCACCGAGCACAGCGACCAGATCAGGACCACGACCACCACGGTGGCGACCCGGGGCGCGCGGTCGGCCAGCCGGCCGGCGGGGAGGAGCAGGGCCGCGCCCGCGATGGCGGCGGCGGTCGGGATCGCGCCCGCGACGGTGTCGCTGAACCCGAAGTGGTCCTGGATGGCCGGTAGCGCGCCGGCGATGAGGTTGATCTCGACCCGGTCGATGAAGGCGACGAGGGCGATCGCGATCGCCGGCCACCAGCCGAACGGCGGGTCGCGGTCGAGGTCCACCGGGCGCTCGCCGCCGCGCGCGTGGACCGTCAGCACGGCGGTGCCCGACGTCGAGGCGACCGCGATGTCGACGGATTCGGGGTCGGGTTGCGTGTCCGTCACGGGAGACTCCTGTGCTGGGGGTCGTCGTCGGGTTAGGCTACGGATCGTACAAGATATACGAAATTGGGAGGTCGCGTTGCTCCGGGTCGCAGCAGTGCAGTACGCCGTAGGTGAGGACGTCGCGGAGAATCTCGCGACGGCGCTGCGGATGGTCGGGCGGGCCGTCGAGGCCGGCGCCGAGGTCGTCGTGCTGCCGGAGTTCGGCAACCACGTCTCGTGGTACGCCGACCGCGAGCACGCCCGCCGGCACGCGCAGCGACTGGACGGTGAGTTCGTGCGCAGCCTCGCCGCCGCGGCGGCCGAGCACGGCATCTACCTGATGGTGAACTGCACCCTGCTCCGCGAGGACGGCCGGGTCGGCGGCAGCAACGTGCTGCTCGGCCCCGACGGATCGGTGCTCGCGGTCAGCGACAAGCAGGTGCTGATGGGCTCCGAGCGCGACCACATCGACCCCGCCGTGGACCGGATCGCGCCGGTCGACACGCCGGTCGGTCGGCTGGGGCTCTACTCCTGCATGGACGGCGTCATCTACGAGACGCCGCGGATGCTGGCCGTCGAGGGCGCCCAGGTGCTGCTCAACAGCCTCAACTCCTTCGCCCTGGACGAGGCCTCGCTGCACGTCCCGGTCCGCGCGGTGGAGAACAAGGTCTGGGTGGTCGCCGCCAACAAGGTGGGGCCGCTGGTGCCCGCGCACAGCATCGAGGCGGTCGCCGAGCGCGTCGGGGTGCCGGTCGATCGGCTGCACGGCGCGGGGGAGAGCCAGATCGTGGCGCCCGACGGAACGGTGGTCGCGGTCGCTCCGCGCACCGGCGAGGCGGTCGTGGTCGCCGACATCGACGTCACCCTGGCCGACGACAAGTCACGCCCCGACGGCACCGACGTGATCGCGTCGCGTCGCCCCGACCTCTACGGTCCGATCGCCGAGGCGCCGCGCGGCCGCACGGCCCCTGCCGGCGCCGACGAGATCCGCGCCGCGGTGCTCACCCCGAGCGTCGGGTCCGGCGACGCCGAGCTCCCCGCCCTGCTCGCCGAGGCCGTGGCTGCCGGCGCCGACCTGGTGGTGCTGCCCGAGCGCGCCGGGCTGGGGGCGGTCGACATCGCCCCCCTGCTGACCGGTACGACGACCCGCGTCGTCACCTCGGTGGTCGACGACGCGGGCGCCCACGTCGGCCTGGTCGTCTCGGCCGACGGCGTCGAGCACGTCCAGCCCCAGCTGCACGGCCGCGGCGCGGCCCAGGCGGCGTCCGGGGGAGAGGCCGGTGGAGAGGCCGGTGGCGCGGACGGGATCGGCGTGCTGACCACCCCGTGGGGTCGGCTGGCGGTGGTCGTCGGCGACGACGCGCTCTATCCGGAGACCTTCCGGCTCGTCGCGCTGGCCGACGCCGACGTGGTCGCGGTGCCGTTCTCGGTCGCCGAGCGCCACGATGTCGACCTGATGCTGCTCGAGCGGGCCGCGGAGAACCGGCTGAACCTGGCCGTGGCCTCCCGGCCGCACCCCGAGCACGGCGCGGGCGCGCTGATCCCGCTCTCGGCGGACTTCACGCTGTGGGGCGAGTGGTCGGGCCCGTTCCAGGGCGTGATCAGCCGTCCCGACCCCGTGCCCGCGCGGGTCGGGGTGACCGTCGCGACCCTGCGGCCGGTGTGCGCGACGAACCGCTTCGTCAGCCGTGGCACCGACGTGGTCGACGGCCGTCCGTGGCACCTGGCCTCGGCGCTGACCGCGGTGCTCGTCCGGGACTGAGGCCGGCGGAACAGCAGCAGGGGCGGCACCCGGTCGGGTGCCGCCCCTGCAGCGTGCTCGGTGCCCGTGCTCAGCCGGCGGTCGCCGACTCCTCGGCCTCGTGGGCGGCCAGCGCGGCGACGAGTGCGTTCTCGGTGCTCTCCAGGTGGGCCACCCAGGCGGCGGTGAGCTCCTCGACCTTGTGGTCCCGCGCCAGGTCGAGCAGGTGGCGGTGCTCGTCGATCCGGCCCTGCTGGGTCTCGGGGGCGTGGTCGAGCTCGCCCATCAGCAGGTGCAGGTAGCGGTCCGAGGCCTTCCAGAGCACGCGCAGCACGTTGGCGTCGGCCGGCCCGATCTCGTCGAGCAGCATCGCCTCGTGGAACGCGTGGTGCTTCGCGGCCAGGGCGGCCGGCTCGCGCTCGATGCCGACGTACTCGGCGAGCGCCTCCTCGGCGTCGGCGAGCCGCTCCTCGGTGATGGTCGCGCCGGCGCGGCGGCAGAGGTCGGACTCGATCAGCTTGCGCAGGTGGTAGATGTTGCGCAGCTCCTCGGTGGTCACCGTGGCGACCAGCGCCGAGCGCCCGGGCCGGAGCTCGATGACGCCTTCGCTCTCGAGGCGGCGCAGCGCCTCGCGGACGGGGATGTGGCTGATGTCGAATCGCTCGCACAGATCGACGATGGAGACGGTCGAGCCCGGTGCGAGGTCGCCGTTGAGGATCGCCCGGTGCAGCTCGTCGGTGACCCGGTCGACCAGCGAGTGGTGAGCGATGGGTCGTACGCCGGCGGTGGCGCTTCGTGGGCTCATTCGGATTCCCCTCTGGTGGCGTTCGGCGGGCTGGCGGCGGTGCCGCCGACCCGTGCATCCGGTCCCGCCGGTGGCGGGAGTCCCAGGCGGATGCTCCGTAGAACACCCCGATCATATATTCCCGCCGAGTTTTTTCGGCGACTCGTCCCGCCGAACCCCTCCCCAAGCAGAGTAGATATCGTATATTCTTTGCAACAAGGAGGTGCTGATGATCGATCCGACGACGTTCCGGGACGTCATGGCCCAGTGGCCGAGCGGGGTCACCGTGGTGACGACGCTCGGCCCCGACGGTGTCCGGCACGGGATGACGGCCAGCTCCTTCGCCAGCGTCAGCCTGGACCCGCCGCTGGTCTCGATCTGCCTGACCAAGACGCTCTACAGCCACGAGCTCGTCTCCCGCAGCGGGATCTTCGGGATCAGCGTGCTGGCCAAGGACCAGGCTGAGATCGGTCGCCGGTTCGCGGGCATGAGCGGGGACCTCGAGGACCGGTTCGCCGGCGAGAGCTGGACGACCGCCGAGACCGGCGTGCCGCTGCTCGACTCCGCGCTCGGCTGGTTCGACTGCCGCGTGGTGCACGCCTATCCGGGCGGGGACCACACGATCTTCGTCGGCGAGGTCGTCGCCGGACGCTCCGCGGGCCGCACCGCGCCGCTGCTCTTCCACTCCCGCAACTGGGGGCAGGTGGCCGACGTGCTGCCGGACGCCGCCACGCTCGCCGACGGCGGCGTGGTCGCCGGGCTGGCGGCACGTGGGGCGGCCGACCAGGCCGCGCTCGTCGCCGCCGGTGTCGGCGACGCCGGCATCCGGGTCCGGGTGGCCGACCTGACCTCCGCCACCGACGACGTCGCCGTCCTGGCGCCCGGCGGTCCGCAGCCGCTCTCCAGCGCCCTGGTCGGCGACCGGGCCCAGGCCGACCTCGCCCTCGGGGCGGGGCTGGGCACCGTCGAGCTCGAGGTGGACCCCGGTGACCCCGAGGACCTCGCGCGGGTCCTCGAGGCGGTCGACGGCATCGCGGAGCGCTGCGCCGTGCTGCTCGCGGACCCGTTCGCCGACGAGCGGCTCGACAGCGTCCTCGCCGCCGTCTGCGCTCTCTCCCGTGCCGGCGTCGCGGAGATCGCGCTGCCCGACATCGCCGGCCGCGCGACCCCGCTGCAGGTGCGATCGCTCCTGCAGGAGGTCGTGGCGCTGGCCCGACCGTCGCAGGTCCGCGTCGGCCTGCACGACCGCGACCGGCTCGGGCTGGTCAAGGCGATCACCGCCCTGAAGAGCGGTGTCCGGCACTTCGACGCCACCCTCGCCGGCCTCGACGCCTCCGTGGCCACCGAGGACCTGATCCGGCTCCTCACCGAGCTCGAGGTCGGCGTCGGGGTCGACGCCGCCGCCGTCGACGACCTTGCCCGCCAGGTGCGCACCGTGCCCCGGCGGGTCGGCGCAGCCGCCGAGCGCGCCGCTGTACCCGCTGCTGCATCGACCGATGCCGCCGAGATCCTAGGAGCCGCAGGATGACTGAGAAGCTGACCGCCGAGTACCTGCTGCCTGACCTCAGCGACGCCGAGCGCGAGCGCCAGGCGCGGGTGGAGTCGATCCTCCCGGCCGTGGCGGCCGCGGCCGAGGAGGCGGACGTCACCGCCGCCTTCCCCGAGGGCCACGCCAAGCTCTTCGCGGACGCGGGCCTGCTGGGCCTGGTCGTCCCCGAGGAGTACGGCGGCCTCGGCGGCGGGCTCCGCGACCTGGCCGCGACGACCTACGCGCTGGGCACCGTCTGCGGCTCGACGGCGCTCTCGTTCTTCTTCCACTGCTCGGCCTCCTCGCGAGGCCTGCTGCCGTTGGCCGCGATCGATGCCGGCCTCTACGCCGAGGGCGACGTCCCCGAGATCCGCGCCTTCGCCGAGAAGGTGCTGCACCGGATGGGCACCGAGCAGAAGCTGATGGGCAACTTCGCGAGCGAGGCGGTCAAGGCCTCCAACGCGAACGTGCTGATCTCCACCACCGCGACCAAGGTCGAGGGCGGCTGGCTGCTCAACGGCGAGAAGTCCTTCGGCTGCCTGTCCGGGACCGCTGACTACTACCTGGTCACCGCCGCCCGCGACGACGTGGCGGGCATCGATGGCCTGGGCCTGTTCTTCGTCGCCCGCGACAGCGAGGGCTCCCGGCCCCGTGCGCCCTGGCGGGGGCTCGGCATGCGCGCCTCGGACAACTTCGGCCTGGTCCTGGAGAACTGCTTCGTGCCCGATGACGAGGCGCTCGCCGTCCCGGGCGGCTTCACCAGCGCCACCACGATGTCGCGTGGCTCCTGGGTCGGCAACCAGGTCGCGATCGCCGCCATCTACGCCGGCGTCGCGCGCGGGGTCTGGGACTACGCGATGGCACGCACGATGGCCGCGAAATTCGCCGACACCGGCAAGCCGATCGCGTCCAGCCCGATGCATCAGGTGATGATCGGCGATGGCGAGTCCGCTCTCGGCGAGGCCCACCTGTGGCTGCGCCGCCAGATCGACCTGGAGGCGAGCGACCCGCCGATCCTGCCGAAGGAGGACGTGGTGGCGAGCTGGAGACTGGCGAAGGGCGCCATCTGCGAGCACGCCTTCACCGTCGCCACCACCGCGATGAAGATGTGCGGCACGTCGGGTGCCCTGATGGAGAACGAGATCGGCCGCGCCGTCCGCGACACTGCGATGGGCCTGGTCCAGGCGTTCCCCGCCGAGCGCGGCCGCCTCGACCTGGCCAAGACCATCGTCGAGCAGCAGGGCTGGGCCGGCCTCACCACCCGCGACTCGATGGGCGGGTCGCGATGACCGAGGCGGTGACCGCTCCCGGTCTCGCGGCCGCGCGCGCCGGCCTCGCGCTACCGGCGCTCGAGCAGCTCGTCGACGGCGCCTGGTCGACCCCGGCCGACACGCTCGACCTGGTGCTGGAGGACCCCTACCTGGGTACCCAGGTGGGGACCGCCGTCGCCAGCGGCGCCGACGCGGTCGAGGCCGCGCTGGCGGCCGCCGACCGCGTGCACCGCGCCGGCTCCTGGAGCGGTACGACGCCGGAGCGACGCGCGGAGATCCTGGACGCCGTCGGGGTCCGCCTCGCCGAGGAGCTGCCCCGGCTGGCGGCGCTGGAGGCGTTCGCCACCGGCGTGCCGATCGCGCAGACTGGCATCGTCGCCGTGATCGTCCCGGGCGCCTTCCACCTGGCCGCGCAGATGCTGCGCGACGGGGTGCTGGCCAGCACCGTCACCGGCGAGCACGGCAACCCCGTGGAGGTGCACCGGCTCCCGCTCGGGCCCGCGTTGAGCCTGGTGCCGTGGAACGCGCCGGCGCCGATGGCCGCGCACAAGATCGCCAGCTCGCTGGCCGCCGGGGCGCCGACGCTGCTCAAGCCCAGCGAGTACGCGCCGTGGGGCACCACCGCGCTGGCCCGCGTGGTCGACGAGGTGCTCACCGCCGAGGGTGTCGCGCCCGGCACCTTCCAGCTGCTGCACGGCGGCCCCGCGGTCGGGGGCGCGCTCGTCACCGCCCCGCGGATCCGGGCCGTCTCCTTCACCGGCGGCCTGCGTGGCGGCCGGGAGATCGCCGGCGCCTGCGCCGCGAACTTCACCGCGCTCCAGCTCGAGCTCGGCGGCAACAACCCGCTCGTGGTGCTGCCGGACGCCGACCCGGCCGCCGCCGCCCGGCACGCCGCCGACCTGCTGACCACGCTCAACGGCCAGTGGTGCCGCGCGCTCGGTCGGCTGGTGCTGCCGCGCGGGCTCGCGGACGAGGTGCTGGCCGGGATCGGCGAGCGCCTGGCGACGCTCACCGTGGGCGACCCGCTCGACCCGGCCACCGAGCTCGGCCCGATCGTGCACTCCGGCCACCTGGCGCGGCTGCGCGCCGACATCGAGGAGCGGCGCGTCGCCGGCGGCACGGTGCACACCAGCACCCCGCTGCCCGGCGGCCCCGGCAACTTCCTGGCGCCGACGCTGCTCACCGAGGTCCCCGCCGAGGCCGCGGTGCACGAGGTCTTCGGCCCGGTCGCGACGGTGCACGTGTACGACGACGTCGAGGAGGCCGTGGCGCTGGCCAACGGCACGCCGTTCGGCCTCGAGGGCTACGTGGTCGGCACCGACACCGACGCCGCGCTCGCCGTGGCCCGCCGGATCCGCGCGGGCGAGGTCAAGGTCAACGGCTCGACCATCATGAGCCTGCACCTGATGACCCCGCGACCGGCCTGGGGCCTGTCCGGCATGGGCGAGGAGGGCACCGTGGAGACCATCCGGATCTTCACCGGCGCCCGGGTCGTGGGGGTCGAGGGCGGCTACTCGCTGCACGGTCGATGAGCGCGGCTCCCCGCCCGGACGACCCGACCACGAGCGACCCGACCGTTCCGACGGGCACCGGTCCGCAGCGGCTCCGCGCGCTCCTGGGCGGCACCACGCCCGCGCGCCTGCCCGGCGTCTTCGACGCGGTCTCCGCGGCGATCGCGGCGGCCGCCGGGGCGCCAGCGGTCTGCCTCTCCGGGGCGACGGTCTCGGCGGTCGACCTCGGGCTCCCCGACCTCGGCTTCGTGCACGGCACCGACATCGCGCGGCGTGCCGCCTCCCTGCGCGGCCCGCTGGCCGGCGTACCGGTGCTGGCCGACGCCGACACCGGGTACGGCAACGCGCTGCAGGCCGCGCACACCGCGCGCGAGTACGCCGCCGCCGGGATCGCCGGGCTGCACCTGGAGGACCAGGTCGCGCCGAAGCGCTGCGGCCACCTCGGCGGCAAGGAGGTGGTCGGCCTCGACGAGGCGGCAGGCCGGGTCCGGGCCGCGGTGGAGGCCGACACCGGACTGGTGGTCGTGGCCCGCACCGACGCGCTGTCGGTGCTCGGCCGCGAGGCCGTGGTGCAGCGCTGCCGGGCGTTCGCCGAGGCGGGCGCGGACGCGGTCTTCGTGGAGGGCGCCGGTCTCGGTGACCTGGCCGCGGTGGCCGCGGCGCTGACCGCCGACGGCCGGCCGGTGCCGCAGGTCTACAACCGCTCCGAGGCCGGTGGACCGGTCGAGGCCGGTCCCGACGACGCGGCGCTGGCCGCGGTCGGCGTCCGGCTGGTGATCCACCCGGTCTCGGCCCTGCTGGCCGCCGCCGCGGCGGTGCGCCGGGCCGTGGTCGCCGTGCTCGAGGGCGGGCACGCGGCGCCGGTGGAGCGGATCGGGTGGGGCGAGCTGACCGGGCTGGTCGGGCTGCCCGAGCTCCTGGCCGCCGAGCAGACGTACGCCGCCGCGGGTGCAGGCGCGAGCCACCCGGGCCGATGAGGAACGACGAGAGAGACAGGTGCAGGCGATGACGAAGGCAGCCGGCGGTGCGGTGATCGTGGTGGGCGCGGGCCCGGTGGGGCTGACCGCGGCCCTCGTCCTGGCCCGAGCCGGGGCGAGGGTGACGGTGCTGGAGGCCGGTCCCGGCCTGGCCGCGGAGTCGCGCGCCTCGACGTTCCACCCGCCGAGCCTGGAGATGCTGGACGAGCTCGGCGTGCTGCCGACGCTCATCGAGCGGGGGATCACCTCCACGACGTTCCAGTACCGCGACCGGGTGACCGGGCCGATCGCGGAGCTCGACCTGGGCGCCCTGGCCGGCGACACGCCGTACCCGTTCCGGGTGCAGTGCGAGCAGAGCAAGCTGACGCCGATCCTGCTCGAGGCGCTGCGCGGCCTCGACGGGTTCCGGATCGAGTTCGACCAGCCGGTGGTCGCCGTCGAGCAGGACCTCGACGCACCCGCCGGGGGAGCGAGCGTGACCACGGCGTCGGGGGAGACCTTCCACGCGGACTGGGTGATCGGTGCCGACGGCGCCAGCTCGGTGGTGCGCAAGCAGATCGGCGCCGAGTTCGAGGGGATGACCTACCCCGAGCGCTTCCTGGTGGTCTCCACCACCGAGGACCTGACCGCCGCGCTGCCCGGCATCGCCGCGGTCAACTACGTCTTCGACCCGACCGAGTGGCTGGTGCTGCTGCGCACGCCGGAGCACTGGCGGATCCTCTTCCCGACCGACCCGGACAGCCCGGACGAGGTCGAGGTCGACCCCGTCCGGGTCCAGCAGCGGCTGGCCGGCGTCGCCGACCTCGGCCGCGAGTGGGCCCTGCTGCACTCCTCGCTCTACCGCGTGCACCAGCGGGTCGCGGACCGGTTCCGCGGCGGTCGGGTGCTGCTGGTCGGCGACGCCGCACACGTGAACAACCCGCTCGGCGGGATGGGCATGAACAGCGGCATCCACGACGCGGTGCTCTCCGCCGGCGCCCTGGCCGAGCTGCTCGCGGTCGACCCGTCCGACGGACCGGCCGCCGAGGCGGCGCTCGCCCGGCTGGACGAGGTGCTGGCCGCCCGCCGCGACGTGGCCCGCTCCTACGTCAAGACCATCACCCACGACAACTGGAAGCAGCTGCGCGAGACCGACGAGACGGCGCGCGCCGCGCACCACGCCGAGCTCCGGGCGCTGGCCGCGGACCCGGACGCGCACCGCCGGCACCTGCTGCGGACCTCGATGATCGACTCGCTGCGGCCGGGCCGCGAGCCAGTGCTCGACGGGGCCGGGGCGTGACCAGCGCCCCACCGACCAGCCCCGTGACCAGCCCACCGACCAGCCCCGTGACGAGCACCGTGACCGGCGCCGTGACCAGCGTTCGGGAGAACCCGGCCCGCACCGACGAGGTCGTCGGCGTGGTCCAGCACCACGACGAGGCCGCGGTCGACGCGACGGTGCGCGAGGCCGATGCCGCGCAGCGCGCGTGGGCCGCCCGGGCGCCGCAGGAGCGGGCGCACCTCGTGGCCGCGGCCGCGGACGCGCTCGAGCCGACCCTCGACGACCTGGCCCGGCTGGTCGCCCGGGAGACGGGGAAGCCGCTCGCCGACTCGCGCGGCGAGGTGGGTTTCGCGACCACCGTCCTGCGCTGGTACGCCGAACGCGGACCGTCGCTGCTGGCCGACCGCGTCGAGGACGACGAGCGGGGCCGCCTGGTCGTGCGGCGGCGTCCCTACGGCGTGGTCGGCGCGGTCACGCCCTGGAACGCGCCGGTGATCCTCGCCGCGCTGAAGGTCGCGCCGGCGCTGGTCGCGGGCAACGCCGTGGTGGTCAAGCCCTCGCCGCTGGCGCCGTTCGGCGTGGAGCGGATGCTGGCCACGATGGCGACCGCCCTCCCGGAGCCGGTGCTGCGGGTGGTGCACGGAGACGCTCCGACCGCGACGGCGCTGGTCGGCCATCCCGACGTGCGTCGCGTCGCCTTCACCGGCGGCGAAGGCGCCGGACGCGCGATCGCCGGCCTGGCCGGCCGTTCGCTGACGCCGAGCGTGCTGGAGCTGGGCGGCAACGACCCGGCCGTGCTGCTCGAGGACGCCGACCTGGACGACGCCGCCTACGAGCGGCTGCTGATGGCGGCGTTCGCGACCAGCGGCCAGGTCTGCATGGCGGTCAAGCGGCTCTACGTCCCGTCCGCCCGGCTGGGTGAGGTGGTCGAGGGGCTGCGGGCCGCGGCGGGCCGGGTGCTGCGCGTCGGGGACCCGCTGGCGCCGGGCGTCAGCATGGGGCCGGTGGTGACCGCCGCGTCCGCTCGCCGGGTCGAGGGCCTGGTCGCCGACGCGGTCGCGGCCGGCGCGACCAGCGTGCCGCTGGGCACCGTCGACCCGGGCACCGACCTGTCCCGGGGCCACTTCGTGGCGCCGGTGCTGCTCACCGGCGTCGCCGAGGAGGCGCCGGTGGTCGCAGCCGAGCAGTTCGGGCCGGTGCTGCCGGTGCTCGGCTACGACGGCATCGAGGAGGCGATCGCCCGCGCCAACGCCGGCGAGCTCGGGCTGGGCGCCTCGGTGTGGTCGGCCGACGAGGAGCGCGCGTTCGCCGTCGCGGCCCGTCTGGAGGCCGGGTTCACCTTCGTCAACACCCACAACCGCACCGGGATGGCGCTGCGGGCGCCGTTCGGCGGCATCAAGCGCTCGGGGTGGGGCCGGGAGTACGGCGACGAGGGGCTGGCCGAGTACGTGCAGGACTGCGTGGTGCACGCGCCGGGCGCCTTCCGGGCCGGCGGCGCGGGGCTGGCCGCGGCGGCGTACCCGACGGGTTGAGAAATCCGGCGCGAAGTGCTCGCCAAATCGCGCAGAGTAGATAGAATATATTTTGTCCGTTGAGCCAGGAGGAAGAGTCGGATGAGCCAGAACCTGAAGTCGGTCCAGGAGTACTTCGACGAAGCCGGCCCGACCGACGTCACGTCGCTGTTCGCGGACTGGAAGGCCCTCGTCGACCGGCTCGCCACGCGGGTCAAGGACCGCTTCGAGCTGCAGCGTGACCCCTCCACCGATGCGCTGGAGTCGTTCACCTCGGAGGCCGGCCCGTCCGGCAGCGTGCGTGCCTACACCGGCCCCGAGATCGACTGGATGATCCACTCGCACATGGAGAGCGCGGCCATGGGCTTCGTCAACGTGCACCTGACGATCTGGCTCGGTCCGCAGGTCCGCGTGCCGCACTTCGGGATGGCGCTCGGCGCCTTCCCGCAGGGCTGGATGTTCCTGGACTCCGTGCCGCGCTCGAACCTGATCACCGACACCGACTCGTTCGACCGCTACTACGGTCCGCTCAACGACGAGTGGGAGCAGATCCAGGCGGAGAACGACTTCATCCAGCCCTTCGTCAGCCGCAGCGCCTTCGTCCGCGCCAGCCTGTCGCCGACGGCGTACTGCTTCATGGCGCCCGGCGACGGCCGGACCACCGAGCTGGTCAGCGGCATCGCCGAGCGCCACCTCGACCGCTGGCTCCAGTGGGTCGACGAGGCCGAGCGGGTGCCGGCCGACGAGCAGGCCGCGCTCGCCGCGCAGGACGAGCTGAGCCGGCGCAACATCGCCGAGCGCGACCCCGCCAACGAGATGGGCGAGCGGTTCTTCGGGACCGAGATGACCCAGCAGCTGGTCCGTGCCCTGTGGGGCGGCGACCGCGTGCTGCCGCGTCCGCACCTGCTCGGGGACGCCTCGTCCTGATGTCCGGATCCACCCTGGTCGACGCCGCGCCGCTGGTCCGCACCCACCGGATCGCGGTGCGGGTCCCGGGCGCCGAGGCGCCCTACGACACCGCCCACGTGACGGTGCGGTACCCGGCGCTGCCGGCCGAGACCGACGTCGAGCGGATGAGCGGGATGCTGCGCCCCGACGCCTCGGGCGCGCCGTACCCGGTCGTGGTCGTGCTGCCCGGCATCAACGTCGCCTCCACCGGCTACCTCGACCTCGCCGTGGCGCTCGCGCGCCGCGGGATCGTCGCGGTGACCTTCGACTGGGTGGGTCAGCTCTTCCCGGGCCAGGTCGGGCTGACGCCCGGCGTCGACCTGGCCGCGGTCGGGCCGGACAGCTACGGCTCCGCGCCGACCACGCCCGCGCTGCGCCCCCTGCTCGACGCGCTCGCCGACGCGCACCGCGGGGGACCGCTGGAGGGGCTCCTCGACCTGGACCGGGTCGGCCTCTTCGGGCACTCCGCGGGCGGCACCGTCGCGCTGCAGTCGGCCGGACCGGAGTGGTTCCCCGAGATCCGCGCGGTCGCCACCTACGGGGCGCACACCATGGCCTCCCAGCAGCTCGGCTTCCCGCCGGCCACCCTGCTCGCGGCGCCGGTCGTGGCGCCGGTGATGCTCGTCGCCGGCTCCGCCGACGGGGTGGTCGCGGCCAGCGCCATCCGGTACGGCGAGGAGGCCGGCGCGCCGGGCCACGACCCGGTCGAGCGGACCTGGTCCGAGGCGCTGCCCGCCGCGACCGAGGCCTGGTTGGTCAGGCTGTGTGACGCGGGTCATATGCTGCCCGCTGCCCCCGATGATCCGACCTCGGCACGCGGATTCCTCGAGGCGCCTCCCGGAGCGGATGCGGAGCATCTGCGCCGGGTGCTGATCGACCTCCTGGTCACCTTCTTCGCGGCGCGGCTCAGTGACGACGCCGCGGCCGAGGCCGACCTCTCTGCCCTCACCGACCCCGACCACCGACCCGAGATCGCCGACGCGCGGCGACGCTAGGAGCCCCCATGTTCAAGAACTTCTGGTACGCCGTCGAGTTCAGCAAGGACCTCGAGGCCGGCAAGCCCAAGAAGGTCAAGGTCCTCGGCCAGCAGCTCGTGCTCTACCGCAAGGGCAGCGACGGCTCCGTGGTCGCGATGTCCGACCTGTGCGTCCACCGCGGCGCCGAGCTGTCGGCCGGCAAGGTCAAGGGCGACTGCATCGTCTGCCCGTACCACGGCTGGGAGTACACCCCCGACGGCGTGGTGCAGAAGATCCCTGCCCACCCGGACAAGGGGATCCCGCGCAAGGCGCGGATCGACTCCTACCCGGTGATGGAGAAGCACATGTTCATCTGGGTGTACCTGGGTGACCTGCCGGAGGAGGAGCGGCCGCCGATCCCGGACTGGTCCGAGATCGACGACACCGAGAACTACCGCGCGGTGACCGGCGAGTTCCTGTGGCACTCGAACTACGAGCGGATCCTGGAGAACGGCGTCGACGTCGCGCACACGCCGTTCGTGCACGGCGGGGTCTTCGGCAACCCGGAGAAGCCCGAGGTCCCCGACTTCGAGATCGAGGAGTCCGACTGGCACTGCAAGGTGTCGATCGTGCTCAACCCGCCGAAGTCGAAGGGCTTGTGGGGCCTGCTCACCCGCGGCGACAAGGCCGACCTGGCGAACCGCCCGCCGGTGCCCGTCTCGACCACCTGGTGGCTGCCGAACATGATCCTGCTCGACGTCGGCACCCCGATGGGCGCGATGAAGATCTTCGACGTCAACATCCCGATCGACGAGGAGACCACGCTGGTCAAGTTCGTCGCGCTGCGCTCGTTCTTCAAGGGCGCCTGGGCCGACCGGGACGCCCTCCGCCGGGTCTACAAGGTGCTGCACCAGGACCGGGCGATCGTCGACGGCGTGCGCCCCGAGCTGCTGCCGTTCGACCTCTCCGCCGAGCTGCACGTGAAGAGCGACTACAACGCCGTGAAGTACCGCCGCCGGCGCCAGGAGCTGATCGAGGCCGGCTGGAGCGTCGCGGACAACACGATCGTCGGCGAGGGGCCCGCCCGGGTCGAGGCACGGGTGATCCCGTCCCCGACCCGCAAGGAGGTCCCCGAGCTGGCCAGCGCGTGGAACTTCAAGGAGGCCCGGAGCCGCGAGATCCTCGCCGGCCGCGGCGAGCTGCCGACGAGCGCGAAGAAGCAGCGCCGGCTGGTCATGGACGACCCCGCGCCCGCGGAGCAGGAGCCGAAGGTCGGCGAGAACGGCGCCGCGGCACCGTCCGCAGCCGGCGAGGAGGTGACCGCATGAGCCTGCCCGGAGGTCTGTGCAACCGCACGCTGGACACGATCGTCGAGCGCGCCGGGCTGGCCGAGGTCACCAGTGACGACGGCGGACCGTTCCGCACCCTGGTCTCGGTGATGGGGCCCGACCCGGTCGGGGCGGTCCGCGTCTTCACCGGCGACCCGGACGCCAACCAGGTCGCCAAGGCCGTGTACGTCGGCATCACCGTGCCGCAGATCGGGCTCGACAGCCACATGGTCTTCGCGTTCGCCGACGAGTCGGCGCCGATCCCGCACTTCACGCTGGACTCGGTGAGCGCCCACGGTTACTTCGCGTTCCACCTGGACCTGATCCAGCGCGCCGACCTCGGCACGCACCTGACCTACCTGGACTGGGCGCACACGCCGCTGACCGCGACCTTCGAGGAGGTCCAGCAGCGCGAGGGCCTGTCGAAGGCCGCCATCGGTCCCCGTCAGGCCTCGGTGATGTCGCCGTGGATGTGCGTGGCACGGGCCACCGAGGAGGCCTTCGCCGGCATCGAGGACGCCGTGGCGGCGTACCTGGGGCACTGGTTCTCGCTGGTCGAGGCGCCGGTCCCGGCCGAGGTGACCGCGGACCTCGCCGACACCGACCTGGCGGCGCGCGACGAGCGCAACCGCTCCATCCTGTTCAGCCCCGACGTGGACAAGGTCTGGGCCCAGATCAGCCAGCTGCTCGGCCCCGAGGTCACCGAGGGCATCCGTGCGCAGCTGCTCAGCAACGAGGTGAAGGCATGACCGCGACCCAGGAGACGGGCGCCGACCAGCAGGCCGCCGAGACCAGCGAGTGGCAGAAGAGGATCGCGGGGGAGTGGCACGGCCGTCCCGGCCTCTTCGACGCCCAGGGCAACCACGTCGGCTTCGAGCGCGTGGACCGGGCCAGCGTCGTCGAGGACGGCGTCGCCCGCTACTGGATGAACACCACCCTCGAGGGCGGCGGCCCGCTGCGGAACCGGCTCGAGCTCGGTGCGCACTTCGACTTCGGCATCGTCGACTCCGACCAGAACCGGGTCTACTGCGGCCCCGACTTCTACGGCACCGGCCAGCCCTACGGGCTCTTCGTCGACGCCAACTACTACTCCCCGGGCTGGCAGGCCGACCTGCGCACCTGGAACCAGGTGCTGCCCGACGGCAACACCCAGGTCTACTCCTCGGTGCTGTACGACGGCTGGTCGGTCTGCGCGGTCTTCAACGGCGTCTACCAGCGCACGTTCGACCACGCCACCAACCCGGCGACGCAGCAGTTCGTCGAGGACTGGATCGCGCTGGAGACCAGCCGCGGGGCGCGGCCGCAGGTGCTGCCCACCAAGGAGGCCGGCGCCTGGCGCGGCACCCTCTTCGTCAACCCCGTCGACCAGTCCGAGGGCGGCGAGGTCGAGGTGACCATCGAGCACCAGCCGCTCGACCTGCGTCGCGCCCGCCAGCAGGTCACCTGGAGCGGGGCGCTGGACCGCAGCTACGGCTTCCAGCGCTACCGCGACGGTGCGCGCACCCAGTACGAGGGCCCCGAGGTCTTCGGCAACGCCCAGTCCTTCGGCCGCGCCCTGTTCACCACCCAGCACCTGGTCGGCCCCGACGCCACCGGGGTGGAGAAGATCCGCGGCCGGGAGTTCCTGATCGACGCCGACAACCGTGACCTGGCGATCGTCTGGCAGCTGATGAGCGGCGACGCCACCACCCACTTCGTGCACGGCGCCCTCACCTGGGAGAGCGCGTGAGCGCCAGCGCCCCGGGATCCGGACGGGTCGTCGTCGTCACCGGCGGCACCCGCGGCATCGGGCTCGGCCTGGCGCGGGAGTTCCTCGCCCGCGGCTGCCGGGTGGCCCTCTGCGGCCGCTCCGCCGAGGCGGTGGAGAAGGCGCTCGCCGAGCTCGGTGCTGGCGACCGGTGCACCGGGCTGGCCACCGACGTCGGCGACCGGTCGGCCGTGCAGGCGCTGTGGGACCACGCCGTGGCGACCTTCGGCCGGGTCGACGTGTGGGTCAACAACGCGGGCCTCTCCGCGCCGCGCGGGGCGCTCGCCGAGCAGCCGGAGGAGACCGTCGAGGCGGTGCTGCGCACCAACGTCCTCGGCGCCTACAACGGCTCGGCCGTGGCGCAGGCGGGCATGGCCGCCCAGCCCGGCGGAGGCTGGATCTGGAACATGGAGGGCTTCGGCTCGCGCGGTGAGCACCAGCCCGGCATGGCGACGTACGGCGCCTCCAAGCGGGCGGTCAACTACCTGACGGAGGCGCTGGTCCGCGACGTGAAGGGCACGCCGGTCAAGGTCGGCTTCCTCTCGCCCGGCATCGTCGCCACCGACCTGCTGGTCGGCGACTACGACGGGCGTCCCGAGGAGTTCGAGAAGGTCAGGAGGATCTTCAACATCCTCGGCGACCGGGTCGAGACGGTGACCCCGTGGCTGGCCGACGGCGTGCTCGCTGCCGGCAAGAACGGGGCCCGCGTCGCCTGGCTGACCAAGCCCAAGGCGATGGGGCGGTTCATGACCGCCGGCTTCAGGAAGCGCGACATCTTCGCCGACGAGGAGGGATCCCGCTGATGGCCGTCGACCCGTGCACCGAGTACAACCTCCTGCTCGCCGCCGAGGACTTCGTCCCCGTGATGCTGGCGGGCGCCGGCACCGTGGTGCTGGGCCTGGCCGCGGGCCGGGCGCTGCCGAGCGTCCGCGTGCCTGCGCTGCTGGCCGGCGCGCTGGTCACCGTCGGCGGTCTGGCCAAGGCGATCTGGAAGCTGCTGGTCGCCGCCGAGCCGTGCCGGAACTACCCGTTCCTGGAGAACATGCTCTTCCCCTGCCTCGCCTTCGGCTTCGCCGGCATCGCCTGCGCGCTGGTCGGGGTCCGCAAGGGTCGCCCGGTGGCGTGGTGGCCGTTCCTGGTGCTGCCGGTGCTCGGCTCGGTCGCGGCCGTGTGGATCTGGGACACCGGGCCGCTGCTGGCCGTCTCCGCGATCAACGCGGTCCTGATCGGCATCCTCGCGATCGGCATCGCGCTGCGCGAGCAGCACCGCCTCGGCGCGGCGCTGTTCGTGGTCTACATCGTCGGCACGCTCGTCCTGCCGCCGCTGGCCGCCCGTCCGAACCAGTCCCTCGAGCTCCAGTGGGCCGAGCAGGCGACCAACACGCTGGTCCAGCTCTGCTTCCTGCTCGGCGCGTTCGGCCTCCGACGGAGGGTCGGGACGGGCACCACCGAGTCCACCACCACCACTAGCAGGGTAGGAGTCCCCTCGTGACCGACCGCCTCGGCTACCGCGCCAAGTTCGGCGTGATCGCCCCGAGCACCAACACCATCGTCCAGCCCGAGTTCGACATGATGCGGGTCCCGGGCGTCACGTCCCACTACGGCCGGATCCTGATCCGCGACGGCCGGATCGCCGACGACGAGGGGATGCAGAACCTCCTGGTCCAGATCCGGGCGGCGATGGACGACTGCGTCGAGAGCGTCATGACCATGGAGCCCGACTACATGGTCATGGGCATGAGCGCCGAGACGTTCTGGGACGGGGTCGAGGGCAACCGCCAGTTCGTCCAGCAGATCAAGGACCTCTCCGGAGGTCTCGGCGTGGCCACGGGCGCGGAGGCCTGCGAGCGCGCGCTGCACCTGTTCGGCGCGAAGAAGATCGGCATCGTCACGCCGTACACCCCGATCGGCGACGAGAACGTCCGCAAGTTCTTCACCGAGCTGGGCTTCGAGGTCGGCAAGATCAAGGGACTCTCGTGCGAGAGCGCGGTCGCCATCGCCCATGTCAGCGAGGAGACGCTGCGCCAGGCGATCCTCGAGGTCGACGGCCCGGACGTGGACGCCATCGTCCAGTGCGGCACGAACCTCTGCATGACCGAGCTGGCCGACGAGGCCGAGCGCTGGCTCGGCAAGCCCGTGATCGCGATCAACGCCGCCACCTGGTGGATGGCGCTGCGCGAGAACGGGATCGAGGACAGGATCCACGGCTACGGCAGCCTGCTGCGCGACCACTGACCGCGCGAGCGGGGGCACCACGTCCCGCGAGTGGGTAGAAGACGACGTCCGAGTCGGTAGGTACGCCTACCGACTCGGACGTCGTCTTCTACCCACTCGCGGGATGGGGGTCAGCCGACGACGACCTGGTCCAGCGGCAGGTGCGGCTCGACCCACGGGAAGACGACGTACATCAGCAGCCAGAAGGCCAGCGCCGCGAGTGCCAGCGCCTGGAGCAGCTTGGCGGCGGTGCCGCCGGGCAGGATCCGCCACAGGAACGCGTACATCAGGACTCCTCTCCGGCCGCGAGGTCGAGTCCCTCGGGCGGTCCGGCGCCGGGGGCGCGGGTCTCGACGAGCTGGGCGCCCACCACCAGCCGCTCGGTGGAGCCCCAGCGCGGGTTGCAGGTGACCAGGGTGAGGGTGTGCTCGGTGGGCTCCTTGCCGGGGTGGCCGGCGACGGGCTCGAGCACCTCGACCGCGGTCGGCGCGACGATCCGGCTCCACGTCACCTCGTAGGTGAACCAGCCGTCGGTGGTCTCGACGTAGATCTCGTCGCCCTCGACCACCCGGTCGAGCTCGGCGAACGGCTCGCCGTGGGTGGCGCGGTGGCCGGCGACGGCGAAGTTCCCGATCTCGCCGGGCAGGGCGGTGCCGGGGAAGTGGCCGGGGCCGTCGTCGATGGTGTCCATGTCGACGCCCTCCAGCACCACCCAGCGCCAGTCGGCGCCGAGCCGGGGCGCGTAGAGCACGGCGAGGCCGTCGCCGACGTCGGCCTGCGGCGCGCGGCCGGCCCGCTGGGCCTTCTCGGTCCGGAACTCCTCGAACAGGTCCTGCTGCGCCGCCTCTGTCTGTACGTTCGTCCAGACCAGCAGGTAGAAGACCAGCAGCGCGAGGACCGCCGCGCCGGTCAGCAGGAGCTCGGAGACGCCGCGCAGCAGTGCGCGAAACGAGAGATTCGACCCGACCGGCATGTCTTAGATATATCATCTAGGAAATGTCTGGTGACTGACTGCTCGCCGTGGGGCAGGCCGGTCGAGTGCGCCGCCCGGGGCGACGCGGAGGTGGTCGGATGGTGAGGTCGCGCGCTCGCCTCGGAGCCGCTGTCGCGGTGCTGTCGGCAACCCTTCCCGGACTGGTGGCGCCGCCGTCGTACGCGTCCGCCGGCGTGCTCGCCGTGCTCGGCGTCTCGCTGCGGGCGCCGGCCCCGGCGGTGGCGGTGGACCCGGGCGGCGGCTGTTGGCGCTACGTGCCCGCCCCCGGTGCGGACGTCGGCGAGCCCGCCGACCCCGCCGCGATCACCGACGTCAGCGCCGCCCTCGAGCCCTGGTCCGCCGCGACGCCCGCGGTGAGCCTGAGCACCGCCGGCGGCACCGCCGTCGGCCGCGCGCGCAGCTTCGTCCTCGCGATCCCCGGCGGCCCCGTGCTGGTCCCGTCCCTGGCCGCGGACCTCCCGGCCACCACGGCCACGGTCACCGCGCTCCTCGCGTACGACGGGACGCCGCTGGAGCCGGTCGAGGTCGAGGTCGAGCTCCCGGCCGCCGCTGCGGGCGACGCCGTGGCGCTGGGCGCCGTCGAGCTGACCGGCAGCCTCCCGATCGCCGCCGCCGGCGCTTCCAGCCTGGTGCTGCGCTCCCTCCACGTCGACCTGCCCGACCTGGCGCTCCGGATCGACTGCAACGGACAGGTCGAGGGCACCCCGGCCGGGGTGAACCCGGCGACCGCTCCGGTCGAGACGGCGGTCGTGGCCACCTTCGACGCCGCCGCGTCCAGCGCGGTGGCGGTCACCGCGGTGGCCGGCCAACCCTCGACCGCGGCCGCTCGGGCGGGTGACACGGTCCGGCTCGCCGGCACCGGCTTCGACGGACTCGGCGAGGCCGAGGTGATGCTGTGCCCGATCGGTGCCGGCGAGGACGACGTGGCCGGGGACTGTGTCGCCGCCGGCTCGGTGACCGCCGACGAGGCCGGTGCCTGGAGCACCGGCGTGACGCTGCCGGAGGCCGCCGACCTCGCGGACGTCGTCGGCGACCGGGCGACCGAGGGCGGTGGCGGACCGATCGCGCTGCGGATCGCCCCCGCCGCGGTCGAGGACCCGGCCGCGCCGGAGCCGCTCGCGCCGATCATCGTCCGCGTCCGGTTCCTCGGCGAGCCCACGCTCGCGGTCACCGACGAGGAGAAGGGGCGGCGACCGATCCGGGTCGCGGCCACCGACCTCGACCCCGGACGCTCCGTGCGGCTGCGCGCGCTGGACGCGGGCGGCGAGCCCGTGGGTCGCGCCGTGCGTGCCACGCCGGGAGCGCGCGGCGGCGTGCGGATCCGGATGCCGCGGCCGGAGGGCGCGACCGAGGTCCGGGCCACCCAGTGGCGGCGCGGTGGACCGCTCGTGGTGGCGGCCGACCTGCCGACCGCCGAGGTCGCGGACGAGCCGGCCCCGACGCTCCCGCCGGTGCCGGGCGCGCCCGCCGTGGCGCCGCCCGCGGTCGCGGAGCCGGCGGCCACCGCGGTCGCGCCCCCGGCCGACATCCCCGAGCCCGAGCCGATGCCGATCGACGAGGTCGCGGCGCCCGTGGACCCCGAGTCCGTGCCGGTCGAGGAGGGGGCGGTGGTGGTCACCGCCGCGGAGCTGGTCGGCTCGGCGACGCTGGCCGACCTGTTCGGCGCCTCGCCGCGCCGGATCCTGCGGCTCACCGTGGAGAACGTCGGTGACGGCGTGGTCACCGCTCCCGGTCTGGAGATCGCCGTGGGTCGCACCGGCGACGTGGAGCCGATCTACTCCGCCGCCGGGCTGGGCTCGATCGCTCCGGGGGAGACGCAGCAGGTCGAGGTCCCGATCGCGCTCGGTGTCGGTGCCATCGGCACCTACCAGATCGACGGGCGCCTCGGCGCCGGCGACGCCGGCTCCTTCAGCCTCACCTGGCAGACCTACCCGTGGGGGCTGATCGGGCTGAACCTGGCGGGCGTCGTCCTGCTGGTGTGGGCCGTCAACCGCCGCCTGTCGCGCCGGTCGAGCCCGGTGCTGGCCTCCGCGCTGGCCGCCCCGGCGGCCACAGCCGCCGGGGGAGTCGGGGCGGCCAGCGGTGTGCCGACGCGGACGGACGACGCCGTGGTGGACCTGGAGACCCTGGAGCGCTGGTGGGCCCTGCAGGCGGTGCCGGGCGGCCTGGCCGCGGCGGTGGCCGCCGGCGGCACGTCGGTTGCTCCGGTCCCGGCCCCGCAGGAACCGGGCGGCGCGGTGGTCGACGTCGAGGCCGTCGAACGGTGGCTGGCCGGCCTCCCCGCGCGCCCGTCGGGCGGTGATCGCGGTGCGGAGCAAGACCCTCGTCTGTGAAGTAGATATCGTATATCGTTTGCCGCCGAGGAGAGGAGGCGCCCGGCATGCCGACGCTTCGTAGGACCGTGCCCGACCGGTCCGTGGTGGTGCGCTCGATCGCGGTGCTCGGTGCCCTGAGCCTCGCGCTCGCGGGCTGCGGTGCCCTGATGCCCGGCGGCGGTGGCGGCACCGCCGCGGTCGATCGCGCGGCTCTCGGCCCCGGCGTCTCCGAGGAGGCCGTCAAGGTGGTCTTCGTCGGCGTCGACCTCGACGCGGTCAAGAAGACGACGGGCTTCAAGAACGCCTCCGTCGGCGACCCCGAGGCCCAGGTCCAGGCGCTCGAGGACTGGGTCAACGCCAACGGCGGCCTCGGCGGACGCGAGCTCGACGCCGTCTTCACGCTCTACGACGCCTCGACCGACTCGCCGGCGGCCGAGGAGCAGCTGTGCAACCGGGTCACCCAGGACGAGCGGGCGTTCGCGGTCGTGCTGACCGGTCAGTTCCAGTCCAACGCCCGGCCCTGCTACGCCGGCCGCAAGACGCTCATGCTCGACGAGACGCTGGTCGCCAACAACACCGAGCTGTTCGAGGAGCTCGCCCCGTACCTGTGGGCGCCGAGCTTCCCCGAGTACAACTCCTTCGTCTCCTCCTTCGTCGACGCGCTCGACGGCGCCGGCTTCTTCGAGGGCCGCGACCAGGTGGCGATCGTGGCCGCGGACACGCCCGGCAACCGCGCCACGATCGAAGGCAGGGCGATCCCGCGGCTGGACGCCCTCGGCATCACCGCGGAGGTCGGCTGGGTCGACCCCACCGACATCGGCACCATCTACGCCGGCGAGGAGCAGGCCGCGATCACCTTCGCGACCAAGGGCATCGACCGGGTGATGTTCCTCGGCGGCTCGCGGCTCGCCTCGATCTTCGCGACCATCGCCGGGTCCAAGGGCTTCGAGGCGACGTACGCGATCTCCAGCTTCGACAACCCGTCGTTCTTCGTGAACAACCCCGAGACCGTGCCCGCGAACACGATGAAGGGCATGGTCGGGGTCGGGTTCCACCCGCCGCAGGACGTCTTCGACGACCAGTACCCGTTCCCGGCGGCCGGCGTGGAGCAGGAGTGCATCGACATCTACGCCGACGCCGGCATCGAGTTCGCCAGCCGCGAGGCGGCCCGCGTCGCGCTGCCCTACTGCGACGCCGCGCGGATCCTCAAGCTGGGCGCCGACAACGTCGACGGCGAGCTGAACGCGGCGACCTGGAGCGACGCGGTGGACGACCACGGTGACGAGTACCAGACCGCCTCCGGCTTCGGGAACGCCCTCGGCGGCGGCCGGTACGCGGCCGCCGGCGCCTACCGGGTGATGCGCTTCGACGACGCCTGCGCCTGCTTCGTCTACGAGGGCGACGACGTGCCCTTCGCGGAGGAGTGAGCCGATGAGCGATCGGTCGGCCGCCCTGCAGGTCAGCGGTGTCTGCGCCTCCTACGGCCCGGTCCAGGTGCTGTTCGGCGTCGACCTGTGCGTGGAGGAGGGCGAGATGGTCGCCCTGCTCGGCCCCAACGGCGTCGGGAAGAGCACCACGCTGCGGGTGATCGGCGGCCTGCTCAGCGCGGACCGGGGCAGCGTGCACCTCGGCGGCGCCGACGCCACGTCCTGGACGCCGCGCAAGCGGGTCGAGGCCGGCCTCAGCCAGGTGGTCGGCCAGTCCGCGTTCGGGTCCCTGACCGTGGTGGAGAACCTGACCATGCACGGGTACGCCGCCGCGGACCGCCGGTGGGTCCGCGAGGCCGTCGAGGCGGCGCTGATGATCTTCCCGCGCCTCAACGCGCGGCGGAACCAGCCCGCGGCGACGCTGTCGGGCGGCGAGCGGCAGATGCTGGCGCTGGCCAAGGCGATCGTCAACGACCCCCGGCTGCTGGTCATCGACGAGTTCTCGCTCGGTCTCGCCCCGGTCGTGGTCGGCGGCCTGATGGAGCTGGTGCGCCGGCTCAACGAGCGCGGCACCTCGGTGCTGCTGGTGGAGCAGTCGGTCAACGTGGCGCTCTCCCTGGTGCACCGCGCCTACGTGATGGAGAAGGGCGAGATCATCGCCGAGGAGTCGGCCGCGGTGCTCGCCGCCGACCCGGACCGGGTGCGCGGCCTGATGCTCGGCGGACACGTGGCGGAGGCCGGATGAGCGCCACCGTGATCCCTCCGCACCTCACCGCCCAGCTGGCGGTGGCCGGCTTCGACGTCGGCGTGGACCGGCTGCTGCTCGGCCTCTTCGCGGGCCTGACCTACGGCCTGCTCGCCGTCGGCCTGGTCCTCGTCTACCGCTCCAGCCGCTTCGTGAACTTCGCGCACGGCTCCATCGGCGCCTTCGGCGCGTCGGTGCTCGGCCTGCTGGCCGCCGACTGGGGTCTGCCGTACTGGCCCTCGTTCGTGGCGGCCCTTCTCGTGGCCGCCGGCCTCTCCGCGGCCATCGAGCTGGTCGTCGTACGGCGCCTGGCCGGTCGCCCGACGATGATCGGGATGATCGCGACGCTCGGGCTGTCGCAGTTCATCCTGATCTTCGCGCTGATCATCAACGCCGACGGCGTCAGCGGCTTCACCTTCCCGCGCCCGCCGGGTCTGCCCGAGTTCCAGGTCGGTGGCACCGAGGTCAGCACGCCCTACGTGGCGATGGTGCTCCTCGGCCCGCTGGTGCTCGTCGGGCTCTCCTGGTTCCTGCGCCACCACCGGGTGGGGATCGCGATCCGGGCCGCCGCCGACGACAAGGACGGCGCGTTGCTCGCCGGCATCCCGGCCCGCCGGATGGCGACCCTGGCCTGGGCGATCGCCGGCGGGGTCGCGGCGCTGTCGGCGGTGCTGGTCACGCCGACGACCGCCGGCCAGTCGTTGGACACCCTGGGCCCGGACCTGCTGCTCAAGGGTCTGGCCGGCGCGGTGATCGCCCGGATGACCTCGATCCCGGTCGCGGTGGCCGCGTCGCTGGGCGTGGGCCTGCTCGAGCAGGTGCTGCTCTCCAACCCCGACACCCGCAACGCGGTGCCGCTCGCGCTGGGCGTGATCATCGTGGTGGCGCTGCTGCGCCAGCCCGTGCTGGGCAGGGCGGCCCGGGAGCAGGTCGGCTGGTCGCGGATCGTGATGGAGCCGCTGCCCCAGGAGTACGGCCGCCTGTGGGCGGTGCGCTGGTTCCCGCGGATCATGAGCGTGACCCTGATCGCCGCTGCGGTGGGCATCGCCTACGTGGTCGACAACGGCACCGCCTCGGTGCTCACCGGGGTCGCCGGCTTCGCGCTGGTGGGCCTGAGCGTCGGTCTGCTCACCGGCGTCTCCGGCCAGCTCTCGCTCGGCCAGTTCGCGTACGCCGGGATCGGCGCCGCGGTCTCGGTGCACGCGGTCGCCGCCACCGGCAACTTCGTGGTCGGGGTCGCCGTCGGCGTCATCGTCGCCGCGATCTCCTCCGCGATCGTCGGCATCCCCGCGATGCGGCTGCGCGGGCTCGCGCTGGCCGTCTCCACCCTGGCCCTGGCGCTGGCCACCACCAACTGGCTGCTGCGCCTGGACGGGATGCTCGGCTTCGGCGTGCAGCCGGCCAAGCCGACCTGGTGGGGCTACCCGCTGGAGCTCGCCGTCGACTACTACCTGTTCGCTGTGCTGATGCTGATCGCGGCGATGTGGGTGGTCGGCAACCTGCGCCACAGCGGCCTCGGCCGGGCCTGGCAGGCGCTGCGCGACAACGAGCAGGCCGCGCGGGCCTTCACCGTGCGCAGCCGGCTGCGCACGATGCAGGTCTTCGCCCTGTCCGGCGCGATCGCCGGGCTGGGCGGCGCCGTGATCGGCCACGGGCAGACGCAGCTGACGGTGAACTCGTTCCCGGCCGACGCCAGCATCGACGTGGTCGCGATCGCGGTCATCGGCGGCCTGGTGCTGACCGGCGGCCCGGTGCTCGGCGCGCTGGTGATCGTGGGCATCCCCGCGCTGTGGTCGCTCAACCTCGTCGGCGAGGCGGCCCTGGCGATCGGCTGGCTGGCGGTCGTCGTGCTGCTGCCCGACGGCCTCGGCGGCGTGATCACCCGGATCCGCGACTGGTGGGCCGACGGCGTCGCCCGCCGTGCCGGTATCGACCCGGTGCTGGCCCGCCTCGGGACCGACGCTCCGGCGGTGTCCCCGCTGGCCGGCGGGATCCGTCTGGAGGGCCTGCGAGAGGCCCGCGGGTCCGACCCCGCCGGTCCCACCCGGCCGGCCGGCCCGATCCTGTCGGTCCGCGGCGTGGGCCGCCGCTTCGGCGGCGTGGTCGCCGTCGACGGCGTCGACCTGACCGCGGACGCCGGTGAGATCGTCGGCATCATCGGACCCAACGGCGCGGGCAAGACCACGCTGTTCGAGATCATCGCCGGATTCACCGCGCCCGACCGCGGTCAGGTCTGGTACGCCGGTGGCGACGTCACGCGGGCCACGCCCGAGCGCCGCGCCTCGATCGGGCTGGTGCGCTCCTTCCAGGACGCCGCCCTGTTCCCGACCCTGACCGTCACCGAGACGCTGATGCTCGCCCAGGAGCGCGTCGCCCCCTCGGGCGTGTGGACCGCGATGATCGGGGCCCGGGCCGCGGAGCGCCGCAAGCTGGAGCTGGCCGAGGAGCTGATCGAGCGGATGGCCCTGGCGCCGTTCGCCCGGCGCACCGTCGCCGAGCTCTCCACCGGCACCCGCCGGGTGGTGGAGCTGGCCAGCCTGCTCGCGTTGGAGCCGCAGGTGCTGCTCCTCGACGAGCCGTCCGCCGGCATCGCCCAGAGCGAGAGCGAGCCGCTGGGCGAGCTGCTGCTCGGGATCCGGCGCGAGCTCGGCACCGCGATGGTCGTGATCGAGCACGACCTGCCGCTGCTGTCCCACCTGTGCGACCGGATGGTCGCGATGAACCTCGGCCGCGTCGTGGCGACCGGGGCTCCCGACGAGGTCCGCGACCACCCCGAGGTGATCCGGTCCTACCTGGGCTCCGACGAGGCCGCCATCGGGCGGTCCGGTGCCCGACCGGCACTCAGCGCCGTGGCGCTGTCCGACCCCGGGCTGCGGCCCGGCTCCTGAGGAGACAACGTGAGAAACGCATCGACCCCGGGCACGCGGGTGTGGGCCAAGGCCGCGCTGGGCGCCGCCGCACTGACGGTGGTCGCGGCGGTCGCCGCGCCTCCGAGCTTCGCCGCCCCCTCGCTCAACGTCAGCGCGAGCAGCGGCCTCTCCGACGGTCAGACGGTCACGATCAGCGGCGGCGGGTTCACCGCGAACATGGGCCAGATCGCCGTCGGTCAGTGCATCGCGGGCTACACCGGCCCGTCGGACTGCAACCTGCAGGGCGGCGCGACGTTCCGCAACGCCGACGCCGGCGGCTCGATCGGGTCGTTCTCGATCACGGTGAAGCAGAAGTTCGGCTCCACCGACTGCATGGTCCAGAAGTGCGTGATCGCCGCGGCGCCGCTGCCGACGGCCGAGGAGCCCGCCATGATCGCGGCCAACCGGGTGATCATCCCGATCACCTTCGGCGCGCCCGAGCCCGAGCCCGCGCCCGCGGCCACGCAGACGCCGGCGACCACCACCGTGGCGGACACCGCTGAGACCACGACCGCCACCGACGACGACGAGCTGCCCCAGACCGGCGCGGCCGACGGCCTGCCGATGCTGGCCGCGGGCGCCCTGGGCCTGCTGGTGGTCGGGGGCGCGCTGCGGTTCGGCAGCCGTCGTACCGAGGGCGCGCGATGAGCGCCGCGGCCAGGCCGGCCTGGCGCCGGCCGCTCTCGGCGGTGCTGGGGGTCGGCGCGGCCGTGCTCGCCGTGGCGCCGGTGCCGATGCTGGCGGGCTCCGCGTCGGCGGCGACCACCGTCACGGTCTCGCTGGCGTGCGACATCCCCGTCTTCAGCAGCGCGGCCTTCACCTGGGACGCGACGGTGACCGCGACCGCCGTCGGCGACGGCACCGACGTGGCGCTGACCGTGGCGTTCAGCGACATGCCGGGAGTGTCTCCGGCGGCGCTCAGCTCGTCGAGCATGACCGGTGAGGTCGACGTCACGATCGACGGCGCCCCGGTCACGCTGACCGGCGGCGCCGCGGTGACGGCCGCCGCCAACGCGCCCGTGCCCGTGCCCCCCGTGACCGGGACGGTCGCATCGACGGCGACCTCGCTCGACGTGGCGCTCACGCACGTCGAGTACACCGTGCTCGGCAGCATCCCGATCGTGTGCGACCCGACCGCGAGCGGCGCCCTCGGCGCCGTCGCCGTCGACTCCGGTGCGGTGCCGACCGCGACACCGACGACCAGCCCGACCGCGAGCACCTCGGCCACGGCCACCGCCACCCCGTCCCCGACGGCGACCGCGTCGACCACGGCGGCCGACGACGCGAAGAGGGCCGTCCCGGCCAAGGGCGTCGTGAGCTTCGCCTGCGTGCTCAACCCGCTCGGCAGCGACTTCGACTACGAGCCGACGATCGCGGTCTACGGATCGCGGGAGAGCGCGGACGACGACGAGGTCGCGCTGTGGGCGGAGATGTCCGACATGCCGGGCCTGGCCCCCGTGCCGATCGAGAACAACGCGATGGAGGTGACGCTGAACGCGGTGGTCGGCGGCACGAAGGTCGCGCTCACCGCGTCCTCGATGGTCAACGCCGCGATCAAGGCGAAGGTCGCGGTGCCGACCCTGAAGGCCTCGATGACCTCCGACGCCGAGGAGATGGACGTCGAGATCACCGGCTACAGCTTCGACTTCGAGCCGATGTCCGGCCTCGACATCGACGCCCCGTGCGAGGTGGCCGACGGCGCGGCACTCGGCACCCTCACCGTCGGCATCGGTGCGGTGGCCGACGACGACACCGACGACACCGACGGCACCGGCACCACCACCCCGACCACCACCCCGGCGCCGCCGGCCGCGGCCGCCTCGCTGCCGGGCACCGGCGCCGGGACGCCGCTGGCCGCGATCGGCCTCTGGGCGGGTGCGCTGGGGCTGCTCGGTGCTGCCGTCTTCCTGCTGCTGCCCCCGCGCCGACCGGCCTGACGACCGGGCGGCCGCAGCCGCACGTCAGACGGCCGCTGGCCCCGAGATCGCCGATCCCGGGGCCAGCGGCCTACTGACGTCGCGCGCGGGTCAGGCCTCGAACGAGCGCTCCGCCCGGAAGCCGGTGGCGGCCAGGGCTGCGACCGAGATCGGCCGCGACGGCGCCACGATCTCGCCGCGGTAGGCCAGCGCCGGCAGGCCCTGCTGGGTGCTGATCGCGTCGAAGAGCTCGGCGTTGCGCGGGCCGACCTGCTCGTGGGTCAGGTTGAACAGGCCGGTCACGCCGTGCTCGAGCGCGTGCACGACCGCGTCGGCCGCGTCCTCGACGTGCAGGCGGTAGAGCAGCGCGTCGGCGGAGAACGGCACCGAGCCGCCGAGGTACTGGTGGGCCATGGCTACCTTCTGCTCGATCGGCGGGTCGTCGGCGCCGAAGATGTCCCCGCACCGGAACACCGTCGCCCGGTCGCCGGCGGCGGCGTACGTCTTCTCCATCAGCAGGAAGTTGGCCGGGCTCGGGTCGGTCGAGGAGGTGACCGGCGCCGACTCCTCGATCTCGTCGAGGTGGTCGGCGGCGTCGCCGTAGACCGAGAGCGAGGAGAGCGCGACCAGTCGCACCTCCGGGCCGGTGGCGGCGACCACGTTCTCGGCGGTCCGGACCAGCACGTCGTGGTAGGTCGCGGCGCGGCCCTCCGGGGTCATCGACCCCTGGGCCGAGGGCCCGGCGGTGACCACCACCGCGTCGACACCGTCGACCGCGGCGCGCACCGTGTCGAGGTCCGACCCGCGCAGCACGGCGGCGTCGCCGAACCGCTCGCGCAGGGTGGCCACCTTCTCCTCGCTGGTCGCGGTCACCCGGACCGGGTGGCCGAGGCCGATCAGCCGCTCGGCGACCGCGGTGCCGACCAGGCCGGCGCCGATCACCAGGACCTTCATGCGGTCCCGCCCGAGCGCATGGCGGCGATCTGGCCGAGCCCCGCGCGCGTGGCGACCAGCTCGTCGACGCGCTCGGCGCCGAGGAACTTCTTCGACAGCTCGTTCATCGGGTCCTTGGTGTAGCCGTAGGTGCGGACCAGGTGGTCGCGCTCGCGCAGCGCGGCGCGCTCCTCGACCGGCACCGGCGTGGCCTCGCGGACCCACCCGAGCCAGGTGTCGACCCGGCTGAGCACCGAGGCCCGGAGCGTCTCGACGATGTCCTCGGAGCGCTCGGCGGCCATGTAGGAGTTGGCGACGGGGGAGTTGAAGGCGCGCATGTAGGTGCCGTGGCTGACCGACCAGGTGAACCGGTCGTCGCCGCGCAGCGCCAGCCACTCCTCGTTGATCGACTCGTAGTAGCGCTCGAGGTAGTCGATGTCGGTCATCGGGTCACGGCGGGGGACCAGGTCGGAGAAGTGGAAGATCTGCGGCACGGTGCCGAACACCAGGACCAGGTGCGGCACGTCGATGTGGGGGCCGAGCCAGACCTGGAGGTTCATGTCGAGGATCGAGGCCTTGCGGTTGCCGATCCAGGAGTGGACGAGCCACTCGACGCCCTCGTCGGCGTCGCCGACGTAGGGGTTGAGGGAGCCCTCGTAGCTGCCGTCGTCGGTCTTCCAGTACTCGAGCCCGGCTCCGGAGGCGTGCGGAGTGACGGCCAGCTCGGCGGTGATCCGGTCCTTGGCCTCGCTCAGGATCCCCCAGAGCGCCGACCACAGCTCGGAGTTGTCGACGTCGGGCGCCTCGGCCAAGAACTCGTGAATGGTCTTGATCTGTGTGCTGCTGCTCATATGCCGGAGCATATGGATATATGATCTATTTCGCTAGGAGGTGAGGCGAATGATCGTCGTGGTCAGCCAGGCATGGACCAAGCCCGCGGAGGAGCACGCCCAGGCCTACATCGCCCTGAACGGCGAGTTCGGGCGGTTCTTCCGGGCGCACCCGGGCTACCGGGGCCGGCGCCTGGTCCGCGGGGTGGAGAACCCGTGGCACTTCACGCACCTGCGCTACTTCGACACGGTCGAGGCGTACGAGGAGTGCACCCGGGCCGAGGGCTACGTCGAGCACACCGTCGCCATGTACGAGCACCTGGAGCCCTACGACTCGTACCCGCGCGAGTACCTCGAGGTCGTCATCGACGAGCCCGACCCGCGCGCGGCGTCGGACCTGGCCGGTGAGCCCGCCCCGTGACCTCCTTCGTCCTCGTCCACGGCGCGTTCCGCGGCGGCTGGGCCTGGCGCCGCGTGCGCCCGCACCTGATCGCCGCCGGCCACGACGTGCACGCACCCAGCCTGCTCGGCGCCGGCGAGCACGCCGGCCTGATCGACGCGGTGACCGGCCTGGAGGTCTGGGTCGACCAGGTCGCGCGGCTGATCGAGCTCGAGGACCTGTACGACGTGGCGCTGGTCGGCCACAGCCAGGGCGGCCTGGTCACCACCGCGGTCGCGGCCCGGATCCCCGAGCGGATCGGCCACCTGGTCCACCTCGACGCGGCCGTCCCGGCGCCGGGCGAGCGCGCTGTCGACCTCCATCCCGGGGGAGCGCCCGACCCGCTGCCGCCGCGCGCCGCCGTGGTCCCCGCTCCCGCTCCCGCGTCCGACCTCGACGCGTCCGCCGCGGCCTGGCTGGCCGAGCGGACCACCGCCACGCCGGTCGCGGTCGCGCTCGACCCGGTCCCCGCGGCACCGGACGGCGTACCGGAGCACTTCGTCTTCTGCGACGCGACCCCGCCGGGCTATCCGGCCACGGCGGTCCGCGCGCGGCTCGACGCCGAGCGGCGCGACTACCGCCTCCTCGAGAGCGGCCACGACGCGCCGCTGACCGCACCCGCGCAGGTCGCGCGGCTGCTGATCGACGTGACGACGGCCGTGCCGTCGTCCAGGGAAAGGAGTCCACGATGACGGTTCAGAAGGGCTGGGAGGGCCGGTTCTTCGAGGACTTCGCGGTGGGTGACGTCTACCAGCACCCCCTCGGCCGCACGGTCACCGAGAACGACAACATCACGTTCTCGCTGATGACGATGAACACCAACCAGATGCACTTCAACAGCGAGTACGCCGCCCGCTCGGAGTTCGGGAAGCCGCTGGTCGTCTCCACGCTCACCGTCGCGATCGCCGTCGGTCAGAGCGTCACCGACCTGACCCAGAACGCGTTCGCCAACCTGGGCTGGGACGAGATCCGGATGACCCACCCGGTCTTCGCCGGCGACACGCTCTACAGCGAGTCGCTGGTGCTGGAGAAGCGGGAGTCCGACAGCCGCCCGCACGCCGGCATCGTCACGGTGAAGACCCGCACGCTCAACCAGCACGGCGACGAGGTGTGCTCGTTCAAGCGGACGTTCTACGTCTACAAGGCCGGCGCCGAGCAGCTGGAGGGGATCTTCCCCGTGGGCAAGCGGTCGCTCGAGGCCGGCACGCCCCTCGCCGACTCCGCCGAGCGCCGGGCCTGACCCGTGCGGATCACGTTCGCCCCGTGGGGGGAGACCCTCGCCGAGATGGCCGACGCCGCGGCCCGCGCCGAGCGGGCCGGGGCGGCGGTGGTCTGGGCGCCGGAGCTGCACCGCAGTGCCACCGTCAGCGCCGCCGCGCTCGCCCAGGCGACCAGCACCGCCCAGGTCGGCACCGCGATCGCGCTCGCGTTCACCCGCAGCCCGATGGTGACCGCGCTGGAGGCCCTCGACCTCGACGAGATCTCCGGCGGCCGGTTCCTGCTCGGGCTCGGCACCGGCGTGCAGCGGCTCAACGAGGACTGGCACCACGCCCGGTGGGGCAAGCCGGTGACCCACCTGACCGAGACCGTGCGCAACGTCCGCGCCTTCTGGGCCGACGCGTGCGCGGGTCGCGAGATCGACCTGGACGGCGAGCACGAGCCGATGCGGATCCGCGGCTACGAGCGGCCCTACCCGATGGTCCGCGACAGCATCCCGGTCTACCTGGCGGCGATGGGCCCCGCGATGACGAGACTGGCCGGGCGGATCGCCGACGGCTGGATCAGCCACGAGCTCTGCTCCCCGGCCTACCTGAAGTCCCGGATCCTGCCGGAGGTCGAGACCGGCCTGGAGGCCGCCGGCCGCGACCGCGACGAGATCGAGCTCGTGGTCTCCGCCTGCTGCTCCGTCGACGCCGACCCGGCCGCCGCGGTCGACCGGGTCCGCGGGCACGTCGGGTTCTACGCCAGCGTCCGCACCTACGCCGACTTCTTCGACTTCCACGGCCTCGGCGAGGCCCAGCAGCGGGTGGTCGAGGCGTTCCGCGCCGGGGCCGGCGCCGAGCACCTGGCCGAGGTGGTCACCCCCGGCATGGTCGACGCGATCACCCTGAACGGCGACCGGGACCGCGTCGCCGAGCAGCTGTCGGCGTACGAGGGGATCGCGGACGCGGTCAAGCTCTCCGCCCCCACCCACGGGCTCACCCCGGCGCAGGTCCGCGCCGGCCAGGACGAGGTCATCGCCCTGATCCACACGCTGACAGGAGGACGGCAGTGAAGCCGCTCGAGGACGTCCGGATCATCTCGCTGGAGCAGTACGGCGCCGGCCCGTTCGGCAGCGTGCACCTGGCCGACCTCGGCGCCGAGGTGATCAAGATCGAGGACCCGCGGGTCGGCGGCGACGTCGGCCGGTACGTGCCGCCGTACTTCTCCGGGGAGGACTCCCTCTTCTTCGAGACCTTCAACCGCAACAAGCGCTCGCTCTCCCTCGACCTCTCCACGCCCGCCGGGCGGGAGGTCTTCGAGGAGCTGGTCAAGGTCTCCGACGTCGTCTACTCCAACCTACGCGGGGACGTGCCGGCGAAGATCGGCATCACCTACGACCAGCTCAAGCACCTCAACCCGGCCATCGTCTGCTGCTCGCTGACCGGCTTCGGGATGACCGGGCCGCGGCAGAAGGAGCCCGGCTACGACTACGTGCTCCAGGGGCTGGCCGGCTGGATGGACCTGACCGGCGAGCCCGACGGCCCGCCCACCAAGTCCGGCCTGTCGCTGGTCGACTTCTCCGGCGGCTACGTGGCCGCGCTCTCGCTGCTCGCCGGGCTGCACGCGGCCCGCCGTGACGGGGTCGGGATGGACTGCGACGTCAGCCTCTACGACACCGCGATGGGGATGCTCACCTACCCCGCGACCTGGCACCTCAACGCCGGCTACACGCCGACCCGGACCCGGCACTCGGCGCACCCGTCGCTGGTGCCGTTCCAGGCGTTCGAGGCGAAGGACGGCTGGTTCGTGGTGGGCTGCGCGAAGGAGAAGTTCTGGGCGCGGCTGGCCGACGTGGTCGGCCACCCCGAGTGGGCCGAGGCCGGCTCGCCGTACGGCGACTTCTCCGGCCGCCAGCAGCGGCAGGCCGAGCTCGTGGCCCAGCTGGAGGAGATCTTCAAGCAGCGCACGGTCGACGAGTGGCTGGGCGAGCTCTACCCGGCGTCGGTGCCGTGCGGGCCGATCAACGACGTGCCGGCCGCGCTGCGCGAGGAGCACACCATCGCCCGGAACCTGGTGGTGGAGACCGAGCACCCGCACTACGGCACCGTGAAGCAGGTCGCCTCGCCGGTCCGCGTCGGCACCGAGCCGCCGACGTACCGCCGCGCGCCGCAGCGCAACGAGGACTTCGGCTGGGTGATGGACGACGTGCTCGGCCTGGACGCCGAGCGGGTCGCGCGGCTGACCGAGGACGGCGCCTTCGGGGACCAGCCCGGGAGCGGCGCTTGATCGCCCCCGACCTGGCCCGCTGGGCGGTCGGCGACGTGGTGGTGCCGGTCGCCGTCCGCGAGGCCGCCCTGCGCCACCTCCTCGACGGCCTCGGTACGGCGGTCGCCGCCGCCCGAGCCGACGCCGCCGGCCCCGCGGTCGAGGTCGCGCGCGGCCTCGGCGGTCCCGCGGAGGCGACGATCCTCGGCGGCCGCGACCGGGTCGGCGCGCCCGCCGCCGCGCTGGCCAACGGCACGCTGGTGCACGCGCTGGACTTCGACGACACCCACGCCGGCGGGCTGGTGCACGCGACCTCGGTCGTGCTCCCCGCGGCCCTCGCGGTGGGGGAGCAGGTCGGGGCGACCGGCGCCGAGGTGCTCGTCGCCGCGGTCGTCGGCTACGAGGTCGCCTGCCGTGTCGCCGCGGCCGCGCCGCACGGGTTCCACGCCCGCGGCCTGCACGCCACGATGGCCGCCGGGGTCTTCTCCTCGGCGGCGATCGCCGCCCGCCTGATGGGGCTCGACGGCGCCACCGCGACCCACGCGCTCGGCATCGCCGGCAGCCAGGCCGGCGGGCTGCTGGCCTTCCTCGCCACCGGCGCCAGCACCAAGCAGCTCCACCCCGGCTTCGCCTCCCAGGCGGGGATCACCGCGGCCCGACTGGCCGCCGCCGGCGCCACCGGCCCCGAGACCGTCCTGGACGGGCCGCACGGGCTCTACGACGCCCTGACCACCGGGGTCGTCGAGCGGACGGCGATCCTGGCGGGCCTCGGCGGCGCCGACCCGACGGACTGGGAGACCACCCGGATCGGCATCAAGCCCTGGCCGACCTGTCAGCTCGCCCACGCCAGCATGGCGGCGGCCGGCGCGGCCCTGAGCACCGCCGGTGCGACGGCCGGCGACGTCGTCGCCGTGCATGCGCTGGTCCACCCCGACTCGGCGTCCGTGGTCTGCCCGACGGATCGCGATCCCGCCCGCCCCGCGAGCCCCTACGCGGCGAAGTTCAGCCTGCCCTGGAGCGTCGCCGCACTGCTGCACGACGGCACCGTCGGCGTCGACACCTACCGCGACGACCAGCTCGCGCGTCCCGAGGTCATCGCGCTGGCCGCGGCCACCACCTGGGAGCCCACGACCGGCCCCGCGGCCGGGATGGCCGCGGCCGATGCCGCCGGCGAGGTGACGCTCACCCTGGCCGACGGCCGCCTGGTCACCGGCCGCGTCGACCGCAGTCCCGGCGGCGGGGCGGCGCCGTTGAGCGACGCCGACCTGCTGGCCAAGTTCGCCGGCAACGCCGGACCCGGCTCCGTGCCGCTGGTGACCGCGCTCCGCGGCCTGCCGGACGCCCCCGACCTGACCGACCTGATCACCTGTGCGGCCGACGCGGCCGCCGTACCGATGGAGGCCTGAATGACCGGCAGCGGATCGATGCAGCACGGCTCGATGGAGCAGCAGGCGCGCACCGCCTACGCGGCCGCACTGGCGCGGCTCGAGGCGTCCGGCCTCGGCCCCGAGCACGTCACCCGGGTGACCGAGAACGTCACCGTCGCAGGACTGGCCGAGTACCCCGACGCCGCCGGCGTCCGCGCCGACGTCCTCGGACCGGACGCCGGTGTCAGCACGGTCGTCGTCGAGGGGCTGATCGACTCCGACGCCCCGCTGGCCGTCGAGCTGCACACCGACGGTCCGGGCGACGACGGCGTGCTCCACCTGCCCACCGTGGTCCCGGTCGACGAGCACGGCGACCTGGTCGCGCCCGGCGACTTCGTGGCGCAGTACCGCTACTGCCTGGAACGGGCCGGCGACCTGCTGGAGAGGGCCGGCCTGACGTTGGGGCACGCGGTCACCACCTACGACTACTCCACGCCCGACACCCGCGCGGTCTACCGCAAGACCCACCACGTCCGGAAGGAGCTGCTCGGCCACAACGACGGCACCGTCTACCCGGGCGCGGGCGGCATCCTGATGTCGCGCCTGCACGTGCCGGGCCAGCTGGTCGCCATCGACGTGACCGCCTCGCGGCACCCGCTGGAGCTGGTCAACCCGGGCTGGTCGCGCTACGACACCCTCACCTACGCGCCGGGCGTGAAGGCCGGCCGGACGCTGTTCATGTCCGGCTTCGCCGCGCTGGACATGGAGACGCAGGCGGCGCTGCACGAGGGCGACCTCGGGGCGCAGGCGGAGGCGACGTACGGCGCGATCCTGCACCTGCTCGCGCACGCCGGGCTCGGCCCCGAGCACCTGGTGCACACCGTCGAGTACTGCGTCGCCTCGGCGGCGGCGGACTTCAAGGAGGTGCTCGAGGTCCGGGAGCGCCTGCTCGGCCCCGGTGCGCCGGCGCCGAGCGCCGCGCTGTGCGACTGCCTGCTGCGGCCCGAGTTCCTGCTCGAGGTCTTCCCGACCGCGCTGTACCCGGCCGACCACGAGGGGCAGGGGTGACGATGAGCCTGCTCACCGACGAGGTCAGGGCGCTGGTCGGCCGGACCAAGGTCTACACCGCGCCCGAGCCGTTCGGCGCCGCCGCCGGGCGCTACTTCGGGCTCGCGATCGGCGACGACAACCCGCTCTACTCCGACCCCGACCACGCGCGGGCGCACGGGCTGGCGGGGGTGACCGCGCCGCTCACGCTGGTCTGCGAGACCAACCAGTACGCGGCGCTGCCGATGGACCACGAGGGCTACGCCGGCCACACCTGGGACCTCGACATCCCCGGCACCCGGCAGGTCCGGGGCGGGAACAGGTACACCTTCCACCGCCGGATCCGGCCCGAGGACGTGGTCACCGCGACCTGGCGGATCACCGGCGTCAGCGAGAAGGTCACCGGCTCCGGCAACGCGATGCTCATCGTCTCCTCGACCGCCACCTACACCGACCAGCACGGCGAGCCCCTCGCCGAGAACGCCGAGACGATCATCTTCGTCGGACTGGAGAAGGCATGAGCGCCCCCACCGAGGCGGCTCCCGCGGAGTACGCGGACCAGTCGAGGATCGCGGTCGGCGACGCCGTCGCGCCGCTCGAGCGCACCATCACGCTGACCGACATGGTCGCGTACGCCGGCGCCACCTGGGACTGGCACCAGCTGCACTACGACACGGCCTACGTCGCGCAGAAGAAGCTGCCGGCCCCGATCGTGGACGGCCAGGTGTTCGGTGCGCTGCTGGTCGAGCAGCTCCAGGACTGGCTGGGCCCGCTCAGCTTCGTCCGTGAGCTGGAGTTCACCTTCCGCAACCTGGTCTTCGCGGGCGAGACGGTGCGCTGCACCGGGACCGTGACCGCGGTCTCGGAGGGGCGGCTCGAGGTCGACCTCGCGGTGCACGTGGTCGCCGACGACGGGTCGCCGGGGCGGGCCGCGGCGGCGCCGGCGCGGGCCGTCGTCCTGCTGGGCCGCGCGGACGGGCCAGGGGCCGGGGGCGGCGCGTGAGCCGCGGTGGCGGCGGCGTCGCGATCGTCGGCGCCGCCGAGTGCGACCTCGGGGTGACCGGGAAGTCGATCCTGCACCTGCAGACCCAGGCGGTCACCCGGGCGCTGGCCGACGCCGGGCTGACCCTGGCCGACGTCGACGGCATCGCCACCACCGGCGTCTCCCGATTCTCCGCCACGCAGCTGGCCGACTACCTGGGGATCGAGCCGACCTGGACCGACTCCACCTTCGCGGGCGGCAGCGCCTTCGAGATGTTCGTCGCCCGTGCCGCGCAGGCGATCGAGGCCCGACAGGCCTCGGTGGTGGTCATCTCGTTCGCCTCCAACCAGCGCTCGGCGGCCTCCCGCAAGCTCGGCGGCGTGTTCGATCCGTGGGTGCCCGAGGCCCAGTTCGAGGAGCCCTACGACCCGCTCTACCCGCTGTCCTACTACGCGATGGCCGCCCAGTCCTACCTGCACCGCTACGGCCGCACGCACGCCGAGCTGGCGGAGGTGGCGGTCGCGGCGCGGGAGTGGGCGCTGCTCAACCCGGCCGCCTTCCGCTACGGCAAGGGCTCCCTGAGCGTCGACGACGTGGTCGGCGCGACGCCGATCTCGACCCCGCTGACCGCCGCCGACTGCTGCCTGGTCACCGACGGCGGCGGCGCGATCGTGCTGACCTCGCTGGAGCGGGCCCGGGACCTGCCGACGACCCCGGTCAGCGTGCTCGGCTACGGCGAGCGGACCACCAACATCTCCTTCACGACCGTCGACGACCTCACCGTCACCGGCGCCGTCGGGTCCGCCTCGGACGCGTTCGAGCGGGCCGGGATCACCGTCGCCGACGTCGACGTCGCCCAGGTCTACGACTCGTTCACGATCACCGTCGCGCTCACCCTCGAGGCGCTCGGCTTCTGCCAGCCGGGCGAGGCGCTCGACCTGGTCGCCGGCGGCGCCATCCGCCCCGGCGGGTCCTTGCCGCTCAACACCTCCGGCGGCGGTCTCTCCTACTGCCACCCCGGCCAGTACGGCGTGCTGCTGCTGGTCGAGGCCGTGCGCCAGCTGCGCGGCGAGGCGGGGGACCGGCAGGTGCCCGGCGCCGAGGTCGCCGTCGCGCACGGCACCGGCGGCATCCTCTCCACCCACGCCACCGTCGTCCTCGGGAGGACCCGATGAGCGCCCCGACCAGCGGGCGCGCGCCCGAGGCGACGTTCGGCGCGGTGCCGCCCGCCGACGAGGTCACCGCCGGCTGGTGGCGGGCCACCGGCGAGCACCGGCTCACCGTGCAGACCTGCGGCTGCGGCCACACCCAGCACCCGCCCCGCGCGCTGTGCACCGGCTGCGGCGCCACCGACCTGCTCACCCTCGCCCCGACCGAGGGGACGGGCGTGGTGGACAGCTTCACCGTGGTCCACCGGGCGCCCCGGCCGGACCTGCCCACGCCGTACGTCGTCGCGCGGGTGCGGCTGGCCGAGGGGCCGATCCTGCTCACCCGGCTCGAGGGGGCGGGCGTCGGCAAGGAGCCCGACTCGTGGCGGATCGGAGACCCGGTCTCCGTCGCCTGGCACGACCTCGACGACGGTCGCGCCCTGCCCTACTTCGTCCCCGCCGTCACCGGCACCGACCAGCACCACCGAGAGGCCTGAGATGGACTTCCAGCTCACCGAGGAGCAGCGCGAGTTCAAGGCGCTGCTGCGCACCTTCGTCGACAAGGAGATCGTGCCGGTCGCCCGCGAGTGGGAGCAGACAGGCCGCTACCCGACCGAGATCGTCGCCGGCATGGCCGACATGGGCCTGTTCGGGATCACCGTTCCCGAGGAGTACGGCGGCCTCGACCTGGACCCGGTGGCGTTCGCGCTGGTCTTCGAGGAGATCGCCCGCGGCTGGATGGGCATCGCCGGCATCCTCGGCAGCCACTCGCTGGCCTGCCGGCTGATCGCGATGCACGGCACGCCCGACCAGAAGCAGCGCTATCTGCCGGGGCTGGCCACCGGCGAACGGCGTACCGGCATCGGCCTCACCGAGCCCGACGCCGGCACCGACCTGCAGGGGATCCGCACCACGGCCCGCCTCGACGGCGACCACTACGTGGTCAACGGCTCGAAGATGTGGATCACCAACGCCCGGTACGCCGACCCGCTGCCGGTGCTGGTCAAGACCGACCCGTCCGCGTCCCCGGCGCACCGGGGGATGAGCGTCCTGCTGATCGAGGCGGACACACCGGGCTACCAGGTCACCAAGGACATCCCGAAGCTCGGCTACAAGGGCACCGAGTCCTGCGAGATCCACCTGGACGACGTGCGCGTGCACAAGGACCAGCTGGTCGGCGGGGTCGAGGGCATCGGCATGCAGCAGGTGCTCTCGGCACTGGAGTGGGGCCGGGTCAACATCGCGGCCCGCTCGGTCGGCATCGCGCAACGCGCCCACGACGAGGCGCTCGCCTACGCCCAGGAGCGGCACGCGTTCGGCAAGCCGATCGCCGACTTCCAGGCGATCCAGCTCAAGCTCGGCGAGCTCGGCACGCAGGTCCAGGCGGCGCGGCTGATGGCCTACTGGGCCGCCGACGCGGTCCGGGCCGGTCGGGCCGACGGCGCCACCGGGATGGCGAAGATCTTCTGCTCCGAGGTCGCGCTGCAGGCCGCCATCGACTCGATGAAGGTCCACGGCGGCTACGGCTACTCCACCGAGTTCGAGGTGGAGCGGCTCTACCGCGACGCGATCCTGATGAGCATCGGCGAGGGAACCAACGACATCCTGCGCACCGTCGTGGCGAAGTCGCTGATCAAGGGGGAGACCCGTGTCGGCTGAGCCTGCGTCCGCGCCGGACACGGACGCGCCCGGCCCCCGGCTGGCGCGCTCGGCGCTCTACGTCCCCGGCGACGCGCCGGAGAAGCTCGAGAAGGCGCTGGACCGGGGCGCCGACGAGGTGATCGTCGACCTCGAGGACGCCGTCGCGCCCGCCCGCAAGGAGTACGCCCGCTCGACGGTGGCCGACTGGCTGAGCTCGGTCGACCGCACCGACGTCGCGGTGACCGTCCGGGTGAACGCCGGCGAGCTCGGCCTGGTCGACGTGGCCGCGATCGCGGGCGCACCGGCCCTGGCCGGCGTGGTGCTCGCCAAGGCGGAGCGTGCCGCCGACGTGCTCGCCGTGGACCGGGTGCTGGCCGCCGCCGGATCGGCGGCGGGCGTCGTACCGCTGCTGGAGAGCGCTGCCTCGATCCTGCGGGCGGGCGAGATCGCGGCCGCGCCGCGGGTCCACCGGCTGCAGGTGGGGGAGGCGGACCTGCGCGCGGACCTCGGCGTCACGCTCGGACCGGACGAGCGGGAGCTGCTGTACGTGCGCTCGCAGGTGGTGCTGGTCTCGGCCGCGGCCCGGATCGCGCCGCCGATCGCCCCGGTCTCCACCGACTTCCGCGACCTCGACGCGCTGCGCCGATCCAGCGAGGCACTGGCGCGGATGGGCTTCGTCGGCCGCGCGTGCATCCATCCGGCCCAGGTGGCGGTGGTCAACGACGTGTTCACCCCGAGCGAGGCGGCGCTGGCCGAGGCGGCCGACGTGCTGGCCGCGCTGGCCGCCGCGGGCTCCGGGGTCGCGGTGGACGGCCGCGGCCGGATGATCGACGAGGCCGTGGCGAGGCAGGCGCGGGCCGTGCTGGCGCGGGCCCCGCGCGGGGACCGCCCCTGATTTAACGTCGGCGTCACCCAAATCGGCGATATAAGAGATGAGATATTGTATATCTTCCGAGTGAGACCCAGGCCACACCTAGGGGTCCGGGCCGACCGAGGAGGAAACATGCAGTTCCATTCGATCAGGGGCCGCCGTGGGCTGGCGTCCCTCGCCAGCGGTGCCGTCGTCGCGAGCGCGCTCGCCGTTCCCGTCCTGATGGCTGGCCCGGCGCAGGCGACCGCCGTCGAGGGGATGGACCTCGACTGCCTGTTCGGTGAGTCGCCGTTCTCTCCGACGGTCGATGTCGAGGTCACGGCGGAGTGGGACCGCGCGACCGGCCGCGCCGCGCTGTCCGTCGACTTCGGCCCGATCGCCAACCCGGCCCCGGGGTTCGTGTTCATCGAGGACGCCGCTCACAGCGCGACCGTCTCGGTCACGGTGGACGGTGGGGCGAGCCCCGTTGAGCTTGCCGGCTCCATGGTCGCCGACTTCGGGGGCGGCCAGCCGGTCGACCTTCCGGCGCTGACCGGTGTGATCGGTGCGAAGGGCGAGTCGCTGAGCGTCGTCCTCGGTGAGCTGGATGTCACCATCGACAACTACGGTTTCACCTGCAGCCCGAGCGAGACGCCGGCGGCTGCGACGGTCCCGATCATGTTCCCCGAGGACGCGGGCGACCTGAGCTACCTCTGCACGTTCGGCAACAACAAGTTCGCCTACATGACCGACGTCGAGATGTCCGCGAAGCGCGACCTCGCCGGCGACGTCACGCTGAGCGCCACGTTCGATGACATGCCCAACACCGCCCCGGTGTTCATCGCGCTGACCGACCAGGAGATCACCGCCACCCTCGAGGCGTACGTCGACGACGCGGAGCTGCCGCTGACGGGCTCCTACCAGGGCGACTTCCGCGGCGGCGTCGCGGTGGCGATGCCGGCGATGTCGGCGTCGCCGGAGACGGAGGGCTCCACCCTCCAGGTGGTGGCCGCCGGGATCACCACGGCGGTCGGCGCCAGCACCTCGATCCCGTGCACCCTCGAGCAGTCGGCCTCCGAGGGCGCCCTCTTCGAGATCGAGGTGGTCGACCCGACCGAGGAGTGCGTCGCCGCGGACGCGGCGGAGACCGAGGCCGAGGGTGAGGTCGCGACCGCGACCGCCGCCGTCGCCGCTGCGAAGAAGGCGGTCGACGCCGCCGCGGCCAAGATCAAGAACGCCACCGCCCAGCTGAAGGCCTCGCAGGCCAAGGCCCAGAAGGCCAAGGCCAAGGCGACCAAGGCGACCAAGGCGTTCAAGAAGAAGAAGAACGCCACGACGAAGAAGGCGATGGCCAAGGCCAAGCAGGCGCTGAAGAAGGCCAACTCGACGGTGGCCGCCAAGAAGAAGGCGCTGGACAACGTGAAGCCGTCGCTCGGCTCGGCGAAGTCGACGCTGGCGAGCGCCACGGTCGCGCTCGAGTCCGCTGAGGACGCCCTCGCGGCCGCGACCGCGCTCGTCCTGGAGGAGTGCTGATCCACTGAGTCCGCGTCCCGGCGCTCGTCCGAGCGCCGGGACGCGGGCCGCTTGAGGCCACGGCCTCCGTCCCGCGCCGTGGGGGAGCGGGCGGAGGCTGTGATGGGACCGAGGTCCCGGGGCGCGGCGCGCTCCGGGACCTCGGGTTTTTTCCGCGAGCTGCGCGCGGCCGCGGCCGCGCGCCCGCGGCGGATTTTGCGATCTCGTAACGCACGGGACTTTCGTCCTGCCCAATATTCTATATCGTAGACGTATTCCGAATTGATTGCGGGGGGCCGTTAACCGAGGAGGAGACGTGAAGTTCCCTACGATCAAGGCTCGCTCGTCCCGCGCCCTGCCGATCGGCGCCGTCGCCGTGGGGCTCGCCGTGGCGACGCTCGCCGCCGTCGGTCCCGCGCGTGCCGCCACGTCGGCCGAGGTCCCGTTCGGGTGTGCGTTCGGCGCCAGTGAGTTCGTCTACGCGACCGCGGCCAGCTTCAGCGCGAGCTTCACCGGCGCGAGCACGGCGAAGGTGTCGGTCAAGCTCGACGAGATGCCGAACACCGCGCCGGCGATCCTCAGCTTCGAGGACCGGGAGTTCGTGGGCGAGATGGAGACGACGGTCGGCGGCAGTCCGGTCACGCTGACCGGCAGCCGCAGGGGTGACTTCCACGGCGGTGTCAACGTCCCGATGCCGCCGATGAGCGGCACCGTCACCGGGGCCGCGAAGAGGCTCGCCGTCGAGGTCGACAGCCTGAAGCTCACCGTCGTCGACCTCGCCGAGATCCCGTGCACGCTGGAGGTCCCGGTCTCCGTCGACGTCCCGGTGGTCGCCACGACCACCAGCAAGGCGACGGCGACGTACAAGAAGCGGAAGGCCAAGCTGGTGACCACGGTCAAGGCCGTCGCCGGCACGCCGACCGGCAAGGTCACCTACCTGGTCAAGAGGGGCACGAAGAAGGTGGCCTCGGAGAAGGTGCCGCTCGCGAAGGGCAAGGCGACGCTGGTGCTGACCAAGGCGAAGGTGAGGAAGAAGGGCAAGTACACGGTGAAGGTCACCTACCCGGCCAGCACCTACTTCACGAAGTCCACGGCGAAGACCTCGTTCAAGGTCACCTGAGCCCGCGGGTCGACCCGCCGCGAGTCGGCAGGAACCTTCCTGCCGACTCGCGGGGCGGGACTACAGGCCGTAGCGCTCCAGCACGTCGTGCCGGTCGGCGTACCCCGGGGTGAGGAACCGCCGGGTGATCCGCGCGGTGGTGAGCCAGGCGATCGCGTCGCCGTTCTTGGTGCTCGCCAGGATCCGCTCGACCAGCACCGGGGCCACGTCGTCGACGTGGTCGGTGAGGATGTTCAGGATCCGCCGCTGGCCGCTGACCTGCTCCGGGGCCGAGGCGGCCTCGCGCAGCCAGCCCTCGGTGATCAGGATCCCGGGGCGGACCTGGCCGACGGTGACGTCGGTGCCGGCGAGCTCCTTGGCCAACGCGCGGGTGAAGTGGTCGAGACCGCGCTTGGTGGCGCCGTACACGCCCATGTTGGGCCGGATCTTCCCGTCGCTGCCGCCGCCGAGCATGTTGAAGATCCGGCCGTGGCCCTGCTCCCGCATGCCCCGGACGGCCGACTGGCAGCCGTGGATGGTGCCCATCATGTTCGTGGTCACCATGGCTCGGACCGCGCCGGGAGGCGTGTCCGCGATGGACGTCGTCGTGTGCGCCACCCCGGCGTTGTTGATCCAGATGTCGATCGACCCGAGCTCGGTGACCGCCTTCTGCCACAGCTCGTCGACCGCGTCGGCGTCGGTGACGTCGACGGCGTAGCCGCGCACCTCGCCGCCGGGCTGCTCGGCCAGCGAGGCGAGAGCGGCCTCGATCCTGCCGGCGTCGCGGCCGGTGACCACGACGTTGTGCCCACGTGCGTGGAGCTCGCGCGCGAGGGCGAAGCCGATGCCCTGCGTGCTACCGGTGATGACGACGTTCTGCGGTGTGCTCATCGTTTCCTCGCTTCCGTGGTCACTGGGGGCGGCGCAGGTAGCGGCCGGTGGGCGCAGCGGTGGTGACCACGCCGTCGGTCATGATCCGGTTGCCCCGCAAGAACGTGTCGGTGACCTTCGCGGTCAGCTTCGCGCCCTCGAAGGGGGTGTACTCCTGGGTCGACTCCGACTCCTCGGCGCGCACCGTCCAGACGTGGTCGACGTCGACCAGCGCGACGTCGGCGTCCAGGCCGACCCGGATCGCGCCCTTGCTGCCGCCCAGGCCGTACCGTGCGGCCGGGTTCGTCGCCGTCAGCTGGGCGACCCGGCCGAACGAGAGCCCGCGCCTCGAGCCCTCGCTGACCATCCCGGCGAGCAGGTACTCCGCGCCGCCGAAGCCGGACTTGGCCACGAAGACGTCCTCGCGGTCCTCGCCGAACTTCATCTCGTCCTTGCAGCAGGCGTGGTCGCTGACCACCCAGTCGATCTTCCCGTCCAGCAGGTAGGACCACAGTGCCTCGACGTCCTCGCGCGGGCGCAGCGGCGGGTTCACCTTGCCGCCGACGCCGTGCGCGGTGTCGCAGTCGGCGAGCAGGTGGCCGACGGTGACCTCCCGGCGGAAGTCGATGTGCGGGAACGCCGCGGCCATCGTCAGCGCCGCCTCCACCGCCTTGCGGGAGGTGAGGTGGAGCAGGTTGATCGTCGGCAGCTGCGTCTCGTGCGCCAGGTAGGAGGCGATGGTCACCGCCAGGCCCTCCGAGTGCGGCGGCCGCGAGGCGGAGTACGCCGGCAGGCCGGTCAGCGTGCCGTCCTCCTCGACCATCTTCGTGTAGGCCGCCATGATCTCGGCGGTCTCGCAGTGCAGCGAGAGCGAGATCCGGTCGGCCAGCTCCGGGTTCTCCTCCCGGGCCTTCTGGATGCCGCGCATGACGAACTCGAAGTGCGCGTAGTCGTAGCGCTCGCCCTCGGGGGTCATCAGGAACGAGGACTGGTCGCTGGAGCGCCCGTGCAGGCCGTGGCTGCCGTAGAACATGAAGACCTTGAACGAGGTCACCCCGTGCTCGGTGACCAGCGCCGGGATCTCGTCGATGTGCTGCTTGCTCATCGGTGCCAGGTGGTAGGCGTAGTCGACCAGCGCCCGACCCTCGGTCTGCTCCAGCACCTCGGGGAAGAAGTCGGCGTACGGGCCGCCCTTGTTCAGGTAGTACTGGCCGGTGCGCATGTAGGTCAGCGCGGTCGTCACGCCGCCCTGCGCGCAGGCGCGGCTCTCGCTGGCCGCGTCCTCGGGCAGCGGGTTGTAGATGCCCCAGTGCTGGTGCCCGTCGACGACGCCGGGGAAGGCGACCTTGCCGCCGGCGTCGACGACCTCGACGGCAGAGTCCGGGTCGAGGCCCGCCTCGAGCGCCACGAACCGGCCGTCCTTGATGCCGATGTCGACCGGCTGCGGTTCGTCGTGGCCGTCGAGGACCACCGAGACGTTGGTGATGATCAGGTCGAGGTCGGGCACGGGGGTCTCCTCAGTTCTCGTTCTGGACGTCGGTGAAGCTGGCGAGCAGGGGCATCAGGTCGTCGATCGGGTCGGCGCCGGCGAGCCCCAGCACGCGGTCACGCACGGCGGCGGTGGTGGTGTCGGAGAGGCGGCCGGCGACGTTGTCGCGGAACTTGCGGCCGAGCTCGTCGGCGCTCAGCGGCCGCGCGGGGCCGCCCCGGTTGGTGAGCACCTCCTCGACGAGGGTCTCCCCGTCCGTGGTCACCACGGTGACCACGGCCGGGAACTGGTGCGGGTAGATCGCGTCGCAGCGCCGGTCGCCGACGACGGTCACCTTCGCCATCAGGTCCCGGCGTACCGGGTCGGTGGCCAGGGCGTCGGTGTAGTCGTCCAGGCCCACCGCGAGTCCGCCGCCGCCGATCAGGCCGGCCGCGAACGCGTACGGTCCGCTGAACTGCGCCTGGTAGCCGGTCTCCGGGGCCTGCTTGACCGCGAGCGGCTCCCCGATCGTGCGGACGGTGGAGGAGGCGACCCCGACGGTGACGGACGCGACCCGGTCGGGGGTGAGGCCGCGGGCGGCCAGCGCCCGACCGGCGTCGACGGTGGTGTGGGTGAAGTGGTTCGCGGGGTACGGCTTGAAGAAGATCCCCGGCACCGCCCAGTCCGTACCCAGGCCATCGGTGATCTCGGCCGGGAAGAACCGGCCGTGCAGCCAGGCCTCGAAGAAGCCGAACCGGCCCTCCAGCACGCTCGGCGGGCCGGTGAACCCGCGCCGCACCAGCTGCGCCGCGGTCACCGCGGACTGGGCGGCGATGCCGCAGTGCAGCCGCTTGACGGTGCCGCCGGTGCGGTTGGCCTCGATGATCCCCGACGCCATCGACGCGGTCAGGCCGAGCGCGTGCAGCACGTCCGCGGCCGCGTCGGTGGAGTCCGCGCCGTACAGCAGCGAGGTGGCCACCGCGCCGCCCATCGCGCCCGTGATCGAGGTGGCGTGCTGGCCGTGCTCGAAGAAGACCGAGTTGCCCAGCTCCGCGTCGTAGCCGGCCATCCCCAGCCGGACCGCGACCTCGAGCCCGACCGCGATCGCGCGGACCAGCTGCTCCCCGTCGGCGCCCACGTGCTCGGCGGCCGCCAGCGCCGCCGGCACCACCGACGCAGAGGGGTGCAGCACCGAGGGCAGGTGGGTGTCGTCGTAGTCGAGCGAGTGCGCCAGCACGCCGTTGGCCAGTGCTGCCTGGGCCGCGGTCACCCGCGTCGGGACGCCGACGATCGTGGCCTGCGCGTGGCCGCCCTGGTCGAGCACGTGGTCGACGATCATCGCGCTGGTCTCCAGGCGGTGCGCCGCGACGCAGAGGCCGAGCACGTCCAGGACCCGCTCCCGGACGCTGGCGGCGACCTGGTCCGGTACGCCGTCGCGATAGGCGGCGACGGCGAAGTCGGCCAGCGCGGCGCCGAGCGTCGGCGCGGCGGTTCCGAGCGGGGCTGCCACGGTCATCGGCCGACCACCGCCAGCGGGCGCACCGGCGAGCCGGTGGCGCCGTAGAACTTCAGCGGCGAGAGCACCAGCAGGAACTCGTGGACGCCCGCTGCGGCCAGCGCCTCGAGGTCCATCGCCTCGACGATGTAGATGCCGCGCTCGACCAGCAGCACCCGGTGCGCCGGCAGCAGCCCGTGGCCGGCGCCGGGGGCCAGCCGCTCGTAGGCGATCGTGTCCGCGCCGGTGGCGTGGATGCCGTGGTCCGCCAGCCAGGTGGCGCCGGCCTCGCCCACGCCGGGCACGCCGGTGCTCAGGCCGCGGTAGGTGTCGCCGTCGCCCGCGTCGAAGTGCTGGCCCCAGCCGGATCGGACCAGCACCACGTCGCCCGGGCGGATCGCGCTGCCCTGGCGCTCGGCGGTGGCGGTCAGGTCCGCGACGGTGATCTCCTGGCCGGCCTCCAGCCGGCCGACGCCCAGCGTCGTGGGCACGTCCAGGAGGACGCCGCGGCGGACCATCGGCTCGATCGTGTGGGCGCCGAGCTCGGCGTACCGGCCGCCCTGGAGCGCGGCGTCGGCGTCCAGGCCGCCGTACAGCTTGCCGTCCTGGGAGACGTGGGACAGCGCATCGATGTGGGTGCCGACGTGCGTGCCCATGCTGATCATGTCGTTGGCCGCCGAGCCGCCGTCGGCGCGCACCATGTCGCCGTGGCGGCGCGGCAGGGCGTGCCAGTACGCCGGGTGGTTCGGCGACTGCGGCATCCCGACGGTCAGGGTGCGGCCGAGGTCGAAGACCGTCAGCCCCTGCGCGACGGCGTCGAGCAGCAGCGCCGTCGTGTCAGTGGCGGCATCGGTGGCGGCATCGGGTGTGGGGGAGTGGGCGAGGTCGGTCACGGGCTTCCTTCTCGGTTTCCTGCTCAGGCGATCGCGCCGTCGGCGCGGAGCTGGGCGATGTCGTCGGGGGCGATGCCGAGCGCGGCGAGCACGTCGTCGGTGTCGGCGCCACAGTCGCGACCGGAGAACCGGATCGCGCCGGGCGTCTCGGACATCCGCCACATCACGTTGTGCTGCAGGACGGCGCCGAGGTCCTCGTCGGGCACCTCGACCAGCAGCCCGGCCTCCCGGACGTGCGGGTCCTCGACGATGTCGCGGGCGTCGTAGATCGGGGCGATCGCGGCGCCGGCCTCGGTGAAGGCGTCGACCACCTTCTCCCGGGTGCGCGCCCCGATCCAGCCGCCGACCATCGCGTCGAGCTCGTCGGCGTGCTCGGCGCGGCTGTGCCCGGCGGCGAACCAGGGCTCGTCGATCACCTCGGGGTGGCCGACCAGGCGCATCACCCGCTCGGCGATCGCCTGGGCGCTGGTGGAGATCGCCACCCAGTAGCCGTCGGCGGTGCGGTAGGTGTTGCGCGGCGCGTTGTTGGTGGACCGGTTGCCGTGCCGGGTGCCGATCGCTCCGGTCTGCTGGTAGACGCTGGGCCCGGGGCCGACCGCGGTCATGATCGGGCTGAGCAGGTCGAGGTCGATGACCTGGCCGCGTCCGTTCTGCTCGCGGGCGTAGAGCGCCATCGAGACCGCCGAGGAGGCGGCGATGCCGGCGATGGAGTCGGCCAGCCCGAAGGCCGGCAGCGTCGGCGGTCCGTCGGGCTGGCCGGTCAGGTGGGCGAAGCCGCTCATCGACTCCGCGAGGGTGCCGAACCCGGCGCGCGAGGCGTAGGGGCCGGTCTGGCCGAAGCCCGTGACCCGGACCAGGATCAGGCGCGGGTTGAGCTCGTGCAGGACGTCCGGGCCCAGTCCCCAACGCTCCAGCGTCCCCGGCCGGAAGTTCTCGACCACCACGTCGGCCTGGGCGGCGAGCGCCTTGAAGATGTCGGCGCCGTCGGGGTGGGAGAGGCTCAGCCCGATCGTGTGCTTGTTGCGGGCGATCTCCTTCCACCAGATCGGCACGCCGTCCTTGCTCGGGCCGTGGCCGCGCATCCCGTCGCCGGCGGTCGGGTGCTCGATCTTGATCACCTCGGCGCCGAAGTCGCCGAGGAGCTGGCAGGCCAGGGGGCCGGCGAGGATGGTCGAGGCGTCGATCACGCGGATGCCGGTCAGTGGGCCCTGGGTCATCGTCGTCCTGTCGTCGTCTCCAGCGAACGACAGAATCATATATCATCTACGAGTGCGCGCGAGCGTGCATCGGCACGAACCCGTGCCGTCGGGACCGGTGCGGCGGCGGGTCAGGCGAGGACGGCCGAGGCGCCGAGCAGCCGCTCGCACTCCGCGACCAGCCGTGCCCGCAGCGGCGCTGCGCGCTCGGTGAACGCGCGCTGCGCCTCGACGTACTCCCGCTTGCCCTCGGGCGTCTCGATCCGGATCGGCTCGAAGCCCAGCGCCGCGAGGTCGTACGGCGCCGCGCGCATGTCCATCACCCGGATCTCCCAGGCGAGCTCGAAGCAGTCGGCGACCAGGTCGGAGGAGACCAGCGGGGAGAGCCGGAAGGCGTGCTTGTAGAGGTCCATGCCGGCATGCAGGCAGCCCGGCTGCTCGAACGCGTCGCGGTCGTCGCGACCGGGGGAGAGCGCGTTGAGCGGTCGCGCCGGGGCGGTGAAGAACCGGAAGGCGTCGAAGTGCGAGCAGGCGATCCGGTGGCCCTCGACCACCTCGTCGGTGCCGGCCGGCCCGAGGCGCAGCGGCCAGGCGTTGTGCCGCAGCTCGTCGGTGGTCTGGCGGTAGACCATCGCCCACTCGTGCAGGCCGAAGCAGCCCAGGTGGGCCGGGCGGGCGGCGGTGGCGCGCAGCAGCCGGTGCAGGGTGGTCAGCAGGACCCGCTGCGAGGCCAGGTGTGCCTCGGTGACGGCCGCCGCTCCGCCCGGACCGACGTCGTAGCCCTTCAGCGCGGCGTGCTCGTCGGATCCGGCCAGCCCCACGCCGTACCCCGGGTGCCAGCGGCGCAGCTGCGCCGGGCGATAGGAGTAGTAGGTGAAGAGGAAGTCGAACACCGGGTGCTTGGTCCGCGCCTCGCGCCGGGCCAGGTGGGGTGCGGTGTAGCGATCGATCCGCGCCGCGTGTGACGCGGCCCGCTCCTGCCACTCGGCCCGCTCCAGCACCTCCACAGCGCCCCAGGGTAGGCCGATAGGCTCGCCGGGTGCGCATCGCCAGATTCACCACAGGGGAAGAGCCCGGCTTCGGGATCGTGACCGGGGACCTCGACGAGTACGGACAGCTGGGCGAGGACGCCCGGATCGTCGCGCTGGCCGGTGACCCGCTCTACGTCGGCATCAAGCTGCTGGAGCAGGAGTACCGGCTCGACCAGGTGAGGCTGCTGGCTCCGGTGCTGCCGCGGAGCAAGGTCGTCGGCGTCGGGCGCAACTACGCCGCGCATGCCGCCGAGATGGGCAACGAGGTGCCCGAGGAGCCGCTGCTCTTCCTCAAGCCCAACACCAGCGTGGTCGGCCCCGGCGACGCCATCTACTACCCGCGGCAGTCGCAGAACGTGCACTACGAGGGCGAGCTGGCCGTCGTGATCGGCCGGATCTGCCGCGACGTGCCCGCCGAGCAGGCCACCGACGTGATCTACGGCTACACGATCGGCAACGACGTCACCGCCCGCGACCTGCAACGCTCCGACGTCCAGTTCACCCGGGCCAAGGGCTTCGACTCGTTCTGCCCGCTCGGCCCCTGGATCGAGACCGACCTGGACCCGAACGACTTCTCCGAGGGGCGTCGGGTGCAGACCTACCTCAACGGCGACCTGGTGCAGGACGGCACCACCGCCGACATGGTCCACGACATCCCGTCCCTGATCGCCCACGTCTCCAGCGTCATGACGCTGCTGCCCGGCGACGTGATCCTCACCGGCACCCCCGAGGGCGTCGGTCCCATGAACATCGACGACGAGGTCGAGGTCAGCATCGAAGGCCTCGGCTCCCTCACGAACAAGGTGGAAGCACGAGCATGAGCACTGAGATCAGCAGCCCGGTCCGGGTCCGGATGGCCCCCTCGCCGACCGGCAGCCCCCACGTCGGCCTGGTCCGCACGGCCCTCTTCAACTGGGCCTTCGCCCGCCACCACGGCGGCACCTTCGTCTTCCGGATCGAGGACACCGACAAGGAGCGCAGCACCGACGAGTCGCTGGCCTCGATCCTCGACCTGATGCGCTGGCTCGGCCTGGACTGGGACGAGGGCCCGGAGGTCGGCGGCCCCTTCGCGCCGTACAAGCAGAGCGAGCGCTCCGACCTGTACGCCGACGCGCTGGCCCGGCTCAAGGAGAGCAGCCACACCTACGACTGCTACTGCACCAACGACGAGGCCGCGGCCCGCCGCAAGGCGGCCGGCTCCAAGGTGCAGGGGTACGACGGCTTCTGCCGGGAGCTGACCCAGGAGCAGGTCGACGCCTTCGTCGCCGAGGGACGCCAGCCCGTCGTGCGGTTCCGGATGCCCGACGGCTCGATCACCTGGAACGACCTGGTTCGCGGCGAGGTCACCTTCGAGACCGAGTTCGTGCCCGACTACGCGCTGTGCCGGGCCAACGGCGACCCGCTGTACACGCTGGTCAACCCCGTCGACGACGCGCTGATGGAGATCACCCACGTGCTGCGCGGCGAGGACCTGCTCTCCTCGACCCCGCGCCAGATCGCCCTGTACGAGGCGCTCAAGGAGGTCGGCATCGCGAAGGCGACGCCGGAGTTCGGCCACCTGCCCTACGTGATGGGCCAGGGCAACAAGAAGCTCTCCAAGCGCGACCCGGAGGCGCACGCGCTGGCCTACCGCGAGCAGGGCTTCATCCCCGAGGGGCTGCTGAACTACCTCGCGCTGCTCGGCTGGGCGATCGCCGCGGACCGTGACGTGTTCAGCCTGGAGGAGATGGTCGAGGCGTTCGAGATCGGCGACGTCAACCCGAACCCGGCACGCTTCGACCTGAAGAAGGCCGACGCGATCAACACCTCCCAGATGCAGCTGCTGTCGGTGGAGGAGATCACCCACCGGGCGCTGCCGTTCCTCAAGCGCGACGGCGTCGTCTCCGACCCGGTGAGCGACGCCGACGCGCAGCTGCTGGAGCTGGCGATGCCGCTGGTCGCCCGCCGGATCAACAAGCTCACCGAGGCCTCGGAGATGCTCGGCTTCCTTTTCGTCGACGAGGAGCACTTCACCCTCGACGAGGCCGACGCGGCCAAGCTGCTGGACGACCAGGGTCGGGAGGTGGTGGCCGCGGCCGTCGCCGCGCTCGAGCCGCTGGAGTCCTGGTCGACCGCGGCGATCCAGGAGGCCCTGCAGTCCAAGCTGACCGAGGAGCTCGGTCTGAAGCCCCGGGTCGCCTTCGGCCCGGTGCGGGTGGCCGCGACCGGTCGCCGGATCTCGCCGCCGCTCTTCGAGTCGCTGGAGCTGCTCGGTCGGGAGCGGGGCCTCGGCCGGCTGCGCCGTGCTGTCGGCTGAGGCCACCGCCCCGGCCGCGGCCGAGGCGGCGGAGGGGTTGCGGTACCACCGGCTGCTGGCCCGCGGGGCCCGTGGCGGGTGGCGCGCCCCGGTGGGTGTGGTCCTGCTGGCGGTCCTGGCCCTCGGGGGACAGTTCGTGCTGGTGAACGCGGTCGCCGTCGCGCTGCTGGTCGGCGGCGTCGACGTCGACCGGATCGGCGACCTGCTCGCCGGCGACCCGGTCACGCCGCTCTTCCTGGGTGTCGTCAACGCCGGGTGGGCGTTGGCCATCCCGTCGGTCTGGCTCGTCGTGTGGCTGGTGCACCGCCGCCGGACCGGGTGGTCGGCCTCGGTGGTCGGCCGGATCCGTTGGGGATGGCTGGCCGCCTGCCTCGGCGTGGCGCTGGGAGCGCTGGTCGTCACGCTGGTGGTCTCGGCACTCCTGCCCGTGCAGGGCGACGCCGGGATCGAGACCACCGGCTCGCTGAACCCCTGGACGGCGCAGACGCGCGACTTCGTCCTCGTCGTGCTCCTGCTCACCCCGCTGCAGGCGGCGGGGGAGGAGTACGCCTTCCGCGGCTACCTCACCCAGGCCAGCGGGCGCCTCTTCGGCCGCTGGGGCGACCGGGCGTCGATGGTGGTCGCGGTGCTGGTGCCGGCCACGCTGTTCGCGCTCGCCCACGGGCTCGGGCAGGATCTGCCGATCTTCTTCGACCGCTTCGCGTTCGGCGTCGTCGCCGGGGTGCTGGTGATCCTGACCGGTGGCCTCGAGGCCGGGATCGCGATGCACGTGCTCAACAACTTCTTCGCGTTCGGGCTCGCTCTGGCGTTCGGGGACATGACCTCGGCGCTGACCCCGACCGGCGGCACCTGGTGGAGCATCCCGGTGACCCTCACGCAGTCGGTGAGCTACCTGGTCGGGTGCCTCCTGCTGGCCCGCCTGATGCGGGTCGCGGATCGCGATGGTGGGGCCGTTTTGGAGGGGTCGCGGGCCCGCGTGTAGTGTTTCCCGTCGTTGGCCAGGCCACCGGAAACGGGGTCTGGGCGATGCACCGGAGAGCAATCTCCAGTGAACCGATGGTCTATGGTGTAATTGGCAGCACGACTGGTTCTGGTCCAGTTAGTCTAGGTTCGAGTCCTAGTAGACCAGCCAAGCAGGAGGCCGGGCAGATGCCCGGCTTCTTCTGTTTTTCCTTCCCCTCTCCGCTGTGCGGGCCCGATCCGCCGGGTGCGGATACCCCAGATGGGCGGCGACGCCGCGCGTCGCCGCTGCGACGCTCCTGGGATGGTCGTCGCGCGCCTCGCCCGGTCCGAGCGGCGCTCCGGCACGTCCGGACCGGCGCGCATCGCCGCCGAAGCGGTGGCGATGGCGCTGGCCGTCGCGATCGGGGCGTTCCTCGTCGCCCGCTGCGGGCTCTACTTCGGCTCCTTCTTCGCGGTCGTCGCCGTGTTCGCCAGCACGCTGCCGCGGCGCGGGGTCGACGGCCTGGTGACGCTGATCATCGCGCTCCCCGTGCTGGTGTTCGTCTGGGTGCTCATCGGGGCCGGTCTGTTCATGGCCCTCGACCTCGGGTTCGACTGAGGCCTCGGTGGTCCGCCCCGGGGCGGCGTCGCACCCGGATCGCGCCGGGGGGACGCAGGTCACAGGCGTGGAGGGTGTCCCGATTTGGCCCTCCCGCGACGGGTCCCCTAATGTTCTACATGTCGCCGCGAGGGAAACCGAGCGGAGGACACAGATAAGCCCCCGTTGTGTAGCGGCCTAGCACGCCGCCCTCTCAAGGCGGTAGCGCCGGTTCGAATCCGGTCGGGGGTACATCATCCGGAGACGGGCCTGATCGGCGGAGACGCCGGGCGGGCCCGTTTCTGCTTTTCCTCGATATCCGCCCGAGATCGGCGGGCGGCACTCTCCTGCACCACACTGTCTGCCGCACTGGGTGGCCCTTCGCGTTGCCTCCGGACCATGGCATCGGACTCGTGCCGACGTCGACGGGTCGACCGGAGCCGCGGACGCGCCCATGGCGCCGCCGTGCGCTGCCCCTGCCGCGGGCTAGGGGTAGGTCACGACCGTCACCGGGACGTCCGCGTTCGCGATCGTCGAGGGTCCGCCGGTGCCGTTGATGACGTTGCGGATGCCGCCCATCCCGGCACCCGGGTCGAGGAAGACCGTGAGCAGGTCGTGCATCCGGACGCCGGGGGTGTTCGGCACCTCGAACGCGTTCGAGGCGAAGATGTCGACGCCCTGGTTGAAGAAGCTGTAGGACCCCATCCCGTAGCCGGTGAAGTGCTTCACGTGCGGCGAGACGACGAACGCGGGATACCCCTCCTCGGTCGGGCTGGCTCGCCAGGCTTCCTGGCTCGGCGGGTCGTAGGGCATCTCGTTCTGGAAGAAGACCACGGTGCCGTTCTCGCCGTTCCAGATGACCTCGGTCTTCTGGTAGTGCTCGACGAACAGGCCGGTCGCGGTGACGTCGTCACCGTTGACGATCAGGCCGGAGTCGGCGGTGTTCTGCGTCCAGCCGACGCCGCTGCCGTGGTCGGCGCGCCACGCCCAGATGTCGTCGAGGATGACGTGGTCGCTGTTGACCTCCAGGCTGACCTCGGCCTTGCCGACGTACGGTCCGCCGATCCGGAAGAAGACGTCCTGGAGGGCGGTCGGGTTGCCGGGGTCGCTCCAGCCGTTGTGCTCGCGGGCCTGGCTGCCGGCCGCGCGCTGGGTCCCGACGCGCAGGAGGACGGGCGAGCTCTGCGCGCCGGCATCGAACGTCACGCCGGCGATGTCCACTCCCGGTACGTCGGCGACGGTCATCGGCACGACGCCGTTCTTCGGGGTGAGCGAGGCCAGGCCGAGGCCGAGCACCACCGTGTCCGCCCGCTTGACGCGGATGGTCTGGGTGATGTCGTACACACCCGGGGTGAACAGCAGGTTCTTGCCTCGCGCCAGCTGTGCATTGATGGTCTGCGCGGAGTCGGACGGGCGCGCGACGAAGAAGTCGGAGAGGTCGATCGAGCGGCCCGGCGTCAGCCCCGAGGACCACGTGTGACCGCTGGAGTCGGTGACCGCCGCGGGCACGAAGACGTGGTATCCGGACGAGTCGGCGTAGAGGTACGGCTTCTCGCGGCTCGCCGGGGTCGTCGGCAGGGTGGTGTACGGCCCACCGCACGAGGGATCGGCGGGGAAGCACTGGGGCGGGGCACCCGGGGAGCCGGAGAAGACTTGGTTCCAGACCCCGTTGCTCCAGCCGTTCAACGACGTGTTGCGCACGTAGAACTGCTGCTGGGAGCCGTTGATGACCAGAGCGTCGAACGCGGAGTCGGCGATGAAGCCCCCGCTCGCGAACGACGGGTTGGTGCAGTAGTCCATCAGGGTGGTCTGGCCCTTGACGTGCACCCGGCGCAGGGGCGCGGCCTGGGAGACGGCCCAGAACTGGCCGGAGTAGCAGCCGAAGTCCGGGGTGGTGACGTTGATGGTGAGGTTGGACATCGAACGCCAGAAGTTGTTCAGCGCGAAGCACCCGTTGGTGCCGCACTGGTTCCGCACGTAGACCGAGCCGTTGATGGTGACGTCGCCGGGTGACCTCCCGAGGCCGGCCACCTCGGTGTAGTAGCCGACCTGGAAGTTCAGCGGCTCGTCCGGGGTGCCGTAGGTGCCCGGCTCGAAGAGCAGCGCCACCCTCTCGGCGCCGAACTCGTTGCCCACCTGCTCGTTCGCCACCTGGTCGACGACGGCCCGGATCTGGCCGACCGACATGGAGGGGTCGAAGACGTGCACGTTCGGGCCCAGGTCCACGTCCGTGGACGGTGGTGCAGCCGCGGGCGCCGCGTTCGCCGGCGTCGTGGCCGCGGCCGACAGCACCGTGGCCAGCGCGAGTGCCACCGCGCCGATGCCCGCGGCGAGAAGCCGGTGCCGGCGCCTTCCCGGTTCACGTGTGCCGGTCGCTCGTCCTCCGCCGATGGAGCCCATGGAGCCCATGCTCCTCCCCACGGCCCCTCGCGGCAACGGGGAGGAGGAACCCGCCGGGCGTGACGGGCCGACGCGGCACTGCGCTCGGGCTGCACGCCTGTTGGGACGGCGTCGATCCCGGCCCGGTCAGGCAGCCGGGAACGCGGCCTTCCGCACCTGCTGCTGGCCGAAGTCGGCCGCCCACCCGCCGGCGTTGTTCTCGACGTCGCGGAGCAGCAGCCGCGAGTGAGCGTCGTACCGGTCCATCCAGCGCTGGGTCTGGCTCCGGGCCTCCCCGCGCCAGTAGTCGTACTGCATCTTGTACCAGGCGTCGGCCTCCTTCTGGCTGTCCTGGTTCGTCCGCCAGCCGTACCAGGGCGACCAGTCCTGGCGCACGGCCCGGTCCTTCTTGGTGATGTTGATGGTCCGCTCGCGGTAGTCGTTGCCGCGGATCTCGCCGATGTTCGCCCGCAGCTCGTAGCTGGTGTAGCGGGTGAGAGCGCCGCCCGAGGTCTGCTTGTGGTTGTGGAAGGAGTCGTAGTACACGTACGACGTCGGGATGGCGCGGTCCTCGAGGTACCGCTGCAGCGTCACCCCGCCGTGCTTGGCCGGGTCGTAACCGTTCGCCATGCCCCGCAGCGCCGGCTCGAGGACGTCGCGGCGCAGCCCGTTGTGGCGCGACCAGCCGTTGCCCTGCACCTGCTCGGTGCTCCACGCCGAGAACAGACGCGCGCCGTTCCTGGCCTGGACGACCGGCTCCCCGGTCGGCGGGGTGACGTCCGGGGTGACGCCGGAGGCGTAGAGCTCCATCGTGGCGGCGATGGCGTCGGTGGTGAGCCGGTTGCGGGTGACCGCGACGGTGCCGTCCTGGTCCCACTCGGTCAACAGGTCCATGGCCGCCAGCCCCTGGGCGTACGCCGCCCGGTAGCCGTCGCGGACCTCGTCGACCTGCTCGTAGTACTCCCACTCGAAGTCGGTCACCGTGGAGGCGTCGGCCGCCTTCATCATCAGCGGGATCGTGCCGGTGACCGGGTTGGAGGCGAGGAAGTCAAGCTCGCCCATCGACGTGTTGACCACCAGCGCCATGTCGGAGACGTTCTTCTCCGACGGGGTCAGGTCGTTCTCCACCCAGTCGGCCACGGAGCGGGCGGCGGTGTCGATCCGGCTGGCCGCGATGCCGGCCTGGGTGTAGGAGTTGTAGAAGTTCGTCTTGTCCTGGCCGTGCAGCACCTCGTGCATCAGCTGCAGGATGCGGGTGACGTCGGCCTGCAGGGCCGACATCGAGTGCCCGAGCTGGCGCAGCGCATCGCTGACGTCGGCGCCGGAGCCGAGGCCCAGGCCGGCGATCACCTCGTCGAGCGCCCAGCCGGTGCCCGAGGAGAACGCCTCGCTCAGCAGCCGGCCGCCGAAGTCCTTGGCCAGGGTCGTCGGCCCGGCGCTGGCGGTCGCCGCGGGTGCCTCGGCCAGCATGCCGTCGGCGCGCAGGCGGTCCAGCGCCGCTGCCACCCGCTGCTCGTCCTTCTCCCGGTCCTCGGCGGACCCGGTGGTGGGTGCGACGCCGGTCGCTGCTGTCGGGGAGGGCGCGGCGGTCGCAGCGCCGAGGTCGATCGCGGAGAGCGCGAGCGGAGTGCTCAGCAACAGGATCGCGCCGCGCACGGACGTGCGCTTGAGCGGGGACATGCCTGCCGCCGCGGGGGTCCGGCGGCCGTCGACCTTCGGTTCGGTGGTGGTGCTCATCTCGTCCTCTCGGTGGTGAGGCCCCCGGGGTGGGATCGCCTCGTCCCCTCCACGGTCGATGAGCGCTGCCGAACGTGACCTGCGGCGAACCTGAACTCTTCCTCAACCGGGCGCCCGGCACGGCGCGGGTGCCTCGGTGCGGCGCCGTCAGCCGTCGACCACGGGGAGCGTGGCGCGGGCGCGGGCGCCACCGATGGGGGCGCGCTCGAGGTGCAACGCCCCACCGGTCCGCTCGACCGTGCGCCGCGCGATGTCGAGTCCGAGCCCCGTGGACTCGCCCGGGCTCACACCGCGTCGTGGCGGCGTACCGGTGGGGAAGCCCGGCCCGGCGTCGTCGACCACGAGCTCGACCGCTGCCCCGGCGGTGTCGGCCACGGCCACCTGGACCGGGGTGCCCGGCGGGGTGTGGTGCAGCGCGTTGGAGACGAGGGCGTCGACCACCGCCTCGAGGTCCTCGGCGTCGACCGCCACCCGGCGCGCGCCGTCCGGGCCGATCGCGACAGTGAGGCTGCGGTCGCCGTCACGTGCGACGTCGGACCAGTCGGCGATGCGGTCCGCGACCACGGTGCACAGGTCGCACGACGCGGCCGTCCCGGCAACGGGCTGGCCGGATGCGTGACGGAGGTCGAGGATGACGTCGGTCAGGGTGCGCTCGAGCCGGTCGACTCGCTCGGCCAGCCGGTGCGTGGCGGGGGAGTCCGGCAGTGCCTCGACCTCGAGGTGCAGCGCGGTCACCGGGGTGCGCAGCCGGTGGGCCAGGTCCGCCCCCGACTCGCGTTCGCGGGCCAGCAGTCGGTCCACCTCGTCGGCGAGCCGGTTGAAGGTGGTGGCGAGGTCGCGTAGCTCGGGCGGCCCCTCTGGCGTCGCACGGGCCGTGAGGTCCCCGCCGCCGAGCCGCCGGGCGGTCCTCGTGAGCCGGACGGTCGGCGTGGCGATCGAGCGCGCCGCCAGGAGACCGGTGGCACCGCCCACCAGGATCGCGAACCCGGTGCTGAGCGCCAGCACGACCAGGATCCGTCGCGGGGCGGGGGCGGTCGCGTCGTCGGCGGCCGAGGCCCGGACCACCCGCGGCGCGGCTCCGCCGTCGTCCGCGGGATCGCCGGGCAGGTCGACGATGATCCGGTGGCCCACGGTGGTGACCACCCGTTCGCCCCCGAACGCCTCCGCTACCCGGCGGTCCGCGGCCTCGTCGGTGCCGACCGCCGTGCCGTCCGGCCAGAAGACGGCGATGCTGACGCCGGGGTGCCCGTCCTCGAACCGGCCGATCGCGGACCGGATCTCTCCCGGGGGAGCGTCGGGGGTCACCGCGCTGTCGAAGGTGGTCGCCGCGATCACCAGGTCCTGCACCGCCGCGTCGTGGCGGACGGTGCGCAGCAGGAGCAGCAGCGGGACCAGGAAGACGAGCACCACCGCGACGGTCGTCAGGGCCATGATCGACCCGAGCCGGCGCCTCACGGGTCGGCGGGCCGGGCGAGCTTCACGCCGACGCCGCGGATCACGTGGAGGTACCTCGGTTCGGCGCTGGTCTCCCCGAGCCGGCGACGCAGCGCCGAGACGTGGACGTCGATGGTGGAGTCGGTCGAGGAGATCGGGTGGTCCCAGACCTGCTGGGCGATGGTGCGTCGGGAGACCACCTCGCCGGGACGGGATGCCAGCAGTCGCAGCAGCGCGAACTCCTTGGGCCGCATCTCGATCCGTACGCCGTCCAGCGTGACCTCGTGCGCGCCCGGGTCGATGACGAGGCCGCCGACCTGGATCACCGGGTCGCGGTCGGCGCGCTCCCGGCGGAGCAGGGCGTGGATCCGGGCGTCGAGGTGGCGTCCAGAGAACGGCTTGACCACGTAGTCGTCCGCCCCGCCCTCCAGCGCCCGGACGATGGTCGGCTCGTCGTCCCGTGCGGTGGCGACGATCAGGGGGAGGTCGCTGAAGCCGCGGACCATCCGAAGGACGTCCAGCCCGTCGAGGTCGGGCAGGCCGAGGTCGAGCACGGCCACGTCGGGCGGGGTGTCGACCAGCAGCGCCAGCGCCTCCGACGCCCGGTGCGCGACCGACACCAGCCGTCCCCGCTGGCGCAGCACCTGGGCCAGGGAGGCGGCGATCTGCTCGTCGTCCTCGATCAGCAGCACATGTGTCACTTCGGACCCCCACGGGGTGGCGCCGGCCGCCCCGGGCCGTGCGCCTGGGAGCGACGTGCGGATCACCCGATGCTAGACGAGCGCGGCCGTCCGTACCGACCGCCGGTGTGCGGGCTAGAGCTCGATCAGGCCGCCGCCGGGCTCGCCGCCGCCGGGCTCGCCGCCGCCGGGCTCGCCGCCGCCGGGCTCGCCGCCGCCGCTCTCGCCGCCGTCACCCGTGCCCTTGCCCTCGCCACCCGTGCCGTCACCGTCTCGCGTGCCTTCGCCGCCGTCACCGTCACCGCCACCCGCACCCGTGCCCTCGCCACCGTCGGTCGTCGCGCCCAGTCGGTGGCTGGCGATCGCGATGCCGCCGGAGTCGACGTTCTCGGGGGTCACGCCGGACTGCCAGGGCGCCACGATGGCGGCCTCGACGCGGTGGCGGACGAGGTCGACCGGGATGCTCGTTCCGGAGGCCTCGAGCTCGATGCCGCAGCACTGGATGTGCTCCCACAGGCACTGGCCGAGGTTGTCCAGGGCGGTCTTGGTCTCCGCCGCGACGTCGTCGCGCGCGCAGAGCTCGGTGAGTGGCCCCTTGGTGAGGGCCGCCAGCTCGTCGTAGGCCGTGGACCCCGCCTTGCGCATCTCGGCCGGGATCGTCGTGGCGTATCCGTCCGGCATCTCGGGCCGGAGTGCCGCCCAGCGCTCGAGGTTCTCCTGGACGCGGGTGAAGCGCGCCTTGAGGTCCCCGAGCTCGTTGCCATCGACCCCGTCGTCGAACCGGAGCTCCTGGAACGCCTCCCGCCAGACCCGGTAGGAATACCAGTCCTCCCTCTCTGCCGGCGGGTCGAGGAAGCCGTCAAGGACCTTCTCGGAGGCGATCAGCCCGTCGGGGACGTTGTCGAGAACCGTCTTGGCGGTCCTGTCGAACGGGAAGGAGGCGCGGCCCCGATCCACCGTGGGGTTCCCGACGGTGGCGGCCCATGCGCGCCAGTCAGTCATGCCGGGGTCACCCTGCCCTTCGCGAAGTCGACGTCGAACGCCCAGGAGAACTCGTGGGACCACGGCAGCGCGATGTACGAGCCGGTCACGACGCCCAAGGTCTGCATCGGGTAGTCACCTGGACCCCGGGTCAGGTCGTAGTCGCCGGGCCTGACCAGTGCCGTTCCCTCCCCGACCAGCTGGACCTTCTGGCCGACCGGGTTCTTGAACCAGTGCGCGGGCGCATTGCTCCACCAGATCACCTTCGCCATCCACACGGTGACCGAGACGTGCAGCCGCGCGGTCCTCGGGTACTGCTTCTGCGGCGCGAGCGCCTTGAAGGACGCCGCTGTGACGAGCGGGAGGTTGCCCGCGGCGCGCGGTGGGAGGCCGGCCAGGTACTGGTCCGATCCCACCAGGCTGAACGGGTTCACGTACGGGCCCGCGTTGCTCAGGCGCAGGGGGAAGCGCTGGTGCACCACCTCGCTGCCGCCGAGGTTGCTCTTGTGGCTGGTGTGGCTCTCGGTCTCGAAGTCCTGGTAGCCGCGCGATGCCGACTGCGAGGCCGACCACGACTCGCTCGCGGTCAGCTGGTGTCCGAAGAACCCCACGGTCGTGCTGCTGGACGTGGAGGAGGACCCGGACCCGCCGGCCGACGACGGCTGGGGGGTCTCGGTGTCGACGGCGTAGGCGCCGTCGTCGAACCACAGCCTGGTGTCGACCGAGTGCGTGTAGTACCCGCGGCACTCGCGGGTGTTTCCACCCATCTGGCCCGGGGAGAACGTGCTCCCCGCGGCGAGGTCGGCCACGACGTAGTACTCGTTGGCGCTGTCGGTGTCGTTCGCGTCGACGGCCTGCACGTAGCCCGCGACGTTCATCTGGAGCAGGACGCTGGCCTGCTGCCCGCCGGAGTCCGCCTCTCCCATCCTGGGGGTCTGCGCCGCGGTCGTGCCCCCGACCGTCACCGTGCCCCACTTGATCTTCGTCCCGGTTCGCAGCGGCACCGTTGCCTCCTGGCTGAGAGGGGTGGAGCCATCGCACCTAAGCACTCGGGCTCGACCCCGGTCAAGGAGGCGGACGGCGGCGATCCGTGCACCGCGTCAGGGATCGACCGTCGTACGTCTCTCCGTGGGCCGGACGAACCGGTTGCTCGGCCAGGCCGCCGCCGGTCCGAGCACGGTGAGCAGTGCGGGCACCATCAGCAGGCGGACCACGAACACGTCCAGCGTGATCCCCAGCGCGACGGCGAAGGCCAGCTGCCGGAAGGGCAGCAGCGGGACCAGGCCGAGCAGGCCGAAGCTGGTGCCCAGGGCCAGGCCGGCCACCGCGACCGCGCTGAGCGCCGAGGGCAGCGCGGCCAGCAGGGCGTGGCGGACGGAACGACCGTGGGCAGCCTCCCAGACGTGACCGACGGTGAAGATGTTGTAGTCCGACCCGAACGCCAGCAGCAGCACCGCGGCGGCGAACGGGACGTAGAAGGTCAGCCCCTGGCCGGGCGCCAGCACGTCGAACACCGCGCCCGTCACGGTGAGGGTCGCGCCGAGCGAGAGCAGCGAGCTGCCCAGCAGCAGGACCGAGGCCAGCACCGAGCGGAGGAAGACCAGCAGCATCACCAGGTTCGCCGCGAGCGCGGCCAGCGCGATCCGGATCAGGTCGTCCTGCGTCTGGTGGACCAGGTACGACGCGGTGGCGGTGTCGCCGCCCAGCGAGGCCGTGGCCCCCCGCAACCCCGCGCGGGCGGCCAATGCGGGCAGCCGGTCGCTCAGCCGGTCGATGTCGTGCACCGCGTCGGCGCCGCCGGGGTCGGAGTCCAGCACGACGAGGTACCGGGCCGCGTCGCCGTCGCGGGCCACCAGCACCCCGGCCTCCGCGCGGACCGGCATGGCCCCCGGGCCGAGCACGCCGGCCACTCCCGGCTGGCGTTCGAGCGCGGTGCCGAGCGCGGTCAGCGCCTCGTGGCGCCGCCCGATGCCCTTCCCCTCGAGCAGCACGACCGTGGGGGAGAGGATCCCCTCCGCGAAGCCCGCCTGCGCGGCGGACGCGGCCTCCCGCACCGGCTCGCGGGCGGGCAGCGTGTCCACGAAGGAGACGCCCAGGTCGAGCCGGAGCAACGGCGCCGAGGCGAGGAGCAGGATGGTCACGCAGCCGCCGAGCACGGCGCCGGCGACCCGCCGGCTGCCGGCGATCGACTCGACGGCGCGGCGCGGCCAGCGCGGCCGGCGTACCCGGACCAGGCGGGCCCACCGCGAGGCCCAGACCGAGGCCGGAGGTCGACGTCCCGATGCCCGGCGCCCCGGCCAGAAGATCCGGTCGCCGAGCACGGCGAGCAGGGCGGGGACCAGGGTGATCGCGACGAGGAGGCCGACCAGCACCGTCAGCGCCAGCGCCGGCCCCAACGTGCGGAAGAACGGCGACTCGGCCGCGAGCAGCGCGGCCGTGCCCGCCGCGACCGCCAGGCCGGCGACGCCGACGATCGGCGCCGAACGGGCGATGGCGCGGGCAGCGACGTCGCGGCCGGCGGCGGTGGAGCGCCGGCCGGGGCCCAGGTCGCGCAGCGCGGAGCAGAAGAAGACCACGTAGTCGGTGACCACGCCCAGCAGCAGCGCCACGACGACCGGCTCCAGCTCGTCGGGGCTGGGCAGGTCCAGCAGCGCGGCCACGTAGCCGGAGACGTGCAGCGTGACCACGTAGGCGGTGGCGGCGGTTCCGGCGGTGACCAGCGGGGCCACCAGCGAGCGGAAGCTCGCCGCGACGATCAACGCGATGGCCAGCAGCGTCGCCAGCTCCACCGTCGGCAGGGAGCTGCGGATGATGCTGCCCTGGGCGATGCGCGCGGGCGCGGACCCGGTGACGCCGACGACGTGGTCGCGCTCGGTGAAGAAGCGGTCGGCGTACCGATGGGCCGCCCGGGTACGGGCCCCCAGCGAGGTGCCCGGTCCGAACAGCAGGTAGGTCAGGGCGGTGGTGCCGGACTCCCGCGCGCCGGGGAAGAGCCCGCGCGCGTTGGTCAGCGGCAGCGCCCCCCGGATCGGCGCCACGTCGCCGGCCTTGCCGCGATCGACGGCCGCCGCGCGGACCACCGTCCGGGCGTGCGCGTACGGCGACAGCCCGTCCGCGTCGCGCTGCACCACGACGGTCCGGGAGCTGAGCGGGAACCCGAAGATCTCCACCGACCGGATCTCGGTCTGCACCGCGGGGGTGTCCGCGGAGAGCACGCCGCGCAGACCGCTGCCGCCGGGACGGTCGGCCGCGGGGGCCAGCGTCAGGCCGACCAGCGCGCACGCCCAGAGCGCGAGGATCGCCCACCGTGCGCGGACGACGGATCGGGCGAACGCACGCGCCGCCCGGCCGCCCTCCCGGCCGGGTGCCTCCCGCCCCGCGCCCGGATCGGGCGAGCCGCCGGTCACCGCACCGAGATCCCCAGCCGCGCGAGCTCCGCGCGCGCCAGGCGGCGCCGCGCGTCGTCGTCCATCCGGGCCGAGGTGACGAGCGGCAGCACCACCTCGACGGGCAGGTTGGCCATCGCGTGCGCCGCGAGGTAGCCCTCCAGCGCCGGCCCCATCCCCGATTCCGCCAGGGAACGGCGCAGGCTGACCACCGTGCGGTGGCGCGCGAGCCGCGGAGGCAGGTAGAGGGCCGCGACCGAGGCGATCGGGATGACGGTGATCGAGATCCCGAGCAGCAGCGCCAGCTGGCGGAGCTGGCCCTTCACCTCCTGCCCGCGGGCGGTGATCTCGGTGCCGCTCTGCGCGATCTGGCGGCCGATCTCGCCCGGCCGGTCGCCCACGAGCGGCACGTCGGCCATGCTGGCCAGGCCCTCCCCGGCGGCGCTGGTGGCGCGACCCGAGCGGGAGATCGTGTCGCCGGCGTCGGCGGCCTGCCACAGGGTGACCCCGGTCCAGGCGCCGACCACGACCCACAGCGCCACCCAGAACAGGACCAGGCCGTCCCAGGTGTGCACGGTACGGCTGTCAGCGGCTCCTACGGTGCGACGCATCGATCGTCCCTCCGGTCTCCGTGTGACCTCTACCCGAATGGGAAGGCTCTACACCAGAGGTGATCGAGATGAGCGAGCACGACGAGCCGACCACGCACCCCGACCGACCCTCCGGTCACAGCGCCGGACCGGCCTCCGGGGCGGTGCTGCCGCGCCGCAACCCGTGGCCGGGTCGACTGGTCCCCGCGGCGACCTTCCTCGTCGGGGTGGTCCTCGGCGGGCTGCTGGTCGCGGCCGCGTCGGGCGGCGACGAGCCCGGGGCGCCGGCGGAGCCGTCGGCGACGACGGACGGCCCCAGCCCCTCCACGGGGGCCACCGTGATCACCGTCCCCGGCGCGTGTCAGCAGGCCGCGGAGAACCTGCGCGAGGCGCTGTCGCTGATCCGCGACGGCACCAACTCCGTGGAGGGCTTCCGGCCGGACCGGATCGTGGAGCTGCTGGACCGGCTGGAGGACATCGACAACGAGACCCGCCCGCTGCTCGACGAGTGCGGAGACGTGGAGGTCTCCGAGTCGCCGGCACCGGGGAGCGCGTCGACCGGCTGAGCGGAGCTGCCCACCCGATGGCGGCCGGTCGCGGCCGGTCGCGCCCGGTGACGCTCAGTCGCGTCGGTCGCGGTCAGTCGCCGAGCGCCTCGTCGATGCCGTCGACGAACTCGACGCTGGCCGCCGAGATCTGCTGGCGGGCCGCGTCCTGGCTGATCGTGGGCGTGCCGTCGCCCGGCTGGGTGCCGTAGTCGCCGAAGAACGCGTGCGCGGCGCCGTCGACCACGGTGAAGTCGGCGTCGGCGGGCAGGTCGGCGCGGGACTCCTCGATCCGCTCCGGGGTGGAGAGGCCGTCGCGGGATCCGGAGATCGACGCCACCGCCGTGCTCAGGGAGTCGCTGACGTCCTCGGCGGGGTAGGAGGCGTAGAGCAGCAGCCCGACCGCGGGAGCATCGGCGTCCTCGTCGGCGTCGTCGGCCTCGATCGCGGCCACCACGCCGCCCAGGGAGTGTCCGCCGACGACCCACCTCTCGACGTCGGGGTAGTCGCCGCGGGCACCGTCGAAGGCGCCGACGGAGAGGAACGCGATGCTCAGCGGCTGCTTGGTGATGACGACCGTGTGGCCGGCCTCCGCGAGCGGGCGGAGCACGGCGGCGTACGCGCGGGGGTCGACCTTCGCCCCCGGCTGGAAGAAGACCCCGGTCGGGCTGGTCCCGCCGGTCGGGGACAGCTCGATCCGGGTGGCGGACTCGGTGACCGTGACGGCGGCGTCGGAGCGCATCGCGCCCAGTGCGGGCTCGACCGCGCTCAGCGGGCGGAGCCACGCGACGGCGGCGACCCAGGCGACGCCGGCGACCAGCAGCGCGATGCCGAGTGCCCGCCGCCAGCCCCGGCGGCGGGGGAGCGCGCGTCGAGCGCGCCACACGACGAGCAGGCCGCCGAGGGCGGTGACGGCCAGCAGCACGGCGTACGCCGGGTGGCCGTGGACCACGCCACCCCACTCGGTGAGGCAGGCCCAGGCCACCACCAGCAGGCCGGCCGCGGCGACGGCCAGCACCAGCCACCGCCACCAGGCCGGGGCGAGGTCGGGGGTCGCGGGGTCGCCGGTGCGGTCGGTGGGTGCGGAGTCGTTCATCGCTGTCCTGTCGATCGCCGCCGACGAGGTTGCCGACGGTAGGTCGGTAACTTATCCCGCGGCAGCCGAGGCGGCAAAGACATGGGGCGTCCAGCCCGGGGCGCCGCGCTCCACCCGGGCGCGGGTGGTGCCGCACCACCCCGGGGCCGGCGACGCTGAGGGTGGCGCAGCGGGTGCACGCCCGTCGCGCTGCGGGACGCGGGAGCCACCCGCGGCCGCCGACGGGAAGGGGACTGCTGCCATGGACTCCATCACCACCGACTTCTGGGACGTCCTGCTCTGGAGCTTCTGGTTCTTCATCTGGTTCACCGCGTTGATGGTCTGGTTCCGCTGCCTGTGGGACCTGTTCGGCGACCACACGCTGAGCGGCTGGGCCAAGGCGGGGTGGACCGTCCTGCTGATCCTGGTGCCCTGGTTCGGCGCGTTGATCTACCTGATCGCCCGCGGCCGCAGCATGGGTGAGCGCCAGCTCTCCCGGATGGTCGACGCCCAGGAGCAGCAGGCCGACTACATCCGGCAGGTCGCCGGGTCCTCGTCGGGCGCCGCCGACCAGATCGCCCGCGGCAAGGAGCTGCTCGACTCCGGCGCGATCACCCAGGAGGAGTACGACGCGCTGAAGGCGCGGGCGCTGGCCTGACCCGAGCCCAGCCGGAGCGGGCCCCGACCGGGACCTGTGACCCGGGGCCGCGGGTCACAGGGGCCCTGTCGGGTGGACCCGCCGATCCCTACGATCGGTCCAGGTGGACCGCGGGCGCGAGCCGGCCGGCCCGGTCGTGGGACGACCGGCGGTGCCAGGGCGCCGGTCCATCCGCGTGGGTGAGGCGGAAGCGGGCACATGGACCAGAGCGCGGAGCAGGTGACGACCGGCAGCCGCCTGCCCGGTTCCGCCCTCTTCCTCGCCAAGCTGCGTCCGCCCGCGAGCGTGCACCTGGTCCAGCGGCCGCGGCTGCTCGACCTGCTGGAGGACGCCCTGGCGTCGCCGATCGTCGTCGTCTCCGCCCCCGCGGGCTCCGGCAAGACCGCGCTCCTGGCCTCGTGGGCGGCGCAGACCGCGCTGCCGTGCGCGTGGCTCTCCCTGGACGAGTGGGACCGTGACCCCGTGCGGCTGTGGACCGGCCTGCTGGCGTCCGTGGACACGGTCGTCCCGGGCGTCGCCACCTCGGCCCGTGCCGTGCTGACCCGGCGCGGACGGCTGGACGAGGTGGTCGCGACGCTGCTGGGCGACCTGGAGGCGGCCGCCCTCGACGCCGCCGTCCTGGTGCTCGACGACGTGCACCTGATCGACGACGTGCCCGAGGCCGTGCGGTCGCTCGCCATGCTGGCGGCGTACCTGCCCGAGGGCCTGCGCCTGGTGCTGATCGGCCGCCGCCGACCCGGCCTGCCGGTCGACCGGCTCCGGGCCCAGGGCCGGCTCCGGGAGGTCTCCTTCGCCGAGCTGCAGTTCTCCGACGAGGAGGCCGCGGCGATGCTGCGCCGGCTGGCCCCCGAGATCGGGGAGGACGAGCTCGCGACGACCACCGAGCGCGCGGCCGGCTGGGCGGCCAGCCTGCAGCTCAGCGGCCTCGCCGCCCGCGCCGCCCGGGCGCGATCGGGCGAGCCGCGCGGCTCGGACGCCGAGCGGCTCACCGACGACTACCTGTGGCACGACGTGCTGGCGGACGAGGCCGCGCCGGTGCTCGACGTGATGCGCGCCGCCGCGGTGGTGGACCGGATCGACGCGGACCTGGCGCGGGCGCTGACCGGCCGGCGCGATGCCGGCGAGGTGCTCGAGTCCGCCTGCGACCGCGGGCTCTTCCTGACCCGGCTCTCACAGCCCGGGTGGTACGCGCAGCACGAGCTGGTCCGCCGTCTGGTGGAGCGTGACCTCGGTGCCCGGGACCAGGAGGCGTGCCGCCGGATGCACGCCCGGGCCGCCGAGTGGTACGACGAGGCGGGCGAGCCGGCGCTCGCGGTCCGGCACTGGCTGCGTGCCGACCGACCTCGGCAGGCGCTGCGGTCGGTGGCCGTCAACAACGGGACGCTCTACGACGAGGGCCGCGAGTCCGTCGTCGTGCAGGCCGTCGCGCAGGTGCCGTCGGAGGTCGTCGCCGGTGACCTGGACGCCGCGCTGGACTACGCGTGGGCCCACGTCGTCGTCGACCGGCGGGTGCTCCTGGACACCGTCGACCGGATCGCCGAGCTGGCCGCCCGCCGCGACCTGGACGATCGCACCCGGGGGCGGATCGGCTTCATGGAGGCGGTCGCGGCGCTGCACCGCGGCGAGTGGGCGGCCGTGCCGGAGTGCGCGGAGGCGGCGCTCGCGCACTTCGGCGCACGGCCGTGGTCGGACACGCTCGGCCGCTTCGGGTGGAACGTGCTGGCGCGCGGGGTCGCGTTGACCGAGCGGTGGGATGACGAGGCACCGCTGGTGCGCCGCGCCCATCGCATGGTCGCCGTCGACCGGCCGCGGCAGCTCGCCTTCGAAGGCACCCGTGCCCTCGGCCTGGCGCTGGGCGGGCGGCCGCTCGAGGCGCTGGCCGTGGCCGCGGACACCGAGGACCACGCGCACGTCGCCAGCATGAGCATCCTCTCCCTGGAGCTGTCGCTGGCCGAGGCGGTCAGCCACCGCGAGCGCGGCGAGCGTGACCGGGCGCGGACCCTGCTGGCGGGCCTGGCCGGCCGCCCCACGACGCCGCTGCCGTACGTGCCGTTCCGGGCGGCCCTGGAGCTGGCCGAGTGCGACGTGGCCACCGGCCGGCCCGAGGACGCGGAGCGACGGCTGGCGGCGGCGCGGTCGCTGATGGTGGACGGCTTCGCCGGGCCCGGGGCGACCGCGTGGGTCGAGACCGTCGAGGTGGTCGTCGCGGTCGCCGCGGGGGATCCCGGACGAGCGGAGGAGGCGGCGCGCCGGATCACCGAGCCGACCTGGCGCGCGATCGGCCTCGCCCGGACCCATCTGGGTCGCGGCGACCGGGCCGCGGCAGCGGCCGACCTCCCGGGGCCGGTCGGCGTGCCGGAGGGCTCCGTCCGCCAGCGCGTCCTGGTCGACCTGCTGCGGGCCCGTGCCGCGTCGGGGGAGGAGGCCCGCGAAGCACTGTGCCGGGCCGCCCGGCTCGCCTCCGAGCACGGACTGGTCCAGACCGTCGCCGCCGAGTGCTCGCCGGCCACGGGCCTGCTCGACCGGCTCGAGCGGGTGGCCGACGTCGTACCGGAGGCGTGGTTGCAGCAGGTGCGGCACGGGGCGGCGCAGGACGCGCTGGGCGGGTCGGAGGTGGCGGCCGCCCAGGCGCTGACCGAGCGTGAGCGCGACGTGCTCCGGATGCTGCCCAGCAGGCTCACGGTGGGCGAGATCGCCGACGAGCTCCACCTGTCGCGGAACACCGTGAAGTTCCACCTCAAGGTCATCTACCGCAAGCTCGGCTGCGGCTCGCGCGCCGAGGCCGCGGCGGTGGCACGACGCCTCGGCAGGGTGCGTCGCGACTAGGCCCGGCGGGGCGCGGCCCGGACCACCCCGCCGCGGGTGAGCCCTGCCCACCCGCGACGGCGCGACGCTGTGGCGGTCATCACCAGAGCCGATCGGCGAGAGGACCCCCCATGGACGCCATCAACACCGGCCCGGTCGACGTCGTCTTCCTGCGCTTCCCCGGCAACCGGTTCAACGGTCGGATCCTGCCGGCGCTGAGGGACCTGGTCGCCGCGGACCTGATCCGGGTGCTCGACCTCCTGGTCGTCGCCAAGAACGCCGAGGGCGACCTGGCGGTGGCCGAGCTGGGCCAGGTGGCTCAGGAGCTGGACGTCGACGTCGCCGACCTGCTCGACGAGATCCCCGGCGGCTGGCTCGACCGCGACGACGCCGAGGAGGTCGCGCCGCACCTCGACCCGGAGACCACCTTGGCGCTGCTGGCGATCGAGAACCTCTGGGCGATCCCGTTCGTCGACGCGGTTCGCGACGCCGGCGGCGAGCTGGTCGACCAGGCGCGGGTCGGCGCCGAGCTGGTCGCCGAGATCCGTGCCGCGGCGGAGGAGGTCTGAGATGCCCGGGCTGATCCGCGGGATGGCCCGCACCGCCGTCGTCGCCGGCACGGCGACCGCCGTCTCCAACCGGGTCTCGCGGCGGCAGGCGAACCGCTGGGCTCAGCAGGAGGTGTCCCAGCAGCCGCAGTACGCCGCCCCGCAGCAGTACGCCGCCCCGCAGCAGTACGCCGCCCCGCCCGGCTACTACGAGGCGCCGCCGGCCGCGCCGGCCGCGCCGTCCCCTGCGCCGACCGCGTCCGGCCCGGGCGACGACCTGACCACCCAGCTGCAGAAGCTCGCCGACCTCCACGCACGGGGCATCCTGTCGGATGCCGAGTTCGCGGCCGCGAAGGCCCGGCTGCTCGGCGCGTGAGCCGCGTGAGCGCCGAGCCGGACCGGACGCCGGAGGAGGACCGCTGGGGGCTGCTCCGCGGCGGCGAGGGCCTGATGACCGGCACGGTCGTGTCGGCGGCGGTGATCGCGGCCACGGCGGGCCACGTCGACTCGACGCTCCAGCTGGCCACCGCCATCGTCGGCACCACCCTGGTGTACTGGCTCGCGCACCTGCACGCCGCCGCGATCGGGTCGGCCGTCCATCAGCGGCTGCATCCGCTGCACGCGCTGCGCTCGGCCGCGACCCACACCTGGACGGTGGCGGCGGCGTCCCTGGTGCCGCTGGCGATCCTGCTGGTGGCGCGCGCGTTGGGCGTGGACGAGCTCGGTGCGGCGTGGATCGCGCTGTGGGCGACCGTGGCGCTGCTGGCCCTCTACAGCTACCTGGCCGGGCGCCGTGGTGGGCTCGGTGTCCGCGACAGCATCGTCTGCGGCGCGGCGGGGTGCGGGCTCGGGCTGGTCGCCGCGGCGCTCAAGGCCGCGCTGCACTGAGCACCACTGAGCACCGGCGCCGGCCCGACCGGGCGCGATCACGGGGTTCACCCCCGTCCGGGTGGTTCCGGGTCACCCACGAGAGGAGCAGACTCCGTGAAGGACCACGAGGAAGGGGTGAGCGCGATGGCCTCCACCGCGCCGGAGCCGGTCGTCACCGAGGAGATGGAGGAGATCGCGCCGCGACTGACCCACGAGCAGCTCGGCGAGCTGCTGGCGCTGCTCCAGGGATCGGACTCGGTCGAGCTGAAGGTGACCGTCCCGCAGGCCGATCGGCGCGCCACCGTCGAGCGCCTCGGGATGGACGTGCTGGACGCCGAGATCCGGCAGGTGGCCTTCTTCGACACCCCTGACCTCCGCCTCTTCGAGCACGGCGTCGTCGTCCGCGCGCGGCGCATCCAGCGCCGGGACGGCGACAGCGTGGTGAAGCTACGGCCGGTGGATCCCGCGCACCTGACCGACAAGCTCCGGAAGGCCGCCGGGTTCGGCGTCGAGGTGGACGCGCTGCCCGGCGGCTTCGTCTGCTCCGCGCGGATGAAGGCCAAGGTCGAGGACGGCCTGCTGCGCCGGGTCTTCGCCGGCGAGAAGGCGGTGCACAAGCTCTTCACCAAGCACCAGCGGTCGCTCTTCGAGGACCATGCCCCCGACGGCATCGCGCTCGATGACCTGGCCGTGCTCGGTCCGATCAACATCCTCAAGCTCAAGTTCACCCCCGAGGGCTACCCGCGCCCCCTGGTGGTCGAGCTGTGGTCCTATCCGGACGGCGGTCAGATCCTCGAGCTCTCCACCAAGTGCGCCCCGGCCGACGCGTTCGCGGTGACGGCCGAGACGAAGGAGTTCCTGGCGGCCCGGGGCGTGGATCTCGGCGCCCCGCAGCAGACCAAGACCAGGACGGCGCTGGCGTACTTCGCGGGCGGCGGCGATGACGGGTAGGGGGTCTCAGGACGTGACGCGTAGGGGGTCTCAGGACGTCGCGACGGGATCGAACCGCTCCGCGAGGACCCCGTGACGCAGACCCCGGTCGCTGACGGTCACGGTGTCCTGGCCGCTGAGGGTCAGGATCGTGCGGACGATGCACGCGCCCGCGAGGATCACCTCGGCCCGCGCCGGCTGCAGTCCCGCGAGCTCGCGGCGCTGGTCGGCGGTGCGCGCGCGGTAGAGCTCGATCTGGCGGTCGATCTCGGCCAGGTCCAGCCGGGTGCCGTGCACCGCGTCGGGGTCGTAGTCGGCCAGGCCGTGCCGGACGGCCGCCAGGTTGGTCGAGGTGCCGCCGATCGCGATCACCGCGTCGGGGCGCGGCCGTCCCGCGAGCCGGTCCAGGTCGGCGGCGATGCCGGCGAGGGCCTCGTCGAGCACGCCGTCGTCGACCGGGCCGTCGAGCCCGTACCGCTCGGTGAACCGGACCGCGCCGACGTCGACGCTGAACTGCTCGCCGGGCTGCCGCGGGGAGCCGAACGTGAACTGGCTGCTGCCGCCACCGGAGTCGAAGACCAGCAGGTGCTCGCCGTCGACGTCCAGGGTGGAGACGGCCGCCAGGTACGCCAGCCGCGCCTCCTCCTGCCCGGAGATCACCTCGACCGACACCCCGCACCGGCCGAAGACCGTGTCCACGAAGGCGTCCCGGTTGGGGGCCATCCGCAGCCCCGCGGTGCCGACAGCGGCGATCTCGACCGGGCCGCCGGCGCGCGCCTCCCGGGCCATCTCCTCGATCGCGGCAGCGGCCCGATCCATGGCCGGCGCGATCAGCGCACCGGTCTCGGCCAGCCCCTCGCCCAACCGGGCCACCACGGCCCGGTCGACCAGCGTGTGCAGCCGCCCGTCCCGCCGCTCCGCGAGGACGAGCTTGACCGAGTTGGTGCCGACGTCGATCACCGCGCACCGCTGCGGCGCCCACCCGAGCAGCGAGCGGAGCCCGCGCGCCATGCAGGTGTTGTGACGCTCGGCCAGTCCCAGCCGGGCCACGGCCGCCACGACCAGGGCGGGGTCCGTCGCCTCCACCGCGACGGTGGTGGTGGAGGCGGTGGTGTCGCCGTCGCCGACCGTCAGGTCGGTCACCTCGACCAGGCAGCCCTCGAACGTCGTACGGCGCCGGAGCTTGTGGACCCGCGCCAGGCGGAGGTCGTCGCGGGGACCGACCAGCTCGTCGGCGACCTCACGCTCGGAGTAGGTCGGGCGGTCCGTCGGTGGCGCGTCGACGCCGGCCGCCGCGAAGGCGGTGGCCAGGGCGTCGGCGTCGAGCGGGAACGGCTCCTTCATCGTCGGGCGCCACTGCTGCAGGCCGTGTCCGTCGAGGTGCTGCTGGACCTTGGTGTCGACCACGCCGTCACGGAGCTTGACCGACCCGTCGCCGACGAGGGACAGCAGGTACACCTCGTCGCTCTCGTGGCTCTCCGTGGCGGGCAGCGCGGCCAGCGTTCCCGCGCGCAGCGCGTCCGCGTCCGCCGGGCCGGCGAAGGTGCGCCACTCCCAGCGCGGCACCACCGCGGGGGCGGTGGGGTGGGCCTGCGGGTCGCCGTCGGTCATGGTCTTCCCCTCCCGGTGGTCCACGTGGCCACACGGCGACGATATTCGGCACTACGTTCGCACTGTCAACGATTCGTGATCCGACGTACGGCGAAGGACACCGCATGAGCGACGACGTGACGACCGACCGCCCGACCGGCCAGCCCGCGGGCGCGCCCTGGTTCGCGCGGACCGCTGAGGAGGCGCTGGCCGCGCTGGGCAGCGACGCCGCCGGCGGCCTCTCCGGGGCGGAGGCCGACCAGCGGCTCGCCCGCTACGGCCCGAACGAGATCACCAGCGAGCAGCCGCCGTCGGTGTGGGCGGTCGCCGCCACGCAGCTGCGCGACCCGATGAACCTGATGCTCGTCGCCGTGGCGGTGGTCAGCTTCGCGATCGGCGAGGCCTCGACCGGGCTGATCGTCGCGCTGCTCGTCGCCTTCAACGTCTTCCTCGGCTCGCGGCAGGAGCTCAAGGCGCGGGAGAGCGTGGACGCGCTGTCGACCATGCAGGTGCCCCAGGCCCGGGTCCTGCGCGACGGAGCGGTGTCGCAGGTGCCGGCGGTCGACCTGGTCCCCGGGGACGTGCTGCTGCTCGAGGCCGGCGACATCGTGCCCGCCGACGGCCGGATCGTCCGCTCGGCGACCGTGGAGGCCCAGGAGGCCGCGCTGACCGGCGAGAGCGCCCCGGTCGCGAAGGGGGCGGCGGTGCTGGAGTCGGACGACGTCCCGCTCGGCGACCGCGCCAACATGCTCTTCCAGAACACCTCGGTGACCCGCGGCACGGCGACCGTGGTGGTCACCGAGACCGGGATGGCCACGCAGATGGGTCAGATCGCCTCGATGCTGACGAAGGTCACCCGCACCCGGTCACCGCTGCAGCGCGAGCTCGACGGGCTGACCAAGGTGCTCGGCATCATCGCCTGGGGCGCGGTGGCGCTGATCGTGGTCGTCGGATTCGCCCGCGGCACCGACGCGAAGGACCTGCTGCTGCTCGGCACCGCGATGGCGATCTCGGCCATCCCGACCGGCCTGCCGGCGTTCGTCTCCGGTCTGCTGTCGATGGGCGCCAAGCAGCTGGCCGAGTCGAAGGCGGTGGTGAAGAACCTGACCGACGTCGAGACGCTCGGCGCGACCAGCGCGATCAACACCGACAAGACCGGCACGCTGACCCTCAACGAGATGATGGTCTCCACGATCTTCACCAACGGCTCGTGGTTCGAGGTGCAGGGCGAGGGCTACCGCAAGACCGGGACGGTGCTCTCCGTCGCCGGCGTTCCGGTGCCGGACTTCACCCGGCTGGCGCTGGGGCTGGTCCTCGACAGCGATGCGACGGTGAGCGACGACGGCACCGTGATCGGCGACCCCACCGAGGCGGCGCTGGTGGTGCTCGCCGCCAAGCTCGGGATCAGCGCGGAGGAGACCCGGCGCGCCTACCCGCGCCAGGCGGAGGTGCCCTTCGACTCCGAGTACAAGTTCATGGCGACCTTCCACAAGGTCCAGGTCGAGGGCGTCGAGCGGGTGATCGAGCTGGTCAAGGGCGGTCCCGACGTCGTCATCGCGCGCTGCACGAGCGCCGGGGGACCGCTGCGCGACCAGCCGGTGTCGATGGAGGAGGCCCGTGCCGGCATCGAGGCGGCCAACGCCGAGATGGGGGAGCGCGGGCTGCGGGTCCTCGCGTTCGCCTACCGGTTCGTCGACGAGGCCGACCTGGACACCATGACGGCCGACCCGATGTCGCTCACCCAGGACCTGGTCTTCGTCGGGATGGTCGGCATCATCGACCCGTTGCGGCCCTCGTCCAAGGAGGCCGTCCGGGTCGCGCTCAAGGCCGGCATCGACGTCCGGATGATCACCGGCGACCACGCGGTGACCGCCCGGGCCATCGGCGCCGACCTGGGGTTGGGCCCGGGCGCCATCAGCGGCGCGGAGCTGGCCGACCTCTCCGACGCCGAGCTGACCGCCCAGCTTCCCCAGCTCCACGTCTTCGGCCGGGTGACGCCGGAGGACAAGCTCCGGCTGGCGCGGGTGATGCAGGAGAGCGGGCTGGTCGTGGCGATGACCGGCGACGCGGTCAACGACGCCGCCGCGCTCAAGCAGGCCGACATCGGCGTGGCGATGGGCAGCGGCAGCGAGGTCACCAAGCAGGCCGGCCGGATGATCCTCACCGACGACAACTTCGGCACCCTGGTGCACGCCGTCGAGCTCGGCCGCAAGGTCTACGACAAGGTCGTCTCCTACGTCCGCTACCAGATGACCCAGCTGCTCTCGCTGGTGATGCTCTTCGTGGCGGCGACCGTCTTCGACATCAACGACGGCGTCGCGCTGACCCCGACGATGATCCTGTTCCTGCTCTTCTTCTTCACCTCGGCCGGCGTGGTGATCATCGCCGTCGACCCCGGCGACCCGGACATCATGGAGCGCCCGCCGCGCGACCCGAGCCTCCCGATCACCCACCGCGCGGCCGTCCTCGGCTGGCTGCTCTACGCCGGCGTGCTGTTCCTGGCGGCGCTGGTTCCGCTGGTCGCCGGGCCGGACGAGCCGAGCACCACCGAGGCGAGCGCCGCGATGACGATGACCTTCGCGGTGATGGGTCTGGGCACCGTCTTCAACGCGCTGACCAACCGGCGCGACCCGGGCAGCGGACTCTCCGCGCCCGTGCTCAAGGCGATCGGCATCGGGCTGGTGCCGGTGGCGATCCTGGTGCTGGCGACCGAGCTGCCACGCCTCCAGCAGGCCCTGCTCACCGTCCCGCTCAGCGGCGGGGAGTGGCTCGCCTCGATCGCGCTCGCGCTGGCGCTGCCGCTCGTGGTGGAGGGCAGCAAGCTGGTACGCCGGAGGCGGGCCGCCACGGCGGCCCCGATCGACGTCCACGTCGCGACCGCCCCGGAGCGGGCGGCGGCGCGCTAGCGGGCGCGCCGGCGAGCCGCCGGCGAGCCGCCGGCGCGGCCGGTCGGGCGGTGCGGGTCAGGCGTGGGACTCCAGGAGCTCCTTGGTCTTGGCGATCGCGAAGCCCCAGGCCTGGTCGACCGTCGGCTTCGGTGGCACGGCGATCTCGTCGGCGTTGGTGACGACGTCGACCAGCGACGGCCCGGCGTGCGCCAGTGCCTCGCGCAGCGCCGGCTCGACGCCGTGCGGGTCCTCGACCCGGGCAGCGTGCAGCCCCATCGCTGCGGCGACGCCGTCGAACTCTTGGTGCGTTCTCAGGGGCGACGCGCGAGGCCGGCCAGCGCCGCCCCGGCCGCGTGGTAGCCGGCCATCCCGTGCACGCCCGCGCCGGGCGGGGTCGCGGCGGAGCACAGGTAGACGCCCGGCACCCCGGTCGCGTAAGGGGTGCGTGTCGCGCGGGGACGCAGCACCACCTGCAGGCCGGTCGCCGCGCCGGCGCCGATGTCCCCGCCGACGTAGTTGGCGTTGCCGGCCTCCAACGCCGCCGGTCCCTTGGCGGCGACCGCGACGATGCGCTCCCGGACACCCGGCGCGAAACGCTCGATCTGGCTCAGCACGGCCTCGGTGGCATCGCCGGTGTACCCGTGCGGCACGTGCGCGTAGGCGTAGACCGGATGGACGCTCCCGTTCGACCGGGTCGGGTCGGCCAGGTACTGCTGCCCGACCAGCACGAACGGTGCCGCCGGCATCTCGCCGCGGGCGGTCGCCGCCTCCACCCGGGCGATCTCGGCGGCCGTGCCGCCCAGGTGCAGCGTGCCCGCGCGCCGGCACTTCCGGTTGCGCCAGGGGACGCCGCCGTCGACGGCGAGGTCGACCTTGAACGCGGCCGGGCCGTACCGGAAGCGGGCCAGGGACCGCCGTACCCGGGAGGGGAGGCGGTCGCCGAGGATCTCCAGCGCTCCGGCCGGTGCGGTGTCGAGGAGCACGAGGTCGGGCGCCGCGGCGTGCCCGGTGTGCTCGCCCAGCTCGGCCAGCGACCGCACCCGGTGGCCGGTCACCACCCGGCCGCCGTGGTCGGCCAGCTCGGCCAGCAGCGCCCGCGTGATCGCCTCGCTGCCGCCCTCGGCGACCGGCCAGCCGACGGCGTGCGCCGCGGCCGCCAGGAGCATGCCGGCCGCCCCGCTCAGCGGGATGTCCAGGCGGCCGAACGCGTGCGCCGCGATCCCGGTGAGCAGCCCGCGCGCCGGCTCGTCGGCGAAGCCGCGCGCCAGCCACGTGGCCGGCGCCAGCGCCCGCGCGCCGAAGCTGGCCAGGGTGAACGGGTGCCGGGGCACGTGCAGCACCGGTCCGAGCACCTCGGCGGCGAGGTCGTCGAAGTGCCGCGCGGCCGGACCGACGAGCCGCCGCCAGCGGTCGGCGTCGGCGCCCAGCGACGCGGCGGTCACGGCGACGTCCGGAGCGGCGTCGCGGGCCAGCAGCCCGGCGCGACCGTCGTCGAGGGGGTGGGCCAGGTCGATCTCCGGCCATCGCCAGCGCAGGCCGTGGCGCGCCAGGTCGAGCTCGGCGAGGTACGGCGAGGCGACGCCGGTGGGGTGGAACGCGGCGCACTCGTCGTGGAGGACGCCGGGGACGGTGAGCTCGCCGCTCCGGGTGCCGCCGCCGGGGCGGGTCTCCGCCTCGACCACCGTCACCTCGACCCCGGCACGCGCCAACCGGATCGCGGCGGTCAACCCGTTCGGCCCGCTGCCGACCACGACGGCGTTGGTCATGCGGGGACCCTAGCGACCGCGCTCGGCGGCCCGACGGCATGACTCGCCGTCGCGATCCGGCGCCGCGTTTCTGCGGCGCTCGGGCGCCGCGCGCGCCATGCTGAGGCCATGGTGGCCTCGGAGACCTCCAGCGACCGATCGTCGGGACCGGGCACGACCGGCCCGCCCGGCTGGCGGATGCCGGCGCCGGGGCCGACCGGCGTGGCGGAGCTGGCCCGCGCCGTCGTGGCGGTGGTGGTGCTCGCCGCCTGGGTGCTCCTCCCGGACCAGCAGGCGGGGGTCCTGGTGGCCGCCGGCCTCGCCGCCCTCGCACTGGCCGGGCTGGAGGCCTACGCCGCGACCCGCCTCGAGCCCCGTGGCCGCGGGCCGGCGCTGCTGCGCGCCCTCGGGCCGCTGGCGGGTGGCGTGACGCTGATCCTGGTCGCCCAGGACACGTCGGTGTACCGGCTGGCCGTCGGCTTCGGCGTCCTGCTCGTCGTCCGGGGGATCGCCGACCTGATCGGCGCAGGGGTCGTCGGTCGACGGGCCGGGATCCTGTTCTGGCTGCTCGGGCTGGGGCTCGCCGAGGCGGGCGGTGGCCTGCTCGCGCTGGGCCGACCCGAGCTGTTCGGCCAGGCGGTGGTGGCGCTGATCGGGCTCGCCTGGCTCGCCGGGGCGGTGGTCGCGGTGCTCGCCCCGCCCCCGCCGATGGTCCGCCGGTTCACCACGGCGCCCTACCTCGAGCGCAGCCAGATGGACGAGGCCGAGCACCGCAGGATCGAGGACGAGGTCTCCGGCATCGGACAGCGCCGGGTGGCCCGGTTCCTGGTGCTGCTCTCGATGTCGGCGGTGATCGCCACCTTCGGCCTGCTGTCCAACTCGGTCGCGGCGGTGATCGGCGCGATGATCGTGGCGCCGCTGATGCTGCCGATCCAGGGGCTCACCGCGGGCCTGGTCGCGGGCCGCCGGCGCGACGCCCTGGGCAGCGCGGCGCTGCTGGCCAGCGGCATCGTCACCGTCTACCTGATCTCGATGGTCATCGGCACCACCGCGCTCGACCTCGCCTTCGACCTCGCCAACGCCTCGATCCAGGCCCGCACCAGCCCCACGCTGGCCGACCTCGGGATCGCGCTCGCCGCGGGCACCGTGGGCGGCTTCGCGCTGGTCCGCGCCGACGTGGCGGCCTCGGTCCCGGGCGTGGCGATCGCGGTCTCGCTGGTGCCGCCGCTGTGCACCTCCGGGGTGACGCTGGCCGGCGGCGACGGCGGTGCCGCCTGGGGCGCGTTCCTGCTGTTCGCGATCAACTTCGTGGCGATCGTCGCGGCCGTCGGCGGCGTGCTGATCCTGGCCGGCTACGGCGCCGCCGGCGTGGCCGGGCGGTGGCTGCTCGCGGTCGGCGCGGTCGTGGCCGTCGTACTGGGCCTGCTGTCGACGCCGCTCGCCGAGACCGAGCGCGACAACATCGACGAGCGGGCGCTCTCGGTCGCCACCACCAGTCGGTTCACCGCCTGGGCGGAGCCGATCCAGCCCGCGCGGCTGCTCGCGGTCGAGGTCGACGGGTGGCGGGTCTCGGTCCTCTTCGCCTCCGCGGACGAGCCACCGCCCGGCGACGACCTCGAGGCCGCGATCGAGGACGACGTGAAGCACGACGTCACGCTGGAGCTGAGCTGGGTCCAGGCCGAACCCCGGTGACGCGAGTCGGTCGTGGGGACCGGCCGCGTTGGGGGTTCTGGTCGGCCGAGTTGCGAGTTGTGGCCGGCCGAGCTGGGGGTTGCCGACCCCGGGGCCGCCGTGCTGTCCGATTTCCGCTAGAAGCAGTCGGGGGCGGCGGGCAGGATGGAGCCATGAGCACCACCGTCGCCGGCGTCCCGACGCTGGACCCCACCACCTGCTACGCGGCCGTCCGGTCGCGCGACCGCAGGTTCGACGGCGTCTTCTACACGGCGGTCCGCACCACCGGGATCTACTGCCGCCCCTCCTGCCCGGCCCGTACGCCGGCCGTTGCCAACGTGACCTTCCACCCGACCGCCGCCTCCGCGCAGGCGGCCGGCTTCCGCGCCTGCAAGCGGTGCCTGCCCGACGCCGTGCCCGGATCCCCGGAGTGGGACCTGGGGGCGAGCGTCGCCGGCCGCGCGATGCGGCTGATCGCCGACGGCGTGGTCGACCGCGACGGTGTCGAGGGGCTGGCCCAGCGGCTCGGCTACAGCGCCCGCCATCTCGGCCGCGTGCTGCGCGCCGAGCTCGGCGCCGGGCCGCTCGCGCTGGCGCGCACGCAACGTGCCCAGACCGCCCGGGTGCTGGTCGAGACCACCGACCTGGCCTTCGCCGACGTGGCGTTCGCGGCCGGCTTCAGCAGCGTCCGCCAGTTCAACGACACGCTGCGCGAGGTGTACGCCGCGACGCCCACCCAGCTGCGCGGGCGCCGCGGCGGTCCGCGCTCGGCCGGCTCGATCGACCTGCGGCTGGCCGTGCGCGCCCCGTTCGCCGGGCGTGCGTTCGCCGACTTCCTGCGGCCCCGCGCGGTCGCCGGCGTGGAGCGCGTCGACGACGCCGACGGCGGGCCGCCGACCTATGCCCGCACCCTGCGCCTGCCGCACGGTCCCGGGCACGTGCGCCTTGTGCTCGACGACGTCCCGGCCGGCGCCGGCACCGGCTTCGTCCGTGCGCGGTTCACCCTGGAGGACCTCCGCGACACCGCCGCCGCCGTGGCCCGGGTACGACGCCTCCTCGACGCCGACGCCGACCCCGTCGCCGTGGCCGACCACCTCGGCGGCGACGCGCTGCTCGCGCCGCTGCTCGCGCGCCGACCGGGCCTCCGGGTGCCGGGCCACGTGGACGGCGACGAGATCGCCGCCCGGGCGGTGCTGGGGCAGCAGGTCAGCGTCGCCGGCGCCCGCACCGTGGCCGGCCGCCTGGTCGCCGAGCACGGCACGCCGTACGAGACCGGGGTGGAGGGGCTGACCCACCTGTTCCCGGACGCGGCCACACTGGCCGGGCTGGACCCCGACGCGCTGCCGATGCCGCGGGCCCGCGGCCGCGCCCTGGTCGGCCTGACCGCCGCGCTGGCCGCCGGCGACGTGGTGCTGGATCGCGGGCCGGACCGTGACGAGGTCCGGGCCCGGCTGCTGGCGCTGCCCGGGATCGGGCCGTGGACCGCCGACTACGTGGCGCTGCGGGCGCTCGGGCATCCCGACGTCTTCCTGCCCACGGACCTGGGGGTGCGGCACGCGCTCGCGGCGCTGCCGGGATCCGCAGCGGCCGACCCCGCGCGGTGGGCGCCGTGGCGCTCCTACGCCCTGCTGCACCTGTGGACGTCCCTCGGGGACGGGCCCGCGACGTACGAAGGAGAATGAGACCGAGATGTGGACCGTGACCGAGAGCCCCGTGGGGCCGCTGCGCGTCGTCGAGCACGACGGCGCGATCACCGCGATCGAGTTCAGCCCGTTCCGGACCGGCGACGGGCGACCGCGCGGTGAGCGCGCGGACGACCACCCGGTGCTGGCCGCCGCGGTGCGCCAGCTGGGGGAGTACTTCGCCGGGGAGCGCCGCGACTTCGACCTCCCGCTCGCCCCCATGGGCAGCCCCTGGCAGCGCGCGGTCTGGGACCAGCTGCTGAAGGTCGGCTACGGCGACACCGCGTCGTACGGCGAGATCGCCGCCCGGCTCGGCAAGTCCAACGCCGCCTCGCGGGCCGTGGGCACCGCCAACGGCGCCAACCCGATCCCGATCGTGATCCCGTGCCACCGGGTGATCGGCGCCAACGGCACCCTGACCGGGTACGCCGGCGGCGTGGAGCGCAAGCAGATCCTGCTCGGCCTGGAGCAGGACGCCCTGTTCTGACGGACCGCGCTATCGCGGCGCGCCTGCCCGGCCGCCGTCGATCAGGGGCACTTCGCTCCTTCCGCGATCGTCACCCACCCCTTCGGACGCGTGGTCTCGGGCGACAGGTAGGCCCGGTGGCCGTCCGGAGTGAGCACCATGTCCATGGGGGCCGAGCACGCGTCGTCGGACGCGATCGACGGCACCCGGTGGAGGAGGCCGATGCCGGCCGTCGCTGCGAGGAAGAGGAGTTGGGCGACGACGGCCACCGCCGCGAACGCGATGACCATCGACTCGAGCGGGGCTGTCCGCACGCGGGCGAAAGGTGTCACCGCCGCATCGTGGGTCGGTCGCCGGGCTGGGCGCATCCCCGAAGTGGCGGGTGTTGGAACCGCCGGCCGCTGTGGCTACTCCGCGGCCGCGCGGCGCAGCGACTCCGAGAGCCGCTCGGCGGCGGCCAGCACCGCGGGCGCGTGCATCCGGCCGGGCTGGCGGGTGAGCCGCTCCAGCGGGCCGGAGACGGAGACCGCGGCGATCACCTTGCCGCCCGGCGAGCGGACGGGCGCGGAGACCGAGGCGACGCCGGCCTCGCGCTCGCCGATCGACTGCGACCAGCCGCGGCGGCGGATCGCGGAGAGCTCGGCGGCGGAGAAGGCGGCGTTCTGCAGGCCGCGGTGGATGCGCTCCGGGTCGTCCCAGGCGAGCAGCACCTGGGCGGCCGAGCCGGCGCGCATGGTCAGCTGGGAGCCGACCGGGATGGTGTCGCGCAGGCCCGAGGGGCGCTCGGCGGCGGCCACGCAGACGCGGTGGTCGCCCTGGCGGCGCCAGAGCTGGGCGGACTCGCCGGTGATGTCGCGCAGCCGCGCGAGGACCGGCCCGGCGGTGGCCAGCAGGCGGTCCTCGCCGGCCGCGGCGGAGAGCTCGGCCAGGCGCGGGCCGAGGACGAAGCGCCCCTGCATGTCCCGCGCGACGAGTCGGTGGTGCTCCAGGGCGACCGCCAGCCGGTGCGCCGTGGGGCGCGCCAGCCCGGTGCCCGCGACCAGACCGGCGAGGGTCGCCGGTCCGGACTCCAGTGCGGTCAGCACCAGGGCCGCCTTGTCGAGAACGCCGACTCCGCTCGAGTTGTCCATATGGCAATACTGCCGTCTCGGATCCTGGGATGCAAGCGTATGCTGCATCACGCAGGTTCAACGACGCACGAATCGAGGGAGCGAGTCATGGGCAAGACCCTGGCTGAGAAGGTGTGGGACGAGCACGTCGTCCGATCGACCCCGGGTGAGCCCGACCTTCTCTTCATCGACCTTCACCTCATCCACGAGGTGACCAGCCCGCAGGCCTTCGACGGCCTCCGCCTCGCCGGGCGCCGGGTCCGCCGCCCCGACCTCACCCTGGCCACCGAGGACCACAACGTCCCGACCCTGGACTGGGACAAGCCGATCGCCGACCCGGTGAGCAAGACCCAGGTCGACACGCTGCGCAAGAACGCCGCGGAGTTCGGCGTCCGGCTGCACCCGCTCGGCGACGTCGAGCAGGGCATCGTGCACGTGGTCGGCCCGCAGCTGGGCCTCACCCAGCCCGGCATGACCATCGTCTGCGGCGACTCCCACACCGCCACCCACGGCGCCTTCGGGTCGATCGCCTTCGGTATCGGCACCTCCGAGGTGGAGCACGTGCTGGCCACCCAGACGCTGCCGCAGGCCAAGCCGAAGACCATGTCCGTCACCGTCAACGGCAGCCTGCCCGAGGGCGTCACCGCCAAGGACCTGGTGCTGACCCTGATCGCCCACACCGGCACCGGCGGCGGCCAGGGCTACATCGTGGAGTACCGCGGCCAGGCGATCGAGGAGCTCTCCATGGAGGGCCGGATGACCGTGTGCAACATGTCGATCGAGTGGGGTGCCAAGGCCGGCATGATCGCCCCGGACGAGACCACCTTCGCCTACCTCGCGGACAAGCCCGAGGCGCCCAAGGGCGAGGCCTGGGACGCCGCCGTCGCGCACTGGCGGACCCTGGTCACCGACGAGGACGCGGTCTTCGACAAGGAGATCGTCCTCGACGCCGCCGAGATGACCCCGTTCGTCACCTGGGGCACCAACCCCGGCCAGGGCGTGCCGCTCGGCGCCACCGTGCCGAGCCCGGACGACTTCGCCGACGCCACCGACCGCCAGGCCACCGAGAAGGCCCTGCAGTACATGGGGCTGACCGCCGGCACGCCGATGCGCGAGATCGAGGTCGACACCGTCTTCGTCGGCTCGTGCACCAACGGCCGGATCGAGGACCTGCGCCTGGCCGCCGAGGTGATCAAGGGGCACAAGGTGGCCGACGGCACCCGGATGCTCGTCGTGCCCGGCTCGGTGCGGGTCCGCCTGCAGGCCGAGGCCGAGGGCCTCGACAAGGTCTTCATCGAGGCCGGGGCCGAGTGGCGCGGCGCGGGCTGCTCGATGTGCCTGGGCATGAACCCCGACCAGCTCGCCCCCGGCGAGCGCAGCGCCTCGACCTCCAACCGCAACTTCGAGGGACGCCAGGGCAAGGGTGGCCGCACCCACCTGGTCTCGGTGCCGGTCGCCGCGGCCACCGCCGTGCGCGGCACCCTGTCCTCGCCCGCCGACCTGGTCCCGGCCACGGTCTGATCCCGCCTCAGGAGCCGAGAACAATGGAGAAGTTCACCACCCACACCGGCGTCGGCGTCCCGCTGCGCCGCAGCAACGTCGACACCGACCAGATCATCCCGGCGGTCTACCTCAAGCGGGTCACCCGCACCGGCTTCGAGGACGGCCTGTTCTCCGCCTGGCGCAACGACCCGGAGTTCGTCCTCAACCAGCCCGCGTACGCCGCCGGCTCGGTGCTCGTCGCTGGCCCGGACTTCGGCACCGGCTCCTCGCGCGAGCACGCCGTCTGGGCGCTGCAGAACTACGGCTTCAAGGTCGTGCTCTCGGCCCGGTTCGCCGACATCTTCCGCGGCAACTCCGGCAAGGCCGGGCTCGTCGCCGGCCAGGTCGACGAGAAGGTCGTCCAGCGGCTGTGGGACTACCTCGAGGAGAACCCGGGCGGCGAGATCACCGTCGACCTGGAGAGCAAGACCGTGCGCACCGCCGACGGGTCGGTCGAGGACAGCTTCGACATCGACGACTACACGCGCTGGCGCCTGATGGAGGGCCTCGACGACATCGGCATCACGCTGGGTCACGAGGCCGACATCGCGGCGTACGAGGCGACGCGGCCGTCCTGGAAGGCATCGACCCTCCCCGCCTGAGCGCCGCCTCCGTTGCCCCGCCGATCGCTGGATCGGGCGGGGCAACGGCCAATTCCGGGCCTCCCCGGGAACTCCGACGCGCCGGGGTGATTGTGAGCGCGGCCATTCCTGCCTAGCGTTCGGCACAAGGACCACGGGCGCCTGCCCCGGTCGCAACAGCGGACGAGTGGCAGCGACGTCGCTCGGAGCGGAAGGACAGGCAGTGAACAAGACCGAGTTGATCGACGCGCTCACCGAGCGCTTCGACGGCAACCGCAAGGCGGCAGCCCAAGCGCTGGACGTCGTCCTCGACACCATCACCCGTCAGGTCGCCAAGGGGGAGAAGGTCGCGATCACCGGCTTCGGCTCCTTCGAGAAGGCGGTCCGCGGGGCGCGGACCGGGCGCAACCCGCAGACCGGCGAGCCGCTGAAGATCAAGAAGAAGGCGGTGCCCAAGTTCACCCCCGGCGCCGACCTCAAGAACGTCATCTCCGGCACCAAGAAGCTTCCTCCGCTGCCGAAGACCGCCAAGAAGGCGGCCGCGGTGGCGACGGCCCCCGCGCGCGTCGCCGCCAAGACGGTGACCGCCCCGGCCAAGGCCGCGGCGAAGAAGTCGGCTGCGAAGAAGTCGGCGGCCAAGAAGTCGGCGGAGAAGTCGGCGGCACCGAAGGCGGCGGCCCCGGCCAAGGCGGCACCGGCCAAGGCGGCACCGGCGACGTCGGCGCCCGCGGCGAAGAAGGCACCGGCTGCGAAGAAGGCGCCCGCTGCGAAGAAGGCGCCCGCGGCGAAGAAGGCGCCCGCGGCGAAGAAGGCGCCGGCCGCGAAGAAGGCGCCGGCCGCGAAGAAGGCACCGGCCGCGAAGAAGGCGCCCGCGGCGAAGAAGGCGCCGGCCGCGAAGAAGGCGCCGGCCGCGAAGAAGGCGCCGGCTGCGTCGACCCCGAGCAAGACGACCGCGGACGCGGTCACCGCCGCCAAGGCCACGCCGGCGAAGAAGGCGCCCGCCAAGAAGGCACCGGCGGCGAAGAAGGCACCGGCCGACAAGGCACCGGCGAAGAAGGCACCGGCGAAGAAGGCACCGGCGAAGAAGGCGCCAGCCAAGAAGGCGCCCGCGGAGAAGGCGCCCGCGGAGAAGGCGCCGACGGAGAAGCCGACGCCCGCCGACGGTTCCTGAGCGCCCCCGGGACTCCTACGCCTCGCTGCCGGGGGACGCGGCCAGCGCCGCCCGGGTCCGCGGACCGACGCCGAGCCCGACCGCGTCCTCCAACGAGGGGAGGTCGTCCACGTCGCGCCGCAGCGAGGCCAGGAGTCCGCGGACCGGGCGGGCGCCCGCGTCCTCGTGTGCGCGGGCCGAGCCCACGCCGAAGCGCGGCAGGAAGGAGGCCCGCGGGGCGGCGTACAGCACCGTGCCGGTGCCGTCGGCGTCGGCGACGAAGTGGCTGCCCGCCCCGGCGGCCGCGATCGATGCCAGCGCCTGGTCGAGGTCCTCGGGCCGCAGCGCGGGAAGATCGGCCAGCAGGGCGGCCGGTCGCAGGTCCGGCCACCGGCGCGCCGCCTCGGCGGCGGCCTCGCGCAGCGCGGCGTTGAGCCCGCCGCCGGGGTCACGGGTGGTCGCGGCGCCGAGGTCGCGCAGCGTGGCCGCGAACGCCTCGTCGTCGGTGGTGACCAGCACCCGGGCCACGAGGTCCGCCGCGAGCGCAGACTGCACGGTGTCGATGGCCAGCGCCGCGGCGAGGCCGGGGCGGTCCGGAACGCCGACGAGCCGTGACTTGCCCGCCCCCGGGGACTTCACCGGGACCAGCAGGACGAACGCGGACATGCCCGGCATCCTCCCAGCCGGAGCTCGGCCTCCCGGACCGAGGGTCTCCAGGCGACCTCCACACGGTCTCCAAGGCCGCGGCCCCGCGCCGCCGCAGGGTGGTGGGCATGACCATGAACCAGTCCCAGGACCAGACCTACGACGTCGCCGTGGTCGGCGCCCGCTGCGCCGGCTCCGCCACCGCCCGACTCCTCGCCGCCCGCGGGCTGCGGGTCGTGGTGCTCGACCGCAGCGCGCCCACGCGTGACGTGCTCTCCACGCACGGCATCGTGCGGCCGGGTGTGGTCCAGCTGCACCGCTGGGGCCTGCTGGACGCCGTGATCGACTCCGGCGCGCCGGCCGTCCGCGAGATCACCGTCGGCGCGCCCGAGTGGGAGCGCACCGTGCCGGTGCGGGCGCGCGCCGGGGTCGACCTCCTGGTCGCCCCGCGGCGGTACGTGCTCGACGACCTGGTCGCGCGAGCCGCCGTCGAGGCGGGCGCCGAGCTGCGGACCGACGTGTCGGTCACCGGGCTGCTCCGCGACGGCGAGCGCGTCGCCGGCGTCTCCGGTCGCACCCGCGCCGGCGAGTCGGTGAGCATCCGCGCACGGCACGTGGTCGGGGCGGACGGACTCCGCTCCACCGTCGCGCGCCTCGTCGGCGCGCCGATCACCGCCTCCTACTCGACCGATCTCGCCGCGCAGTACGCCTACGTCCAGGGCGGGGCGTGGCAGGGCTACGAGTTCCACGCGGGGCACGACTCCTACTCGGGTGTCTTCCCGACCCACGACGGCGCCGGCTGCGTGTTCGTCATGCGTCCGGCCCACGTGCTCGACGAGCGACCCGCCCGCGGCGAGGACCGCGGCCGGGCCTTCCTGGACCTGCTCGCGGCCGCCGCGCCCCGGCTCGCGGCCCGGGCCGCCGGCGGCCGCGTGGTCGGGGGCGTGCGCAGCGGCTCCCGGTTGCCGAACCACCGTCGCCGCGCCCACGGTCCCGGCTGGTCGCTCGTCGGCGACGCCGGCTACCACCGCGACCCGATCAGTGGGCACGGGATCTCCGACGCGTTCCACCACGCCGAGCTGTTGGCCGACGCCCTCGCCGGGTGGCTACACGGCGGCCGGCGGGAGCGGGCAGCGCTCGCCGACTACGAGGCTGAGCGGGACGCCGTCTCCGCCGACCTGTTCCGGATCACCCGCGAGCTGGCGATGCTGCCGGACGGGCCTCGCTTCGCCGAGCTGCAGTCCGAGCTCGGAGCGGCGATGGATCGGGAGGCCGACGAGCTCGCCGCCCGGCCGACGCCGCCGGGGCTCGCGGAGCCGACCGCGGCCTGAGTGACCGCCGATCGCGGGCGTCGAGTCGCCGGTGGTGCCACGATGGGCGATGTGGTGCTGATCCTGGCCGACGGCCTGGAGCTCGACGAGACGCTCTTCGAGCTCCGGCGGGACGGTCGCGCGGTGCCGCTGGAGCCGCAGGCCTTCGACGTCCTCCTGCACCTGGTGCGCCACCGCGACCGGGTGGTGCCCAAGGAGGAGCTGATGGAGGCCGTCTGGGGTGGCCGCTTCGTCTCGGAGTCGGCGGTGACCAGCCGTATCAAGCAGGTACGGCGAGCGCTCGGCGACGACGGCCGTACCCAAGGCCTGGTCCGCACCCAGCACGGACGTGGCTACCGCTACGTCGGGCCGGTCGGGGAGGCGCCGCCCCGCGACGTGCCGACGACGCCCGTCCGGGCCGCCGCGCCGGCCGCTCCTCCCGCGGCGCGGCCGCGGCCGCCGGTGCGCTACACCGTCAGCGACGGCCTGCAGATCGCCCACCAGGTGACCGGCGGCGGCCCGCTCGACCTGGTGCTGATCCCCGGCTTCATCTCCCACCTCGACCTGGACTGGGACGACCCCCGTCACGCGCACTTCCTGGACCGGCTCGGCGGCTTCGGTCGGCTGATCCGCTTCGACAAGCGGGGGACCGGGATGTCCGACCGGCCCTCCGGCGTACCGGACCTGGAGACGCGGATGCACGACGTGCTGGCCGTGATGAAGGCGGTCGACTCCGACAGGGCCGTGCTGGTCGGCTACTCCGAGGGCGTCCCGATGTCGCTGCTGATGGCGGCTCTGCACCCCGAGCGGGTCCGCGGCCTGGTCCTGTACGGCGGCGCCTCGTGCCGCACCTGGCGGCCGGACTACCCGTGGGCCAAGCGGCCGGAGGAGCGGCGCGCCTACACCGACCACCTGGTCGCGACCTGGGACTGGGCCGGCGACATCCGCTACCGGTGCCCGGACGGCGCGGACGAGGCGATGCAGCGCTGGTGGGAGCGGCGGATGGGGGCCGCGGCGACGCCGTCGACCGTGCGGGCGCTGATCGAGATGAACTCCACGATCGACGTCCGCCACGTGCTCCCCAGCATCGCCGCGCCGACGCTCGTGCTGCACCGGTCCGGCGACGAGCTCTTCGACCCCGCCGAGGCGGCCTACATCGCGGACCGGGTGCCCGGCGCGGAGCTGCGGTTCCTGGAGGGCCGCGACCACGTCCCGTGGGGTGACGCCGACCAGATCCTGGACGTGGTGGAGTCGTTCCTCGCCTCGATCCCCGAGCCCAGCGGCGAGCGGGCGCTCGCCGCGGTGGTCGCCGTGGCCGGGTCGGGCGCCGACGCGGTCGTGGCGGCTCTCACGGCGTCCGGCGGCCGCCCGCGGCGGCGTACGGACGGCGCCCCGGTGCTGCTCTTCGACGGTCCGGCGACGGCGATCCGCGCCGTACGCCGGGCGGTGGCCGGCGGGGTGGCGCCCGGCGTGGCGGTCGGGGTGGCGATCGACGAGGTGGCTGTCGACGATGGCCCGGTCTCGAGCGCGGGGGTCGACGAGGCGGTGACCCTGGCCGCCGGGGCTCCGCCGGGGTGCATCCTGGCCGACGCCACCGCGGCGGTGCTGCTCGCCGGCTCCGGGATCACCGTCGAGACCGGTGGGTCGGGCGCCCGCGTGGTCGGAGCGTGAACCGGCCCGGCGTGTCGCCGCGGTCGGCGCCTCGCTGGTCGGGCAAGGCGGTGCCCGGGGTCGCCGGCCGGTAGCCTGCCCCCCGTGAGGGTGCGTGCCATGACGGAGAAGCGGGGCTGGGCGATCGGCTTCGCCGCAGTGATCTTGAAGCCGACGTTGCTGGCGACGACCCGTCGCGAGTGGATCGGCGGCGAGCACATCCCGGCCGAGGGCGGTTTCGTGATCGCGCTCAACCACATCTCCCACGCCGACCCGCTCACGGCCGCGCACCTGGTCTACGACCACGGCAGGATCCCCCACTACCTGGCGAAGTCCGGGCTGTTCAGGAACAAGGCACTCGGCAGCTTCCTGCGCTCGGCGGGCCAGATCCCGGTCGAGCGGGAGAGCCGTGGCGCGGTCGGGGCGTACGCCGCCGCGGTCCGAGCCGTCCGCGAGGGCAAGTGCGTCGTGATCTATCCCGAGGCGACCATCACCCGGGACCCCGAGATGTGGCCGATGCGCGGGAAGTCGGGCGCCGCCCGGATCGCGCTGGAGACCGGCTGCCCGGTGATCCCGGTCGGCCAGTGGGGCGCGCACGAGATCCTGCCGCCGTACACGAAGAAGCCGCACGTGGTCCCGCCGCGCACCGTCACCATGCGGGTCGGGGCACCGGTGGACCTGTCCGACCTGGTGGGGCAGGAGCGGACCCCCGCGGTGGTGGCCGAGGCCTCCGACCGGATCCTGGCCGCGATCACCCGCGAGGTCGAGGAGATCCGCGGCGAGCAAGCACCCGCCGAGCGCTACGACATGCGCGTGCACGGCGATCGATTCAAGAAGGGACGCAAGTGAGCGAAAAGGTCGCGGTGCTCGGCGCCGGCTCCTGGGGAACGGCGTTCTCGATCGTGCTCGCCGACGCCGGCAACGACGTCACGATGTGGGCGCGGCGGGACGAGCTGGCGGAGTCGATCAACGACCGCCATGAGAACACCGACTACCTGCCCGGCATCGAGCTGCCACACGGCATCAGCGCCACCCACGACGCGGAGAAGGCGCTGGCCGGGGCGGACATGGTCGTGCTGGCGGTGCCGTCCCAGTCGCTGCGCGACAACCTGCCGACGTTCCGGCCCTTCATCGCCGACGACGCGGTGCTGGTGTCGCTGATGAAGGGCGTCGAGCTCGGCACCCTCAAGCGGATGTCGGAGGTGATCGGCGAGGTGGCCGACGTCGGCCCGGAGCGGATCGCCGTGGTCAGCGGTCCCAACCTCGCCCGCGAGATCGCCCGCCGTGAGCCCGCCGCCTCGGTGGTGGCGTGCGCCGACGAGGAGGTCGCCGTCCGGCTGCAGAAGCGCTGCCACTCGCCGGCGTTCCGCCCCTACACCAGCGTCGACGTCCTCGGCTGCGAGCTCGGCGGCGCCTACAAGAACGTCGTCGGTCTCTGTGTGGGTATGGCGGTCGGGCTCGGCTTCGGCGACAACACCACCGCCTCGCTGATCACCCGCGGCCTCGCCGAGACCGCCCGGCTGGCGATGAAGCTCGGCGCCAACCCGCTCACCCTGATGGGCCTGGCCGGACTCGGCGACCTGGTCGCCACCTGCTCCTCGCCGCTCTCGCGCAACCGCACCTTCGGCGAGAAGCTCGGCCAGGGCATGACGGTGGAGGAGATCTACGCCTCCACCCGCCAGGTCGCGGAGGGGGCGAAGTCCTGCTCCTCGATCCGCGCGCTGGCCGCGCAGCACGGGGTGGAGGTGCCGATCGCCGAGCACGTCGACGAGGTGGTCGCCGGCCGGCTGAGCACCAGCGAGCTGATGGAGCGCTTCATCGCTCGCGACACCAAGTCCGAGATCGGCTGACACCCGCCGGTCGGGTCGAGGGGGCGCCGACCCCGGAGTCGGCCGATCAGAAGGCGACCTTGTCGAGCGCCTGCGCCAGGTCCGCCCACAGGTCCTCGACGTCCTCGATGCCCACCGACATCCGGATCAGCCCCTCGGGGATCGTCGCCGACTCGGTCTTCCAGCGGCGGCGCCGCTCGAACATCGACTCCACGCCGCCCAGCGACGTCGCGTGCACCCACAGCGAGGTGCTCCGGACCACCAGGTCGGCGCGGTCGGCGTCGGCCAGCACCGGGGCCAGCACCGCGCCGAAGCCGGGGTAGCGGACCTCGACGACGGCCGGGTGGTCGGCCAGCCGTCGGGCCAGCTCCTTCGCGTTGGCCTGTGCCCGCTCCAAGCGGACGTCGAGCGTCCGCAGCCCGCGCAGCGCCAGCCAGGTCTCGAACGGTCCGGCGAGGTTGCCCGTCAGGTCCCGGCGGGCCTTGAGGGCGTCGTACACCGCCGGGTTGGCGGTGACCAGGGCGCCGAGCTGGACGTCACTGTGGCCCGAGAGGTACTTGGTCGCCGAGTGCAGCACGATGTCCGCGCCGAGCTCGAGCGGGCGCTGCAGCAGCGGGGTGGCGAAGGTGTTGTCGACGACCACCGTGATCCCCAGCTCGTGGGCGGCCGCGGTGAGCGCCGGGATGTCGGCGATCTCCAGCGCCGGGTTGGTGGGGGACTCCAGCCAGAGCAGCGCCGTGTCCTCGTCCTCGCGCATCGCCGCGATCACCGCCGCGGTGTCGGTGACGTCCACCAGCTTCGAGCGCAGCCGCCCGCGCATCTCCGCGTCGCCCATCGCCACCAGGCAGCCCTGGTAGGCGTGCCGCGGCGCGACCACGGTGCCGCCGTTGCCGACGAGGTCCAGCAGCGTGGTCGCCGCGGCCATCCCGGAGGCGAAGCTGAGCGCCTGGCCGCCCTCGAGCGCGCCGAGCGCCTCCTCGAAGGCCGTCCACGTCGGATTGCCGTAGCGCCCGTACTCCAGGTCGCCGGTCGCGACGTACGTCGCAGCCATCGTGATCGGCGGGTTGAGCGGCTGGTCCGGCGTGCGCGGTGGGCGCCCGGCGGCGACCGCCACGGTGCTCGGCCGCCAGCCGGCGCCCGCGCCGTGGACGGCGGCGGTCGCGGGCGTGGCGGGGGCGGAGCCCTCGGGTGCGGGGGAGTGATCAGCCATGAGGCAACGGTAGGGTCTGCCCCGATGAACGCGACGACCGGACCGAGCCCGACCCGACGGACCCGCGTGGCGGTGGTGTTCGGCGGACGTTCCAGCGAGCACGCCATCTCCTGCGTCACCGCGGGCAGCGTGCTCAGCGCCCTCGACCGCAGCACGTACGACGTCATCCCGATCGGCATCGCGCCCGACGGCCGCTGGGTGCTCGAGGCGGACGACCCCGAGCGGCTGCGGATCGGCGGCCCCGACCAGCTGCCGGCCGTCGACGCCGACCGCCCGGGCGTCACGCTCGCCCGCACCGAGGCCGGCGCCGGGCTGACGGTGAGCGAGCCGTCGGCACCGCCGCGGGCGCTCGGCGAGGTCGACGTGGTGCTGCCGCTGCTGCACGGCCCCTGGGGCGAGGACGGCACCATCCAGGGGATGCTGGAGATGGCCGACGTCCGCTACGTCGGCGCCGGCGTGCTGGCCTCCGCGGTCAGCATGGACAAGGCGTACATGAAGATCGTGCTCGCCGCGGCGGGCCTGCCGGTGATGCAGAGCATCACGGTGACCGCGCGGGAGTGGGCCGCGGACCAGACGGGTGCCGTCGAGCGCGCGGAGCAGCTCGGCTACCCGCTCTTCGTGAAGCCGGCCCGCGGCGGATCCAGCATCGGGATCGGCAAGGCGCACGACGCCGCCGGCCTGACCGCCGCGATCGAGGAGGCGCTCCGACACGACCCGAAGGTCCTGGTCGAGGTCAGCGCCGAGGGCGGCCGCGAGGTCGAGTGCGGCGTGCTGGAGACCCTCGACGGCGGCGTCGAGACCAGCGTGCCCGCGGAGATCCGGATCACCGGCGAGCACGAGTTCTACGACTTCGCCGCGAAGTACCTCCCCGAGGAGCACACCGAGCTCGACGTCCCGGCGGTCATCCCGGACGAGGTCGCGCAGCGGCTGCGCGACCTGGCGGCGCAGGCCTTCCGCGCGGTCGGCTGCGAGGGCCTGGCCCGGGTGGACTTCTTCCTGATGCCCGACGGCTCCCTGGTGGTCAACGAGCTGAACACGATGCCGGGGTTCACCCCGTTGTCGATGTTCCCCCGGATGTGGGCAGCCAGCGGCCTGGAGTACGGCGCCCTGGTGGACCGGCTGCTGCAGCTCGCGCTGCGGCGCGACACCGGCCTGCGCTGAGCCGCCCGGGCGCAGCGCGGCCCGGCGTCGATCGCCGGCGCGCGGTCACCCTCGGCGGCTGACCGCGCTCGCCCGGCTCGGTCAGATGTGGACGACCGGGCAGGTCAGCGTGCGGGTGATGCCCTCGAGGTTCTGCACCTTCGAGACGACCAGCTGGCCGAGCTCGTCGACCGAGCGCGCCTCGGCGCGGACGATCACGTCGTACGGGCCGGTCACGTCCTCGGCGAGGGTGACACCCGTGATCTGCCCGACCTCGCGTGCGACCTCCGCGGCCTTGCCGACGTCGGTCTGGATCAGGATGTAGGCCTGCACCACCATGGGTCGCGCTCCTCGCGTCGGGGTTGGGGGATCTTGGGCAACCTACTCCTGGGACGTGTCGCGGCGCACATCGACAATTCTCGAGGCGCCCGGCACGTGCGTGCCGCCTCCGTCGGCGGCCGGCCCGTCTGATGGGATGGACCCATGCCGGACCGCGCTCCCCAGACCACACCCGTGCCCGCCTCGGCGACCCTCGCCGACCTCGGTGAGTTCGGCCTGATCGACCGGATCGACGAGATCGTGAGCGCGCTGGCGCCCGGCGACGACGTCCTCGTCGGTCCGGGTGACGACGCCGCGGTGCTGCGGGTGCGCAAGGGCCACGTGGTGGTCTCCACCGACGTGATCGTCGAGGGGCGGCACTTCCGCCGCGAGTGGGCGGACGCGGTCGACGTGGGGCATCGGGCCGCCGCGCAGAACCTCTCCGACATCAATGCCATGGGCGGTCGCGCCCAGTGGCTGACCGTCGGCCTGGCCGCACCGCCGGACCTGCCCGCCTCCTGGGCGCTCGACTTCACCCGCGGCTTCGCCGAGGAGGCGGCCGCGGTCGGCGCCGGCGTCGTCGGCGGCGACGTCACGGCAGCGGACAGGATCGTGATCTCGGTGACCGTGATCGGCGCGTGCGCCGTCTCGCCGGTGCTGCGCTCCGGGGCGCGTCCCGGCGATCGGGTGGCCCTCTGCGGGCGGCAGGGCTGGGCGGCCGGTGGCCTGGCCGTGCTCGGCCGCGGCTTCCGGTCGCCGCGGGTGCTGGTCGAGGCCTACCGACGCCCCGAGCCGCCGTACGCCGCCGGGCCGGTGGCCGCGGAGACCGGCGCGAGCGCGATGATCGACGTCTCCGACGGCCTGCTCGCCGACGCCGGCCACCTGGCTCGCCGCTCGGGCGTGGTGCTGGACCTGCGCACCGGGGCCTTCGACGTCCCCGAGCCGCTGCTCGCGGTCGGCGCCGCGACGGGAGCCGACCCGATCCAGTTCGTGCTGGGCGGGGGAGACGACCACTGCCTGCTGGCGACGTTCCCGGCCGACGTGGCGCTGCCCGACGGGTGGCGGGAGGTCGGCGTCGCCCGCGAGCTCACCGACCCCGACGGGCCGTCGGTCACCGTCGACGGTGCGGCGTACGACGGTCCCACAGGCTGGACCCACTTCTGACGCCGACCCGTGGCTTGGGCCCCCGCGACCCGTGAGTTGGGCCCCGCGACCCGGATGCCCAACCCCCGGCTCGGCGGTACCCAAGCCCCGGCTCGGCAAAAATGCGTCGGGCCGGCAGGACCACCCACCCCGCGAGGTGGGAGCCCTGCCGGCCCGAAGGCGTCAGGTCAGCGCGAGACCTTGCCGGCCTTGAGGCAGCCGGTGCAGACGTTCATCCGCTTCGGGGTGCCGTTCACGACGGCGCGGACGCGCTGGATGTTGGGGTTGAAGCGACGCTTCGTGATCTTGCGCGACCACGGCCGGTTGTTTCCGAACGCCGGCTTCTTGTCGCAGATGTCGCACACGGCGGCCACGGTGACTCCTAGGAGATTGCGGTTGATCAAGTCGGACAGCTCGAGCAGCGGGACCTCGCGGTTCCGGCCCGGCGCGCACACCCGGTGGTGGCTCGCCGTGGCCTGCGGTGCACAGGCCTGCTTCGGGCAACCGGAAGAGAATATCCGACGCGCGCCCGCGCGCCGAAATCGTCGAGGCTCACACTAGGGTGACCCCCGATGGACGCGCGCATGGGTGGGGAGACCGAGCGGGGGGTCGGGGCGACCACGCCCGCGGATGCCGAGCCGTTCTCGTTGCCGATCCTGCTCCGGTTCGTCGACGTCGCCGTCGACGCCATGGCGGCGGCCCGCGAGGAGATCGACGGGCTCAACGTCTACCCGGTGCCGGACGGCGACACCGGCACCAACATGTACCTGACGCTCGTCGCTGCCCGCGACGCGATCCGGGAGCACGCCGAACGGCCGGCCCCGGAGGCGCTGGCCGCGTTCGCCCGCGGCGCCCTGCTAGGCGCCCGCGGCAACTCCGGGGTGATCCTGAGCGAGATGCTCGGCGCGCTCGCGCGTCGGTTCGCCGATCCCGCGCCGGGCCGGCAGGCGACCGTCGTCGCCGAGGCGCTGGTCCAGGCCAGCCACGCCTGCTACGCCGCGGTCGGCGAGCCGGTCGAGGGCACCATCCTCACGGTGCTGAGGGCCGCCGCCGATGCCGCCCGCGGCGCCGCGTCCGCGCCGACGGCCGACACCCGGGACGTCTTCTCCGCGGCCGCCCAGGCTGCCCGCGAGGCGCTGGTGCACACGCCGGAGCAGCTGCCGGTGCTGGCCGCCGCCGGGGTGGTCGACGCCGGCGGCCGTGGCATGTGCGTCCTGCTCGACGCGGCCGAGCGGGTGGTCACCGGCCGGCGGTCCGTCGACCGCGCCGCGCCGATCGGGCAGCGGGCGCCTGCCGTGCTGCACCCCGGAACCGCCCACGCGTCCGCGGGCACCGCCGGCACCGTCGGCACCGCCGGCACCGAACCCGCGGGCGAGGCCCACCCCTCGTTCGAGGTGATGTACCTGCTCGACACCGACCCGGACGGCGCCGCCGCGTTGCGCGCGGCGCTGGGCGAGATCGGCGACTCCGTGGTGGTGGTCGGGGCGGACCAGCTCTGGAACGTCCACGTGCACGCCGACGACGCCGGTGCGGCGGTCGAGGCCGCGCTGGCCGTGGGCCGCCCGCACCGGATCCGGATCACCCACCTGCTCGAGCAGGCCGGCGACCACGCGGCGACCGACGCCGTCCCGCCCGCCGTACGACGGGTCGTCGCCGTCTCCGCCGGACCGGGGCTCTCCGCGATCTTCGGCGAGGCCGGGGCCGTGGTGGTCGAGGGCGGACCGGGACGCCGGCCCTCGACGGGCCAGCTGCTGGAGGCGATCGTGGCCAGCGGCGCCCGCGAGGTCGTGCTGCTGCCCAACGACGAGAACACGGTCCGCGCCGCGCAGGCAGCCGCGACTACGGCGGAGGCCGACGACCCGCACGGGATCCGGGTGGCGGTGATCCCGAGCTACGCCCAGGTGCAGGGCCTGGCGGCGCTGGCGGTGCACGACCCGGGCCGGTCGTTCGACCAGGACGTCACCGAGATGACCGCCACCGCCCGCCACGTGCGGCACGGGGCGGTGACCATCGCCGCGCGGAGGGCGATGACGATGGCCGGCCCGTGCGAGCCGGGCGACGTGCTCGGCGTGATCGCGGGCGACTTCGCCGTGGTCGGCTCGACCCGGAGCGGCGTGGCCACCGTGGTGCTGGAGCGGCTGCTGGCCGCCGGCGGTGAGATGGTCACCCTGGTCGCCGGGGCGGACGGCGGCGACGAGCTCGCCGACTCGATCACCGCCTGGGTCGAGAAGCATCACCCGCACGTCGACGTCGTCACGTACCAGGGAGGGCAGGAGCGCTACCCGCTGCTGCTCTCCGTCGAGTGAGGAAGCCGAGTGAGGAAGTCGCTGTGATCACCCTCGAGTCCCCGCTGACCGCGGTGCTCGGTGCCACCACGCCGGCCAAGCGGAAGAAGTTCGAGTCCGGTTTGGGCCTGCGCACCGTCGGCGACCTGCTGCGCCACTTCCCCCGCCGCTACCTGGAGACCGGGTCGCTGAGCCGGGTGCACGACCTGCGGATCGGCCAGCTGCTCTGCGTGGTCGGAGAGATCGACTCCTGCACGACCCACACCTATCGCGATCGGCGCAGCGGCCGGAACGCCTACCGGGTGGAGGCGGTGCTGCGCACCGACGGCGCCCGGCTGACGATGACCTTCTTCGCCAAGAACCCCGGCACCGCCCAGTGGCACGCCGCCCGGGTCGCGGAGGGCAACCGGGGGGTCTTCCTGGGCAAGGCCGACCGCTTCCGCGACCAGTGGCAGCTGGTCAACCCGCAGATGACGATCTTCGGGATGGCCGACCAGGGCGAGGACGACGCGGCGGGGTCGGCGGCCGCCGACGACAGGGTCAGCGAGGTCCTCGACTTCGGCAACCTGTTCCCGATCTACCCGCTGACCAAGGGCGTGGAGTCCTGGGACGTCGCCCGCGCGGTGAAGTTCGCGTTGGGCGTGGTCGAGGAGCTGCCCGAGATCATCCCCGCCGCCGTCCGCGAGGAGTACGACGTCCTCGAGGTCGCCCGGGCCTACGACTGGGTGCACCGGCCCGAGCACCGGGACCAGGTCGAGCAGGCGCTGCACCGGTTCCGGTTCGAGGAGGCGCTGATCACCCAGCTGGTGCTGGGCCGGCGCCGGCGTGCCCGGCGTGGCGAGGGCGCGGTCGCGCGCACCGGCGGCGGTGGCCTGCTGGCGGCGTTCGACGAGCGGCTGCCGTTCACGCTGACCGACGGGCAGCGCCGGGTGGGGGAGCAGATCGAGGCCGACCTGGCGCAGGAGCACCCGATGAACCGGCTGCTGCAGGGCGAGGTCGGGTCCGGCAAGACCCTGGTCGCGCTGCGGGCGATGCTGCGGGTGGTCGACTCCGGCGGCCAGGCGGCGCTGCTGGCGCCGACCGAGGTGCTCGCCCAGCAGCACTACCGGTCGATGTCGGCGATGCTGGGTGACCTGGCGGCCGGTGGCCTGCTCGGCGCGCTGGCCGGTGGGGAGAGCACCTGCGTGGAGTTGCTGACCGGTTCGATGACGAAGTCCCAACGCACCGGCCCGCTGTCGCGGGTGGCCAGCGGCGAGGCCGGGATCGTGGTCGGCACCCACGCCCTGCTCCAGGACCAGGTGATGTTCGCGGACCTGGGCATGGTGGTGGTCGACGAGCAGCACCGGTTCGGCGTGGAGCAGCGGGCCGCGCTGACCGAGAAGGCGTCGGCGCCGCCGCACCTGCTGGTGATGACGGCGACGCCGATCCCGCGCACGGTCGCGATGACCGTCTTCGGCGACCTGGAGACCTCGACGCTCTCCGAGCTGCCGGCCGGTCGGGCGCCGATCCAGTCCAACGTGGTGCCGCTGGCCGACCACCCGGCGTGGTTCGGGCGGGTCTGGGCGCGGGTGCGCGAGGAGGTGGAGAAGGGGCACCAGGTCTACGTGGTCTGTCCGCGGATCTCCGGCGACGACGCCGAGGCCTCCCAGGTCGAGAGCGTGGAGGTGGACGAGAACGGCGACGAGGTGGTCCGGCCCGCCGCGGCGAGCGTCGAGGAGGTCCTCGACCGCCTCACCGCCGGGCCGCTGAGCGGACTCCGGCTGGCCGGCCTGCACGGCAAGCTGCCGGCCGAGGAGAAGGACGCGACGATGCGCCGGTTCGCGGCCGGCGAGGTCGACGTGCTGGTCTCCACGACCGTGATCGAGGTCGGCGTGGACGTCCACAACGCGACCGCGATCGTGATCCTCGACGCCGATCGGTTCGGCGTCTCCCAGCTGCACCAGCTGCGCGGCCGGGTCGGCCGTGGCGGGCTGCCGGGGCTCTGCCTGCTGGTCACCGGTGCGGAGCAGGGCAGCGATGCCCGGGAGCGGCTGGACGCCGTCGCGGCGACCACCGACGGCTTCGTGCTGAGCCGCATCGACCTGGAGCAGCGCCGGGAGGGCGACGTGCTCGGTGCCTCCCAGGCGGGACGCCGCTCGAGCCTGGAGAACCTGCGGGTGCTGCGCGACGAGGACACCATCGTGGCCGCCCGGCGGGCCGCCGAGGACCTGCTGGAGGCCGACCCCGGGCTCACCGCGGCGCCGGGGCTGGCGGCCGAGGTGCGCGACCTGGAGGTCTCCGCGCAGGCCGACTTCGCGGAGATGTCGTGACCCGGATCATCGCGGGGCACGCGCGCGGCCGGCGGCTGGCCACCCCGAAGGGCGACGCCACCCGGCCGACCAGCGACCGGGTCCGCGAGTCCCTGTTCTCCGCGGTGGAGTCGCTGATGGGCTCCCTGGACGGGCTCCGCGTCCTCGACCTGTACGCCGGGTCGGGGGCGCTCGGGCTGGAGGCCTGGTCGCGGGGCGCGGCCGCGGTGACGCTGGTCGAGTCGGACAAGCGCACCGCGGCGCTGGTCCAGGCGAACGCGCGCGACCTGGGCTGCGCCGTGGCGCGGGTGCAGGCCCGCACGGTGGGCGGCTTCCTCGCCGAGCCGCCGCCGGAGCCGTTCGACGTGGTGGTCAGCGACCCGCCGTACCCGTTGACCGAGGAGCGCCTGGCCGAGGACCTGGCCCTGCTCGCCGCGCCGGGGTGGCTGGCGCCGGACGCGCTGGTGGTCGTGGAGCGCAGCCGGCGCAGCCCCGAGCCGACCTGGCCCGCGGGCCTGGCCCGGCTCGGCGGACGCCGCGGCGAGCGCCGCTACGGCGAGACGACCCTGTGGTTCGCAGAGCCGGTGCTCGCCGGTGCTGGGGACGACCGCTAGCCTCCACGTCATGACCCGAGCCGTGTGTCCCGGATCCTTCGACCCCGTCACCAACGGCCACCTCGACATCTTCCGCCGGGCCTCCGCGCTGTTCGACGAGCTGATCGTGGCCACCGGCAGCAACCCGTCCAAGAGCAGGTTGTTCGGGCCCGAGGAGCGGCTGGAGATGCTGCGCGAGTCCTGCGCTGGCCTGCCGAACGTCACCGTGATGGGATTCACGGGGCTGATCGTCGACTTCTGCCGCGACCTGGGCGCCCAGGCGATCGTCAAGGGCCTGCGCGGCGGCAACGACTACGAGTACGAGCTGCCGATGGCGCAGATGAACGCACACCTGACCGGGGTGGAGACGGTCTTCGTGCCGACCACCGCCTCGCTGGGCTACGTCTCCTCGAGTCTGGTCAAGGAGGTCGCCTCGCTCGGCGGCGACGTCTCCGAGCTGGTGCCGCCGCTGGTCCACGACCGCCTGACCGCCCGCCTGGCGGCCCGTTCGGGGGAGCCCGCGTGAGGTCGACGACACCCGGCGACGAGGGGGCACGGGGTTTTGCTGACCGTCCCTGCCGCCACTACGATTGTCCCGATTTGTTGTGCCCGGACCTGGAAGTGAACCCCTGACTGCCCTGGACCCGAGAGCGCCGCTCGTGCTCGATACTCGCGAGCTCGGTCGCCGCGCGGGGTCCCAGACAGAGGTATCGCGGACGGTTCCGGCCCCGGCAGATCTCGGTATCGAAGTCCTGTCCGTTCCCGAGGGAGCGCCGGTCGAGCTCGACCTGCGTCTCGAGGCGGTCATGGAAGGCGTGCTCGTCACCGGTGAGGCCTCGGCGGAGCTGGTCGGTGAGTGCGTGCGGTGCCTGGAGGAGATCCGCGACGAGATCGTGGTGAACTTCCAGGAGCTGTTCGTCTACGACGACTCCCGTGACTACCACCCCGGTAGCGAGGAGGAGGACGAGACCAACGTGGTCCAGGACGACCTGATCGACCTGGAGCGCGTACTGCGGGACGCGGTGGTGCTGGCACTGCCGTTCCAGCCACTGTGCCGGGAGGACTGTCCCGGGTTGTGCCCCGAGTGCGGGGTGCGCCTGGCCGATGATCCGGACCACGCACACGAGGCTGCGATCGACCCGCGCTGGGCGGCCCTCGCCCAGCTCGACAAGGACTCCACCGCTGACAGCAGCGGTGAGGATTAGGCAACGAGGAGAAGACAGTGGCTGTTCCGAAGCGGAAGATGTCGCGCAGCAACACGCGGCACCGTCGGTCGCAGTGGAAGACGGTCGCCCCGGCTCTGGTGACCTGCGCCAACCCGGCGTGCGGCGCCAAGCACCTGCCCCACCGTGCGTGCGGCACCTGCGGCCAGTACGGCGCGCGCGCCGAGCGTCGCCAGGTTCTCTGATCCTGACGTAGGGGTCACGATCACCTACGACGAGCTGCGGCGAGCGCTCGGGGACCCGGAGCTGGACCCCGAGCTGCTCGATCGCGCGCTCACCCATCGCTCGTACGCGTACGAGAACGGCGGGCTGCCCACGAACGAGCGCCTGGAGTTCCTCGGGGACTCCGTGCTCGGCGTGGTGGTGACCGAGACCCTCTACCGCAAGCACCCCGACCTCCCGGAGGGCCGCCTGGCCAAGCTCCGGGCGGCGGTGGTCAACGCTCGCGCGTTGGCCGGGGTGGCGCGCGACCTCGGCCTGGGCCAGCACATCAAGCTGGGCCGCGGCGAGGAGACCACCGGCGGTCGGGACAAGGCATCGATCCTGTCCGACACCGTCGAGGCGGTCATCGGCGCCATCCACCTCAGCGGCGGCATCGAGGTGTCGGCGGGTGTCGTGCACCTCCTGTTCGACCCGCTGATCGAGGCCGCCTCGGCGCTCGGTGCCGGCCTGGACTGGAAGACCTCCCTCCAGGAGCTGGCGGCCGAGCACGCCCTCGGCGTGCCCGAGTACGTGATCGAGGACGAGGGTCCCGACCACCAGAAGACGTTCACCGCGCAGGTCCGCGTCGGCGATCGCCTCTACGGCAACGGCACCGGCCGTTCCAAGAAGGAGGCGGAGCAGGGCGCCGCGGAGACCGCGTACGGCGAGATCGTGGGCGCGCTCGGCGGCTCCGAGGCAGCCGCCGCCGGCAGCGACTGACGGTCGCCCGAGCCTTCCGCGTACCGGCTGGTTCCGAGTTGCCCGAGCTGCCCGAGGTCGAGGTCGTCCGCGCCGGCCTGGAGCGCCACGTCGTCGGCGCCACCGTCGCCCGTGTCGACGTCCTCCACGACCGCCCGGTCCGCCGCGACCCGGGCGGCGCGAGCGGTTTTGCGGCCGCGATGACCGGTCGGCGGATCGAGGCCGCCCGCCGCCGCGGCAAGTACCTGTGGCTCCCGCTGGACAACGGCGACGCGCTCCTCGCCCACCTGGGGATGAGCGGCCAGATGCTCGTCCAGCCCGCCGGCGCCCCCGCGGAGCGGCACCTGCGCGTCCGGTTCGGGCTGAGCTTCCCTCCGGGCACCGAGCCCGACGCGGCGGCCGGGGGAGTGCTCGCGGGCGAGCTGCGGTTCGTGGACCAGCGGATGTTCGGCGGCCTGTCGGTCTCCCCGGGCGGCGCCGACCTGCCCGCCGAGATCGCCCACATCGCCCGTGACCCCCTCGATCCGGCCTTCGACGACGAGGCGTTCGTGGCGCGGGTGCGCCGTCGTACCTCGGGGATCAAGCGGCTGCTCCTGGACCAGGGGCTGATCTCGGGCGTCGGGAACATCTACGCCGACGAGGCGCTGTGGCGGGCGCGGCTGCACGGCGAGCGCCCCGGCGACCGGCTGCGCCGGGCCCAGGTGAGCGAGCTGCTCGACCACGTCCGGGTGGTGATGGGCGACGCGCTGGCCCAGGGCGGAACCTCCTTCGACGCGCTCTACGTGAACGTGAACGGCGAGTCCGGCTACTTCGACCGCTCCCTCAACGCGTACGGCCGCGAGGGGGAGCCGTGCGGTCGCTGCGGCCGGCCGATCCGACGGGTGGCGTTCATGAACCGCTCGTCGTACTACTGCCCCGGCTGCCAGCCGCCGCCGCGCGGAGCGCGACGCGCCCGCTCCGTTTGACCGGAGCGGAGCGAGGTGGGACTCTTGGAGACGGCCCCTTGTTCCCGGGCCCTCTCGCATCCCACCGGAAGGCACTCTTCATGGCCAAGGCGCTGATCGGTCACCTGAACAGCGACCTCCGCGACCCCCGTCTCGCCGCCGACAACGCTCGGCTGCGCAACCGGGTCGCCGAGCTGGAGTCCCTGGTCCTCCGACTGTCGGAGGACAACGACCGGCTGATGGCGGCCCGTGCGGCGGAGCTGCTGAACGATCCGCAGGAGATGCAGCCCGCCTGACCCGGTCGGGTCCCGACGTCCCGCGGCTCGGCGACCTCGCCGCCTGAGCCGTTCGCTCATGCCCGTGCCTCCCGTGCCGATCTGCTGACCGGGGTGGCCCGGCGCGCCATGACCGTGCCGGCACCGGGTCCCCGCCTCGGGGCGCTCCGCCGGTTAGGCTGAGGCGCGCTGGCTTCCCCCTCGGCCGCCGCCCTCGGGTGGTGAGTCGCGCAGCAGTCCGGCACCGCCGAGCAGATCTGGGAGCCCCGCGTTGTACCTGAAGAGCCTGACCCTGAAGGGGTTCAAGTCCTTCGCGTCCGCCACCACCCTCCAGCTGGAGCCGGGGATCACCTGCATCGTCGGGCCCAACGGATCCGGCAAGTCCAACGTCGTCGACGCCCTCGCCTGGGTGATGGGCGAGCAGGGCGCCAAGTCGCTGCGCGGCGGCAAGATGGAGGACGTCATCTTCGCCGGCACCTCCGGCCGTCCCCCGCTGGGTCGGGCCGAGGTGGTGCTGACCATCGACAACTCCGACGGCGCGCTGCCGATCGACTACGCCGAGGTGACGATCAGCCGGACGATGTTCCGCACCGGCGGCTCGGAGTACGCGATCAACGGCACGTCGTGCCGCCTGCTCGACGTCCAGGAGCTGCTCAGCGACTCCGGCATCGGCCGGGAGATGCACGTCATCGTCGGCCAGGGGCAGCTCGACTCGATCCTGCACGCCACCCCGGAGGACCGCCGCGGGTTCATCGAGGAGGCCGCGGGCGTCCTCAAGCACCGCAAGCGCAAGGAGAAGGCGCTGCGGAAGCTGGACTCCACCGAGGGCAACCTGACCCGTCTGGCGGACCTGCTCACCGAGATCCGCCGCCAGCTCAAGCCGCTCGGGCGCCAGGCGGAGGTGGCCCGGCGCGCGGCGACCGTGCAGGCCGACGTCCGTGATGCCCGGGCCCGGTTGCTCGCCGACGACCTGGTCACCGCGCGGACCTCGCTGGAGCAGGAGCTGGCCGACGAGAGCGCGCTGACCGCACGCCGTGACGAGGTCGAGGCCGCGGTCGCCGCCGGCCGCGAGCGCGAGGCGGTGCTCGAGGCCGCGTTGCGCGAGGACCTGCCCGCGCTGGCCGCGGCGCAGGAGACGGTCTCCGCGCTGAACGCGCTGCGCGAGCGGGTGCGGGGCACCCGGAGCCTGGCCGGCGAGCGGGTCCGCAATGCGTCGGCCGCCGGCGAGGAGGCGTCCCTGGGGGACCCCGGGCGCGATCCCGAGCACCTGGAGCAGCAGGCCGCCCGGCTGGCCGCCCAGGAGGCCGAGATCGCGGCCACGGTGGCCGAGCAGCAGGCGGCGCTGGAGGCCGCCGTGGTGGCGCGCAAGCAGTCCGAGGAGGCGGCGAGCGCGGAGGAGCGGCGGGTGGCGGCACTGCTGCGCGCGGCCGCCGATCGCCGCGAGGGACTCGCCCGGCTGCACGGCCAGGTGAACGCGCTCAAGTCGCGGGCCGCGGCCGCCGCCGAGGAGATCGGCCGGCTCGAGCAGGCACGGACCGACGCGCTCACCCGGGCCGACCGGGCCCAGCGGGACTTCACCGCGCTGGAGACCAAGGTCGCCGGGCTGGACGCGGGCGAGGAGGGCCTGGACGCCGAGCACGAGGCGGCGGTCGGTGCGTTGGACGCGATCGAGGAGCGCCTGGCCAAGACCCGCGCGGAGGCCCAGCAGGCCGACCGCGACCGTTCCGCGCTGGGGGCCCGCAAGGAGGCCCTGGAGATCGGCCTGGCGCGCAAGGACGGCGCCGGCGCCCTGCTCGCCGCCAGCGACACGGTCTCGGGGCTGCTGGGCTCGGTCGCCGCCCTGGTCACCGTCCGCGCCGGCTACGAGGCGGCCGTCGCGGGCGCCCTGGGCGCGGCGGCGGACGCCGTGGCGGTCACTGACACGGATGCCGCGGTCGACGCGCTGCACCACCTCAAGGACGACGACCTCGGTCGGGCCGGGCTGCTGCTCGGCGGCCACCCCGACGACCGCTCCGGCTGGCCGACGCTTCCCGTCGGGGCGACGTACGCCGCCGAGGTCGTGGAGTGCCCGGACCAGGTCCGCGGCGCGCTGACCCGGCTGCTGCACAAGACCGCGGTGGTCGACGACCTCGCCGCGGCCCGGTCGCTGGTGGCCGACCTGCCCGACGTGATCGCGGTGACCCGCGACGGCGACCTGCTGGGTGCGCACTTCGCTGCGGGCGGCTCGAACGCCCAGCAGTCCCTGATCGAGATCCAGGCCGCAGTCGACGAGGCGGCAGCGGCACTGGCCGAGGCCACCGCGGCCGGCGAGCGCCTCGCGTTCGACCTCTCCCGGCTCGAGGCCGAGCGGGGTGAGGCCCAGCAGCGCGCCGACGTCGCGCTGGCCAGGCTCCACGAGTCCGACGCCACCCTGGCCGCCGTCGCGGAGGAGCTGGGTCAGTACGGCTCCCAGGCGCGCTCGGCGCGCGCCGAGGCGGACCGGCTCACCGAGGCGATCGCGAAGGCCGAGTCCGCGCGCGAGCAGGCGCTCGTCGGGCTGGCCGAGCTGGAGCAGCGCCTGGCCGGCGCCGAGGAGAGCACCGAGGAGGAGCCGGACACCACCGAGCAGGAGCGCCTGGTCGAGGCCACCCGAGCGGCCCGGCAGGCCGAGATGGACGCACGGCTGGCGCTGCGCACCTCGGAGGAGCGGGGGCGGGCCCTGCACGGGCGGGTCGACGGCATGCGCAAGGCCGCGGCCGCAGAGCGCCAGGCCCGCGCCCGGGCCGCCGAGCGGCGTGAGCGACTGCTCCGGGAGGGCCGGTCGGGCGAGGCCGTGGTGACCGCTGCGGGCTACGTGCTGGAGCGGCTCGAGCTGTCGGTCGAGCGCGCGGTCGCCGAGCGCACCGCGATCGAGGAGTCGCGCCGCGAGCGCGAGGAGCAGCTGGTCACCGTCCGCGGGACGCTGCGGGACCTGGACCGTGAGCTCGCGGAGCTGGTCAGCTCGGTGCACCGCGACGAGCTCGCCCGGGCCCAGCAGCGGATGCGGATCGAGCAGCTCGAGGAGCGCGCCCTGGAGGAGCTGGGGCTCGAGGCCGACGCGCTGGTGGCCGAGTACGGGCCCGACCAGCCGGTGCCGGTGCTCGACGCCGCCCCCGACGCCGCCACCGGTGAGGCCGACGACGCGGCCGACGGTGAGGCCGCCGAGCCGGCACCGCGGACCGTGCCCTACGTGCGCGAGGAGCAGGCGAAGCGGCTCAAGGCCGCCGAGCGGGCCCTGGCGATGCTCGGCAAGGTCAACCCGCTGGCGCTGGAGGAGTTCGCGGCGATGGAGGAGCGCCACCAGTTCCTCTCCGAGCAGCTGGAGGATCTCCGGTCCACCCGCAAGGACCTGCTGGACATCGTCAAGGACGTCGACATCAAGGTCGAGCAGGTCTTCACCGAGGCGTACGCCGACGTGACCCGTGCCTTCGACCAGACCTTCGCCCGGCTTTTCCCCGGTGGTGAGGGACGCCTGATCCTGACCGACCCCTCGAACATGCTGACCACCGGCGTCGAGGTCGAGGCCCGCCCGCCGGGCAAGAAGGTCAAGCGGCTCTCGCTGCTCTCGGGAGGTGAGCGCTCGCTGGTCGCGGTGGCGTTCCTGGTGGCGCTGTTCAAGGCCCGGCCGTCGCCGTTCTACATCCTCGACGAGGTCGAGGCCGCGCTGGACGACACCAACCTCGGCCGCCTTCTCCAGATCTACGAGGAGCTGCGGGAGAACTCCCAGCTGCTGGTGATCACCCACCAGAAGCGGACGATGGAGGTCGGCGATGCCCTCTACGGTGTGACCATGCGCGGGGACGGCGTCTCCGCGGTGATCAGCCAGCGCCTGCGAGAGGACACGACCGCCTGATGCCCGCCGAGCGACCGCGCCGCGACTCCTACGTCGCCTGGCGCCGGGCCACCACGCGCTGGTCCGACGACGACGCCTACGGGCACCTCAACAACGCACGCTACTTCGACCTGATCGACACCGCCGTCAACGCCCACCTGGCCGAGGCCACCGGCGTGGACATCCGGCAGCTGCCGCAGATCGGGGTGGTCGCGGAGGTCTCGTGCCGCTACTTCGCGGAGATGGGCTACCCGCGGCCCATCGACCTGGGGCTCGTGGTGGACCGGATCGGCACCTCGTCGGTGGTCTACCGGGTCGGGCTCTTCCAGGGCGACCCCGAGGGGGAGGGGGCGCTGGCCAGTGCGGAGGGCCGGTTCGTGCACGTGTACGTCGACAACACCGACCCGGCCCGCCCGGTCACCCCGCTGCCGGACGCGATCCGGTCCGCGGTGAGCCCGCTGCTGCGCTGAGCCCCGCGAAGCCGGCCGCCTCAGGTCCGGGCGACCTCGCGCTCGGCGATCCGACGGATGCCCGCCCACTCCGCCTCGGGCAGCCCCAGCAGCGGCAGGTAGTGGTCCAGACGGGCCGGGTCGAGCCGATGCTCCGGCTCGGTCGACTCCTTGACCGCCGCGGTGAAGAGCGGGCGGTCGGCCGCCTCGAGGTACCGCTCGGCCACGATCCGGTTCGTCTCCTCGAAACCGGCCAGGTACGCCGCCCGCCGGTCGGCCGGCAGGCTGAGCGGCTCCCCGGCCTCGGCGGCCAGCAGCGGGATCAGGGGACCGTTGTCGATGCGCCACTGCGCCATCCCCTGCTCCTCGACCCGGAACAGGTTGATCACGCGCAGCACCTCGACCGCCTCCGCGCCGAGGCTCTCGTTGCGGTCCACCGGCACGGCGAGGTCGCCGACCTCGACCGGCACCCCGACGGCGTCGAGGAAGTCCTGGTAGAGCGAGCCGCCGCGGAAGCGCGCGCGCTCGAAGGGCCGGACGACCACGGCGTCGGGGCGCATCCCCGTGCGCCAGGCGTCGAGGCGGGCGGCGTAGTCGTAGAGGCGACCCCGGTCCTTGGCCGCCCACTCCGAGAGCCGCACGGTGCTGCCGATCTTGACCGCCTGCTGGTAGCTGCTGAGCAGGTGGTCGTCCTGCCGGCGCAGGTAGGCGACCACCCGCACGGATCGGGCGCGCCCGGCGAACAGCGCGCGGGCGCGGTCGATGGCTCCGGGCCTGGCGGTGAAGAGGCCCTCGTCGGAGAGCAGCACGTGGCCGGCACCGGTCGACACCTCGTCGAGCAGCCGGGCGGCGGTCTGGCTGCGGAACGCCGCGACGTCGTCGTTCTTGCCGCGCTTCCAGAGCCGGTGGGAGACCAGCTGCTGGTCGGGCATCAGCATCATCCCGAAGCGTCGGTGCCGCGTCGCGCCCGGGGAGCGGGGGTAGAGCCAGCCGCGGCGCAGCAGCTCGTCCCGGTTCTGGTTCAGGAAGCCCTGGAGGGAGCTGGTGCCGGTCTTGCTGCTCCCGATGTGGAGCGTCAGGTCGAACGGTGGTGCTGGGGTGGCCATGCTGTCCCTTCCGCGTGCTGCGCCGACATCCTCCCATCCCGGGCGCTGCCGGTCGCGGTGACCGCCCGGTGGTGCCGGCGTTGCGGGCCGTGGCCCGTGGTCCGGGTATGTTCGCGGCGCCGCCGACGCACTCGGACGTGGGCCGGCGCCATCGGGAAGGGAAGTCACCGCATGCTGTTCATGGTGCTCGGGATGGTCATCAGCATGGTGGCCGCGGGCCTGGTCGTCCTCTACGTCGCGTACCCGCACCGCGGGCAGCGGATGCCCGGGGTGCCGTGGGTCGGTGAGGCGATGGGCCGGGCAGCGGACGCCGCTCCGGTGATCGACGAGGTCGAGGGCGACCTGCTGCGCCAGCGCTGAGTCGCCGCCGGGCGGTTGAGGACCGCTCGCGTCGCCCGCGGTATCGCGAGGCGGGACCGCGCCTGATTGGATGAGCCCCATGCAGGATTGGCTCTACCTCGTCATCGGGATCGCCGTTCTCGGCGTCCTGCTCCTCGTCGGACTTCTCGTCCTGCCCCGACGGCGCTCGTCGCCGCCGGCCTCGACCGACGTCCTGGCGCCGGAGCGACCCGCCGCGCCCGAGGAGCACCCGCCCGGTGACGGGACGACAGCAGTCCTCGAGCCCGAGGTCCTCGAGCCGGAGGTCCTCGAGCCCGAGGTCCTCGAGCCCGAGGCGCCGGTCCTCGAACGCCCGGAGAAGCCGGCCTCCCGGCTGGTCCGACTGCGCCAGCGGCTGGCCGGATCGGGCGCGTTCGGCCGCGGCCTGCTCGGTCTGCTGAGCCGGGACAGCCTGGACGAGGACACCTGGGAGGCGATCGAGGACCTCCTGATCGGCGCGGACATCGGGGTGGCGCCGACCCAGGAGCTCGTCGAGCGGCTGCGCACCCGGATGCGGGTCGAGGGCGGCACCGACGGCGCCACCGCTCGGGCGATCCTGCGCGAGGAGCTGATCGACCTGGTCGGCCCCGAGATGGACCGCTCCCTGCGGGTCAGCGGCGAGGGGGACAAGCCCGGCGTGCTGCTGGTGGTCGGGGTCAACGGCACCGGCAAGACCACCACGGTCGGCAAGATCGCTCGGATCCTGGTGGCCGAGGACCGCACGGCGCTGCTCGGCGCGGCCGACACCTTCCGCGCAGCGGCGACCGAGCAGCTGGCGACGTGGGGCGAGCGGGTCGGTGTCGAGGTCGTCCGCGGGCCGGAGGGCGGCGACCCCGCCAGCGTGGCCTTCGACGCGGTCAAGCGAGGCGTGGACGAGGGCGTCGACACCGTCGTGGTCGACACGGCCGGGCGCCTGCAGAACAAGGCGGGTCTGATGGACGAGCTCGGCAAGGTCAAGCGCGTCATCGAGAAGCAGGCGCCGGTGACCGAGGTGCTCCTGGTCCTCGACGCCACCACCGGCCAGAACGGCCTGATCCAGGCCAAGGTGTTCTCCGAGGTCGTCGACGTCACCGGCATCGCGCTGACCAAGCTGGACGGCTCGGCCAAGGGCGGCATCGTGGTCGCGGTGCAGCGCCAGCTCGGCGTACCGGTCAAGCTGGTCGGCCTGGGCGAGGGCCCGGACGACCTCGCGCCGTTCGAGCCGGAGGCGTTCGTCGACGCGCTGCTGGGCTGATCCGCCGGCCTCCTCGCGGGTCCCGCAACTCGTTACATCCCGGAAACAATCCGTCGAGGGTGCGGAAACTTCCGCCCACGAAGGTTCTCCCAAACCGGAGGCGCGGGCGCCGTACGCGCGCCGCCCGCGACCCGGATCGAGAGCCCGGAGGTGACGGTGGAAAACGGCTACTACACGTGGATGCTCGTGTCGTCCTCGCTGGTGCTGCTGATGACGGCGCCCGGCCTGGCCCTGTTCTACGGCGGCATGAGCCGGAGCAAGTCCGTGCTGAACATGATGATGATGTCGTTCAGCGCCCTCGGCATCGTCGGCATCGTCTACGCCCTGTGGGGCTGGTCGATGTCCTACAGCACGACCTTCCCCACGGCGGACGGCGTGACCGGCGGCGAGGTCGGGCAGTTCTTCTCCAACCCGTTCACGCAGTTCGGGCTCGAGAGCACCGACCCCGCCAACTACGTGTTCGTCGCCTTCCAGATGACCTTCGCGGTGATCACCGCGGCGCTGATCAGCGGCGCCGTCGCGGACCGCTTGAAGTTCTCCGCCTGGCTGGTCTTCGTCCCGATCTGGGTCACACTCTCCTACTTCCCGCTGGCCCACATGGTGTGGGGCGGCGGCTTCCTCAGCGACGTGCAGAACGGCCTCGCCGACCTGCTGTTCGCCGGTGACGGCGCCGCTGAGGTCGCGCCGATCGACTACGCCGGCGGCACGGTCGTCCACATCAACGCCGGCGTCGCCGGCCTGGTGCTGGCCCTGCTGGTGGGGCGTCGGCTCGGCTTCGGCAAGGAGCCGATGAAGCCGCACAACCTGACCCTCACGATGATCGGCGCCGGCCTGCTCTGGTTCGGCTGGTTCGGGTTCAACGTCGGCTCCATCGTCAACCTCGACGACTACACCACCGAGACCGGCCTGGTCTGGCTCAACACGACGCTGGCGACCTGCGCCGCGATGCTCGGCTGGCTGGTGGTGGAGAAGCTCCGCGACGGCAAGTCGACCTCGCTCGGCGCCGCCTCCGGCGTGGTCGCCGGCCTGGTCGCGATCACCCCTGCCTGCGGCAACCTGATGCCGTGGAGCTCGATGGTGCTGGGCCTGGTCGCCGGTGGGCTCTGTGCCCTCGCGGTCGGCCTGAAGTACCGATGGAACTACGACGACTCCCTCGACGTCGTCGGCGTCCACCTCGTCGGTGGTCTCGTCGGCACGATCGGGGTGGGCTTCCTCGCCTCGAACGGGGGAGGCCTGCTGACCGGCGGTGGCGCCAAGCAGCTGGTGGTCCAGGTCTGCGTCGCGCTCTTCGCGATGCTCTGGTCCGCGGTCGCCACCCTCCTGGTCGCGCTGGCGATCAAGTACACGATGGGTCTGCGCCTCGACGAGGAGGCCGAGGTCGAGGGAATCGACTTCATCGAACACGGCGAGTCTGCCTACGATCTCGGGACCAGCGGGGGCGCACGGCGTGCGTCGGTCCTCGGCTCGGGATCCACTGCAACGGAGGTAAGCGCATGAAGCTGGTCACCGCAGTCATCAAGCCGCACAAGTGGGAGGACGTCCGCGAGGCGCTGGAGACCTTCGGTGTGACGGGCATGACCGTCAGCGAGGTCAGCGGCTACGGACGGCAGAAGGGCCACACCGAGGTCTACCGCGGCGCGGAGTACGACATCGCGCTGGTGCCCAAGATCCGGATCGAGATCGTGGTGGACGACGGTGACACCGACGACATCGTCGGGATCATCACGAAGACCGCCCAGACGGGTCGGATCGGGGACGGCAAGGTCTGGGTCAGTCCGATCGAGACCGTGATCCGCGTCCGCACGGGCGACAAGGACGCAGCCGCGCTGTAGCGCACAGGTCGTCGACAGGTCAGGCGGCACACGCGACGGCCCGATCGCACGAGCGATCGGGCCGTCGGCGTACGGGGAGCAGGGAGGGACCGATGACCGGAGTGGAGCGGGGGGTACGCACGGACTCCGCCGACGCGCTCTGCGCGAAGGCGTACGCCGGCGCGAACGGGCCCGAGACCGGTGTCGCGCTGGTGGCCGTCGGGGGCTACGGGCGCGGTGAGCTGGCGCCCTTCTCGGACCTGGACGTCGTGCTGGCCTACGACGAGGGGGTCGACACCGCCGCGCTGGCCCAGCAGGTCTGGTACCCGTTGTGGGACTCGGGTGCGCGGCTGGACCACTCGGTGCGCAGCCTGCCGGAGATGCTGACCGCCTTCGAGAGCGACATCAGGGTCGCCTCCGGGCTGCTCGACGTGCGGCACGTGGCCGGCGACCCGAACCTCACCCTGCGGCTGCGCACCACGGTGCTCGCGCAGTGGCGACGGCGGGCGCGGGAGCGCCTGCCCGAGCTGAAGGCGATGGTCGACAGCCGCTACCGGCTGGTCGGCGAGCTGGCGCACCTGTCGGTCCCGGACCTCAAGGAGGCGGCCGGCGGCCTGCGCGACGCCACCGTCCTCAAGGCGCTCACCGCGACCTGGCTGGTCGACGTGCCGGCCTCCGACCTGGAGCGCGGCAGGCGCCAGCTGCTCGACGTCCGCGACGTGCTGCACAGCATCGCCGGACGCGCCACCGACCGGATCGCGCCCGAGCACTGGAGCGGGCTGGCGGAGGGCCTCGGCCTGGAGGACGAGCTGGCCGCGCAGCGACACGTCCGCGAGCTCGGTCGCCGGATCCGCCACCTCTCCCGGCTCGCCTGGCGCCGCGTGGACGACGCGCTGCGGCGCCCGGTCGCCGGACGCCCCCGGCGACCGGAGCTGGAGCCCCTCGGCCCGGGCATCGCTCGCTCCGGGGGCGAGGTGGTGCTGGACCGTGGCGCACGTCCCGACCAGGACCCCGTGTTGCTGCTGCGCGCCGCCGCCGAGGCGGCCACCCGCGACCTCGTGCTGGCGCCGCCCACGGCCGCGCGCCTGGTGCGGGAGGGGGCGCCGCTGCCCGAGGTCTGGCCGGCCGAGGCGCGCCAGCACTTCGTCCGGCTGCTGGCCGCCGGCCCCGGGATGCTCGGGGTGTGGGAGACGCTGGAGGAGACCGGCGCGCTCGACCTGGTGCTCCCGGAGTGGGAGCGGATCCGGCTGCTGCCGCACGCCTCGCCGATCCACCGGTTCACCGTCGACCGGCATGCGGTGGAGACCTGCATCGAGGCCTCGGCCCTGATCCGTGGGGTGTCCCGGCCGGACGTGCTGGCGGTCGCGGCGCTGCTGCACGACATCGGCAAGGGTGGCCTGACGGCGCACAGCGTCGCCGGTGCCCCGATCGCCCGCGGGGCCGCCACCCGGATGGGCTTCGACCCCGATGCCATCGACCTGATCGAGCAGTTGGTCCGCTGGCACCTGCTGCTCGCGCGCGTGGCGACCACCCGGGACCCCGACGACCCCGCCACGGTCGAGGCCATCACCGCCCATGTCGACGACCCCGAGGCGCTCTCCCTGCTCACCGCCCTGACCGAGGCCGACGCCAAGGCCGCCTCGGCCCAGGCCTGGACGTCCTGGCGGGCAGGCCTCGTGCACGACCTCTCCCGCCGGGTCGCCTCCGCCCTGGCCACCGGGAGCGTGCCGCCGGCGATCCCGGCCGAGGACATCGCGCTGCCCGAGATCCCCGAGTCCGGCTCGGTGGTGCTCGTGGAGCCGGTGCCGGAGGGGTGCCGGGTGACCGTCGTCGCCGAGGACCGGGTGGGACTGCTGGCCGACGTTGCCGCGGTCTTCGCCCTGCGTCGCATCCACGTGCACGCCGCGCGCGCCTGGGCGCAGCAGGACATCGCGGTCTCGGTCTGGGACGTGGCCGAGGAGGCGTTGGACCCGCGGGCGCTCAACGACCAGCTGGAGGGCATCGCGGCGGGACGGGTCGACGCCCGGCACCGCCTCGAACCGCGCGCGGCCGGCGCCGACGACCTCGAGCCGACCGTGGTGATCCGCCCCGAGGCGAGCGAGCAGGCCACCGTGATCGAGGTGCGCGCCAGCGACCGCCTCGGCGTGCTGCACCTGGCCTGCGACGCGCTCGCCGGCCTCGACATCTCCGTGCGCTCGGCCCACATCTCGACGCTCGGTCCCCAGGCGGTCGACGTCTTCTACGTCCAGGAGGCCCACGCCGGCGCGCTCTCGGAGACGCGGGCGGCCGCGGCGGCCCACGCGATCCGGGATCGGATCAGCCCGCCGAGGTCCCAGGACGGCCGCGAAACAGGTCCCTCGGGGCCGCGCCGTTAGAGTTGCCCCTGTCCGCCGTGCCCACCCGCGCCTGCTCGAGGATCCACCTTGTTCGCCACTCTCTCCGATCGCCTCACCGCGACGCTCAAGAACCTTCGTGGGAAGGGTCGCCTCTCCGAGGCCGACATCGACGCCACCGCGCGTGAGATCCGGATCGCCCTGCTCGAGGCCGACGTGGCGCTGCCCGTCGTCAAGGAGTTCGTGGCCGCGGTCAAGGAGCGGGCCCGCGGCGAGGAGGTCAGCGGTGCGCTGAACCCCGCCCAGCAGATCGTGAAGATCGTCAACGACGAGCTGGTCACGATCCTCGGCGGCGAGACCCGCCGCCTGCGCTACGCCAAGTCCGGCCCGACGGTGATCATGCTCGCCGGCCTCCAGGGCGCCGGCAAGACGACGCTGGCGGCCAAGCTGGCGCTGTTCCTCAAGGACCAGGGCAAGTCCCCGCTGCTGGTCGCCTGCGACCTGCAGCGGCCCAACGCGGTCAACCAGCTCCAGGTCAACGGCGAGCGGGTCGGCGTCCCGGTCTTCGCCCCCGAGCCGGGCAACGGCGTGGGCGACCCGGTGCAGGTGGCCCGCTCGGCCGTCGACGAGGCGACCCGCAAGCTGCACGACGTGGTCATCGTCGACACCGCCGGCCGCCTCGGCGTGGACGCGGAGATGATGGCCCAGGCCGCCTCGATCCGCGACGCCGTCAACCCCGACGAGGTCCTCTTCGTCGTCGACGCGATGATCGGCCAGGACGCGCTGATCACCGCCCAGGCCTTCCTCGACGGCGTCGGGTACGACGGCGTGGTGCTCACCAAGCTCGACGGCGACGCCCGCGGTGGTGCCGCCCTCTCGATCCGCCAGGTCACCGGGCGCCCGGTCATGTTCGCCTCCAGCGGCGAGAAGATGACCGACTTCGACGTGTTCCACCCCGACCGGATGGCCTCGCGCATCCTGGACATGGGTGACGTGCTGACCCTGATCGAGCAGGCCGAGAAGGCCTTCGATCAGGAGCAGGCGCTCAAGGCGGCCCAGAAGCTCTCGGGCCAGGGCGGCGAGTTCACCCTCGACGACTTCCTCGAGCAGATGCAGCAGGTCCGCAAGCTCGGCTCGATGTCGAAGATCCTCGGCATGCTGCCCGGGATGGGGCAGATCCGCGACCAGCTGGAGAACTTCGACGACCGCGAGATCGACCGCATCGAGGCGATCATCCGCTCGATGACCCCGGCCGAGCGTGCCAACCCCAAGATCATCGACGGCTCCCGCCGCGCCCGCATCGCCAAGGGCTGCGGCCGCCAGGTCTCCGACGTCAACAGCCTGGTCGACCGCTTCTTCGAGGCCCGCAAGATGATGACCGCGATGGCCAAGGGCGGCGGCATCCCCGGGATGCCGGGCATGCCGGGGATGCCCGGCATGGGCGGCCCCGGCGGTGGCAAGCGGGTCAGCGCCAAGCAGAAGGCGAAGGCCAAGACCAAGGGCAAGCAGCGCCGCTCCGGCAACCCCGCCAAGGCCGCGCAGGAGGCCGCCGCCGAGAAGGAGAAGGCGGCACAGGCCGGCAGCAACCCGTTCGGCATCGGTGAGGACATCGACTACGAGCAGGCCGCCGCGAACCTGCAGCTGCCCAAGGACTTCTCGAAGTTCCTGAGCTGACGCCCGCCCGATGCGGACGAAGTCGGTCCTCGTCGTCGACGGCGCGAACGTCGTCGGCGCCCGCGCCGACGGCTGGTGGAAGGACCGCCCCGGCGCCGCCCGACGGCTCCACGAGGAGCTGCTCGTCGCCGACATCGAGTACGACGTCGTCGTGCTGGTGCTGGAGGGGCAGGCGAAGGGCGGGGTCCGGGCCGGTCGCGACGCCCACGTCCGCACCGTGCACGCCCCGAAGGACGGCGACGCCACCATCGTCGCCGAGGCCCGCGCGGCCTCCGAGCGCGGCGACCGGGTGGTCGTCGTGACCGCCGACCGGGCGCTGGACGCCCGGGTGCACGGGGCCGGCGCGACCTGCGTCGGCCCGTCCTGGCTGATCTCGAGGCTGTGAGGCAGGGTCCCCGGTCTCGAGGCTCGGCGCTGGGGCGTCCCGCCCCTCGACCATCGGGCCGGCGGTGGAGGTGCGAGCGCAGCGCTCGTCCTGCGGTGCGAGCGTGCGAGCCTCGAAGAGAGCCTCGGAACCACCACGACCGCGGTTGGTAGGTTCGCCCGCGTGAGCGGCGCGCTGAGGTTCTCCGGTCCTGTCCTTCCCGACGGCGAGACCCGCGAGCTGTGGGTGGTCGACGGGGTGGTCACCTACGAGCGCCCGGCCGGCGCCGAGACCGCGGCCGAGGGGTGGATCGTCCCCGGGCTGGTCGACGCCCACAACCACCTCGGGCTCGAGGACGGCGGCGCCGTCAGCGACGAGCGGATCGAGGAGCAGGCGCTCGAGGACCGGGCCAACGGCGTACTGCTCACGCGCGACTGCGGCTCGCCGGCCGACACCCGGTGGGTCCAGGAGCGCGAGGACCTGCCCCGGCTGATCCGCTGTGGTCGGCACGTGGCCCGCACCCGGCGCTACATCAAGGGCTACGGCCACGAGGTCGAGCCCGACGAGCTGGTCGACACGGTGGCCGAGCAGGCGGCGGCCGGCGACGGCTGGGTGAAGCTGGTCGGCGACTGGATCTCCCGTGAGGAGGGCGACCTGGCGCCGTCCTTCCCGGCGGACGCCGTCGCGGCCGCGATCGGCGTCGCCCACGCCGCCGGGGCGAAGGTGACCGCGCACTGCTTCGGCACCGCGTCGCTGGGCCCGCTGCTGGCGGCCGGCATCGACTGCATCGAGCACGGCACGGGGCTGACCGCCGAGCACCTGGACCGGATGGTCGCCGGGGGAGTGGCGCTGGTGCCCACCGTGCTCCAGACCTCGAAGTTCCCGACCTTCGCCGAGGCGGGGCGCGACAGGTTCCCGGGCTACTCGGCGACGATGGACGCCCTCCACGCGACCCGACGTGAGGTGCTGATGCAGGCGCACGAGGCCGGGGTGGCGCTCTACGTCGGCAGCGACGGCGGCGGCTCGACCCGGCACGGGGTCCTGCACGAGGAGATCCTGGCGATGGCGGACATGGGCCTGCCCGCGTACGACGTCCTCGGAGCCGCCTCCTGGCGCGGCCGTGCCTGGCTGGGGTGGAACCCGGGGCTCGACGAGGGCGACCCGGCCGACTTCGTGGTCTACCCGCGCAACCCGCTCGAGGACCTGACCGTCCTGGCCACTCCCCAGCGCGTGGTGCTGCGGGGCGTCGTCGTCGCGTGACGCCGTTGTGGTCGATTTCGGCCTCGGCGTCGCCCTCTGGCAGAATGTCCCACTGAGTTCTGTGTCGTCGGGAACCCTCTCAACCGGGCGGCGCAGCGCCATCCGAGGCGGCTCGCCGGTGTTCCCCACCTGGTCGCGTCACCTCAACCCACCACAAATTTTCAAGGAGACACCACAACCGTGGCCGTCAAGATCCGCCTGAAGCGCCTCGGCAAGGTCCGGGTGCCGCAGTACCGCATCGTCATCGTCGACTCGCGCAAGAAGCGCGACGGCGCTGTCATCGAGGAGATCGGCAAGTACCACCCCAAGGAGGACCCGTCGTACATCGACGTCGTCTCCGAGCGGGCGCAGTACTGGCTGTCGGTCGGCGCGCAGCCGTCCGAGGCCGTTGCCCGGATCCTCGAGGTGACCGGCGACTGGCAGAAGTTCAAGGGCATTGACGGTGCCGAGGGCACCCTCAAGGTCAAGGAGCCCAAGCGCGACAAGCTCGAGGTCTTCAACGAGGCGCTGAAGGAGGCCGCGAACGAGCCGAAGGCCGCCGCGACCACCGCCAAGAAGAAGGCCGAGAAGGTCGAGGAGCCCAAGGCCGAGGAGGCGCCGGCCGCCGAGGCCGCCGCCGACGAGTCGACCGAGGCCTGAGCCGGTGCTCGCCGACGCACTCGAGCACCTGGTCCGCGGGATCGTCGATCACCCGGACGAGGTGGTCGTGCGCGACCGCCAGCAGCGCCGCGGCTCCGTGCTCGAGGTCCGGGTCCACCCCGACGACCTCGGCAAGGTGATCGGTCGCGGGGGCCGCACGGCCACCGCGTTCCGCACCGTGGTCTCGGCCCTGGCCGGCAGCTCGAGCGCCCGGATCGACTTCGTCGACACCGACCGCCGCTGATCCAGGCGCCGTCTGGCACCGCCGGGCACGGCCCGGCATCGCTCCACGAACGGGCGTCTCCCTCACGGGAGGCGCCCGTTCGGCGTTCCCGCAGGTCCCGCCGTAATCTCTCCTGTCGTGGAGAGCATCGAGGTCGTCGTGGGTCGGATCGGCAAGCCGCACGGGATCCGGGGTGAGGTCACGGTCGACGTCCGCTCCGACGAGCCCGACCGGCGCTTCCACCCGGGCGCGGTGCTCCGCGCCGCGCCGCCCCGCGGTTCGGACTTCCCGCACGCGACGCTGACCGTCGAGGGCGCCCGCTGGCACCAGTCGGTCCTGCTGCTGGCCTTCGAGGAGATCCCGGACCGCAACGCCGCCGAGGCCGCCCGCGGGGTGGTCCTGCACGCCACCGTCGACGCCGAGGAGCGTCCGGAGGACCCCGACGAGTTCTACGACCACCAGCTGATCGGGCTCGCCGCCGTCGACCTCGACGGCACCCCGTTGGGCGAGGTCACCGGGCTGGTGCACGGTGCCCAGGACCTGCTCCGGCTGCGCACGGTCGCCGGCCGTGAGGCGCTGGTCCCCTTCGTGACCGCCCTGGTGCCCGAGGTCGACCTCGACGGCGGCCGGGTGGTCATCGCCGACCGTCCCGGCCTGGTCGCCCCGGCGCCCGACGAGGACCAGGGCGATGCGGGGGAGGGCTCGGGCTTGTGAGGCTCGACTACCTCAGCATCTTCCCCGACTACCTCGCGCCGCTGCAGCTCTCGCTGCCCGGCAAGGCGGTCGCCAGCGGCCTGCTCGACCTGCACGTCCACGACCTGCGCCAGTGGACCCACGACCGGCACCACACCACCGACGACACGCCGTACGGCGGCGGCGCCGGGATGGTGATGAAGCCCGAGCCGTTCGGCGAGGCCTTCGAGGCGCTCGAGGTCGGCGCCGGCGACACCGTCGTCTTCACCACCCCGTCGGGTCAGCCCTTCGACCAGCGGGTCGCCGAGGACCTGGCCACCCGGTCGCGGCTGGTCTTCGCCTGTGGCCGCTACGAGGGGATCGACCAACGGGTCATCGACCACGCCCGCTCGATCGCCGAGGTCCGCGAGATCAGCCTCGGCGACTACGTGCTCAACGGGGGAGAGGTCGCCGCGCTGGCGATCACCGAGGCCGTGGTGCGGCTGCTGCCGGGCTTCATGGGCAACGCCGAGTCCCTGGTCGAGGAGTCGCACGCCGAGGGCGGGCTGCTGGAGTACCCGGTCTACACCAAGCCCCGGGTCTGGCGGGACCGCGAGGTGCCCGACGTGCTGCTCAGCGGCGACCACGGCCGGATCGCCGCCTGGCGCCACGACCAGGCCGTCCGTCGTACGGCGGAGCGTCGGCCCGACCTGCTCCACCCCTCCGCGCTCGACGACGGCACCCCGATCGTGCGCGCCGGGCGCGGCGACGCGGAGGAGCTGCTGACGCTGCAGCGCGCCTGCTGGGTGCAGGAGGCGCTGGCCAACGACCTGCTCGACATCCCCGCGCTGCACGAGGGCCTCGACGAGGTCCGCGACTGGATCGGCACCTGGGAGACCTACCTGGTGCGGCGCGCCGGCCGGCTGGTCGGCGCCGTACGCGCGCGGCTGGACGGCGAGGTCTGGGAGATCGGCCGGCTGATGGTGGCCCCCGACCTCCAGGGACAGGGGCTCGGCCGGGCGCTGCTGGACCACGTCCAGGCGGTCGCGCCCGCCGGCGCCACGTCGTACGCGTTGGTGACCGGGGGACGCAGCGAGCGGAACCTGCGGCTGTACAAGAAGGCCGGGTTCCGGTTGCGGCGCGACCTCGCCGCGCCGGTCGGTGCCGTGACGCTGACCAAGGCCCGCTAGGCCGGGCTACATGGCTGTGACACTCCACACCAACCTGTAACAAGCGCGAAACCTCGATCAGGCCTCGGTGAAACCCGGCCCCGCCAACATTCTTGGCACGAAGCGGGCCGGATGACGCTTGCCCGCGGCACCATTCCCGAGATTCTTGTGAGGACTCTGCATGTCTGTAGATCTTTCATGGCAGTTGCTCTGTGCTGCCCTGGTCCTGTTCATGACGCCCGGACTGGCGTTCTTCTACGGCGGCTTGGTGAAGCAGAAGTCCGTCGTCTCGATGATGATGCTGAGCTTCGGCTCGATCGCCGTCGTCACGCTGCTGTACGTCCTGATCGGTGGCACCGGCATCGCCGGTAACGGCACCGACGGCGGCAGCAAGCTCTTCGGCAACCCGTTCCAGGACTTCGCGATGGCCGACCTGATGTCGGGCGTCGGTGGCGGCGAGGCGGGCAACGCCTTCGGTGCCCACGCGTTCCTGGTCGCCTTCTGCATCATCACGGTCGCGCTGGTCTCGGGTGCCGTCGCCGACCGTGCCCGCTTCTGGCCCTGGATGCTCTTCGCGACGCTGTTCACCATCTTCGTGGTGTTCCCGACCTTCCGCTGGATCTGGGGCGTCGACCCCGACGGCAACTTCTACGGCTGGCTCGCCAACGACGTCTGGGGCCTCGGCACCGGCGCGCTCGACTGGGCCGGTGGCACCGTGATCCACCAGTCCGCCGGTGCTGCCGCGCTGGCTCTCGCCCTGGTGCTGGGCAAGCGCAAGGTCGGCTTCTCCAAGGAGGAGGCGATCCCGCACAACGTCCCGCTGGTGCTGATCGGTGCCGCGATCCTGTGGTTCGGCTGGTACGGCTTCAACACCGGTGTCTACGGCGCCGACGAGGGCCAGACCTCGCTGATCTTCTTCAACACCCTGGTCGCCCCGGCCGCCGCTCTGCTCGGCTGGATCGCCGTGGAGCACTTCAAGGAGGGCAAGGCCACCGCGGTCGGCGCCGCCTCCGGCATCGTGACCGGTCTGGTCGCCATCACCCCGGCGTGCGCGTTCCTGACCCCGATCTGGGCGATGATCCTCGGCCTGGTCTCCGGCGCCATCTGCGCCTTCGCGGTCGACCTGAAGTTCAAGCTCGGCTTCGACGACACCCTCGACGTGGTGGGCATCCACCTCGTGGCCGGTTTCATCGGCTGCCTCTGGGTCGGCATCTTCGGTGCCGAGGCGCTGACCGGCGGCAGCCTGGTCTTCGGCGGCGAGATCAAGCTCTTCCTCGCCCAGCTGTTCTCCTCGCTGACCGTGATCGCGTTCTCCTTCGCCGTCTCGTTCGTCTTCGCCATGGCGATCGAGAAGACGATCGGCTTCCGCGCCAAGGAGGAGGACGAGGTCGCCGGCCTCGACCTCGCGCTCCACGGCGAGGGCTACGCGCTCAACTGATCGCGTCGCCTGCGCCGACGCAGCACGCAGCAGGCCCGTCCCGGTCTCCCCGGGGCGGGCCTGCTGGCATGTCGGGCGGAGGTCAGGCCTGGGTGCGCATCCGACGGCTCGACGCGCGGATCCGCTCGCTGAGGTGCTCCACCTCGCCGAGGACCTCCTTCGCCAGCCACACCGGCGACCGCCGCGAGCGGGGTGCCCTGGCCAGCACGCCGTCGGAGACGAGCTGCTGGAAGAGCGCCTTCGCGTCCTCCGGTGCCAGCCCGAGCCGCTCCACGACCAGGTCGACGTTGACGATCGGCTCCTCCGTCAGCAGGTCCAGCAGCCGGAAGGGCGGCGTGCCCGGCCGGGTGACGCCGGTCCGCTCCTGCCAGCCCTCGCGGATCTCCCGGATGGTCGTCGCCGTGGTCCAGGACTCCGCGGCGGCGATCGACGCGGCGCTGGCCAGCATCGCGATGATCGTGTGCGCCCGCCCGGCGCGGTAGTCGTCGAGCGCCGCGAAGTACCGGTCGCGGTGGGCGACCAGGGCCGAGGCGACCGGCACGGTCAGGTGCTTGGTCACGCGACGCCGGCGCAGCACGGCGTGGATCAGCGTGCGCCCGATCCGCCCGTTGCCGTCGATGAACGGGTGGATCGACTCGAACTGCGCGTGCACGATCGCCGCCTGCGCGACCGGGGCGAGGTCGTCGCGGTTCGCGAACGCGAACAGGTCGGCGAGGTAGTCCGGCACGGTCTCCGGCGGCGGCGGCACGTGCAGCGCCCCGCGGGGGGAGTAGTCGCTGCCGCCGACCCAGTTCTGCGTGGTGCGGTACCGGCCGGCCCGGTGGGCCTCGTGGGGGTTGCGGGCCATCAGGTCGTGGTGCGCCTCGAGGACCGCCTCGCTGCGCACCTTCCGGGTCCGACCCGCGTCGTTGATCATCCGGGTCAGCGCCGCGGTGGCCGACGCCATGGAGATCGCCGAGGAGCTGGCGCCGACGCCGAGGAGCGCGCGTCCGTAGTCGGCGAGCCCGGCGTCGACGTTCTCGATCTTGGAGGAGTCGATCGACTCGGTGCGCAGCTGGAGCGGGTTCAGCTCCATCAGCGTCCGGCCGTGCACCAGGTCGAGGTGGCCCAGGTTGCCCGCGCTCGCGGTGGTCATCGCCGCGAGCGGCCGCTCCAGCTCGAGGTCCAGGTCGGCGATCATCGGGGGCAGCGCGACCCGGACCTCCCGGACCTGCTTGTCGGCCCGGGGGCCGCGCACGGTGCGCTGGCGCCAGGGGCGGACCTCGTAGGTGTGCGGTGCCCAGTCGAGCGGTACGGCGGTCGCGGGCTCCGTCATGGCGCCATCCTCGCAGCCGGGCCGACGCCCCCTGGCGATTTCGCCAGGCCGCAGCCGCGTGGGATGATTCTTCGTCGGCACCGCGGACGCTTCTGCCACAGGGGAATCGTCGGACGCGGATGCCCCCGCATTCGAACCACGACCGCGGTTGACCTGTGGCACTCGCGAGGAGCAATCATGAGCAACGCCCCGTCCGTCGCCGGTCGCAGCGTCGTCGCCGAGCTCGGCAACGCCACCAAGCGCACCGACATCCCCGCCTTCCGCGCCGGTGACACCGTCAAGGTGCACGTCAAGGTCGTCGAGGGCAACCGTTCCCGCGTCCAGGTCTTCCAGGGCGTCGTGATCCGCATGCACGGTGCCGGCATCGGCCGCACCTTCACCGTCCGCAAGGTCTCCTTCGGTGTCGGCGTCGAGCGGACCTTCCCGCTGCACTCGCCGATCTTCGAGACCATCGAGGTCGTCACCCGCGGTGACGTCCGCCGGGCGAAGCTGTACTACCTGCGCAACCTGCGCGGCAAGGCCGCCAAGATCAAGGAGCGTCGCGAGGCCTGAGCCACGCCGCTTCGAGACGACCTCCGACCCGTCCGGGTCGGGGGTCGTCTCGTCTTTTCCGGGCACTCGGCGGACCGTGCGCTCGGCGAGGCCGTCGTCCGGCCCGACCGGTTGGTGCCTACACTCGTCCACCGTGACCACTGAAGTCCCCGACGTCCCGAACGGCTCGGCTGCGACGGGGGACCCGATCGGCTCGGGATCGTCCGGCGGCCGGCGCCGCGCGAAGCGCAGCCGCAAGCCGCTCCCGGTGTGGCAGGAGAGCATCCTGCTGCTCGCTGTGGCGCTGGGACTGGCGGTCGTGATCAAGGCGCTCTTCGTCCAGGCGTTCTACATCCCCTCGGAGTCGATGGAGCCGGGGTTGATCAAGAACGACCGGATCCTCGTGGAGAAGCCGTCGTACTGGTTCGGGCGCTCCCCGCAGCGCGGCGACGTGGTGGTCTTCGAGGACCCGGGCGGCTGGCTGGGGGCCACGGACGAGCGGGGGCCGACCGGCATGGCGAACCTGCTCTCCAAGGTGGGGCTGTACCCGACGGGCGGTCACCTGGTGAAGCGGGTCATCGGCGTCGAGGGGGACGTCGTCCGCTGCTGCACCAAGAAGGGCCAGATCGTCATCAACGGCGAGCCTGTCGACGAGAGCTCGTTCCTCGCCGACGATCCCGGCGAGTGCGACGCCGAGCGGGCCGACCTCGGCTTCCGCCGGATGTGCAACTGGACCATCGGACCGATCCCGGCGCACAAGGTGCTGGTGATGGGGGACAACCGCAGCAACTCGCGCGACGCCCGCGCCCACATGTGCCGCCCCAACCAGGATCCGTGCACCGACAGCCCCTGGGTGGACACCAGCCGGGTGGTGGGCAAGGTCTTCGCGCTGGTCTGGCCGCAGGACCGGTGGAAGTGGATCAGCCGCCCCGAGGCGTTCGCGGACGTGCCGGACGCCGAACCGGCCGGCGACGACTGACGGAGGGACCGGGTGGACGGGCGATGAGCACCGCGCCGAGCCTGCGCGTCGTACGCCGGATGATGCGCGGTGGCCTCGCCTCCGTGGCCGGCGTCGACGAGGTCGGTCGGGGAGCGCTGTGCGGACCCGTCACCGTCGCGGTCGTCCAGGTGACCGAGGCGACCCGGAGCGCACCTCAGGGCGTGCGGGACAGCAAGCTGCTGACCGCGGACGCCCGCGCGCGGCTGGCGCCCAGGATCCGGCGCTGGGCGCCGCACGGCGTCGGGCACGCCAGCCCGGCCGAGATCGACGAGTACGGCGTCATCGTGGCGCTGCGGCTGGCCGGCCACCGAGCGCTGGCGGCGCTGCCGGAACCGCCGGCGGCGGTGCTGCTCGACGGCAACCACGACTACCTCACCGCCCCCGAGCAGGACGCCTTGTTCGCGCCGCCGGACCTGTTGGCGCAGACGCCGCCGGTGGTGACGATGGTCAAGGCCGACCTGCGGTGCGCGGCCGTGGCCGCGGCCAGCATCCTGGCCAAGACCGAGCGGGACACGATCATGGCGGGCCTCGCCGCGGACTTCCCCGAGTACGGCTGGGCGGCGAACAAGGGGTACGCGGCGCCGGACCACCTGGCCGCGCTGAGTCGGCTGGGACCCACCCCCCACCATCGCGTCTCCTGGCGGCTGCCGGGGCTAGGATCGGTCGCGCAGGAGGCAGTCGTCGTGGGGGAGGAAGTCGTATGAGCGCTGAGGACCTCGAGCGGTACGAGACCGAGCAGGAGCTCAACCTCTACCGGGAGTACCGCGACGTCGTCGGGATCTTCAAGTACGTCGTGGAGACCGACCGTCGGTTCTACCTGTGCAACTCCGTCGACGTGAAGGCCCGCTCGGAGGGCGGCGACGTCTTCTTCGAGGTCTCGATCTCCGATGCCTGGGTGTGGGACATGTACCGTCCCGCGCGCTTCGCGAAGAGCGTCAAGGTGCTGACCTTCAAGGACGTCAACGTCGAGGAGCTGGCCACCTCCGACTTCGAGCCGCCGAAGGGCTGAGCGCCCGGCCCTCCGGCTCGGCGGTTCGGCGGTTCGGTCGATATCCGCCCCACGCGTCCCGCACGCCACTACGCTTCAGCCCATCTGGGGCGCGGGGGAGGCGCCCGGGGGGAGCAGAGGTGGGGGCATGTTGCGTTCGTACGGCGCCGCGGTGCGCTTTCGGCGAGGGTCCGGCGCGTCGCGCCGTCGCGGTCGCGGAGCCGCCGCGGTCGAGTTCGCCCTCGTGCTGCCGATCCTGCTGTACCTGGTCTTCGGGGTGATCGACTTCGGCGTCGCGCTCTCCTTCCGCCAGTCGGTGAGCCAGGCGGCCGCCGAAGGGGCGCGGGCGGCGGCCGTCCAGGTCGACCCCAGCCTGCGTCAGGACGACTCGGTGGCGGCGATCGAGAGCGCGCTGAGCGGGACCGGCAAGTCCTGCTCGTCGGCGGGGATGACCTGCGGCTTCGAGGCGGCCCCGGCGTCCTGCCCGGCGTGCGTGAAGGTCAGCGTCTCCTACGACTACAAGGAGTACCCGCTGATCCCGTCGGTCCCCGGCTTCGGGATCCTCTTCGACACCTTCTCCCACTCGGTGATGATCCGCACCAGCTGACCCGGTTGTCGGCGCCTCCCCTGGGGACGGCGGCCGGCGTCCACATCCGGTCCGTCGACGGGCCCGGCGCGCGGGCCGACCTCGACATCCTCCTGCCAGGAGGTAGGACGATGACGGATGCGGTGGACATCGGGTCGGGCGCGGACCGGCCCTCCCCGGGCAGGGTCCCGGACCGGCGCCGGCAGGCGCTGGGCGCCTACGGCGAGGACGTGGCCGCGCGGCACCTGACCGCCGCCGGCCTCGTGCTGCTCGACCGGAACTGGCGGTGCGCCGAGGGCGAGATCGACCTCGTCCTCCGGGCAGGTCGCACCCTGGTGGTCTGCGAGGTGAAGACCCGCAGCAGCCTGGCCTCGGGCACCCCGCACGAGGCGATCACCGACGCCAAGCTGGACCGGCTCAAGCGGCTGGGCGAACGCTGGGTCGAGGAGCACGGCATCCGCCCGGACGGGATCCGGATCGACCTGGTGGCGGTGCTCCGCCCCCGACGCGGACCGGCCGTCGTCGACCACGTGGCGGGGCTGCTCTGATGGGCGTCGCCTCGGCCAACGCGGTCGCGCTGCGCGGCGCGCTGGGCCACCTGATCGACGTGGAGGCCGACGTCTCGACCGGTCAGGCAGGGGTGCTGGTGGTCGGCCGGGCGGACGCGGCGCTGCGCGAGGGCCAGGAGCGGGTCCGGATGGCCGTGATCAACAGCGGGCTGGAGTGGCCCACCAGCAAGCGGGTCACCGTGCTGCTCGCCCCGGCCGACCTGCCGAAGTCGGGCACGCACTTCGACCTGGCGATGGCGATGGCGGTGCTGGCCGCGGACGACCAGGTGGATCCGATGGCGCTCGCCGGCACCGTCTTCGTCGGCGAGCTGACCCTGGCCGGCGGGCTGCGCCCGGCGCTCGGCGTGCTGCCGATGGTCCTGGCCGCCGCCGAGCGCGGGATCCGCCGCGCCTTCGTCCCCGAGACGCAGGTCGAGGAGGCCGCGCTGGTGCCCGGGGTCAGCGTCTACGGCGTGCGCTCGCTGGGGCAGGTGGTCGCCCAGCTGCGGGGCGAGGAGATCCCGCAGGCGCCGCCGGTGGCCGGCGCCTCCGGCACCCCGTTGCTCACCTGGCGCGGCGAGGAGCGGCTCGAGGAGCTCGACCTCGCCGACCTGGTGGGGATGACGGATGAGAAGTACGCCCTCGAGGTCGCCGCGGCCGGTGGCCACCCGCTGCTGCTCTCCGGCGCCAAGGGGTCGGGCAAGACCAGCCTCGCCGAGCGGATCCCGACGATCCTCCCCGACCTCGCTCCCGAGGAGTCCCTCGAGCTGACCGCGATCCACTCCCTGGCCGGGGTGCTGAGCCCGGGGGCGGGGCTGCTGCGCCGGCCACCCTTCGCGGCCCCGCACCACGACGCCAGCAAGGCCAGCCTGATCGGCGGCGGCACCGGCATGGTGCGGCCGGGGGCGATCTCCCAGGCGCACGCCGGGGTGCTCTTCCTCGACGAGTTCGCGCTCTTCCGCAGCGACGTGATCGAGGCACTGCGCCAGCCGCTGGAGAGCGGCGAGATCACCGTCGCCCGGCGCGAGGAGTCGGTGACCCTACCGGCGCGCACGATCCTGGTGCTCGCCGCCAATCCGTGTCCCTGCGGTGACTACGTCCCCGGCCGGGGACGGCACGGCTGCACCTGCCCCGAACGGCTCCGCCGCGACTACCGGCGCAGGGTGTCGGGCCCGATCGCCGACCGGATCGACATCACGCGGCACGTGCTCGCGCCCACGCCGGCGGCCCGGGACCGCTTCGCCGCTCCGGAGACCTCCGCGGAGGTCCGGTCCCGGGTCGCGGCGGCCCGCGACCGGCAGGCGGACCGGTTCGCCGGCCGCAGCTGGCGGCTCAACAGCCAGGTCCCCGGCCCGCGGCTGGCCGACGACTTCGCCGTCGACGCCGAGGCCCGGGCGCACCTGGACCGCCTGATGTACGACGGCCGGCTCAGCGCGCGGGGCGTGGTCCGGGTGCTCCGACTGGCCTGGACCGTCGCGGACCTCCGCGCGGCCGGCGAGGGGCGCCGGCCGGACAGGACGGATGTCGAGGTCGCGCTGCGGCTGCGGGCCGGTGACCCGCTCGACCTGCCCACCCTCGGCGCGGCGTCACGGGTCGGCCGATGAGTACCACGACGAGCGCCGGGACGAGCGCCGGGGCGAGCGCCGACCGGCTGGCCCGGGTGGCGCTCAACGCGGCGGCCGAGCCCGGCGACATGGTGTTCACCGGGCTGGTGGACGAGCTGGGCGCGGCCGAGCTGGTCCGCACCCTGACCGAGAACCCCGACCACAGCGACCTGTTGAGCGCCGTCGCCGGCCGGCTCGCGCGAGTGGACCCGGCGGGGGTGCTGGAGCGAGCGGACGCGGCCGGCTACCGGTTCCTCACCCCCGAGGACGACGAGTGGCCCGCGGGGCTCGCGGACCTCGGCGCCGCGGGTGCCGTCAACGAGCGCGGCGGGGTGCCGATCGGGCTCTGGGCACGAGGGCCGCGCCGGCTCGACGAGCTGGCCGCGGGCCTGGCGGTGGTCGGTGCGCGCTCGGCGACCAGCTACGGCGACCGGGTCGCCGGCGACCTCGCCGCCGTGGTCGGCCAGGCCGGGTTCCCGGTCGTCTCCGGGGCGGCGTACGGGATCGACCACGCGGCCCATCGTGGGGCGCTGGCCGCGGGCGCCCCGACGCTCGCCGTGCTGGCCTGCGGGGTCGACCGCTGCTATCCGCTGGCGCACCGCCCGCTCCTGGAGCACCTGGCCGCGGAGCACCTGGTGATCTCCGAGGCGCCGCCGGGCGCCGCGCCGCACCGGGTCCGTTTCCTGGCCCGCAACCGGCTGATCGCGGCGCTGAGCCGGGGCACGGTCGTCGTGGAGGCGGCGGTGCGCAGCGGCGCGCTGAACACCCTCAACTGGGCGCAGCGGATGCACCGGGTCACGATGGGCGTGCCCGGCCCGGTCACCCAGGCGACCTCGGAGGGGGTGCACCACCAGATCCGCACCGGCGGGGCGACCCTGGTCACCGGCGGACAGGACGTCCTGGAGCTGATCGGGGCCGCCGGGAGCCATCTGCTGGAGGAGCCACGGGCCGAGCCCGCCGCGCGCGACCGGCTCCGGGTGCGGCAGCGACAGGTCCTGGACGCCGTCCCGGTCGCCCGACCGGCCACGGCCGGGTCGATCGCCCTGGTCGCGGGCCTCGCGGTGACCGAGGTGTACCGGACGCTGCGCCACCTCCAGGAGCACGGCTTCGTCGAGCACACCCGTGGTGGGTGGCGGCTCGCGACGAACGCACCCTAGGAGCGTCTTCCTAGGGTGGGTGCGTGAGCACATCCGTCCTGTGGTTCCGCCGAGACCTGCGGTTGCGCGACCACCCCGCGCTGGCGGAGGCCGCCGCTGCCGGGCCGGTGGCCGGGCTCTTCGTCCTCGACCCGCGCCTGTGGGCCGGCGCCGGCGACGTGCGGCGGGCCTGGCTGGCCGCCTGCCTGCGGTCCCTCGACGACTCGATGCAGGGGCGGCTGATCGTCCGCTGGGGCGACCCGGCCGCCGAGGTGCCCGCGCTGGCCCGGGCCGTCGACGCCGACCGGGTGCTGGTCACCGGCGAGTGCACGCCCTACGGCGCCGCGCGGGACGGCCGGGTCAGGGACGCGCTGGGTACGATCCGGCTGGACGAGGTGGGCACGCCGTACGCGGTGGCGCCGGGCACGGTCCGCAACCGCGCGGGGGACCCCTACCGGGTCTTCACCCCGTTCTCCCGGGCCTGGCGCGAGGTGCCGGTCGCCGGCCCGCTGTCGGCCCCCGACGTCGACTGGCTCGGGGATCCCGAGGACGGCGCCGATGCCACTCGGCGGGCGCACGAGGCGCTCCGGTCGGCGCTGGACCCGGCCCCCGCGAGCCTGCCGCCCGCGGGGGAGGACGCGGCGCTCGAGCGCTGGCGTGCCTTCGCCGGCTCCGACCTCGCCGACTACGCCGACGCGCGCGACCTCCCCGCCGCCGACCGCACCTCGCGGATGTCGCCGTACCTGCGGTTCGGCGTGGTCCATCCGCGCCAGCTGCTGCACCAGGTGCGCAGCCACCGGGGCGAGGGGCGGCAGACCTACGAGAACGAGCTGGCCTGGCGCGAGTTCTATGCCGACGTCCTGCTGCACCAGCCGGCCTCCGCGTGGAGTGACCTGCGCCCCCTCGGCCTCGCGTACGACGATCCCGGGCCCGAGCTGGAGGCGTGGCGGCGGGGGCGCACCGGCTTCCCCGTCGTGGACGCCGGCATGCGGCAGCTGCTGGCCGAGGGGTGGATGCACAACCGGGTCCGGATGATCACCGCGAGCTTCCTCACCAAGGACCTGCACGCCTGGTGGCCGGTCGGTGCCCGGCACTTCCTCGCCCATCTCCTCGACGGTGACCTCGCCTCGAACAACCACGGCTGGCAGTGGGTCGCCGGCACCGGCACGGACGCTGCGCCGTACTTCCGGGTCTTCAACCCGATCTCCCAGGGCCTGCGATTCGACCCCGGCGGCGACTACGTGCGGCGCTGGGTCCCCGAGCTCGCCCACCTGCCCGGCAAGGTGGCCCACGAGCCGTGGCGGCATCCGGACGGCTACGCCCACGGCTACCCCGAGCGGATCGTCGACCACGACGAGGAACGACGCGACGCGCTGGCCCGCTACCAGGCCGCGCGCGCCTGAGCCGGTTCGCGGCCGGCCTTCCCTACGATCGAGCCGTGAGCGGCAGCCAGGGGCAGGAGTCGGCGCTGGTCGAGTCCTGGGCCCGGCTGCTGGGGGAGTACGAGCGGCACCTCGTCGGGGAGCGCGACCTGGCGCCGCACACGGTCACCGCCTACCTGGGCGACGTCGGCGGGCTGCTCGAGCACGCCCAGCGCTCCGGGATCACCGAGGCGGCCGGCCTCGACCTGCGCCTGCTGCGCAGCTGGCTGGCCAAGCAGCAGAGCATGGGCCTGGGACGCACCACCCTGGCCCGCCGCGCGACCGCTGCCCGGGTCTTCACAGCCTGGCTGGAGCGCACGGGTCGCACCGCGACCGACGTCGGCTCCGCGCTCGGCTCGCCCAAGCCGCACCGCACGCTGCCGGCGGTGCTCCGTGTCGAGGAGGCCCGCGAGCTGGTTCGGGCCACGGCGGAGCGGGCCGACGACGGCACCCCGACCGGCCTGCGCGATGCCGCGCTGATCGAGCTGCTCTACGCGACCGGGATGCGGGTGGGGGAGCTGGTAGGGCTCGACGTCGACGACCTCGACCGCGACCGCAACGTGGTCCGGGTGCTCGGCAAGGGCCGCAAGGAGCGCACCGTCCCGTTCGGGATCCCCGCCGCCCGGGCCGTGGACGCCTGGCTGGTGCGCGGACGACCCGCGCTGACGCGGCCCGGCTCCGGGCCGGCACTCTTCCTCGGCGCCCGCGGCGGGCGGATCGACCAGCGCGCCGTCCGCACCCTGGTGCACCGCCGCCTCGAGGACGTCCCCGGCGCCCCGGACCTCGGGCCGCACGGCCTGCGGCACAGCGCGGCCACGCACCTGCTCGAGGGCGGGGCGGACCTGCGCTCGGTCCAGGAGCTGCTCGGCCACGCCTCACTGGCCACCACCCAGCGCTACACCCACGTCACCACGGACCGGCTGCGGCGCGCCTACCGACAGGCGCACCCACGAGCCTGAGCGGTGGGTCCAGGCCGGGCGCCGAGGCGGGCGCCGGGCCGAGCGTGAACGTGAACCGAGGGTCGAGGGCGGGCGCGGCCGACCACAGCGGCAGCAGCCGCACCGGCGCCGCCCCCACGAGTGACAGCGGATCCAGGTAGGTCTCGCCGGCGATCAGGCCCCAGTGCAGACAGGCCCGCGGGAAGCAGTGGGAACCCACCAGCCCCAACCGGCCCAGCGCGTCTCCGGCCGTCACCTCCTGCCCGACCCGCACGACCGCGGTCACCGGCTGGTAGGTGGTGCGGGTCGCGCCGTGGTCGACGACCACCACCCCGCGACCCGCCACGCGCCCGGCGAAGCTCACCCGACCGGGCAGCGCGGCGCGGACCGTCGCGCCGGGCGCGGCCACCAGGTCCACCCCGCGGTGGCCGGCGCCGTACGGCATGCCGGGCGGGTCGAACCGCGCGGCCACCGCAGGAGCCGGGCGCAGCGGCCAGGTCGCGACCGGGTCGGGGTCGGCGGTGGCCGCCGGCGGGACGGCCGCGAGGGCCAGCAGGACCAGGAGGAGCGCCAGGGCGGCGAGGCGCGACGAGCGTCGCAGGGCGAGGAGGGAGCGCATGCGGGGAGCGTGCCCGGCGGCGCCGTGATCGACGACCCCGGCGGCCCGGCCTGGGGATGACGGCGGGGTCGAGGCATGCCTGTGGACGATCTGGGTACGGTCCGCGGCGCCTGACCGTCCACCAGGGCGGTCACCCACGAAAGGAGAAGTCTTGCCTCTGTGGCTCGTCCTCATCATCGCCGGCCTCGTCGTCCTGGTCCTCGGCCTCGCCGGCCTCGGCCAGTTCTTCATCTACCTCGGGCTGATCGGTGCCGTGGTCGGCGTCGTCCTGGTGATGGTCGGCAGGGGAGAACGGCGGGTCGGTGGCTGACCGCCACCGTCCCTCCGCGCGTCGTACGCCCCCGTCGTACGCTCGAGGCCCGCACCAGCGCTCCCGCCGGTGCGGGCCTCGCTGTGCTGCGGGGCCGCCGCTCGCGCTCGCGGATTGGTGACGGGGTGCCGCACCGGCGTAGAGTGACGGACGCAATCCTCAGGGATTGACTTCGCACGTCCGCACACCGCGACGGGTCCTGCACCTCCGGGGGTCCGAACCATCGTGGGCGTCGATCCTCAGTCCGCCCGGCTCGCCGGGCGGTCGGATCGCGCGCGGGCGTCAGGGCCGAGGGCACCTGCCCGAGGCAGCAACTGAAAACCAACAGCGAGTCCGCCCGGTCCGGCCTGGTTCAAGGTCGGGCACAACGGTGCGCGGACTCCACCACCAGGAGAAACATCATGGCAGTCGTCACCATGCGCCAGCTGCTCGAGAGCGGCGTGCACTTCGGACACCAGACCCGTCGCTGGAACCCGAAGATGAAGCGCTTCATCATGACCGAGCGCAACGGCATCTACATCATCGACCTGCAGCAGTCGCTGGCCTACATCGACCGCGCCTACGCGTTCATCAAGGACACCGTCGCCAAGGGCGGTTCGATCATGTTCGTGGGCACCAAGAAGCAGGCCCAGGAGGCCATCGCCGAGCAGGCGACCCGCGTCGGCATGCCCTACGTGAACCAGCGGTGGCTGGGCGGCATGCTCACCAACTTCCAGACCGTGCACCAGCGGATCAACCGCCTGAAGGAGCTCGACGAGCTCAACTTCGACGACGTCGCCGGCTCGGGCCGCACCAAGAAGGAGCTCCTCCAGCTCAAGCGCGAGCGCGACAAGCTGGACAAGACCCTCGGTGGTATCCGCGAGATGACCCGCACCCCCTCCGCGGTGTGGATCGTGGACACCAAGAAGGAGCACCTCGCCGTCGAGGAGGCGCGCAAGCTCCGGATCCCGATCATCGGCATCCTGGACACCAACTGCGACCCCGACGAGGTCGACTTCCCGATCCCGGGCAACGACGACGCCATCCGCGCCGTGGGCCTGCTGACCCGGGTCATCGCCGACGCTGCCGCGGAGGGCCTCATCGCCCGCTCCGGTGGCAAGGGCGAGGGCGCCGCGACCGCCGCCGAGGAGCCGCTGGCCGAGTGGGAGCGCGAGCTCCTGGCCCAGGGCGAGAACGCCGAGGCGCCCGCCGCCGAGGCCCCCGCCGCCGAGGCCCCCGCCGCTGAGGCCGCCGAGGCCGAGGCTCCGGCCGAGGCCTGATCCGCTCCCGTACACCGACGTACCTGAAGAGGAACACACATGGCTTACACCGCTGCCGACGTCAAGAAGCTCCGTGAGCTGACCCAGGCCGGCATGATGGACTGCAAGAAGGCCCTCGACGAGGTCGACGGCGACTTCGACAAGGCCGTCGAGCTGCTCCGGGTCAAGGGTGCGGCGAAGGCCGCCGCTCGCGCCGCCGAGCGCGAGGCCTCCGCCGGTCTGGTCGCTGCCTCCGGCAGCGCCCTGATCAGCCTCAAGGCCGAGACCGACTTCGTCGCCAAGAACGAGGCGTTCATCAACGCCGCCCAGGCGATCGCGGACGCCGCGAACGAGGCGAAGATCGGCGACGCCGAGGCGCTCAAGGCCGTCTCGCTCGGCGACAAGACCGTCGGCGAGACCGTCGACGAGCTCGCCCGCACCATCGGCGAGAAGATCGAGCTCGGCGAGGTCGCGTACTTCGACGGCAACACCACGGTCTACCTGCACAAGAAGGCCTCCGACCTGCCCCCGACCCTCGGCGTCCTCGTCGAGTTCGAGGGTGACGAGGCCGCGGCCAAGCAGGCCGCCCAGCAGGCCGCCGCGCTCAAGGCGCAGTACCTCACCTCCGACGAGGTCCCCGCGGACGTCGTCGAGAAGGAGAAGGACGTGCTGACCAAGAAGACGCTGGAGGAGGGCAAGCCGGAGGCTGCCGTCGCCCGCATCGTCGAGGGTCGCATCGGCGCCTTCTTCAAGGAGATCGTGCTGCTCGACCAGGAGTCGGTCTTCGAGTCCAAGAAGTCGGTGAAGCAGGTCCTCGACGCCGCCAACACCTCGGTCTCGCGGTTCGCCCGCTTCGAGGTCGGCGCCTGAGGCATCCCGCCTCCGTCGTACGACGGCCGGTCGTCACGCAGCAGCGTGACGACCGGCCGTCGGCCTTTTCCGCCCGAATCTGCGGGGTCGGACGCGGCCGCGCAGGGTAGGTTCGAGCCGCAGGAGGGCCGGTCGTCGGTCCTCCGACCGGACCGAAGGGGCAGGCAAGCCAGATGGGCTTCATGGACAAGGTCCGCGGCCAGTTCGTCGACATCATCGAGTTCCTCGACGAGAGCCGCGACACCATCGTGTGGCGCTTCCCGCGCCAGGGCAACGAGATCAAGATGGGGGCTCAGCTCGTCGTCCGCGAGGGTCAGACGGCGGTCTTCGTCAACGAGGGTCAGATCGCCGACACGTTCACGCCCGGCACCTACACGCTGGAGACCCAGAACCTGCCGATCCTGTCCACGCTGAAGGGCTGGAAGTACGGGTTCAACTCGCCGTTCAAGGCCGAGGTGTACTTCGTGGGCACCCGCCTCTACACCGACTTCAAGTGGGGCACGAAGAACCCGATCACGCTGCGTGACGCCGAGTTCGGCATGGTGCGGCTGCGGGCCTTCGGCACCTACGCCCTCCAGGTCACCGACGCCGCCGCGCTGCTGCGCGAGCTGGTCGGCACCGACCCGCAGTTCCGCACCGACGAGGTCTCGGAGTTCCTGCGCCAGAACGTCGTCAGCCAGGTCGCGACCTCGCTGGGCAACGCCAACATCCCGATGCTCGACCTGGCCGCGCACCAGGACACCATCGCGTCCAACCTGGCCGAGACGCTGACCGGCAACCTGCGGTCCATGGGCGTCAGCATCCCGCGGTTCGTGATCGAGAACGTCTCGCTCCCGCCCGAGGTGGAGAAGGTCCTGGACAAGCGCACCTCGATGGGGGTGCTGGGCAACCTCGACCAGTACACGAAGTTCCAGGCGGCCGAGGCGATCGAGGACGCCGCCCAGAACCCGGGCGGCGGCGCGGGCGCCGGTGTCGGCCTGGGCATGGGCATGGCGGTCGGCCAGCAGATGGCCGGCGCGCTCAACCCGAACGCTCCCCAGGGCGGTCAGTCGGCGCCGCAGGGCGGCGCGCCCGTGCCGCCGCCGCTGCCGCCGACCGAGAAGCCGTGGTACCTGGCCGTCGGCGGCCAGCAGGTCGGCCCGGTCGGGCTCGGTGACCTCCCCGCCAAGGTGAGCGCCGGTGACCTCACGCCGGCCACCCTGGTCTGGCAGGAGGGGATGGCGGCCTGGACGGCCGCGGTCGAGGTCCAGGCGCTGCGGCACCTGTTCCCGGTGGCCCCGCCGCCGCTCCCGCCGCAGGCCTGAGCCCGGAGAGGGTGCCGATGACCAGCACGCCACCGCCGGTGCCGACCGGCGAGCCCGGCCCGCCGCCGCTGCCCGGCGCCGACCCCGCGGTACCGCTCGAGGTGACCGAGACCCTGGCCGCCAACGAGACGGTCCCGCACGGCGAGGTCGGCCGCAGCGAGGACGCCGCGCCGCTCTCGGCGGTCTGCCCGACCTGCGGGTCGCAGACGTTCTACGCCCCCGGCACCATGCTGCTGCGCTGCGAGAGCTGCGGCTCCGAGCGCGAGATCGCGCCGACCACGGACACGATCGACGAGCTCGACTTCGAGGAGTGGCTGGCCAGCAACCAGCACACGACCGTCGCCGGCGTGGCCGGCCACGAGCTGTCCTGCAGCCAGTGCGGCGCCTCCTGCATCACCACCGACCTCGCCTCGGCCTGCCAGTTCTGCGGTGGGGCGCTGGTCGCACACGACGTACCGGCCGGCCTGGTCGTCCCGGAGGCGGTGATCCCGTTCGGGGTCGACGGCAAGGAGGCGCGCGAGGCGTTCCGGACGTGGGTCAGCTCGCGCTGGTTCGCCCCGAACAGGCTCAAGAAGGTCGGCGACACCGAGGCGCTGCGCGGCACCTACCTGCCGCACTGGACCTTCGACGCGCAGACCGACAGCGACTACACCGGCCAGCGCGGCGACTACTACTACACGACCGAGACCCGCACCGTCTCCGACGGCAAGGGCGGCACGCGCACGGAGACCTACCAGCAGCGGCACACGGCGTGGCGGCCCGCGGCCGGTCGGGTCGCGCGGTTCTTCGACGACGTGGTGGTGCCGGGCAGCCATGCGCTCGACCCCGCCATGGTCGACAAGGCGGGGCCCTGGGAGCTGAGCCGGGCGGTGCCCTACCAGCCCGAGTTCCTCACCGGATACTCCGCGGTGCGCTACGACGTCGATCCCGCGGCCGGCTCGGAGCAGGCCCGCCAGAAGATGGTCGAGGTGATCAAGGACGACGTACGCCGTGACATCGGCGGCGACGAGCAGCGGATCAGCACGCTGGGCGTGATCTACACCCAGGCCACCTTCAAGCTGATGCTGATGCCGCTGTGGATCGCCACGTACCTCTACGCCGGCAAGACCTGGCAGGTGATGGTCAACGCCAACACCGGCGAGGTGGTGGGCAGACGCCCCTACAGCTGGGTCAAGATCACGGCGGCAGTGGTCGCCGCGGTGCTGCTGCTCCTGGTGATCCTGGTCATCTGGAGCTCCAGCAGCAGCGGGTGAGCCCCGGCGGCCGCGGGAGCGCGGTTGCCGCCGCACGCCGGGACGGCGGTAGTCTCGGCCATTGCTGGACGTTGGTCGACAGGAAGGTTCTCGGTGCCCGGTTACAAGCGTGTTCTCCTCAAGCTCTCCGGTGAGGTGTTCGGCGGTGGCAAGCTCGGGGTCGACCCCGACGTGGTCGGTTCGATCGCGAAGGAGATCGCGGCCGTCGTCGAGTCCGGCGCACAGGTCGCCGTGGTGACCGGTGGCGGCAACTTCTTCCGCGGCGCGGAGCTCCAGCAGCGCGGCATGGACCGGGTCCGCGCCGACTACATGGGGATGCTCGGCATCGTCATGAACTGCCTGGCGCTGCAGGACTTCCTGGAGAAGCTGGGCGTGGACACCCGGGTGCAGACCGCCATCACCATGGGCCAGGTCGCCGAGCCGTACATCCCGCGCCGCGCGATCCGGCACATGGAGAAGGGGCGCGTGGTCATCTTCGGCGCCGGTATGGGCATGCCTTACTTCTCCACCGACACCGTGGCCGTGCAGCGGGCGCTGGAGAGCAAGTGCGACGTGGTCCTGGTCGCGAAGAGCGGCGTCGACGGCGTCTACAGCGCCGACCCCAACATCGACCCGACGGCGACCAAGTACGACGAGCTGACCTACGACGAGGCCATCTCGCAGGGCCTGCGGATCATGGACCAGACGGCCTTCGCGCTGTGCGGCGAGAACAAGCTCCCGATGGTCGTCTTCGGGATGGAACCGGAGGGCAACATCCTCCGGGTCGTCCAGGGTGAGAAGATCGGCACGCTGGTCAGCGCAGGCTGACGCGGCCGAGCGACGAGACGAAGGAGCACCGGTGATCAACGACATCCTCAACGAGGCCGACGGCAAGATGTCCAAGTCGGTCGAGGCGACGCGCGAGGAGTTCGCCGCGATCCGCGCCGGCCGCGCCCACCCGAGCATGTTCAGCAAGATCCTGGTCGACTACTACGGCAGCCCGACCCCGATCCAGCAGCTCGCCTCGTTCACCGCGCCCGAGGCCCGGATCATCCTGGTGCAGCCCTTCGACGTGGGTGCCATCAACAACGTCGAGAAGGCGATCCGCGACTCCGACCTCGGCGTCAACCCGTCCAGTGACGGCAAGGTCCTGCGCTGCGTGTTCCCCGAGCTGACCGAGGAGCGCCGCAAGGAGTTCATCAAGCTGGCCAAGGAGAAGGCGGAGGGCGGCAAGGTCGCCGTGCGCCAGGTCCGGCAGAAGGCCAAGCAGAACCTCGAGAAGCTCGAGAAGGACGGCGAGGTCGGCAAGGACGACGTCACCGGCGCCGAGAAGCGCCTGGACGCCATGACCAAGAAGCACGGCGATTCGATCGACGAGCTGCTGAAGGCCAAGGAAGCCGAGCTGCTCGAGGTCTGAGGACCGGCAGCTTCCCCACCTCCACCATGAGCGGACCCTTGACGACCGATCCTGCCCCGCCGACGAAGGACCACGGCCGCGCCGGCCGGGACCTCAAGGCTGCGATCGCCTCGGCCGTCGTGCTGCTGGCCGCGATCGCCGGATCGCTGCTGTTCTGGAAGCCGGCGTTCATGGTCCTGGTCGTGGCGGCCGTGGTGGTCGCCGTGTGGGAGCTGCGCCGCGGGATGCTGGCCCAGGGCATCGACCTGCCCGAGCAGCCGCTGATGGTCGGCGGCGTGACGATGGTGGTCGTCGCCTACCTGTTCGGTGCCGAGGCGCTGGTCACCGCGACCGCGGTCAGCGCGCTGGTGATCATGCTGTGGCTGCTGCGCCGCGGGGTCGACGGCTACGTCAAGAACGCCACCGCGTCGGTCTTCATCCTGATCTACGTGCCCTTCCTGGGCTCGTTCGTGGCCCTGTTGCTGGCCGAGGGCGGCCTGGGCGGCGGCGGCCTCGGCAACGAGGGCGTGGCCGGGATCCTGACCTTCATCCTGGTCACCATCGCCTCCGACATCGGCGGCTACGTCGCCGGCGTGCTCTTCGGCAAGCACCCGATGGCGCCGGTGATCTCGCCGAAGAAGTCCTGGGAGGGCTTCGCCGGGTCGGCGATCGCTTGCGTGGCCGCGGGCTGGGCGCTGGTGGTCTACCTCCTCGACGGGCCGTGGTGGGTCGGTGTCTGCCTGGGCCTGATCGCCGTGGTGATGGCCACGCTCGGCGACCTGTGCGAGTCGGTGATCAAGCGCGACCTCGGGATCAAGGACATGAGCCAGGTGATCCCCGGCCACGGTGGCCTGATGGACCGGCTCGACTCCCTGCTGGCCACGATCGCGCCGATCTGGCTGCTGCTGCACTACGGGGTGTTCACGTGACCGACGTGCCGACGACCGCCGCCGGCGCGGGGACGGTGGACCCCCGGCCGGAGCCGGGAGCCGTGGAGGGCCACGAGCCCGGCGTACGCGACGATGCCGACAGCGAACGGCGCCGGCGGCGGCCGGACTGGTGGCACCGCGACCACCCGGTCTTCGGCCCGCTGGCGGGCTTCTACACGGGGATGCTCTTCATCATCGTGGTCCCGGGCGCCTACGGCGCGCTGCTGAAGTCTCTGGTCGGCTCCAGCCGTGGCGAGGAGCTGTTCCCGTTCGTGGCGCTGACCCTGGTGGTGCCGCTCGGGCTGCTGGTGCCGACGAGGACGCGGCGGTTCGCCCGGTACATGCTGCTCGGGTGCGCGTCGACCGCGATCGTGGTGGTCGGCGTGGCCGCGGTGGTCCTCTGGTTCCTGATCACGCGCGACAGCTAGCGGTGCTCGCGGGCGATCCCTCGTGAGTTAGTGATCGGGCCGCGAGGGTGGGAGAATCGAAGGTGATGTCCGAGCCGTCCGCCCCGTCCGAGCAGCCCGCCGAGCAGCCTCGCGCGCTGCCCCTCGTCCTCAGTGAGCCGCGGGGCCGCAAGAAGCCACCCCGGCACCTGGCGGACCTGACGCCCGAGGAGCGCAAGGCGCTCGCGATCGAGGCCGGCGTCCCCGGCTTCCGGGCCAAGCAGCTCTCCACGCACTACTTCTCGCGACTGGTCGACGACCCGGAGCAGATGACCGACCTCCCGGCCGCGCAGCGCGAGGAGCTCGTCTCCGCGCTGCTGCCGAACCTGATGACGCCGCTGCGCACCCTCGAGGCCGACAAGGGCACGACCCGCAAGACGCTGTGGAAGCTCTTCGACGGCGCGTTGGTCGAGTCGGTGCTGATGCGGTACCCGGGCCGGGTCACGATGTGCGTCTCCAGCCAGGCCGGCTGCGGCATGGCCTGCCCGTTCTGCGCGACCGGCCAGGGCGGCCTGCAGCGGAACATGTCGACCGCTGAGATCGTCGAGCAGGTGCTCGCCGGCGCCCGGGCGCTGGACCGCGGCGAGATCGCCGGCGGCCCCGGCCGTGTCTCCAACGTGGTCTTCATGGGCATGGGCGAACCGCTGGCCAACTACAAGGCCGTCATCGGCGCCGTACGACGCCTGACCGACCCCGCGCCCGACGGGCTGGGCATGTCCGCCCGCGGCGTCACCGTCTCCACCGTCGGCCTGGTGCCGCGGATCAAGCAGCTGGCCGAGGAGGGCATCCCGGTCACGCTGGCGCTCAGCCTGCACGCTCCCGACGACGAGCTGCGCAACGAGCTGGTCCCGATCAACACCCGGTTCTCGGTCGCAGAGACGGTCGAGGCCGCCTGGCAGTACGCCGAGAAGACCAAGCGTCGGGTCTCCATCGAGTACGCGATGATGCGCGGCATCAACGACCAGGCGTGGCGCGCCGACCTCCTCGCCGAGGTGCTCAACTCCTACGGCGACTGGGGCTGGGTGCACGTGAACCTGATCCCGCTCAACCCGACCCCGGGCTCGAAGTGGACCGCCTCGGACCCCGCGGACGAGCGGGAGTTCGTCCGCCGGCTGGAGTCCCACGGCATCCCGACGACCGTCCGCGACACCCGCGGCCAGGAGATCGACGGCGCCTGCGGGCAGCTCGCCGCCGCACCGGACTAGACCACTCTCGGCCCGCACGGGCCGTCGCGACGCCGTCGTCGGTGCGCGGCGTTCACCGGGTCGTCACGCTGTCCTCGCGTCGTCGCGGCTCGACGTTCGGGCCGCGTGCCTAGCGTCCGTGCCATGACTCGACGGGTGTGGAGCCGGGGAGGGACGGTGCGGCCGGGGCTGCGGGTGCTGGTGGTCGCCGAGTCCTTCCTGCCGCAGGTCAACGGGGTGACGAACTCGGTGCGCCGGGTGCTCGAGCACCTCGCCGCCTCCGGGCACACGGCCACCCTGGTCGCCCCCACAGGACCGCCGACCTACGCCGGCTTCCCGGTGATCCGGGCGCGCGGCGCGAACCTGCCCTTCTACCCGGACTTCCGACTCGGCCTGGAGACCCGGCGTCGCCTACGGGCGCTGATGGAGCGGTGCCGCCCCGACGTGGTGCACATCGCCTCGCCGGCGACCCTGGGCTACCAGGCGGCGCGGGCGGCCGGCGAGCTCGGCATCCCGACGGTCGCGATCTACCAGACCGACCTGGTCGGCTTCGCCGAGCGGTACGACGTGCCCGGTGGTGCCCGGGCGGCGGCGGTGCTGACCCGCAGGATCCACGGCCAGGTCGACCTCACCCTGGCGCCCTCCAGTGCCAGCATCGCCCAGCTGCGCCGCCTCGGCGTCCCAGCGGTACGCCGATGGGCCCGCGGCGTGGACCTCTCGGCGTTCCACCCGGGCCACCGCGACCCCGGGCTGCGCCGGGAGCTCGGCGGCGGCCGCCCGGTGCTCGTCGGCTACGTCGGGCGGTTGGCCCCGGAGAAGGAGCTCGAGCTGCTGGCGCGGATCAGCGCCGACCCGCGCTACGCCCTGGTGGTGGTCGGCGGCGGCCCGGAGGAGGAGCGGCTGCGGTCGTTGCTCGGACCGGGCGCGCGGTTCCTGGGGCTGTTGCACGGTGAGGACCTCAGTCGCGCCTACGCCTCGCTGGACGTCTTCGTCCACACCGGACGGCACGAGACCTTCTGTCAGGCCGCGCAGGAGGCGCTCGCCTCGGGCGTGCCGGTGGTGGCGCCGGCCTCGGGCGGGCCGATCGACGTGGTGACCGACGGCGTCACCGGCCTGCTCTACCGTCCCGGGGACGGGCGGGCGCTGGCCGACGCGGTCGACCGCCTCGTCGAGGACGACGACCTGCGGGCGCGGATGGGGCACGCGGCGCTGGCGAGCGTCCAGCAGCGCTCCTGGCATGTGATCGGCGACCAGCTGCTCGACCACTACCGGTCCGTGATCACCGCGCGGCCGTCCCGGCTCGCGGGCTGACGCGCCGGTGCGGCGGCGCACCGGCGCGCCGGCGCAGTGACGGCGATGGCCGGTTCGCGGGCCGCGGCGGGGTTAGGTTGAGCCGGTGCGGAACGGGGAGTGGGGCATCGGGAGGGCGCGGCGCCTGCCGCGGGCCAGGCTGGCGGGGCTGACCGCTGTCGTCGCCGCGATCGCGGTCGCGAGCTCGGCGCTGAGCTGCTCGGCGGAGCCGGCGGGTTCGCCGGAGCAGCGGTCCGGCGCCCAGGCGCGGGCCGCGCAGGACTCGACGGCGGGTGCGGCGGGGATCGGCGATCCGTACTACCGCCTCGACGGCAACGGCGGCATCGACGTCCTGCACTACGACATCGACGACACCTACGCCTTCGCCCGCAGCGGGGTGCGCCCGCGGCTCAGCGGCAGCACCACGCTGCGGATCCGAGCCCGGCAGGACCTCGCCTCGTTCCACCTGGACCTGCTGCTGGAGGCCACCGCGGTCCGGGTCGACGGTGTGGACGCGGGGTTCGTCTCCGGCGCGCACGAGCTCGTCGTCACGCCCGCGACGGCGATCGACCGCGGTCAGCGCTTCGAGGTGGTCGTCGAGTACGACGACGACCCGTCGGCGTACTCCTGGCGCGGTGAGCGGAACTGGCTGGCCAACGCCCGCGAGGTGGTGACCATGAACCAGCCGCACATGGCCGCGTGGTGGTTCGCCGCCAACGACCACCCGCGGGACAAGGCGACGTTCGACATCGCGATCACCACCGATGACGACAAGACCGTGCTGAGCAACGGGCGGCGGATCGCGCGCGAGGACAACGGCGACGGCACCGCCACCACGCGGTGGCGGATGGCGGACCCGATGGCGACGTACCTGGCCTTCTTCGCCGCCGGCGACTTCCAGGTGCGCACCGGCACCTCGCCCGCCGGCATCCCGGTGACCAGCGCGGTCTCCCGCGGCTTCGGCGCGGCGAAGCGCCAGCGGCTGTGGACGGTGCTGCGCCGGGCCGGCAGGGTGACCGACTGGCTGCAGACCGAGCTGGGGCCCTACCCGTTCGACAGCACCGGCGGCCTGGTCACGACGCTCCCGGCGGGCTTCGCGTTGGAGAACCAGACGCGGCCGACCTACGGCGGCTGGATCGACGCCTCGACGCAGGTGCACGAGCTGGCGCACCAGTGGTTCGGCGACAGCGTCGCCGTCGACCGGTGGCGCGACATCTGGCTCAACGAGGGCTTCGCCACCTATCTCGAGGCGCGCTACCGCGAGGCCCACGGCGGCTTGAGCACCCAGCGGTGGATGCGACGCAACCACGACGCGCTCCGCGGCCTCCGGTCCTTCTGGAAGGTCGATATCGCCGACCCCGGGCCGGACCGGATCTTCGCCGAGCCGGTCTACCTGCGCGGCGGGATGACGCTGGCCGCCCTCCGGCACCGGATCGGCGCGGCCGACTTCCGCACCCTGCTGCGCCGGTGGGCGGCGAAGCACGCCGACGGCACGGTCCGCACGGGTGAGTTCATCGCGCTCGCCGAGAAGGTCTCGGGCCGCCGGCTCGGCGGCTTCTTCAGGGCGTGGCTGCGCGCCCCGAAGGCGCCGGCCCGCACCCGGGCCAACGGCTTCTAGCGCGAGTTGGGGTTTGTGGTGGGCCGAGTTGGGCTTTGTGGCAGCCCGCCCGCGGGTCCCTGGACCACAAGTCGCGAGTCGAGGCGCCACAAAGCCCAAGTCGGCGGGGTGCGGTCAGTAGGCCGCGGCGACCAGCTCCCCGAACAGCTCCTGCGGGTCGACCTCCAGGCCGCGTCGCGTGAACCAGGTGGCGACGTTGGTGCAGTCGCGCAGCAGGAAGTCGAAGCCGGCCGGGTTGCCGGCCAGGTCGACCACCTGCGGGAGGTCGATGATCACCAGGCGCTCGCCCGCGGCCAGGATGTTGTACGGCGACAGGTCGCCGTGCGCGAGACCGGCGGCCGCGAGGGTCGTCATCGCCGTGCGCAGCTGCTCCAGGTACCAGGCCAGCAGGTCGGCCTCCGGCCGCGTCTGCGCCAGCCGCGGCGCGGTGTGCCGTTCGCCGTCCTCGGTGACCGAGATCCACTCCAGGAGCAGCTCGGTGCCGTCGATCTGGACCGGGTAGGGGACCGGCAGGCCGAGGTTCCAGCACCGGACCAGGGCGCCCCACTCGGAGACGGCCCACTCGCCGGCGGCGACCTGGCGCCCGAAGGTGCTCTTGCGATCCACCGCCCGCCGGTCCCGGGAGCGCTTCATGCTGCGTCCCTCGGTGTAGGCGGCGGAGCGGTGGAAGGCCCGGTGCTTGGGTGCGCGGTACCGCTTGGCCGCCATCACCACCGAGGCCTGCGGGTCGTGCGGGTCGGCGCGCTCCAGCAGGAAGACGTCGGCCTCCTTGCCGGTCTTCAGGATGCCGAGGTCGGTGTCGATCGCGCCCTGCGAGGTGACCACCCAGTCGGGGCGGGGCTCCGGGCCGCGGCACAGCGGCTCGACGTCGAGCCACGTGGACCAGCGCTGCCCGTCGTCGAGGTCGTCGTAGGCGACGTAGTCGATGACGAACCGCGGATCGACGTCGATCGGATCGGGGCCGGCCGGATCGGGGCCGGTCGGGCCGCCGGCGTGCTGCGGGCGGGGACGGGCGCGGGGGAGGTGGGAAAGGTCAGCGTCGTGGGTGTGCCGATGTGTCACGGCGGGTGCTCCGGGTGGTCGAGGGGAGGTGGATGGCGGGCAGGCCGCGCACAGTCGTCGACATGGCACACTCCTCTCGATTCGCCGCAGAGCTGCGGCGACCCCAGGGTTCACCAGGCCCCCGGGGATCGCAAACCATTTTGCGATGCGGGCGCGCCTGCCCCCAGCCGGCGACCGGTGCTGCTAGAAACGTCGATGACGACTGCCCGCTCGGGGCGGCGCCGTCCGATCGGGAGATGGAGACCACATGGACGCCAAGAAGCTGATCGCTGTCGTGGTGATCGTCTTCGTGGGCTTCTGGATGTTCACCGACCCCAACGGCCTGGCGGAGATGACGAAGACCGGCGCGGTCGCTGCGTGGGACCTGATCCAGCAGCTCTTCACGGGCCTGATCGACTTCATCAACGCCCTGGGCTGAGACCGGGCCGGGGCCGAGCATGGGGTTCGTTTCGTGGCTCGGTGACCCGAAGGTCAACAAGCACCTGCTGCGCGACGAGGGTGAGGTCATCGTCCTCGAGGTGAACCGGCACTGGTTCGCCTACCTCCGGGCGATGGTCTGGGCGGTCGGGGCGGTGGTGCTGCTCGGGATGGGCCTCTTCGTCGGCATCGACAGCGCCTGGGTGCTGATGCTGCTGGGTGTCGCCGCGGCGCTGCGGGCCTGCCTGCTCGCGCTGCGCGAGCACCGCGACCGGTTCGTGGTCACCAACATGCGGGTGTTCCGGGTGAAGGGCGTGTTCATGCGCGACCTGGCCACCATGCCGCTGGCCCGGATCCTCGACATCTCCGTGAAGCAGCCGCTGCACGGCCGCATCCTGGGGTTCGGCCACTTCGTCTTCGAGTCCGCGGCCCAGGACCAGGGGCTGCGCGAGATCCGCTTCGTCGGGGACCCGACCGCACGGGACCGGAAGATCCAGGCGATGGTCCAGCGCGCCGGACTGCGCGGTCCGCGGATGCCGAACTGAGCCGTCCGCGCACCCGAGTCGCGACGTCCCGTGGTCCCCGGGACGAGGCGCCCGGGCCACTGCCTAGGATGGCGGCCATGACGCAGCAGCCGTTCTCCCGCCCGGGTGCGATCGACCTCTCCTCCCTGAAGCGTCCGGCCGCGCCGCCGGCGCCGGCCGGTGGGCCGTCGGCCGCAGGCGGCCCCGCCTCGGCGTACGCGGTCGCGGTGGACGTGCAGAACTTCCAGCCGGTGATCGAGTCCTCGATGACGGCCCCGGTGGTGCTCGTCTTCATCTCCCCGTCGCAGGCGCCGGCCAGCGTCGGCTTCGCCGACGACGTGGCCCAGGTCGCGGGGGAGTACGACGGCCGGTTCCTCGCCGCGATCGTCGACGTCGACGCCTCACCCCAGATCGCGCAGGCGATGCAGCTGCCCCCGATCGCTGAGCCCCTGATGCTGGTCGTCCTGGACGGCCGTCCGGTGACCCAGCCGATCCCGGGCGCGGCCCCGATCGACGACATCCGGGCGATGTTCAACCAGCTCGCCCAGCAGCTGACCGCGCAGGGCTTCGCGGGGCGGCACCAGCCCCTGCCCCAGGGCGGCGGTGACGACGCCGAGGAGCCGGCGGCCGATCCCCGCTACGCGCCCGCGCAGGAGGCGCTGGCGGCGGGTGACATCGACGGCGCGGTCGCGGAGTACCAGAAGCTGGTCGACGGCAACCCGGCCGACGCGGAGGCCGCTGCGGGCCTGGCGATGGCCCAGCTGCTGCAGCGCACCCAGGGCGTGGACCTGAACGCCGCCCGGGCCGCCGCTGCCGCCGCGCCCGACGACGTCGACGCCCAGATCATGGTCGCCGACCTGGACCTGCTCGGTGGCCACGTGGAGGACTCCTTCGCCCGCCTCGTCGAGCTCGTGCGCCGCACCGCGGACAAGGACCGGGACCGGGCCCGCGAGCACCTGGTCCGGCTCTTCGCGGCCGTCGGCACCGACGACCCCCGCGTGCTCAAGGGGCGCCAGGCGCTCGCCTCGGCGCTCTTCTGAGACCGGTGGGCCCGGCGGGCGCGTCGCGGCTGCAGGGGGTGGCGCACGGCGCCGCCTTCCTCGGCCGCGGCCTCGCGCTGTGGCGCCGGCGTCCCGGGCTGATGCTGCTCGGCATGGTCCCGGCGCTGATCGTCGCCTGCGCGATGGCGCTGCTGCTCGTCGCTCTCGTCGTGTGGCTCGACGACCTGGTCGGCTGGGCGACGCCGTTCGCCGACGGCTGGGACCCGGCGGCCCGGACGGTCTTCCGGGCCGCGCTCTACATCGGTGGCCTGTTCGGGGCCGGGTTCCTCGGGGTGGTCACCTTCACCGGCCTGACCCTGGCGGTCGGGGACCCCTTCTACGAGCGGATCTGGTCCGAGGTGGAGGCGATGCTCGGCGGTCCGGCGCCGTCCGAGGGGCTCGGCTGGTGGCGGGGAGCCCGCGACGGGCTGGCCCTGGCCGGGCTCGGCTTCGTGCTGACGATCGGGGTGTTCGTGGTGGGGCTGCTGCCGCTGGTCGGCACGGTCGCCGGCGTGGTGGTCGGCATCGCCGTCGCGGGCTGGCTGCTGGCCCGGGAGCTGGTCTCGCGGCCGCTGGAGGCGCGCGGGATGGGCCGCGCCGAGCAGGCCGCGCTGCTGGAAGGTCACGGCGGGAGCATGCTGGGCTTCGGCGTCGCCGTCCAGGCGTGCTTCCTGGTGCCGTTCGGCGGGATCCTGGTGATGCCGGCCGCGGTGGCGGGCGCGACCATGCTGGCCCGCGAGGTCCTCGACGCCGCCTGAGCCCGCGAGCCGGCGGGACTCCGTGCCGGCGCGCGTCAATCGGTGGCGAGCCGCGCGAACGCCGCCAGCACGGCGGCGACGGCGGGGGAGTCGGCCATCGTCCGCCGGTGCAGCGCGTCCACCAGCCGGGTGGGCACCGGGTCGGTGACCTCGACCGCGACCAGGTCCGGGTCGAGCGGCCCGCGGCCGAGACGCGGGACCAGCGCCACGCCGAGTCCGGCGGCGGCCAGGGCGAGGTGGGACTCGAACTCGCCCGAGACGTGCGCGACGCGCGGCGGGCGGCCGGTGCCGTCGTACATCCGGTGCAGCCACTGGCGGCAGATGGTGCCCTCGGGCGTGGCGATCCACGGCACGTCGACCAGGTCGTGCGGCGTCACCGTGGCGGCGCGGGCGAGCGGGTGCTCGCGGTGCACGACCAGGTCGGCCAGGTCGCGCGCGACCGGCGTGCTGACCAGGTGCTCCGGCACCGCCAGCGGTACGCCGCCCCACCGGTGCACGATCCCGAGCTCGGCCTGTCCGGAGGCGACGAGGTCGACGGTGTCCCAGGGCTCGCGCTCGTCGAGCACCAGCTCGAGGTCGGGGTGCGCCGCCGCGAGGTCGCGGACCACCGGCGCGACCAGGCCGCGGATCGCCGTGGAGAACGCCGCGAGCCGGAACCGACCCGCCACGGCGCCGGTGCGCCGCTGCAGCCCGGACTCGATCTCCTCCAGGTCCGCGAGCAGCCGTGCCCCGGCGTCGACCAAGTGCTGGCCGTGGCTGGTCAGCATCACCCCGCGGCCCACCCGCTCCAGCAGTGGCACGCCGGTCTGCCGCTCCAGGCGCTTGACCTGCTGGGAGACCGCGCTCGGGGTGAACCCGGTGGCGCGGGCCGCGGCGACCACGGAGCCCTCGGCGGCGACGGCGCGCAGCGCGGCCAGGGCATCCAGGTCGATCATGCAGCAACGCTACATGAAGAGGTGCATATCAATTCGCTGGTGCTTCACGATGGCGCGGGGGAGGGTGGCTCCGTGAACCGACGCGACACCCTCCTGGCCGCCCTCGTGGCGACGATCTGGGGCTTCAACTTCGTGGTGATCGACTGGGGGATGGGCGAGGTGCCGCCGCTGCTCTTCCTGGCGATCCGGTTCCTCGCGGTGCTGGTGCCCGCGATCTTCCTGATCCCGCGGCCGCGGGTGCCGTGGCGGACCATCCTCGCCGTCGGCGCCTTCATGTCGCTGGGCCAGTTCGGCTTCCTCTACGTCTCGATGCACGCCGGCATGCCGGCCGGCCTCGCCGGGCTGGTGCTGCAGACCCAGGTGGTGCTGACCATCGTCATCGCCGCCCTGGTGCTGGGCGAACGGCCGACCCGGCGCCAGTCGCTCGGTGTGCTGCTCGGCGCCGTCGGGCTCGGCGTCGTCGCCGTGGGGCGCGGCGGCCACGTGCCGCTGCTGGCCCTGGGGCTCTGCCTGATCGCCGCCCTGATGTGGGCGATCGGGAACGTGGTCTCCCGGGCCTCGGGGGCCACCGGCGGGTTGGCGCTGACCGTGTGGTCCGCGCTGGTGGTGCCGGTGCCACTGGCGCTGCTCTCGGTCCTCCTCGACGGACCGGGCGTCCTCGCCGAGGCGGCCGCGGCGTTCGACGGTCATGCCGCCGTCTCCACGCTCTACACGGCGGTGCTCGCCTCGCTCGTCGGCTACGGCATCTTCAACGGGCTGCTGGCCCGGCACCCCTCGGCGGCGGTGGTGCCGTGGGTGCTGCTGGTGCCGCCGGTGTCGATGGGGTCGGCCTGGCTGCTGCTCGGTGAGCGGCCCTCGGTCGGCGAGCTGGTCGGCGGCGCGGTGCTGGTGCTCGGCGTGCTGGTCGCCCTGCGTCCCGGCGCCGCAGGGAGGAGCCGCGCCGAGCGGGCGTCAGCGCCCCGACTCGGTGTAGGTCGCGCCGCCGTCGAGGGCGGCCAACGCGGCCCGGATCCGGCGGGCGGTGAAGTCGGCGGCCCGCTCCTCGATCTCCTCGAGGGTGCAGAACGCCGCTGACCGGATCTCCCGCTCCTGGGGGACCACGGCGTCGATCAGCGAGGCCGGGTGCCGGCCGCCGTCGAAGACCAGGCCGACGGCGTCGTCCCAGCCGCCCCACGGCGGCAGCCAGTCGGTCAGCAGCAGCCGGCCGGGCTCGAGGGTGAGCCCGAGCTCCTCGGTCACCTCGCGGCCGACCGCGAGGCGCGGCGACTCGTTGACCTCGACGACCCCGCCCGGCAGGTCCCAGTCGGCCTTGTAGGTCAGGCGGCAGAGCAGCACCCGGGGCTCGCCGCCGGACTCGTCGCGGACCAGCATCTGCGCGATCGCCCGCTTGCGCGGCAGGAAGGAGTTGAGCAGCGCCCGGAAGCCGCCCGGCTCGTTGAGCGCCACGTCGTCGGCCAGCCGCGCGTAGACGACCAGGTCGCCGTCGCGGCGGCGCTCGATCCCCTCGCGGTGCAGCCCGGACCAGGTGGCGACCCGCTGCCCGACAGCGTCGTCGACGCGGACCTTCGCCTCCACGCGGTGCTGCTCGACCAGCGCCGCCGCCACCTCGCGGCGGACCACGTCGGCGGCGGCCTGCCAGCCGCGCGCGGTGAGGTCCTCGCTCCAGGTGATCCGGGCGACGTCGTGCTCGATGCGGGTCAGGCGTGTGGCGGGCTGGTCGGGCTGGTCGGGCACGCGGGCCACCCTAGGCCGGACGCAGCCAGAGCACCGCCAGGGGCGGTAGCACCACGGTCGCGTACGCCGGGCTGCCGCCGGGGGCCCGGGACTCCAGCGCCGTGCCGTCCACCGCCTCGACGCGCCCCAGGTTGCCGGTGCCGGATCCGCCGTACGACGCCGCGTCGGTGTTGAGCACCTCGTCCCACGCGCCGGCGCGGGGCAGGCCGACCCGGTAGTCCTCGTGCGGCACGGCCGCGAAGTTGGCCACGCAGACCAGCGGCTCGCCGGCGTCGTCGTACCGGACGAAGGAGAAGACGTTGCGGCCGGCATCGTTGGCGTCGATCCAGGCGAAGGCGTCGGGGTCGTTGTCGCGACGCCACAGCGCCGGGGTGTCGACGTAGACGCGGTTGAGGTCGCGGACCAGGTCCCGGTTGCCGCGGTGCTCGGGGTACTGCAGCAGCCACCAGTCCAGCTCGCGGGCCTCGGCCCACTCCGAGGACTGGGCCAGCTCGGTGCCCATGAAGACCAGCTGCTTGCCCGGGTGGGCCCACATCCAGGCGAGGTGGGCGCGCAGGTTGGCGTGCTGCTGCCACCGGTCGCCGGGCATCTTGCGCAGCAGCGACCCCTTGCCGTGCACGACCTCGTCGTGGCTGAGCGGCAGCACGTAGTTCTCGGAGTGGGCGTAGACGAGCGTGAAGGTCATCTCGCCGTGGTGGTAGGCACGGTGCACGGGCTCACGCTGCAGGTAGGTCAGCGTGTCGTGCATCCAGCCCATGTTCCACTTGAACCCGAAGCCGAGGCCGCCGGCGGAGGTGGGCGCGGTGACGCCCGGCCAGGCGGTGGACTCCTCGGCCACCGTGGCCACGCCCGGGTTGCGCTTGTAGACGGTGGCGTTGAGCTCCTGGAGCAGCTGGACGGCCTCCAGGTTCTCCCGACCGCCGTGCACGTTCGGGGTCCACTCGCCGTCGGAGCGGGCGTAGTCGAGGTAGAGCATGGAGGCGACGCCGTCGACGCGCAGCCCGTCGGCGTGGAACTCCTCGAGCCAGTAGAGCGCGTTGGCGACCAGGAAGTTGCGGACCTCGGGGCGGCCGAAGTCGAAGATGTGCGAGCCCCACTCGGGATGCCAGCCGCGGTGCGGGTCGGGGTGCTCGTAGAGCGCCGTGCCGTCGAAGCGGACCAGCGCCCACTCGTCGGTGGCGAAGTGGCCGGGCACCCAGTCCAGGATCACGCCGATCCCGGCCCGGTGCAGCGCGTCGACCAGCCGGCGGAACCCGTCGGGGTCGCCGAAGCGGGAGTCGGGGGCGTAGTACGACGTCACGTGGTAGCCCCAGGAGCCGCCGAAGGGGTGCTGCATCACCGGCATCAGCTCGACATGGGTGAACCCGAGGTCGGCCAGGTAGCCGGGCAGCTCCGCGGCCAGCTCGTCGTAGCTCCACAGCGTGCCGTCGGGGTGCCGCTTCCACGACGCCAGGTGCATCTCGTAGGCCGACATCGGCTCGAACACGGCGGTCTTCGACGCCCGGGCGGCCATCCACTCGTCGTCGGTCCAGGTGTGCTCGGAGGCGAAGACGCGGGAGGCGCGTGCCGGCGGCTGCTCGGCGTAGCCCGCCATCGGGTCGGCCTTGTAGCGCCACACGCCGTCCGCGCCGTGCACCAGGAACTGGTACGTCGCGCCGGAGGCGACGCCCGGCACGAAGGTCTCCCAGACACCCGGACCGTGCGGTCCGGTCAGCGGGTGGGCGTTGCCGTCCCAGCCGTTGAAGTCGCCGGCCACCGAGACGGCCCGGGCGTTCGGCGCCCAGACCGCGAAGCTGGTGCCGTCGACGGGGTCGCCGGTGACCGGGTCGGGCAGGGTGCGGACGCGCGCACCGAGCACCTGCCAGAGCTGCTCATGGCGGCCCTCGCTGACCAGGTGCAGGTCGATCTCACCGAGGATCGGGCCGAAGGCACTGCTCTCTGGGGACGACATCCCTGCGAGTCTAGCCAGGCCGAGAACGGAGTGGTGGCCGATCGCGGTCGCCCTGGGCGCCGCGGTCGGGCCGTGCCTGCACGTCGAGCGGGACGGTGCCGGTCTGTGGTGTGCGTCACGCGGATATCTGCGACGCGGATTCGCGCCTATTGTTGGCGGGGTGAGCATCCGGGACCGCGTCACCTCGCCCGCGCGGGCCGTCACCCGGTGGGGGCTCGGCCACGCCCTGCCCAGCACCGCGATGGCAGGCCGGGCGCGGCGCGGTGACCTGCAGGCGCGGGGGATGCAGGCCAGCCGTGAGTCCCAGGTGCTCCCGCTCGACCTGTTCGACGAGATCCGCGCCGCCGGTCCCTTCTACCGGGGTCACTTCGCCTGGACCACCGCCCGGCACGCTGTGGTCCGCGAGACCCTGACCAGCCCGGACGTGCAGGTCGGGATCGGGCTGCCGGCCGACACCGCGCTCGCCCGGCTGTTCCGCTGGGGGGTGAGCGCCGCGCCGAAGGGCCCGCTCGAGCCGCCCTCGTTGCTGGCCACCGAACCGCCCGACCACACCCGGATGCGCAAGCTGGTCACCCGGGTCTTCACGGTCCGCGCGGTGCAGCGGCTCCAGACGCGCACCGAGGAGGTCGCCGCCGGGCTGCTCGACGACATCGCGGCCGCGTCCGCGGCGGCAGGCGGTCGGCCGGTGGACCTGATCGACGGCTATGCCGCGCTCCTGCCCGTCACCGTGATCTGCGAGATCCTCGGGGTCCCGGCACACGAGCGCGACGTCGTGCGGCACTTCGGGGCGGCGGTCGCGCCCAGCCTGGACATCGGGCTCTCCCTGCCGGAGTTCCTCCGGGTGGAGCGGGGCCTGCGGGAGTTCGACCGGTGGCTGCAGGACCACGTGGAGGCGGTCCGCCGCGCGCCCGGCGACGACCTGCTCAGCGAGCTCGTCGCGGCCCGCGACGACGACGGCTCCGCGCTGTCCGACGACGAGCTGATCGCCACCGCCGGTCTGGTGCTGGCTGCTGGCTTCGAGACCACGGTCAACCTCATCGGCAGCGGCGTCGCGCTGCTCGCCGAGCACCCCGAGCAGCGCAAGGCGCTGCTGGCCGGCGACGCGTCGTGGGGCCGAGCGGTCGACGAGGTGCTGCGCTACGACCCGCCGGTGCTGCTCACTGGCCGGACGGTGGCCCGGGACACCGAGATCGCGGGCACCCCTCTGCGTCGGGGTGCGGTGGTCACCACGGTGCTGGCCGCGGCCAACCGCGACCCGGAGGTGTTCGCGGACCCGCACCGGTTCGACGTGACCCGGGAGAACGCCGGCGAGCACCTCTCGTTCTCCGGCGGCCGCCACTACTGCCTCGGCGCCGCGCTGGCCCGGATGGAGGGCGAGGTGGCGCTGCGGGCGCTGCACGAGCGGTACCCGGACCTCGCCGTCGCGCAGGGGGCCGAGCGGCGGCGGACCCGGATCCTGCGGGGGTACGAGCGCCTGCCCGTGGCGCTGGTCTAGTCGCGGTCGTGTGCCTGAGACCTACTCAGCAGTCGTCCTCAGGCACACGACCCTGGCCGTTGCCCGGCCCCGACGCACGCCTCAGGGCTCACGCCATCTCGGGCACGTGCAGGTGCGCGTAGGCCAGGTCGTACTCGTGCACCTCGGCGACCATTCCGCCGGCCTCGCTCGCGGTCCGGTCGCGCAGGTCGTCGGCCATGGCCCTGCTGGCCTCCATCGCGGTGTGGGAGTCCCACACGGTCGTCGCGCAGCCGAGCCCGTCCGCCCGGTTGACCAGCACGCTGACGCCGCAGAACCCGTCGGTCTGCTCCAGCGCCGGGAGTACGCCGACCCGGAGCGTCTCCAGCATCGAGGGCACGTCGCCCTCCATCCAGCTGACCCGGCAGCAGGCGCCGTGCTGGGTGCGGTGCATGACGGCGATCTCCCACTCGTCCATCTCCATGGTGGCGCCGAGGATGTCGCGTCCGCGGTCGCGGATCGGTCGCAGCGCGGCGTCGCTGGCGTGCATCGCCTCCTGCGAGGCCCACGAGCTGGTCGCGATGCACTGTCCGGTCTGGCGGTCGACCAGCAGTGAGATCCCGCGGCAGCCCTCGATCCGCTCGAGCGCCGGCCAGGCCTCGTTCCTGACGAAGGCGATGCCGGCATCGATGTTGCCGGGCCTGCCGTGGAATGTCGTGGAGCGTGCGTGCACGGCGCTCTCCTCTCGGGGCGGGGGCAGTGCCCGGCCGGCACCGCCGGTCCTCCCTGTCTACTCGCGTTCGGGCGGGCGCGCCAGGGTGGGCCCGCGGCTGGATCGACAGCCGACGCACCTCCGGCCTGGCGGGTGGTCGGCGTCGAAACCCTGGGCGTCAGGCCCGCGCCCGCGCCCGCGCTGCCCGTGCTCGAGCTGGCCGGGGTGGTCGCGGTCCTGGCGGAGAGCCTGGTCACCCAGGCGCTCGGGGCGGCGACGGGTCCACGGCCGACGTTCGCGCTACTGGCGGGCCGCTGCCTCGCGGGGGCCGCGGCGACCGGCCGTCGGGGACGCTCGCCCCGGGCCGTGCCGCACGTGACGGACGTGCGATCGGCCGCTCCCTCGTGGCGGTTCGGGATGCCACCTCTCTGCTCTCCGCGGAGCCGGCCGCGGAGGCGGTGGGGAAGCGTGACAGCCGCGGCGGCGTCGCCTGCCCGCAGTTCGGATCTCACCCATCTGGGGGTTGCGGCAGTAACTTCGATCGGCTTCGGGCGTTGGACGGTCCAGCAACTACCCCGGAGGCAACGCTCTCGAGGTCCGGGTCCAGTCGGTACCCGCTCAAGGAGCGTCCCTCATGCAGTACAGCCTTGCCCTCTCCGCCGTGCTGAGCACCGGCGTGACGTCGCTCGCCCTGGCGCACCCGGCCCCCTCGGCGGCCGCCGTCGAGCAGGCCTGCTCCGCCGACTCGCCCCGGCTGATCGAGACCGTCCCCGCCGTCACCCACACCGAGTCGCGCTTCGCCAAGACCGTCAGCATCCCTGCCGTGGGGTCGCCGACGCTCGAGGTCGCGAACCCGGACTACGTGCCGGCGTCCAGCACCGTCGTGCAGCACCCGGCCGTCTACGAGACCGTGGTTGTCGAGCGCGAGTTCTCCCACCGCGGCAACGCCCCGGAGTGGAAGCAGGCCGACTTCTCGCCCAACCCCGCATCGGGCTGGGTGGCGACCGGCAACGTCCGGACCGAGGAGCGCGAGGTCACTGCGGCCTGGCAGGAGACGGTCACCGTCGCCGCGCAGGGTGCGGAGACCATCGAGGTCCCGAATCCGGACTACGTGCCGGCCTCGTCGGCGACGGTGTACTACAACGGCGATCCGGCCGGGACCGCCGATCTCGCCCAGGCGGCGTGGGTGCGCAACGCCCCGGCCGGGTGGCCCCAGGTGGTGGAGACCCGCACGATCGTCGACGTGCCGGAGTCGTACGTGTGCGACTTCGAGAGGCCGGTCACCACCCTGCTCAACGGCTCGGTGCTGATCCGTCCCGGCCACGTGTTCGCGCTGTCCTCCACTGACAACCACCAGGTCGCGAAGACCGTCGGCAACGTCTACCAGGGCGGCTCGCTCCTCAGCTCGTTCCAGGCGAAGGGGGACTCGCTCGAGGTGCCGGCGCGGTTCGCGGACGGCACCTACACCCTGCGCTACAACTCCCAGGACGTGGCGGGCAACATCGCCAGCACGGGCTCCTTCACCTTCGCGGTCGACGGCACGGCGCCGAGGGTGACCGACAAGGGCACCGACGGTGCGGTGGCGCAGTCGAAGTCGTTCAAGCTGTTCGATGC
>NZ_STGK01000005.1 GCF_004919105.1 Nocardioides sp. GY 10113
ATGGCCCCGACCGCCGTCCAGGCGGCCTAACCCCAACTGTCACCTGTCCGTGCAGCAGTCCCGAGTGTTGGCCGGTGTGGCTCGGTTGCGTGAGACGCAGAGTTCAGCGTTACTGCGACATCGTGTCAACGACTTTCGAGGTTTCTTTGCCATTCGCCATAGGCGCGGAGAGTGTGCGTGAGACCGACCCCTCGCTGGGGCGTCGAACCGCGTCGAACCGCGTCGACCGGAGCGCGAGGTTCACGCGTGCTGCGCACGGGGACGGACCAAGGGTCCATCGCGGGCCGCCCTTCGCCTCTGCCCGTCCTCGGTCTGGCGGAGGAGACTCGGAAACGTGGTGTCGCACGCCTCGTCGGGGAGGGTCGTCATGTCGATACGGAAGTGGGCGCTGATCGGGGTCGCGGCCGCGCTCGCTGCGGCGCTCCAGGCTCCGGCGCCGGGGGCGACCGTCGCGGAGGACTCCTGGGGCCCGGTCCACAGGTTCGAGCGCAACCCCGCGGGCCAGTCGCTCACGGTGGACGGGCGCGACGTCACGACCGTCGCCTGGGGTTCGCAGCGTGGGTGGCCGGAACCGGTCAAGGTGGCCCGCCGTACGGCGCGCGGCCGGTGGCAGGCCCCGGTGACCCTCGGGGCGGGGTACGACCCGGTCGTCGCGGCCGACGCCGCCGGCAACGTGGTCGCCGCCTGGCGCCGCGACCGCGGGGGGTTCACCACGGGGGTCTGGGTCTCCCGGAAGCCAGCGGGCCACGGATGGACGACCCCGGTACGGATCTCCCGTGACAAGGCCGTCCCGGGCTACCCCGACGGCGAGAGCATCTACGGCGCCGGGAACCTCGACGTGGCCGTGCGCTCCGGCGGCGCGGCACTGGTGACGTGGGAGTGGGGCGACCCCGAGCGCGGCGTCCCGTACCGGGTCCAGGCGGTCTACCGGCCTGCGGGCCGGGCGTGGAGCGAGGTCACGACGCTGAGCCAGGGCGCGGGCGGCGCCCGCGCCACGATCGCGCCGAACGGGAGGGCGTGGGTCGCGTACGGCCGGCACCCGGCGACGGGCCCGACCCGGGTCATGGTCCGCTCCAGGCCGGCGGCCGGGCCCTGGGGCGCGGCCGAGCGGATCGGGTCAGGCTCCCTCGGTGCCGTCGAGGCCACCGGTCGCGGCGATGTCGTGGCCGTGTTCGCCCGCGGCGGCCGGGTGCGGACGGCCGTGCGCCACAGGACCACCGGAGCGTGGGACGCGCCGACACCCGTCACGCCAGCGTCGGTGCGCGCCCGGCGCTGGTCGGTCTCGCTGAACGCCGCCGGCGCGGCCGCGGTCGGCTACCTCGTCGGACAGCACCGGGTCGACGTCGTCCGTCGCCGCTCCGGGGGCCGGTGGACCGAGCCTCGGACGTTGGCCGACACGTCGCTGCGGCTGTCCGGGACCGTCGCCACGATCAACCGGGCCGGTGACGCCTTCGTCGGCTGGGACAACAGCTACGGGATCTGGGGCAGGTACCGGGCCGCCGGTGAGGGCTGGCGCCCGGCGACCGCGGCCCAGGAGGACACCGGCCAGGTCGACGTGCTCGAGGCGACCCAGGCGGCGCTGACGCCGAGCGGACGGGTGGTGCTGCTCTGGGATCAGGAGGCCCGGCCGCTGCGGGCCCGTGTGCTGCGCACCTCCTGAGCCTCCGCCCTGTCGGGGCGGAGGCGGACGGCAGCCTGAGCGATGCGGCGGGACCCGCGCGGACTCCGCCACCGCGTCGCCGGGACGCCCCCCGTTCCTCCCGCAGCCGGACCGGCGCCCTGCGCGCCTACGGGTCGGCTACACGGTCTCCTCGGCCATCAACCGCAGCCCGGATCCGGAGCTGGTCGCCGCGGTCGATCGAGATGCCGCGTCACATGGATATCCGCCCCGAGATGGCTGATTCAGGGGCGAATATCCATGTGACGTCGCACCACCCGGGCCGCAGCCCGGCAGCCGGCGCTACTGGACCTCGACGACGTCGACGAGGAACCAGAGCGTGGCGTTGCCCGGGATCGCGGACCCGCTGCCGGTCGCCCCGTAGCCGTAGGCCGGCGGGATCTGGAGCAGCACCCGGCTGCCGACCTTGACGTCGGTCAGGCCGATCGTCCAGCCCCGGATCAGCCCGCTGAGCGGCGAGGTGAGCGGCTCGCCGCGCGAGAAGCTCTCGTCGAACGGCGCGTCGGCGTCGTACGTGGAACCGAGGTAGTTGACGACCACGGTGTCGGTGGCCTTCACCGCGGCGCCGTCGCCCTCCTCGAGGACGACCCGCTGCACCGGGGTGTCGAGCGCGGGCTCGTCGATCCCAGAGAAGTCGAGGCCGGTGGGCTGGCCGCCCTTCTCGACGACCGAGGGCTGCGTCTCGGGATCGGCGTCGTGGACCTTGTCGTCGGTGGGCTCCGGGGAGCTCGCCTGCTTCTCGATCAGGTCGCCCACGAGGACGACGCTGTGCTCGGGGTCGATCCCGAGGGAGTTGCTCTCGGCCCGGGCGCCGAACACCGCCACCGGGTCGGCGACCACGGCGACGCGCGAGCCGTAGGTCTGACCCTCGAGCAGCGCCGTGAACACCTCGGCGAGCTGGGCGGGGTCGTAGGGGATCGCCTCCGGGGCGCCCTGGTCGTAGTCGCTGTACACCTGCTCCTCGGTGCTGCCGTTGCCGACCCACAGGTAGGTCATCACGGTGTCGCCCTCGGCGATGGCCTCGCCGTCGCCCTTGACCAGCGTGGTCGCCGACGTCTCGTCGGGCAGGTCGATGCTGTCGGACCACTCCGCGGAGATGCCCTCGCCGACCTCGCCGGTGAACGCGACCTGGTCGAGGGTGCCCTCGGTGGCCGCGGTCGCCCCCGACGACGCCGAGCCGGAGTCGTCGGTCGCGGTGTCGGAGTCGCCGCACGCGGCGAGCGCGGCGGTCAGGGCGGCGGCGGAGAGCAGAGCGGTGGGGCGTCGCAGGCGTCGGTGCACGTTCAGACCTTCTGGTTGAGGGCGCGACCTCGGCCGCGGGGAAGCGTGGGTGAGGCTACCGGGTGATCCTGTGCGCAGGCTGAGTCGGCGAACGCCGTGCGGCCTCGCGGTGGCCCCGTCGCGGCCGGGACCCGGCTACGGCGGCGGGCCCGCGGTCCGCGACGATGGCCCCATGACCCGCGTCCTTGACCTCCACGGCGACCTCCCGACCCTGCCCCTCGACCCCGAGACCGTCCTGTCCGGTACGCCGGCGGCGGGATCGCGCGCGCTCACCGAGGTCGGTGGCGCCGAGATCGGGGTCTGGGAGATCACCGCGGGGACGGTCACCGACGTCGAGGTCGACGAGGTCTTCGTGGTGCTGTCGGGGTCGGCGTCGGTGACGTTCGAGGACGGCGAGACGATCGACCTCGGCCCGGGCGTCGCCGTTCGGCTGAGGGCGGGGGACCGCACCACCTGGGTGGTGCGCGAGACGTTGCGCAAGATCTACGTGGCGTAGGGCCTCAGTCGGCGGGCTCGGCGTTGGCGCGCTCGGCCAGCGCCGCGAGCGCGTCCTCGCGCGTGTCGTGCACCTGCAGCGCGCGGAGCAGGCCGGTCAGGCGGAGCAGCCGCCGTACGGTGCCCTCGGGGCAGGCCACGGCGAAGCCCGTGCGGAGCACCCTCGCCTTCTTGTGGGTGCGCACGAGCACCCCCAGGCCCGCCGAGTCGATGAAGCCGAGGCCGGAGACGTCCACGACCAGGCCCGCGATACCGGCGATCAGCTGACCCTCCAGGGCGGCCCTGGCCGGGCCGGCTGAGAGCAGGTCCAGCTCGCCCGACAGCGCCACCACGGTGATGCCGTCGCGCTCCTCGGTCGTGACCGAGAGTCCCTCGATCTCGTGGTCGGCGGGGGTGCTGCTCATGGGGTCCTCCTCGTGGACGGTCTACGGCCTTCTACCCATCCCCGTCAGGCCTACACACCCCGGAGCGCCCGCGATCGCACCCGACGGCGGGGCGCGCCGGCCGCTGGGCGCCGACCTGCTGCCTGCCCGGCTCACCCAGGGCGCTCCGGGTGGCGGTGCCGCGCTGCGCTCGCTGAGGACGGGCCCGAGTCGAAGGTCCCTTCCCGCGGCCCGGGGGAGCGGGCAGGATCGGTCAGGCGCACCGGGCCGCTTGGGACCGGGACGAGGGGTCAGGGGCCGGCGATGGGCGAGACAGGATCACGGCCGACTGCGGCCGCCACGGCCGGCTTCTCGGCCATCCTGCTGACGCTCGCCTCCGCGCAGTTCCTGATGACCCTGGACAGCTCGGTCATGAACGTCTCCATCGCCACGGTGGCCGACGACCTCGGCACCGACGTCACCGGCATCCAGACCGCGGTCACCCTGTACACGCTGGTGATGGCGTCGCTGATGATCACCGGCGGCCGGATCGGGCAGAAGATCGGGCGCAAGCGAGCCTTCTCGCTCGGCTGTGTCGTGTACGGCGTGGGCTCGGCCACGACGGCGCTGGCGCCGAACCTCACCGTGCTGCTGATCGGCTGGTCGCTGCTGGAAGGCATCGGCGCGGCGCTGATCATGCCGGCCGTGGTCGCCCTCGTCGCGTCGAACTTCGAGGCCGCGCAACGCCCGCGTGCCTACGGGCTGGTGGCGGCCGCGGGGGCGATCGCTGTGGCGGCCGGCCCGCTGATCGGCGGCCTTCTGACCACGTACGCCTCGTGGCGGTGGGTCTTCGTCGGCGAGGTCGTGATCGTGCTCGGCATCCTGCTGCTCTCGCGGCGGATGGCCGAGAACCCGACCGATCCCAGTCGGCTCGACCTCGTCGGGACGGTCCTCTCCGCGATGGGTCTGGCGCTGGTGGTGCTGGGCATCCTCCGTTCGGGTGAGTGGGGCCTGACCCTCCCGAAGCCGGGCGCTCCCGCCTGGTTGGGTCTCTCGCCCGCGATCTGGCTGGTGCTCGGTGGCGGCCTCGTGCTCTTCGCGTTCCTCTCGTGGGAGCGACACCGGGTCGAGCGGGGCGCGGCGGTGCTCCTCGACCCTGCGATGCTGCGCAACCCGCAGCTGCGCGGCGGCCTGACGTCGTTCTTCTTCCAGTACCTGCTGCAGGCCGGGCTCTTCTTCTGCGTGCCGCTGTTCCTGTCGGTCGCCCTCGGACTGTCGGCGGTCGAGACCGGCGTGCGGATCCTGCCGCTGTCGCTGACGCTGCTGCTGGGCGCGGTGGGCATCCCGCGGTTCTTCCCGCGGGCGAACCCGCGGCGCGTGGTGCGTTCGGGCTTCCTCGCCCTGCTGGCCGGCATCGTGGTGCTGATGGGGGCCTTGGAGTTCGGGGCCGGACCCGAGGTGGTCACCGGACCGCTGCTGCTCGCCGGCCTCGGAATCGGCGCGCTGGCCTCCCAGCTGGGTGCGGTCACCGTCTCCGCGGTGCCCGACGAGCAGAGCGGCGAGGTCGGCGGCCTGCAGAACACGCTGACCAACCTCGGCGCGTCGATCGGCACGGCGGTGGCCGGCGCCGTGCTCGTCTCCGGCCTGACGGCGTCGTTCCTCACCGGGATCCAGCAGAACCCCGCCGTGCCGGACGACCTCGCCTCGCAGGCGCAGGTCGACCTCGCCGGCGGCCTCTCCTTCATCCCCGACGACGCCCTCGACACGGCGCTGGCCGATGCCGGGGTCACCGGCGCCACGGCGGACGCGATCGTGGAGGAGAACGCGGCGTCGCGGCTGGACGGCCTGCGGCGCGCGCTCGGTGCGCTCGCCCTGCTCGCGATGGTGGCGCTGTTCGTCACCGGCGGCGTCCCGACCCGCCAGCCAGGCTCCGGCTGAGGCGCGCCCTGCTGGCCGTTAGGTTGTCGGCGTGGGACGGAGGCAGCGCTGGCTGGTCGCGACAGAGCGCGGCTTCGACGGTCTGCGCCGCCGCTACCGCTACCGCGGTGGCCGGCAGCCGGACGACCTCCGGATCGAGGCCTACCTCGGGTACGCCGGCCCCGACCGCGCCGTGGTGGGCGGACGGGTCCTGGACGACCCCCCGCCGCCCATGGCGCAGGCGGGGGAGAGCCTCGGCGCGGCCGTCCGCCGCAGCGTCGGCCAGTTCCTCACGGTGGAGCTGCCGCAGGTGCCGCTGCGGATCCGGCTCGGGGCGGCCGAGGTCGAGGTGATCTCCGACGAGGAGGGCTACTTCCGCGCCGAGCTGGCCGTGGACGGCCTGCCGGTGCCATGGGCCGAGGGGAGCGTCGAGCTGGCGGCGCCGTACCGCGGCCTGGCGCCCGGCCACGCGACGCCGATCCGGGTCCGGGTGACCGGGCCGGACGCCCGGTTCGGGGTGATCTCCGACATCGACGACACGATCCTCGAGACCGGCGTGCAGCGGGCGGGGCGGATGCTGCGCACCACGCTGACCGGCTCGGCGCTGACCCGCACGCCGTTCCCCGGGGCCGCGGAGCTCTACCGCGACCTCGCGGGGCCCCGGGGCGACGGGAACCCGTTCTTCTACATCTCCTCCAGCCCGTGGAACCTGCACGCGTTCCTGGTGGCCTTCCTCGAGCACCGCGGCTTCCCGCTCGGACCGCTCCTGCTGCGCGACCTGATCGGCACGGCGGCCGGCCGAGCCCGGAAGCGGGACCGCATCGACGAGGTGCTGGCGCTCCACCCCGAGCTGCCGTTCGTGCTGATCGGCGACTCCGGTGAGAAGGACCCGGTGATCTACGCGGAGACGGTACGCCGCCATCCGGGTCGCATCCGGGCGGTCTACATCCGCGAGGTGCGGCTGGACCCCGGCGACGGCCGCGTCGAGGCCGTGACGGACGGCTGGTCCGAGGACGTGCCGTTCGTGCTCGCCGCCGACAGCGCCGCGGTACGCCGCCACGCGGCCTCCATCGGCCTGTTGGCCGAGCCCACCTGACCGCCCGCGGTCCTGAAGTGTGGGCCACGTCACTCCCGGGTTCCCCGCGGCGTAGAGTCGGGTGATGGTCCGTGTGCTTGCCATCGCCGATGAGGAGGCGCCCGACCTGCATGCCGGCGCGCTGCGGGATCTGGCGCCCGACCTGGTGCTCTCCGCCGGAGACCTGAACTGGGACTACGTCGAGTACGTGGCCTCGGCGGTGGACGCACCGGTGGCCTTCGTGCCGGGCAACCACGAGCCGGCGATCCCGCGCGTCAAGCAGACCCGCAACGGCACCTACGTCTGCGACGGCATCGTCTGCGACGCGCCCCGACCGCACGGCGCGGTCAACGCCGACCGCTCCGTGCTCGAGATCGCGGGGCTGCGGATCGCGGGGCTCGGCGGCTGCGTCCGCTACCGCGAGGGGCCGCACCAGTACACCCAGCAGCAGTACCGCAGGCTCGCCCGGCGTCTGGCCCGCCGCGCGCGGCGCGCCGGACCTGTCGACGTGCTGCTCACGCATGCGCCGCCGTTCGGGATGGGCGACGGGGACGACCGGCCGCACGAAGGGATCGAGGCGTTGCGCGACGCCATCGAGATCCTCCAGCCCACGTGGCACCTGCACGGCCACATCCACCCCTACGGCCACCCGAAGCCGGACCGGCAGCTGGGCGGCACCACGATCCGCAACGTCATCCCGTGGCGCATGCTGGAGATCACTCCTCGTGCCCTGGCGCCGCGCGACGCGGCGGGCAGAATGGTGTGATGAAGGACAGCGGATTCCCGCGCGCGGACGCCGAGAGCGACTTCCTGCGGGCCCGGCGGCAGGCCAGCCTCTCGGCGCTGGCCCGGCGGCTGCGCGGCGACGAGGATGCGGGCGAGACGCTCTCGTTCGCCGAGGTGGTCGAGGCGCTGGGGCGGCGGGCGGCGCGCCACCGGGGCATCCAGGAGATCCCGTTGGACGCGATCGTCGGCTCCGTCGACAAGGCCCGCGACTTCGACCGCCGGTTCCGGCCCACGTCGAACCGCAGCCGTGAGCGGTGGGAGCGGCTCGCGCTCAAGGCGCGCACGGGCACCTCGTTCCCGCCCATCGACGTCTACCAGCTCGGGAACCTCTACTTCGTCCGCGACGGCCACCACCGCGTCTCCGTCGCGCGGGCCCTCGGCGGCGCCACCATCGAGGCCGACGTGACCGAGGTGGAGACCGTGATCTCGACCGAGGGCATCGGCGGCCGACGTGACCTCGGCGACAAGAACTGGGGCCTACGCTTCCTGCAGCGCGTGCCGCTGACCGGTCGCCGCCGGGCCGAGATCGTCTGCACCGACGCCACCGACTACCACCGCCTCGCGGAGATGGTCGAGGCCTGGGCCTGCCGGCTGATGCACCGGGAGGGCGCCTACTTCGACAAGCCGACCATGGCTCGGCGCTGGTTCGACGAGGAGTACACCCAGGTGCTGGAGCTGATCGAGGAGGCCGGTGTCCGGGGACGCGACGAGACCGGTGCGGACGCTTACATCCGCGTCTCCCACGAGCGCTACCGCCTGATCCGCGAGCACGAGTGGAATCGCGAGGTCATGAAGCTCGTCGCCGAGCAGGGGCGTCCCCGGCGCCGCTGATCCGCACGCGGCGCGGGGCCACGACCTCAGGCGCCGGCGTGGGCGCCCGCCTTCTCCATCGTCAGGTTCGCGCCGTTGCTGGCGTCGAAGACGTGCATCATGTCGGTGTCGACGGACATGCTCGCCTCCTTCCCCTCGGCGACCTGGGAGGCCGGGTCGAGGCGGGCGGTCACCTGGGTCCCGCTGCCGTGCATGTCCTGCCCGGCGTCCTTGGCCAGCTCGTCGAGGTCGGTGGTGTGCGCCTCGCTGCCCTTGACGTTGAAGTAGGCGAAGATGTCGGAGCCCATCGACTCGACCACGTCGATCTCGACCTTGACCACCGGCTTCCCGTCGTCGCCGGTCAGGGCGGCGTCCTCGAAGTGCTCGGGGCGGAGCCCGATGATCACGTCGCGCCCCTTCGAGCCCTCGACGGCGCGGCGCACCCGGTCGGACATCGGGATCTTGCCGAGCCCGCTGTCGAGGCTGTCGCCCTCGATCACCGCGGGCAGGAAGTTCATCGACGGGGACCCGATGAACCCGGCCACGAACAGGTTCGCCGGTCGCTGGTAGAGCTCGGTCGGCGAGCCGACCTGCTGCACGACGCCGCCGCGCATCACCACGACCCGGTCGCCCAGCGTCATCGCCTCGGTCTGGTCGTGGGTCACGTAGAGCGTGGTCGTGCCGAGGGTCTTCTGGATCCGCGACACCTGCGTGCGCATCTGCACGCGTAGCTTGGCGTCGAGGTTCGACAGCGGCTCGTCCATCAGGAAGGCCTTCGGGTTGCGCACGATGGCGCGGCCCATCGCGACGCGCTGCCGCTGGCCGCCGGAGAGGTTGGCCGGCTTGCGGTCCAGGTGGGCGTTGAGCTCCAGCAGCGACGAGGCCTCGTCGACCTTCTTGCCGATCGTGGCCTTGTCGACGCCGGCGAGGACGAGCGGGAACGCCATGTTCTCGCGCACGGTCATGTGCGGGTAGAGCGCGTAGGACTGGAACACCATCGCGATGTCGCGGTCCTTGGGCGCCTTGTCGTTGACGACCGTGCCGTCGATCCGCAGCTCGCCCGCGGTGATGTCCTCCAGGCCGGCCACCATGTTGAGGGTGGTCGACTTCCCGCAACCCGACGGCCCGACCAGGATGATGAACTCGCCGTCGGCGATGTCCAGGTTGAAGTCGTCGACGGCCAGTGCTCCGTCGGGATAGCGCTTGACGACGTGGTCCAAGACGATTCCAGCCACGAGGTGCTCCTTTCCTGGGGCCAGGGCGTCAGCCCTTGACCGCTCCCGACGTGAGTCCAGCGACGATCCGGCGCTGGAAGAACAGGACGAAGATGACGATGGGGATGGTGATCACGACCGCCGCGGCGGCGATCGCCGCGGTGGGCTTCTCGAAGGTGGTCGCGCCGGTGAAGTAGGACATCGCCGCCGGCACGGTCCGGGCGTTGTTGGTCGAGGTCAGCGAGATCGCGAAGAGGAAGTCGTTCCAGCAGGCGATGAAGGCGAGGATCGCGGTGGTGAACACGCCGGGCATGGCCAGCGGCGCGATCACCTTGCGGAACGCCTGGTACGGCGTGGCGCCGTCCATCTTCGCCGCCTTCTCCAGCTCCCACGGGATCTCCCGGAAGAACGCGGACAGGGTGTAGATCGCCAGCGGCAGCGCGAACGTGACGTAGGGAATGATCAGGCCGAGCCAGGTGTCGAAGAGCCCGAGCGCGGTCTCGATCTTGAACAGCGGCGTGACCAGCGCGATCTGCGGGAACATCGACACCAGCAGGGCGGTGGCCACGATCGCCCGCTTGCCGGGGAAGTCGAGCCGGGCGATGGCGTAGGCGGCCATGGTGCCCAGCACCAGCGCGATGAACGTCGAGATCAGGCAGATGCCGATCGAGTTGATCAGCGCCCGGATGAAGTCGTCGTTCTTGAAGATCGTCGAGTACGCCTCGGACGTCGGGTTGCGCGGCAGGTAGTTGCCGTCGTTGAGGGTGTCGTCGCCCTTGAGGGAGAGCGAGATGATCCAGACGACCGGGATGAATGCGTAGAGCAGGACCACCAGGTCCGCGACGGCCCAGCCGACCTTCTTGCCCGTGGTCTCCGACGCCGCGGTCATCGTGCCTCTCCTTGTCCCGGCGCCGCCGCGCCGAAGAGCTTGACGAACAGGAACGCGATGATGGCGGTGGTGAGGAAGATGAGCACCGCCATCGTGGAGCCGATGCCGAGGTTGAGCCCTCGGATCAGGTTGTTGTAGGCCACGATCGAGACCGAGGAGGTGTCGTTCGCGCCGTTGGTCAGCACGTAGATGTTGTCGAAGATGCGGAACGCGTCGAGGGTGCGGAACAGCAGCGCCACCAGGATCGAGGGCTTGATCAGCGGCACCGTGATCCGCCAGAACCGCTGCCAGGCGTTGGCGCCGTCCATCGAGGCCGCCTTGAGCAGGTCCTCGGGGACCAGGGCGAGGCCGGCCATCAGCAGCAGCGCCATGAACGGCACCGTCTTCCAGACCTCGGCCAGGACGATGATCCACAACGAGGGCCATCGCTCGGTGAGCGGTGCGCTGTCCCCGGCCAGCCAGCCGATGCCTTGGGTCCAGGCGAAGCGCCAGGAGAACGCCGCCACCACGGTGACGATGCCGTAGGGCACCAGCGCGGACGTGCGCACGATGCCGCGGCCGATCAGCGTGCGGTGCATGACCACGGCCAGCGCCATGCCCAAGGCGAGCTCCAGCGTCGCCCCGACGACCGTCAGGAACATCGTCACGCCGAAGGCCTGCCACCAGATGCTGCTGCTCAGCACGGTGATGTAGTTGTCGAACCAGATGAACTCGTTCGCGTCGGGGGTGCGGAGGTCGGCCCGGAAGAAGGACAGGTAGATCGCGTAGATGATCGGGTACGCCGCGACGGCGAGCATCACGACCACCGCCGGGGCGACCAGCATCATGCCGAGGCGGGCCTCGTCCCGCTTGCCCTCGCTGGCCCGTCGCTTGGCGATCTTCGTGGTGTCGTCCTCGGGTGCGGTCGTCGTGCTCACGGCAGGATCCCCTTCCCGTCGATCGCGTCCTGGATGGAACCCTCCAGCTCGTCGGCCGTCTGCTGGGGGTCGATCGAGGTCGGCGGCGACAGCGTGGTCGACACGATGGTCGAGATGTTCTGGTAGAGCGGGGTCACCGGCCGCGGCACGGCCGTCTCCAGCTCGTCGAGCATGACCTCGTACATCGGGTAGGCCTCCTGGAACTCCGGCTCCTCGTACACGCTCGGCGACACCGGCGGGTCCCCTGCCTCCAGCGCCGTCTGCAGCTGGTGCTCCGGCGAGCGCAGGCACATCGCTGCCTCGTAGGCGAGGTCGGGGTTGTTGCTGTACTCGCTGATGGTGAGGTTCGAGCCGCCCAGAGTCGCGCGCGCCGGGGTGCCGGGCTCGAACTCGGGGATGCGGGCGAAGCCCAGATCCTTGGCGATCTCCGGGTCGGCCTGCCGCATCGCGGAGAGGACGTAGGGCCAGTTCAGGATGAAGGCGGCCTCGCCGTTCTGCATCTGGGCGAAGACCTCGGGCTCCTGGCTGTTGCCGAGGGACGCGCTGGCCAGGTCGCTGTTCGCGAAGTTGCTGATGATGTCGAGGGCCTCGACCGTCTTCTCGTCGACGGTCGGCGCGGTGCTGTCCTCGTTGACCAGGGTGCCGCCGAGCGAGGAGAGGATCGTGTTGAAGACGACGACGTAGCCCTCGTACTGTGCCGCGGTCATCCCGATGATGTGTGGCTTGCCCTCGTCGGCGAGCCTCTGGGCCTCCTCGGCCACCTGCTCCCACGTCGTCGGCGCTTCCGGGACGAGCGACTTGCGATACCAGAGGAGCTGGACGTTGGTGCTCTTCGGGATGCCGTAGAGCTTGTCGTCCCAGGTCGCGGTGGCCAGCGCCGGCGCGAGCACGTCCTCGCTAGCGGCGGCCTTCTGGTCCCCGGTGAGCTCGCGAATCCACCCCGCCTCGGCGAACTCGGCGGTCCAGGTGACGTCGGTGTTGAGCAGGTCCATGCCATCGTCCTTCGCGGCGAGGCGGCGGACGAATTGCTCCCGCTGGCCGTCGGCATCGCTGGGGATGAGGTTTCCGACGATCTTGTACTTCCCGTCGGCCTGCTCGTTGCAGTCGTCGATGATCTTGTCGAAGCCGGCCGCCGAGGCGCCGCCGTAGAGATTGATCACGGGCACGCCGCCGTCGTCGCCGCCGCACGCGGCGAGACCGCCGAGTGCGAGGGCCGCGACGCCGAGCGCCGCGTAGGTCTTCCGTCTCCTGGGGGGACCGGGGTGTCGCATCAGGTGGTGCCTCCTCCGAATCGAATCGGCCGGGCATGTGATGGGCGTCACATCTGAATCGAACGTAGGCCCTAGCGGGACGAGACCGCAACAGGCGACCCGGACTTTGCCAAGTCGTTATCCGGGGCCCGCGCCGGGCGTCGCCCCGGCGGCCGGGTCAGCGGATCCAGGCGGCCGCGTCGACGGGCAGGCGGCCGCCGTCGATGACGGCGCTCGCGACCAGAACCTCCCCCTCGAGAAGCGGCACCGGTGCGTCGCCCAGGTTCGCCACCACGCGCACCGAGTCGTCTCCTGGAGTTCCGATCTCGAAGGCGAGCACGTCCTCGCCGAGGTCGAGCCAGGTGAGGTCGCCGACGCCCAGCCGCAGGTCCCGGCGGACCCGCAGGAGCGTGCGGTAGAGCTCGAGCGTCGAGCCCGCGACGCCGTCCTGGCGGTCGACCGCGAGGTCGCCGTACGCCGCCGGCTGGGGCAGCCAGGCGTTGTCGTTCGGTCCGAACCCGTACGACGGCGCGTCGGCCTCCCAGGGGACGGGGACCCGGCAGCCGTCCCGGCCGAGGTCGGTACCGCCCGAGCGGAGCCAGTGCGGGCACTGCCTGACCTCGTCGGGCAGCTCGGTCGCCTCGGGAAGCCCGAGCTCCTCGCCCTGGTAGAGGTAGGCCGACCCGGGCAGCGCGAGCATCACTGTCGTCGCCGCGCGGGCGCGCCGCAGGCCGGCCTCCGCGTCGGGCTGCGGGTCGTCGGGGCCGATGCCGCCCATGTGCAGCGCGCCGGGCACCGGGTCGTACCCGAGGCGCGACGCGTGCCGCACCACGTCGTGGTTGGAGAGCACCCAGGTCTGGGGGGCGCCGACCTCGGCGACCGCCATCAGGGACGCGGCGATCTCCGCGCGCAGCTCCGCGGCGATCCAGGGGGTGGTCAGGAACCCGAAGTTGAAGGTCTGGTGCAGCTCGTCGGGGCGGACGTAGTCGGCCAGGGCCTGAGTCGGCCACACCCAGGCCTCCCCGCATAGGATCCGGTCGGCGTCCGCACCGGGCACGGCGTAGGAGTCCGTGACCGAGCGCCAGCGGCGGTAGATGTCGTGCACCCCCGGCTGGTCCCACATCGGCAGCGCCCCGGTCCGCTCGGTGCGCAGCGCGGCGGCGTCGTGCGGCACGTCGGGCAGCCCGGGCACCTTGACCAGGCCGTGGGCTACGTCGATCCGGAAGCCGTCGACACCCCGGTCGAGCCAGAACCGGATCACCGACTCCATCTCGTCGGCGACCTCGGGGTTGGACCAGTCGAAGTCCGGCTGGGTGGCGTCGAACAGGTGCAGGTACCACTGCCCGGGCCGCCCGTCCGCCTCGGTGACCCGGGTCCACGCGGGGCCGCCGAAGTTGCTCTCCCAGTTGTTCGGCGGCAGCTCCCCGGACTCGCCGCGACCCTCGCGGAAGACGTAGCGCGCGCGCTCGGGGCTGCCCGGCGGGGCGGCCAGCGCGGCCTGGAACCAAGGGTGCTCGCTGGAGGAGTGGTTCGGCACCAGGTCGAAGAGCACCCGCAGGCCCAGCTCGTGCGCCCGCTCGACCAGGGCGTCCGCGTCGGCGAGCGTGCCGAAGCGGGGGTCGATGTCGCGGTAGTCGGCCACGTCGTACCCGGCGTCGTTCTGCGGCGAGGTGTAGAACGGCGAGATCCAGATCGCGTCGGCGCCCAGCGCGGCCACGTGCGCGAGCCGCGCGGTGATCCCGGGCAGGTCGCCCAGGCCGTCGCCGTCGGAGTCCGACCAGGATCGGGGGTAGATCTGGTAGATCACGGCGTCGCGCCACCACGGCTGACGGTCCACAGGCTGCTGGTCTGCCACGTTCTCCTCCTCGCTCGGTCCCCGCTCCCGATCATGTCCCGGGCCGCCCGACGCGTCGAGGGGTGCGGAGGTGCGGCGCGTCAGCCGGTGCGGGCGAGCAGGCTGGCGAAGAGCTCGCCGTAGTCGATGAGGTGCCGGTCGCCGAGGAACCGGTCCAGCACGCGGGCGTGCGCGCCCGCCCCGAGACGGTCCCTCCGCCCGTCGTCGGCCAGCAGCCCGGCGGCCAGGACGCCGAACCGGTCGACGTCGGTCGGGTCCTCGAGGAGCACGCCGCTGACGTCGTCCTCGATCTGGTCGACGATGCCGCCGACGGCCGAGGCGAGCACCGCCCGGCCCTTCCACATCGGCTCGGTGACGGTCAGCCCGAACCCCTCCACGAGGCTCTTCTGGACCACGAGGTCCGCGTGTCGCTGCAGCGCGTTCACCAGGTGCGCGTTCTCGTCGACGTCGTCCATCGGCAGGCAGCAGAGGTGGACCCGGTCACGGGCGGCGCGGGGGAGGGCCGCGCGGAGCTCCCGGCACTCGGCGAGCACCTCGGCCCCCTCGGGGTCGTCGCTCACCCCCGCGGTGTCGGGGCCGACCAGCAGGAGATGGGCGTCGTCGGGGAACAGGTCGATCGTGCCGGCGAAGCCGGTCAGCACGCCGGCCATGTCCTTGAGGCGGTCCCAGCGGCTCACCTGGAGCACCACGCTCGCGTCCGAGGGCAGCGGACCGTGCTCGTCGAGGAGCAGGTCGCTGTGGGGCCGGACCGCCCCGCGGGTGCCGTCGCGACGGGTGTACCCGAGGCCCTCGGACGCCCCGTCGGCCACGATGCCGGCGAGGTCCAGGGCCGCGCGCGCGTCGCCCGGCGTGATCGGGGCGTTCTTGGCGCTGAACGGATCCAGCGACGGTGCGATCACGTGGACGCGCTCGGCCGGCAGCCAGGGAGGCACGTACGCGGCGCGCGAGAAGACCCACGCGTCGGCGCCCTCGACGTAGGGGCGCAGGAACGACCAGCCGCGGTCGGTATGGGCGTTGGTCCGGTCGGTGCCGATGTGACAGCGCCACACGACGCGTGCGCCCCGGCCGCGCAGCGCCTCGACCATGCCCGCGGTCTGCGGGTCGTGCAGCAGCACCACGTCGCCGGGGCTGACCCGGTCCACCCAGCCGTCCAGGTTGTTCGCGAGCACCCGCTCGTAGTGGGCGTGGTCCGCCTCCGTCAGGGCGGCGCCGTCCCCCGGGGCGCCATGGAGCAGGTGGTGCAGGCGCTTGGTCGTCGCGAAGAACGACCCGTCGCCGGCGAGCACGGCCCAGCGGGTGTCGACCCCGGCCCCGCGGCCGTAGGCGAGCAGCGTCTGCAGGATCTCCGCCACACCGCCGCCGTGCGCGGTCGAGTTGACGTTCCACACGATGCGGCCGGCCAGCAGACGGCGCGCGGCGTCGGCCGCGGCCTCCAGCGCCAGGACCCGCTCGGACGGGAGCACCTCGGCGAACCGGCGCAGCGGAAGGGCACCGATCTCGACCTCGCGCATGCCTCATCCTGCCCCAGGGAGGCGCGGGCGGTCAGCCCCGCGCTACTGCGCCGCGGCCCAGGCCGCTGCCGCCGCCTGGATGTCGGGGTAGCGCTCGGCCATCCGGACGGCGAGCGCCTGGGCGGCCTTGAGCGGGCGGACCATGACCATGAAGTCGACGATCCGGCCGTCCTCGTCGTAGACCAGGAAGTCGCAGCCGGTGATCGCCAGCCCGTCCACGCCGGCCTCGAACATCAGCGCGTGGTTGTCGCCGTCGCGCAGCTCGCGGACGTAGTGCAGGTCCTCGAACACCTCGACGACCGTGCGCAGGATGGCGTTGGTGATCGCCTTCCCGGGGTACGGCGAGAACGCCACCGGGCTGCGGAAGACGACGTCGTCGGCGAGCATCGCCTCCACGGCGTCCAGGTCCTTGCTCTCGACTGCCTCGCGGAAGGTGGTCACGGTGCCTCGCTCTCGGGTCGGTGATCGGTCGGCGCCGCGAGCCTAGGGGGTTCGACCGCGACCGCGGCCAGCAGCGCGCCGAGCGCGAACAGCGCGGCGCAGACGACCATCGCGGTCCCGAAGCCCTGGTCGAACCCCGCGGGGTCGTCGAACACGTCGCCGGTCAGCCCGGCGGCGACGGGCACCGCGGCGATCGCCAGCAGCGCCGCCGTGCGCGCCAGCGCGTTGTTGAGCCCGGACGCGAGGCCGGCGTGCTCGGCCGGGGCAGCGGACAGGGCGGTCGCGGTCAGCGGCGCGACGAGCGTGGCCAGCCCCAGCCCGAGCACCGCCACCGCCGGCAGCACGTCGCCGACGTACGTCGCCGTGGGGCCGATCCGCAGCGACAACAGCATCGCAGCGGCGCACAGCAGTGGCCCGGCGGTGAGCTGGAGCCGGGGGCCGATCCGCTGGGCGATCGCTCCGCTGCGTGCCGAGAGTGCCAGGGTGATCGCCGTGACCGGGATGGTCGCGGTGCCGGCGGCCAGCGCGGTCCACCCGGTGACCACCTGGAGCTGGACGACCAGCAGGAAGAAGAAGACCGCGATCGGGCCGTAGAGGACGAGGGTCACCGCGTTCACCGCGCTGAACTGCCGGATCCGGAACAGGTCGAGGGGCAGCAACGGGTCGTCGACCCGCCGCTCGACGCCCAGGAACGCGACCAGCGCCGCCGCGGCGAGCCCGGCCGCCGGCCACGACTGGCCGATCAGGGCGTAGGTGGCGGCGCCGAGCAGGGCCACGGTCAGCGCGGCGCCGAGCCAGTCCACCCGCCCGCGAGCCCCGCGGTCCACGGACTCGGGCATGTGGCGGAGGCTGATCGCGACCACCAGCGCGGCCAGCGGGAGGTTGACCAGGAAGACCCAGCGCCACGAGCCGAGGCCGAGCAGCCAGCCGCCGATCAGCGGCGCCAGCGCGCCGGCGACCCCGCTGAAGCCGGCCCAGGTGCCGATCGCGGGCCCGCGATCGGCCTCCACGAAGCTGGCCTGCAGGATCGAGAGCGAGGCGGGGGTGAGCAGGGCGCCGCCGACCCCCTGGAGCACGCGGGCGACGATGAGGAGCCCGATGGTCGGCGCCGCCGCGCACAGCAACGAGGCGAGGGTGAACCAGACCACGCCGACCAGGAACACCCGCCGGCGGCCGAGCCTGTCGCCCGCGGCCCCGCTGAGCAGCACCAGCGAGGCCAGGGTCAGGGTGTAACCGGTGACGGTCCACTGCAGGCCGGCGAACGAGGCGTCGAGGTCCTCGCCGATCGCGGGCAGCGCGATCGCGACCACGGTGCTGTCGACCGCGGCGAGCGCCGAGCCGAGCACGGTCGCCAGCAGCACCCACCGGCCGGCGGCCGATCGGTAGGTGAGCAGTCGCTCGCAGGTGACGGTCGGTGCGGCCACCGCCTCGGACGAGACGTCCGTGCAGGCGTAGGGGCCGAGCGGCTGGTGCATCGCGGACCACCTCTCGGGCGGTTGAACGATCTGCGCCGGGGCCGTCGTGCGCCCTCGGCGATGCGTTGCGGTCGCTGTTCACAGTAGGCGCACGACCGGGGCGTCGGTGCCGGTGGCCGCCCCGCCCCGACCGCGGCCGACCCCGACCGCGGGCTCACCCGGGTGGGTGCTGCCGGCGTTCCTAGCGACCGGTGGTCGCCAGGGCCTCCCACTGGACCGCGTCGTGCGCGGCGAAGACGGTCACCTCGGGGTGCCCGGTGGCCAGCTCGGCGAGACGCTCGTGGTTCTGCCGCACCCGGGGCCGGGACCAGGCGATGCTGTTCTCGAACAGCCGCAGCACCCGCGGGGTCGGTGTGCCGTCCAGCACGCCCCGGTGGAACATCGCGTCGCCGGCGTGCAGCAGCCAACCGGACTCCGTCTCCACCGCGACGCAGGCGTGGCCGCGGCTGTGGCCGGGCAGCGCCACCAACGCGATGCCGGGGGAGATCTCGGTGAGCTCGGTGGCAGCGGAGAAGCCGAGCCAGGCCTCGCCGTCGGCGCCGTGCTCGACGATCTTCGGGCCGTGGTCCCACTGCGGGGCCCGGTAGCGCAGCCGCTCCCGCCGGCCGGGTGAGCGCACGGCGGCGTCGTACTCCGCCGTGGTGACGTGCACGGCGGCCTCCGGGAAGTCGGCCAGCCCGCCGATGTGGTCGAGGTCGAAGTGCGTGAGCACGACGTGGCGGACGTCGTCGCGGCGGAAGCCGAGCGCCTCGACCTGGGTGGCCGCGGCCTCGGCCGGGTCCAGCGTGGGGCGCAGCAGCGTGCCGGTGGGGCCGAGTCGGGCGCGGGGCTGCGCGATGTCCGCGAGTCCGAAGCCGGTGTCGACCAGCACCAGGCCCGAGGCGTCGGTCTCGAGGAGCAGCACGTGGCAGACCAGCCGCCCGGCGAGCGGCGCGTTCATCGTGCCGCAGTTGAGGTGGTGGACTCGCATGGCGGACCTCCGGTGTCGGTGACGTCGCGTCACAGTCAACCAGCGGCGGCGTCCGCCGCGATGGGAGTCCGCCGAACGGTCGCCACCGGCTCAGCGACGGGTGACGTTCGCGTCGACGTCCTCGTCGGCGAGGTGCAGCAGCTCGCCGGCCAGCGCGGAGAGGGCGCGGCCCACCGCGAGCTCGTCGCCGATCTCCGGCACGCCCGCGTCGTGCGGGTTCTGTCGCGCCGTCCCGGTGCCGGACACGGTCCGCTCGCCGGTGTCGAGCCGGGCCTCCGCGTGCGTGTCGCCGTCGTGCTCGCCGATGAAGACCTCCACCCGCCACGTCTTGGTGTGCAGGTTGCCGGTCGATGCAGTCATGTCCGTCGCCTCCGGACCGCGTCCTGGCCCCGGCCACGGTGGCGGGGCGGATCCCGCGGATGGGCGACCGACGGGTGGCGTACCGCGGCACATGCGTAAAGGCCGTAGCACGCCGCCCGCCGGTCTCACTCCATTGCGCCACGATCCCGGCCGGCCCGGCAGAGCCGAAGGTCCCGAAGTTCCGGCGAGGGGCCTCGCGGTGCCTACCAGGCCATCACCGCGGTCTGGCCGGAGGCCCACGCGTAGTACAGCCGGGTGCGGACGACGTAGGAGCGTCCGGCGACGAGCTTGACCTTGACGAGGGCGTTGCGGTCCTCACCGCTGTCGTCGTCGCCGGCCAGGAACCTCAGCTCGCCGTCGACCTCCTCGAACACCACCAGGACCGAGTCGGCGGAGCCGAACGTGCCGACGCTGTACTCCCGGCTCGCGTCGGGGTGGAAGGCGAAGTCGGCCTGCTGACCGGGCGTCAGGGACAGCGGCGCCGACTGGAACGGCACCAGCTCCGGCAGGTCGTCGCCGTCCAGCGGCGGGTACCAGTAGCGCATGTAGGCCTGGTCGTCCGCCGAGAGGGTGCCCGGCGGCGTGATGCCGCCCCGGTAGGCCTCCGGGGCCAGGATCAGCCCGCCCGGGAACTGGTACTCCATGATGCTGTCCGGGTCCCAGGTGCCGCCCTCGACCTGACGCGGGTCGAGCTTGCGCAGCACGTTGTGGAAGGTGGTCTCCCGCGGCCAGTTGTTCGGCGGCCCGCCGAGGAACTCGTAGACCGCCTCCTCGTCCCAGGTGATGCCGGCGTTCGGGTTCTGGTGCTCGTGCGGCATGCCGAGCGTGTGCCCGATCTCGTGCCGGGCGGTGGTGTGCCCGTACGGGGTGGTCAGGTCCCACCCGAAGTTCATCGTCCGCTCGGTGGCCCCGATCCCGAGCACGTCGCGGCCCACGTAGGACCACGACCCGTCCCCGGCCTGGAAGCCGATCCGGACCTCGGACTCCGAGGCCTGGGTCACCTCGGTGAAGGAGAGCCCGATGCCGAGGTCCTTCCACTCCTGGAAGGCGGCCCGGACCACGTCCATCTGGTCCCCGTGGTCCGCCTCGTCCGCCAGGAAGTGGTAGTGCAGCACGGTGCCGTTGACCCACTTGCTGGCCGACACGAGGATCGCGCTCTGCCGGTCGAACGAGAGGTCGGGTCGGAGCTGCGGGAGGCTCCGCGGATAGGTGGAGCAGTAGTACAGCGGCTGGTCCTGTGGAAGTGCCATCGATAGTCACCAGATCTCGGGTCGGGAGGCACGGACGTCCTCCTCCGAGAATCCGCCGGCGCGGCTGGACACGTCAATGGCCCGCTCGGGTGGTCGTGTCCGCGACCGGTCCCCGGCGCAGCGTGGTCACCAGCAGGTACGCCGCCACCACCTGGGCGGCGAGGATGATCCAGCCGAGCGCGTCGGCGTGATCGGTGACCATCGCCCCGGCCACCGCGCCGCCCGCCAGCGCGCCGATCCCCTGGACGGCGGCGAAGATCCCGTAGGCGGTGGCCCGGCGCGCGGACGGCACCAGGTCCGCGACGAACGCCTTGACCGCGGAGTCCTGCACGCCGGTCGCGGCGCCCCAGACCACCACTCCGACGAGCACCACGGCCGCACGCGCGTCGAAGACCAGCCACGGCACCACGGCCGCCAGCACCGGCACCACCAGCAGCACGCGCCCCGACCAGCGGTCGAAGAGGGCACCGGTCGCCAGCGCCGCCACCGCTCCGACGGCCATCGCCACCGCGTAGACCAGCGGCGCCGCGGCCGTGGGGAAGACGCCGGCGCGGACGAACTGGAACGAGATGACGCCGAACGTCATCAGCCCGAACGTGGTCAGCGCGGCGGCCGCGGAGAACCGGTGGAAGGCCGCCGGCAGGTCCGCGCCCAGCGCGGGACGCACCAGCCCGGCCGGCGCCGGCGCCGCCACGGCCTCCGGGTCGGGCTCCGCGACCGCGGGCACCCGTCGGCGCAGCAGCGCGAGCAGCAGCAGCGAGACCGCGCCGGGGACGGCCAGCAGCGCCAGGCCCGGCCAGATCAGGCCGGTCGCGGCCGTCGTACCGGCGAGCAGGAGGGGGCCGGCGAAGGCACCGACCTGGTCCAGCGCCTTGTGCACGCCGAACGCCTTCCCGCGACCGGTGCGCACCGCGACGCGGGCGAGCAGTGCCGACTTCGCGGGGCTGCGGATCGCCTTGCCGGTGCGCTCGGCGAGGATCATCACGGCGGCGAACGCGATGCCGGCGGCGCCGAGCGCCGGCGCGAGGGCGAGCAGCGGCACGCAGACAGCGGTCAGGCCGTAGCCGAGGACGGTGAGCCGCCAGTGCCGCTGCGCGCGGTCGGCCCAGGGGCCGGTGACCAGGCGCAGCACCAGTGCGATCGCCTCGCCGGCTCCGGTGACCACGCCGACGGTCAGCGCGGACGCGCCCAGGCTGCCCAGGTAGGGGCCGGCGACCGACCGCATGCCCTCGTAGACCATGTCGGCGGCGAGGCTGACCAGGCCGAAGGCGACGACCGTGCGCCAGGGGGTCCAGGCGGCCGCCTGCGGCGTGCGGGCAGGCTGACCCCCGGTCGCGTCCGGTCCCGCGTGCGCCACCTGCCGACCTCCGCTCGTCGCCGACCCCGACCCGCCCCAGTCTGTCGCGGGAGCCCCAGCCTCGCGCGGCAACAGCCTGGACCGTCGCGTCGCGGCACCGGAATGATGCCAGCAGGAGGAACCGCATGAGCGCGAGCGAGAGCACTTCCGCCCCCGCGAGGCTGTCCTGGCCGACGCTGGCCGCGATGGTCGTCGGCAGCATGGTCGGCGCCGGCGTCTACTCGCTGCCCGCGAGCTTCGGCGTCGCCACCGGGGTCCTCGGCTCCCTGATCGCCTGGGCGATCGCGGGGACCGGCATGCTGATGCTCGGGCTGGTCTTCCAGAACCTCGCCATCCGTCGGCCCGACCTGGACTCCGGCGTCTTCATCTACGCGAAGGCCGGGTTCGGCGACTTCGCCGGCTTCACCTCCGCGATCGGCTACTGGGCGAGCGCGGTGGCCAGCAACGCCTTCTACTGGGTCTTCATCGGCGCCACGCTCGGTGGGTACGTCGACGGCTTCGGCGACGGCGACACCGTCCTGGCCGCCGCGCTCGGCACCGCCGGGGTGTGGCTCTTCCACGCGCTGATCGCCCGTGGCGTGCGGGACGCGGCGACGGTCAACCGGATCGTGACGGTCTGCAAGATCCTCCCGATCGTCGTCTTCGTGGTGGTGCTGCTCGCCAGCTTCGACGCGGGTGTCTTCGCCGACAACTGGACGGCCAGCGGCTTCGGCGACCTCGGCGGCCTCGACGAGCAGGTCCGCGACACGATGATCATCACGACGTTCGTCTTCGTCGGGGTCGAGGGCGCCAGCGTCTACTCCCGTTACGCCCGGCGCCGCGAGGACGTCGGCAAGGCCACCGTCCTCGGCTTCCTCAGCGTGCTCTCGCTGCTCTCCCTGGTCACCCTGTCCAGCTACGCGGTGATGCCGCAGCCCGAGCTCGCCGCGACCCGGCAGCCGTCGATGGTCGGCGTCTTCGGCTCGGTCGTGGGGGACTGGGGGGAGACCTTCATCAGCGTGGCGGTCATCGTCTCCGTCCTCGGCGCCTACCTGGCGTGGACGCTGATGGCGGCCGAGGTGATGTTCATTCCCGCCCGTACCGACGACATGCCCGAGCTGCTGGCCCGGGAGAATGCGCAGGGCACCCCGATCGCAGCGCTGATCGCCACCTCGCTGGGGGTGCAGGCGCTCCTCGGCCTGACGCTGTTCGTCGCCGACGCGCTCGACTTCATGCTGACCCTCTCCACCAGCCTGGTCCTGCTGCCGTACCTGCTGGCCGCCGGCTACGCGCTCAAGCTGGGCCTCACCGGGGAGGCCTACGACGGCGTCGCCTCCGGCGTACGGCGCCGGGAGACGGTGGTGGCGGGTATCGCGACCGGCTACACGATCTTCCTGTTCACCGCGGCCGGCCTGAAGTTCGTGCTGCTGATGACGGTGATCCTGGCGCCGGCGACGCTGCTCTACGTGAAGGCCCGCAGCGAGCACGGGCGCCGGCTCTTCACGCCGACCGAGGCGGCGCTGTGCGGGGTCGTCGTCGCGGCCGGCGTCGTCGGCGCGGTCGGGCTGTGGACCGATCGGATCACGATCTGACCCGCCCTGCGAAGCGGCGCGCTAGCGTCGCGGGGTGGGCGGCCGACCGACGACCAGCGACGGGATCGGCATCCCGTCACTGGTGGCGATCGGGGTCGGCGGGATGGTCGGCGGCGGTATCTTCTCCGTGCTCGGCCTGGTCGCCCAGACCGCCGGCGCGGGCAGCTACCTGTCGTTCGTGGTCGGCGGTGCCGTCGCGGCGCTGACCGGGACCTCCTACGCACGGCTCTCGGTCCGGCTTCGCAGCCGTGGCGGCACGGCGACCTTCCTGGACACCGCCTTCGGGACGACGGTGGCGGGACCGCTGAACGTGCTGCTGTGGCTGAGCTACTTCGTGATGCTCGGCCTCTACGCGGTCGCCTTCGGCGCCTACTTCTCGGTCCTGGTCGGACTGGACCCGAGCGGCCTGTGGCGCCACGTGTTCGGCAGCGCGGTGGTGCTCGTGTTCGCAGCGATCAACCTGGGCGGTGCCCAGCTGGTCGCGGGCGGCGAGGCGGCGCTGGTCTACGTCAAGGTCGCGGTGCTGGTCGTCTTCTGCGTCGGCGGGCTGACCGTGGTGGACACCGGGCGGGTGGCGCCCGACCAGTACCCGCCACTGGCCACGATCGTCTACGCCGGGGCCCTGATCTTCCTGGCCTACGAGGGCTTCGAGCTGATCGCCAACGCGGCCGAGGACGCCCGCGACCCCCAGCGGACGCTCCCGGTCGCCTACGGCGCGGCCATCGGCGGGGTGGTCGTGCTCTACGTGCTGGTCGCGTTCGTCGCGGTCGGCAACCTGACCCCGGCCGAGATCGCCGACCAGCGCGACTACGCGCTCGCCGCGGCCGCGGAGCCGGTGTTCGGCTCGATCGGCTTCACGCTGATCGCGGTGGCCGCGGTCGTGTCCACCGCGAGCGCGATCAACGCCACGATGTACGGCGCGGCGAAGTTCACCTACCTGATGGCCCGGCACGGCGAGCTGCCGCACCGGCTCGCCGTACCGGTCTGGAACCGCCCGGTCGGCGGCCTGATCGCGACCACGTTGGGCACCCTGCTGATCGTCAACACCGTCGACATCGAGGGCATCTCGCTGATGGGCTCGGCGGGCTTCCTGATCATCTTCGCCGCGGTCAACGTGGCCGCGGTGCGGATCGGCGGGTACGGCCCCGTCGGCCGACTCGTGCCGCTCGTCGGGGTGCTCGCCTGCCTGGGCTGCCTGGCCGCCCTGCTCTGGTACGCCGCGACGGAGATCCCCGCCCAGCTGCTGGTGCTGGCGGCGATGGTGCTGGTCGCCGTCGGCGGTGAGATGGCCCTGCGGGTGGGCCGTGCCGAGCGGGCCGCACTGGCGCGCCGGGCGCGCTGAGCGCGCGCTCGACAGGCGGGGCATCCATCCCACCCTCGGTGTGACCCTAGTCACAAATGACTGTTGGCGTGGTCACGGGCGTGCCCTAGGTTCGATGGAACTGTCTCGCAGCGTTGGGAGTCGCTCATGCGGAGATTTCTCGGGATCGCCGGCTCGGCCGTCGTCGTGCTGGCCACCTCGTTGGCACTGGCCACCTCACCCACCGCGTCGGCGGCGCCAGACGGCGACGACGATGCGCTGGACGCCTACACGGCTGAGGTGACCGCGGCCCAGCTGAAGGAGCTGAACGCCGCGGGCGTGGACGTCACCAAGGTGCGGGCGAAGGGCGACGGGTTCGAGGTGGACCTGGTGCTCGACGCCGTCGGCCGGGACAAGCTGCGCAGCCAGGGTCTGCGACCCCAGCTGACCAAGGTCGGGGGCAAGACCGTCCGCGAGTACGCCGAGTCCCAGGCCGAGAGCGGCTACGCGGTCTGGCGCGACTACGACGGTCCGGGCGGCTACGGGGAGATTCTGCGCGAGACGGCGAGGAAGTACCCGCAGGTCACCAAGCTGGTGAAGCTCGGGACGACCGGGCAGGGCCGCGACCTCCTCGCGCTCAAGGTCACCCAGGGCGCCCGCGGGATCGCCGACGGTAGCCGGCCGGCGGTGATCTACAGCGCCACCCAGCACGCCCGCGAGTGGATCGCGCCGGAGATCGACCGGCGCCTGATGGTCTACTACCTCAACGGCTGGCTGAAGAACGACAAGGCCATCACGAAGCTGCTGCGCACCACGGAGCTGTGGTTCTTCCCGGTGATGAACCCCGACGGCTACCAGTACACCTTCACCGAGGGCAACCGGCTGTGGCGCAAGAACCTCCGCGACAACGACGGTGACGGCCAGGTCACCGGCGCCGACGGCGTGGACCCGAACCGCAACTACCCCGAGCACTGGGGCTACGACGAGGAGGGCTCCTCCTCGATCCCCTCCAGCGGGACCTACCGCGGTCCGGCGCCGGCCTCCGAGCCTGAGACCCGGGCGATGATGAAGCTCCTCGACCTGTCGAACGCGGAGTTCCAGGTCAACTACCACTCCAACGGCGAGTGGCTGCTCTACCCCGAGGGGTGGCAGATCGGCTCGCCCACGATGGACGACCCGATCTACTACGCACTCTCCGGCAACCTGGACACCCCTGCCATCGAGGGCTACCACCCCGGCCTGAGCTCGGACGTCCTCTACAGCACGAACGGCGAGGAGAACGACTACGGTCACGCCGAGGCCGGGGCGCTGACCTGGACGCCGGAGCTCTCTCCGGGCTGCCCCACCTGCGGCTTCGTCTTCCCCGACGACCCGGCGCTGGTCGAGGCGGAGTTCCAGCGCAACCTGCCGTTCGCCCGCTCGGTCGCCGACTCGGCCGCCGACCCGGCGAACCCGAAGTCGGTCCTGGGCATCGAGACGAAGCCCTTCTACCTGAAGAGCGACGACGCCTACAAGGACGGCCTGCCCGGCGCGAACTTCACCTTCCCCTACTCCTACGGCGACCCGCAGCCGGTGCAGGTGCTGGCGAAGCGCTCCCTGGGGCCGGTGACGCTGAAGTACTCGATCAACGGCGGACCCGCGCAGAGCGCACCGACGTCCGAGTGGAAGCCCACCGGCCGTTACCAGCCGCCGTCGGTCTACTACCACCAGCTGCGCGGCACGGTGACCGGCACCGACCCCGGCGACAGCGTGGAGGTCTGGTTCGAGGGCGGTGGCGAGACCAGTGACTCCTTCACCTACGACGCGGTGGCCGAGTCCGGCAGCAGCGTGCTGGTGGTCGCCGCGGAGGACTACTCCGGCGCCTCGCCCAACCAGCCGGCCGGGCCGAACTACCTCGACTACTACCTGGACGCATTGGAGAACAACGGCATCACCGCCGACGTGTACGACGTCGACGCGATGGGCCGCGCCGCCCCCGACGACCTCGGCGTGCTGAGCCACTACGACGGCGTGATCTGGTACACCGGCGACGACATCGTGACCCGCAGGACCGGCTGGTCCGGCGGGAACGCCGACCGGCTGGCGCTCGACGAGATGCTCAACTTCCGCTCGTACCTGGACGAGGGCGGCCGGGTGGCCTACACCGGCGACTGGGCCGGCGAGCAGTACACCGGCAACGTCGGGAGCCAGCAGTACGACCCGAAGGGCGAGGGCCCGTGCCGCATCGGCGGGGTCCTCAACCCCGACTACGACCCCCGGCGCTGCGCCCCGTTGAACGGCGTCGGCGACGGGACGAACGACGTGCTGCAGTACTGGTTCGGCGGCTACCTCGCCGTACCGGGCGACGGTCTCGACGCCAACGGGGACGCCTACGGCGTCAACGGCATCGCCGACCCGTTCACCTCCCTCATGTGGGGGCTGAACGGCGGCGACGGGGCGGCCAACCAGTTCCAGACCTCGTCGTTCATCGCCACCAGCGGAGTGCTGCCGGTCAGCGACTACCCGCAGTTCGAGAGCGCGCCGGTGGCCCGCTACGACAAGCCCGGCGGCCCGTTCGACCCGCACACCGGCGACGCCTACGTCTACTCCCAGATCGCGGACGTGACGTACAAGCAGCTGAGTCGCTCGGTCGACGTGCCGGGCTCCGGAGGTGACCTGTCGTTCTGGACCTCCTACGACACCGAGGCCGACTGGGACTACCTGACCGTGGAGGTGCAGCGTCCCGACGGCACCTGGACCACGCTGCCCGACGCCAACGGCCACACGTCGCAGAGCACGGGCCTGAGCTGTACCTCGGGCTGGGCCGCACAGCTTCACCCGCAGCTCGACGCGTACCAGACCGTGAACGCGGACGGGACCTGCTCGCCCACCGGTACGACGGGGGAGTGGAACGCGGCGACGGGCAACTCGGGCGGCTGGCAGGAGTGGTCGATCGACCTCTCGGCCTTCGCGGGCGAGACGGTGCAGGTCTCCATCTCCTACATCAGCGACTGGGGCACCCAGAACCTCGGCGTCTTCGTCGACGACGTGACGTTGCCGGACGGCACCTCGACGTCGTTCGAGGGCGGCGACACCGGTGGCTGGGAGGTGACCGGACCGCCCGCGGGGAGCGCCCCGAACGCCAACAACTGGGTGTTCACCGACTCCTCGGGCTTCCCGGTCGGGGCGGTCATCTCCACGCCGCACTCGCTGCTGGCCGGCTTCGGGTTCGAGGCGATCAGCACGCAGCCCGAGCGCGACGAGGTGATGGGCCGGGTGCTCGAGCACCTGCTCCCGTGAGCGGCGCGCCCCCGGTGCCGTCCGCACCGGGGGCGCGCGACCGCTCGGCGTCCGCTCAGTGCAGCTGGTGGCGCCAGTCCTCCGGCACCCGGCCGGCCGGTCCCGGCACGGCCTGGTCCAGCGGGCGGTGCTGGGGGTCGGCGAGCGCGGGGCCGGCGACGAACGACTCGTCGACGTAGTCCCAGAACCAGGACTCGCCCGGCTCGAAGCTCTGCACGTAGCGGTGGCCGGCCTGCCGGGCGTGCCCGCTCGCGTGCTGGCTCGGGGAGGAGTCGCAGCAGCCGACGTGCCCGCACTGGGCGCAGCGTCGCAGGTGGAACCACCAACCGCCGGCCGCCTCGCAGTCCACGCATCCCGGGCCGCTCGGCCCGACCGTGACGTCGATCCCCGCGATGTCGCTCATGCAACGCTCCTGCCGTCGGTGGGTGTCACCGCCCAGCGTCGTGGTGATCGCGTCGGGGCGCAACCGACCCCGTCCCGCCCCAGGTGATCAGGCTCAGGCGACCATGACCGGCAGCCACTGCGCCGCGAACTGAGCCGTCACCCGCTTGATCAGCGCGTCGTCGGGCGGCTCGGTGTCGGCCAGCGGGAACGGCATCCGCAGGGCGTCGTACTTGTGCTGGCCGAGGCGGTGGAAGGGCAGGATCTCCACGCGCTCCACGGCCGGGCCCAGGGTGGCGGCGAACCGGGCGATCCCGTCGACGTTCTCGGCATCGTCGGTGACGCCGGGCACCAGCACGAAGCGGATCCACATCCGCTGGCCCACCGAGGCGAGGCGCTCGGCGAAGGCCAGCGTCGGCGCCACCTCCTTGCCGGTGAGGCGGCGGTAGGTGCGCGGGTCGTAGGACTTGATGTCGAGCAGCACCAGGTCGGTGACCGACAGCAGCTCCTCGTCGGCGCGGATGCCGAGGTGGCCGGAGGTGTCCAGGGCGGTCGACAGCTCCCACGCCTGGGCGGCGCGGAAGAACTCGGTGACGAACTCGGACTGCAGCAGCGGCTCACCGCCGCTGGCGGTGACGCCGCCGCGGGCGACCTGGAGGAAGCGCCGGTAGAGCTCGACGTCCTCCATGATCGCGTCCAGCCGCCGCCGGTGGCCGTCGCGCATGTGCCAGGTGTCCGGGTTCTGGCAGTACAGGCATCGCAGCGGGCAGCCGGAGAGGAACAGCACGAACCGCGTACCCGGTCCGTCGACCCCCGTGGAGAGGTCCCACGAGTGGACGGACGCCTCGAACCCGTCGGTCACCCCGCCCCCGCTCAGCCGGTCACATCGACTTGTGGAAGGTCCGCGAGATCACGTCGCGCTGCTGCTCGGGGGTCAGCTTCACGAAGTTCACCGCGTAGCCCGACACCCGGACCGTGAGCTGGGGGTAGTCCTCCGGGTGCTCCATCGCGTCCTCGAGCGTGGCCCGGTCCAGCACGTTCACGTTGATGTGGAAGCCACCGGCGTCGAAGTAGCCGTCGAGCACCCCGACGAGGTTGCCGATCTGCTCCTCGCGCTGCCGGCCCAGCCCGGAAGGCGTGATCGTCGAGGTCAGCGAGATCCCGTCGCGGGCGGCGTCGTACGGCAGCTTGGCGACCGACAGCGCCGAGGCGACCACGCCACGGTGGTCGCGCCCGTTCATCGGGTTGGCCCCCGGTGCGAACGGCTCGCCCGCCTTGCGGCCGTCCGGGGTCGAGCCGGTCGCCTTGCCGTAGACGACGTTGGAGGTGATGGTCAGCACCGACTGGCTGTGCTCGGCGTTCCGGTAGGTCGGGTGGCGTCGGATCCGGGCCATGAACGCCTCGACCAGCCACACGGCGATGTCGTCGGCCCGGCTGTCGTTGTTGCCGTACGTCGGGAACTCGCCGTCGATGTCGTAGCCGACGGCGAGGCCGGTCTCGTCGCGCTGCACGCGGACCGTTGCGTACTTGATCGCCGACAGGCTGTCCGCTGCCACCGACAGGCCGGCGATCCCGCACGCCATGAACCGGTGCACGGGGTAGTCGTGCAGCGCCATCTCGATGCGCTCGTAGGAGTACTTGTCGTGCATGTAGTGGATGACGTTGAGGGCGTCCACGTAGACCTCGGCCAGCCAGTCCAGCGTCCGTTCGTACGCCGCCAGGACGGTGTCGTAGTCGAGCACGTCGTCGGTGATCGGTGGGGTCGGCGGGGCGACCTGCTCGCCGGACATCTCGTCGCGCCCTCCGTTGATGGCGTAGAGCAGTGACTTGGCCAGGTTCACCCGGGCGCCGAAGAACTGCATGTCCTTGCCGACCCGCATCCCGGAGACGCAGCACGCGATCGCGGCGTCGTCGTCGAGGTTCTCGCGCAGCAGGTCGTCGGACTCGTACTGGATGGCGCTGGTGTCCAGCGACACCTGGGCGCAGAACCGCTTGAACCCCTCGGGAAGCGCGGGGGACCAGAGCACGGTCAGGTTGGGCTCCGGGGCGGGACCGAGGTTGTAGAGCGTCTGCAGGAACCGGAAGCTGGTCCGCGTCACCAGGGGGCGCCCGTCGGCGCCCATGCCGCCGATCGCCTCGGTCACCCAGGTCGGGTCGCCGGAGAAGAGCGCGTCGTAGTCCGGGGTGCGCAGGAAGCGCACGATCCGCAGCTTGATCACGAAGTCGTCGATCAGCTCCTGCGCGCCGGACTCGTCGAGGGTGCCGGCGGCCAGGTCGCGGGTCAGGTAGACGTCGAGGAACGAGGAGGTGCGGCCCAGCGACATGGCCGCGCCGTTCTGCTCCTTCACCGCCGCCAGGTAGCCGAAGTAGAGCCACTGGACGGCCTCGCGGGCGGTGCGCGCCGGCCCGGAGATGTCGTAGCCGTAGGCGGCGGCCATCTCCTTGAGCTCGAACAGCGCGCGGACCTGCTCGGCGAGCTCCTCCCGGTCCCGGATGATGTCCTCGGTGGAGGGCACGGTGTCGATCCCGGCGCGGTCGCGCTTCTTGTCCGCGATCAGGGCGTCCACCCCGTAGAGCGCCACCCGGCGGTAGTCGCCGATGATCCGGCCGCGGCCGTAGGCGTCGGGCAGGCCGGTGATGACCGCCGCCTTGCGGGCGGCGCGGATCTGGTCGGTGTAGGCGTCGAAGACGCCGTCGTTGTGGGTGCGCCGGTACTTGGTGAAGATCTCGCGGACGCTCGGGTCGACCTCGTAGCCGTACGCCGCCAGGCCCGACTCGACCATCCGCAGTCCGCCGTTCGGCATGATCGCGCGCTTGAGCGGGGCGTCGGTCTGCAGGCCGACGATCAGCTCCTGGTCCTGGTCGATGTAGCCGGGCGCGAACGCGGTGATCCCGGCAGGCGTGGCGGGGTCGACGTCGTAGATGCCGCGGGCCCGCTCCTCGGGGAACAGCGCGCTCACCGCACCCCAGACCGCGGACGTGCGCTCGGTCGGGCCGACCAGGAACGAGGCGTCGCCCTCGTAGGGCGTCCGGTTGCTGCGGACGAAGTCGGCGACGTCGATCGCGGACCGCCAGGGCCCGCCGACGAATCCCGCCCACGGGTCCGCCCCGACGTGCTCCACTGCTTGGTCGCTGGCCATCTGTACCTCCCGATAGGTCTGTCGGCCGACAGGTCCCGCGTCGTCAACGCTACGCCGCCGGGGCGGACGTCGGCAGGGGCGTTGGGCCGCGGGTCGGTGGGTCGGGGGAGGGGCCGAAGGTCCCTTGCCGCTCGCTGAACACCTGTTTAGCGTGCTGAACGTGGGTTCAATGACCGCCGGCGAGGACCCGGACCGCACCGCCAAGGCAGCGATCCGCGACGCGGCGACGGCGCTCTTCGCCGACCGTGGCCCGGAGGCGGTCACGGTCCGGCAGATCGCGGCGGCCGTCGGGGTCTCGCCGGCGCTGGTGGTCCACCACTACGGCAGCAAGGACGGGCTGCGCGGGGCCGTCGAGGCCCACGCGGCACGGACCTTCGAGGAGGTGATCGAGCAGCTCGGCTCCGACGACCTGGCCGCCGCCCTCAGCGGGGGCAGCACCGCGTCGCTGGCCCAGGCGTTCGCGGCCGCGTTCCCGCCGGGATCGCCGGTGCCGGCGTACCTGCGCCGCTCGCTGCTCGTCGGGGACGCGGCCGGCGACCGGGTCTTCGCCGGGTGGTTCGAGCTCACCGAGCGGCTGCTGGTCGACCTGGAGGCGGCCGGTGTGGCCCGCCCCAGCGGCGACCGGCGCGTGCGGGCGGCCTTCCTGCTGGTCAACGACCTCGCGGCGGTGCTGCTGGCCCGCCAGATCGGGGAGGTGTGCGGGCTCGACCTGCTCACCCCCGACGGCATGACCCGCTGGGCGGCCGAGGCCGCCGACGTCTACGCCCACGGCGCCTTCCAGGCGCCCGACGAGGGGAGTACCCATGCCTGACGAGATCATCCGGGCCGACGGCCTGGTCAAGGAGTTCGGGAGCTTCCGGGCGCTCGACGGCCTCGACCTCTCGGTCCGCCCGGGCGAGGTGCACGGCTTCCTCGGCCCGAACGGTGCCGGCAAGTCGACCACGATCCGGATCCTGCTCGGCCTGATGCGGCACGACGGCGGCCGCGTCGAGCTGCTCGGCGGCGACCCCTGGCGCGACGGGACGCGGCTGCGCGCCGACCTCGCGTACGTGCCCGGTGACGTCGCGCTGTGGCCCGGCCTCACCGGCGGGCAGTGCATCGACGTGCTGGCCTCCGTCCACGGCGGGCTCCGGGCCGAGCGCCGCGCCGAGGTGATCGAACGCTTCGACCTCGACCCCACCAAGCGGGCCCGGGACTACTCCAAGGGCAACCGGCAGAAGGTGGCGCTCGTCGCCGCGCTCGCGGCCGACGTCGGCCTCCTCGTCCTGGACGAGCCGACCTCAGGCCTGGACCCGCTGATGGAGCAGGTCTTCCAGGAGGTGATCCGCGAGCGTCGGGACGCGGGGAGCACCGTGCTGCTCTCCAGCCACATCCTCTCCGAGGTGGAGGCGCTGGCCGACCGGGTCAGCATCATCCGCAAGGGGCGCACCGTCACCACCGGCTCGCTGCGGGAGCTGCGCCGGCACACCCGGACCACGGTGCACGCGGTGACCCGCGCGGAGGTGGCCGGGCTGGAGGGCCTGCCCGCGGTGGCCGACCTCGCCTCGGTGCGCGGGGAGGCCGGGGTCGACACCCGGTTCACCGTCGGCCCCGACGGCCTCGGCGACGCCGTGGGCCGGGTGCACGCCGCCGGGGTCGAGAGCCTCACCGTCGAGCCGCCCAGCCTCGACGCGCTGTTCCTGAGCCGCTACAGCGACCAGCCGGAGGGACCGGGCGGCGAGGCGGGCCGGCACGCCGCGCGGCCCGACCAGCAGAACGTCGGGGAACCGGCATGAGCGGCACGTCGCTCCTGCTCCGGATCCAGGCGCGCGCCCAGTGGCGCCGGGTCGCGGTGTGGGTCCTCGCCATGGTGGCGTCGATGGCGTTCACCGCGCTGGCCGTCGCCGGCCTCTACGACACCCCGGCCAAGGTCGCCACGTACGGCGAGGCCGTGGTCAGCGATGCGCTGGTCGCGATCAACGGCCGCGTCGAGGGCATCGACACGCTCGGCGGGATCGTCCAGGACGAGTTCGGCTTCATGGGCTCCTTCCTGCTGCCGCTGATGGGCCTGGCGCTGGTCGCGTCGATGACCCGCGGCGAGGAGGAATCGGGGCGACTCGAGTCCCTGCTCGCGGGGCGCATCGGCCGGACCGCGCCGGTGCTGGTCTCCCTGGTGGTCGCGTCCGCCGCGATCGCCGCGATGGTGGTCGGCTTCGTCGGCTCCCTGCTGGCCTCCGGGATCGACCTCGGCGACGCGGTGCTCTACTCGCTGGCCTCGGGGATGGTCAGTCTGGTCTTCGCCGCGGTCGCCGCCACCGCGGCCCAGGTGGTGCTGCACGGGCGCGGGGTCTACCTGGTCGGCTTCGCCGTGGTCGGCCTCTCCTACGTGCTGCGCGGGGTCGGCGACGTGAGGGACTCCTTCTGGGTCTGGCTCTCTCCGCTGGGCTGGCTGGAGAAGACGGCGCCGTTCGCCGACCAGCAGCGGTGGTGGGTCCTGCTGATCCCCGCCGCCGTCTCCCTGGCGCTCGCCGCCGCCGCGCTGGCGTTGGCCGCCCGCCGCGACCTCGGTGCGGCGATCTACCGGCCTGGCCCGGGGCCGGCGTCGGCCTCGCCCCGACTGCGCGGTCCGCTCGGGCTGGCCGCCCACGGGCAGCGCGGCGCCTTCCTCGGCTGGCTGCTGGGCAGCGTGCTGCTGGCCGCGGTGATGGGGGCTCTGGCGCAGGAGATGGTCGACGCCGCCCTGGGCAACCCCGACCTGAGCCGCGCACTCGGGATCAGCGAGGGCGAGGTCATCGACGGCTTCCTGGCAGTCGTGCAGCTCTACCTCGCGATCCTCGGCGCCGGGTACCTGGTGCAGTCGATCGGCACGATGCGGCACGAGGAGGTCGGCGGTCGGCTCGAGCCGATGCTGGCCGGCGGGCTGTCGCGCTCGAGATGGCTGGCGGCACAGGTCGCGGTCGTCATCGTCGGCCTGGTCGTGGTCGTGGTGGGGTCCGCCGTGGCGTTCGGGCTCGCGACCGTCCTGTCGACGGGGGAGACCGGCTACCTCGGCACGCTGGTCGGGGCCGGACTGGCCTACCTGCCGGCCGAGCTCGTGATCGGCGCCGTCGGCGCGCTGCTGTTCGGCCTGCTGCCGCGCGCGTACGGGCTCGCGTGGGTGCTCTTCGGGCTGGTCGCCGCGATCGGGCTGCTCGGCCCCGGCCTCCAGCTGGACCAGTGGATCCAGGACCTGTCGCCGCTGACCCACGTCGGCAACCCGCCGAGCGGCACCGTGGAGGCGGCGTCGCTGGTCTGGCTCCTCGCGATCGCGGCAGCCCTGGTCGCCGGAGCGTTCGTCACCTTCCGGCAACGGCGGATCCCCCAGGGCTGAGGCCCGCGACACGCGCGGCCGGTGCCGCTAGCGTCGGCAACGGCCCGGACGCCCGGGAAGGTCGCTCACGGAAGGCGCCGATATGCGCACCCACGAGATCGGTACGACGGCCCGTCGTACCCGCCGCGTCGAGGCCCGGGACATCGAGCTGTTCACCGAGATCACGGGCGATCGGAACCCCGTGCACTACGACGAGGAGCTCGCCCGTGCGTCCCGCTTCGGCGGGATCGTGGTGCAGGGCGGCGTGACCTCCGGACTGCTCAACGCCGTGGTCGCCGAGGACCTGCCGGGACCGGGCAGCGTCTTCCTGGAGACCTCGTGGCGGTTCCTGGCGCCGGTCCGACCGGGCGACGTGATCACCGCCGAGGCGACGGTGACCGCGGTGCGCGATGACAAGCCGATCACCACCCTCGCCACCCGGATCACCAACCAGGACGGGGTCGTCGTCCTGGACGGGAGCGCTGTCGTCTGGCGGGATCCTGCGGTGGCCGAGGCCACCGACGCGGTCCGCGAGCAGTCGGACCCGCCGGCCTGAGCCGGGCGGAGGGTGGTCTCGGGGTCGCGCCTGACCGGGTCGCCGCGATCCCTCCACGGATTCGTCACGGATCCGCCAAGTTTCGCCGGCGGTGCTGGTCGAGGCTCGTGGCACAGGGCCACCGGCCACCCGGACGACCAGGAGAGCACCGATGTCCACCCTCAGCGATCCACGCCCGGCGAGCGTCCGTGCGGAGAGCCGCGGCACCGCCGCGGGAGCGACCGCACCGTTGGAGGCCGCCCGTGCCGGCGTGCACGACGGTCTGCGAGCGATCGTGCCGGTCTGCGTCGGCGTCGCGCCGATGGGGGTCGCCCTCGGCGCCCTGATCGGCGCCAGCGAGCTGGATCCGGTGGCGGCGCTCTCCTCGTCGGTGCTCGTGATGGCAGGGTCCTCCGAGCTCAGCCTGCTGGACATGAGCATCCGTGGGGTCGATGCCCTCGTGATCGTGGCGACCGCGCTGTTGATCAACGCCCGCTTCCTGGCCTACAGCGCTGCGCTGTCGAGCTGGTTCCCGACCTCCACCCGGTGGCAGCGCGCACTGATCGCTCTGCCCCTGGTCGATCAGATGTTCCTGGTCACCGCCCGCGACCACGAACAGGTGCGCCGCACGGAGGCGGCACGCCGCCGCTTCTACGCCGCCGCGGCGGCCACCCTGGTCGTGGTGTGGTGCGCGGCGCAGGTCTCCGGCTACCTGTTCGGCGCGCTCCTGCCCGAGGCACTCGCGCTCGACGCCGCCACCCCGCTGTGCCTGAGCGGGCTCCTCGCGGTCTCCCTCAAGAGCCGCCGGATGCTCGCGTCGGCGTGCGTCGGTGGTGCCGCGACCGGCCTCCTCGCGCTGGTCGCCGGCCCGGGCGCGATCCTCCTCGGCATCGCCGCGGCGGTCCTGCTGGTGCCCGCGGGGAGGGCGTCATGACGCTCTGGCTCGTGGTGCTGGCCACCGCCGTCGGTACCTATCTGATCCGCGCCTCGCTGCTGGTGCTGTGGAGCGGCCGGACGCCGCCCTCCGCCGTGGTCACGCGGGCCGCGCTGGTCGCGCCGGCCGCGCTCGCCGCGCTGCTGGTCAGCACGGGCGCCCACGCTCCTGGCCTGCCCGTCGTACTGGGGTGCATCGCGGGTTTCGCGGTCACCTACCGGACCAGGAACGTCATGCACGCGCTCGCGGCCGGCCTGCCGGTGGTCTGGATCGCCCAGGCGGCCGGCCTCGGCTGAGCGCTCCCCGGCGCTGGCCGCGCGCCGAACATGGGGATCGCCTCCCGATGTCGCCGGGCCGCTCCGTCCCTAGTTTCAAGCCGTCGGGTCAACGGCCCGCCGTACCCCAACCGAGGAGAGCACGATGAGCAAGACCTACCCCGAACCCGGCACCCGGCACCACGATGTCGTGGTCGTCGGCGCCCGCTGCGCCGGTGCGGCGACCGCGATGCTGCTCGCCCGCGCCGGGTACGACGTGGCTCTGCTCGACCGCTCCGAGCCGGGGGTCGACACGCTGTCCACCCACGCGCTCGCACGCGGCGGCGTGGTCCAGCTCGCCCGGTGGGGACTGCTCGACGAGGTCCTGGACACCGGAGCCCCCGCGGTGCGCACGGTCCGCTACCGCGAGTACGGTCCCGACGCCCGGGCTTCGGCGCCGATCACCATCAAGGACCGCGCCGGTGTCGACCTGATGCTGGCCCCGCGCCGTCACCGGCTGGACCCGGTCCTCGCCGGCGCGGCCGTCCGCGCCGGGGCCGCGCTGATGACCCGGACGACCGTGACCGACGTGCTCCGCGAGCCCGGGGGCCGGGTCCGCGGCGTGGTCGTCCGGCGGCCGGGTGGCGACGAGCTGCCCCTCACGGCGCGGCTCGTCGTCGGTGCGGACGGCGTACGCTCTCGCGTCGCCCAGCTGGTCGGTGCCGCCACCGGGGTCGCCCATGCCCCGACCGGCGCCATGGCCTACACCTATGTCCGGGGCGAGGAGTGGGACGGCTTCGAGTTCCACCTCGCGCCTCAGGCGTTCGCCGGCGTCTTCCCGACCCACGGTGGCGAGGCCTGCGTCTGGCTGGGGCAGCCCGCCGTCGCCGGCCGGGCGCTGCTGGCGGCCGGCGCGGACCGTGTCACGGCGTGGCGCGAGGCGCTGCGCGCGGCGGCTCCCGACCTCGCCGACGTCGTCGGGCGCGGGGAGGTGACCGCGCCGGTCCGCGGGTCGATCGGCCTGCCCAACCACCTGCGCCGGGCGGTCGGCCCCGGCTGGGCGCTGGTCGGGGACGCGGGCTACCACCGTGACCCGATCATCGGCCACGGCATCACCGACGCCTTCCGCGACGCCGAGCTGCTCGCCGCCGCCGCGCACCGCGCGCTCGGCGCACCGGGATCGGGAGACCCCGACGGATGCGAGGTCGACGCCGGCCTGGTCGCCTACGAGCGTGACCGGGACAGCCGCCTGGCCGAGACGTTCCGGCTCGCGCGGGCCCTCGGCGCCTTTCCAGGAGTCCGTCGCTTCGCCGACCTCCAGGTCGAGCTCAGCCGGGCGCTCGAGTCGGAGGCGTTGGAGCTGGCGGCCCGCCCGCAGTGGTGGCGCACCGCGGCGCCCGCCGCCTGAGCCCCGCCCGTCCACCTGACCCCCAGACGACCAGACCACCGGACCACCGGACCACCACTCTCCGAAGGAACCCCGCGATGACCACCACCCAGCAGCACCCCCGCATCAACGGCGTCGACACCGCCGCGCTCTTCGGCACCATCGACGTCGTCCGCACGCAGCCCGAGCTCGCTGCCTTCCGGTTCCGGTCCCGCTCGACCTGGGTCTCCGGCACCCACTCGGTCGGTACCTTCCTCGGCTTCACCGGGGCCGGCCAGGACCACCTGCACGCCACGCCCGTCGAGGTGCCCGCGGACCACCCGGCCGTGCTGACCGGCACGGACCACGGCCCGACCCCCGCCGAGCTGCTCCTCAACGCCCTCGGAGCCTGCCTGACCGCGGGGCTCGGCAACATCGCCGCGGCCCGCGGGGTGGAGCTGCGTGGCGTGCGGTGCACGGTGGAGGGCGACCTCGACCTGCGGGGCATCCTCGGCCTCGACGACTCCGTCCGCAACGGCTTCCGCGACGTGCGGGTCACGTTCGAGGTCGACAGCGACGCGGACGCGGCCACGGTCGCGGCGCTCGTGGCGCAGTCGCGCGCCCGCTCGGCGGTGTACGACGTGCTCACCGCAGGCACCCGGGTCGAGGTCGGGGTGGCGGCGTCATGAGCGCGAGCTTCCTGGCCGACCCCGAGCCCACCGCCGCCGTGCGGGAGCTGTACGCCGCCGAGGAGGCCGGTCAGGGCTACGTCGCCCACCTGACACGGCTCTGGGCGCACAGCCCCGAGGCGCTGCACCTGCTCGGCCAGCTGCTCGGCCTGGCCGGGCACCGGGGCGGCCTCGACGGTCGTGAGCGGACGCTGCTGGTCACCGCGGCGGCCGCGGCCAGCGGGAACTCGTACTGCTCCCTGGCCTTCGGGTCCAGGCTGGCGGCGGCGAGCACGGAGCGCGAGGCGGCGGCGGTCATCGCCGGCGGCACCCCGACCACCTCGGCCACCGATGCCGCCCTGGTGGCGTGGGCGCGCCGGGTCGCCGTGGACCCGCGGGCCACGACCGAGGCCGACCTCGCCGCGCTGCGCGAGGTCGGCTGCGACGACGGTCAGGTCTTCGCGATCACGCTCTACGTCGCGCTGCGCCTGGCCTTCGCCACCGTCAACGACGCGCTCGGCGCGGCACCCGACGCGGAGCTGGCCGAGCGGGTGCCCCCGGCGGTGCTGGCCGCGGTCGACTTCGGGCGACCGCCGGCGACGCGTCCGGGGGCCGTGGTCCGGGCAGGCGATCGCTGAGGGTCATCGGGCGAGCTCCTCCAGCACCCGGGCGCCGTGCTCGCGGACCGGCGCCAGATCCGCGGCCTGCGCGACGGCCCTCCGGGCGTCGTCGACCACGAGCTCGACATGGTGGGCGACCAGCCTGCGGTCGTCGGGGTCGGTGCAGAAGCGGCCGGTGGTGGCCAGCACCCGGATCAGTGCCCGGTCCACCCTCGGCTCCGCGCAGCCGTACCGCCTGATCTGTCCGGTGGCCAGATCGAGGTAGTAGGCCAGGTCGCGGCCGGGCACCACGACCCGGAGCGAGCCGCCGGCGTCGTACACGCACTGGTCGCCGAGCGGCCGCCGGACGAGGCTGGCGAGCAGGACGCCGAGGTGCTCGAGCGACTGGATGGTCGTGTACGGGTCGTTGATCGCGGGGGAGAGCGCCTTCACAGCGATGTCCGCGAGCTGTCGTACGCCGAAGGCGACGTCCTGCTCGACGGTGCGCTCGAACCCGACGCGCACCGCGGCCGGCAGGGCCGCGCGCAACGGCGCCGGGACGGCCGCGGCCACGGCCGGGGAGTCGCCCGCCCCCGGCCGCCACAGCCAGAGCAGCGGCGCGCCCGCCACGACGTACTCGCCGACCATGGCGGCCACCGACGCCACCAGGTCCCGCCCGGCGAGCTGAGGGACGAGCACCTCGGGGTGCACCGTCTGCACGTAGCCGGACCGGTGGGCGGGCACGGCGATCGCGGAGGCGGGCGGCGGCGGCTCCCGTCGGCCGGTCACGCCCCGGGTGGGCAGGTCGTGCTCGATCACGTGGAGAGTGCGGCGCTCCACCGAGCGCATCACCTCGTCGATCTGGATGGAGTGCGCCAGGTGGTGCACGAAGAACACCAGCATCAGCAGGCTGATGAAGAGCAGGGCCAGGGCGAAGCTGACCGCGAGGCGTGGATAGTCGTCGACCCGCCGGCCCGCGCTGACCCCGACCGTGAACAGGCCGGCGGTGCTGTAGGTGAAGGTCGCGACGAAGACGCTGAGCACGACCTGGTTGGGCCGGTCCCTCAGGAAGTTCCGCAGCAGGCGGGGCGAGAACTGGGTCGAGGCCAGCTGCAGCGCGACCACGGTCAGCCCCAGGACCAGGGCGATCACGGTGGCCAGCGTGCTGGAGATCGCGATCAGCAGGGTCCGGGCGTCGTCGGGGGTGCCCTGGAAGACGTACCAGCGGACGGAGGAGACCTGGACCTGCGCCAGCACGTAGCCGACGGCCAGGGCCAGGACGACGGCGGCGGTGGGCAGCACCCAGAGGGCGCCCCGCAGGTACTCCCGCACGACCTCGCCTCGCACGCTCCCCACAGTGGCCGCGCGGCGGCGCGTGGTCAACGCACCGCCGTGCCTGCTCACCGGGCCCGACGTCACGCGGCCCGGCCTCGCGTGGCCGCCGGGTCAGGAGAGCCCGAGCTCGTCGGCCTGGACCACGACCGCGCGGCGGTTCGGCAGGCCGAGCTTGGCCAGCACGGCCGAGACATGGTGGTCGGCGGTCTTCGGGGAGATGAAGAGCCGGCTCGCGATCTCTGCGTTGGTGAACCCGCGCGCGACCAGCTTGGCCACCTCGAGCTGGCGGTTGGTCAGGCCCGCGGGGTTGACCCGGGTGCTGGCGCGGGGGCGCTGCGGCACGTGGGGCAGGCCGTCCTCCCGCATCTCCTGCCGCAGCCGATCGGCGACGGCCACGGCACCGAGCAGGTCGAGGGCCTCGACAGCCGACACCCGGTGCTCGACCGCGGGCGAGTCGGCGAGCGCCAGCGCCGCGTCGTACTCGCAGCCCAACTCCCGCCACCAGGCAGCGGCGGCCGCGGGCCGGCCGGAGAGCGTCAGCCGGTACGGCTCGGCGACGGCGTCCGCCGGCGGGTCGGGCAGCAGGCCGAGGCGCACCAGCCAGACGGCGAGATCTCCCACGCCCCAGGTCGCGCCGGGCGCGCCGGCGAGGTCGTGGACCGCGGCCACCGCGAGGCCGGCCACCCGGTCGTCCCTCGCGCCGGTCAGCCAGGCGCGCTCCGCCAGGGCGGAGAGCACCGGCAGGCGCCGCAGCGGCTCGTCCAGGCGTCCGGAGAGCTCCCAGGCCTGCTCGAGGTGGCTGCCGCCGTCCTCGCCGCGGCGCAGTGCCACGAGGCCGGAGACGACGTGCGGCCAGAGCGCCGCGAGGGGCATGCCCGATCGGTCGAGCACCGCGGCCGCATCCTCCAGCGCCGCCTCCCAGCGGCCCTGCTCCAGCCGCAATCGCGATCGCACGCCCGTCTGCCAAAAGCGGCAGATCGGGATGTCACGCTCCGAGGAGAAGGCGAGCGCCTCCTCCAGCACGTGCTCGGCCGACCGCGGACGGCGCTGCTCGACGTCGAGGTTCGCCAGGTTGGAGTAGCCCGTCGAGGCGAGCTCGTCCAGGCCGGTCGCGCGCGCCTCCTCGATCAGGTCCACCAGTCGCGGGCGCGCGGCGGCGTCGCCCTGGGCGAGGTCGCTGACGGCGGTGAACAGACCGACCCGGGTCGCGAGTGCCGCGCTGCGGTGCCGGCGCGCGATCGCGTCGGCGTCGGACTGGCACTGCTGCACGAGCGCGAAGTCGCCGTTCTGGACCGCCAGGTAGCTGCGTGTGGTCTGCGCCTGGCCGAACTTCAGTTGCGCGTCCTGCGCCGGGAGGCCGCTGGTGATGGTCGCGGCCCGCTCCGCATGCGCCTCGGCCTGCGGACGCCGCGCGCTGTAGTACTGGTAGAGCGCGTAGGACTCGTGGGCGGCGGCGAGCCCCACCGGGTCCGCTGCCTCCTCCCACAGGCCGAACGTGGTCCCGACCGTGGCCAGCGCCGCGTCCAGCCGGTTCGTCATGTACAGCTCCTGGGCGAGCAGCGCCAACAACCGCGCGCGGTGCGCCGGCGTGGGTGGGTGAAGGTGCGCCAGAGCGGTCTCGAGGAACGCGACCGCCTCGGTGTGGGACCCGGCGCGGATCGCCTCCAGCGCCGCCGCCTCGGCGTACCGCACCGCGCGAGCGCCGTCCCGGGCGGCCACCGCGTGGTGGGTGAGGACAGCGAGGTCGCGCGGCTCGACGTGCTCCAGTGCCGCGACCAGGCGGGCGTGCAGGTGGGCGGCCCCGCCCGCCGGGATGGTGCTCTCCACGGCGAGGCGCGCCAGCTCGTGGCGGAACGACAGCCCTCCGCGATCGCGGAGCAGCAGCCCGCTGTCGTGCAGGCGACGCAGCGTCGGCAGGTCCACGTGCAGGGCCGGCAGGAGGCGGTCGTCCAGGCGGCCGGGCGCTGCCGCGGCGAGCTGGAGGACCTCGAAGTCGCCCGCGTCCATCCGAGCGGTCCGGGCCAGGACGGCGTCGCGGACGGTCGCCGGCAGCGGACGCCCCGGCTCCTTGGCGACCTCGACCACGAAGAAGGGGTTGCCCCCGGTCAGTGCGTGGACCGTGCCCGGTGCCAGCCCCGTGCCCGCCACCAGCTCGGCGACGGCGCCCTCGGAGAGCGGCAGGAGGCGGACGGTGGCGAGGTCGTCCAGCGCAGCGAAGTCGCCCAGGAGTGGTCGGGCGGAGTGCTGGGAGTCGATCGTCTCGTCGCGGTAGGTGACGACCAGCGTCAGCGGGATCGTCTCGATCCGTCGCACCAGGAACCGGAGCACCTCCGCCGACGCCGCGTCGATCCAGTGCAGGTCCTCCACCACGAACACCGTGCGCGCGGTGCCGAGGGACCGGTAGGCCGCCTCGCCCAGCGAGGCGAGGGTGGGTGCGGTGTCGGCGAGCAGCGAGCCAAGCCCGAGCTCGTCGGCGACGTCGCGGAACGGGCCGAGCGGCCGCGGGGTGCCCAGGGGGTCGCACGCGGCCCGGATCACCCGGACCTCCCCGGCGGCGGCGCAGGCGGCCGCCACCAGCGCGGACTTCCCGGCGCCGGCCTCGCCGACGACCGCGACTCCGGCGCCGCACCCGCGCGCCGTGCGCGCCACCGCCCGCCGAAGCACGTCGGCCTCGGCATCCCGCTCGAGGAGGGCCACCGGCTCACGGTAGGCGAGTCCCGCGCCCTCACCAAGGGCAGCGCGGGTCCGGGACGCGACCGTCCCGGACCCGCGCTGGTCAGGCGGCGGCACCGGGGGCGCTGTGCGGGCCGAACTCGTTGACCACGACCGAGACCAGGTCGGCCGGGAAGCCGCCCCGTCGGGCGTGTTCCAGGATGGTCTCGACGTCCTCGGTCTCGTGCAGGCAGTAGATCTTGTCGCCGGCGACGTAGCTCGTCACCCAGTGGTAGGGGACCCCGAGCGAGGCGACGGCCTCGTTGGAGGTCTGGGCGATCTCGGCCAGGTCGGCGTCGGTGAGGTTCGAGGCGCCGTCGATCTCGCGCTCGATGAGGAAGCGGTGCATGGTGGTGCTCCTTCGGTAGTGGTGCCGGCGGTCTGCCGGCGTCTCCCCAGAGTTGCTCGCCCCGCCGGGGAGGACATCGGGAGTGGGCCCCCATCTAGCGCGCTCGACGGCAGGGAGCGCGTCGGTGGGCGACCATGGAGCGATGGGGACGGTGGCAGTCGACGGTGACGACCTGACGCTCCGGCCGTGGGCGTACCCCGGCACGCCCGCACGTCGGGCGGGAGTGCTGCTCGGCGACGACTTCCGGCCGCTGGCGGCGCCCGATCCGGACACGGTGGACCGCGTGCTGCGCCGTGCCGGCGTCGTCCCGCTCGCCGCACGCCGCGCCGTGCTGGCGGTCGGCTCCAACGCCTCCCCGGCGGTGCTGCGGCGCAAGCTGGTCGCGGGTGGGGCGAGCGGCGCGGCACCACTGCTTCCCGTCGAGGTCGCGGGGATCGGGGTGGGCCACAGCGCGCACGTGAGTCGCGCCGGATACGTCCCTGCCGCCCCGGTCGCCGCGCCCGGCGCGCGACGGACCCTGGTCGCTGCCCTGCTCGACGAGGAGCAGGTGAGGTGCCTCGACGTGACCGAGCCGAACTATGTGCGCTGCCCGGTGCGCCTCGTCGACGCTCCTGCATGGCTCGAGTGGTCCGCCGCGGCGGGGGAGGGCTGGGTCTACGTCTCGCACCGGGGCGTCATCGCCCCGCCCGGTGCGCCGCCGGTGGAACTCCGCCCGCAGCCGGACGTGGTGCGGCTCCTGCACGGGGTGCTGCCGGAGCTCGGCCTGCTCGATCGCGGCTCCGGCGCGCGTGGCGCGATGCGTCGGCTCGGTGCCGACCCCGCGCTGCGCGAGGCCGTCCGGATCCGGCTGCTCGCGCGCGGCTGGGTGGCGGCGACGGATCCGGCGGGCTGAGGCCTCACCAGCCGAGCTCGCGCAGCCGCCGGTCGCCGATCCCGAAGTGATGGCCCACCTCGTGGACCACCGTGCGACGGACCTGGTCGACGACCTCGCCCTCGGTCGCGCAGCGCGCGGTGATCGCGCGCCGGTAGATGGTGATCCGGTCAGGCAGGACGCCGCCGTACGACGACGTCCGTCGGGTCAGCGGGATGCCCTGGTAGAGCCCGAGCAGGCCGGGGCGGCCGCCGTGGTGGTCGACGGTGACGGCGACGTTGTCCATCAGCCGGCCGAGCTCGGGCGGCAGCCCGTCCAGCGCCTCGGCGACGTACTCCTCGAACCGCTCCGGCTCCACCTCGACCATGGTCCGAGTCTCCCCCCACCGCTCAACGTCGTGGCGGCGCGGCGGGCCGCCGCGCCCCGAGACGCGCACCGCGGTCAGGTGTAGTCGAAGACCAGCCGGGCCGGCACCGAGCCGGCGAGCACCTCCGCGACCGCCTCATTGACGTCCTCCAGGCGCCGGGTCTCGGCGATCACCCTCGTCCGGCCCAGTGCATGCAGGCGGAAGACCTCGGCCAGGTCCTCGCGGGTGCCCACGATCGAGCCGATCACGCTGATCCCCTTGAGCACGGTGTCGAAGATCGGGATCCGCATCGGCCCCGCCTCCTCCGGCGGCAGCGCGACGCAGACCAGGCGGCCACCACGGCGCAGCGAGGCGAAGGCCTGCTCGAACGACGCGGGGCTCACCGCCAGCGCGATCGCGACGTCGGCCCCGCCGAGGTCGGCGATCGCCTCGACCGGATCGACCTTCGCCGCGTTCACCCCGTGGTCGGCACCGAGCTCGGCGGCCAGCGCGAGCTTGTCGTCGTCGATGTCGACCGCGACCACCTCGGCGCCGACGAGCCGTGCGTACTGCACCGCCAGGTGCCCGAGGCCGCCGATGCCGAAGACCGCGACTCGCTCGGCCGGGCTGATCCCGGCGACCTTGATCGCCTTGTAGGTGGTGACGCCGGCGCAGGTCAGCGGTGCCGCGTCCAGGGAGGAGACGCCGTCCGGGACGGGGACGGCGTAGTCGGCCGACGCCAGCGCATACTCCGCCCAGCCCCCGTCCACGGAGTACCCGCTGTTCTGCTGGGCCTCGCAGAGCGTCTCCCACCCGCTGATGCAGTGGTCGCAGTGCCCGCAGGCCTCGCCCAGCCAGGCAATGGCGACGCGGTCGCCGACGGCTCGACTGGTGACCCCGGCGCCGAGCGCGGTCACCGTGCCGACCCCCTCGTGGCCGGGCACGAACGGCGGCGTGGGCTTGACGGGCCAGTCGCCGTGCGCGGCGTGGATGTCGGTGTGGCAGAGCCCGCAGGTCTCCAGGCGTACCAGCACCTGTCCCGGCCCGGGCTCGGGTATCGCGCGCTCCTCGAGCGCGAGCGGCGCCTTGAACTCGGTGACGACGGCAGCCTTCATGGGTTCCTCCCTCGGGGCGATCGGTCCTCCTGGAGTCCAGCCAACGCGGGGGCGGCGTCCGCGGGCAGGGGCGAAGGTCCCGCCCGGCACCCCGCGAGGACCCTCCCGCTCGGCCCGTGCCCCGACGATGCTGGAGCCGTGACGGTCCCGACGATGAAGGGGTGGCAGACCACGGGCGACGGCGCGCTGCACTACGTCGACCTGCCGGTGCCCAGCACGGCTGAGGGTGAGGTGCTGGTGCGCGTGGAGGCGTGCGGCGTGTGCCGCACCGACCTGCACGTGCTGCACGGCGAGCTGCCGCCGCACCGGCCGCGGGTCGTGCCCGGGCACGAGGTGGTCGGGACGGTGGTGGCGGTCGGGGGCGATGTCGGCGGGGTGGCCCTCGGCGACCGGGTCGGCGTGCCGTGGCTGCGCAGCACCTGTGGCACCTGCCGCTGGTGCCGCACCGGTCGCGAGAACCTCTGCGAGCGCTCCGGCTACACCGGCTGGGACGTGGACGGCGGCTATGCCGAGTACGCCGTCGCGTCGGCCGCCTACACCTACCCGGTGCCGGCTGCCCTGGACGCCGCGCAGGCGGCACCGCTGCTGTGCGCCGGGATCATCGGCTACCGAGCCCTCAAGCGCGCCCGGCTGCCCGCGGGCGGGCGGCTCGGACTCTACGGCTTCGGCGCGAGCGCCCACCTCACCGCGCAACTGGCCCTCGCGCAGGGCGCGGAGGTGCACGTGGTCACCCGGGACGCGTCCGCGCGTCGGCTGGCGCTGGAGCTCGGGGCCTCGTCGGCGCTGCCGATCGGGAGCTCGCCGCCACCGCTGGATGCCGCGATCGTGTTCGCCCCGGCGGGCGAGGTGGCCCGCGACGCGATGGCGGACCTCGACGCGGCGGGCACGCTGGCGCTGGCCGGGATCTACATGACCGAGATCCCGCCGTTGGACTACGACCGCCACCTGTTCCGCGAGCGCACGGTCACCAGCGTCACCTCGAACACCCGGGCCGACGGCGTCGAGCTGATGCGCCTCGCGGCGCGGCTCGGCGTGGCCGCCACGGTCACGACCTATCCGCTGGACCGTGCCGAGGACGCTGTCCGTGACCTCGCGGCGGACCGGGTGCACGGCGTCGCCGTGCTCGACCTCCGCGGCTGACCCGTCGCCGGCTCGTGGGCGGTCACCCGGTCTCCTCGGTGGGGGCGACGGCCCCCGCGAGCGCGTCGCCGGTCGCGACGCGGTGCGCGCCGGCGTACACGTTGAAGGAGGAGCCGCGCAGGAACCCGACCAGCGTCATGCCGTGCTGCTCGGCGAGCTCGACGGCCAGCGTGGAGGGCGCCGAGACGGCGGCCAGGGTCGGGATGCCGGCCATCAGGGCCTTCTGCACGAGCTCGAACGAGGCGCGCCCGCTGACCATCAGCACGCTGCCCCGCAGGGGCAGCCGGCCGTCGAGCAGCGCGCGCCCGACGACCTTGTCCACCGCGTTGTGCCGGCCGACGTCCTCCTGCACGTCGAGCAGGTCGCCGTCGGTGGTGAACAGGCCGGCGGCGTGGAGGCCTCCGGTGCGGTCGAAGACCCCCTGGCCCGCCCGGAGTCGGTCGGGGAGCGCGGTCAGCGTGTCGACGCCGATCGCCGTGTCGTCGTCGGCGACGCTGAACCTGGTGGCGGCGCGGACGGTGTCGAGGCTGGTCTTGCCGCAGACGCCGCACGAGGACGTCGTGGTGAAGCTCCGGGTCAGCTCCGGCGCCGGGGGAGGCGTCCCCGGTGCGAGCGAGACGTCGACGACGTTGTAGCTGTTCCTGCCGTCCTCGCCGGCGCCCGCGCAGTAGCGGAGCGAGGCGATCTGGTCGGCGCGGTGCACCACTCCCTCGCCGGTGAGGAAGCCCGCGGCGAGCGCGAAGTCGCTCCCCGGCGTGCGCATGGTGACCGTCAGGGCGCGCCCGTCGACGCGGATCTCCATCGGCTCCTCCGCCACGAGCGTGTCCGTGACCCGCACCGATCCACCGTCGCGGAACCGCACCACCGGTCGCCTCGCCGTCACCCGTCCCACCTGGCACCTCCCTGTGCACCGAACCTACCCACCGGGGCAGGACGCGCGCGCCGATCCTGGCCCGCTCGGCGGTGCGGTGACGCTAACCTCACCGGGTGCCGCTGCTGCGTCGTCTCCTCAACCGCTCCGTCCACGCGGCCTGGCGCCGGCTGGAACGCCTCGGCGACGTGGCGCCGGGCACCGACCTGGCCGCGACGTTCGCCGACTTCGGTCGGGGGAGCTGCCTGGGCTTCCCGATCGAGGGCCTGTTCGGCGCGGAGTCGATCCACATCGGCGTGGACACGCTCATCGGCCGCTACTGCACGCTGTCGGTCGGGTACGGACCCGGCCAGCACTCGCTCCCGGCGCGCGGCCTGGTCATCGGGGACCGCTGCGTGATCGGCGCCCGAGCGTGCCTCACGGCCCACGACTCGATCGAGATCGGCGACGACGTCTGGTTCGGCAAGGACGTCTTCGTCTCCGACGCGAGCCACGGCTACCGGGACCTCCAGGTGCCGATCGGCCGCCAGTTCGGCGAGCACCTCCCGGTGCGGATCGGCGACGGCAGCTGGATCGGCCACGGCGCGATCATCCTGCCCGGCACCACCATCGGGCGTCACGTCGTGGTCGCGGCGGGGTCGGTGGTGCGCGGCGTGATCCCCGACCGCGCCGTGGTCGCCGGCGTGCCCGCTCGGGTCGTACGGCGCCACGAGGACGGGGTGGGCTGGGTCCGTCCAGCGGACCCCGAGGTGGCCACGACCGCGGCGTTGGAGCCGCTCCAGGCGCTGGAGTCCCAGGTCGGCTGACCGGCCGCTCGTGGCCTCGTGCCGTGACCGGCCGGAGCGGTCGGGTCAGCGGCGGCGGGCGGCGCGGAACGCGTCCTTGGGTGAGACCGCGGCGCTGTAGAGGAAACCCTGCGCCTGGTCGCAGCCGCGGTCGCGCAGGTAGCTCTCCTGGGCCTTGGTCTCGACGCCCTCGGCGACGACCGTCATGCCGAGCCCCTGGGCCATGCCGACGATCGCGTCGATGATCGGCGCGCGGTCGCTCGTGGGCGGCAGACCCCGCACGAACGTCCGGTCGATCTTCAGCTTGTCCATGGGGTAGCGCGCCAGGTAGGCGAGGCTGGAGTAGCCGAGACCGAAGTCGTCCACCGCGATCCCGACGCCCAGCTCGCGCAGCCGGTGCAGTGTCTCGGTCACGTGCCGACGGTGGTCCATCAGCACACCCTCGGTGATCTCGAGCTCGAGCTGGCCCGGGGCGAGCCCGGTGCGCTCGAGGATGGAGGCGACCGTCTCCACCCAGCCGTCGTGCCGGAACTGGTGCGGTGAGGCGTTGACCGCCAACCGCATCGGCCGGCCGATCTCGGCCTGGATGCGCACGATGTCGGCGCAGGCCCGCTCCAGCACCCAGGCGCCGAGCTCGACGATCATCCCGGTCTCCTCGGCGACGGGGATGAACCGGTCCGGTCCCACGTTGCCCAGGGTCGGGCTCTTCCAGCGCGCCAGCGCCTCGAAGCCGACGGTGCGTCCGCTGGCGAGGTCGATCTGAGGCTGGTACGCCACGGAGAGCTCGCCGTCGCGCAGCGCCTGGCGCAGTGCGGAGGCCAGGGAGAGCCGCTCGTTGGCGTCGATGCGCATGTCCTCGTCGAACCACTGGAGCTGGTTGCGCCCCGACGACTTGGCGTAGTACATCGCCGTGTCCGCGTTGCGCAGCACGACCGACGGCTCCGAGCCCTGCCGGGGGAAGTACGCGCCCCCGATGCTGAAGGTGGTGGTGAGGTCGTGGCCGAGCACGGTCATCGGCCGGGTCAGCTCGTCGAAGAGGGCGGTGGCGACCGCGGGCAGTGCGGTCGCCTCGCGCAGCACGACCACGAACTCGTCGCCTCCGAAGCGGGCGACGAGGCTGTGGTCGTCGGCCCAGGTCCGCAGCCGCTCGGCGACCTCCAGCAGCACGCGGTCGCCGACGTCGTGGCCCAGCGAGTCGTTGACGCGCTGGAAGTGGTCGAGGTCCAGCAGCAGCAGGGCGCCGTCGGTGCCGGACTCGATCGCCTCGGCGATGGCTCCGCCGAGGTGGCGCTCGAGCAGGCTGCGGTTGGGCAGGTTGGTCAGGGCGTCCTGCGTGGTCATCCGCCGTACGGCGTCCAGCGCCTCGCGCCGGGCGGTGATGTCGTGCGCGACCACGAGGTATCCGGTGAGCACGCCCGCCGGGTCCCGGAGCTCGCTGACTGCCTGGTTCACGTGGATGGTGGTGCCGTCGCCGCGTCGGTACTCGACGTCGCGCGGCGAACCGACGCGTTGCGCGAGCGGGGGACCGGTGTCCTCACCGGAGGCGGGCTCATCCGTCCCCGTGAGCTCGAGGTCGTGGATCGGGCGGCCCAGGAGGCAGCTGGCGCTCAGGCCGAGCAGCTGCTCAGCCGCCGGGTTGGCCGCGATCACCGTGCCGCAGCGGTCCGTGGCGAGTGCGCAGAACGGGATCGCCTCGAGGAAGGAGCGGCGCAGCCCTGCCTCGAGGCGCGCGCGCTCGCGGAGCCGTCCGCTGATGTCGGTCACCGAGGTGATGATGAACATGCGGTCGTCGAGGCGCACCGAGCTCACGCCGGCCTCGACGGGGACCTCGGTGCCGTCGCTGCGCAGGGCCAGGAACTGGCGGCCGTCGCGCATCTCGCGCGGGACGCGCACCTCCGAGTTGGTGACGTACGACGTGCGCATGGTGGCGTGCCGGGCCCGGTGACGCGCCGGCAGGAGCTCGGTCGACGCCATCCCGATCAGCGTGGAGACCGGGTACCCGTAGAGGCGCTCGGCCTGGGCGTTCGCGTAGACGATCCGACCGGCCTCGTCGGTCACCAGGATGACGTTCGGAGCGGCTCCCACCAGCTCGCGCAGGCGCACTTCCAGGTCGATCGCGGGAGTCGCGACCTGGGTCCCCTCGGAACGTCCGCTCATGTCCCTTCCTTCGTCGTCCGTCAACCGGTCCACGAAGGTCGGTGGCGTGATGGCGGTGAGGCTACTGGTTCGTCAGTCAACGCGTGTGGCAAATGCAAATGTCGTGTCGGGACGATGGGGAGAGATCACGTCCCACTACTCTCGCGAGAGTGACCGCGCCTGACTGGACCCCCGCCGCTCTCCCTCAGCGACCTGCCCGGATCGATCAGTTCGCCTCGCTCCAGGGGATCGACGGCGAAGGCTCCGGGACCGAGCGCTACGACCGGCTCTGGCGGTGGTCGGTCGCCGAGCCGGACGCGTTCTGGCGCGCCGTCGCGGACTACCTGGGGGAGGACCTGCCGGGACCGGCGCTGGCCGAGGAGCGGATGCCGGGGGCCGACTGGTTCCCCGACGCGCGGCTCAACTACACCGCCACCGTCTTCCGCGATCGCCCGGACGACGAGGTCGCGGTGATCGCCTGCACCGAGGACCCCAGCGCCACCGTGCGCCTCACCTGGGCCCAGCTCCGGGACCAGGTGGCCAGCCTCGCCGCGACGTTCCGCGACCTCGGCGTCAGCCGCGGCGACCGGGTGGTCGGCTTCCTGCCGAACGGCGCCGAGGCCGTGGTCAGCCTGCTCGCGACCGCCAGCGTGGGTGCCACCTGGGCGGTGTGCGGGATGGACTACGCGGCCTCCGCAGCCCGCGCCCGCTTCGAGCAGCTGGAGCCGACGCTCCTGGTGCACGCCTCCTCCTACCTGCACGGCGGCCGGCCCCACGACCGCGGGGACGTCGTCGCCGAGCTGGTCGGTGCGCTGCCGAGCCTGCGCGCCACCCTCGAGATCGGCACGGACGGGTGGGCCGCCGCGGTGGGCCGGGACGCCGAGCTGACGCCCGAGCCCGTCCCGTTCGACCACCCGCTCTGGGTCCTCTTCTCATCGGGAACCACCGGGCGCCCGAAGGGCATCGTCCACGGACACGGCGGCGCCGTGCTGGAGCAGGGCAAGCTCGCCGCGCTGCACTTCGACCTCGGTCCCGGCGAGCGGCTGCTGTGGTACACGACGCCGTCCTGGATGATGTGGAACTTCCTGGTCGGCGCCCTGCTGACCGGTGCCAGCGTGGTGGCCTACGACGGGTCGCCGGCGCGCCCGGGGCCGGACGGGCTGTGGGCGCTCGCCGCCGAGCACGAGGTGAGCGTGCTCGGCATGAGCCCCGGGTACGTCGCGGCGTGCCAGAAGGCAGGGGTCGGACCGGCCGGGCACGACCTTCACGGACTGCGCATGGTCGGCATCTCCGGGTCGACGTTCCCGGCGGGCAGCCACCGCGAGCTCCAGGCCAGCCTGGGGACGGGGGTGCAGATCTGCTCGATCAGCGGCGGTACCGACGTGGTCAGCGCGTTCGTCGGGGCGGTGCCGACCGTCCCGGTGTGGGCCGGCGAGCTCTCCCGGCCGTGCCTCGGTGTGGCGCTGGACGCGTACGACCCGGCGGGCCACCCGGTGCGCGGTGAGGTCGGTGAGCTGGTCGTGACCCGTCCGATGCCGTCGATGCCGGTGGCCTTCTGGGACGACGCCGACGGTTCGCGCTACCGGGAGGCCTACTTCGACACGTTCCCCGGGGTGTGGCGTCACGGCGACTGGATCACCCTGACCGACCACGGCTCGGTGGTGATCCACGGCAGGTCGGACGCGACCCTGAACCGCAACGGCATCCGGATGGGCAGCGGTGACATCTACGAGCCGGTCGAGGCCCTGCCGGAGGTGGCCGAAGCACTGGTGATCGGGGTGGAGCAGCCCGACGGTGGCTACTGGATGCCGCTCTTCGTCGTCCTCGCCGAGGGGGCCGAGCTCGACGACGCCCTGCGGCAGCGGATCACCACGGCGATCCGCACGCACGCCTCGCCCCGCCACGTGCCCGACGACGTGTACGCCGCGCCCGGGATCCCGCACACGCGCACGGGCAAGAAGCTCGAGGTGCCGGTCAAGAAGGTGCTGGCCGGCAAGGACCTCTCCGGTTCGTTCGACCCCGGCAGCGTCGATGCCCCGGACCTGCTGGAGTGGTACGCCGAGGTCGCCCGGCAGCGTCGCGGCTGAGCCCGGGCCGAGGTCGGCGGCACCTCCGAGTCTCCCGGGCCGCGAGCTCGTCGGCCGGCCGTTCGGCACGGCGTTCGGCACGGCGTTCGGCACGGCGTTCGGCACGGCGTTCGGCGGGGCCGATGTTCGCGTGAACGCGGGCCCGTGGCCGATCCACCGGTAGAATCAGACTCCCTGTTCCACCTTCGAAGGACCACACACTCGATGACACCCTGGCTTCTGCTGGGAATCGCCATCCTGCTCATCCTCGCCTGCGGTCTCTTCGTCGCCGCGGAGTTCGCCTTCGTCACGGTCGACCGTGGCCAGGTCGACCGCGCGGCGGAGTCCGGCGACACCTCTGCCATCGGTCTGCAGCGCGCGCTGCGATCGCTCTCCACGCAGCTGTCCGGAGCGCAGGTCGGGATCACCCTCACCAACCTGGGCATCGGCTTCCTGGCCGAGCCCGCGATCGCCGAGCTCCTGCGCGCCCCGTTGACCGGCATCGGGGTGCCCGACTCCGCGGTCAGCCCGGTCGCGGTGGCCTCGGGCCTGGCGATCAGCACGGTGCTGACCATGCTGATCGGCGAGCTCGTGCCCAAGAACGTCGCGATCGCGCTCCCGCTGGCCACCGCGCGTGCCACCCAGCGCCCGATGCGCCTGTTCACCGCGGCCTGCGCGGTGCCGATCCGGGGTCTCAACGGCAGCGCCAACGCGATCGTGCGCCGGCTGGGCATCGAGCCGCAGGAGGAGCTGCGCTCGGCGCGCAGCTCGACCGAGCTCGCCTCGCTGATCCAGCGCTCCGCCCACGAGGGGACGCTGGACGCGGACACCGCCGAGCTGATGGAGCGCTCGGTGGAGTTCGGGTCCCGGACCGCGGGCGAGATCATGACGCCGCGGGTGCGCACCCGCTCGCTCGGCGAGCAGGACCGTGCCAGTGCGGTGATCGCGCTGACCCGTGAGACGGGGCACTCGCGGTTCCCGGTGCTCGACGAGCAGGACGTCGTGGTCGGCACGGTGCACGTGAAGAACGCCGTGGCCCTGCCCCTGCACGAGCGCGCGACGGTCAAGGTCAAGCACCTGATGGCCCGACCGATCGAGGTCCCCGACACCCTCCGCCTCGACCCGCTGCTCGCCCTGCTGCGCGAGGACGGGTTCCAGATGGCGATCGTGCTCGACGAGTACGGCGACCACGCCGGGATCGTGACGCTGGAGGACGTGATCGAGGAGATCGTCGGCGACATCGCCGACGAGCACGACCGGCTCGGCGCCCGCGGCCGGCTGCGGCGCGACGGGTCCTGGTCGCTCTCCGGTCTGCTGCGGCCCGACGAGGTGGAGGACCTGACCGACGTGCCGCTGCCCGAGGGCGAGGACTACGACACGATCGCCGGCCTGGTGCTCAAGGTGCTCGGGCGGATCCCGGTCGCCGGTGACAGCGCGAGGGTGCCGCTCAGCGACCTCGACGAGGACGGCGAGGCGGTCGGCCGCACCGCGGTGCTGACCGTCGACCACATGGACGGACTGCGCATCGACCGGCTGTCGATGCGGGTCGAGGCGCACCCGGCGATGCCGGAGGAGGACCGATGAGCGACCTGTACGGCATCGGGCTGGCCGTCCTGCTGCTCCTGGCCAACGCCTTCTTCGTCGGCGCCGAGTTCGCGCTGATCTCCGCACGGCGCAGCCAGATCGAGCCCATGGCCCACGAGGGCTCGCGCATGGCGCGCACCACGCTGCGCGCGATGGAGAACGTCTCGGAGATGATGGCCGGCGCGCAGCTGGGCATCACCATCTGCTCGCTCGGCCTCGGTGCCGTGGCCGAGCCCGCGCTCGCGCACCTGCTGGAGCCCGGGATCGAGGCGCTCGGCCTGCCGCACGAGGCGGTGCACCCGATCGCTTTCGTGGTCGCGCTCGCCGTGGTGGTCTTCCTGCACGTCGTGCTCGGCGAGATGGTGCCGAAGAACATCGCGCTCGCCGGTCCCGACCGGGCGGCGCTCGTCCTGGGGCCGCCGTTGCTCGGCCTGGTGACCGTGCTGCGGCCGGTGATCGCCTCCATCAACGCGATGGCCAACGGCATCCTCCGCCTGCTGCGGATCGAGCCGAAGGACGAGGTGGCGAGCACCTACACCCGCGAGGAGGTGGCTGCGCTGGTGGAGGAGTCGCGCGGTGAGGGTCTGCTCGGCGACGGCGAGTACGACCGGCTCTCCGGTGCCCTCGGGTTCACCGAGAAGACCGTCGACGCGGTGATGATGGCCCCGGACCGGCTGGCCACGGTCGTCCGCGGTTCGACCGGGGCCGAGGTCGAGGCGCTGTGCGCGAGCACGGGCTTCAGCCGCTTTCCGGTGGTGGACGGCGCCGAGGCGCCGGAGCTGATCGGCTACCTGCACATCAAGGACGTCCTCGAGCCCGACGAGACCCGACGGCAGCGTCCCGTGGCGGACCGCTGGATCCGGCCGTTCGCCAATGTCACCCAGGGCAGCCAGCTGCACGAGGTGCTCGAGGTGCTCCAGCGTCGCGGTGCGCACATGGCCCGCGTCGTGGACACCTCCGGCACGACGCTGGGCGTGGCGGCGCTGGAGGACGTCATCGAGGAGCTGGTCGGGGAGATCCGCGACGCCGCGCACTCCGATGACCAGGCTGTGACGGGGGCTGACTAGGGTGACCACCGTGGCGGATCGGGAGAGCAGGCTCGAGCGCGCCTCCGGGCGGGTGCTGACGGTGCCCAACCTGCTGAGCATCCTGCGGCTGCTGCTGGTCCCGCTCTTCCTGTGGCTGATGCTGGGGCCCGAGGCCGACGGCTGGGCGCTGGTCGTCCTGGCGGTCTCCGGGGTCACCGACTTCCTGGACGGCTGGCTGGCCCGCAAGCTCGACCAGACCTCGCCGCTGGGCCAGCTCCTGGACCCGGTCGCCGACCGCCTCTACATCCTCGCCGTGGTGGTCGGTCTGGCGCTGCGCGACGTGATCCCGTGGCCGGTGGCGTTGGCCCTCCCGCTGCGCGACCTGCTGATGTGGGGCCTGGTCCCGCTGCTGCGCACCCGTGGCTACAGCGCGCTTCCCGTGCACTTCCTCGGGAAGGCAGCGACCTTCAACCTCCTCTACGCGTTCCCGCTGCTCCTGCTCGGCGAGGGCGACGGCACCGTGGCCACGCTGGCGCTGGTCTTCGGCTGGGCCTTCGCCGCGTGGGGCATCGGCCTCTACTGGTGGGCGGGGCTGCTCTACGCCTGGCAGGTGCGCACGCTCCTGGCGACCGTCGAGCGGGCACCGCGCCGGAAGGGGTCGGGCCGTGACTGACGTCACCGACCGGGCCCGGACGCCGCTGCTGACCCTGATCACCCAGGAGTCGCTGGACCAGGAGTACCAGGCCGTGGCCGACCGCCGCGGTCCCGGCGCGTCCTTGCGCCGTGTCTCGCGCGTCGGCGTGATCGCCGTCCTCGGCGCCTTCGCGCTGCTGGTCACCGTCGCGGCGGTGCAGACCTCGCGCAACGCGGCCGACCAGGACGCGAGCCGCGCGGCGCTGATCGCCCGGATCGAGAGCCGGCGCGACTCCGTCCACGACGCCCAGGGGCGCCTCAACGCCCTGCGCGAGCAGAACGCCCTCGACGAGCAGTCGCTGCGCGAGCTCGGCGACGAGCTCGCCGCGTTGGAGGCCCGGCGTGCTCGGATCGGCGCCGCCGCGGGCTTCACGCCGGTGGTCGGTCCGGGCATCCGGGTGACGGTCGACAACACTGCGCGGACCGCCCCCGGCAACGTCGTCCGTGACTCGGACCTCGCGGTGCTGGTCGACGCGCTCTGGTCCGCGGGAGCGGAGGCGATCGCGATCAACGGCCACCGCCTCACGGCGCGCTCGGCGATCCGGAACTCGGGTACGCCGATCGAGGTCAACAGCACCGGGATCGCTCCGCCGTACTCCGTCGTGGCGGTGGGCAACGTGGACCGCCTCGCCGCGGACTTCATCGAGTCCGACGCCGGCCAGGACTTCCTGGCGCTGGTGAACCAGTTCGCCTTCACCTACGAGGTGGACAACCTCTCGCAGGTCCGCCTGCCTGCCGCGCCCGTGGGGTTGCTCAGGCTACGGTCTGCGCGGGAGCTCTCGAACGAGGGCGCGGAACGACAGGGAGGCGGTGCGGCGTGATCGCGGTTCTGGGGCTGCTGGCGGGGGTCGCGCTCGGGCTGGTCTTCCAGCCCGACGTGCCGGTCGGTCTCGAGCCCTACCTGCCGATCGCGGTGGTCGCCGCCCTGGACGCGGTCTTCGGTGGCCTGCGCGCCTACCTCGACGGCATCTTCGACGACAAGGTCTTCGTCGTCTCGTTCGTCAGCAACGTGGTGATCGCCGCCGGCATCGTCTACCTGGGCGATCGACTGGGGGTCGGCGGCCAGCTCTCCACCGGCGTCGTCGTTGTCCTGGGCATCCGGATCTTCACCAACGCCGCCGCCATCCGAAGGCACGTCTTCCATGCTTGACGAGACCGACCAGCGCGCGGCCGAGGGCGCCGAGGAGTCGGTCGAGGAACCGACGGAGCAGCCGGTCGACGAGCCGACCGACGAGCCGACCGACGAGCCGACCGACGAGCCGACCGACGAGGCTGCGACGCAGGCGCCCGTGGCGGACCCGGCGCCGGAGGAGTCGACCCGGCGCACGTCGCCGGGCACCCCGGGCAGCCGCGTCGTGGCGGCGCTGCGCAACCCGACCCGGCGCCAGGTCGTGGTGGCGGTGCTGCTGGCCATGGTCGGCTTCGGGGCGGTGACGCAGGTGCGGATCGCCGGCGTCGAGGACAACTACGCGGGGCTGCGGCAGCAGGACCTGATCGACGTCCTCAACGCGTTGGCGGGCGCCCGGCAGCAGGCCGAGAGCGACGTCGACCGGCTGGAGACGGTCCGCGACGACCTGCGCAACGACAGCACCAAGCGACGGACGGCGCTCGAGCAGGCTCAGGGCGAGGTCGACGACCTGAACGTGCTGGCCGGTCTCGTGCCGGTCACCGGGCCCGGCATCCGGATCACGATCACCGAGGTGGACGGCACCGTCCGGCTCTCGTCGATGCTCGACACCGTGCAGGAGCTGCGCACCGTCGGCGCCGAGGCGATGCAGATCAACGGCAAGATCCGGATCGTCGCGCAGACCTCGTTCGCCGAGACCGACGGCGGGTTCCTGGTGGACGGGGAGCTCGTCGAGGCCCCGTTCGTCATCGACGTGATCGGCGACCCGGACGTGCTGAGTGCGGCGATGGTCTTCGCGTTCGGCCCGCGGCAGCAGCTGCGCGACGACGGAGCCGAGGTCGTGGTCACCAAGCTGTCCTCGCTCGACATCGAATCGGTGCGCGACAACGCCGATGGGCGCTTCGCGGAGCCGGACCCCGACCAGTAGCCTTCTGACCCGGGGCCACCGTCACGGTGGCCCGGACCAGCAGCGGCACCCGAGGAGCGCGCACCGTGAACCCCACGAACCTGAAGTACACCGCCGAGCACGAGTGGGTCGCAGAGGCGGGCAGTGCCCCGGGGTCGGTCCGGGTCGGCATCACCGACTTCGCCCAGGACGCCCTCGGCGACATCGTCTACGTGTCCCTCCCGGAGGTCGGCGAGGCCCTGACCGCCGGCGCGCCCTGCGGCGAGCTGGAGTCCACCAAGTCGGTGAGCGACATCTACGCGCCGATCGACGGCGAGGTCGTCGCGCGCAACGACGCACTCGACGCCACGCCGGAGCTGGTCAACAGCGACCCGTACGGCGAGGGCTGGCTCTTCGAGGTCGTCCCTTCGGTCGAGGGCGCGCTGGCCGATCTGATGGACGCCAGTTCCTACGAGGCCCAGCTCGGTTCCTGATCATCCGGCGCCGGGCAGGGTGTAGGTTCGAACCATCCACCTCACTGTCAGGGTGAGGGTTGTGCCTGAGGAGGCTTGATGCCGTTCTGCACCAACTGCGGTCGGCAGAACCCGGACGATGCGCGGTTCTGCTCCCAGTGCGGTACGCGGCTGGTGATCGCGGAGTCCGCGCCGACCGAGACCCCGGATCCCGCCGTCTCGCCGATGACCGAGACCACCGCGACGATCCAGTTCGGCGGCGGCGACAAGGTCGAGACGTCCGACCGGGCGCTGAACCCGGTCGATGCGGCGGCCGTCGACGCGCTGCCGCTCGGTCACGCCCTGCTGGTGGTGCAGAAGGGTCCGGGGGCGGGCAGCCGCTTCCTCCTCGACCAGTCCGAGGTGACCGCGGGCCGTCACCCCGACAGCGCGATCTTCCTGGACGACGTCACGGTCTCGCGCCGGCATGCGACGTTCCGCCGTGAGGCCAACGGGTACACGGTCGCGGACGCGGGAAGCCTCAACGGCACCTACGTCAACCGCGACCGGATCGAGCAGGTGCTGCTCAAGGACAGTGACGAGGTCCAGATCGGCAAGTACCGGTTGGTCTACTTCGCCGGGCACGAGAGCGCCTGATCTCGATGGTTCCCGCTCGCCCGGATCCGGCGCCCAGATCGGTCGCCGCCCGGGAGCTGTTCAACATCGGGCAGGTGCTCGACCTGCTGCGCGAGGACTTCCCGTCGGTGACGATCTCGAAGATCCGGTTCCTCGAGGAGCAGGGGCTGATCAAGCCCGAGCGCACCCCCGCCGGCTACCGGAAGTTCGCCCACCGCGACGTCGAGCGCCTGCGGTACGTGCTGCGCATGCAGCGCGACCACTACCTCCCGCTCAAGGTGATCGGGGAGCACCTCGACGCGATCGACAGCGGCCTGGCGCCGCCGCCGATCGAGCCGGTGGTCCCGGTGGTGCCGCAGGTGCAGCTCGGTGCCGACGGCGTGCCCACGCCGGAGTCCTTCCGGCGCCGCGACCAGGTGCGGCTCTCCCGGCAGGAGCTGATCAAGATCTCGGGCATCGACGAGGACCTGCTGACCGCGCTCGAGGGCTTCGGGCTGATCGTGGGGTCGGCGACCGGCCACTTCGACAGCGACGCGCTGGTCGTGGCGCAGACCGCGCGCGAGCTGGGTGACTTCGGCATCGAGCCGCGTCACCTGCGCGCGTTCAAGGCCGCCGCGGACCGCGAGGTCGGTCTGATCGGTCAGATCGTCGCGCCCGTGCGCCGCGGCCGCGACGCCGCGGCGGCGGCTCGGGCCGAGGAGGCCGTCAGCGAGATCGCCGCGCTGTCGGTCAAGCTGCACGCCACGCTCGTCAAGGCCGGGCTCCGCCGGCTCTGAGGTCCCACCGCCGTCCCCGGCTGTGAGTACGCTGGAGCCATGCGCGAGGTCGACGTCATGGGTGTCCGGGTGGAGATGCCGTCCAACCAGCCGATCGTGCTGCTGCGCGAGGTGAGCGGGGATCGCTACCTGCCGATCTGGATCGGCGCGGTGGAGGCGACCGCGATCGCCTTCGCGCAGCAGGGCGTGGTGCCCCCGCGCCCCCTCACCCACGACCTGATGAAGGACATCCTCACCGCGACCGGCAACGACCTGGAGCAGGTGCGGATCACCGACGTCCGTGACGGCGTCTTCTTCGCCACGCTGGTCTTCAGCTCGGGCGCCGAGGTCAGCGCCCGACCGTCCGACTCGATCGCGCTCGCCCTGCGCACGGGCACCACGATCTACTGCGACGAGGGGGTGCTCGACGAGGCGGGCCTCGCCGTGCCCACCGAGGAGGAGGACGAGGTCGAGCGTTTCCGTGAGTTTCTCGACCACGTCTCTCCCGAGGACTTCGAATCGACGTAACGTTCATGTTGAGGGTGAGAGTTTTCGCGACACGCCCCGTAGGTCTTTGACCCCCTTCGGGGGCACCCGTAGCGTCATCTCTTGCCCACCTGGAACCACGGAGGACCGAGTGAACGAGCAGCAGCCGAAGACGGCCCATGACCCTGCGGCATCCGCCGCCGCCGAGGAGCAGGGCCTCCTCTTCACCGACGACGTGTCGCCGCTGCCCAGCGACCTCGGCTACCGCGGTCCGACGGCGTGCAATGCCGCCGGCATCACCTACCGGCAGCTCGACTACTGGGCGCGTACCGGCCTCATCGAGCCCAGTGTGCGCGGTGCCAGCGGCTCCGGTTCGCAGCGGCTCTACAGCTTCCGCGACATCCTGATCCTCAAGGTCATCAAGAGCCTGCTCGACGCGGGCATCTCGCTGCAGCAGGTGCGTACCGCGGTCGGTCACCTCCGTGACCGGGGCACCGACGACCTGACGCAGGTCACGCTGATGAGCGATGGCGCCTCGGTCTACGAGTGCACGAGCAACGACGAGGTGATCGACCTCCTCCAGGGCGGCCAGGGCGTCTTCGGCATCGCGATCGGTGGTGTGTGGCGGGAGATCGAGGGCACGCTCTCCTCGCTGCCCAGCGAGCGTGCCTCGGACGGCTCGTCCTCCACCGGCGCCGACGAGCTCGCGGCTCGACGAGCCGCCCGCAACGCGGTCTGATCGTTCCTCACTGATAGGCTCTCCCGCGCCGTTGATGCTGCGCGGGAGAGTCTGTTCTCTTTTTCGGGATCGGGCGCCGAAGGGGCAATTCCTCCCCGGAACCTCTCAGGCACCAGGACTGCGCGGACCAGGCAACTCTGAAGTCGCGACGAGGCGATGACAGAGGGGGAGGGCTCGAGCGTCCGATCCGAGGAGCCTGAACCCGTGACCTCTCTTTCCGCCGGCCAGCCGGCCGACCTCTCTCCCTTCGTCGCCCGCCACCTCGGCCCCGACGACGTCCAGGTCGCGAGCATGCTCGCGCGCCTCGGCTTCGACTCCCTGGACGATCTGATGGATGCCGCGGTGCCCAAGGGCATCCGCGGCGGCGACCCACTGGCGCTCGGCCCCGGCGCGGACGAGGAGGAGACCGCCGCCGCGCTGCGCGCGCTCGCCGCGGCCAACGAGCCCGGCGAGGCGATGATCGGCCTCGGCTACCACTCGACCGTCACGCCCGCCGTGATCCGGCGCAACCTGTTCGAGGACCCGAGCTGGTACACCGCGTACACGCCGTACCAGCCGGAGATCTCGCAGGGCCGCCTGGAGGCCCTGATCAACTTCCAGACGATGGTCTCCGACCTCACCGGCCTGCCCACCACCGGGGCGTCGCTGCTGGACGAGGGGACCGCGGCCGGCGAGGCGGTGGCGCTGGCGTTCCGGGCCAACCGCAAGGCCTCCGGGCCGTTCGTGATCGACGCGGACGCGCTCCCGCAGACCATCGACGTGGTGCGTACCCGCGCCGCCGGCATCGGCGTGGAGGTCGTCGTCGCCGACCTCACCGACGGCCTGCCGGACGGCCCCGTGTCGGGCGTCCTCGTGCAGTACCCGGGGGCCTCCGGGCGGGTGCTCGACCCTCGTCCGCTGATCGAGCAGGCCCACGAGCGCGGCGGGCTCGCCGTGGTCGCCGCCGACCTGCTGGCCCTCACCCTGCTCGAGGCGCCGGGTGCGCTCGGTGCCGACGTCGTCGTCGGCTCCGCCCAGCGGTTCGGCGTGCCGCTCTTCTACGGCGGCCCGCACGCGGGCTTCATGAGCGTCCGCGCCGGCCTCGAGCGTCAGATGCCCGGCCGCCTGGTCGGGGTGTCGATCGACGCCGAGGGCCGCCCGGCGTACCGGCTGGCCCTGCAGACCCGCGAGCAGCACATCCGCCGCGACAAGGCGACCTCCAACATCTGCACGGCGCAGGTGCTGCTGGCCGTCGCCGCCGGCATGTACGCCGTCTACCACGGCCCGGCCGGGCTGCGGTCGATCGCGAGCCGGATCCACGAGCTGACCGGTCGCGCTGCCGCGTCGCTGCGCGAGGCCGGCCTCGAGCTGGTCGAGGAGACGTTCTTCGACACCCTCGGTGTGCGCGTCCCGGGACGGGCCGAGCAGGTGGTCGCCGAGGCCCGTGTCCAGGGGCTGCACCTGCGGCTGATCGACGCCGACACGGTCGGCATCTCCTTCGGCGAGACCGCCGGTGCCGGGACGCTGCGCGCCCTGCACGCGGCCTTCGGCATCACCCCGAGCGCTGTCGAGCCCCTCGCCGGCCTGCCGACGGGCCTGGCGCGGGAGACCGAGTACCTGACCCACCCGGTCTTCACCACGCACCACAACGAGACCTCGATGCTGCGCTACCTCAAGCGCCTCGCGCGTCGCGACTACGCGCTGGACCGCGGGATGATCCCGCTCGGCTCCTGCACGATGAAGCTGAACGCGACCACCGAGATGGAGCCGATCACGCTGTCCGGCTTCGCCGACCTGCACCCCTTCGTGCCGGCCGACGCCGCGACCGGCTACCGGCAGATGATCGAGCAGCTCGAGGGTTGGCTGGCCGAGGTCACCGGCTACGACCGCGTCTCGATCCAGCCCAACGCCGGCGCCCAGGGCGAGTACGCCGGCATGCTGGCGATCCGGGCCTACCACGTCGCCCAGGGCCAGGGGCAGCGCGACGTGTGCCTGATCCCCGCCTCGGCCCACGGCACCAACCCCGCCTCCGCGGTGATGGCCGGGATGCGGGTGGTCGTGGTGAAGTCCGCTGACGACGGCACGGTCGACCTCGACGACCTGCGGGCTCAGTGCGCCGCGCACGCCGACGACCTGGCCGCGATCATGGTCACCTACCCCTCGACCCACGGGGTCTACGAGGAGACCATCACCGAGCTGTGCGACATCGTCCACGAGCACGGCGGCCAGGTGTACATCGACGGCGCCAACTTCAACGCCCTCCTCGGCTACGCCAAGCCCGGCAAGTTCGGCGGCGACGTCTCGCACCTCAACCTGCACAAGACGTTCTGCATCCCGCACGGCGGCGGTGGCCCGGGCGTCGGACCGGTCGCCGTCCGCGAGCACCTGGCGCCCTACCTGCCCACCCACGTGCTGCACCCGGACGCCGAGCGTCGCGAGGGTGTGGGGGCGATCAGCGCCGCGCCGTACGGCTCCGCCGGGATCCTGCCGATCTCGTGGGCCTACGTCTCGATGATGGGGGCCGCCGGACTGACCCGCGCCACCGCGGTGGCGGTGCTCTCGGCCAACTACGTCGCCGCGCGTCTCGGCGAGCACTTCCCCGTGCTCTACCGTGGCGACTCCGGCCTGGTCGCGCACGAGTGCATCCTCGACCTGCGCGAGATCACCAAGCAGACCGGGGTCACGGTCGACGACGTCGCCAAGCGGCTCATCGACTACGGCTTCCACGCGCCGACGATGTCGTTCCCGGTCGCCGGCACGCTGATGGTCGAGCCGACGGAGTCGGAGGACCTGGCCGAGCTGGACCGCTTCATCGACGCGATGATCGCCATCAAGGGCGAGATCGACCGGGTCGCGGCGGGGGAGTGGGCCGCCGACGCCTCGCCGCTGCGGCACGCTCCGCACACCGGTGCGGTGCTGACCGGCGACTGGGACCGCGCCTACCCGCGCGAGCTCGGCGCCTTCCCGACCGGCTTCGACGCGGACAAGTACTGGCCGCCCGTCGCCCGGATCGACCAGGCCTACGGCGACCGCAACCTGGTCTGCTCGTGCCCGCCCATGGAGGCGTACGCCGACTGACCCGGACGAGGGGAGCACCCACGCCGTGACCGTCCACCGGTACGACGACGCGCTGGCCGGCCTGCAGGCCGCAGGCCGGCTGCCGTCGGTGTCGGGCGCCGTCGCCGAGGGGGGCCGCGCCGTCTGGTGGGGCGGGGTCGGGGAAGACCCGGTCCCGGTGCCGGGGACGGCGTACCGGATCGGGTCGATCACCAAGACGATGACGGCGGTCCTGGTGCTGCAGCTGGTCGAGGGCGGCGACGCCTCGCTCGACGACCCGGTGCGACGGTTCCTCCCCGACGCACCGCACGGCGACGCCACGCTCGCCGGGCTGCTGTCGCACACCGCCGGCCTGCCCAGCGAGCCCGTCGGCCCGTGGTGGGAGCGCACGACCGGCGCGGACCGCGCTGCCCTGTTCGCCGCCAACGCGGGTCGGGCGCCGATCGCCGGGCCGGGCGAGGTCTACCACTACTCCAACCTGGGCTTCGCGCTGCTCGGCGGGGTGCTCGAGGAGGCCCACGGCCGGACCTGGCGGGAGCTGGTCGCCGACCGGCTGCTGGGGCCGCTCGGGATGACGGCCACCGCGTACGGCCCGCCCCCGGGGCGCGCGCCGGGGTGGAGCGTCGACCACTTCACGGGCGTCCTGGCCGCGGAGCCGCACGCGGACACGGTGGCGATGGCGCCCGCCGGCCAGCTGTGGAGCACCCCGGGCGACCTGCTGACCTGGGCTGGGGTGCTGGCGCACGGCCATCCCCAGGTCCTGGGGGAGGCGACGGCGGCGTTGATGCGCGACCCGATCACCCCCGGCTACGGCCTCGGTGTGCGCCTCCTCGACGTCGACGGACACGCGTGGGTCGGGCACACCGGGTCGATGCCGGGCTTCCAGGCCAGCCTCTTCGCCGACCCGGCGACTGGTGACGCCGTCGCGGTGCTCGCGAACGCCACCACCGGGCTGCGCTCGGACCAGGTGCCCGTCCGGATGCGGGCGGCGGCTCCGACCGGCCCGAGGCCGTGGCATCCGACCGCGGACCTCCCGGATCCGGTCCGGGGCGTCCCCGGCCTCTGGTTCTGGGGCAACACCGCGTACTCGCTGGAGTGGTGGGGCGAGGACCTGCGGCTGCGCGACGTCCGCACCGGCGAGGTCGGCGACCGGTTCGGGCTCGCCGGCGAGCGCATCGTGGGGAGCGAGGGCTACCACCTCGGCGAGACGCTGGAGGTGCATCGCGACGCCCGGGGAGTGGTGACGCACCTGGAGTGCGCGACCTTCCTGTACACGAGGACGCCGTACGACCCCTCGGTGCCGGCCCCCGGAGGGCATCCGGACACCGTCCGCCGCGATTGAGAACGTGTTCTAGGCTGCCCCGGTGAGCGACTTCGTACCGGGCTGGTTCCGCAGGGGTGAGCGCGGCACGCTCCTCCCGCAGGCGCTGGCCGCCAGTCTGTGGAGCGACACGCAGATGCACGGCGTCGCGGTGAGCGGGTTGCTGGCGCTGACGCTGGAGGAGCACGTGGCCGAGCTCGGCCGCCCCGATCTGGTCCCGACCCGGTACCACGTCGATCTGTTCCGGCCCGCTCGGATGGTCCCGTCCGTCGGCCGGGCCACGGTGGTCCGCTCCAGCGCGCGACTGCTCCTCCTCGACGCCGTGATGGAGCAGGACGGCGAGCCGGTCGCTCGGGCGAGCGCGCTCTTCCTCCGCCCGGGGGAGGACCCCGCAGGCACACTCTGGACGGCCGCGGACCGTCCGGCCCCGCCGGGGCTCGACGTCGTACCGAACGACGGCGCCCACCACGTCCCGTTCTTCGCCAGCGATGCGCCCTGGTCCCAGAACTTCGGCGAGCACCAGAACGCGGGCCGCCACGCCACGTGGCAGACCGCGATGCCCGTGGTCGTCGGCGAGGAGGCCACCCCGTTCCAGGCGGTGGCCTCGGTCGCGGACGCCACCAGCATGGTGACCAACTGGGGGAGCGGCGGCATCGAGTACATCAACACCGACATCGACCTGACGCTCGCGCGGCGCCCCGACAGCACCACCCTGGGCATCCGCGCCACCGACCACGTGGCCGCACAGGGCCTCGCGGTCGGCACGGCCGAGGTCTTCGACCGGAGCGGGCCCCTGGGCACCGCGACGGTCACCGCGATGTCCAACGTGAAGCGGACGGTCGACCTGGGAGGGCCCGAGAACCCGATCCTCGGGCCCGACCGGGTCTGAGCGGGGCCGCTGCCCGAGCCGGGACCCTCAGCGGGCGGAGGCGGCCGCCGCGGCCACCGCAGCGCGCGGGGACCCGTGGAACGCGGGTCCGTGGCCCGGGACGACCACCTCGGCCTCCAGCTCCGACAGGAGCTCGAGCGAGGCCAGCGCCTCGTCGTCGTCGTGGTTGAAGAAGGACGGCAGGAGCTGAGGTCCCGGCGTGCGCGCGAGGGCGTGCTCGGTCATCAGGGCGTCGCCGACGAGCAGCGCACCCCGGTCGGGCAGGTGGAAGGCGGCGTGCCCCGACGTGTGTCCGGGCGTGGGCACCGGCACCGGGTGCCCGGGGAGGTCGAGGGGCTCGGTGGTGAAGGTGTCGACCGCCGCCAGTCGGTCGACACGCGCGGCCTTCAGCGCCACGATGTCCCGCATCCAGACCGCCACGTCGGGTCGCCAGACCCGGGCGAGCAGGGTCGCGACGGACACCTGCTCGATGTGGGCACCCGTCGCGTTCGGCACCTCCTTCTCGTGGACCAGCACCGGCGTCCCGACCTCGGCACGGAAGTACTCGGCGCTGCCCAGGTGGTCCGGATGGGCGTGGGTGAGGATGACGGCCGAGACGTCAGCGGGCGCTCGGCCCACCTTCTCCAGTGAGGCGATCACCCGGCCACGGTCGCCGGGATAGCCGGTGTCGACCAGCGTCACCTCGCCGCCGTCGACGATGAGGACCCACGCCACGTGCTTCGCGCGGGCCTGCCAGACACCGGGGGCGACCTCGTGTACGTCGACATTCACGCGTCGCAACGTAGCGGCCCGTGAGGCCGGCGTCGAGGCGCTGTCGGGAGCTCTGGGTGGTGCGGCGCGGGTGTGGTCGTGTGCCTGAGACAGCGGTAGGCGGGGTTCTCGGGCACACGACCCGCGGTCGGCAGCGGCGGGCAGGGAGCGGCGCCGGCGGATCGGGCGCTTCCGACCAGTCTCGGTGGGGCCGGACTGACCAGCGTCAGTGGGGCCGCCTCGAGGGCGCGGGGCTCCCGCCGGGTCAGCCCGCCTGCTGGTCCTCGACGATCTCGGCCTCCACGGCCTCGATGGCGTCCTCGATGGAGAGCTGCAGCTCGTCCCGGTCCAGGTCGGCGATCGCCTCGAAGTCGCCGCTGGTCAGCGCGCGCGGGACGACCTCGATCGGCTGCGGGGAGGGGATGACCGAGGACTCGTCCATCCGGTCCAGCTTGCGGGCGGTGACCAGCACGCGGGACTCCAGCGAGCCGGCGAAGGCGTTGTAGCTCTTCACCGTGCTCTCCAGCGAGCGGCGCAGCTTCTCGGCGTGCTCGCCCATCTTGAGGATCCGGAGGTAGAGCTCGCGGCCCAGGTCGAAGAGCTCCTTGGCGTCCTCGGTGAGCACGTCCTGGCGCCAGGTGAACGCCACGGTCTTGAGGATCGCCCAGAGGTTGGCCGGGGTGGCCAGCACGATGCCCTTGCCGAAGGCGTGCTCCAGCAGCGACGGATCCGCGTCGAGCGCCGCGGTCAGCAGCTGGTCGTTGGGGATGAAGGCGACCGTGAACTCGGGGCTGGCCGCGAGGCCGGACCAGTAGGACTTCGACGAGAGCGCATCGACGTGGCCGCGGACCTTCTTGGCGTGCTCGACCAGGTGCCGGTGGCGCACGTCGGGGTCGATGTCCTTGCGGCAGGCCTCCATGTAGGCGTTGTAGGGGGCCTTGGCGTCGATGGCCATCTGCTTGCCGCCCGGCATGTTGATCACCATGTCGGGTCGGCGCAGGCCCGAGTCGGCCTCGATCTGGTTCTGCAGGGTGAAGTCGACCCGCGACAGCAGTCCGGCCGACTCCACCAGCGTGGTGAGCTGGGTCTCGCCCCAGAACCCCCGCACGGCGTTGTTGGAGAGCGCGGAGGCGAGGGTGTCCGCGGCCTTCTTCGACTCCGCCACCGTGTGCTGGGTGGTGCGCAGCTGCTCGGCGAGCTCGCCGTGCTGGAGGTGGCGCTGCTTCTCCATGTCCTCCACGCGCAGCTGCATCGCTCGCAGCTGCTCCGCGACCGGGGTCAGGGTCTTGAGCACCTGGGTGTGCCCGGCGTCGGCCTTCTCGCGCTCCCGCTGGGCCTCCTGGTGCTGCCGCAGGATCTCCTGGTGCCGCTCGCGGGCGGCCGCGAGGACCTCCCGATGCTGCTCCTGGGCCGCGGTGAGGGCGGAACGGTGCTGCTCCTGGGCGGACTGGAGGGCCGCGCGCAGCTCGTCCAGGGAGGCCGCCGCGGCCGAGAGCCGGGCCTCCACCTCGGCGCGGGCCGCGGACTCCTGCGAACGGACCTCGGCGACGATCGCCTGCTGGCGCGCCTCGGCCAGCGCCTCGGCCTGGACCAGCTCCGAGCGGGCCCGCTCCACCTCGAACTGGAGCCGCTCGGCCTCGGCGCGTCCGCGCTCCGCCTCGCCGCGCAGCCGGTCCACCTCGCCGCGGTCCGCCGTGGAGGCTCCCGAGGTCAGGACACGCGTGGCCAGTGCGCCGACGGCGACGCCGACGACCAGCCCGATGAGCAGCAGCACGATCTCCATGCCTGCATCCAAACAGGCGGGCTCGACACAATCCCGTGGCCACGCCGGGGGAGGCCCGGTGTGACGGATCGCCGGTCTCCCGGGCGCCCGGCGCCGCCCTGTGCCAGCCTGGGCCCATGCGTCCCTGGACCGCCGTGCCGCCGCAGCCCGGGCGTCGCTTCGTGATCACCGGAGCCAGCAGCGGGATCGGCCTGGCCACCGCGCAGATCCTCGGGTCACGCGGCGCCGAGCTGGTGCTCGCCTGCCGCAACCTCGAGAAGGCCGAGGCGGCCGCCCGCACCGTGCCCGGTGCGGACCGGGGCCGCGTCCACGTCCGCCGGCTCGACGTCGCCGACCTCGGCTCGGTGCGCCGCTTCGCCGCGGCGACCGCCGAGGAGTTCGGCCACGTCGACGTGCTGATCAACAACGCCGGCGTGCTCGGCGTACCGCACCGGCTCACCCGGGAGGGCGTCGAGCTGCACTTTGCCACCAACTACCTGGGCCACTTCGCCCTCACCCACCTGCTGCTGCCCCACCTGCGCGACCGCGTGGTGGTCACCGGGTCGCGTGAGCACCGCGGCGGCCGCCTGGACCTGGACGACCTCGCCTGGCAGCGTCGCCGGTACCGGGTCTTCCGGGCCTACGCCGACTCCAAGCTGGCCGACCTGCTGTTCCTCGCCGAGCTCGATCGGCGGCTCCGCGCGGCCGGCAGCCCGGTGCGCGCCGTCGGGGCGCACCCGGGGGCGACGTTCTCCGCCATCACCAGCGGCACCGGCAACCCGGTACTGACCGCGATCGGCTCGTTCGGCCAGCGGCTGGTCAGCATGCCGACCTGGCGGGGCGCCCTGTGCACGGTCTACGCCGCGACCATGGACGTCCCCGGCAACGCCTACATCGGCCCGCACGGGCGGACCGAGATGTGGGGCTGGCCGGCGCCGGCACGGCGCAGCGCACGCGCCACCGACGTGGCGGCGGCGCGCGCGCTGTGGGAGCGGTCGGTGGAGCTCACCGGGGTCGACCTCCCGGGCGCGCTGCCGGCAGCCCCGTGATCAGCCCGTGATCGACACGCCCGTGATCTGGATCGAGGTCTTCGGCGCCCCGTCCTGTGCGCCCTCCGGCGTCACGCCCGCCCGGGCGGCGTCGGCGATCAGGTCGGTGCCGGTCGGATCCATGGCGCCGAACACCGTGTAGGCGGCGTTCAGTGCCGTGTCGCCGTAGCAGATGAAGAACTGCGAGCCGCCGGAGTCGGGTGCCCCGGTGTTGGCCATCGCCAGCGTGCCCTCGCCGTAGGTCTCCGACCCGGTGATCTCGTCGGGGACCGTGTACCCCGGGCCGCCGGTGCCGGTCCCGGTCGGGTCACCGCACTGCAGGATCTTGAAGACGTCGGCGACCGTCATCCGGTGGCAGGGGCTGTCGTCGTAGTACCCGCTCTCGGCCAGGAACACGATGGAGTTGACGGTGCAGGGCGCGGCGTCGGCGTCCAGGGTGATCGGCAGGTCGCCGATCGTGGTCTCCAGGGTCGCCTTCACCTCTCCCGAGACGGTCGGCTCGGCCGGCGGCAGTTGCGGGTCGGCGACGCTGCCATCGGGCGTGTAGGCGCACGTCGTGGCGGCGTCGGTGCTCTCGGAGGCCGCGTCGGACGCCGAGGCCGAGGCCGTGGTCGGGTCGCTCGCGGTGGCGTCCCCGTCGTCGCCCCCGCACGCGGAGAGGGTGGCCACGAGCAGCACGGCCGGTACAACGGCCAGGGAACGCGTCAGCATGGTTGGAAATCGTAGGCGCCCACCCCCGGCAATCCGGCGTAGGTTCGCCGGTATGGACCTCGGAATCCACTACGCGAACTTCAGCCACCCCGAGTGGCAGACCAGATTGGCGGACCGCCTCACGGCGACCGCCCAGGCCGCGGACGAGGGCGGAGTCGCCCTGTTCACGGTGATGGACCACTACTTCCAGATGGAGATGCTGGGTGGCCCGCCCGAGCCGATGCTGGAGGGCTACACGACCCTCGGCTACCTGGCCGGGATCACCGAGCGGGTCGACCTCGGCCTGCTGGTGACCGGCGTGACCTACCGGCACCCCGGACTGCTCGCCAAGATCGTCACCACCCTCGACGTGCTCTCCGGGGGGCGGGCCTGGCTCAACCTCGGCGCGGCCTGGTACGACCGGGAGCACGAGGGTCTCGGCGTGCCGTTCCCGCCGACGGCCGAGCGGTTCGAGCGCCTGGAGGAGACCCTGCAGATCGTGCGCCAGATGTGGAGCGACGACGACGGCCCCTACGAGGGCGCGCACTACCGTCTCGCCGAGACCGTCAACGTGCCGGCGCCGACGCGGGATCGGGTGCCGGTGCTGGTCGGCGGCACCGGCGAGCGCAAGACGCTGCGGCTGGTCGCGCAGTACGCCGATGCCTGCAACCTGTTCGCCGAGGGCACCGAGGTGATGAAGCACAAGCTGTCGGTGCTCCGGGAGCACTGCGACCGCCTCGGCACCGACTACGACGCGATCCGTACGACGATCCTGGTGATGACCGACCCGCTCGCCGACCGCGACGGGTTCCTGCGCGAGATGGAGGAGTACGCCGCCCTCGGGGTGTCGCTGGTGACGATGATGCCGCCCAGCGACGACCCCGAGGCGTGGGTGACGACGGTGGCCGAGGAGATCGTTCCCCGCCTCTCCGAGCTGTGAGCCTGGGTCAGTCGACCGGCCGGTAGATCAGCACCGAGCCCTGCGCGGCGCGGCCGCGACCGTCGACCACGGCCAGGTCGACGGTCCGCCCCGGCCAGATCGTGTCGGTGATGCCGTAGCCCCCGGGCAGGCCGGTGCTCGAGCCGAGCCGGCCGTTGGTCGCGAGCATGACCTGCTTCGCGGGCTGCCCCTTCGCGGCCACGAACCCGACCAGTCGGGGCGCGTCGGCCTCCTCCAGATCGAGGCGTGCGGTGCGGCCGGGCGCGTCGGCGAGCTCCCAGGTGCGCCCGGCGGCCTCGACGACGCGGTCGACCTCGACGCCGGCCACCTGCTCCCGCGCCCCGTCGCGGTAGATGCCGAGGCCGGCCACGGTGCCGTCGAGCGCGACGACCTCCTCCGACCCCCTCGACTCCGTCGTCGCGAAGGTGATCGTGTGCATCGTCCCGGCCGGATCGTCCAGCAGGTCGACGCCGGTCCCGCCGCCGCCCGCGTCGACGTCGGAGGGGTCACGGAGGCACTTCGAGTACAGCGTGGTGCCGTCGTCGATCCTGACGCTCAGCGCCATCGTGCGCTGCGACCCGCGGTCGCAGTAGAACGAGAAGGTCAGCGTCGAGATCGGCCCCGGCACCTCGAAGGTCATGCTGCTGGCCCCCTCCGGCAGGAAGCCGCCGTCGACGAGGGTCTCACCGGCGATCTCGTCACGGAAGACCGCGGTGCCGTTGGAGATGCCCGGGGGCAGGTGTCCGTCCACGCGCTCGAAGACCGAGAGACGGAGCACCGTCTCGGGAGAGATGCCCCGCGACCTGATCTCCAGCGGGACCGGGCCCGCCTGGATCGGCACCGGCGGCTGGTCCGCGTCACCGCCCATCAGCTGGGAGTGGACCGTGTCGAAGTAGGGGTCGACAAGGGTCACTCGCGCGCCGTCGGGCAGGTCGGTGGCCGACAGCTGAACGACCCGTGCGCGATCGCTGGAGGGAAGGTCGGCCGAGACGGTTCGTTCGCCCGGCTCGCCGTCCACGGCGAGGTCGAGCCGGTACTGGAAGCCGTTGACCTCGACCGTGGGGGCGTCGTCGGCCGGTTCGGCGTCCTTCCCGCCGCCCAGGGTCGGTACGCCGAGGGCGACCGCCGCCACCACGGCGGCGGTCCCGGCGGCCAGCGCGGCGTGGCGGCGGCGCCGGATGGCGCGGACGCGGCGGCGTACGGAGCCGATCCGGGCGGGGTCGGGCGCCCCGGCGACGGTCTCGGCGTCGTGGGCGAGCTGGCTGCGCAGGTCGTCGAGGGTGTTCATCGCGCACCTCCGGTGGTGTCGTCGGCGAGTGCGGGGTCGATCCTGAGGTGGGCCAGCGCCTTGTGCAGCTGGCTCTTCACGGTGCCGGTGCTGCACCCCATCACGTGGGCGGTCTCGGCCACGGAGAGGTCCTCGAAGAAGCGGAGGACCACCACCGCGCGCTGGCGCCGGGGGAGTCGGTCCAGCGCGTCGGCGAGGTCGTGCCGCTCGACGACCGCGGTGGCGCCGTGATCGCCGTCGGCACCCTCGGGGAGCGTCTCGGTGGGCTGCTCGCCGTGCCAGCGGCGGCCGCGCCAGCCGGCGTAGGTGGTGACCAGGATCCGGCGCACGTACGGCTCGGGGTGCTTCTCGATCCGGTGCCAGGCGAACCACGCCTTGCTGAGGGCGGTCTGCAGCAGGTCCTCGGCCATGGCGTGGTCGCGGGTCAGCAGGTAGGCGGTGCGGAGCAGGGCCTGAGCGCGGGCGGCCACGAAGGCCTCGAACTCGACGAGCTGGTCGGCATCGTTCGGCAACGCGGCCTCCGTTCGTCGGCTCGCGTCGGACGTTCGCAAGGTCATGCCCCTTCGACCGGGTGGCCCGGGGCTTGGTTGCCTCCGGCGCCCGGATTGTCGCGCCCCACGGCGGCGGTGTGGCGCACCTCGCGCAATCTGGACGCTCGTGGAGATCTTCGCGGCGAGTCCTGGTACCTCGACGACGAGGGCTGCCCCTACCTGACCGAGTGGGCGCCGGGCGGCCCGGCGGAGACCACCTCGCGGAGGAGGTGGAGCAAGCTGGTGACGGACCGGGCGCGGATCGCGTCCCGACCACCGCCGAGGCGCAGCGCACGGTGCCGGACGCCGTCCTGGCTCACGACCGCGACGTGGACCAGCCCCACCGGCTTCTCCGGCGTCCCGCCGTCGGGGCCGGCGACGCCGGTGGTGGACAGGCCGTACGTCGTTCCCAACCGCTCGCGGGCGCCCGCGGCCATCGCGACCGCGACCTCCTCGCTGACCGCGCCGACCTGGCGCAGCAGCTGCTCCGGTACTCCGACCTCGGCGGTCTTCGCCTCGTTCGCGTAGGTCACGAACCCGCCGAGCAGGTAGCGCGACGAGCCCGGGAGGTCGGCCAGCCGGCCGGCGACCAGGCCGGCGGTGCACGACTCCGCGGTCGCCACGGTCGCGCCGCGCGCGACCAGCAGGTCGGCCAGCACGCGGTCGACCGTGCGCCCGTCGGTCGAGAAGACCCGCGCGCCGAACCGGTCGACGAGCGCCGCGGTCAGCGACCGGTAGGCGGCCGCCGCCTCCGGCGCGAACCGCGTCACCACCTCCAGCTCGCCGTCGCGCAGGCAGGTGCTCACCTCGAGGTCGTCCAGACCGTGCCGCGCCTCGTGGTCGCGGAGCAGCCCGGCCAGCTCGGCCTCCGGGGGGCCCCAGATCCGGATCGTCTCCTCGTGCAGTGTCACCGCGCCGGCCAGCGCCGCCGCGACCTCCGGCGCCGCGAGCGCCGCGGGCCACATCGCCCGCAGCTCGCGGGGCGGGCCGGGGAGCACCAGCACCGGCGGCCCGTCGTGACCGTCGGGCGCGGGCACCACCAGGCCCGGCGCCGTCCCGGTCGGCTCCAGCACCCGCGCGCCGCGTGGCACCAGTGCCTGCTTGGCCGTGCCCGCCCGGACCTCGGCAGCGGGGGAGTCCCACCCGCGGTCGGCGTACAGCCGCTCGACGATCCTCTGGATCCGGGTCTGCAGCGCGACGTCCGGTGCCAGGGGGCGGGCCTGGAAGTCGGCGACCACGGCCGCGGTCAGGTCGTCCGCGGTCGGCCCGAGTCCGCCGGTGGTGATCACCAGGTCGTGCGAGGCGGCCAGGAAGCGCAGCGCGGCGAGGAGGTCGGCGGCGCGATCACCGACGACGACGACCTGGCCCACGTCGACGCCGAGGCGCCGCAGCTCCTCGGCGAGCCAGGACCCGTTGGCGTCGGCGACCCTCCCGGTGAGCACCTCGGTGCCCGTGACCACGATCCCCGCCCGCGCGCGCATGCGTCGATCGTAGGGGGCCGTGACCACGGGTCGCCGCCGGCGCCGAGGGCGCCCTGCTCGAGCCCCCACCCGCCCCGTCGGTTCGCGTGGCGGGGCTCGCCGGCGACCTCGCCGGCGAGCCGCTCGGTCACCGGGACGCCGGTTGACGTGGACGGAGGTCGCCGAGGTCGGCGTCCGCTGGGCGGTCGGCGTCGCCGACGGCCCGGAGGTCGATCTCGCCGGTGGCGCGGGCCGCCCGTTCCTCGGCCGCCTCGTCACCGTGGAACAGTCCGCCGACGTCCGTCCGCGGGGTGTGCACCCGGCTCCGCGGCGCCTCGACGATCTCGGTCCGCAGGCGCGGCATGCCGCGCTCGGCGTTCTCGCGGACCCAGGCGACCAGGTGCTCGCGGACGTGGCAGCGCAGGTCGAAGAGCGTGGGGGCGTCGCGGGCGGTGACCAGCACCCGCACCCGGACGTAGCCGCCGACGGCGTCGGTGACCTGCACGACCTTGGCCCGCCCGTCCCACAGGTCGGTGACCTCGAGTGCCCGGTCGACCTCGGCGCGCAGCGCCGCTGTGTCCACGCGCCAGTCCAGGTCGAGCTCGACGGAGCCGAGCAGCTCGGCGCTCTCCCGGGTCCAGTTCTGGAACGGGGTGGTGGTGAAGTAGCTGGACGGCAGCACCATCCGGCGCTCGTCCCAGAGCCGGACGACGACGTAGGTGAGGGTCAGCTCGTCGATCCAGCCCCACTCGCCCTCGACGATGACGGCGTCGTCGAGGCGGATCGCGTCGCTGAAGGCCAGCTGCAGCCCGGCGAAGACGTTGCCGAGGACGGAGGTCGCGGCGAGGCCGGCGACGACGCTGATCACGCCGGCCGAGGCGAGCACGCTGGCGCCGTACGCCTCGACGCCCGGGATGCTGAGCAGCACCGCGCCGACGGTGACCACCGCGCCGGCGACGTACACCAGGCGGCGCAGGATCATCACCTGGGTGCGCAGGCGCCGCGCGGCGCGGTTGTCCGCCCGGGCCACGCCCGCGGCGTTGCGGAGCAGCGCGAGGTCGACCAGGAAGACCAGTACGACGGTCAGCAGCCAGCCGGCGGCGAACACCATCGCGACCCTGGCCCCGCCGTCGACCGTGGCCCACCCCGGCAGGTCGTACCCGGCGTCGAGGTCGGCCAGCACGGGGGAGAGCGCGACCAGCGCGACGAGCGCCCGGAAGGGGATCCGGGCGCTCTCGGCGAGGCGTGAGGCGGGTGGCCAGCGTCGGGCGAGCAGGCCGATGCCCACCCGCGTCGCCGCGATCACCGCGACGGCGATGGCGAGGGCGACGGTCGCGGCCGCGAGCAGGTGCACGTTCGGTTCCTCCATCAGACCAGCGTGCCGGGGCGCCCGGCGGAACCGAAGGTTCTGTGGCCGGTTCCACACCGCCCGAGGATCGAACGCGGACGAGCCGCCGGGTGGGTCCTCACCCCGGCGGCTCGTACGTGTTGCTGGGTCAGGCCGGGCAGGTGTCCCGGTAGTCCGAGAGGTTGAACGAGCTCGGACCGGGGCACAGGTACGGGTCGTAGCGCGTGTCCTCGTCCAGGTAGCGCTTCAGCCACGAGACGAACAGCCGTCCCTGCCAGTCGTCGTCGGTGTTGGCGATCAGGTGGCCGGCGTTGTTGATCTCGCCGTACGCCTTCTCCGGGGCGTTGGTGAGCGTGTTGTAGAACGGGATCGAGTGCGAGGAGACGGGAGCGATCGTGTCGTTCTCAGCGCCGATGATCATGGTGGGGACGTCCACCCCGTACCAGGTCTTGTCGGTGTGCCACGGCTGCAGGGCGACGGCCGCCTTGACGATGCTGGGGCCGTTCTCGGCGGCGTACAGCGTGCCGCCGCCGCCCATCGAGTGGCCCGAGACCGCGATGCGGGACTCGTCGAGCCGGGCCGCGACGGCGCTGGGCGCGCGCTCGGTCAGGTACTCGACGCCGGCCAGGATCTGCCGGCCGCGGCTGTCGGGCTGGTCGTAGATCGTGTTGGTGTCGATGACCAGGACCACGAAGCCGTGGGAGGCCACCCGTCGTGCCAGCGGGATGTACTGGCTGGCGCGGGCCGTGAAGCCCGGCGAGAAGACGACGCCGCCGAAGGTGCCTGCGGAGGTGGACGTCGGGTAGTAGATGGTCCCGCCGCCGAAGCCGGACACGAAGGAGGACACCGAGTCGGTGCTCACCGAGAAGGAACCGCTCCCGAGCAGACTGCTCGCGGTGGGCGCAGGCCCGCGCTCGTAGCCGTCTGCCTGTGCGGGGCCCGCCACCAGGCCCGCCAGAGGGAGGGTCAGGGCTGCAGCAATCGCGCCGAGCCGGATCGCCAATTTTCGCACGAGATTCTCCTTTGCCAGGGGCCGGTGATCGGCCGCTCGACCCCGACGCTAGGACGCTTGATGTGTCGCGCGTCACAGTCGGACGGCCACAGCCTTGTTGTGCTGGATGCACAACCGCCCTTCTAGGGCGCTCGCACCAAACGACGCGCTCGTGCCCTGACCACGGGTCTGCACCGGGTGATGGCGCCCCGCGGTGACCGCGCTGGCGGTACGGCGACGGGGAGTGTTACTCAGCCGTCATCGAGCGCGGAGCGGGCGCCGGGGCACCGGCGACTCTCGCGTCGCCTCACTCGGCCGACGGCCCGGGGCCGCCCGGGTCGTGGGCGTCCTCATGCAGCCCGGCCGCCCGTGCGGCACGCTCCTCGGCCGCCTCGTCGCCGTGGAAGAGCCCGCCGACGTCGATGGCGATGGCCCCGATCCGGGAGTGCGGTGTGGTCACGATCTCGGTCCGCTGGCGCGGCATGCCGCGCTCGGCGTTCTCGCGGACCCAGGCGACCAGGTGCTCGCGGACGTGGCAGCGCAGGTCGAACAGCGTGGGGGCGTCGCGGGCGGTGACCAGGACGCGGACCCGGACGTAGCCGCCGACGGCGTCGGTGACCTGCACGACCTTGGCCCGCCCGTCCCACATGTCCGTGACGCTGAGTGCCCGGTCGACCTCGGCGCGCAGTGCGGTGGTGTCGACGCGCCAGTCGAGGTCGAGCTCGACGGAGCCGAGCAGCTCGGCGCTCTCCCGGGTCCAGTTCTGGAACGGGGTGGTGGTGAAGTACGACGAGGGCAGCACCATCCGGCGCTCGTCCCAGAGCCGGACGACGACGTACGTCAGGGTCAGCTCGTCGATCCAGCCCCACTCGCCCTCGACGATGACGGCGTCGTCGAGGCGGATGGCGTCGCTGAAGGCCAGCTGCAGCCCCGCGAAGACGTTGCCCAGCACGGGCCCGGCGGCCAGGCCCGCCACGAAGCTGATCACGCCGGCCGAGGCGAGCACGCTGACCCCGAAGCGGGAGACCGGCGGGAAGCTCATCAGCACCGCGCCGACGGTGAGCACGCCGCCGATCACGTAGACGAGGCGTCGCAGGATGAGCACCTGCGTGCGCAACCGACGCGCGGCCCGGTTGTCGGAGCGCGCCACCTCCGCCGCGTTGCGGCGCAGGCCCAGGTCGATGAAGAAGACGACCAGGCTGGTCACGAACCAACCGCCGGCCGTGATCGCGAGCACGCGGGCGGTGATCGCGGCCAGGTGCCAGCCCGGGGCGTCGCCCTCGGGGCGCAGGTGCTGGAGCACGGGGTTGAGCGCGATCAGGAGGACCAACACCCGGAACGGGACCCGCTCGCGGCGTGCCAGGTGGTCGAGCAGGGGCCAGCGGCGGGCCAGCAAGTGGGCCGCGACCTGCACCGCAACGATCACCGCGAGTGCCGCGACGATGGCGATGGTGGTGGCGGTCAGGAAGTAGGAGAGGTCGCCCTTCATCGCCACAGCCTGCCCGTCCGGCGGCACCAGCGGAATGCCTCGCGGCGCCGGATCCAGCGCGGCGCGCGAAACCGGTTCGCTCCCGGCCGGGCGGAACCGGCAGACTGGGTGCGGGCACGCGCAGGCGCGCGTCCCGGTGAGCGAGGGGACTGCTGGTGGGCGCGACGATCAAGGTGTCCGGGCTGTCCGCCGGACACGGCGCGGCGGCGCTCTTCTCGGGACTGGACCTGGTCGTCGGACCAGGGGACGTGGTCGGTCTGGTCGGCCCCAACGGGGCCGGCAAGTCGACGCTGCTGCGCACCCTGGCCGGCGAGCTGCGCCCCGAGGCCGGTGCGGTCGTGGTCGCCCCGGCGCACGCCACGATCGGCTACCTGCCCCAGGAGGTCGACCGGAGGCCCGGCGAGACGGTGCGCGGGTTCCTGGCTCGCCGTACCGGCGTGGCCGCCGCCCAGGCCGCCTTCGACGACGCGACCGCGCGGCTGGAGGCGGGGGCGCCCGGTGCCGACGATGCGTACGCCGACGCGCTGGAGCGATGGCTCGCCCTCGGTGCGCCCGACCTCGACGAGCGCGCCGAGGCGATCGCCGACGACGTCGGCCTCGCGATCGACCTCGAGCAGCCGATGACGGCGCTCTCGGGCGGTCAGGCCGCGCGCGCGGGCCTGGCCAGCCTGCTGCTGTCCCGGTACGACGTCTTCCTGCTCGACGAGCCGACCAACGACCTCGACCTGGACGGGCTGGCTCGGCTGGAGCGGTTCGTGGGGGACCTCGCCGCGGCGGCGGTGATCGTCAGCCACGACCGGGAGTTCCTGGCCCGCACGGTCAACCGGATCGTCGAGCTCGACCTCCACCAGCGGGCGATCAACGTCTACGGCGGCGGGTACGACGCCTGGCTGGCCGAGCGCGAGATCGCCCGGCGCCACGCCCGCGAGGCCTACGAGGAGTACGCCGACACGGTGTCCACCCTCCAGGCGCGGGCCGCCACGCAGCGCAACTGGGCCGCGCAGGGCGTCCGCAACGCGCGGCGCAGCATCAACAACGAGCCCGACAAGAACCTGCGTCGCTTCCGTGCGGAGTCGAGCGAGAAGCAGGCCGCCAAGGTCCGCCAGTCCGAGCGCGCCATCGAGCGCCTGGAGGTGGTGGAGGAGCCGCGCAAGGAGTGGGAGCTGCGGATGGAGATCGCCGCCGCGCCCCGTTCCGGTGCGGTCACCGCGGCCCTGCGGCAGGCCGTCGTACGGCGCGGGGACTTCACGCTCGGCCCGGTGTCGGTGGAGATCGGCTGGGCGGAGAAGGTGGCGATCACCGGGCCGAACGGTGCCGGCAAGTCGACGCTGCTCGCGCTGCTGCTGGGCCGGCTGGCCCCGGAGGCGGGGGAGTCGCACCTCGGGCCGGGCGTCGTCGTCGGCGAGGTCGACCAGGCACGGGCGCTCTTCGAGGGCGACGAGCCGCTGGTGGACGCCTTCCAGCGTCAGGTGCCCGACTGGGCGCCCGAGCCGGTGCGCACGCTGCTGGCGAAGTTCGGCCTCAAGTCCGACCACGTGCTGCGCCCGGCGAGCACGCTGTCGCCGGGGGAGCGGACCCGGGCGGCGCTGGCGCTGCTGCAGGCGCGTGGGGTCAACCTGCTGGTCCTCGACGAGCCGACCAACCACCTCGACGTACCGGCGATCGAGCAGCTGGAGTCCGCGCTGGCCGAGTTCCCGGGCACGTTGCTGCTGGTCACCCACGACCGGCGGATGCTGGAGGCGGTGCGGACCACCCGCGAGCTGCGCGTCGAGGGCGGGCGTGTGGGCGAGCGGTGAGCGGTGGCCCCGGTAGTACGCCTGAATTGCAGCCTTGATGAGGCCGGAATTCAGGCCTACTCTTGACGGGGTGCAGACACTGCCCATCTCCAAGGTCAAGGACCGGCTCAACGAGTTCGTCGATGCTGTCGCGCTGACCCGTGAGCAGGTCACCATCACCAAGAACGGCTCGCCGGCCGCCGTGCTCATCGGTGTCGACGAGTGGGAGTCGCTCCAAGAGACGCTCTTCTGGCTGTCCCAGCCCGGCATCCTGGAGGACATCGCCGAGGGTGAGCGGCAGCTCGCGGCGGGTGAGACGGCGGGGGAGGCGGAGCTCCGGGCCGAGTTCAACGTCCCGCGGCGTGGTGGCTCCGCTCCGGCTGCTGGCGCCTGAGCGAACGTGGGGTCGTCGTACGACGTTCGCCTGGCCTCGACGGCGCAGCATGACCTGCGTCGGGTTCCGCCGCGCATCGTGCCCGCGATCATCGAGTTCCTCTACGGAGATCTCTCCCGCGACCCCCGTCGCGTCGGCAAGCCCTTGCAGCGCGAGCTCGAGGGGTTCTGGTCCGCGCGGCGTGGTCCGTACCGAGTGATCTACCGGATCGATGACGGCGAACTGGTGGTGCTGGTCATTCGCGTCGACCAGCGGTACGCCGAGAAGCGGGTCAACGAGATCCTGCTGCGCCGGCAGTGGAATTCCGGGGCGGGCATGGGCTCTGACCAGGGTGTCCACCCGTGAACGACCTGTTCACCGACCACCTCGCCGCGTGGCGTGCGTACACGGCGACACCGTGGGCACGGATCCGGTACGCCGTCGTCGGAGACGTGCTGCGCCGTGAGTGTGACAGCCTGGGGGAGAGGCTCCGGATCCTCGACGTCGGCGGTGGCGACGGCCTGGACGCGGTGCCGCTGGCGGCACTGGGGCACGACGTGACGGTCCTCGACCCGTCCGCGGCGTGGTTGGCGGAGGCCCGGCGTCACGCGGCCGAGGCGGGCGTCGACGTCGCGACGGTCGTCGGCGGCCTGGACGACCTGCCCGACGGCACCTGGGATCTCGTGTTATGTCATTTCGTGCTGCGGTACCGGCCGGCCGGCCCGGGTGACGTGGAAGCGCTGGCGGCGCTGGTGCGTCCGGGCGGCAGGCTGTCGCTGATGGACGTCAATCCCGCCGGACGCGTCCTGCGGAAGCTGGTCTCCGAGGGTCCTGCGGCAGCCAGCGTCGAGCTCGTCGCTGACCGCCTGGAGACGGTGACCTTCGGGACCGATACCCGCAAGGTCGAGATCGACGACGCCGTGGCGGAGGCGCAGGATGCTGGACTCGACGTGCGTGCGCTGTACGGACACCGGATCGCCAACCATCTTCTGGTGGACGACGAGGCGAAGCGCGACCAGGAGTACTTCGAGCAGCTGCTTTCCCTGGAACGCGATCTGAGCGGTCGCGCACCGTTCAATCGCATCGGGATGGCGTGGCAGCTGCTCCTGGAGCGCCCCTGAGAGTCACACCGTTGTCATGACCCGGCTGTCATTCAGGAGAACGTCGTGGGGAGTGGCTCAGGGCGCTCCTCCCGACGCGCAATGACATAATGTCACTTATCGGCGATATGGCCCAGGAGGGGTCCCGAGGCGTCCGACGACCTGACGACGCATCGGTTTCACGACGGCGGGCCGAACAGCACCTCGACGGCACGTGAGTCGGCGTACTCCTCGAACCGCGCGATCCGTCCGTCGCGCAGGGTGACCACCAGGCAGGACGGGATCCGGACAGCCCGACCGTCGCCGCTGGCGCCCACGGTCACCGAGCGCACGACCCAGCCGCCGTCGAACACGTTCACCCTGACGTCCTCGACGCGCAGCTCCGCGCCGGCCTGGATGCTGCGCGTGCGTGACGGCGTCTGCTGGATCTCGGCCTCCCAGTCGCCGGTGTTGTGCCACGTGCTGACGCCGTGGGCGTACACGTCGTCGTCCGCGCGACGTCCCGCGAGGAACGCCGGCAGCCACCGGCGCGCGAGGTCGGCGGCCTGGTGCACGCCGGCGGTCGTGGGCGTCTCGATCACGACCTCACAGCCAGGCTCGTCCACAGGGCTCCTTCTCAGCCGGTGCGCCAGTTATGTCATCTGGATGCGCGTTGCGGGACGACGCTACCGGCGACGGCGTCGACCTGGAGCGCACTCCGTCAGTGAGGCCGGAGTCGGGCCGATCACGGCAGGTCGTGCGCGGATGACCCCGCAGGGGTTGACCTGGGGCGCCCCTCAGGGCGTTGTCTGGTGGGCATGACGCTTCCAACCCGCACCCTCGGCACCACCTCAGCGCTCGCCGTCTCGGCGCTCGGCCTCGGCTGCATGGGCATGTCGGAGTTCTACGGAACGCCCGACGAGGCCGGCGGCATCGCCACCATCCGGCGCGCGCTCGACCTCGGCGTCACGTTCATCGACACCGCCGACATGTACGGGCCGTTCACCAACGAGCGCCTGGTCGGCAAGGCGATCGCCGGCCGCCGCGACGAGGTGCAGCTGGCCACGAAGTTCGGCAACGAGCGGCTCGCCGACGGCACCCGGCTCGGGATCAACGGCAGTCCCGACTACGTCCGTCGCGCCTGCGACGCCTCGCTGGAGCGGCTGGGCGTGGATCACCTGGACCTCTACTACCAGCACCGGGTCGACCGGACGGTCCCGATCGAGGAGACCGTCGGCGCCATGAAGGAGCTGGTCGAGGCGGGCAAGGTACGGCACCTCGGCCTCTCCGAGGCGTCCCCGACGACGATCCGCCGGGCGCACGCCACCCACCCGATCACGGCACTGCAGACCGAGTACTCCCTCTTCACGCGCGACCTGGAGGACGAGATCCTGCCGACGCTGCGGGACCTGGGCATCGGACTGGTGCCCTACTCCCCCCTCGGCCGCGGCCTGCTGACCGGCGCCATCTCCAGCACGCCGTCGGCCGACGGCGATCGCCGCTCGACGGCGTACTTCCCGCGCTTCCTCGGCGACAACCTGACGGCCAACCTCCAGCTCGTCGACAAGGTGACGGAGGTGGCCGAGCGGAAGGGCTGCACGCCGGGTCAGCTCGCGCTGGCCTGGGTGCTCGCCCAGGGCGAGGACGTGGTGCCGATCCCGGGCACGCGTCGCGTCGCCTACCTCGAGGAGAACGTCGGGGCGGCCGCCGTGACGCTCGACACCGCCGACCTCGCGGCGATCGAGGAGGCCGTCCCGCGGGGTGCCGTCGCCGGTGATCGGTACGGCGACATGAGCTCCATCGACGCCTGAGCGGCCGGCTGGGGGTGGTCCGCGGCAGACTGGCGGGATGGCGACCGAGCTGACCCAGACCGACCAGCTGCGCGGCGGCAGGATCCACCTCTGCGAGCTCGCCGGGCTCGAGATCCGCGACTGCGAGGTCAGCGGGCTCACGATCGTCGACTGCTACGGCGGCGACGTCTCGCTGGGCGGCGACTTCGGGCGGGTGGTGGTGAACGACGTGGACGTGACGGCGTACGTCGAGGCCGAGCTGGACCGGCGGCACCCGGCCCGGGTGCTGGTCCGTGAGGCCGACTCCCCCGCCGACGTCCGCGCCGCGTGGGACGCGATCGTGGTGATGTGGGCCGAGACCGTCGAGCGGGCCCGGCTGCTCGGTGAGAGCGCGCTCCAGCGGCGGGTCGACGGTGAGTGGTCGTTCGTGGAGACGCAGCGGCACCTGCTGTTCGCCAGCGACGCCTGGGTCGGGAGCGCCGTGCTCGAGGAGGAGTCGCCCTTCCACCGCTGGGGCTACCCGGCGGGCAGCACGTCGCCGGAACAGGCCGCCAGCGCCGGGCTCGACCTGGGGGCGACGCCGACCCTGGACGAGGTGCTGGCCGCGCGCGCCGAGCGGATGGCGGTCGTACGGCGCCTCGTGGACCGGCTCGACGAGGCCGAGCTCGACCGGGTGTGCGCCCGCAGGCCCGCGCCCTGGTACGCCGACGAGGAGTACGTCGTACGGCGTTGCGTCAGGGTCGTGCTGAACGAGGAGGTCGAGCACCACCGCTATGCAGCGCGGGATCTCGCGGTGCTGCAGACGCAGGCGTGACCCGGCGGGCGCCGGTGCTACCCGATCCGGGCGATGCGTGAGCCGGTGGGCGCTGGGCATCGTCCGGTAGGTGACCTCCTCCCCCGCCCTGCCGACTGGCGGTCGGGCGAGCGCGTCGAGCGCGTCGAGCTCGTCGCTCCGGTCGACGCTGGCGGTGTTGCGGTCTGAGCTGATCGACCTGGCCCGCACCGCCCCGGGCGGTCTGGCCGTCGCGCACCGGTCGGCGTTGCGGACGCTGCTCCTCCTGGTGTGGACGCTCGCCATCGTGCTCGACGGCTACACCACGGTGGCGATGATGGGCGCCGGCATCTCCGAGGAGGCGAACCCCGTCGCCGCGGCGGCGATGTCGGTGATCGGTGTGCTCGGCTACACGATGGCCGCGTCCCTGCTCTCGGCCGCGCTGTGCCTGCTCGCGCTGGGCCGGCCGACCGGTCTCTACTCGTGGACCGTGGTCGCCACGATCGCCCTGGTGGGCTGCGCCAAGCTGGCCCAGGGCGCGGCGAACGCGCTGCTGTGGGTCCAGCTGACGTGAGCTCCCGGCCGGTGCGGCGGGTGACGTCTTGCGGCGCGGGAGGTGGCCCTGGTCGACTCACGGCATGGACACCGCATGGATCGCCCGCCCGGAGACGCCGGCCGACGACGGCCGGATCCGGGCAGTCAACGTCGCCGCCTTCCCCACCGCGGCCGAGGCCGACCTCGTGGAGGCCCTCCGGGCCGACCCGGACGCGTGGGTCGACGGACTGTCCTGGGTGGCGGAGGCGCCCGACGGCGCGGTCGTCGGTCACGCGCTGCTGACCCGCTGCACGGTCGGCGGCGAGCCGGCCCTGGCCCTCGCCCCCTGCGCCGTGCTGCCGGACCACCAGCGGACGGGTGCGGGAAGCGCCGCGATCCACGGTGCCCTCGCCGCCGCCCGGGAAGGTGGCGAGAGCCTCGTCGTGGTGCTCGGCCACGCCGACTACTACCCGCGGTTCGGCTTCGAGTCGGCCAGCAGCCTCGGCATCACCGCGCCGTTCGAGGTGCCGGACGAGGCGTTCATGGCGCTCCGCCTCGACCCGGACCGCCCGACCCCCGCCGGCGTGGTCGCCTATCCGCCCGCGTTCGGCGTCTGACGGCCACTGCCGGTCCGACGGGATCGGCTCGCCGCCCCAGCCCGGCGGCGGGCGATCGCCGCGGGCGACGCCGAGGCGGCGCGGATCGCGGCGCAGGCCCACGTGTCCTCGATCCTGGTGCGGATGCGCCGGGTGGCGCGGTCCACGACGTAGCGTCCACGACGTAGCGTCCACGCCGCCAGCGACGCGCGCCCGTCAGGAGATCGTGGCCGACTCCCCGGGGCGCAGGTCGATCAGCTCGCAGTCCGGTGCCAGACGCTCCAGCGCGCGCACGAACTCCGGGTGCGGCCGGTCGATCCACGGATCGGTCGGTCGGTGGATGATCGGCGGATGCAGGGTGCCCCAGTGGACGGCGAGTGCCCGCGCGGCGCCGGTGCGCACGCAGGCCTCGGCGGCCTGCACCGGATCGAGGTGCCCGCCCGACAGCCGCGGTCCCCAGCCGGCGATCGGCACCAGCACCAGGTCCAGGGGCCGACCGAGCATCTCCGGGATGTCGCTCATCGCGTCGAAGAGCTCGGTGTCCCCCACGGCCCACACCGTCCACCGGCTGCCCCGCACCAGGTGGCTGTTGACGGCGTTCGGGCGGTGCGGCATCGGGCGGTGCCCGTGTACGGCGGGGGCGGCGCGCACGCTGACCGGGCCGTCGGCGATCGGGTGCCACTCCTCGCCCAGGTCGACCCCGGCGAGGCCACGCCTGCGCAGCCACGCGGCGTTCAGCGGCGCGCTCAGCAGGGGCACGCCCGGGAACATCCGCAGCGACGGCAGCTCGGCGTGGTCGTGGTGGAGGTGGGAGATGAGCACGGCGTCGGGGTCCCGGTACAGCCGCGGGTGCGGCATCGGGTAGCGGCGTCGCAAGGGGCCGTTGTGCCGCTTGACCAGCGGGTCGGTCAGGATCCGGACCCCGTCGAGGTCCAGCGTGACCGTGGAGTGACCGATCCAGGACACGCTCAGGGCTCCGTCGGCGCGGTCGCTCCGAGCGCTGTCGGTCACGGTGCCTCCTCGTCCCACGTCGGCGCGGATCTACGCTCCCACGTCACGTCGGCACCCGGTAGGGCCGAGCCCCTCCGACCTCGCCGCCGGGGTGCGCGGCGGGCGGGGACCGGTCGGGTCCCCGCCCGCCTCCCGGACCCGTGGGACGTCAGGGGGTGTCCCACGGGCCGGGGTCCTCGTTCGGCCGATCAGGCCTCGGGCGCCATGTGGGGGTAGGCGACCGAGGTCGGCGGAACGAAGGTCTCCTTGATGGACCGGGGTGAGGTCCAGCGCAGCAGGTTGGCCGGCGAGCCGGCCTTGTCGTTCGTGCCCGAGGCGCGCGAGCCGCCGAACGGCTGCTGGCCGACAACCGCGCCGGTCGGCTTGTCGTTGATGTAGAAGTTGCCGGCGGCGAAGCGCAGGAGCTCGCTGGCCTCGGCGACCACCCGGCGGTCCTGGGCGAGGATCGAGCCGGTGAGGGCGTACGCCGAGAACGACTCCATCTGCTCGAGAACCTCGTAGTAATCGGCGTCCTCGTAGACGTGGACGGCCAGCAACGGGCCGAAGTACTCGGTCGCGAAGATCTCGTCGCCCGGGTCCTCGCTGACCACGATCGTGGGCCGGACGAAGTAGCCGACCGAGTCGTCGACCTGGCCGCCGGCGACGATCTCGAGGTGCTCGGCCGACCGGGCGCGGTCGATCGCGGCCCGCAGCCGGGCGAAGGCGCGGTCGTCGATGACGGCGCCCATGAAGTTGGTCAGGTCGGTGACGTCGCCCATGGTGAGGCCCTCGACCTCGGCGACCAGGTCGTCGCGGATCCGCTCCCAGAGGCTGCGCGGCACGTAGGCGCGTGAGGCGGCCGAGCACTTCTGCCCCTGGAACTCGAAGGCGCCGCGGATCAGCGCGACCCGGAGCACGTCGGCGTCGGCGGACGGGTGGGCCAGCACGAAGTCCTTGCCCCCGGTCTCGCCGACCAGCCGCGGGTAGGTCCGGTACGACGCGATGTTCTCGCCGACGGTCCGCCACAGGTGCTGGAAGGTCGCGGTGGATCCGGTGAAGTGGATGCCGGCGAGGTCGGGGTGGGTCAGCGCCACCTCGGAGACCTCGAGGCCGTCGCCGGGCAGCATGTTGATCACGCCGGCCGGAAGGCCCGCCTCCTCCAGCAGCTCCAGCACCAGGTGCGCGGAGGCCTGCTGGGTCGGCGACGGCTTCCAGACAACGACGTTGCCCATCATCGCGGGCGCGGTCGGCAGGTTGCCGGCGATCGCGGTGAAGTTGAACGGCGTGATGGCGTAGACGAAGCCCTCCAACGGCCGGTGGTCGCTGCGGTTCCAGACGCCGGGGCTGTTCGCGATGGGCTGCTCGGCGGTGATCTCCTTGGCGAAGTGCGCGTTGAAGCGCCAGAAGTCGATCAGCTCGCAGGCGGAGTCGATCTCGGCCTGGAACGCCGTCTTCGACTGGCCGAGCATGGTGGCGGCGTTGATCCGCTGGCGCCACGGGCCGGCCAGCAGGTCGGCCGCCTTGAGGAAGATCGCGACCCGCTCGTCGATCGGGAGCGCGCGCCAGGCCGGCGCGGCGGCGAGCGCCGCCTCGATGGCCTCCTCCGCGTCCTCGCGGGTGGAGTTGTTGAGAACGCCCAGCACGTGGCGGTGGTCGTGCGGCTGGACGACCTCGATCGGGGCGCCGCCGCCCATCCGGCGCTTGCCGCCGATGGCCGCGGTGAAGGCGACCGACTCCGCCTCCTGCAGGTGCAGCTCGGCGAGCAGCGCTGCCCGCTCCTCGGATCCCGGAGCGTAGGTCAGGTTCGGCTCGTTGACCGGGGCCGGCGTACGGGTGATGGCGTCCAAGGGGGTGCTCCTTCGGGTCGTGCTGCCGCGCGGTCCTCACGCGCGGGGCCACGGTCCACCGTAGGAGCGCCACGCGGCGCGGAGAACAGACGAATGTCCGAGAGCAGCGCTCGGAAGGTCGACCAGATGTCACGCCGTGAGGTAGTCGCTGAACGAGAGGGCCAGGTGCAGCGTGAGTCGATCCTGCCCACGCGTGAGATCCAGGCCGGTGGCGGCCTCGATCTGGCGGAGCCGGTGGTAGAGCGTCTGCCGGTGGATGGTGAGGGCGGCGGCGGTGCGGCCGGGGCTGCAGGCCTCGTCGAGGTAGGTCCGCGCCGTGCGGACCAACGTCTCGTCCGCGCCGAGCGCGAAGGCGCCCGCCGGTCCGGAGAGCACCGTGCGGCGCAGGTCGTCGGAGGCGAGGACCCGGAGCAGCTGGAGGGCGCCGAGGTCGTCCCACCGTGCCGGCGAAGGGACGCCGCCGGTCTCCGGCTGCCGGAGGGCTACCCGTAGGGCGGTCCGGGCGCCCGCCCAGCTGTCGGGCAGGCGCGCCAGGCCCGGGACCGCCGGCCCCACGCCGAACCGCAGCGAGCCGGCCAGCTCCTGGTCGGTCGGTCCGGGCGCGGAGAGGGCGCTCAGCAGCTCGCCGGCATCGCTCCACTCCCCCAGCCGGCGGGCTCCGATCAGCACGAGGCGCTCCGTGGCGCCGCGGCCCGGTCCGACGTGCTCGGCCCACACCACGCCCGGGCGGGCGCGCCGCGAGGCGACCTCGAGCGACCGCTCGGGGCCGGCGACCACCAGGCAGCGCACGGGGCCATCCAGCTCGAGCCCGGTCAGCGCCGCCAGGCCCCGAGCGGCCTGGCGGGTGTCGGCCCCGTCGAAGCCGATCAGGTCCGCCAGGTGCGCCTCGACCCGGGCCTGCCGCCGGCCGGCCTGGCTCAGCAGCACGCCGGCGGTCTCGGCGATGGCCATCGCGTCCGGCCACAGCGACTCCTCGACGGACTGGTCGGGGTCGATCAGCCAGAAGTAGCCGTAGGGGCGGCCCTGGTGGCGTGCGGGGACGCACAGCCGGGGGCTGATGCCGAGGTCGGGGTCGGCCGGCGTGCGGACCGGCTGCTCCGCGTCCCGGATGCCGTGGCCGTGGAACCAATCACGGATCTCGCGGCTCGCGCGCCGCTCGAGGATGGTGCGCCGGCGTACGTCGTCGACCTCGCCCTGGGCGGCGTACGTGATCAGGTTGAAGTCGGCGTCCTCGAGCACGCAGGGCCCTCCGAGGAGCGCGGCCAGGTCCTCGACCAGGGTCTCGAGCTGGCTGGTCACGGTCGCCATACCTGTGTCATTTGCTCCATATCCGGTCGCCGGATGTCGTCCATCTGTCCATACGCAGCCCCGCTCCGGGGATCTTACGCTCGGCTGCGACAGCGAAGGAGTGTGTGCCGTGCTGAGCACCGTGTTGAACAAGGCGTCCCGTAGTGGCCGCGCCCGTCGGGCCGTCGAGGCCGTCCCGATCACCCGCAAGGTCGTGGCCCGGTTCGTCGCCGGCGCCGAGCAGGCCGCCGCGCTCGAGGTGGCCCGCGACGCGGCGGCCGGAGGCCTGGCCACCAGCCTCGACATCCTGGGTGAGGGCGTCAGCGACATCGCCGGCGCCCGGCGCACCCGCGACCAGTACCTCGCCCTGCTCGACGCGCTCGCCAGCGCCGGCGCGGGCCCCGCCACGGAGGTCTCGGTCAAGCTCTCGGCCCTCGGACAGGCGCTGCCGGACCGGGGGCACCAGGTGGCGCTCGACCTCGCGGCCGAGATCTGCGCGGCGGCGACCGCGGCCGGCACGATGGTCACCTTGGACATGGAGGACCACACCACCGTCGACTCCACGCTGGCGATCGCCAACGAGCTGCGCCGCGAGCACCCGCGCACCGGCACCGTGCTGCAGTCCAACCTCCGGCGGACCGCCGGGGACATCGCCGACCTCGCCGCCGACCCGGTCCGGGTGCGCCTGGTCAAGGGCGCCTACAGGGAGCCGGCGTCGGTGGCCTACCAGCGCAAGGTCGAGGTGGACGAGGCCTACCGCGCCGACGTGGCGCGGCTGATGGCCTCGCGCTGCTACCCGATGGTGGCCACGCACGACCCGGCGATGATCGAGGTCGCCCGGCGCCGCGCCCGCGAGGAGGGTCGCGGGGCCAGCGACTGGGAGCTCCAGATGCTCTACGGCGTCCGGGGCGACCTCCAGACCGCACTGGTGGCCGAGGGGCACCAGGTCCGCGTCTACGTGCCGTTCGGCGAGGAGTGGTACCCCTACTTCATGCGCCGGCTGGCCGAGCGGCCCGCGAATGTCGCCTTCTTCCTGAAGGCGCTGGCCCGCGCCAGCTGAGCGCACTGACTCGACCGGCGGCGTGCCTCACCTCCCGAGGTACGCCGCCAGGTGCTCGCCGGTCAGCGTCGAGCGGTCCTCGATCAGCGCCGCCGGGGTGCCCTCGAACACCACGGTCCCACCGTCGTGGCCGGCGCCGGGCCCGAGGTCGATGATCCAGTCCGCGTGCGCCATCACCGCCTGGTGGTGCTCGATCACGATCACCGTGCGGCCGGCGTCGACCAGCCGGTCGAGCAGGCCGAGCAGCTGCTCGACGTCGGCCAGGTGCAGCCCCGTGGTGGGCTCGTCGAGCACGTAGACGTCGCCCTTCTCCCCCATCTGGTTGGCGAGCTTGATCCGCTGGCGCTCACCGCCGGAGAGGGTGGTCAGCGGCTGTCCGAGGGTGAGGTAGCCGAGTCCGACGTCGGCGAGCCGGGTCAGGATCTTGTGGGCCGCCGGGATCCGCGCCTCGCCGTCGGCGAAGAAGGGCTCCGCCTCGGCCACGGACATCCCCAGCACCTCCGCGATGTTGCGACCGCCGAGCGTGTACTCCAGGACCGCGGCCTGGAACCGCTTGCCCTCGCACTCCTCACACGGTGTCGCGACACCGGCCATGACCGCCAGGTCGGTGTAGATGACGCCGGCCCCCTTGCAGGTCGGGCAGGCGCCCTCGGAGTTGGCGCTGAACAGGGCGGGCTTGACCCCGTTGGCCTTGGCGAAGGCCTTGCGGATGGGGTCGAGGAGCCCGGTGTAGGTGGCGGGGTTGCTGCGCCGGGAGCCCTTGATCCCGCTCTGGTCGATCGCGACCACGCCCTCCCGGGGGGCGACCGAGCCGTGGATCAGCGAGCTCTTCCCGGAGCCGGCGACGCCGGTGACCACGGTGAGCACGCCGAGCGGGATGTCGACGTCCACGTCGCGCAGGTTGTGCGTGCTGGCGCCGCGGATCTCCAGGGTGCCGCTCGGCGACCGGACGTCCTCCTTCGCTCCCACCCGCAGGTCGAGGTGGCGTCCGGTGACGGTGTCCGCACCGCGCAGCTCCGCCACGCTGCCCTCGAAGACCACCTCGCCGCCACCGGACCCGGCGCCGGGGCCGAGGTCGACGACGTGGTCGGCGATCGCGATCGCCTCGGGCTTGTGCTCGACGACGAGGACGGTGTTGCCCTTGTCGCGAAGCCGGAGCAGCAGGTCGTTCATCCGGTCGATGTCGTGCGGGTGGAGCCCGATCGTGGGCTCGTCGAAGACGTAGGTGACGTCGGTCAGCGACGAGCCGAGGTGCCGGATCATCTTGGTGCGCTGGGACTCCCCGCCCGAGAGCGTGCCGGAGGGGCGGTCGAGCGAGAGGTAGCCCAGGCCGATCTCGACGAAGGAGTCGAGGGTCTCCCCCAGCGACGCCAGCAGCGGCGCCACCGACGGCTCGTCCAGGTCGCGCACCCACGCCGCGAGGTCGGTGATCTGCATCGCGCAGGCGTCGGCGATGCTGATCCCGGCGATCGTCGAGGACCGCGCCGCTGCGGTGAGCCGGGTGCCGTCGCACTCGGGGCAGGTGGTGAAGGTGATCGCGCGCTCGACGAAGCGCCGGATGTGCGGCTGCATCGCCTCGACGTCCTTGGCCAGGAACGACTTCTGGATCTGCGGGATCAGCCCGTAGTAGGTGAGGTTGATCCCGTCGACCTTGATCTTGGTGGCCTCCTTGTAGAGGAGGGTGTCCAGCTCCTTCTTCGAGTACGTGCCGATCGGCTTGTCGGGGTCGAACCAGCCGCAGCCGCGGTAGATCCGCCCGTACCAGCCGTCCATGCTGTAGCCGGGGATGGTGATGGCGCCCTCGTTGAGGGACAGGCTCTCGTCGTACAGCGCCGTCAGGTCGAAGTCGCTGACGCTGCCGCGTCCCTCGCAGCGCGGGCACATGCCGCCGGTGATGGAGAACTCGCGGCGCTCCTTGGTCTCCCGACCGCCCTTGGTGAACGTGACCGCGCCGGCCCCGGAGACCGAGGCGACGTTGAAGGAGAAGGCCTGGGGCGACCCGATGTGCGGCTGGCCCAGGCGGCTGAACAGGATCCGCAGCATCGCGTTGGCGTCGGTGACGGTGCCCACCGTCGACCGGGGGTTGGCGCCCATCCGCTCCTGGTCCACCAGGATCGCCGTGGTCAGGCCGTCGAGGACGTCGACGTCGGGCCGCGCCAGGGTCGGCATGAAGCCTTGGACGAACGAGGAGTAGGTCTCGTTGATGAGCCGCTGGGACTCGGCGGCGATGGTGCCGAAGACCAGCGAGCTCTTGCCCGACCCCGAGACCCCGGTGAAGGCGGTCAGGCGGCGCTTCGGGATCTCGACGCTGACGTCCTTGAGGTTGTTGACCCGCGCGCCGACGACCCGGATCCGGTCGTGGCTGTCGGCGGCGTGCTGGCTCTGCTCGGCCTCTGTGCCGGTGGTCGTCATCGTGCTGCTCCGTCCTCGGGGTCGCGCGTCAGGCTAGCGAGTGAACGGGCGGTACGACGGCCCGGTTCCCGACCGGTGCGGCGCGGCCGCCTCAGGGCTCGAGCAGCACCTTGATCGCGCGACGCTCGTCCATCGCCCGGTAGCCCTCGGCGGCCTCCGACATCGGCAGGGTGAGGTCGAAGACCGCGCCGGGGTCGAGCGTGCCGGCGAGCACCCGGTCCAGCAGGTCGGGCAGGTAGGCCCGCACCGGCGCCATCCCGCCGCGCAGGCCGATGTTCCGCTCGAACAGCGTGCGGATCGGTACCTCCACCCCGTGCGGCGCGCCGACGAAGCCGACGCCGCCTCCGGGCCTGGTCGCGTCGATGGCGGTCTTCATCGCTCCGTCGGTGCCGACGCACTCGAGGGCGGCGTCGGCGCCGACGCCGTCGGTGATCTCGAGCACGGCCTCCCGGGCTGCCTCGCCACGCTCGGCGACGACGTGGGTGGCTCCGAACGCCCGGGCCACCTCCTGGCGCGGCTCGTGGCGCGACATCGCGATGATCCGCTCCGCGCCCATCGTGGCCGCCGCCAGCACGCCGCACAGCCCGACGGCGCCGTCGCCGACGACGACGGCGGTCGAGCCGGGGGTGACGCCGGCGGCCACCGCGGCGTGCCAGCCGGTCGGCATCACGTCGGACAGGGCCAGCAGTGCGGGCACCAGGTCGGCGGACGGCGCCTCGGGCACGGCGACCAGGCTGCCGTCGGCCTGGGTCACGCGGGTGTACTGGCCCTGCCCGCTGCCGGTGAAGCCGAGGTTCGAGCAGGCGGAGTGCATCCCGGCCAGGCAGTGCGGACAGGTGTTGTCGCAGTGGTCGAACGGGACGACGACGTAGTCGCCGACCTTGGTCCGCGAGACCTCGGAACCCACCTCCTCGACGACCCCGATGCACTCGTGGCCGATCGTCGACCCGGGGCGGATCGGGTTCTCCCCGCGGTAGGGCCACAGGTCCGAGCCGCAGATGCAGCCGGCCGTGACTCGGACGATCGCGTCGGTCGGCTTCTTGATCACCGGATCGGGGACCTGCTCGAAGCGGATGTCCCGAGTACCATGGATCGTCGTGGCGAGCATGGCACTCATCCTTGCATCGCCGGGCAAGCAGTGCGGTCGCCGCCTCCGTCGACGCGGCGGGCCCCCGCTCGACACGCCGCGACGCGCCGACGAAGTTGCGATATCTCATATGTGAGTTACCGTCGTCGCATGGATGCTCAGCTCGATGAGACCGGCGACTACAAGGGCCGGATCGGCAACCTGATTCGCGACGCGCGCAAGCACCGTGGACTCACGCAGGCCCAGCTCGCCGACCGGCTCAACACCAGCCAGAGCGCGGTGAACCGGATCGAGAAGGGCCACCAGAACCTCTCGTTGGAGATGCTGGCGCGGATCGGCAGTGCACTGGACTCCGAGATCGTCGCGCTCGGCGCCGGCCCGACCCACCTGCGCGTGAAGGGTCCGACGACGCTGACCGGCAGCATCGACGTGAAGACCTCCAAGAACGCCGGTGTCGCGCTGCTCTGCGCCTCGCTGCTCAACCGCGGTCGCACGACGCTGCGCAAGGTGGCTCGGATCGAGGAGGTCAACCGACTGCTCGAGGTGCTCAGCAGCCTCGGCGTCCAGACGCGCTGGATGAACGAGGACAACGACCTCGAGATCATCCCGCCCAAGGAGCTCGACCTCACCGACATCGACGCCGAGGCTGCGCGCCGCACGCGCTCGGTGCTGATGTTCCTGGGCCCCCTGCTGCACCGTGCCGACGCCTTCGAGCTGCCGTACGCCGGCGGCTGCAACCTCGGCACCCGCACCGTCGAGCCGCACATGTCCGCGCTGCGCCCCTTCGGCCTGGAGGTCAAGGCGACCGACGGCTGGTACCACGGCCGCGTGAACCGGGCGATCGTGCCCGAGCGGGCGATCGTGCTGACCGAGCGCGGCGACACCGTGACCGAGAACGCGCTGATGGCCGCCGCCCTGCACCCCGGCACCACGACGATCCGCAACGCCTCGTCCAACTACATGGTCCAGGACCTCTGCTTCTACCTGCAGGCGCTGGGCGTGTCCGTGGAAGGGATCGGCACCACCACGCTGCGGGTGACCGGGCGCGAGGTCATCGACGTCGACGTCGACTACGCGCCGAGCGAGGACCCGATCGAGGCGATGTCGCTGATCGCCGCGGCGATCGTGACGCGTTCGGAGATCACCGTCCGCCGGGCGCCGATCGAGTTCCTCGAGATCGAGCTCGCGGTGCTGACCGAGATGGGCTTCCGGTACGAGCTGAGCGAGGAGTACCTCGCCGCGAACGGCCACACCCGCCTGGTCGACATCCGGACCCTGCCCTCGGACATGGTGGCGCCGCGCGACAAGATCCACCCGATGCCCTTCCCCGGCCTCAACATCGACAACCTGCCGTTCTTCGCGGTGATCGCCGCGGTCGCCCAGGGCGCCACGCACCTGCACGACTGGGTCTACGACAACCGCGCGATCTACCTCACCGAGCTCAACAAGCTCGGCGGCCGGGTGACGCTGCTGGACCCGCACCGGGTGATGATCGAGGGACCGACCTCGTGGTCGGGCGCCGAGCTGATGTGCCCGCCTGCGCTGCGGCCCGCGGTCGTCGTCCTGCTGGCGATGCTGGCCAGCAAGGGCACCTCGGTCCTGCGCGGCACCTACGTGATCCACCGCGGCTACGAGGACCTCGCCGAGCGCCTCAGCTCGCTGGGCGCCGACATCGAGACCTTCCGCGACATCTGATCGGCCGGAGCCGGTGTACCTGCGGCAGGGCAGGGTGCTGGCGTTCGCCCACCGCGGCGGCGCCTACCACCCGGAGATCGAGGGGCTGGAGAACACCCTGGCGGCGTTCCAGCACGCCGCCGACCTCGGGTACGACTACCTCGAGACGGACGTGGTGGCCACCCGCGACGGCGTGCTGCTGGCGTTCCACGACGACGTCCTCGACCGCGTGAGCGACGGCAGTGGGGCCATCGCCGAGCTGACGCTCGACGAGGTACGCCGGGCGCGGGTCGGCGGCCGCGAGGAGATCCCGGTCTTCACCGACCTGCTCGACGCGTTCCCCGAGGCGTGCTTCAACGTCGACCTCAAGTCCGAGGCCGCCGTCGAGCTGCTGGCGGACCTGGTGCTCGAGCGCGGGCTCGCGGAGCGCGTCCTGGTCGGCTCGTTCTCGGTACGCCGCACCCGGCGGTTCCGCCGGCGTACCGGTGGCCGGGTGGCCACGGCCGCCCACCCGTTGGAGGTGCTCGCCTTCCGCCTCTCCCCCACCGCCGCGATCGCCCGGCTGCTCACCCCCGGTCGGCCCGCCGCCCTGCAGATCCCCGTCACCCGCGGTCCGTTGCGGGTGCTCACCGAGGGCCTGCTGCGGCGTGCCCACGCAGCGGGGGTCCAGGTCCACGTGTGGACCGTCGACGAGCCGGACCAGATGCACGAGCTCCTCGACCTCGGAATCGACGGAATCTTCACCGACCGCACCGATCTGCTCAAGGATGTGCTCGTAGCGCGCGGCCAATGGTGGTCGCGCCGGAGGGGGAACCGATGACCAACGAGGCGCCGCTCCCGGTGGAGGGCCCGACCGCCGACGAGCTGTTCGGCCGCGGCAACGACGGTGACGGCGGCAGGCGCCGGTTCGGCTGGCCCGTCTACGCCTGGGGACTCTGGGACTGGGGCTCGGCCGCGTTCAACGCGGTGATCACCACCTTCGTGTTCAGCGTCTACATCACCTCCGACGACTTCGGGCCGGGTGCCGCCTCGAAGCTGGGCTGGGCGCTGGCGGGCGCGGGCCTGATGGTCGCGCTCTTCGCCCCGGTCAGCGGGCAGGGGGCCGACCGCTCGGGCCATCGCGGACGCTGGCTGGGCATCAACACCGGCCTGGTGGTCCTCGCCTCTGCCGGCATGTTCTTCGTCCAGCCCTCGCCGGACTACCTGTGGCTCGGCCTGCTGCTGCTGGCCGCCGGCAACGTCTTCTTCGAGTTCGCCTCGGTCAACTACAACGCGATGCTCTCCGAGGTGTCGACGCCGGCCACGATCGGGCGCGTCTCGGGACTGGGGTGGGGCCTGGGCTACCTCGGCGGCATCGTGCTGCTGCTGATCGTCTACTTCGGCCTGATCAGCCCGGAGGTCGGGCTCTTCGGCGTGGGTGACGAGAACGCCCTCGACGTGCGCGTGACCATGCTGCTCTGCGCCCTGTGGACCCTGGTCTTCTCGCTGCCCGTCCTGCTCACGCTGCGCGACCGCCCGATGCCCCGCGACGTCGCCCGCACGCGGATCGGGCTGCTCGCCTCCTACCGGCTGCTCTTCGCCAGCATCGCCGATCTCTGGCGGGCGGACCGTCGTACGGTCTGGTTCCTGGTCGCCTCGGCGGTCTTCCGCGACGGCCTCGCCGGCGTGTTCACCTTCGGAGCGGTGATCGCGGCCAACGTGTTCGACTTCAGCGACGGCGGCGTGATCATCTTCGGCATCGCGGCCAACGTGGTCGCGGGCGTGGCGACGATCGCCTTCGGGCACCTCGACGACCGCATCGGCGCGCTCCGGGTGATCCAGATCGCCCTCGTCTCCATGGTGGTCGCGGGCCTGGTGATCTTCGTGCTCCACGACGCCGGACAGGGGGCGTTCTGGGCGTTCGGGCTGCTCCTGTGCATCTTCGTCGGCCCCGCGCAGTCCGCCTCACGGTCCTATCTCGCACGGCTCATCGAGCCGGGGCGCGAGGGCCAGGTGTTCGGCCTCTACGCCACCACCGGGCGAGCGGTCAGCTTCCTGGCGCCCGCCGCCTTCGCGATCGCGATCTGGCTCGGCGCGACGGTGACCGGAAGCACGTCCGACGACGCCGAGTACTGGGGAATCCTCGGCATCGCCGCGGTGTTGCTCCTGGGCCTGGGCCTGCTCCTGGGACTGGTCCGGACGAGCGCCGCGGACGCGGCGGCCGCCCCGGAGTGAGACAGTCGTCACGATGGCAACCTTGCGGGCCTGGGTAGCGTTGAAGGAGACGAGGGCGTCCGTCCTCCGCTGATCGGGGACGTCCCCCGGCGACGGGTCCTCGTTGTCTCGGGCGATGGAGGTAGAGATGGCCGAACGTACGTTGCGTGGCGCCCGACTGGGTGGTCAGTCCTTCGAGGACGAGCGCGGGATCGAGTTCGCGGCACGCCAGCAGGTGGGATACCGCTGTCCGCAGGGTCACGAGTTCGAGATCACGATGTCGATGGAGGCCGAGGTCCCGGCGGTCTGGGAGTGCCCGCGATGCGGCGTCGAGGCCACCAGCACGGCCGGCATCCAGGCCGAGGAGAAGGTGGACAAGCCGCAGCGCACGCACTGGGACATGCTCCTGGAGCGCCGCTCCCCGGAGGAGCTGGAGGCGATCCTCACCGAGCGTCTGGAGCTCCTGCGCGGTGGCGAGATCGGTCCCGCGCACCTGCACCGCTCGTCCCCGCGCAAGCGCAAGGCGGCGCACACCTGAGGTGTGCCCCGACGGGCGTCACTGCTCGTCGTCGATGACCTCGCCCCGAACCACGGCATCACCGGCCGCCGGTCCGGGGCGGGTCTGCGTTCCGGGGCCGTAGACGGTCTGCCCGTAGGCGTTGGTCATCGTCACGGTGGCGCGCGACGCGGCGTAGGCGATCACCAGACGGCGGAACACGGGTCGCGTCGGCGGCAGGATGAGGAGCACGCCGAGGATGTCGGTGACGAAGCCGGGGCTGAGCATGAGCGCGCCGCCCAGGGTGACCAGGGCGCCGTCGGCCAGCTCGCGGGTGGGCAGCCCGCCCTCCTCGATCCTGGTGCGGAGCGCGCGCCAGGTGTGGCCCCACTCGCGCTTGAGCAGCCACGCACCGATCAGGCTGTCCACCACGAGCAGGACGATGGTGGGCGCGGCGCCGATCACCTGTCCCACCTGGATCAGCACGTACAGCTCGATGAGCGGTACGACGATGAAGGCGACGAACAGGACGATCGCCAGCCGGCGTCGGCCGGACCGGGTCATCGGCGCCCCCGCAGGCCCTGCCACCGCTCGCGGATCCCCCACTGCGTGACGCGTGCCAGCGACTCCAGCGCCACCTGACCGCTCATCTTCGAGTCGCCGCGGACGCGTTCGACGAACTCGATCGGCACCTCCGCGACGGTGAGGCCAGCGCGGAGCGTGCGCGCGGCCAGGTCGGTCTGGAAGACGTAGCCGGTGGAGCGCACCTCGTCGAGCGAGATCTTCTCCAGCGTCGTGCGCCGGAACACGCGGTAGCCCGCGGTGGCGTCGCGCACGTCGATCCCGAGCAGCAGCCGGACGTAGAGGTTGCCCCCGCGCGACAGCGCCTCGCGCTGCCAGGGCCAGTTGACCACCGAACCGCCGGGCACCCACCGCGAGCCGATCACGAGGTCGGCATCCTGCAGTGCGGAGAGCAGGCGGTGCAGCTGCTCGGGCTGGTGCGAGCCGTCCGCGTCCATCTCCCCGATCACGTCGTAGCCCTCGCCGAGGCCCCAGGCGAAGCCGGCCAGGTACGCCGCTCCCAGCCCGCCCTTGCCCTCGCGGTGGAGCACGTGGACGTGCGGGTCGGCCGCGGCCAGCTCGTCGGCGATCCGGCCGGTGCCGTCGGGCGAGGCGTCGTCCACGACCAGCAGGTCGACCTCGGGCTGCGCGCGGCGCAGCCGGTCGGCGATCCAGCCGAGGTTCTCGGCCTCGTTGTAGGTCGGCACCACCATCAGGACGCGGCCGAGCGCGTGGTGGTTCTGCGGTTCGTCAAGCAACGGGGGCCTCGTTCGCGCTGGGGACCACCGCCGACGGCGTCGGGGCGGGCTCGGTCGGCACGCCGGCATCGTGCCGATTCCGACGATACGCCAGAGCGCCCAGCGCGAGGCCGAGCAGCGCCGCGAGGGAGAGAAGTCGTGCCGGCCAGTCGCCCATCCGCACGGCGGGGGTGAGGGTGTCGCTGAGTCCCACCCGCTCGCTGAGCACCGCTGTGGTGCGCGGGTCCGCGGACGCGACGACCTCCCCCGACGGGGCGATCACGCCGCTGCGGCCGTTGGTGGAGGCGACCACGAGCCACCGGCCGGCCTCCAGTGCGCGCAGCCGGGTGATCGCGAACTGCTGCTCGATCTGGTGGGTGAAGATGAAGCTGGCGTTGCTCGTCTGCACCATCAGCATCTGGGCGCCGTTGCGCACCTGGGTGGTGGTGACGTCGTCGTAGGCGATGTCGAAGCAGATCGCGTCGCCGACCAGGGCCCCGTCCACGCGCAGCGGCGTGGTCCGGGTGCCGGCGCGCATGTCCCGTGTGATCAGGGCGAGCTGCCCGAACTTCGGGTCCCAGAGGTCGCGGAACGGGATGTACTCGCCGTACGGCACCGGGTGTCGCTTGGTGTAGCGGTCGCCGGGCCCGGTGACGGGGTCCCAGACGATGCCCTGGTTCAGGATGTGCCCGGGCTCGGGGTCGTCGACGAGACCGCCCACGACCACCGGCACGTCGATGGCCGAGACGGCGCGGCGGATACCCGCGCTCACCTCGCGGTCGTCGAACGGGTCGACGGCGGTGGAGTTCTCCGGCCACACCACGAAGTCCGGACGCTCGACCCGGCCGGCCGCGACGTCGGCCGCGAGGTCCTCGGTCGCCTGCACGTGGTTGGCCGTCACGCCGCGGGAGTCGTACAGGATGTCGTTGCCCGGCCCTGGCACGTTGCCCTGCACGGCCGCGACCGCGACCGTCCGGTCCGTGGTCACGTCGTACGGCGCGACGGCAGGGACCACCAGCAGAGCGACCAGTCCCACCGCCGGCGCGAGGCGCAGCCAGAGCGTGCCGCCGGCGTGGCGGTCAGCTGCGTGCACCAGCAGGAAGCCCAGCAGGGCCAGCGCGAACGAGAGCCCCGTCATCCCGAGGTAGGCGACCGCGGGGGCCGCGGGAGTGTCGATCGTCGCGAACGCCAGGCGGCCCCAGGGCATGCCGCTGGCGGGCCACACGCTGCGCAGGCACTCGGCCGCCGTCCAGACGGCGGCCGCCCACAGCGGCCAGGCGGGCAGGCGGCGCACCAACGGCATGGCGGCGCCGGCCGCGGCGTAGAACAGTGACTCGAGCGTGGAGAGGCCGAGCCAGGCGTCGGGACCGATGGAGGACCGCATCCAGTCGATGTGGGTGAAGTAGAAGGCGATGCCGAACAGCCAGCCGGTGAGCGCGGCGCGGCGCACGGTGAGACCGGTGCAGGACCAGCCGAAGAGGGCCACCCCCAGGGGCAGCAGCACCGGCCACGCGATGGGCTCGAACGCCGCCGAGGTGATCAGGCCGGCGAGGGTGGCGACGGCGCACCTGAGTGCCCACGCCCTGCGATCCGTCACAGGGAGCAAGGGTACGGCCACCCTGCGGGCGCCGGCCGCTCCGGGCCGACCGGGGGCGGAAGGGTCGCGCGCATCTTCGGGCCACTCCGAACATCGGCCGGCTGCCCATGTCGAAGCGTTGTCTAGGGTGCGCGAGACCCTTCCGCGTCGCACTCGCGGGGTGAACCGACCTCCGCGGACCGTCGGCGGGTGGAGCTGGTGCGACTCCCCCGACAGCGGCCACTCGGACGGCGGTCCACTTCCCGCGACCACATCGAGCGACGCTGGTAACTCTTGTGATGTGGGCGTGCCGTGTCAACCGTTTCAGAATCATCCACATTGGGTATGCGGGGAATCAGGCGTGGGCCAGGTCACGGCAGTGGGCTTTGTTTCATCTCGGTCGAGAGATCTGAACGTTTCGTGCGCGCCGATGACGCCGCCCTGTGCGGGCGGCGGTTCCCGGCACGGCCTCAGCCGGTGACGGGGCGGTTCTCGTAGTAGGTCGAGAGCACGATCGTGGTGCGTGTCGAGACGTTGGCCGCCGCGCGGATCCGGGCGAGCAGCTCCTCGAGCTCGACGGGCGTGCCGGTGCGCACCTTCAGGACGTAGGACTCCTGGCCGGCGACCGACCAGCACGACTCGATCTCCGCGATCCCCTCGAGCCGCTCGGGGCAGTCGTCGGGCTGCGAGGGGTCGATCGGCCGGATCGAGATCAGGGCCGTCAACGGCAGGCCCAGGTCGGCGTGGTTGATCGCCGCCCCGTAGCCGAGGATCAGGCCCCGCTTCTCCAGGCGCTTGACCCGCTGGTGCACCGCGGAGGTGGACAGTCCGGTCGCCTTGCCGAGGTCGGTGTACGACATCCGCCCGTCGGTCGCGAGCAGCTCCAGAATCCGTCGATCGATCTGCTCGACAGGTCCACTCTCGCTCACCCCGGACACCCTAGGGCATCGCCGCCCACTAGCGTGGGCGGGTGTGAGTGAGCGCCTGATGCTGTTGGACACCGCGAGCATGTACTTCCGGGCGTACTTCGGTTCCCCCGAGATCCTGGCGCCGGACGGCACGAACGTGAACGCCGTGCGCGGCCTGCTGGACTACATCTCCCGGCTGGTGGACCAGTACCGACCCACGCACCTGGCCTGCTGCTGGGACGAGGACTGGCGCCCGGCCTGGCGGGTCGAGCTGATCGACACCTACAAGGCCCACCGCGTGGTCGAGGCGGTCCCCGTCGGGCCCGATGTCGAGGAGGTGCCCGACACCCTGCTCCCCCAGGTGCCGGTCATCCGCGAGGTGCTCTCCGCGTTCGGCATCGCCGTGGTCGGTGCCGCCGGCTACGAGGCCGACGACGTGATCGGCACGCTCGCCACCGACGCCGGGATGCCGGTCGACGTCGTCACCGGCGATCGCGACCTGTTCCAGCTCGTGGACGACGAGCGCGCGGTCCGGGTGCTGTACATCGGGAAGGGCGTGGGGCGCCACGAGCGGGTCGACGAGGCCTGGGTGCGCGACAAGTACGGCGTGGAGGCCGGCCAGTACGCCGACTTCGCGACCCTGCGCGGCGACGCCTCGGACGGCCTGCCGGGGGTGAAGGGTGTCGGGGAGAAGACGGCGGCGACGCTGCTCGGCCGCTTCGGGGACCTGGCGCGGATCCGCGCCGCGGCGGCCGATCCCGCCGCGGAGATGGCGGCCGGCGTGCGCGCCAAGGTCGCGGCCGCGAGCGACTACCTCGATGTCGCCCCCCGGGTGGTCGCGGTCGCCCGGGACCTGCCGCTGGACCGGTCCGGGCTGGCCCTCCCTGTCGCGCCCGCCGACCCGGCGGCGCTGTCCGCGCTCGCGGAGCGCTGGGGCCTGGACAGCCCGGTGGCGCGCCTCACGGGCGTGCTCGGCGAGGCGTAACCCCGATTTAATTCCATTTGGTAATAGTTCGAAATCCGGCCTCCCTAGGTTCATCGCCACCGGGGCTCGACGCTGCGCCCCTTTGGCACTGCGGCCACCGCTCGACTGCGGTAGCCCGACTGACCGAGAGGGTCGTACCCACGTGTTCCCATCCCGCTCCCGCTTCGTCGCGGGCACCGTCCTCGCGCTGACCTCGACGCTCGCGCTCTCCGCGTGCGGCTCCAAGTCCGGAGAGGAGGGCGCGGTCGAGAGCTGCGTCGACACCTCCGGCGACACCATCAAGCTCGGCTTCCTGAACTCGCTCTCGGGTCCGATGTCGATCAGCGAGACCACGGTCTCCAAGTCGCTGAGCATGGCGGCCGAGGAGATCAACGCCGACGGCGGCATCCTCGGCAAGGAGATCGACATCGTCCAGGAGGACGGCGCCTCCGAGCCCACCGTCTTCAACGAGAAGGCCCAGAAGCTGATCCAGCAGGACTGCGTCGCGGCGGTCTTCGGTGGCTGGACCTCCTCGTCCCGCGTCGCCATGCGGGACACCTTCAAGCAGCTGAACTCGCTGCTGTTCTACCCGGTCCAGTACGAGGGCCTGGAGTCGGACCGGAACATCTTCTACACCGGTGCGACCACCAACCAGCAGATCATCCCGGCGCTGGACTTCCTCCGCGAGGAGAAGAAGATCACGTCGATCTTCCTCGCCGGCTCGGACTACGTGTTCCCGCGCACCGCCAACAAGATCATCAAGCAGTACGCGGCCGAGTACGGCATCGAGGTCGTCGGCGAGGAGTACCAGCCGCTCGACCAGGGCGCCTGGGGCACCGCGGTGGACAAGATCGTGGCCACCAAGCCCGACGTCGTCTTCAACACGATCAACGGCGACTCGAACGTCGCGTTCCTCCAGGCCTACGACGAGAAGGGCCTGAGCGCGAAGAACATCCCGATCGTCTCGGTGTCGATCGCCGAGGAGGAGGCCGCGGCCATCCCCGTCGACCTCACCGGACAGATGACGTCGTGGAACTACTACCAGACCGTCGACAGCCCGGAGAACAACGAGTTCGTCGCCGCCTTCAAGGCGAAGTACGGCAAGGACGCGGTGACCTCGGACCCGATGGAGGCGGCGTACACCTCGCTGTACCTGTACAAGGCGATGGTCGAGAAGGCCGACTCCTTCGACGTGGACAAGGTGATCGAGGCGGCCGGTGGCGTCTCCTTCGAAGCCCCGGAGGGCACCGTCACCGTCAACGGCGAGAACCACCACATCGCCAAGACCACGCTGATCGGCCAGGTCAACAAGGACAAGCTGATCGACGTGATCTGGTCCTCGGGCGAGCCGATCGAGCCCGACCCGTACCTCGAGGGCTACGACTGGTGGGACCCCAGCCAGGAGTGACCCGCTAGCCGAACCGGAGCGGTACGCCGCTCAGCAGTCGAGTGCCTCGGTGGTCCCGGTCGCAGCGCGGCCGGGACCACCGGGCCCGTCCCCGGCAGGAAGGCGTCTGGCATGGACGTTGTCATCTCGCAGGTCTTCACCGGTGCCTCGTTCGGCGCCGCGCTCCTCCTCATCTCCCTCGGCCTCGCCCTCACGTTCGGCCAGATGGGCGTCATCAACATGGCCCACGGCGAATTCGTGATGGCCGGCGCCTACACCGCCTACATGACCCAGCAGGTGGTCACGAACGCGGACGTCTCGCTGCTGATCGCGATCCCCGTGGCGTTCGTGATCGCCGGACTGCTCGGCGTCCTGCTCGAGGTCACGATCATCCGCTGGATGTACGACCGGCCCCTCGACACGCTCCTGGTCACGTTCGGTGTCAGCCTCGTCCTGCAGCAGGCGGCCAAGGACATCTTCGGTGCGCAGGCGGTCGCGGTCGAGGCGCCCAGCTGGCTGAGCGGCCAGATCGGGATCCTGGGCTACCGCTATCCCTACAGCCAGGCATTCATCCTGGTGCTCGCTCTCGGCTGCCTGGCGGCGATGGCGTGGCTGATGAAATCGACCGCCTTCGGCCGCCAGATGCGCGCCACGGTGCAGAGCCGCGGCCTGGCGGAGACGGTCGGCGTCTCGACCCGCAACGTGGACCGGTTGACCTTCTTCATCGGGTCCGGCCTGGCCGGCATCGCGGGTGTCGCGGTCACCCGGATCACCGCCGTGGAGTCGACGATGGGCCAGGAGTACATCATCTGGGCCTTCCTGGTGGTCGTCGTCGGCGGCATCGGGCAGATCAAGGGCGCCGTGATCGCGGCGTTCGCGTTCGGCATCCTCCGTTCGTTCCTCACCTACTTCACCGACGGGAGCATGGCCGTGGTGCTGACCTTCCTGATCGTGGTCGCCTTCCTCCAGGTCCGGCCGCAGGGCCTGTTCGTCGTCCGCACGCGGAGCCTCGTATGAGTGCCCCGGAGGCGGCCCCGACGGCCACGGCCACGCGGGCGCTCCGGGCCGCGGCGCCGCTGATCGGCATCGCGGTGCTCGCGCTGCTGCTCCTGGTGGTGGCTCCCGCGGTCCTCAGCCAGTTCCGGCTGAACAACCTGGGCAAGTACTGCTGCTACGCCATCGCCGCCGTCGGGATCGGCATCGCCTGGGGCCGCGGCGGCATGCTGGTGCTCGGCCAGGGGCTCTTCTTCGGCATCGGCGCCTACGCGATGGGCATGCACCTCAAGCTCGAGGCGGCGGAGTCCACGGGCGGGGTGCCGGACTTCATGCTCAACTTCGGCGACGGCACCCTGCCCGCGTGGTGGGAGCCCTTCCGGAGCGGGGCCTTCACGGTGGCCGCGATCATCGTGCTCCCGGCGCTGCTCGCGGCGCTGCTGGGGTTCTCCGTGTTCAAGCGCCGGATCAAGGGTGCGTACTTCGCCATCCTCTCCCAAGCGTTGACGGTGGCCTTCGCGGCGCTGCTGGTCTCGCAGATCAAGTACACCGGCGGCCAGACGGGCCTGAACTCGCTCAGCTCGTTCTTCGGCTACAACCTCTACGACCCGGCCAACCGGCAGATGCTCTTCTACATCACCGCCGGCCTGCTGATCGCGATGCTGGTGGTCACCTACCAGCTCTACCGCAGCCGCTTCGGCGAGCTGCTCGTGGCGGTCCGTGACGCCGAGGAGCGGGTCCGCTTCCTCGGCCACGACCCGGCCAACATCAAGGTCGTCGCGTTCGTCGTCGCCGCGATCATGGCCAGCATCGGCGGCGCCATGTTCGTGCCGCTGGCGGGCCTGATCAACCCGCGCGAGGTCAACGCCCTGGCCTCGATCATGCTGATCGCGGGCGTGGCGCTCGGCGGACGGGCGGCGCTCCTCGGTCCGGCGCTCGGCGCGCTCGCCGTGGGCTTCGGCAGGACCTACCTCTCGGAGAGCTTCCCCGAGCAGTGGACCTACTTCCTCGGCGCCCTCTTCATCGTGGTGATCCTCTTCATCCCGGCCGGCCTGGCCTCGGTCCTCCCCCGGCTCTGGGCGCGTTGGCGACCGGCACCGTCCACCCCGGCCCCGGCCCAGCAGGAGGCTCCCGCATGACGCCCAAGATCGCCCCGCCCGACAGCCGCGGACTCGACTACCTGGAGATCACCGGCCTGACGGTCGACTTCGACGGCTTCAAGGCCGTCGACGGCGTCGACCTGACCCTCCTCCAGGGCCAGCTGCACTTCCTGATCGGCCCCAACGGCGCCGGCAAGACGACGCTCGTCGACGCCGTCACCGGGCTGGTCCCGGCGACCGGACGCGCGGAGTACCGGGGGCGCCAGCTGCTCGGCATGAAGTCGCACCGGATCGTTCGGGCCGGGCTCGGCCGGACCTTCCAGACAGCGACCGTCTTCGAGGAGCTCTCGGTCCTGCAGAACCTCGACATCGCCGGCGGCGTGCACCGCTCCGCGTGGGGCATGCTGCGCGCCCGTCGCGGGGTGCCGGAGTACGTCCAGGAGGCGATGGAGACCATCGGCCTGTCCGCGCTGGCCGACCGGCCGGCGGGGGTGCTGGCCCACGGGCAGAAGCAGTGGCTGGAGATCGGGATGCTCCTGGTCCAGGACTCGAAGGTGATGCTGCTCGACGAGCCGGTGGCCGGGATGAGTGCCGAGGAGCGCGCCGAGACCGGCGACCTGCTGCGCCGGATCGGTGAGGAACGCACGATCGTGGTGATCGAGCACGACATGGACTTCGTCCGGGAGTACGCCGACATCGTCACCGTGATGCACGCGGGCAAGGTGCTGACCGAGGGCACGGTGGCCGACATCCAGGCCAACCCCAAGGTCCAGGAGGTCTACCTGGGCCGCACCGCGGAAGGAGCCGACCATGCTTGAGATCAGGGGGGTCACGGCCGGCTACGGCCGATCGATGGTGCTCGACGACGTCGACCTGAAGGTCCCCGAGGGCGGCGCCGTCGCTGTGATGGGCCACAACGGGGCCGGCAAGACCACGCTGCTGCGCGTCGCGGTCGGCCTGCTGCCGGTCAGGTCCGGCACCGTGCTGCTCGACGGCGAAGACGTCACCGCGATGCGCCCGAGCGCCCGGGTGAAGCGCGGCCTGGGCTACGTGCCGCAGGGGCAGCAGTCCTTCCCCCAGATGACGACCCTCGAGAACCTCCGGCTGATCACCACCGACAAGGCGGCGATCGACGACGTCCTCGACACGTTCCCGGCGTTGCGGGGGCTGCTGAGCAGACGCGCCGGCCTGCTGAGCGGCGGCCAGCGCCAGCAGCTCGCGATCGCGCGCACGCTGCTCACCCAGCCGCGGATGCTGATCCTCGACGAGCCGACCGAGGGCATCCAGCCGAACGTGGTCGCCGAGATCGAGGGGGTCATCGTCGACCTGACCAAGCGCGGCGACCTGTCCGTGCTCCTCGTCGAGCAGCACGTCGGGTTCGCGCTGCGCAGCACCGACTCCTACTACGTCCTCGAGTCGGGGCGGATCACCACGAGCGGTGCGGGCGGCGACGGAGCCCTGGAGGCCGTTCGAGCGGCGATGGCGGTCTAGACCCCTTGAACGCCGTGACGCCCGTCACTATGCAACCCTGGCCGCACGCTGCGACCGCGGCCGCGGCTCGCCGCGGCACCGACCTAGGAGGAGACGCTCACCGATGTACCTGACTGGGTCCGACACCGAGAAGCTGCTGCTCAGCGTGGCCGGGATGGTCGCGCGCGACCGTCTGGGTCGCGGCGTGAAGCTCAACTACCCCGAGTCGGTCGCGCTGCTGTCGTGCTGGGTGATCGAGGAGGCGCGAGCCGGCGCCGGCGTCGCCGAGCTGATGGAGCGCGGACGCGAGGTGCTCACCAGCGACCAGGTGATGCCCGGCGTGCCGGAGATGGTGGTCGACGTCCAGGTCGAGGCGACCTTCCCCGACGGTCGCAAGCTGGTCACCCTGCACCACCCGATCGCCTGACCCGGCGTCCCGACCCGAGTTCCTGATCCCATTGCGCGAGGAGTTCCGACCTGTGAGGAGAGCGGCATGAGCGGCGTCACCGACGGACCGGGCGCGACCCGGACGGCCCCGGGCACCGTGGTGCTCAACGGCGACCGGAGCGCCGAGGAGCGGGCCACCATCGTGGTCACGAACACCGGCGACCGGCCGGTCCAGATCGGCTCCCACATCCACCTGCCCGACGCGAACTCGGCTCTGGATCTCGACCGGGCGGCGGCCCACGGCTTCCGGCTCGACATCCCGTCCGGGACGTCGCGGCGCTTCGAGCCCGGCGCGTCCCAGGAGGTGGCGATCGTCGCCCTCCGCGGCGCTCGGACGGTTCCGGGGATCCAGGTCCGCAACGACGGGGGTGTCCTCGATGGTTGAGATCAGCAGGTCCGCGTACGCCGCGCTCTACGGTCCCACCGTCGGTGACCAGGTCAGGCTCGGTGACACCGACCTCTGGATCGAGGTCGAGCAGGACCTCGTCGTCGGCGGCGAGGAAGCCGTCTTCGGCGGCGGCAAGTCGATCCGCGAGTCGATGGCGCAGTCCACCCGGGCCTCGGCCGAGGGCGCGTTGGACACCGTGATCACGAACGCGCTCGTGCTCGACCACTGGGGCATCGTGAAGGCCGACGTCGGCATCCGCGGCGGACGGATCGTGGCGTTGGGCCGCTCGGGCAACCCCGACATCGCCGACGGCGTGCACCCCGACCTGGTGATCGGTCCCGGCACCGACGTCGTCTCCGGCGAGGGTCGGATCCTCACCGCGGGTGCGATCGACATCCACGTCCACCTGCTCTCCCGCTCGCAGCTGGTCGAGGCGCTGGCCACCGGGATCACCACGGTCGGCGGCGGCGGCACCGGACCCTCCGAGGGCTCGAAGGCCACCACGGTCACCCCGGGTGCCTGGCACCTGGCCGCGGTGCACCGGGCGCTGGACACCGTCCCCGTCAACGTGCTGCTCCTCGGCAAGGGCAACACCGTCAGCGCCGCCGGGCTGGCCGAGCAGGCGCTCGCCGGCGCCGCCGGCTACAAGGTGCACGAGGACTGGGGCTCGACCCCGGCCGCCATCGACGCCGCGCTGCGTGCCGCGGACGAGTACGGCCTGCAGGTCGCGCTGCACTCCGACAGCCTCAACGAGGCCGGCTTCGTGGAGTCCACCGTCGGTGCGATCGCCGGACGCAGCATCCACGCCTTCCACGCCGAGGGGGCCGGCGGCGGCCACGCGCCGGACATCCTGACCGTGGCCTCGCTCCCGCACGTGATCCCCGGATCGACCAACCCGACGCTCCCCCACACCGTGAACACGGTCGCCGAGCACCTCGACATGCTGATGGTCTGCCACCACCTCAACCCGCGGGTGCCCGAGGACCTGGCGTTCGCCGAGTCGCGGATCCGCGCCACCACGATCGCGGCCGAGGACCTGCTGCACGACATCGGCGCGATGTCGATCACCTCCTCCGACGCCCAGGCGATGGGCCGGATCGGGGAGGTGGTCTGCCGCACGTGGCAGGTCGCCCACGTGATGAAGGCCCGGTTCGGCGCGCACGCCGACCTGGGCGAGGGACCGGCGGACAACAAGCGTGCCAAGCGGTACGTCGCCAAGTACACGATCAACCCGGCGATCGCGCACGGCATCGACCACGAGGTCGGCTCCGTCGAGGCGGGCAAGATGGCCGACCTGGTGCTCTGGGACCCCCGGTTCTTCGGCATCCGGCCCGATGTCGTGATCAAGGGCGGCGCGCTGGTCTGGGCGGCGCTGGGCGACCCCAACGCCTCCATCCCGACGCCGCAGCCGGTCCTGATGCGGCCGACCCTGGTCGAGGACGGCAGCCCGTACTCGGTCAGCTTCGTCGCCCCGGCCGCCCTCGAGGACGGGCTGGCCGACCGGCTCGGCCTGCGTCGCGAGCTGGCCGCGGTCCGACCGACCCGCGAGGTGTCCAAGGCGTCGATGATCAACAACGACGCGCTCCCCCGCATCGACATCGACCCGGAGACCTTCGCCATCGACGTGGACGGCGAGCGGATCACCCCTGCTCCCGCGACCGAGCTGCCGTTGGCCCAGCTCTACACGATGTTCTGAACCACGACGAGATGGTGCTCGAGGAGATGACGGATCCGGGAGCCCGTGCGGGCGGACCGGGGGCGGGCGGGGTCGATCCCGAGCTGTTCCTGCTGCTGCTCGCGGACGCCCGGCTCCCGGTCGGCGGTCACACCCAGTCGGGGACGCTCGAAGGGGCGCTGGCCCACGGGTTGGGCGCGGCGGACGTACCCGGATTCCTGCGCGCCCGGCTGCTCGGGGTCACCCGGGTCGAGGCCGGCACCGCCGTGGCCGCCCGGGCGGCGGTGCTCTCCGGCGGCTCGCTGGCCGCGGTGGACGACGCGTGGGCGGCGCGCACCGTGGCGCCTGCGCTGCGCGAGGCCTCGCGCCAGCAGGGTCGGGCGCTGCTGATGGTCGTCGAGCGGATCTGGCCGGCCGCGCTGCCGCCGCTGGCCGGGCTGGACCGCCCGGCCCGGGCGACCGTGCTCGGGGCCGTCGCCGCGCACCTCGGGCTCGGCGCCGCCACGCTGGCGCGCCTGGTCGCGTACGACGACGTGCAGACCGTCTGCGCCGCGGCGCTCAAGCTGGTGCCGCTGGATCCGTTCGTCGTGACCGGCTGGGTGGCGCAGGCGCTGCCCGCCGTGGACGAGGTGACCCGAGCGGTCGCCGAGGTGACCGACCCGGCCGACGTGCCGGCCGTCGCCGCACCCCAGATCGAGGCGTGGGCGCAGGCCCACGCGACCACCACGAGGAGGCTCTTCCGTGCCTGAATCCGTTGCCCACCACTCCGAGGCCTCCCGGCCGCTCCGCCTCGGCGTCTGCGGACCCGTCGGCACCGGGAAGAGCTCCCTCATCGCCCTGCTCTGCCGTGAGCTGGCGGCCGACTGGAGCCTGGCCGTCGTCACCAACGACATCTACACCGACGAGGACGCCCGGTTCCTGCGCTCGGCGGGTGTGCTCGCCGAGGACCGGATCCGCGCCGTCGAGACCGGCGCGTGCCCGCACACGGCGATCCGCGACGACATCAGCGCGAACCTCATCGCGGTCCAGGAGCTCGAGCACGACTACCCGGGGTTGGACGCGGTGCTGCTGGAGTCCGGCGGCGACAACCTCACCGCGACCTTCTCCCCCGCCCTCGTCGACGTCCAGATCTTCGTGCTCGACGTGGCCGGTGGCGGCGACGTGGCGCGCAAGGGAGGGCCGGGTATCGAGCGGGCCGACCTGCTGGTCGTCAACAAGACCGACCTGGCGCCGTACGTCGGGGTGGACGTGGCGCGCATGCTCGACGACGCCCGGCGCGCGCGGGGCGATCGCCCGGTGATCGGGCTCTCGCGCTCCGACCGTGCCAGCATCGATGCGCTCCTCGCCTGGCTCGGCGCGGTCCGGGACCGTCACCGCGAGGGGCACTGGGTGCCGACGGACCCCGGTCCGATGGCCCCGCACTTCCACGCCGAGGACCACGAGCACGAGCACGAGCACGCTCACGAGCACGGGCATGCTCACGGACACTGACCGGGTCGCCCGCACCCGACTCCGGGCCACCCTCACCGACGCCGGCCGCTGCCGGGTACGCAGCGCCGTCACGCTCTCGGACCCGACCGCGCCCTCGGTGCGGCCGGTGGTGATGACCCAGGAGCGTGCCGCTGCCCGCGTCTCGCTCGTGCCGGAGGGCGCCCTGTTGCTGGCCGGCGACGCGGTGGAGATCGACGTCGAGGTGGAGGCCGGCGCGCGCCTGGACCTGGTCGAGCCCGGCGGCACGGTGGCCTACGACATGCGGGGCGCCGCCGCCCGGTGGTCCGTGCGGATCACCCTCGGTCCGGGCGCCGTGCTGACCTGGGCCGGCGAGCCGTTCGTGGTCTCGGCCGGAGCGTCGGTCGATCGGCGGACCTCGGTGCGCATGGCCGACGGCGCGGCGCTCGCGCTGCGGGAGACCTTGGTGCTCGGCCGGTACGGCGAGCCGCCCGGACGGATCACCCAGCGCACCGACGTGACCGTGGCCGGCCGCCCGGCACTGGTCGAGGAGATGCCACTGGACCCGACCACCGCGCCGCTGCTGCTGGGCGGTCACCGGGTGGTCGGCGCGGTGCTCGCGGTCGGAGGCGCGGCCGCCGGCGGACCGGTCGGTCCCGAGCGGGACCGGTACCTCCTCGAGCGCGGCGGCGCGTTGTGGCGCAGGCTCGGCTGCGAGGCTCACGAGGCCGACCTCGGCGAGGCGTGGCGGGCCGCGGTGGCGGCGGCCGGGGAACCGGCGTGGGTCCCCTAGGGCGGGAGCCCGCGGGTGCGGCCCGACGAGGCGCCGGGCCCGCCCTAGCGTGCGCGGGCGATCTGGTCGGTGATCCGGAACTCCAGTCCGTCTGCCTCGGCGAGATAGACGTCCTGGTCGACCAGGTTGCCGTCCAGCCGCATCAGGCCGCGTGGGCTGGAGTAGAAGTGGCCCGTCTCCAGGCGGGCGACCGACTCCATGGAGACCGACCCGCACACCTCGCCCAGCCGGGCGAGGAAGAGCAGTGCCTCGTAGCAGGACTCTCCCACGGCGTTGAGCGCGGGCGCCCAGGCTCCCCAGCGCCCGTAGTAGGCCGCGGCCAGCTCCGAGCTCTCGCTGGTGCGCAGCGAGTCGAAGTAGGCGGCAGCGGCGTAGAGGCCCTCGTGCGCGCCGGCTCCGCCGGCCAGCAGGGTGTTCTCCTCGACCGCGGGGCTGAGGCGGGGCATCTGGACGGCCAGGCCCGAGCGCGCGAACTGGCGGTTGAAGTGCACGGCGTCCTGACCCATCAGCAGCATGATCACGCCGTCCACGGGCTGGTCGTTGAGCCGGGCCAGTACGCCGCTGAAGTCGCTCGTGCCCAGCGGCACGTAGGTCTCGCTGACGACCTGGGAGTCCGTGCCCTCCAGGGCCAGCCGGGCGGTGGTCCCGGTGACACGGGGGAAGACGTAGTCGTTGCCGACGATCGCCCAGCGCCCGACGCCGAGCTCACGGCGCATCCAGTGGGCGGCGGGCAGGAGCTGGTTGATCGGGCGCTCGCCGAGCATGAAGACGCCCGGCGTCTCGTCGCCGCCCTCGTGCATGGCGGCGAAGGCGTAGACCACACGACCGCCGACGCGGCGGGTGATGGCCTGGCGCACCGCGGAGATGTGCCAGCCGGCGACCGCCTGCACGCGGCCGGTGTCGACCAGCGCGCCGACCTCGTCGGCGACCACCTCCGGGTCGCGACCGCCGTCCACGATCACCAGCTCGACCTCCCGGCCCGCGATGCCGCGGCCGGCGTTCAGCTGCTCCACGGCCAGCTCGCCGCAGGCCAGGCACGAGGGGCCGTAGATGCCGGTCGGTCCCTGCAACGGTACGACGAACGCGATCGCGAGCGTCCGGGCGGCGCGCAGCGCCGCGTACGTCTCGGCCACGGGACCTCCGTGGGGCAACGGTGGGCACGGCCGGCGACATTGCGGGCGCGTGGGACAACCGAGCGAACAGGTCTCGCCTACGATAGGGCCGGCCGGACCGCACCGTCGCGGGCTTCTCACGAATGTGACGCACGACCGGAGCGAGCGAGGTGACCCGATGCAGTCCCTGAGCGCGGAGGAGGCCACGGTGGCCGATCCGGCTGACGCCAACCCCGGCACGCCGAGCCTGGCTGTCCGGGTGCGTCAGGTCGAGGCGGCGCTGCGCGAGGTGCTGCAGCCGGTCCTCGACGAGCACGGACTCACACTCGAGCACTGGCGGATCCTCGCCGTGGTCGACGCCGACCCGGGACTCGGGATGAGCGAGGTGGCCACCCTGGCGGTGGTCCCGGCCGCGTCGCTGACCCGGCACATGGACCGGCTGGTCGAGCGCGCGCTGGTGGTCCGCCGGATCGACCCGGCGGACAGGCGTCGGGCCGTGGTCGCCCTCTCCCCGCTCGGCCGCGACTACGCGGCCCGGCTGCTTGCCGCGGAGCGGAGCGCCACCCTGCCGGTCGCGACCCCGACAGCCTGAACCGGCACGGACGTCCGGATCCCGACGCGGTCGAGGGCGGACTCGGGGCCGGCCGCGGGCGGGGCCGGGTCAGGCGCCCGCCACGATCCCACGGCGCAGCAGCCGCACCGACTCCTGGGCGACGGCGCGGACCGGCGTCCCGGCGGCAGCGTCGGCGATCTGGCCCATGAAGTCGACGAGCTGCTTCATCTGCCGCACGAAGTCGCCCGCGGTCAGGTCGGCGCGCCCGAGCACCTCGTCGAGGGCCTGGCCGTCGGCCCACCGGTAGGCGGTCCACGCGAACCCGGCGTCGGGTCGGCGGAGGAAGTCCAGCCGGTGGTCGCGCTCGAGGGCCTCGAGCGTGCCCCACAGCCGCACCAGCTCGTCGATCCGGACGCTCACCTGGCCGCCCGGGACGCCCGGCACGGCCTCGTCGGGTCGTCGGGCCTCGTAGACCAGTGTGGAGACGACCGCGGCGAGCTGCACCGGCGTCAGGCCGTCCAGCAGGCCGGCGCGCAGCGCCTCGGCCGCGACCAGGTCGAGCTCGGAGTAGATCCTCATCAGGCCCCGGCCACGGTCGGTGACGTCGTCCCCGTCCAGGTAGTCGAGTGCCTCCAGGACCTCGCAGACCCGGTCGAACGTGCGGGCCACGGTGTTGGTGCGCCGCTCGACGCGTCGGGCCAGGGTCTGCGCATCCCGGTCCAGCCGGTACCAGCGCTCGGCCCAGCGGGCGTGGTCCTCGCGCTCGGGGCAGCCGTGGCAGGGGTGCGCGCGGACCTGGGCGCGGAGCGCGGCGATCTCCTCGGCGACCGCGCCGTCGATCGGCGCCCGCTCGGCGCGCGGCCGGGTCACCGAGTGCGGCAGCTCGCGGACGGCCTCGCGGATCGCCTGCGCCACGTCCTTGCGCTGGTGCGGGTTGCGCGGGTCGATCCGCTTCGGCAGGCGGATCGTGGCGACCGGCTCGACCGGGACCGGGAAGTCGGGCGGCGAGAGCCGCTTGCCCTGCCGGTCCGCGGTGATCACCAGCGGCCGGTGGCCCTGCTCCGAGAGGCCGGGGTCGACGATCACCGCGGGTCCGGCGAACTTCCCGGCGGGGACCACGATCACGTCGCCGGCCCGCAGCTGCTCCAGGGAGGCGGCGGCCTCGGTGCGCCGGTCGGTGCGGCGGCTGCGGCTCGCCTCCTTCTCCTTGTCGCTGATCGCGCGGCGCAGCGCGGCGTACTCCATGAAGTCGCCGAGGTGGCAGGTCGCCGACTCCTCGTAGCCGGCGAGCGCGTCCTCGGCCTTGCGCAGCTGGCGGGCCAGCCCGACGACCGCCCGGTCGGCCTGGAACTGGGCGAACGAGAGCTCCAGCAGCTCGCGGGCACGGTGCCGGCCGTAGGCGTCGACCAGGTTGACCGCCATGTTGTACGACGGCCGGAACGAGGAGCGCAGCGGATAGGTGCGGGTGGAGGCGAGACCGGCCAGCTCCCGCGGGTTCATCCCCGGCTGCCAGAGCACGACCGCGTGGCCTTCGATGTCCAGGCCGCGTCGTCCGGCGCGGCCGGTGAGCTGGGTGTACTCCCCCGGTGTGATGTCGGCGTGCGTCTCGCCGTTCCACTTGGTCAGCTTCTCCAGCACGACGGTGCGGGCGGGCATGTTGATGCCCAGCGCCAGCGTCTCCGTCGCGAAGACCACCTTGACCAGCCCGCGCAGGTAGAGCTGCTCGACGCACTCCTTGAACGACGGCAGCAGACCGGCGTGGTGGGCGGCGACGCCGCGGCTGACGGCGTCGAGGAAGTCGTGGTAGCCGAGCACCTCGAGGTCCGCGGACGGGAGCCGGCCGACGGTGCTCTCGACGTACGCGATGGCCTCGTCGCGCTCCTCGGGGGTGGTCAGTCGGAGGTTGGCGTCGAGGCACTGCTGGACCGCGGCGTCGCAGCCGGCCCGGCTGAAGATGAAGACGATCGCCGGGAGCAGCTGCTGGCGCTCCAGCCGGTCGATCATGTCGGTGCGCGACGGGATCCACACCCGGCGGCCGTTGCCGACCGCGCGCGGGTTCTTCGACGATCCCGGCTTGCCCTTGCGCGGCGATCGCCGGTCGCGCATCAGGCGCGAGCTGGCCCAGTCGTCGCGGGCCAGGCGCATCAGCTCCTCGTTGACCGGGGCGCCCTCGCGGACGAACCCCGCGGCCGCGTCCACGTCGGAGGAGGCGAAGAGGTCGAGCAGGCGCCGGCCGACCATGACGTGCTGGTACAGCGGCACCGGCCGCCGCTCGGCCACGATCGTGCTGGTGGCGCCGCGCACGGTCTCCAGCCACTCGCCGAACTCCTCGGCGTTGGAGACGGTCGCCGACAGCGAGATCACCGACACCGACTCCGGGAGGTGGATGATCACCTCCTCCCAGACGGCGCCGCGGGAGCGGTCGGCGAGGTAGTGCACCTCGTCCATCACCACGTAGCCGAGGTCGACCAGGGTGCGGGAGCGCGCGTAGAGCATGTTGCGCAGCACCTCGGTGGTCATCACCACGATCGGCGCCTCGCCGTTGATCGAGGTGTCGCCGGTGAGCAGGCCGACCCGGTCGGCGCCGTAGCGGTCGACGAGGTCGTTGTACTTCTGGTTCGACAGCGCCTTGATCGGCGTGGTGTAGAAGCACTTGCGGCCGTTGTGCAGCGCCAGGTGGACCGCGAACTCGCCGACCACGGTCTTGCCGGCGCCCGTCGGTGCGGCGACCAGCACCCCGCGTCCGTCCTCGACCTCGCGGCACGCCTCCACCTGGAAGTCGTCGAGCCCGAAGGGGTACGCGCCGGCGAAGTCGTGGAGGACCGGGTGCTGCGCGCGACGCCGGGAGGCGGCGTACCGCTCGGCGGGGCTGGCCTCGGCGTCCTCGGCCTCCGGGTGCCCGTCGAACGCGGGGCGGTCGCGTCCGGCGCTCATGCGAGCACCTGGACGGCGGCGGGGACGGACTCCACGGTCAACGGCAACGCACCGAACCTCTCGCCGTCGGCGTAGCCGACGATGTCGGGAGCGGTCACCGTGACCCGGGTGGCCCGGTGACGCTCGAACTGGGGGTGGTGGACGTGCGAGCCCCGGAACAGCCGCGGGTAGGTGCGGACCAGGTCGGCCCTGGTGAGCGGACCGACCACGACCACGTCGAGGAGGCCGTCGTGCAGGTCCGCGCCCTCGCAGATGCGCAGTCCCCCGCCGTACGACGGCCCGTTCCCGACCGCGACCAGCGATGCCTCGAGGCGCACCTCGACGCCGTCGAGGTCGAGGACGTAGGGGCGAGGTCGGAAGGTGCGCAGCTCGGCGAGCGTGGCGAGGGTGTAGCGCGCCTGGCCGCGGGGCCGTCGCATCCGGTTGGCCCGCTCGTTGACGACGGCGTCGAACCCGGCGGCGAGCACCGTGGCGTAGTACCGGTCGCCGAGCCGCGCCAGGTCGATCGGACGGGGGTGGGCGGCGAGCAGGTGCCGGGCCGCGGCGCCACCGCCGGAGCGCGGCACGCCGAGGTACCGGGCGAGGTCGTTGCCGCCGCCGGCCGGCAGCAGCCCGAGGGCCACGTCGGTGCCGGCGACGAGCTGCAGCCCGAGGTTGACGAGTCCGTCGCCGCCGCAGACCACCAGGGCGTCCGCGCCGTCCGCGAGCGCCTTGCGGGCCAGGTCGGCGGCCTCCTCGGCGTCGCGACCGACCAGCGACCGGACCTGCCACCCCGCGCCCCGCAGCCAGGGCAGCGCCTCGTCGCGCACGCGCGGTGCGCGCCCGCCGCCCGCCGTGGGATTGGTGAGGACGACGACGTCCCGGATCTCGCCGGCCACCCGATCAGCCTAGGGCGTGCGGGGGTGGAATCACTGGCCGGCGCGCAAGCGGACGCTGAACCGCTCCCGGGGTGCCCCGACGGCCTGGGCCATCCGGCCGACGGCCTCCAGCACCTCGTCGGCGCTGTGCCGGGTGGTCGGCACGGCCAGGGTGAGCCGGCCGTCCCCGTCGGCGAGGTGCACCTGCCCCAGCTGCCAGGCGCGGTGGGCGGCGTACCGGGTCTCGGCGTCGACCAGCGCTCGGGGGTACGTCGTGTCGGCGGCGACCAGGTCGCAGCAGATCTCGGCGCCGTCCGTGTCGCTGGTCAGGGTGCCGCGCAGGGTGGAGCTGTCCATCGGGCTGTGCGCCGACCAGGTGACCTCGTGGGTGCCGATCCACTCGGGGAGGTCGAAGGGGTCGACGGCGGTCCACGTCCGGACCGCGGTCACAGGGGGCTCGCCTCGTCGGGCGAGAGACCTGCGTTGATGCCGCGCTCGGCGCGTCGCCGGTCGTTGAGCCGGGCGATCACCTCCGAGATCCCGAACAGCAGGATCATCGGAACCGCCATGAACGTCATCGTGAACGGATCGGTGGAGGGAGTCATCGCGGCCGCGAAGACGAAGGTGCCGATGATGATCCACGGCCGGTAGGCGCCCAGGGTCTTGCCGCTCACCACGCCCGCCAGGTTCAGCATCACGACGAAGACCGGGATCTCGAAGGCGATGCCGAAGCCGAGCAGGGTGCGGCTGAAGAAGGTCAGGTAGTCGTTGAACTCGACCAGGTTGGTGAGGCCGTCAGGGGTGAACCCGATCAGGATCTCCAGGCCCTTGGGCAGCGTCACGTAGCCGAGGACGATCCCGATCAGGAAGAGCGGGCCGGCGACGGCGAAGAAGATCGCCGACCACTTCTTCTCCTGCGGGTGCAGCCCGGGAAGGATGAACGCCCAGATCTGGTAGAGCCAGAACGGGCTGCTGAAGATGATCGCCGCCAGGCCGCACAGCTTGAGGGTCAGCAGGAAGCCGCCGGCCGCGCCGCTCGTGGTCGCCATCGTCCGCTCGTCGCCGAGGGCCTCGCGGGCCTGCTCGTAGGGCGCGTTGACCAGCTCGAAGAGCGGGTCGAAGAAGTAGATCGCGATCACGAACGCGAGCAGCAGGACGAGCGCGCACTTCAGGATGCGCGCGCGCAGCTCGCGCAGGTGGTCGGAGAGGGCCATCCGCCCGTCCGCGCCGACGGGGTGGACCGGCCGACCGACGAAGAGCTGGACGACTCCGGACAGGGACATTCAGGTGTGCGTGGGTGCGACGAGGCTCAGCCGGCGCTGGTGTCCCGGCGGTGGTCCTCGACGATCTCGCCCTCGGCGGGCTCCTCGGAGGACGGCAGGGCGTCCTTGGCCTTCTCCTCGTCGTCACGCAGGCCACGGGTCTCGGCCTTGAAGATGCGGAGCGCCTGGCCGGTGCCGCGGGCGAGGTCCGGCAGCTTCGCCGCTCCGAAGACCAGGATCACGATGGCGAGGATGATCAGCAGCTCCGGGGTGCCCGGCGCGCTGATGAGGGGGTGGGACATCGTGAGGACCAACTCTCCTGGGACGTGACAGTACGATCACCGGCCAGTCTACGCCGCCGCTGGCGAGGCGTTCGGCCGGCTGGCCCTTCCGACCATTGAACAGTCGCTGAACACCTGGGCCGTCGACGATCGGAGTCACCGGTAGCGGTCGAGCGTGGCGCGCGCAGCGCGCTCGTACGACGCGGCGAACTCGGGTGGGCCGAGCACGCTCGCGTGCGGCGCGAGCCGGAGCAGCAGCCGGTCCAGCCACTGGGGGTCCGCCACCAGCAGATCGACCTCGAGCGAGCCGTCCGGGCGGGGCCGGGCCGCGCGCATCGGGTAGTAGTCGACCGCCCACGACGCCTCCGGGGCGAGCAGCAGCGTGGCCACGACGCCGCCGGTGTCGGGCCGCTCGGCGAAGGCGCCGGCAGTGACGTCGCGCGGTGGGCGCCGCGGGGTCTCGGCCGCGGAGTCGAGCACCCGCGCGGCGGTGATCCGGTCCAGGCGGAACAGGCGGTCGCCGCCGGCGAGGTGGCACCAGCCGTCCAGGTACCGGAAGCGTCCGTGGGTGACCACCCCCTGCGGGTCCACGACGCGCTCCGAGAGCTCGTCGCGGCTCGGCACGTGGTAGCTCAGCAGTACCTGCCGGGACTCGTCGGCGGCGCGCTGCAGCGTGGCGGCGAGCGTGGCCAGCTCCGCCTCCCGCGGCTCGGTGGCGATCGCGACCGGTCCCGGCCCCCGGGAGGCCTCGGCGCCGGCGGTGACGGCGCGCTCGATCTTGGCCAGCACGCGGTCGACGAGTGCCACGGTCTCCGGTGAGGACCCCGTGCGCAGCGTGTGCAGGGCGACGGTGACCGCGGACGCCTCGGTGGGGCTCAGCCGCAGCGGCCGGGCCAGGTAGTCGGCATTGTCGACCCGGACCAGCCCGTCGGCCAGCGGCGTGCCGTCCTCGGTCACGAGCGCGTCGAGGTCGACGTCGATCAGGTCGTCGGGCAGTCCGCCGGGCAGGCCGCACAGGAAGAGCACCCGCAGGTCGGCCAGTACCTGTCCCGGCGTGGTGCCGAGCAGCTCCGCGGCCTCCCCCAGACGCACCTGGGGGCGGTGGTGAAGGTAGGGCACCAGCGTGAGCAGCCGGGCCACCTGGTCCCGCGCCCCCGGGACGGCGCGGGAGCTCACGCGACCACCGCGGTGAGCCGGTCGACGACCTGCTGGCGCAGCTCCACCGGCTGGACCAGCACCACGTCGGAGCCGTGGTAGAGCACCTCGTCGACCAGACCCCGCGCGGGGCGGTCCAGCTCGACCCGGTCCCAGTCCTCGCGACCGTCGGGACCCGTCACGCCGCGCGTCACCGTCGCCGCGCGCCGACGGAACGCGTGGCCGGTGTTCGGCCGGGCCAGCAGCACCGCGTGCGCGGCCCCGGGGACCGGCGCGAGCCGGCGGATCGTCTCGCGCAGGTCGATGTCGGGCGGGACGTCGTACGCGCCCGGGTGGCCGGTGCGGCGCACCGGGCCGGCGAACCGGTCCAGCCGGAAGACCCGCTCGGCGCCGCGGTCGACGTCGCGGCCGACGAGGTACCACCGGCCCGAGGAGCGGACCACGCCCCACGGCTCGACGCGGCGGGTCCGCGGCTCGTCCTCGTCGGGACGGCGGTAGTCGAAGGAGACCGCCGTCCGGGCGCAGACGGCCTCCCAGCACGCCGGGAAGGCCGGCTCGTCCGCGACCGCGCCGGGAGCGGCCAGGTCCAGCGCGGACAGGTTCACCCCCACCCCGGCCGCGGACAGCTTGCGCACCGCGTCCGCGGTCGCCTGGGTCATGGTCGCGTCCTGCCACACCCGGGTGGCCAGCGCCACCACCGAGGCCTCCTCGGCGGTCAGCGTGATCTCCGGCAGCGCGAACTGGTCGGCCGGGATCCGGTAGCCCACCTCGTCGTCGAAGTAGGCGTCGGTCGGGGCCACCTCGATCGGTACCCCCAGGCCGCGCAGCTCCTCCTTGTCGCGCTCGAACATCTTCTCGAAGGCGTCCGGGCGCGAGCCGGGGTACAGCAGCTCCCGGATCCGCTCCTTGGGGATCGGGCGGCGCTGCACGAGCAGCATGATCAGGAGGTTGAGCAGGCGCTCGCTCTTGGCCACCGGCATGGCTCAAGTGTGCCCGAACAGCCGTCAGGGCCGCTCTCCGAATTCGCCGGGAGCGGCCCTGTCGGGTGGCCGTGCGGTGTCGTTACTCGGTCGGGGCCTCGGTGGCCGCGGGAGCCGGGGTGTTCGCGGCGTCGGCGATGTCGACGACGAAGTACAGGGTGGAGTTGGCCGGGATGCTGTCGCCCTGCTTCTGGTCCCCGTAGCCGAGCGCCGGCGGGATCTCGAGCAGGACCCGGCTGCCGACGGTCTGGCCGACCAGGCCCTTCGACCAGCCCTTGACGACCGAGGCCTGCTTGCCGCCCACGACCGCGCTGAGGCCACCGGAGCGGGAGAAGCTCTCGTCGAACGGCTTCTTGCCCTTGTACACCTGGCCGAGGTAGTTCACCAGGATCGTCTGGCCGCTCTTCACGACCGGACCGTCGCCCTTGACCAGCGTGGCGACCTCGAGGTCGCCCGAGGGCTTCGGGGTGCCCTTGAAGTCGAGCGAGGCGGGCACACCGTCCTTCTCGACCACCGTCGGCGCCCAGGCAGGCGCCTTCTTCTCGGTGCCCGTCGGGGCGGCCAGCGAGGCCAGGTCGACGACGAAGACCAAGCCGTCCTCGTTGCCGATGCCGTAGTCGGTGAAGGCGGTCGTGTAGTCGGCGAAGGCCTGCGGCACTCCCACGGTCACCGCGAACCGGGTGCCCACGGTCATCCCGTCGTCGATCAGCCCGGAGAGGTAGCCGGTGAACAGGTCGGAGGCGACCTGGGGCTGCGCTGCCTCGCCGCCGACCGTGGCCAGGAACCCGGTGGTCTCCTGGTCGTAGGTGTCGAGGACGACGTCCTCGGTGAACCCGTCGGCGACCGTGTACTGGACGAGCACCTGGTCGCCGTCGGCGACCTCGGGGCCGTCGCCCTCGATCAGGGTCTTCTGCTCCTCCTCGCCGGCGACGAGCTGGTCGGAGAAGTCGAAGGTCGGCGTGGTGCCGAAGTCGCCGGACACCTCGACGGCGTCGAAGCCCTCGGCGCCGTCGGAGTCGTCGGAGCCGCAGGCGGCGAGCGACAGGGCGAGCGCCGGGGCGATCACGAGGGCGGTCGGGCGGCGGAAGGAGCGGGGCAGACGGCTGAGCACGGCCGTCACCCTACCCAGGCGGTCCCAACGCGGTGGCGCAGGCCCGCCGCGAGCCTCACATGCCGTCGATCAGCCGCTGCACCCGCTCGTCGTACGCCCGGAACGGGTCCTTGCAGAGCACGGTGCGCTGCGCCTGGTCGTTGAGCTTCAGGTGCACCCAGTCCACGGTGAAGTCGCGGCGCCGCTCCTGGGCGGTCCGGATGAACTCCCCGCGCAGCCGGGCGCGGGTGGTCTGCGGGGGCACCGACTTGGCCTCGAAGATCTTCAGGTCGTCGGTCACCCGGGCCACCGCCCCGCGCTTCTCGAGCAGGTAGTAGAGGCCGCGGTCGCGGTGGATGTCGTGGTAGGCGAGGTCGAGCTGGGCGACGCGCGGGTGGCTCAGCGGCAGGCCGTGCTTGGCGCGGTAGCGGTCGATCAGCTTCCACTTGATCACCCAGTCGATCTCGCGGTCGACCAGCCCGAGGTCGTCGGACTCGACGGCCTTGAGCGCCCGCTCCCAGAGGTCCAGCGCCCGCTCGATCACGGGGGTGGCGATGTCGCGCCGGTCGACGAAGTCACGGGCCTTCGCCAGGTACTCCGCCTGGATCTCCAGCGCGCTGGCCTCGCGGCCGTTCGCCAGCCGGACCTTGCGGGAGCCGGTGACGTCGTGGGAGATCTCCCTGATCGCGCGGATCGGGTTCTCCAGGGAGAGGTCGCGCATCACCACGCCCTCCTCGATCATCCGCAGCACCAGGTCGCACGAGGCGACCTTGAGCATCGTCGTGGTCTCGCTCATGTTCGAGTCGCCGACGATCACGTGCAGGCGGCGGTACTTCTCCGCGTCGGCGTGCGGCTCGTCGCGGGTGTTGATGATCGGCCGGCTCCGGGTGGTGGCGCTGGAGACGCCCTCCCAGATGTGCTCGGCGCGCTGGCTGACGGAGTAGCTGGTGCCGCGCGGGGTCTGGGTCACCTTGCCGGCGCCGACGATGATCTGCCGGGTCACCAGGAACGGGATGAGGACGTCGGCGAGCCGGCTGAACTCCCCGGCCCGGCCGACCAGGTAGTTCTCGTGGCAGCCGTAGGAGTTGCCCGCGGAGTCGGTGTTGTTCTTGAACAGGTAGATCTCGCCGGCGATGCCCTCGTCGTGCAGCCGCTGCTCGGCGTCCACCAGCAAGCCCTCGAGGACCCGCTCGCCGGCCTTGTCGTGGGTGACCAGCTCGACCACGTCGTCGCACTCCGGGGTGGCGTACTCCGGGTGGCTGCCGACGTCGAGGTAGAGCCGGGCCCCGTTGCGCAGGAAGACGTTGCTGGAGCGGCCCCAGCTGACCACCTTGCGGAACAGGTAGCGGGCGACCTCGTCGGGCGAGAGGCGGCGCTGGCCCTTGAACGTGCAGGTCACGCCGTACTCGTTCTCGATCCCGAAGATCCGCCGCTCCATGCCGATCACCCTAGCCCCGGGACCCTCAGGAGGGAGGTGCGATCGGCGGGTCGTCGTCCGCGGCGGGCGGCTCTCCGGAGAGCTCCGGCGCCGCGTGCTCCGCCTTGCCCCGCTCCCCCAGCAGGTCGCCGAGTCGCGCACCCATCAGCCGGCGGAACTTCCGCGGCTGGACGCGGGTGCGATCCAGCACCGCGACCTCGAGATCCTCGACCGGGATCACCCGGTCCTCGCTGGTGGTGTGCCCCAACGCGGCGACCGCGACCCGCAGCGCCTCGGCGAGGCTCGCGCCGGGAGCGTAGTGCTCCTTGAGGTAGCCGGCCACCGTCTCGGCGTCGCCGCCCATCACCGCGTAGCCGTGCTCGTCCGCGACCCGGCCCTCGTAGGTGAGCCGGTAGATCTGGTCGTCCTCGGGCGCGTCGCCGATCTCGGCGACGAAGAGCTCGACCTCGTAGGGCTTCTCGCCGCCGCTGGAGAAGATCGTGCCGAGCGTCTGGGCGTAGGCGTTGGCCAGTCCGCGGCCCGTGACGTCGCGCCGGTCGTAGGCGTACCCGCGCATGTCGGCCAGCCGCACGCCGGCGATCCGGAGGTTCTCGAACTCGTTGTAGCGACCGACGGCGGCGAAGGCCAGCCGGTCGTAGAGCTCGGAGACCTTGTGCAGCGCCTGCGACGGGTTCTCTGTGACCAGCAGTACGCCGTCGGCGTACTGGACCGCGACGAGGGAGCGCCCGCGGGCGATGCCCTTGCGCGCGAAGTCCGCCCGGTCCTTCATCAGCTGCTCGGGCGACACGTAGAACGGCATGCTCATCTCAGGCCCCCTCTCCCGTGGTGCCGGCATCCGGCCCGGTCAGCGGTGCCAGCGGCCCGTCGGGGCGCACCATCCGGCCACCGACCACGCGGTCGGCCAGCGCGCCGATCTCCGACTCCTCGAGGCGAACGGCGCCGTCGGCGGTGACCACCCAGACCATCGGGAAGATCCGCCGGGTCAGGTCCGGACCGCCGGTCGCGGAGTCGTCGTCGGCGGCGTCGTAGAGCGCCTGCAGGCAGATGCTGACGGCCTCGTCGCGGGAGAGGTTCTCGCGGTAGAGCTTCTTCAGCGCGCCGCGGGCGAAGAGCGAGCCCGAGCCGACGGTGAAGAACGAGGCCTCCTCGTGGCGGCCCCCGGTGACGTCGTAGCCGAAGATGCGGCCGACGCCGCGCTGCAGGTCGTAGCCGGCGAACATCGGGACCACGGCCAGGCCCTGCATCGCCATGCCCAGGTTGGCGCGGATCAGCGCGGAGAGCCGGTTGGCCTTGCCGTCCAGCGAGAGGACGGAGCCCTCGATCTTCTCGTAGTGCTCCAGCTCGACCTGGAAGAGCCGGACCATCTCCACGGCGAGCCCGGCGGTGCCGGCGATGCCGACCACCGAGTACTCGTCCGCGGGGAAGACCTTCTCGATGTCGCGCTGGGCGATCACGTTGCCCATCGTCGCGCGGCGGTCGCCGGCCATCACCAGGCCGCCGGGGAAGGTCACCGCGACGATGGTGGTGCCGTGCGGCGCGAGGTCACCGTGGGAGCCTGCCGGCAGGGAGCGGCGGGCAGGCAGCAGGTCGGGGGCGTTCTCGGCGATGAAGTCGCTGAAGGACGAGGTGCCCGGTCGCAGGTACGCGGCCGGGATGCGAGCGTCGGTCAACTACTCGCCGCCCTTCTGGATGAACGACTTCACGAAGTCCTCGGCGTTGGACTCCAGCACGTCGTCGATCTCGTCCAGGATCGCGTCGACGTCCTCGTCGAGGGCTTCCTTGCGTTCGGCGACGTCGCTCTCCGGGGCGACCTCGGCGGAGGATTCCTCGTCGGTTCCCTTGCGCGGTTGCTTCTGCTCCTGGGACATGCCCAGAGCCTAGCCACACATCGGTGGCGATCGGGGCGGATATCGCGCCGCGTCGTCAGCGGCTGAGTGCCCGCACCAGGTCGGTGGCGGTCGGGCTGGCGTCGATCAGGCCCCCGACGTGCGCGCGGGAGCCCCGCAGCGGGTCGATGGTGGGCACCCGCTGCAGCGACTCCCTGCCGGGCAGGTCGAAGATCACCGAGTCCCAGGATGCGGCGGCGACCTGGTCGGCGTACTTCTCCAGGCACCGGCCACGGAAGTAGGCCCGGGTCTCCTCGGGCGGCTCCGTGATCGCGGCGACCACCTGGTCGTCGCCGAGCAGCCGGCGGATGCGTCCGGCGCCGACGAGGCGGTGGTACAGCCCCTTCTCCGGGCGGATGTCGCTGTACTGCAGGTCGATGAGCTGGAGCTTGGCGTCGTCCCAGTCCAGGCCGTCGCGGGAGCGGTACTGCTCGAGCAGCTTGAGCTTGGCGACCCAGTCGAGCTGGTCGGCCAGCGACATCGGGTCGCGCTCCAGCCGGTCGAGCACCTCCTCCCAGCGGGCGAGCACGTCGGAGGTCTGGGCGTCGACGTCGCTGCCGAAACGGTCCTCCACGAACTTCTTGGCCAGGTCCAGGTACTCCATCTGCAGCTGGACCGCGGTCAACCGGCGACCGTCGGCCAGCGTGACCAGGTGCCGGAGCGAGGCGTCGTGGGAGACCGCACGCAGCGAGGACACGGGGGTGTCGACCGTCAGGTCCCGGTTGATGAACTTGGCCTCGATCATGGCCAGCACCAGCGCGGTGGTGCCGACCTTCAGGTACGTCGAGATCTCGGCCAGGTTGGCGTCGCCGATGATCACGTGGAGCCGTCGGTACTTCTCCGGGTCGGCGTGCGGCTCGTCGCGGGTGTTGATGATCGGTCGCTTGAGCGTCGTCTCCAGGCCGACCTCGACCTCGAAGAAGTCGGCGCGCTGGCTGATCTGGAACCCGGTGCCGCGCCCGTCCTGTCCCCGGCCCACGCGGCCGGCGCCGGTCACCACCTGGCGGCTGACGAAGAACGGGATCAGGTGCCGCACGATGTCCGCGAAGGGAGTCGAGCGGCGCATCAGGTAGTTCTCGTGGGCGCCGTAGGAGGCGCCCTTGTTGTCGGTGTTGTTCTTGTACAGCACGATCGACGGGTTGCCGGGGAGCTGGTGGGCCAGCCGGGCGGCGTCCAGCATGACCGCCTCCCCCGCCTTGTCCCAACGCACCACGTCGAGCGGCGTGACCACCTCGGGGGTCGAGTACTCGGGGTGGGCGTGGTCGACGTACAGGCGAGCACCGTTGGTGAGGATGACGTTGGCCAGCCCCAGGTCCTCGTCCGTGAGCTGCGAGGGGTCGGCCACCTGGCGGGACATGTCGAAGCCGCGGGCGTCGCGCAGCGGCGACTCCTCCTCGAAGTCCCACCGCGCGCGACGGGCGCGGATCGTGGCCGAGGCGTAGGCGTTGACCACCTGGGACGACGCCACCATCGGGTTGGCGCCAGCCTGGCCCTGGACCGCGATGCCGTACTCGACCTCGGTGCCCATCACACGTCGCACGCTCATGCATCGAGCCTACGCGAGGCGTGGGTCACAACGTGGCGATCGGAGGACGCGATCCGAGCGCTCGAGTCGGCCTCGCGCGGGGACCGCCGGAGCACGCGGAACGCAGACGGGCGGCGTGGTTCGGCAACTCCCGAACCACGCCGCCCGGCTCCGCGAGGCGCCCTGGTCAGCGGCTCTTGGCCACCTTGAACGCGATGGCGCCGATGCCGGCCGCGACGAGGACGATCAGGACGAACTTCTTCATGTGAATTCCTCCGGTAGGTGCTGCGAGCCGTCTGCCCGCGGGGCGATTCAATCAGGTCACAGGTACTGGCCGGTGTCCGACACCGTGTCGATCGATCTGCCCGGCTCCGTGCCCTGCTTTCCGGTGACCAGCGTACGGATGAAGACGATGCGCTCGCCCTTCTTGCCCGAGATCCGCGCCCAGTCGTCCGGGTTGGTGGTGTTGGGCAGGTCCTCGTTCTCCTTGAACTCGTCCACGCAGGCCTGCAGCAGGTGGGCGATGCGCAGGCCCTTCTGCTGGCGCTCGATGAAGTCCTTGATCGCCATCTTCTTCGCCCGGTCGACGATGTTCTGGATCATCGCGCCCGAGTTGAAGTCCTTGAAGTACAGGACCTCCTTGTCGCCGTTGGCGTAGGTGACCTCGAGGAACCGGTTCTCCTCCGTCTCGGTGTACATCCGCTCGACGGTGGCCCGGATCATCCCCGCGGCGCAGGCGTCGCGGTCGCCGCCGAACTCCGCGAGGTCGTCGGCGTGCAGCGGCAGGGACGGCGTGAGGTACTTGCTGAAGATGTCGCGCGCCGACTCCGCGTCGGGCCGCTCGATCTTGATCTTCACGTCCAGGCGTCCGGGGCGCAGGATCGCCGGGTCGATCATGTCCTCGCGGTTCGAGGCGCCGATCACGAGCACGTTCTCCAGCGCCTCGACGCCGTCGATCTCGCTCAGCAGCTGCGGCACGATCGTGTTCTCCACGTCGGAGGAGACGCCGGAGCCGCGGGTGCGGAAGAGTGAGTCCATCTCGTCGAAGAAGACGATGACCGGCGTGCCGTTGCTCGCCTTCTCCCGCGCGCGCTGGAACACCAGTCGGATGTGCCGCTCGGTCTCGCCGACGTACTTGTTGAGCAGCTCGGGGCCCTTGATGTTGAGGAAGTAGGACTTCCCCTCGGCTCCGGTGCGGGCCGCCACCTTCTTCGCCAGGCTGTTCGCGACCGCCTTCGCGATCAGGGTCTTGCCGCAGCCCGGCGGGCCGTAGAGCAGGATGCCCTTCGGGGGCTTGAGCTCGTGCTCGTCGAAGAGCTCGGGGTAGAGGTAGGGCAGCTCGACGGCGTCCTGGATCATCTCGATCTGGCCGGCGAGGCCGCCGATCGACTCGTAGGCGATGTCCGGCACCTCCTCGAGGACCAGCTCCTCGACCTCCGACTTGGGCACCCGCTCGTAGACGTAGCCCGAGCGGGAGTCCAGCAGCAGGGAGTCGCCCGCGCGGAGCCGCTCGGTCATCAGCGGCTCGGCCATCCGGACCACGCGCTCCTCGTCGGCGCCGGCGATCACCAGGCAGCGCTCGCGGTCGGCGAGGATCTCCTTGAGCATCACGACCTCGCCGACCGTCTCGTAGTCGAAGGCGGCGACGACGTTGAGCGCCTCGTTGAGCATCACCTCCTGACCGCGGGTGAGCTTGTCCACCTCGACGGCGGGGCTGACGGTGACGCGGAGCTTGCGGCCGCCGGTGAAGACGTCGACGGTGTCGTCGTCGTTGCGCTGGAGGAAGGTGCCGAACCCCGCCGGGGGCTGGGCGAGCCGGTCGACCTCCTCCTTCAGCTTGAGGATCTGGTCGCGGGCGTCGCGCAGGGTGCTGGCGAGCCGCTCGTTCTGGGCGGTGACCGCCGCCAGGGAGCGCTGGGCCTCCGCGAGCCGGGCGTCGAGCGAGCCCGACGCCCCGGACGGCGCGTCGGCCATCCGGCGACGTAGGTCGCGCACCTCGCCCTCGAGGTAGCCGACCTGGTGCGCCAGCTCCTCCCGGCTCATCTGGTCCCGGCCGTGGCCGCCGGTCATGCCTTCACCGATGTTGGACATACGTCCCACCTCCTCAGACACCACGACCCTACTCGGACGGATGTTGCGAGGAAGGACGTCGCCGCGGTCCGCGCGTCACGTTTGTATTGCGGGCGCGCGTTACCGAAGGGAGGCGTCGGGGCCGGGTGACGGTTACTCGCCGGTCACCTTGCCGTCATGCCGCGGTGCCGCTCCGGCCTCACTCGGCGGGCATGTCGGGCACGCCGGCCGGGCGCGGACCGGCGTAGTCCGGCCCGTAGGCGCCCGGCGCCGGGCGACGCTTCTTCATCGGTGCCCGCTCCCCCGGGGCCATCCGCCGCGCGGTGACCAGGAACGCCGTGTGCCCGATCATCTTGTGACCCGGGCGGACCGCCAGCCCCTCGACGTGCCAGTCCCGCACCAGCGACTCCCAGGCCGCCGGCTCGGTGAACCCGCCGTGCACCCGGACCGTCTCGACGAAGCGTGAGAGCTGGGTGGTGGTCGCGACGTAGGCGCACAGGATGCCGCCCGGCAGCAGCGCGTCCGCGGCGGCGTCCAGGCACTCCCACGGCGCGAGCATGTCCAGGATGATCCGGTCGGCGCGCTCGCCGGAGGCGGGCAGCGCCTCGGCCAGGTCGCCCAGCGTGAGGTTCCACGCCGGGTGCGTCTGGCCCTCGGGGGCGCCGAAGAACTGGGCGACGTTGCGACGAGCGACCTCCGCGAACTCCTCGCGGCGCTCGAACGAGGAGACGCGCCCGAAGGGCCCGACCGCGCGCAGCAGCGAGCACGTCAGGGCGCCCGAGCCGACGCCGGCCTCGACCACGTGGGCGCCGGGGAAGATGTCGGCCATCGCCACGATCTGGGCGGCGTCCTTGGGGTATACGACGGCGGCGCCGCGTGGCATCGAGACCACGTACTCCGAGAGAAGGGGGCGGAACACCAGGTACTCCCCGCCGACCGAGGAGGTGACCGTGAAGCCCTCCTCGCGGCCGATCAGCTCGTCGTGCTCCAGGTGACCCTTGTTGGAGAAGAAGCGCTTGCCCGGCACCAGCTCGAAGTTGTGCTTGCGCCCCTTGCCGTCGACCAGGCGCACCCACTCGCCCGCGCGCAGCGGACCGCGGTGCACGCCCGACCAGGCCTCGGCGGCGACGTCGCCGATCGCGGAGGTGGTGCTGCTGGGCTCGGAGCCGGTGCCGTTCGTCACCGGCGAAATCTATCGGGCCGGGCCCGTCGGCCCCTAACCGCCGGAGCGCACCACGCGGACGACGTCGGCGGTGGCCAGCACGCCGCACACCGTGCCGTCGCCCTCCAGCAGCACGTACTCCGAGGCCGGGGTCGACCGGATCGCCTCCACCAGCGCGTCGCCGGTGATCGAGACCGGCAGCGTCAGCCCCTGCTCGAGCGTGCGGGCCACGGTGGAGGTGGCGACCCACGGCCGGCGCTCGGGCGGGACGGCCGTGGCGGCGCGCTCGTCGACCACGCCGATCGGCGTGCCGGCGGCGGAGACCGTGACGATGCTGCCGGCGTGCGCCTCCTGCGCCCGTCGTACCGCCTCGGCGAGGGGGAGGTCCTCGGGGACCGCCATCGTGCGCCGGGCCAGGTCGCGGGCGACGATGCGTCCGAGCTGCTCGCGCACGGTCGCTGCCTGGAGCGCCTGGGAGGCGCCCATCCACAGGAACACCGCGACGATCACCGCCATGAACGGGCTGATCGTGCTGCGCGAGGAGTCCGCGACCTGGGCCTGGAGCAGGGCCCAGACCACGAGCGCGCCGGCGGCGACGCGACCTGCCCAGCCGGCGACGACGGTGCCCGTGCGGGCCTGACCGCTCAGCGCCCAGATCCCTGCCTTGAGCACGCGGCCGCCGTCCAGCGGCAGCGCCGGGACGAGGTTGAGGACACCGATCAGCAGGTTCGTCCAGGCCAGGCCCTCCACGATCAGCAGGGGGATGCCGCCCGGCGTGACGAACCAGAGCGCCAGGGCCGCGCCGCCCACCGCGAGCGACGTGATCGGCCCGACCACCGCGATCCAGAACTCCTGTCGCGGCGTACGGGCCTCGCCGTCGATCGCCGTGGCACCGCCGAGGAAGTGCAGCGTGATCGACTGGACACGGAACCCGAACCTGCGGGCCACCAGCGCGTGCGAGGCCTCGTGCAGCAGGATCGCGCCGTAGAGCACGATCGCGAACAGGACGCCGACCACGTAGGTGAAGATGCCCAGTCCCGGCTGGATCTGCTCCACCCGCGGGGCCATCAGGAACGCGATCAGCCCGGCGACCAGGAACCAGCTCGAGGAGACGAGGACGTCGCTGCCCGCGATCGTCCCGATCCGGAGCATGCCGCGCGGCGTGGGTCGACGCGGCGGGGACGACGGTGATCCGGACACACCACGAGGCTACCGGCGTGGGTCGAGCGCGGTGTCGGAGGTGTCACCTAGCCTCGTTGGCATGGCAGGTGAGCTGGTGGCGGACGGTGCGGTCGATGTGGAGGGGGCGGTGCCGGCCGACTCGGTCGCCGTCGCCGAGGTGGCCGAGGCGTTGGACGTCGTCGGGTCGCTGTCGCCGTCGCGCGCCGGCGACTTCCTGGCCTGCCCGCTGCTCTATCGCTTCCGGACCGTCGACAAGCTCCCCGAGCGCACCTCCCCCGACGCCGCCCGCGGCACGCTGGTGCACAAGGTGCTCGAGGACCTCTTCGACCTCCCGGCCGACGACCGCACCCCGGCCTCCGCCGAGGCGATGCTGGAACCGACCTGGGCCAGCCTCGTGGCGGCCGATCCGGACCTGGCGGACCTCTTCCCCGAGGAGGGCGAGGCGGTCGCCGGGTGGATGGTGAGCTGCCGCGAGGTGCTGGCCCGCTACTTCCGCCTCGAGGACCCGCGCCGCCTGGAGCCGGCCGAGCGCGAGCTCTATCTCGAGACGGTGACCGGCTCGCGCCTGCAGCTGCGCGGCATCATCGATCGCGTCGACGTCGCGCCCGACGGCTCGGTCCGGGTGGTCGACTACAAGACCGGACGCTCGCCGCGCGAGGGCGGGGAGGCGCGGGCCCTGTTCCAGCTGAAGTTCTACGGGCTGCTGCTGTGGCGGCTGCGCGGCGTGGTGCCACGCCGGTTGCAGCTGATGTACCTGGGCAACGGCGAGATCGTGCACTACGAGCCCGACGAGCAGGACCTGCTGGCCACCGAACGCAAGGTGGAGGCGCTGTGGCGGGCGATCGAGCTGGCCCGGACCACCGGCGACTGGCGACCGAGCCGCGGCCCGCTCTGTGCGTGGTGCGACCACCAGGCGCTCTGCCCCGCGTGGGGTGGCACTCCCCCGCCGCTCCCGGAGCCTGCGTCGGCCCTCGACCGGTCGGTCAACGGCTGACCGCGTCGACCAACCCGGCCACGCCCAGGTCGGTCAGGCTCTCGCGGTAGACGTAGCCCGGCTGCGGCGGCACCGGGACGTGGTGGGGCACCACGAGCACCGTGCACCCGGCCGCGGCGGCGGAGGCCGCCCCGGTCGGCGAGTCCTCGATCGCGACGCAGTCGGTCACGGGGACCCCCAGCCGGTCGGCGGCGACCAGGTACGGCTCCGGGTGCGGCTTGCCGCGGTCGACCTGGTCCCCGGTGACGACCACGTCGAACGTCCCCGGCGGCAGGTGCTCCAGGATCGGGTCGACGAACCGCTGGTAGGACATCGTCACCAGCGCGCACGGGATCCCGGCGGCGCGCAGGTGCAGCAGCAGCTCGCGAGCACCGGGGCGCCACGGCACCGAGTGCCGCACCCGCTCCACCACGCCGTCGAGCAGCATCTCGACGACCTCCTCGGGTGACTGCTCGAGGTCCAGCTTCTGCTTGATGTAGCGCCCGGAGACGATCAGCTCGTTGCCGACCAGCTGCATCGCGTCCTCGTGCGTCCACGTGCCGCCGTGGGCCTCGGCGATCTCCTCCTCCGTCGCCATCCAGTACGGCTCGGTGTCGACGACAGTTCCGTCCATGTCCCAGAGCACCGCTGCGAGCTTCACCACCGGATCGTTTCATGGTGCGACGTGGCAGCGCACGACCGCGGGACCGGGGGCACTCGCAGGCCCGCCCCAGTGGCGCGTACCGAGGAGCGATGGGTCGTGCCCCCGAGACCTACCTGTGGGGCGGTCGCTGGCACATGACCGATGTCCCCGAGCGATCGTCAGCGGCCGAGGTGGCGCCAGGCGACGTACTTCTCCACGGCGATCCCGTCGAACGCGGGGTCGGCGGCCAGGGCGAACCGCACCTTGGCCAGCTCGATCCGCATCGCCCGCGAGCCGTCGTCGGAGAAGCTCCACTCCGGGCCGATGTCGTCGGACACCTCGACCGCGATCGGGACACGGAGGCCGTGCTCGGCGGCGGCCGCGAGGGCGGGCTTGGAGAGCGCGACGATGCCGTCGGCGCCGAGGGCGTGGTCGACGAAGGTGATCACGGTGCCGCCGTCGGCGTGCGCGAAGAGGGCGGCGGCGAGGTTGGTGGCGCCCTGGTAGGTCTCGCTGGCGAGCCACCAGGGGACGTCGATGTGCACGGCCGGGCGGTTCGCGACCGCGGCGACCTGCTCGACCATGGTGACGAGCTGGGTCTTCACCGTCTCCCGGTCGGTGGTCCACTCGGGCAGTACCCACGGCTCGACGTCGTAGTTGACGCCGTCGAACGGGATACCCGAGGCGGTGAGGTCCTGCATCCACTGCACGGCCAGCTCGGGGTGGGCGGCCCAGGTGTTGTCGCCGCCGAGCGCGAAGACCTCGATGCCGGCCTCGTGGGCGCGCTCGACGACCTCGTCGAGCCATGCCCGCGTGTTGGTCCACACGCCGTCCTGGAGCGCCCAGGGCGTCGCGACCATGATGGAGGAGAGGCGGTGCCGCGAGGCGAAGCCGATCAGTGTCGCCGGCTCGTAGTCCGCGCTGATGGTGCCGGCCTCGATGTCCGCGGGGCTCTCCCACACGTACATCGTGTCGTTGCGGTCGAGCACGCCCTGGCCGACGCGGTGGCCCCAGCGGTGTCGGTGCTTGTGGTGGTGCGCGCCGACCGATTCGAGGGCGGCGGCGCTGGCCACGGTCCGGGCGTGCTCCTGCGTCGCGTTGGCGGCGGGTGCGCCGGCGACGAGGGTGACGCCCGTGACGACGCCGGCGACCGTGAGTGCGCCGAGGCGGCCGGTGCGGGCGGAGATGCGGCGGTGGTCAGATCCCGAGGTCCCGAGCATGTCCTCCATGGTCCCCCCGGAACACCCTTGTCCGCACATCGGCGCGGCCGAGGCCTCTACCACATCGCCTCGGCCCGCCGACGAGCGGGGTCGGATCTCCGCTCAGTCCTCGGGGTCGTAGCCGAGGTTGGGCGAGAGCCACTTCTCGGCCTCGGCCACCGTCCAGCCCTTGCGCTCGGCGTAGTCCTCGACCTGGTCGCGACCGAGCCGGCCCACCACGAAGTACTGCGCGTCGGGGTGGCTGTAGTAGAGACCCGACACCGAGGCACCGGGCCACATCGCCATGTGGTCGGTGAGCTCGATCCCGGTCGACGCCTGGACGTCGAGGAGCTCCCAGATGGTCCGCTTCTCGGTGTGGTCCGGGCAGGCCGGGTAGCCCGGGGCCGGACGGATGCCGGTGTAGCGCTCGGCGATCAGGTCGTCGTTGGTGAGGTCCTCGCCCGCCGCGTGGCCCCAGAACTCGGTGCGCACCCGCTGGTGCAACCGCTCCGCGAACGCCTCGGCCAGGCGGTCGGCCAGCGACTCCAGCAGGATCGCGGAGTAGTCGTCGAGGTCGTCCTTGAACGCCTGGACGCGCTCCCCCAGCCCGATGCCCGCGGTGACCGCGAACGCTCCCACCCAGTCCCGGCGCCCGGGGTCGGTGCCGACGGGCGCGACGTAGTCGGCCAGCGACCGGTTCGGGATCCCGGACCGGTGCTGCCCCTGCTGGCGCAGCTGGAAGAGCGTCGCCCGCTCCTCGCTGCGCGACTCGTCGGTGTAGACCACCACGTCCTCACCGGTGCTCGCCGCGGGCAGCAGGCCGTAGACGCCCTGGGCGGAGATCCACTGCTCGGCGATGATCCGGTCGAGCATGGCCTGCGCGTCGTCGTACAGCTTGCGGGCCGCCTCGCCGCTGGCCGGGTTGTTGAGGATGTCGGGGAACCTGCCCTTCATCTCCCAGGCGTTGAAGAACGGCTGCCAGTCGATGAACTCACGCAGCTCGGCCAGGTCGTAGTCCTTGAGCACGTGCACGCCGGGCGTCGCCGGCTGCGGCGGTGCGTAGCCGTCCCAGTCGATCGTGCTGCGGTTCGCCGTCGCGTCGGCGAAGGCGAGCTGCGGGCGCTCGGACTTGTTGGCGTGCCGGGCGCGCAGCGCGTCGTAGTCGGCCTGCACGTCGGCCATCAGCGCGGGCCGGCGCTCGTCGGAGAGCAGCGACGCGACGGTCGGCACCGACCGCGAGGCGTCCTTGACCCACACCACGGGGCCGTCGTACTTCTTGTCGATCTTGACGGCGGTGTGGGCCCGCGAGGTGGTGGCGCCGCCGATGATCAGCGGGATCTCCAGCCCGGCGCGCTGCATCTCTGCGGCGAAGCCGACCATCTCGTCGAGGCTCGGCGTGATCAGGCCGGAGAGCCCGATCACGTCGGCGCCGACCTCGGCGGCCTTGTCCAGGATCTTCTGCGCCGGGACCATCACACCGAGGTCGATGACGTCGTAGTTGTTGCACTGCAGCACGACCCCGACGATGTTCTTGCCGATGTCGTGGACATCGCCCTTGACCGTGGCCAGGACGATCGTGCCGTTGCTGTCGTTCTGGGCGGCCAGGGCCGGGTCGGCGGCCTTCTCCTCCTCGATGAAGGGGATCAGGTAGGCCACGGCCTTCTTCATCACCCGGGCCGACTTCACCACCTGCGGGAGGAACATCTTGCCGGCGCCGAACAGGTCGCCGACGACGTTCATGCCGTCCATCAGCGGTCCCTCGATCACCTCGATCGGGCGTCCGCCGCGCTCAGCGATCTGCGCCCGCAGCTCCTCGGTGTCGGCCTCGACGTGGGCGTCGATCCCCTTCACCAGGGCGTGGGTGATCCGCTCGCCGACCGGCAGGCTGCGCCACTGCTCGGCTGCGGCCTCCTCGACCTGACCGCTCCCCCGGTGCTGTTCGGCCAGCTCGAGCAGCCGCTCGGTGGCCGCGAGGGAGTCCCCCGTCCGGTTCAGTACGACGTCCTCGATGGCCTCGCGCAGCTCGGGATCGATCTGGTCGTAGGTGACCAGCGCGCCGGCGTTCACGATGCCCATGTCCAGCCCGGCGGCGATGGCGTGGAAGAGGAAGACCGCGTGGATCGCCTCGCGCACCGGGTTGTTGCCCCGGAAGCTGAAGGAGACGTTGGAGATGCCGCCGGAGACCTTGGCGCCCGGCAGGTTCTGCTTGATCCACCGGGTGGCCTCGATGAAGTCCACCCCGTAGGCGGCGTGCTCCTCGATGCCGGTGCCGACCGCGAAGACGTTCGGGTCGAAGATGATGTCCTCGGCCGGGAAGCCGACCTCGTCGACCAGGATCCGGTAGGCGCGCGCGCAGATCTCCTGGCGGCGCTGCAGGCTGTCGGCCTGGCCGTCCTCGTCGAAGGCCATCACCACGGCGGCGGCGCCGTACTTGCGGCACAGCCGGGCCTGCTCGACGAACTTCTCCTCGCCCTCCTTGAGCGAGATCGAGTTCACGATGGCCTTGCCCTGGACGTTCTTCAGGCCGGCCTCGATCACCTCCCACTTCGAGGAGTCGACCATCACCGGCACCCGCGAGATGTCGGGCTCGGCGGCGATCAGCTTGAGGAAGCGGTCCATCGCCGCGACGCCGTCGATCATGCCCTCGTCCATGTTGACGTCGATGACCTGGGCGCCGTTCTCGACCTGCTGGGCGGCCACCGAGAGCGCGGTGTCGTAGTCCCCAGCCTTGATCAGGTTCCGGAACCGTGCCGAGCCGGTGATGTTGGTCCGCTCGCCGACGTTGACGAAGAGCGAGTCCTCGGTGATCGCGAACGGCTCGAGGCCGGACAGCAGCATGTCGGAGGCGGGGGCCGCGGGGGTGCGCGCGTCCTGGTCGGCCACCGCCGCGGCGATCGCGGCGATGTGCGCGGGCGTGGTGCCGCAGCAGCCGCCGACCAGGTTGACGAAGCCGGCGCTGGCGAACTCCGCGACCACCGCGGCCGTCTGGTCCGGCGTCTCGTCGTACTCGCCGAAGGCGTTGGGCAGGCCCGCGTTCGGGTACGCCGAGACGAAGGTGTCGGCCACCCGCGCCATCTCGGCGATGTAGGGCCGCATCTCCTTGGCGCCGAGCGCGCAGTTGAGGCCGACGGCGAGCGGCCTGGCGTGGCGCACCGAGGCCCAGAACGCCTCCGTGACCTGCCCCGACAGCGTGCGACCGGAGGCGTCGGTGATGGTGCCGGAGATGATCACCGGCCAGCGTCGGCCGGCCTCGGCGAAGAGCGTCTCGACCGCGAAGATCGCCGCCTTGGCGTTGAGGGTGTCGAAGATGGTCTCGATCAGCAGCAGGTCGGCGCCGCCGTCGACCAGGCCCCGCGCGGCCTCGACGTAGGCCGCCACGAGCTGGTCCCAGGAGACGTTGCGTGCCCCCGGGTCGTTGACGTCGGGGCTGATCGAGGCGGTGCGCGTGGTCGGGCCGAGCGCGCCGGCGACGTAGCGCTGGCGGCCGGTCTCGGCCGCGACCGCGTCGGCCGCCCGACGCGCCAGCGCCGCGGAGGCGTGGTTGAGCTCGTAGGCGAGGTCGGCCATGCCGTAGTCGGCGAGCGAGACCGCGTTCGCGTTGAACGTGTTGGTCTCGATGATGTCGGCGCCGGCCTCGAGGTACTCGCGGTGGATGCCGGCGATGATCTGCGGCTGGGTGAGCGTGAGCAGGTCGTTGTTCCCGATCAGGTCGCTCGGCCAGTCGGCGAACCGCTCGCCGCGGTAGCCGGCCTCGTCAGGGCGGTCGCGCTGGATAGCGGTGCCCATGGCACCGTCGATGATGACGATCCGCTCGCGCAGGAGGGCGGTCAGCTCCGCGGTCGCGTCGGGCCGCCAGTCGGCCGGTGCGACGATCGGGTCTGCCATGCCAATTCCTTCCTCGATGGGAAGGCGTCCTTGATCCGTCGTTCGGAGTGCCGAGCGTGGCGGTCGGGCGGGACCCTTCCGTTGCAACGCCTCTCGGCTCCGGAGAAGTCTACGACGGCGCCCTTCGCCGTTCCTCCGCGGTTCCGGATCGTGACCCGTCTAGGCTCGTGAGCGTGATGGAGATCGAGGCGGTGCCCGACCTGGTCCGACCCGTGGTGATCGCGGCTTTCGAGGGGTGGAACGACGCGGCGGAGGCGGCCTCGGCGGTCGTCGACCACCTGATGCGCGTGTGGGACGCCCGCGTGGTCGCGGCGATCGACCCCGAGGACTACTACGACTTCCAGGTGAACCGGCCCAGCGTCGGGCTGGACGACAACGGGTTCCGCAAGCTGACCTGGCCCAGCACCCACATCGCGATCGCCTCCCCGCCGCAGCTGGACCGCGACGTCATCCTGATCCGCGGCATCGAGCCGAACATGCGCTGGCGCGGCTTCACCGCCGAGCTGCTGGCCGCCGTCGACGACCTCGGCGGAGAGCTCGTGGTGACGCTGGGCGCGCTGCTCGCCGACTCCCCGCACACGCGGCCGATCCCGGTGACCGGGACGGCCACCGAGCCGGAGCTGATCGACCGGCTCTCGCTCGAGGAGTCGACCTACGAGGGGCCGACCGGCATCGTCGGGGTCTTCCAGGACGCCTGCGTCCGCCTGGACCTGCCCTCGGTCTCCTACTGGGCCGCGGTGCCGCACTACGTCGCGCAGCCGCCCTGCCCGAAGGCGACGCTGGCGATCCTCGGCCACCTCGAGGAGCTGCTCGGCGTGAGCATCCCGCTCGGCGACCTCCCCGAGGAGGCGCGCGCCTGGGAGCGCGGCGTCGACGAGCTGGCCGGGGACGACGAGGAGATCGCCGACTACGTCCGCTCGCTCGAGGAGTCGCGCGACACCGCGGACCTGCCCGAGGCGTCCGGGGAGGCGATCGCCCGGGAGTTCGAGCGCTACCTCAAGCGCCGCGGTGGCGACCAGTCCGACTGAGCAACGTCGCCGAGTTGGGCCTTGTGGCGCGTCGACGCGCGACTTGTGGCGGTACGGCCGGTCTCGGCCCGCCACACCGCCCAACTCGGCCCGCCACACCGCCCAACTCGGCCCGCCACAAGGCCCAACTCGGCGGGTTGGCGTCAGACGAGGATGCCGAGCGCTGCGTCGAGGACCGGCAGCAGGGTGGCTGCGGCCCCGGCGTCGGAGGTGTCGGCCAGGCCGTCGGTGCCCAGCGTCGCCGCAGCCCAGGCGTCGATCGCCGCGGTGGCCCGCGGGGCGTCGAGGTCGTCGGCCAGCGCGGCGAGGACCTCGGCGACGACCGGCGCGGCCGGGGCGCCGGCCCCGAGCGAGAGCGCGCGGCGCCACGTGGCCAGGTCGTCGACGGCGGTCCAGAGCTGGTCGTCGGTCCACTCCCAGTCGGCGCGGTAGTGGTGGCGCATCAGCGTCAGGCGGATCGCCATCGGGTCCACGTCGCTGTTGCGCAGCGCCGAGACGAAGACGAGGTTGCCGCGCGACTTCGACATCTTCTCGCCGTCGTAGGCGACCATGCCGGCGTGCGAGTAGACCCGGGCGAACGGCTCGCCGGAGGCGGCCTGCACGTGGCCCGCGCACATCTCGTGGTGCGGGAAGACCAGGTCGCTGCCCCCGCCCTGCACGTCGAAGGCGCCGCCGAGGTGCTCGAGAGCGATCGCTGCGCACTCGATGTGCCAGCCGGGACGGCCGGGACCCCACGGGCTCTCCCAGGAGGGCTCCCCGGGTCGCTCGGCCATCCAGACGATCGGGTCCAGGGGATCCTTCTTGCCGGCCCGCTCGGGATCGCCGCCCCGCTCGCCGAAGAACCGGAGCATCGTCTCGCGGTCGTAGTTGGACTCGGTGCCGAACGCCGGGTCCGAGGCGACCGCGTAGTAGACGTCGTCGCCCACCCGGTAGATCGCGCCGGCCGCGTCGAGGCGCTGGATCAGGTCGATCACCAGCGGGATCGACTCCACCGCGCCGACGTACTCGTCCGGCGCCAGGATGCGCAGCGCCTGCATGTCCTGGCGGAACAGCTCGGTCTCGCGCTCGGCCAGCTCCACCCAGTCGACGCTGACCTTCTCGGCCCGCTCCAGCAGCGGGTCGTCGACGTCGGTCACGTTCTGCACGTAGCGGACCGGGTGGCCGGCGCTGCGCCAGGCGCGGTTGAGCAGGTCGAAGGCCAGATAGGTGTTGGCGTGGCCCATGTGGGTCGCGTCGTACGGCGTGATGCCGCAGACGTAGAGGCGGGCGGTGCCGTCCGGGGACGCGACGACACGGCCCCCGGTCGCGGTGTCGTGGAGCGACACCTCCGGCCCGGAGGCCACCGTGGGGATCTCTGGCGAGGTCCATGCGCGCATGGCGTCGATGCTAGTCACCGGGATCGGACGGCGCGGAGACGGGGCCGTCACGACGCGACGCGGGTCGGGGGCGTCCGGCGCGGATCAGAACGGCGGCCAGGGGATCGCCGGCCACCCGCTGCCAGCCGCCGGCAGCGCCCCGAACGCCAGGAGCCGCTCCGCCCGTCGCGCCGCCGCCTCGATCTCGTGGTCGACGAGCAGGTCGGCGAGACGGGCGCCCAGGTCGCCGCGCAGGGCGGACGCCACGGCTCCGACCACCTCGATCTCGGCCGGCGTCAGCTCGGTGCCCGCCCAGCCCCACAGGACGGTGCGGAGCTTCGGCTCGTGGTGGAACGTCAGCCCGTGGTCGACGCCGTACCGGTGTCCATCCGCCATCGCCAGCACGTGGCCACCCTTGCGGTCGGCGTTGTTGGCGAGCACGTCGTAGACCGCCAGCCGGCGCAGCCGCTCGGTGTCCTCGTGCACGAGCGTGATCGGGCGGTCGTGCTCGTCGAGGCCGTCGAACACGGGCAGCCAGCCGTCCGGCACCCGGTCCGCGGGCACCAGCGTGACGGCCTCCTGGGTCTCGTCGACGTGCTGCCACTCCTGGACCATGCCGGGGCCGTGCGGTCCTTCGTCCAGCCACGTGCGGGGCACCAGGTTCCAGCCCGTGCACTCCGAGAGGAGGTACGCCGCGACCTCCCGATCGGCCAGCGTGCCGTCGGGGAAGTCCCACAGCGGCCGCTCCCCCGCGACCGGCTTGTAGACGACCTCGAGGCCGTCCAGGTCGGCCAGGAACGTGGCGTTGGAGGCGGGCAGGATGCGGCCGCGGAGGGTCAGGGCCATGGGCGGTGCAGCCGGTCGCTCACGGGTCGCGGCGCTTGAACCCGTTGGCACGCACGCACAGGTGCCCGTCGGGGTCGATCGGCTGGCCGCAGAACGGGCAGGAGGGGCGCCCGGCGCCGATCACGCGCTCGGCGCGCTGCACGAAGGCGCGGGCGTGGCCCGGCTCCAGCCGGACCACCAGCATCTCCTCGGGCTCGTCGGGCTCCTCGATCTCGGCGCCGACCGGGAAGACCTCGATCACCACGCGCTCGTCGCCGGGGTCCCAGGACAGCGTCATGGTGCCGGCCCGGAACTCCTCGGCGATCGGCTGCTCCAACGGCTCGTCGTCGACCAGGTTCAGCGGAGCCATGGCCGGGATCACCGATCGGGTCTCGGTCTCGGCCATCACCTGGTCGAGCAGCTCGTCGACGCGCTCGGCCAGAGCCGCCACCTGCTGCTTCTCCAGGCCCACCGTGACCAGCTGGCGCTCGTCGCGTGCCTGCAGGAAGAAGGTCCGCTGCCCCGGCTCGCCGACGGTGCCGGCGACGAAGCGCTGGGGTGAGTCGAATCCGTGGACGATGCCCATGATGAAAGCCTAGGGGGCCGATTCCACCGGGCCGGTCCCGGGACCGGCGCCGCCCCCCACGGCCGCGTCGGAGCCGGAGGTGTGGCCGGCCGCGGCTCCTTCCTCGGTCGCGGGCGCGAGCCAGCCGAGGTCGCCGGCGTGGGTGTTGGTGCCGAGCACGAACGGCCGGTCCGGGGCGTAACGGATCACCGAGATCGAGGCGGGGTCGACGTGGACCCGCTGGAACAGGTCCAGGTGCAGGCCGAGCGCGTCGGCCAGCACCGACTTGATGATGTCGCCGTGGCTGACGGCGACCCAGACCGCCCCCGGTCCGTGCTCCGCCTCCACGAGGGCGTCCCGGCGGCGTACGGCGGCGACGGCGCGCTGCTGCATCGCGACCAGCGACTCCCCCGCCGGGAAGGCGGCCGCCGACGGCTGGGTCTGGACGGTCCGCCAGAGCTGCTCCTTGGCCAGGTCCTTCAGGGGGCGCCCCTGCCAGTCACCGTAGTCGCACTCGGCGAAGGCCTTGTCGGTCACGGGGCGGAGCTGGCGGCCGGCCTCGCGCTGGGCGCCGGCGATCGCCTTCGCGGTCTGCCGGCAGCGCTCCTGGGGGCTGGTCACCAGCACCGACAGCGGTACGGCGGCGAGGCGCTCGGCGGCGCGCGCGGCCTGAGCCACACCGGTGTCGTCGAGCCGGACACCGGGCAGCCGGCCGGCGAGGATGCCGGCGGCGTTCGCGGTCGTGCGGCCATGCCGCACCAGGATCAGGGTCGCCACGGTGACGGAGCCTAGCGGCGCGGCCGCGGCCCGACCGCCGGCGCGGGGGCTAGGTTGACCGCGTGATCGTCGACAGCGCCGTCTACCGCGCCGGCTCGCGGGTCGCCGTGGACTGCCACCGGCACGACTACGCCGCGCTCCGCGACGCCGCCGACCAGCCCGGCGACTTCGTCTGGGTCGGTCTCTACGAGCCGAGCCACGTCGAGCTGGGCACCGTCGCCGAGGCCTTCGACCTCCATCCGCTCGCGGTCGAGGACGCCGTCTCCGCCCACCAGCGCCCCAAGCTCGAGCGCTACGAGTCGGGACTCTTCCTGGTGCTCAAGACGCTCTGGTACGTCGATGCCGACGACGCGGTGGAGACCGGTGAGATCAATGTCTTCCTCGGCGAGGACTACGTGATCACCGTGCGGCACGGGCGCGGCTCCCCGCTGAGCGATGCCCGGCAGGAGCTGGAGCACCGGCAGTCCGTGCTGGGGCACGGACCGTCGGCGGTGGTCTACGCGGTCTGCGACGTGGTCGTCGACGCCTACGTCGGCGTCGTGCACGAGCTGCAGACCGACGTGGACGAGGTGGAGACCTCCGTCTTCAACGCCCAGCGGACCAACGACTCGGGGCGGATCTACACGCTCAAGCGCGAGATCGCGGAGGTACGGCGGGCGGTGCTGCCGTTGCGGGACCCGATGCGTCGCTTCGCCTCCGGCGGGGTGCCGCTCGTCGTGGAGTCCTCGGCGCCGTTCTTCCGCGACGTCAGCGACCACCTCGCGCAGGCCGCGGAGGAGATCGACAACCTGGATGCGCTGCTCTCGTCGGCCTTCGACGCGCACATGGCACGGATCGCGGTGCAGCAGAACGACGACATGCGCAAGATCTCCGCCGGCATCGGCCTCGCGGCGGTGCCGACGCTGATCGCGGGCTTCTACGGCATGAACCTGCCGCTGCCGTTCCCGCACTCGCCGGCCAGCACGATGATCGCGATCGCGCTGATGATCGGCTCGATCACGGCGTTGTGGATCTTCTTCAAGCGCTCCGGCTGGATCTGACCGGGCGGGTCCGCCCGCCGACCGCCGCCGCTCAGGGCGTCAGCACGCCACTGGCGAGCAGGCTGAGCACGGTCGCGCCCAGCACCACCCGGTAGATCACGAACGGCCGGTAGGAGTGCGTGGAGACGTAGCGCAGCAGCCAGGCGATCGCGGCGTACCCGACCAGGAAGGAGACGATCGTGGCGGTGATGGTCGGGCCCCAGCCGTAGCCGGCCTCCCCGGTCGCGCTCTCCCCCACGTGCGAGATCTCGCCGAGCTCGAAGAGGCCGGCCCCGACGACGGCCGGGATGGCCAGCAGGAAGGCGAACCGGGTGGCCGCGGCCCGCTCGAGCCCGAGGAACCGGCCCATCGAGATGGTCGCGCCCGAGCGGGACACGCCGGGGATCAGCGCGCAGGCCTGGGCCAGGCCCATCAGCAGCGCGTCGCGGAGGCTGAGGTTCTTCAGCTCCCGGTCGGTGCGTCCCACCCGGTCGGCGATCCCGAGGATCAGGCCGAGCACGATCAAGGTCGTGCCGATCACCCACAGGTTGCGGAAGTCGGACTCGATGACGTCCTTGAGCGCGATGCCCAGGACCACGATCGGCAGCGACCCGAGGATGATGTACCAGCCCATCCGGGCGTCGAGGGTGCCCCGGTGCTCGGGCTTGAACAGCGAGAGCACCCAGGCGCGGGCGATCCGCCAGATGTCGCGCCAGAAGAAGAGCAGCACCGCGACCTCGGTGCCGATCTGGATCACCGCGGTGAACGCGGCGCCCGGGTCGCCCCAGCCGAACAGCTCCGGGAAGATCCGGAGGTGCGCGCTGCTGGAGATGGGGAGGAACTCGGTCAGTCCCTGGAGGACACCGAGAAAGATCGCCTGGAGGTACTCGACCACGAGGGGTGATCCTAGGTGCCGCGCGGCGTGCCCCGTCGGGGGATCGGAGCACGGACCGCTACCTTGTGCCCCATGCAACAGCGGTACGTCGGCTCCAGCGGTCTCCGCGTCTCCCGACTCGGCCTGGGGACGATGACCTGGGGCAAGGACACGGACGAGCACGAGGCGCGCGACCAGCTGGTCGCGTTCGTGGAGGCCGGCGGGACGCTGGTGGACACCGCGGCCGGCTACACCGACGGTCGGTCCGAGGCGCTGATCGGCTCGCTGATCGGCGACGTCGTCCCCCGCGACGAGGTGGTCCTGGCGACGAAGGCCGGCATCTGGCGCCGAGGCGGCGATCGCGCCACGGACACCTCACGCGGGGCGCTGCTGCGCGGGCTGGACGAGTCGCTGCGCCGGCTCGGCACCGACTCCGTCGACCTGTGGCAGGTGCACATCTGGTCCGACGACGTGCCGCTGGAGGAGACGCTGGGAGCCCTGGACCACGCGGTCTCGAGCGGTCGGGCCACCTACGTCGGCATCTCGAACTACACCGGCTGGCAGACCGCGCAGGCGGCCACCTGGCAGCGGGCGATGCCGGGACGGGCGCCCGTGGTCTCCTCCCAGATGGAGTACTCGCTGGTGAACCGACGCGTCGAGCAGGAGGTGCTGCCCGCCTGCGCCGCGATGGGCATGGGTCTGCTGCCGTGGTCGCCGCTCGGCCGCGGCGTTCTCACCGGCAAGTACCGGGGCGGGACCCCCTCGGACTCCCGCGGCGCGTCGCCGGTCTTCTCCTCCTTCGTCGAGGCCTACCTGGACGAGCGCAGCCGGGGCGTCGTGGAGGCGGTGTGCCGCGCGGCCGACGGCCTGGGCTGGACGCCCCTGGAGGTGGCGCTCGCGTGGGTCCGCGACCAGCCGGGGGTGACCGCGCCCATCGTGGGAGCGCGCACGGCCGCTCAGCTCAAGGTCGCCCTGAAGGTCGAGGACCGGGTGCTCCCGCCGGAGATCCGGCACGCACTGGACGACGTCTCCGACCCCGCCCGATAGTCCGCCCGAGCACGCGAAAGCGGGTAGTCTCGCCGCGATGACCAGGCCGCCCACGCACCCCCGCGCGCGACTGCTGCGCGGGCTCGGACCCGGCGTCGAGTGGGAGTTCGAGCGGATCACGTTCGACCGGGCGTTCTCCCGCAACATGGTCGCGAAGCTGCTCGCCGAGCGGGCCGAGCACGGCGGCTGGGAGCTGGACCGGGTCCAGATCGGCCCCGACGGCAAGCGGCGCGTGGTGCTGCGCCGCAAGATCATCCGCGCGGTGCGCACCGCCTGACGGCCCGGGCCGTCGCCTGTTCTGGTGACCGCGCGGCCGGCGGGCGCCGAGTCGGGCCGCGCCCCTCCTACGCTGCCGCGCATGCAGGTGACGCGCCGGGGGACACTGCTCGGCGCCGGCGGGGTCGCCGTCGCGGCGGCCCTGGGAGCCGTCGCGGTGGACGCGGCGCCGGCGCGCGTCCGGCGGGCGCTCGGGCTCTCCCCCGACCTCTTCGTCCCCGACGCGGCCGAGGGCGAGGTGCGGCTCGACACCGTCGCCTCCGCGGCGATGGGCACCGAACTGGACCTCTTCACCGCCGTCCCGGCCGGGTATGGCGAGGGCGCGGGTCTGCCGGCGCTGCTGGTGCTCCACGGTGCGAGCTCGTCGGCCGCCCAGTTCCGCGACTTCGGCTTCACCCGGTTCGTGACCGCGGCGGTGGAGGCCGGGGCGCCTCCGTTCGTGCTGGTCGGCACCGACGACGGCCCGGACGGCTGGGTCCCGGGCGGCGGCGTCGATCCGTTCACGATGCTCCGCGAGGAGATGCCGCAATGGCTGGCCGATCGGGGGTTCGCCCCGGGCCGGCCGCGGGTGTGGGCGTGGTCGCGCGGCGGCTACGGGGCCCTGCGGCTCGCGCTGACCGACCCCGGGTGGGCCCGCGCGCTGGCGCTGTTCAGCCCGGCGGTGGCCGATGTCGACCCCGCGCTGGCCGACCTCAGCCCGCTGACGGGGCAGCGGATCGGCGTCTGGTGCGGCACCGAGGACCCGTTCCTCGACGACGTGCGCGCCGTGACCAACCGGTTGCCCACGCCGCCCGAGGTGTCGTCGTACGTCGCCGGCGGGCACACGCAGCAGTTCTGGAACGAGCACGCGCTCGAGGCGTTCTCGTGGCTGATGTCCGCGGACTAGCCCGATCCCGGGCCGCGCTCACACCTCGTCGAGGAACCGGTCCATCACCCGCGCACCGAACTCCAGCGCGTCGACCGGCACCCGCTCGTCGACGCCGTGGAACAGCGCGGTGAAGTCGAGGTCGGCCGGCAGCCGCAGCGGGGTGAACCCGTACGTGCGCATCCCGAGCCTCCCGAAGTGCTTGGCGTCGGTGCCGGCGCTCATCAGGAACGGTGCGACCAGCGCGTCGGGGTCCTCGGCCATCAGGCTGCGGGTCATGGCGTCCACCACCGCGCCCTCGTAGGGCATCTCCCACGGCGGCTGGTGGCTGACGAGGTCGACGGCGACGTCCTCGCCGACGAGCTCGGTCAGCGTCGCGAAGAACTCCTCCTCGTAGCCGGGCAGGAAGCGGCCGTCGACGTGGGCGCTCGCCTCGCTCGGGATCACGTTGACCTTGTAGCCGGCGTCGAGCATGGTCGGGTTGGCCGAGTTGCGCAGCACCGCGCCCAGCATCCGGGTGGCGCTGCCGAACTCCTCCATCAGCGCCACCGCGTTCTCCGGCGTGGGCTCCTCGCCGGCGAGCTCGCCGACGCAGGCGAGCAGCGTCCGCATCGTCGGCGTCAGGCGCAGCGGCCAGCGGTGGGTGCCGATCCGGGCGACGGCCGCCGCGAGGCGGGTGACCGCGTTCTCGTCGTTGATCATCGAGCCGTGTCCGGCGCGGCCGCGCGCCGTCAGCTTCATCCACGCCATCCCCCGCTCGGCGGCCTCGACCAGGTAGAGCCGGCGTCCGCGCACCGTGGTGCTGAACCCGCCCACCTCGCCGACGGCCGCGGTGCAGCCCTCGAACAGGTCCCGGTGGTCCCGGACCAGGACCTCCGCGCCGTGGTGCCCGCCGGCCTCCTCGTCCGCGGTGAAGCAGAGCACGACGGACCGCTCGGGCGCTCGGTCGGCGACCTGGCGCGCCCGGACCACGGCGAGCAGCATGGCGTCGAAGTCCTTCATGTCGACCGCGCCGCGCCCCCAGACGTAGCCGTCCCGGATCTCTCCGCTGAACGGGTGGACGCTCCAGTCCTCGGCGGCGGCCGGCACGACGTCGAGGTGGCCGTGCAGCAGGAGGGCGTCGTCGCGCCCGTTGCCGCCGCCCCAGCGGGCGACGACGTTGGCCCGCCCCGGGGCGGTCTCGATGATCGTGGGGTCGAGGCCCACCTCGGCCAGTCGGGCGGCGACGTACTCCGCCGCGTCGCGCTCCCCCGGCCCGTCCGTCGCTCCGTAGTTCGAGGTGTCGATCCGGATCAGGTCACGGCACAGGTCGACGACCTCGGCAGCTGGGTCGGGCCCGTCGGTACGGCGGTCGGGTGCGTCGTGGGCCACGTCCATGGGGGCCATCCAACCATGTCAATTCGCCGGCGCCGGCGCCTGTGACTTCGCTCGCACCTATCACCCCCGCTGAGCGGTGGCAACCCGTCCTGGCTGTGACCTAAAGCACAGGTAACGATCCGAGAACTTGGGTTCTGACCTGCGGATTTGGCGCACTGGAACGCGGTGCCCGACGCATGCGGGCATCTCCGCGAACGAAGGAAAGAACCGTGACGACCCTGCGACACACCCTGCGCAAGGCACTGGTCGTGCCTGCCGTCAGCGGACTCGCGGTGGCCGGTGTCTTCCTGACGCCTCAGGCTACCGCAGCCGTCAGCGAGCGCGTGCGACTGGTCTCCGCCGAGGCCACCCTCGAGGTCGCCGAGGCCCAGAGCCTCCGCGTCCAGCGCCGGCCCGCGCTGCGCCCGATCCGCGAGGCCGTGACCCGGCCGGAGATCGCACCGGTGACCGCTGTGCTTCCCGTCGCCGGCTACCAGCTCACCGGCCGCTTCGGGAACGCCGGCGCGATGTGGTCCTCGAGCCACACCGGTCTCGACTTCGCCGCCCCGCTCGGCACGCCGGTGCGCGCCGTCGTCGGCGGCCGTGTGGTGGCGGCCGAGTACGCCGGCGCCTACGGCATGCGGGTGACGGTGATCGACGACAAGGGCCGGAGCTGGTGGTACTGCCACCTCTCGGCGTTCGGCGTCAGCGTGGGCCAGGTGCTCGCGCCGGGCGACCACGTCGGGGCACTGGGCTCCACCGGCAACTCGACCGGGCCGCACCTGCACCTGGAGATCCGCGACAACGACGTCCCGATCGACCCCGAGTCGCTGCTGCCCGAGCTCGGCGTCCAGCCCTGAGTCGCTCGTCGGCGGGGCCAGCTCCCCGCTGACCCCGCCGACGTCCGACCAGGACGGGGGTCAGCCGACGCCCACCTCGTGCCAGGCGCCACGCACGACCTGGGTGGCGCCCTTGTGCACCGCGCCGGACTTGACCAGGATCCGCGCGGACTCGGCGGTCTGGGCGGCCGCCTGCGCGAAGGTGGCACGGGGACGCAGGAAGTTCAGCGCGTGGTACCAGATCCGGGCGGCCACGAGGGTGTCGCCGAGCTCGGTGGCGACCCGGTAGAACGCCCGGTTCGGGATGCCCGAGTTGATGTGCACCCCTCCGTTGTCCGCGTTGCCGGTGTAGCGGTCGGCGTAGTGCGCGGGCTGCGGGTCCTTGCCCAGGATCGGGTTGTCGTAGGCCGTGCCCGGGTAGCGCATCGAGCGGAGCGCCTCGCCGTACAGCTCCGGGCCCATGATCTCGTCGCCGATGAGCCAGTCGGCGTCCTCCGGCCGCTCGCCGGCCGCCCACTGGGTGATCGCGGTGCCGAACGCGTCGCTGAAGTGCTCGTTCAGTGCCCCCGACTCGCCCTGGTAGACCAGGCCCGACGCGAACTGGGTGACGCCGTGCGCGAGCTCGTGGGCGACGACGTCGAGCGAGCGGGCGAAACCCGAGAAGATCACGCCGTCCCCGTCGCCGAAGGTCATCTCGTCGCCGTCCCAGAAGGCGTTGTTGTAGCTGGTCCCGTAGTGCACGTTGAGGACCAGGTCGAGGGCCCGGTTGTCGATCGAGTTCCGGTTGAGGGTCTCCCGGAAGTAGGAGCGGACCAGGCCGGCGTTGTCGTACGCGTTGATCACGTCGGCGTCCTTGGTCTCCGGGCCGCCCTCGGGTCGGACGAGCGTGACCCGCTGGTTGGTGGTGTTGCCGCTGTCGAACACCTCGCGGCGGGCGGTGCCGGTCGCCGGCGGGGCCAGCTCCACCGGCATGCCGGTCTCCTCGGCGGCCTCGGCCTTCTCGGCGAGCTCGCTGAGCCGGCCGGCGCGACGGTCTCGCGCCTCGCCGCTGAGGTCGGCCTGGGCCTGGTCGACCGACGGTGCGGCCGCGCTCTCGACGAGGGCTGACTCGACGTACGGCGGCACGTAGAAGCACTGCGGTCGGGCAAACGTGGTGGTCATGATTCCTCCTGGGGGTGGTGTGGCGGGGACGTCACCCTGAGGACCCCCGGACGGCCCGTCAGATACGTCCGAGAGACCCTCGCCAGGGCGGGCCGGCGCGCCTAGGGTGCGAGAGGTGACCACGAAATCGGCGGCGGCCGCCCTCGCGCTCCTCCTCGGACTCGTCCTCGGTGCCTGCAGCGACGACGACGGCACGTCCGGCTCGTCCTCCACCGACTCCTCGTCCACGGCGGAGGCCACGGAGGCGTCCTCGGAGGCGTCATCGGAGACGTCCGACACCGGTGCGGAGCCGGAGGTCTGTGCCGACGCCGACGAGCTCGAGGCGGCCATCGACGAGCTCAAGGCGGTGAAGCTGACGTCGCCGGGTGGCCTGCGGGCGCTCCGCGACCAGCTGGCCGCGCTCCAGGAGCCGCTCGCGTCCCTGCGGGCCGCGGCGCGCACCGAGTTCTCCACGGAGCTCGACGCGGTGGACGCCGCCCTCAGCGACCTCGGGGACAGCATCGGCACCGCCGTCGCCTCGCCGAGCCGGGACAACCTCACCGCCGTCCGCGACAGCGCCGACGGCGTCACCTCGGCCGTCCAGGACCTGGCCACCGCGGTCAAGGCGGCCTGCTAGCCGGCGTCCTCACCGCCGAGCCCGGCGTCGCGCGCGGCCACGACTGCCTGCGCGCGGTCGCGCAGCCCGAGCTTGGCGAAGACGTGGCGCACGTGGGTCTTCACCGTGGCCATGCTGATCACCAGCTCCGCCGCGATCTCCGCGTTCGACCGTCCGCGCCCGATCAGCGCCAGGATCTCCCGCTCCCGGTCGCTCAGGTCGCCGAAGCCCGCAGGCAGCGTCGGCGGCGCCGGCGGCCGGGAGGCGAAGTGGTCCATCAGCCGGGCCAGCACCGCCGGCGCGACCACCGGCTCCCCGGCCGCGGCTCGGCGTACCGCATCGGTCAGGCCATCCGCCGTCACGTCCTTGAGCAGGAAGCCGGCCGCCCCCGCGCGGAGTGCCTCCACCACGTGCTGGTCCAGGTCGAAGGTGGTCAGCACGATCACCCGGGTCCTGGCGCCCGAGGCCACGATCCGCCGCGTGGCCTCGACGCCGTCGAGCACCGGCATCCGCACATCCATGAGCGTGACGTCGGGTTCCAGCGCGTCGACCGCCGCGACCGCCTCGACTCCGTCGCCCGCCTCGCCGACCACCTCGACCCCGGCGAGCTCGAGGATCAGCCGGAGTCCCTGGCGCACCAACGCCTGGTCGTCGACCAGCAGCACGGTCGTCACGGTCGGACCGTCCTGGGCAGCGCGACGCGCAGCACGAACGAACCGTCGGCCATCCCGGCTGAGAAGGTGCCGCCGAGCAGCTCCGCCCGGTGCCGGATCCCGGTCAGACCTCGCCCCGGCGCCGCCGTGCCCCCGGTGGGCGTCGCCCGGTTGGCGGAGTGCACGACCACGGCAGCCTCTCCCCACTCCACCCGCACCTCGACCGGGTGCCCCGGCGCGTGCCGGCCCGCGTTCGTGAGGCACTCACGGACGATGCGCTGCACGGCCATCGCCGTCGGCGACGGGGCGGACTCCGGCGTACCGGTGACGGTGAGCGTGCAGTCGATGCCCGCGCTCCGGGCCCGTGCGGCGAGCGACTCGACGTCCTCGGCCGCCCCCGCTCCGGCCGCCCCGTCGACACCGAGCGCGTCGACCACCTGACGCATCTCCGCCAGGGCCCGGTGCGCAGTGGCGCGGATCGCCTCGACCGGCTCGCCCGCTCGCTCCGGCTGCTCGCGCAGCGCCGCCCCGGCCGCCTCGGCGTGGATCGCGATCAGGGTCAGCTCGTGGCCCAGCACGTCGTGCAGCTCCTGCGCGACGCGTGCCCGCTCCGCACCGATCGCGGCCTCCTCCACGCGGGCCCGCTCCTCGCGCAGCTCACCCGCGAGCGCGGTCAACGCCTCGTTCTGACGGTGCAGGTGGCGTACCAGCCGTCCCGCCAGGACCGGTGCCAGCACCGCCAGGACGCCGCCGATCACGGCCACGGGCGCCTCGGGCCCGAGGAAGGTGCCGACCACCGTCGCGCCGCAGGCGAAGGCCGTCACCCCGGCCACCGCGAGCACCGGCTCACCCCGCGAGCCGAGGGCGAAGAACTGCAGCAGCACCGCCACGAAGCCGAGCACCGGGAAGCCGTCCAGCGGGAGCAGCCAGAACACCGAGGAGAGCAGCGCCGCCTCGACCGGCCAGGTACGCCGCCAGGCCAACGGCAGCGTCGTGCCGACCACGTACAGGGCGGCGACACCGGGCGCGGCGAACGGGACGGCCGCCGCCTGGGCCAACCCCGCGAGGACGAGACCGCCGGCCAGGCCCGCGTCGAGCGGCGTGGTGTGGAGGCGGTCCAGCGGGCGCACGCTCGGAGGCTAGGCGAGCCGGCGGCGCTCGCGCATCACCCCACGGGATGAGCAGCGGTCACGCCCGGGGGTCGATGTGACGCACCCGACCGGGTTCCTAGCGTCGGACCACCGGCCCGCCCCGGGCCACCCCGACCCCGAAAGGACATCCGATGACCGCCACCGAGACGGGCCGCCCGGCCCTCGCCGACCAGCCGCCGGACGCGGCGACGAGCACCACTGCCTGCCCGCCCGGCTCCGACCTGGTCCGACTGAGCGCCCGGTTCGGACTCGCGTTCACCATCGCCCAGCTGACCGTGATGGTCGCCATGGTCACCATCGTGCTGCCCCACGGCGGCTCGCCCGGCAGTGGCGCACTCGACCGCGGGCGAAGCGTGCTGGAGGTGCAGGAGCTCTACCGGGTGGGCAACTACGCGTTCATGCTGGCGGGCACGCTGCTGCTCGGCTTCCTCGGAGCCGTCGCCGTCCACCTTCGACGGGTCGACGCCAGCGGCGTGCTCGCGGTGGTCGCGGTGTCGTCCGGTGCCCTGCTGGCGCTCGTCTGGCCGTTGGGTGGCCTGCTGCACGACGTCGCCCTGGAGGCCGCGTCGGCGGGCAGCGACCTGCGGCTGCTCGGCGGCTGGGACTCGGTGGCGCCGTACACGCTCGCGCTCTCGGTGCTGCCGCGAACCTTCTTCGTGGGCGCCATCGTGCTCGGTCTGCGGCGCGCGGGGACGGCACCGTGGCTCCAGCGCACCGGGTGGGTGCTCCTCCCGATCGGGCTGGTCGGGAGCGCGGTGACCATCACCGCGGCGGTCTTCCCGCTGCTGGCGCTCAGCACCCTCGGATACGAGCTCTGGGTCGGGTTCCTGGCCTGGCACTGGCTGCGGGGCCAGCGATGAGCGCCGCTGGCAAGGTGGGCCCGGTCGGCCAGGTGGACCTGCCGGGCCAGGCGTGGGTGGCCGACGGACCGATCGACCACGTCGGGATGTACGCGATGCACTACGCCTTCCGGCGCGACCTCGCCGACCTGGCGGCGACGGTGCCGCGAACCGCCGTCGAGGACCGGCACGCCTGGCGAGCGTTGGACGCGTACTGGCGGCTGTTCGCCGAGCTGCTCCACCACCACCACACCGTCGAGGACGAGCACTACTGGCCGGCGCTGTCCGTGGCCGTGGACCGCCGCGGGGACGAGGACGACCGGGCGCTGGTGGCCGCGATGGCCGACGAGCACGCGGAGATCGCGCCCGCACTGGTGGCGGTGGGGATCGGTTTCGACGCCATGCGGCGGCACGCGAGCGTGTCCGTCCGCCACCAGGTGGCCGACGGGCTCTCGCACCTGCGGACGGCGCTCGAGGACCATCTCGCCCACGAGGAGCGGGAGACCTTGCCGCTGGTCCAGCGCGTGCTCGACGGGCCCGCCTACGAGGACGTCGAGCGTGCGATCGGCCGGGCCTATCCGCTCCGGCTGGTGCTCACCTTGGTGCCGTGGGTGACCTACGGACTCAACGAGGAGGACGCGGCGCAGGTGTGGGAGCGGGCGGGGCGACCGCACCGCGTCGTCCACCGCCTCACCCGACGCGGGTTCGAGCGGCGCCACCGCGACGCCTTCGGCGGCTGACGGTGCCCGGCTGGCCCGGTCTCGCGGGCCAGCCGGGCACCGTCCGGCTCCTGGGCCCGGGAATGCATCGCGGTAGTCGGTGCGCGGACGCGGTCGGTGATGGTCTACTCCCGGTAGAGCGCCCGCGGACTGGCGCGTGCCCCGACGATCGGAGCTCCGACGTGACCCCCGAGCCGACCTCACGCCTGGTCGACACGGTGGGGCGCGTCCTTCCCGGGGTGGCGGGACTGCGCGGCTATCGTCCGTCCCTGTTCCGCCAGGACCTGGCCGCCGGCCTGGTGATCGCCACCCTGCTGGTCCCCCAGGGGATGGCGTACGCCGAACTGGCCGGGCTGCCGGTCATCACCGGGCTCTACACCACCATCCTCGGGCTCGTCGGCTACGCCCTGTTCGGGCCGTCCCGGGTCCTCGTCCTCGGGCCGGACTCCGCGCTGGGGCCGATGATCGCCGCCACCGTTCTCCCGCTCGCGGCCGCGGACGGCGACCCGCAGGCGGCGGTCGCCTATGCCGCCGTCCTGTCCCTGATGGTGGGGGCGATCACGGTGTCCCTGGGCGTCTTCAAGCTCGGCTTCGTCGCGGACCTGCTCTCCCGACCCACCCAGGTCGGCTACATCAACGGGCTCGCACTGACGATCCTGGTCGGCCAGCTCCCGAAGCTCTTCGGCTTCTCCGTCGACGGCGACAGCCTGCTCTCCGACGTCACCGGGTTCGTGGACGCGGTGGCCGGTGGCGCGACGGTCGGTCCGGCGCTCGCCGTGGGCGTCGCGTGCCTGGCCCTGATCCTCGCCCTGCAGCGTCTGTTGCCCGCCTTCCCCGCGGTGCTGGGCGCCGTGCTGCTCGCGATCGCCGCGGTCGCGCTCTTCGACCTCGGGGCGCGCGGGGTCGAGCTGGTCGGCGAGCTCCCGGCCGGGTTCCCGCCGTTCGACATCCCCACGGTGCCGTTGGCCGACCTGACGCTGCTGTTCGGCGGGGCGCTCGGGATCGCACTGGTCTCGCTCACCGACACGATCTCGACCGCGTCGGTGTTCGCTCGGAAGACCGGCGCGGAGGTCGACGGAGACCGCGAGATGATCGGCGTCGGCGCGGCCTGCATCGCTGCCGGCCTGTTCCAGGGATTCCCCACCAGCACCAGCGGCTCGCGGACCGCGGTCGCGTTCCAGGCCGGCTCCCGGACCCAGGTCACCGGCCTCGTGGGCGCCGCCACCGTCCTCGCGATGCTGCTCTTCGTGCCGGGTCTGCTGCGCGACCTCCCGCAGCCGGCGCTCGCGGCCGTGGTGATCGCGGCGTCCTTCTCCCTCGCCGACCTCGCCGGCATCCGGCGACTGCGGCGGCAGCGGCGCTCGGACTTCGTCCTGGCGCTCGTCGCGTTCCTGGGCGTGGCGCTGCTGGGCGTGCTGCCGGGGATCGCCGTCGCCGTCGGCCTGTCCATCCTGAACGTCTTCCGGCGGGTGTGGTGGCCGCACCAGGCGATGCTGGGCCGGGCGGGCGACCTGCGCGGGTTCCACGACACGGCGTACCGGCAGACCACCGAGCACCTTCCGGGACTCGCCATCTACCGCTTCGACGCTCCGCTGCTGTTCGCGAACGCGCGCACGTTCCGCGACCAGGTACGGCGGATCGCCGCCATCGAGCCCCGCCCCCGGTGGATCGTGGTCGCCGCCGAGCCGATCACCGACGTCGACACCACGGCCGCCGACATGCTCGAGGAGCTCGAGGAGGAGCTCGACGAAGCGGGCACGCGGCTGGTGTTCGCCGAGCTGAAGGACGCCGTGCGGGACAAGGTGGAGCACTACGAGCTGGCGCGGACGCTGGCCGAGGACCGGTTCTACCCGACGGTCCGGACCGCGGTCGAGGCCTACGAGCGGCGCTCCGGCGCCGCCTGGGTCCCCGGGCCGAGCCCGTACCGGCTGGAGCCGTAGGCAGTCGCGCTACGCCTTGAAGCGCCCCGCGAAGGCGCGCAGGGGCAGGTCGGCGCTGGTGATGACACCGGGCGCGGCCGCGACGACGGACGCGATCGCGTTGAGGGCGGGCAGGCCGGTGACGGTCATCCCGATCGAGGCGAAGTCGTCGACGTTCGAGAGGTCCGTGCCGGGTGCCGGGAAGATCATGTGCTTGCTGTAGATCTGCGGGTCGCCGGTGATCTGGGTGATGTAGCAGCCCTTGACGTCCCACTTCGGCAGGGTGTGCGGGGTCATCTGCCACTCGATGTGCGTCTCGACGCGGGGCACGCCGGCGACGGTGCCCACGTACTTGACGTAGCTGCCGCCCAGGGAGCCCGCGGGCAGCTGGTACCAGCCGAGGTCGACGTCCTTGGTGCAGGCGCCCAGCTCGTACTCGAACGCGACCTCGTCGAGGTCGAGGTCGAACGCGTCGGCCATCATCCACACGGCGTCGGCGAAGACCCCGGTGTACCTGCGCAGCATCCCGGGCAGCGCCGGGTCGTCGACCGGGCGTCCGTAGCCGACCTGGCGCCAGGTGTCGGCGGAGTGGTGGCAGGAGACGTCGACCGACTCGATGGTGGTGACGTTCTCGATCTCCGCGACGTCCGCGGACGCGACGAGGCCCAGGACCTGGTTGAGGCCGGGGTTCATCCCGGTGCCGTAGAACGTCGCACCGCCCGCCTTGGCGGCCTCGTCGATGATCGCGGTCCACGACCGCCCCGAGGGGTGCGGGTGGTTGGCGGTGCGGTGGTGACCGGTGATCCAGTCGGCGGTGGTGACGATGTTGATCCCGGCCGCGAGCACCTCCAGGTAGAGGTCCTCGTCCGGGAAGACCCCGTGGAAGGTCACCACGTCGGGCCGCGCGGCGACGATCTCCGCGACCGTGCCGGTGGCCCGGAGGCCGACCGGAGCCAGGCCCGCCAGCTCGCCGACGTCGCGGCCCACCTTGTCGGGGGTGTAGCAGTGCACCCCGACCAGCTCGAGGTCGCTGCGGCGTCCGATCCGCTTGATCATCTCGCTGCCGACGTTGCCGGTGGCGACCTGGAAGACACGGAGCGGTGCGCTGGGCTGGTTCATCGGCTTCCTCTCGGGAGGGATGTCGCCACGATCGAGGCGATGGTGGGTGATGTCAACGGGGCCGGAGTCGGTTGCTCCGGGTGCGACGGGCTGGCAAGGATGGGTCACAGGCACGAGGAGGCCCCATGAGAGCCGTCGTCCAGGACCGCTACGGTCCGCCCGAGCTGCTGCGCATCACCGAGCTCCCTGAGCCGGAACCGGGACCGGGCCAGGTGCAGCTGCGGGTGGCGGCGACCTCGATCAACCTGAGCGACTGGGAGAACCTGGTCGGCTCCCCCGCCTACGCCCGGATCGGCGGCCTGCGCCGCCCCCGGCGACCGGTGCTCGGGTCGGACATCGCCGGTCGCGTCACCGCCGTGGGACCTGGAGTCACCGACTTCGCCGTGGGCGACGAGGTCTACGGCGACAACCTGTTCCTGAAGGGCGGCTTCGCCGAGTACGCCGTCGCGCCGGTCACGGCGCTGGCCCTCCGGCCCGACGGGCTGAGCGCCGTGGACGCCGCGACGATCCCCCAGTCGGGTGCGATCGCGCTGCAGGGCACCGCCTCGGTGACGGAGGGTGACCGGGTGCTGGTCAACGGCGCGGGCGGCGGCAGCGGCACCTTCGCGGTCCAGCTCGCGAAGCGCGCCGGCGCCCACGTCACGGGTGTCGACAACGGCACCAAGCTGGACTTCATGTCCTCGCTCGGGTGCGACGAGGTGATCGACTACCGGAGCGATGACTTCACCCGAGGCCGCCCGCCCTACGACCTGATCCTGGACATGGTCACCGGCCGCTCGGTCTTCGCCTACCGTCGCGCGCTCGCCCGCGGGGGTCGCTACGGCTGCACCGGCGGTCCGGCGCGCGCCCTGCTGCGCGTGGCCACGCTCGGCGGTGTCGTGGGACTGGCGACCGGGCGGCGGATCGGCATGCTCGTCATCAAGGAGGGGCCAGAGCACTTCGAGCCACTCGCCCGACTCTGCGTCGCCGGCGAGGTGGCGACCCGGGTCGACAGCGTCGTCCCCCTCGACGAGGCGCCCGCCGCGCTGGCCCGCGTCGGGGCCGGCCGGGCGCTGGGGAAGGTGGTCGTCGTACCGGGCTGAGGGCCGTGCCGACTTCGTCGCTTCGCAGCGCCGTGCCCCGGCGCCGAGGCAGGATGTGGCCCGGGGTGCAGCACCACCCCGCGACGCCGATGCACGGGAGTGACCATGGACCTGGAGATCCACGACGAAGCGCGGGTGCGCACCCTCACCCTCAACCGGCCTGAGGCGTTGAACGCCTTCAACGAGCGGTTGTACGACGCTACGACCGAGGCGTTGCTGGCCGCGGCCGAGGACCCGCAGGTGGCCGTCGTGGTGCTCACCGGCAGCGGACGGGCCTTCTCGGCCGGCACCGACCTGCTCGAACTGGGCCAGATGTCGAGCGACCCGTCCTTCGAGCGCGGCCAGCACGGCTTCATCGGCCTCGTCGACGCGCTGGTGGAGTTCCCCAAGCCGCTGATCTGCGCGGTGAACGGGATCGGCCTCGGCATCGGCGCCACCATCCTCGGCTTCGCCGACCTCGCGTTCATGTCCGGCGAGGCCCGGTTGAAGTGCCCGTTCACCAGCCTCGGCGTCGCTCCGGAGGCCGCCTCGAGCTACCTGCTCCCCCGGCTGGTCGGTCGCCAGAACGCCGCCTGGATGCTGCTCAGCTCGGAGTGGATCGGCGCCGAGCAGGCCCGCGAGATGGGGCTGGTCTACCGCGTCTGCGCGCCGGAGGACCTGCTGCGCGTGACCCGCGAGCACGCCGAGACCCTCGCCCGGCAGCCGATCTCCTCGCTGGTCGCGGTGAAGCAGACGATGACGGCGCCGCTGCGCGAGCAGATCCGCGCGGCCCGCGACCGGGAGAACGCCGAGTTCGGTCGGCTCCTGGGCGGGCCGGCCAACCTCGAGGCGCTGACCGCCTTCGCCGAGGGTCGCCGGCCCGACTTCACCGCGCTGCCCGCCGGCCTCTGACGAATCCGTGGCGGAGAGCCCGTCGCCACTCTGGTAGGGATGCCCTGTGCTGCTGCGACGCCTGGAGTACCTGATCGCCCTGGAACGCGAGGGCCACTTCGGGCGCGCCGCCGAGTCCTGCCACCTGTCGCAGTCGGCCCTCTCCTCGGCCATCAAGAAGCTGGAGGCTGAGCTCGGCGTCCCGATCGTCCGCCGCGGCCAGCGCTACGAGGGGCTGACGCCCGAGGGCCTCGAGGTCCTCGCCTGGGCGCGGCGCACGCTGGCGGAGCAGGCCGCGCTCGCGCAGCGGCTGAGCGCCCTGCAGTCCGGACTGACCGGCACGCTGCGGCTCGGGGTGATCCCCACCGCGCTGCCGGCGGTCTCGCGTCTGACGGCCCCGCTGCGGGAGTCGCACCCCGATCTCCGGTTCGAGATCCGCTCGATGTCGGCACGCCGGATCGTCGCCGAGCTCGACGCGTTCTCGATCGACGCCGGGATGACCTACCTCGGCGACGGGCTGGCCGGGTTGCGCACGGTCCCGCTCTACGAGGAGCGGTACCTGCTGCTCGCCCCGCGCCGGGACTCCCCGGCCGAGGCGGTGCCCGCCGCGCCGGCCACGTGGGCCGACGTCGCGGGCGCGCCGCTCTGCCTGCTCACCGGGGAGATGCAGAACCGCAGGATCATCGAGGCCGAGCTGGCCGCCGCCGGTGTGAGTCCGCACGTCGTGGTCGAGACGGACAGCGTCTCCGGCGTCTACGACCACCTCGCCCCGCTGGGGCTGGCCAGCATCGTTCCGCATGCCTGGCTCGCCAGCCACGGCCTCCCGGACGGGTACGACGCCCGGCCGCTGCCGCGGGCCGCCGATCCCAGCCCGGTGGGACTGGTGCTCTCCGGGTCAGGCCCCGATCCGCTGGTGGTGCAGGCACTGCTCGGCGTCGCTCGCGACCAGGACCTCGCCCGCACCCTGTAGCGCGTGCTCGAGCGGCGCAGCCGCCGCCGGCGCGTCCTCCGCCACCCGATCCGCGCGGCTGTAGACGTTCATCGACGTCCCACGCAGGAAGCCCACCAGCGTCAGCCCGTGCTCGTCGGCGAGCTCCGCGGCCAGCGACGACGGTGCGGAGACCGCGGCGAGCATCGGGATGCCGGCCAGCACCGCCTTCTGCACCAGCTCGAAGGAGGCACGGCCGCTGACCATGAGGACCGTCTCGCGCAGGGGCAGCATCCCGTTGCGGGCGGCGTGCCCGATCACCTTGTCGACGGCGTTGTGGCGGCCGACGTCCTCGCGCAGCACGAGCAGCTCGCCGTCCGCCCCGAACAGCGCCGCGGCGTGCAGGCCGCCGGTGCGGTCGAAGACGCGCTGCGCCTCCCGGAGCCGGTCGGGCAGCAGCGCCAGAGTCCGCGGGGCCACCCGCACCGGGTCGTCGGCCACCCGCCAGGTCGACGCCATCCGGACCGCGTCGATGCTCGCCTTGCCGCACAGCCCGCAGGACGAGGTGGTGTAGAAGTTGCGCTCCAGGCCGCCCTCGGGGAGCCGCACCGACGGGTCGAGGGCCACGTCGACGACGTTGTAGGTGTTGACGCCGTCAGCGGTGGCGCCGGCGCAGTAGCGGATCGCGCGGACGTCGTCGGCGGCGTGCACGACCCCCTCGCCGACCAGGAACCCGACGGCCAGGTCGAAGTCGTCCCCGGGGGTGCGCATGGTCACGGTGAGCGGTCGTCCGGCCAGCCGGATCTCCATCGGCTCCTCGACGGCGAGCACGTCCGCGCGTCGGTCCACGACGCCGCCTCGGTAGCGGACCACCGGTCGGCGCACGGTCACCCGGCCCATCAGCGATCCCCCGCCTCGTGCACCGGCTCGTGCACCGGCTCGTGCACCGGCTCGTGCGCCGGCTCGGCGACCCTCGGCTCCAGGCGGACGACGATCCCCTTGGAGGTCGGCGTGTTGCTGATGTCCGCGACGCTGTCGAGCGGGATCAGCACGTTGGTCTCCGGGTAGTAGGCGGCCGCGGACCCGCGCGCGGCCGGGTAGGCGATGACCGTGAAGCCGGGCGCCCGGCGCTCGACGCCGTCGGTCCAGACGCTGACGAGGTCGACCGTCTGGCGGTCCGCGATGCCGAGGTCGGCCAGGTCCTCGGGATTGGCCATCACGATCCGGCGCGCGCCGTGGATGCCGCGGTAGCGGTCGTTGTCGGCGTACGGGATGGTGTTCCACTGGTCGTGTGAGCGCAGGCTCTGCAGCACCAGGTGCCCCGGCGGCGCCTGCAGCCACTCCAGGTCGTTGCGGGTGAAGACCGCCGTCCCGCTCGGCGTCGGGAACCTGTACTCGTTGACCGGGTTGGGCAGCCGGAAGCCCGCCGGGTCGGCGACGCGAGCGTTGAAGTCGTCGAAGCCCGGAACCACGCGGGCGATCCGGTCGCGGATCAGGCCGTAGTCACGCTCGAACTCCGCCCACGGGATCGTCGACCTCTCGCCCAGGGTGCGGCGGGCGAGCCGACTGATGATGGCGACCTCGCTGAGCAGGTCCGGCGACGCCGGGCGAAGCCGTCCGTAGGAGGCGTGCACCTGGCTCATCGAGTCCTCGACGGTGACGAACTGCTCGACGCCGGCCTGGACGTCGCGGTCGCTGCGGCCCAGGGTCGGCAGGATCAGCGCCGTCTCGCCGCAGACCGTGTGGGAGCGGTTGAGCTTCGTCGAGATCTGCACCGTCAGCCGGCACCTGCGCAGCGCCTCCTCGGTGACGTCACTGTCCGACATCGCCCGCACGAAGTTGCCGGCGACGCCGAAGAAGACGCTGGCGTGGCCGTCGCGCATCGCCCGGACGCCGTCGACCGAGTCGAAGCCGTGGCGGGTCGGCGCCGTGAAGCCGAACTCCGCGCCCAGGGCGTCCAGGAACCACTGCGGCATCCGCTCCCAGATGCCCATCGTCCGGTCGCCCTGGACGTTGCTGTGGCCCCGCACCGGGCAGACGCCGGCGCCGGGACGTCCGATGTTGCCGCGCAGGAGCAGGAAGTTCACGATCTCGCGGATGGTCGGCACGCCGTGCTTGTGCTGGGTCAGGCCCATCGCCCAGCAGACGATGATCCGGTCGCTGCCCAGCACCAGGTCGCGGACGCCCTCGATCTCCGCGCGGGTCAGGCCGGTGGCGGTGAGCACGTCGTCCCACCCGGTACGTCGCAGGTGGGCCGCCGCCTCCTCGAACCCGCTGGTGTGGTCGTCGATGAAGGCCCGGTCCAGCACCGTGCCCGGCGCGGCGTCCTCCGCCTCGAGCAGCAGCCGGTTGAGCATCTGGAACAGCGCCAGGTCGCCGCCGGCGCGGATCTTGAGGAAGACGTCCGCCAGCGCGGTGCCCTTGCCGACGATCCCGCGTGCCTTCTGCGGGTTCTTGAAGCGCATCAGGCCGGCCTCGGGGAGCGTGTTGACCGCGACCACCTTGCCGCCGTTGCGCTTGGTCTCCTCCAGGGCCGAGAGCATGCGGGGGTGGTTGGTGCCGGGGTTCTGCCCGACGACGAAGACCAGGTCGGCGCCGTGGATGTCGTCCAGCGAGACGCTGCCCTTGCCGATGCCGAGGGTCTGGTTCAGCGCCGAGCCGCTCGACTCGTGGCACATGTTGGAGCAGTCGGGCAGGTTGTTCGTGCCGAAGGCGCGGGCGAACAGCTGGAGCAGGAACGCCGCCTCGTTGCTCACTCGCCCCGAGGTGTAGAACATCGCCTCGTCCGGGGAGCCGAGACCGCGCAGCTCCCCGGCCATCAGGTCGAACGCCTCGTCCCAGCCGATCGGGGCGTAGTGGGTGGCACCGGGGCGCTTCACCATCGGCTCGGTCAGCCGGCCCTGCTCGTTGAGCCACCGGTCCGTGCGGGTGCCGAGGTCGGCGATGGCGTGGTCGGCGAAGAACTGCCGGGTGACCCGACGCGTCGTCGCCTCGTCGCTGATGTGCTTCGCGCCGTTCTCGCAGTACTCGTTGCGGGCGCGGTGCGGGCCCTCGGGCCAGGCGCACCCGGGGCAGTCGATGCCCTTCGACTGGTTGAGGCTCAACAGCGTGAGTGCGGTGCGCCGCGTGCCGCTCGACCCGATCGCGTAGGTGAGCGCGTGACGGACGCCGGGCACGCCGGCGGCGTACGTCTTGGGCGGGGTGACCCGGAGCTCGTCGTTCTCGTCCACTGCCTGGGTCATGACGCCGACCATCGGGGGCCGGCGGGTCGTCGGTCAAACACGAAGTTCCGCGTGGCCGATCGACGTCATCGATCGTCGCTCTCCGCCGCCGAGCGACCACCCTCACGCTCCCGGGACTGCCGGGGCGGCGCGGGCCCTGTGGCAGACTCGTTCGACCCACGGGCCGCATCGCGCGCCGGCGGCTCCCGGCGTCGGAGGCGCACCCAGCAGCGGGCCGTGGCACACACCACCTCTCGGGCCGCGACGCGATCGCCGCGGATCGGCTGCGAAGTCGACCGAGTGCGCACCACCCGACCGAACACCGAAAGCGAGACCGCCTTGCGCTCCTCCACCTTCAACGAGGATCACGAGTCCTTCCGTCAGACCCTGCGCTCCTTCATCGCCGCCGAGGTCTCCCCCCACTACGACGAGTGGTTCGAGGCCGGTCAGGTCCCCAAGGAGCTCTACAAGAAGCTCGCCGACCTCGGGGTCTTCGGCATCTCGGTGCCGGAGGAGTTCGGCGGCGCGGACATGGACACCCACAAGTTCGAGGCCGTCCTCTACGAGGAGACCTCCCGCGCCGGCGTCACGCTCGGTGGCTCGGGCGTGCACGTCCTGCTCGCCCTGCCCTACATCAAGATGCTGGCGACGGACGAGCAGAAGAAGCGCTACCTGCCGAACTTCGTCGCCGCCGAGGAGATGTGGGCCCTCGCCATGACCGAGCCGGGCACCGGCTCCGACGTGGCGGGCATCCGCACGACGGCCAAGCTGTCCGAGGACGGCACGCACTACGTGCTCAACGGCGCGAAGACCTTCATCACCGGCGGCGTCCTGGCCGACCGGGTGATCGTCGCGGCGCGGACGAGCGCCCCGACCGAGGACGACCGCCGCCACGGCCTCTCCCTGCTCGCCGTCGACGCCCACTCCGAGGGCTTCACCATCGGCCGCAAGCTGGACAAGCTCGGCCTGCGCACCTCGGACACCGCCGAGCTGGCCTTCACCGACGTCAAGGTGCCCGTCGAGGACCTGCTCGGCGAGGAGGGCAAGGGCTTCTACTACCTGGGGCACAATCTCGCCTCGGAGCGTTGGGGCATCGCCTACGGCGCGTTCGCCCAGGCCCAGGCGGCCCTGCGGTTCACCCAGGAGTACGTCGAGCAGCGCACGGTGTTCGGCAAGACGGTCGCCTCGTTCCAGAACACCAAGTTCGAGCTCGCCGCCTGCAAGGCCGAGGTGGACGCGGCCGAGGCGGTCGCCCATCGCGCGCTGGAGGCGCTCGACGCCGGTGAGCTGACCGCCGCCGAGGCCGCTTCGGCGAAGCTGTTCTGCACCGAGGTCGCCCACCGCGTGATCGACCGCTGCCTCCAGCTCCACGGTGGCTACGGGTTCATGAACGAGTACCCGATCGCCCGCCTGTACGCCGACAACCGGGTGAACCGGATCTACGGCGGCACCTCCGAGGTGATGAAGATGATCATCGCCAAGGACATGGGGCTCTGAGGCGGCGGCCCAGCCTCCCTGACGACGACGGAGCCCCGGGGCATCGGCCCCGGGGCTCCGTCGCGCGTGTCTCCGCCGCTCAGCCCTGCTGGTAGAGCCCGAACTCGACCTTGCCGGCGTCGTCGACCCCGGCGTCGAGGATCTTGTCGTCGAGTGCGGCGGCTGCGTGCGGATCCAGGTAGACGACGGCGCCGTCCTGTGCGACGACGGCGTCGTCGGGCTCCGCGGCGTGGGCCGTGGTCACGGCGAACGAGTCGTCCGCGGAACCGGAGATCCTCAGGCCGGGCGTCCCCTCCGCTGCGGGGTCCGCGGTCAACTGCTTCACGATCGTGGCGGCGTTCTCGGTCAGCGCGAGCATGGGATGCCTTCCCGTTGGGTGCAGATCAGCCATCCACCGTTCCAGGCGACCGGGGCCGGTTCAAGGTCCCGCGCGTGTCGGCCCCGGCCCCGGCGCCCGCGTCGACGCGCGGCGGGAGCGGCGCGGCGACCACGGCCTGCCGCCCGAACCGTTCTCTCACTACAGTCGGGTGACCGACCTCGGGAGCGGGCTCCAGAGGCGGCCTCGACCAGCGACACGACGACGGACGGAGTGGTCAGGGTGGTGTCGAGCCGGCGCTCTGGCGGGACGGTCACCGGACCCGACGTACGGCGTGGTGGGCGCGCGTGGCTGCGCATCCTCCTGGTGGGCGGAGGGCTCTGGACGATCACGCTCGCCAGCGTCGCCGCGAGCCGCAACGAGTACCTCGTGCCCACCCTGCTGGTGCTGGGTGCGTTCACGGTGCCGGTGGCGACCGTCGCGTTCGCACTGGACCGGGTCGGGCCGACGCGGCTCGACGGGACGACGGTGCTGCAGGCGTTCCTGGCCGGCGGCCTGATCGGCCTGGTCGTCGCCGCGACGTTGGAGTCCTCTCTCCTGCCTGCGGTCAACTTCTACCTCGGTGTCGCGGTGATCGAGGAGCTGGTCAAGGGTCTCCTCATCGTCGCCTTCGCCCGGCAGGTGAGGACCCGCGAGCCCCGGGTCGGAATGGTGCTCGGGGCTGTCGTGGGTGCCGGCTTCGCCGCCTTCGAGAGCATGGGCTACGCGTTCAACGCGCTGGTGGATGGCACCGACAGGCCGCTGCTGGCCGCTACGACCGTCGCGATCGCGCGGGCCGCCATCGCGCCGCTGGCGCACATCACCTGGTCGGCGATCCTCGGCGGGGCGCTCTTCGCGTCCGCAGCCCGGACCGGCCGCTACCTGACGGTGGCCACGGCGATGGCATGGGCGGGCGTCACTGCCCTGCACGCGCTGTGGGACATCGCCGCACCCATCGCGATCGTGGTCAACCGCGGGATGGACGGTTGGGGGTGGGACTGGAGCCTGCCGCTACCGACCAGGTGGATGCCCCACCCGGATGTCCGCGATGCCGCGATCTTCGTGGCGGTCTACGGCGTGCAGTTCCTCGCCATCACCGCGGTCGGCACCTGGTGGCTCGCTCGCGCCTGGCGCCACGGGGCGCAGCGGGTCAGGTGACCCCGCTGCGCCCCGTGGCGCGACGGAGGGTGGACCACCTCGGTCGTTCCGCCCGCGTCTGCCCGCGCGCGGTGGCCCTCACCCCTCGATCACGGTGCCGGCGACGACGTCGCTCGGGCCCTTGCGCGCGACGAGCGCCAGCCAGACCAGCAGGGCGCCGCCCATCAGGATGAACAGTCCGAAGAGCCAGGACAGTCCGGTGGCCGTCTTGTCGGGGTGCGTCACGAACAGGATGCCCAGCGCCAGGTCGACGGCGGCGCTGAGGAACGCGAGCCATCGCGACATGCCCAGAGAGCCCCCGAAGGCGGCGAACACCTCGAAGATGCCGCGGATCAGCAGCCAGAAGCCGATCACCCAGATCACCGTGCTGGCGGCGACGCCCGGCCGGAAGATGCAGAAGAACGCCGCGATGAGCGCGAGCACGCCGAGCAGGCCGAACAAGCCCTTCGCGGCGCCGGAAGGGGCGCGGATCGCCGCGGCCAGGAGTCCGATCCCGTCGGCCAGGGCCCAGACCCCGACGAGGATCACCAGGACCTTCAAGGTGATGTCGGGCCAGACCATGACGGCGATGCCGATCGCCGCGGCCGCGAGGCCGCGCACGAGCAACGCCTTCCAGTCGGGCCTGGTGAACGCGACGCCGAGAGTGGTCGTCGTTCCTGCCACCATTGCTGCTCCTCCCTGTGGCGGAGCCGCAGCGGCCCAGCCCCGACATGTGTTGCGGGCGACCATGGCAACGTACTGCAGGCGCGGCACTTCGGACACCAGCCATCGGCACCCGACAGACCGCGATCGCCACCGTCATCGCGATGGGTGCTCCCCGCCAGGTTGTCGGCGGCGCCCGCCCCGCGCACCGTCCACACCCTCCGGCGCGAGCGGTCGCGAGGCCGTTGCCTCCGTCATTCCACCCGCCGCTAACGGCCCCAGATGGCGTCGAGGATCCTCATGCGCACGGTGTTCAGCGTCGGCACCAGCGCGGCAAGGACGGCGACGACGACGAGCAGCACGACGTTCTGTCGCGTGGTCGCGAGCTCGGCCACCAAGACCACCGGGCCGTTGGGGAACTCGAACGGGTGCTGCTCGACGTACGGCAGGAGCACGAGGCGGTAGACCGCGAGGCCGAGGCCGATGCCGATCAGCGCACTGATCGCCGACTTCAGCACGTAGCTGAGGACGATCGCCGTGCCGCGGATGCCGATGGCGCGCTCGATGCCGATCTGACGACGACGGTTGGTGAGCTCGACGTAGGTGAGGATGAAGACCGTGATCGCCGCGACGATCAACGAGATCAGCCGCATGATGTTGTTGATCAGGCCGAAGGTCTCGATCTGGTCCTGGATCGATGCGGTCAGCTCCTGGGAGCTGTGGAACTCGACGTCGCCTCGGATCGGCTCGATCGCCTCCTGCAGGTACTGCGGCGTGACGTCGCGATCGGCCCTGATGAAGACACGGGTGACGGTGTCCTTGGCCGGGACCTCGGCCTTCGGCTGCAGTGCGCCGGTCAGCTGGTCCTGCTTGTTCTGGCTGGGGCCCTCCACGTCCGCGGCCCGGTGGAGTGACTCGGCAAGCCCGGCCGTCGAGGTGGTGAGCTGTTCAGAGGACGACGCCACCGACAGTGCCGCGTCCTGCACCGCGTCAGCCGCTCCGACAGCGGCGCCGGAGCCGTCGGCGAGGTCCGAGGCGCCGTCGGCCAGGTCGGAGGCGGCCGCGTGCAGCTGGCGGCTCGCCTTCGCCAGATCGCCGGCCGCCCCGGTGAGGCCCTCGAGCGAAGCGGCGACGGTGGTGACCTCGCCCGCCGATCGTCCTGCCGTCGCGGCCACGTCGGCCAGGTCCTCGGCGTGGGCGGCCTCGTCGGCGCAGTGGGTCGGGTCGGTCGTCTGCGCGGGGCACGCCGCGGCGAGCTCCGCAGCGGTCCTGGCGGCGTCGGCGATCTGCTGGGCAGAGGTGACCGCCGTGGGCACGACGACCTCGTCGAGCTGATCCGACAGCCTCGCGAGGTTCCTACGCAACGCCTTCGCTCCCGCCCGGACCTCGCCGGCGGCATCGGCGACCTGGCGCGCAGACGAACCGACGCCGGACGTGCCGTGGTCGAGGGTACGGCTCCGGGCGGCCAGCGAGCCGGCCGCGTCGGCCACCCCGTGCACCGCATCGCCGAGGCCCGCCTGCCCGTCGGTGATCGTCTCCGCTGCGTCGGCGGCATCCCCCACCGAGCCGGTCAGCTCCTCCAGAGCATCGAAGGTGTCCTCGACGACTCCGGCGAGGTCGGTCGCCGGCTCCAGCGTGTCGACCGCACCGGTGGTGATGAAGGCGCCCTGGTCGCTGAGCACGAACCGGTTGTCGAAGATGCCGCGGACCGCGAACCTCTTCGTCGCCCCGCCGATCATCGTGACCCGGACCCTGTCACCGACATGGACGTGGCGCAGGGAGCCGGAGTAGCCGCGCCTGTCGGACTGGTCTGCGCCCGCGATGTCGATGCCGAGCACGATGCCGCCGGTGTCGTCCGGCTCGAGCCAGTCCCCTTCGATGAGGTTGCCCGGCGTGGTGAAGACGTCGTCGTAGCTGTCCGGGTCGATCGCGTCGACGCCCCAGGCATCGGACTCGCCCCGGAAGGCGATCTGGTTGCCGACGCGGCGTACGCCGGTCGCCGCGGTCACGCCGTCGGCCTCCCGGATCCGGGCGAGGTAGGCATCGGCGTCGTCGATCGAGTCCCGGTCCGCGGACGTGACGACCAGGTCGGCGGTTGCCGTGTCGGTGACCTGGCGCTGGATGTTGGCGACCGCGCCGTTGATCAGGGACGGAAGGAAGACGACGCTGATGAAGACCACGGCCAGCATCAGCACCGTCATCAGGGTCACGCCGAGGTTGCCCCGCGCCAGCGACCGGATCGCCAGGAACCCCGCCACGCGCAGGTTGCGGCCGGGGTTCATGCGGGGATCCCGTCGCCGACGAGGACTCCGTCCTCGAGGTGGACCTCCCGGGACGCGTGGACGCGTTCGGCGGGATCGTGGGTCACGTAGAGCACGGTCACGCCGAGCTCGCGGTTGAGCTGGCTCAACGCCTCCATCACCGTGCGACCGGAGGCGGTGTCGAGGTTGGCGGTCGGCTCGTCGGCGTACAGCACCACGGGGTCGTTGATCAGCGACCGTGCGATCGCCACCCGCTGCTGCTCACCACCCGACAGCTCCTTGGGCCGGTGACGTGCGCGGTCCTCCAGCCCGACCCGAGCCAACAGCTCCCGCGCCTTGGCACGCCGCTGCCGTGCGCCGCCACCGCGCATCATCGCCGGGAGGTAGACGTTCTCCTCCGCGGTGAGCTCCGGCAGGAGTGCGTACTCCTGGAAGACATAGCCCAGCTTGGCCAGCCGCAGCGCGGACCGGCGGCGTTCCGGCAGTCCGCTGACCTCCTCGCCGTCGATCTCGATCGTGCCCTCGGTGGGGCGGTCGATGAGGCCCAGCTGACGTAGGAGGGTGCTCTTGCCTGATCCACTGCGCCCCATGATGCAGACCATCTCGCCCGCGGCGACGTCGAGCGTCACACCCCGCAGCGCCTCGACCCGCACCGATCCGAGCGCATAGACCTTCGACACTCCACGAACCGCGATCATCGCGACGTCCCCTGTCCACCGCTGCCCTAAACTGTCATTCCTGACACTATCAGGACAATGTGTCAGGCCTGACAGTTTCCAGGGGTCGGTGAGGGAGGGGTATGACCGAGGAACTCGGGCGCCGCGAGGCGCACAAGGCGGCTACCCGGCGAGCCCTCCAGGATGCGGCCACCCGCCTGTTCGCGGCACAAGGCTTCAACGGAACGACGGTGCAGCAGATCGCCGACGCCGCCGGGGTCACCGAGCGGACCTTCTTCCGCTACTTCGGCAGCAAGGACGAGCTCCTCGTCGACCTGATCCTCGGTGGACTACCTCTGCTCCAGGCCGCCATCGCCGCGCGCCCTGCCGGCGAAGCGCCACTGGCCGCGGTGAAGGGCGCTCTGATCGACACCGTCTCGGCGGTCATGGACGACGAGCGTCGGCCCGTCCTCGCCCGCCTGTTCGAGGGCGGGCCGCCCGGGGTCCACCTCCAGCAGGCGGGCGCCCACCTCCTCCTCCGCTTGGAGGCGGCCTTCGCCGAAGCCCTCGAGCAACGCTTGTACGGGGGCTCGGGCGCCGAGATCTCCGACGCGGCGGCCTTTCGCGCCGAGGTGCTGGCCGCGGTCGCCGTCGCCGCCACGCGGCGCGCCCTGATGCGCAACGGCGAGCTCATCGCTCGGGGCCAGGGCTCGCGCCAGGACCTGGTGCGGCTGATCGAGTCCGCCTTCGCCGCCCTCGAGTGACGCGCCACGCTGCTGCCCGGCCCGGAAGGCCATTCCGGCGGCGCCCGCCTGCGAACCCGCTGGACCGGCCCGAGGCCCGGCAACAGCGGCCACCGCATCGTGGGCCGCTCGGTGGACGCTTGGACGCCGAGCGATGATGGGCGAGTGAGCGACGACGCCGGTCAGACGGTCAGCGAATCGGTGTGGGAGTACCCCCGGCCACCGATCGTGGTCCCGTCGCGCGAGCACGTCGTCATCGAGCTGGACGGCAAGGTCGTGGTGGACGCCCGACGCTCGCTGCGCGTCCTGGAGACCAGCCATCCACCGGTCTACTACGTTCCGCGCGCCGCCATCGCGCGCGGCTTGCTCAGGCCGGTCACCGGACGGACGTGGTGTGAGTTCAAGGGGTCGGCGTCGTACTTCGACGTGGTCTGCCCGAGCGGTCGGGTGGTGTCCCGGGCGGCGTGGCACTACCCGGAACCCGCCGCGGGCTTCGAGGCGCTCGAGGGCCACGTCGCCTTCTACCCGGGCCGGATGGATCGGTGCACGGTCGATGGCGAGACGGTCGTCGCCCAACCCGGCGACTTCTACGGCGGCTGGATCACCAGCAGGGTGACCGGCCCCTTCAAGGGTGCGCCGGGAACACTCGGCTGGTAAGGCCCGGCGCGGCCGCGGTCGTGTGCCCCGGAACCCGCGCTCCCGATGCCTCACGCACAGGACTCGCGTCCCGGAGCAGCCGCCCGCCCCACCGCCCCTGGTCGGTCAGACGAACAGGCCCCGGTTCGGGTTCGCGTGGTGACGGTGGTGCGTGCCGGGCAACCAGCGACGCGCGGTCCGGCGGAGGCGCCGGTGAGGATCCCAGCGGTCCAGTCGTTCCAGGCCGAGCCCGAGGCCGGCGACGTCGAGCTCGGCGGCGAGCCCCGGTACCTCACGGTCGCGTCCGCGCCGACCGCGCCTCAGTCCCGGTTGGCCGGCAGCTTCGGGATCAGCCAACCCAGGAAGTCCGACGGGCTGCGGGTCTGGATCCAGAGGTCGCCGGGGCCGGTCAGGGTCGCGACCAGCCCCTCTCCGGAGAGCAGCGTCGACTTCCATCCGCCCACCTTCGCCACCTCGTAGCGGATGCTCTCGGTGAAGGCGACGATGTGACCGGTGTCGACCTTCAGCACCTCGCCCGCCGCCAGGGAGCGGCGCTCGATCGCGCCGTAGCTGGAGACCAGCATGTCGCCCGATCCCGTGCATCGCAGCAGGAACAAGCCTTCCCCCGAGAAGAACGTACGACCCCCACCCCACGTGGTGTCCACGTCGACACCAGCGTCCGAAGCCATCCAGGAGCCCGACTGGACCAGGACCGGTGACCCGGTCACGGGGAGGTGGATGAGGTCTCCGGGGAGCGTGGGCGTGAGTGCCAGCTCACCTCCGCTGGGCGCCCGGAAGGTGTTGATGAAGAAGCTCTCGCCGCCGAGCACCGATCGCTTCAGGCCCTTCAGGAGGCCGCCCTGGGCCTTGGTCTCGATCTCCACGCCGCCCGACATCGTGGTCATGGCACCGGCCTCCGCCTTGACCTCGCTCCCGGGCGGCAGGTTGATGACCGCCATCGCGAACGACGGGCCGTACCGGATGTCGACGTCCATGCCTGGCACCTCTCGTGGATGGTTCGGAGGCTACCGCGGGGTCCGTGGTGCGGCGAGGCCCGGCGAGGTGGGTTCCCCCGGCGACCGCGGCGTCAGCACTGCGTGCCATCGGCGGGCACGGTGCCATCGACGAGGTAGGCCGTCACGGTCCTGTCGATGCACGCGTTGCCACCGGTCAGGTACGCCGTGTGCCCGTCGCCGTCCCGGGTCAGCAGCACCCCGGACTCCAGCAGGTCGGCGAGGTTCTCGGAGTTGACCAACGGTGTCGCCGGGTCCCGGGACGTGCCGACGACAAGGATCGGGGCGGCACCGGGTGCGGTGTAGTCCGGCGCCGCGAGGTCGGTGGAGATCGACAGGTCCCGGCAGTCGGCCGTGGCCGCGGCGGCGTGGTAGAGATGGGCGCCGAAGACCGGCGATTCCGCGGTGAACTCGTCCTCCGTGACCTCGCCCTCCGGCGCGATCTGGCAGTCCAGCGCGTTGACCATGTTCTGGGCGACGTACTGGTTGCTCTGGTAGCGCTTCCGCCCGCGGTTCGCGTAGGCGTCCGCGCTGGCGAGCAGCTTGCTGCCGTCGCCGTCGAGCGCGGCGCCGAGTGCGGCGGTGAGCTTCGGCCAGTCCGACTTCGTGTAGAGGGGCTCACCGATCCCGAAGAAGGCGAGCGAACCGGTCAGGGGCCGTTCCTGGTCGCCGGTCGGCAGCGGATCCGCGTCGACCTGGGCCAGCAGCCCCTGGACCGCGTCCGTGACGTCCTCGACGCTGCTCCCGACCGGGCAATCGCCGCCGTCCACGCAGTCGGCGGCCCAGGCGTCGAACGCGGTCTGGAACCCCTGCGCCTGCCCTTGCGCCGACTCCATCGGGGTCTGCGTGGGGTCCAGCGCGCCGTCGAGCACCATCCGACCGACGTGGTCGGGGAAGAGCGCGGCGTACGTCGTGCCGAGGAAGGTGCCGTAGGAGAAGCCCAGGTAGTCGAGCTCCTCGGCCCCGATCGCCTGACGGATGACCTCCATGTCCTGCGCGTCCTCGACGGTGGTGACGTGGGAGGCCTCCTCACCATTGGTCTCCGCGCAGCCCTCGGTCAGGGTCTCCAGACCCTCCTCGGCGTCCGCCTCGCCCTCCTCGGTGCCGGGTACGGCGGAGGCGACGACATCGTCCAGCGCGGCCGTGTCGAGGCAGGTCAGAGGGGAGCTCTTGCCGACGCCGCGGGGGTCGAAGCCGATCAGGTTGTAGGTCTCGATGAGCTCCGGAGCGACATTCTCGGCTATGTCCGGCAACGCCACGGCCAGGTCCAGTCCCGAACCGCCGGGCCCTCCGGGATTGCTGAAGAGGAAGCGGTCGGAGTCCGGGTCGGCCATCAGCCGCACCAGCGCCAGCTCCATGTCACCTCCGCCCGGGTCGTCGTAGTCGACGGGCACCGTGATGGTGGCGGTCGCGATCGAAGCGGTGACCGGCGTCCAGTCGATCACCTGTGAGGTGTACGCCGAGAGGTCGGCCGTCGACGCGCTGCCCGGAGCCGACCCCGGTGGGGAGCCGGATGGCGAGTCGTCCTCGCCGCTGCACCCGGCGACAACCAGTGCGCAGGTCGCCACCAGCGCGGCACCACCACGTCGCCTCGCCCGACCGATCTCCCGAGAATCCATCGGCATCTCCTGCCTCGACCCCACCTCAGAATCGTGAGTCGCCCGCGGCTCGTCAACCCATCGCCCCCGAGCTCCGACGAAGATGGAGGGGCCCACACCGAGGACCCGCCGCGGGCGACGCAGGCCCACTCGGCAGGCACCGACGCCCCCTTCGGAGGGTCTGGCGCGCCGACGGATGCGTGTCCTAGGTTGACTGGCACCCCACCGGGCCGGCTTCCGGCCGGCCGCTCCTCCACAGGAGGGCCACATGCACGTCTCGGGCAGATCGACGCTGGCCGCGCTCGCGCTCATTCTCCCCCTGACTCTCGCCGGGTGCGGCGACTCCGATGACGGCACGGGCGCCGCCGACGAAGCGTCGAGCCCGCCGACGTCCTCCAGCCCACCGACGAGCGAGCCGACCAGCGCGGCTCCCGTCGCCGTGCCCTCGGGCCCGTTCGACGATCTGACCTTCCAGATGGTCACCTCCGACGGCGCCGCCGACGTCGCCGGCAAGGCCAAGAAGGCCTGCGACAACGCCGACGAGGAGAGCCTCACCGTCGCCTTCACCGACGGCTCCACCACCGTCTCGATCGATGTCACCGGAGCCAAGGGGACGGTCATGGTGTCGGGCGGCACGGAGTTCGAGGGCACCGTGGACTCGATCACGGTCGGCGACGACGGCAGCGTCCAGGTCAGCGGGTTCGGCGCGGTGGCCGACGACTCCGCCGAGCCGGCCACCTTCGCCATCGGCGGTAGCTGCGCGGTCCCGGTGCCGAAGGACACCCAGAGCGCCGAAGCGAGCCCGAGCAGCAACGCCGGTGCCGGCTCAGGGACCTTCGCGATGACCACCAAGGACGGCTCGATCGACATCAGCGGCCCCCACACTGCGTGCAAGAACCCCGACGAGTCCACCCTGTCGACGTCCTTCAAGGGCGGCGGCAACACCGTCCAGGTCAGCGTCAAGGGCGGCACGGGCGGGGTCACGGTGTTCGGCGGCGCCGAGTTCGAGGGCACCGTCGACTCGATCACCGTGGGCGACGACGGCAGCGTCCAGATCAGCGGCAAGGGCAGTCCGGCCGATCCCGGCGCGTCACCCACCACGTTCACCATCACCGGATCCTGCTGACACCCGGCGGTCACGATGTCCACGCCCGCGCCGGCACGCCCACCCGGCTCCTGTGCCAGCTCCCGACAGCTCAGTCGAGCCCGGTGAACGAGCGCTAGCCCCGCACGGCACCACCACCCACCACCACGGAGGAACCATGGAAACCTGGCAGATCTTCACCTATCTCATCGGCCTCGTGATCGCCATCTACATCATCGTCGACGCCTGGCGCTCCAACGCGTCGACGGGGGCCAAGATCGGTTGGACGATCGGGGCGCTGTTCTGCAACCTGCTCACCCTCATCCTGTGGCTGGTCTGGGGGCGCAAGAACGCCTACGAGGGCAGCTGACTCAGCCGATCCAGTCCGCGAGGCCCGTGTCGGGGTAGAGCGCGTCGGTGACCTGGAGGAAGACCGGGAAGTTGCCGTTGCAGGCGTTGGTGCCGAAGGCCAGCGCGACGCCGGTATCGGGGTTGTAGAAACTGAGCGCCTCCCACCCGAGCGCCTCCCCCTCGTGGCCGATCCAGTCGCCGATCTGGAAGATGCCGAGCCCGTAGGGCAGGCCGTTGGACAGGTCCTCGGTGGTGAGGCGCTCGGTCACCAGCTCGTCGGGCAGCAGCGCGTCGCCCGAGCCCGACAGCGCCCAGATTCCGAGGTCGCGGAGGGTGGAGTGCATGCCGCCGCCACCTTGGCCGTAGGAGACGTTCCAGTCGGTGGTGTCCTCGCCGGCGCTCACCCCGGTCGCCCCGTCGCCCTTCAGCTCCTTGACGCATCCGGCGTTGAGGTAGCCGTGGGTGCCCGGCTCGGGGAGCGTGGTGTCCTCGTTGGGCGGGAGGGCGGCGACCGACATCCCGAGGGGCTCGGTGATCCGGGACCGGATCAGGTCCTGGAGGCTCGAGCCGGTGACCTCCTCGACGATCTCCTGGAGGATCAGGTAGTTCGTGGTCGAGTAGGTCCCGACCGACGCTCCCCCAGCGTCGAGCCCGGTCCGGATCAAGGTGTCGGCGTCGTACACGGTGTCCGGGTTCGCGGCGGTCTCGGCGACGGTCGCGTCCGGCACGTTCATGTAGTCCTGGATGCCGCTGCGCATGGTGAGGAGCTCACGGAGGGTGACGTCGGCGACCTCGGCGACCTCGGAGAAGGTCTCGGCGACCTCGGGGCCGGCCTCGGCGACCGTCTGGTCGAGCTCGAGCTCCCCCTCGTCGACCAGCTGCAGGACGACCGTCGCGGTGAAGGTCTTGCTGATGCTTCCGATCCGGAGGACCTGGTCCACCGCCGCCGGTGCGCCGCCGGCCTCGGCCTCGCCGTACGCCTGCTCGTAGTAGCCCTTCTCCGGGTCGTACACGCCCACCCAGTAGCCCGGGGAGACCGACAGCGCGCCGGCGGCGTCGACCGCGTCGTCCACCGCGGTCGCGTCCGTATCGGACATCTCGTCCGCCGGTAGCCCGACGTCCACCGTCGCCGCCCCCGACGTCTCTGCGGCGCCCGGCGAGTCGCCCTCGTCCCCGCAGGAGGTCAGCAGGAGCACCACCGCGACGGGGATGGTCAGCTGGCGAGACAGCGATGTCACGTTCATGGCACCTCCCGAGCTCGAGCCAGAACGCGGGGGGCAGCCCGGCGCGAGCCTGAGGTCCACACGAACCTCCTCGACCGACCGGCGTCAAGGAGCCCGCGGGGCGGACAGCTGCCCTTCCGCCGCCCTACGGTGGTGGCGTGAAGGACGAGCCACAGCACGGCGTGGTCTCCCCGCCGGACGCCCCGGGTCACACCGTCGCACACGGCGGGCGCCGGCTGACCTGGCCCAGGCTCCTCGGGCTCCTGGTGCTGGCGCTCCTCGTTCTCCCCCTGGCGGTCCCAGGCGCGACCCAGGCCGGCGCCGACGAGTACCCGACCGTCGGGGACGCGGCAGATCAGGCCCTCCAGGCCGCGGCGACGCTCGCGGTCGTCGTGCTCGCGATCACCTGGCTGCGCTGGTGGCGGCCGGTCTGGCGGGAGCCCGACGCGAGGCCGCGGGCTCGGCCGTGGGTCTGGATCGCGGGCCTCCCGCTCCCCCTGGCGCTGGCAACGGCCGACTGGTCGCGCATCGCCGCCGTTCCCGACGTGGCGCTGACGCTCGCGCTCTTCGCGCTCCTCGTGGGCGCCGGGGAGGAGCTGCTCTTCCGCGGCGTCATGCTGACCTTCCTGCGCGAGCGGCACCGCGAGTGGGTGGCGGTGCTGGTGACCACGGTGGTGTTCGCGACCCTGCACTTCACCGAGGGAGTTCCCGGGGTGCTGGACAACCTGGCGTTCGGCTACCTGGCGTACCTGATGCGCAGGGTGTCCGGAGGTCTGCTGGTGCCGATCCTCGTCCACGCGGCGGTCGACTTCAGTGTGTGGAGCGCCTTCTGCGGTCCGGGCCCGTACGAACCGGACTCCACCAGCTTCTTGCTGTTCCTGAGCTTCGTCGGCCTCATCGTGGTCCTTCTCGTCCTGCGCCGGCGGATGTTCGACCCGGTGACCTCTGCCGCTGGGACATCCGTCCCGCCGGAGCAGGACAAGGGCGGCTGACGCCTCCTCCGGTCGGCCCCCCGAGACCCGGCCGCGAGTGGCTCGGCCATCGGCCCGTCCGGTCGAGCGACCCGCAGCCCGGGAGCACGGTGGTGCCCAGCGCGCCGACGGCACTGAAAGCCGGCCGCGATCAGGAGGACGGGAGGAGCACGCTCTGCCCGTGCCTCGTCAGGGACAGAACCCGTAGACCCGAAATGCCGGGTTCGGCTTCACGAACACGTGGTGCAGCGCCCGCCCGACCCACGGCTCACCGCGCAGCCGCGGGTGGCCGCCGTCGACCTGGAGAACGACGTGGGCCGGCACGGTCCGCGATGCCGCTGGCGCCGCGTCGGTCCAGCAGTCTGCGGCGTCGAGCAGCCGCGCGACCCGGTCGGCCCCCAGCGGCGCGGCCGGCGCGTCGGTGCGCTGCCCGGGCGCGAGGTCCGCGACCGGACGGGCCGGCTGGCCACGGAGCACGAGCGCGCAGGACGCGACCACGGCGAAGGTCAGCACGGATGACCACAGGGCGCGGAGCAGTGCCGTCCTCATGCTGCACCCACCTCCATCGCCGGCTCAGCCGCCACCGCTGTCTGCGGCCCGGGCAGCACGAGAGCGGCGACCAGGGCCGCTGCGAGACAGAGCGCGCCGATGACCACGCAGGCGATGCTGATCCCGCCCAGGAAGGCCTCGTTCACGTCGGCCTTGGCTAGGCCGGCCAGCGGCCCGATCGTGAGGGCGGCGCCGACCGAGTCCTGCGCCGCGGCCAGCTGGCCCGCCGGGAGCTGACCGGACCACAGGTCACTCAATCGGGACGCGTAGACCGAGGAGAAGAGCGAGCCGACCACCGCGACGCCCAGGGTCCCGCCGAGCTCCCGGGTCGCGTCGTTGACCGCCGATCCCACGCCGGCCCGCGCGGGCGGGAGGACGAGCAGGATGGACTCGGTGGCCGGGGTGGCGATGAGGCCCATGCCGATGCCCATCAGCACCATCTGCGGCACCACGACCGTCGGGTAGTCGGTACTGGCATCCAGTCGGGCGATCCACAGGAACGCGGCGCCGAAGCTGATGAGTCCGCTCGTCACCACCACCTTGGTGCCGATCCGTGGCGCGAGGTTCGCTCCGAGCACCGACGCGACCGCGATGCTGGTGGCCACCGGCAAGATCCGGGCGCCGGTGGAGAGCGGCCCGTAGCCCCGGATGAACTGGAAGTACTGGGTGATCAGGAAGATGAAGCCGAACAGGGCGAAGAAGGTGATCGTCACCGCACCGCACGCCCCGCTGAACCGGCGATCCCGGAACAGGGAGACGTCCAGCATCGGATGCGCACTGGCCCGTTCGGCGAGGACGAACCAGACCAGGAGCAGCCCGCTGCCCGCGAAGCCGACGAGCGTCGGGGTGGCGGTCCAACCGCGAGCGGGTGCCTCGATGATGGTGTAGATGAGCAGCCCCAGCGCGGCCACCGACAGGACCAGTCCGGTCGTGTCGAGCTTCGGCACGGAGGGGTCCTTGGACTCGGGCACGACGGCGTACGCCAGTGCCGCGGCGACCAGCGCCAGCGGGACCAGTGCCCAGAAGACGCTGCCCCAGTAGAAGTGCTCGAGCAGCAGGCCGCCGGTGACGGGGCCGGCGGCGACGCCGACCCCGACCACGGCGCCCCAGATCCCGAGTGCCGCCGCTCGCTGCCGACGGTCGGTGAAGGTGTTGGCGATGATCGACAACGTGGTCGGGAAGATCAGGGCCGCGCAGGCTCCCATCGCGAACCGCAGCGCGACCAGCGCGCCGACCGAGGTCACCAGCGCGCCCGCCACGCTGGTCAGCGCGAACCCCAGCAGCCCGAGGATCAGCGCCGGCCGGCGCCCGAACCGGTCGGAGACGCTGCCGGCAGCCAGCACCAGAGCGGCGAAGGCGAGGTTGTAGCCGTCAACCACCCACTGCAGCTCACGGGTGCCGGCGCCGAGCTCGTCGGAGAGGCTCGGCAGCGCGACGTTCACGATCGTGGTGTCCAGGTTGATGGCGAGGACGGCCGCACACACCGTCATGAGAATCGCGACGTTCCTGCGGGTCATGGGAGACTCCCGTCCGAGATGTTGACACCGACAACATCGAGTGCACCACCGAATGTTGACAGTGTCAACACCCCTCTAGGATGGGCGACGATGAGCACCTACCACCACGGCAACCTGCGCAGCGAGCTGATCGCCACGGCGACCGAGCTCGCCCGGCGATCGGGGCCCGACGGCGTCGCCCTGCGCGAGGTCGCCCGCCAGGCGGGCGTCTCCCACAACGCCGCCTACCGCCACTTCTCGGACCGCGACGCTCTGCTCGCCGAGGTCGCCGCGGTCGCGATGGCCCAGCTCGAGCTCTCCATGCGCGAGCGCACCGCTCGGATCGCGGAGCCGGACCCCGGCCGCCGTGCCCGCCTGCGGCTCTCCGAGACGGGCCGCGCCTACGTGGACTTCGCCCTGGCGGAGCCGGGGCTGTTCAAGGTCGCCTTCGCCTCGATGAGCACGCTGGCGACCGCCACCGCCCCGGAGGTCACGCCGGCGCCCGAGCGGTCCGCGGCCGCGGTCGAAGGTTGGGAGCATGCCGGCCCGTACGGCGTCCTGGGCCACGTCCTCGACGAGTTGGTGGAGGCCGGCCAGCTGAGCCCGCAACGACGCGAGGGGGCCGAGCTCACCTGCTGGAGCGCCGTGCACGGTTTCGCGGCACTGCACCAGACCGGCCCCCTGCGCGCCGTCGAGCCCGAAGAACGCCGGCGCGCGCTCGAGGGGCTCCTCGCCACGATCGAGCACGGCCTGCTCGACGCGTGAGCGGGCGCCAAGCGGATCTCGGCGCGCGCCATCCTGCGCCATGATGGGCCGGTGGGCGCCGCTACAGATCGGACTGCGACGGAATCGGTGTGGGCCTACCCCGAAGCCGCCGCGGGCTACGAGGTGCTCGCGGCCACCTCGCCCTCCGTCCCGGCAGGATGGTTCGCTGCACGGTTTACGGCGAGGAGGTCGTCGTCCGGCCTGGAGACTTCTGCGGCGGCTGGATCACCGGCCAGGTGGCCGGCCCTTCAGGGTGGACCTGGCACGCTCGGCTGGTGGGCATCCTGAACGCCGCGAAGGACTGAGGAGCGGATGGCATGACGCGACGAGCGCTGAACGACGCGGTGACGACCGCGGGCGTCGATGCCGCCCGTCGAGCGGGGGGACGAAGGATGCGCGCCGTCGTGCTCGACGCCCCGGGGCCCGTCGAGGCGCTGCACCTCCGAGAGCTCCCCGTCCCCCGACCCGAGCCTGGGTGGGTGCTGATCTCGGTGAAGGCCTTCGGCCTGAACCGCTCCGAGCTGCACACCCGACTCGGTCTGGCAGAGGGCATGACCTACCCCCGCGTCCTGGGCATCGAGGCGACCGGTGTGGTCGCCTCGTGTCCCGGCGGCGAGCTCGCCCCGGGACAGCAGGTGGTGGCGCTGCTGGGCGGCATGGGCCGGCGCTTCGACGGCGGGTACGCCGAGTACACCTGCGTGCCCGTCAGCCAGGTGATCGCCTTCCACAGTGACCTCCCCTGGTCGACGCTCGGCGCCGTACCGGAGATGCTGCAGACCGCCTACGGCTCACTCACCGTCGGCCTGGACGTGCGGCCCGGCCAGACGCTGCTCGTTCGCGGCGGCACCTCCAGCGTGGGGATGACCGCCACGATCCTGGCGAAGAGGATGGGCCTGAGGGTCCTTGCGACCACCCGGAACCCCGACAGCGTCGACCTGCTCACCTCGGTGGGGGTCGACCACGTCCTGATCGACGACGGCCCGCTCGCCGACCGGGTCCGCTCCCTCGCTCCCGGCGGGGTCGACGCCGCACTGGACCTGGTCGGCACGCCGACCCTCCCCGACTGCCTGCGGGCCACGCGTGTCCACGGCGTCGTGTGCATGTCCGGGATGTTGTCGAACCAGTGGACCTTGCCGGACTTCTACCCCACCGGAGACATCCCGAGCGGCGTCCGCCTCACCGGCTACAGCGGCGAGGCGAGCGACCTCCCGGCCCCCGTCCTCCAGGAGTTCCTCGACGCGGTCGCCGCCGGCGATGTCACCGTGCCGATCGGCCGGATCTTCCAGCTCGACGAGATCCGCGAGGCACATCGGCTGATGGAGGAGAACGCCGCCGGCGGGAAGATCGTCGTGCTCACCGGCCGAGGAGGGACCAGCTGAGCCGTGGCGCACCGGGCCCAGCGGGTGCCGCTGGCGAAGGCTGTGAGTGGCCGCACGCCTTGCGGGTCAGATGGCAGGTGCGGTCGGGGTTCGCGCCGAGCACAATGGGGCCATGCCGATCACCCGCGGGTTCTCGCGGCGGCGCCCCACGCCGGCCGCCGACCGGATCCCACCCGGTCAGTACGACGTCGGCGCGGGGTGGCCCGTCCTCAGCGCCGAGGCGACCCCGCGCCTGGATCCCGACCGCTGGACCCTCACGGTGGACGGGCTGGTCGACACGCCCCGGACCTGGACCTGGGACGAGCTGCGCGAGCTGCCAGGGTCGCACTTCTCCGGCGACATCCACTGCGTCACCACGTGGTCGAAGCTCGACGTCACGTTCACCGGGGTGAGCGTCGACGTGCTGCTCGATGCCACCGGGCCGCAGCCGGAGGGCAGGTTCGTGATGGCGCACTCGGTGACCGGCTACACGACCAACCTGCCCCCGGCCGACCTCGTCGACGGCAAGGCCTGGGTGGTCTGGGAGTTCGACGGCAAGCCACTGCCCCGCGACCACGGGGGCCCGCTGCGGCTGCTGGTGCCGCACCTGTACTTCTGGAAGTCCGCGAAGTGGGTGTCCCGGCTGGAGGTCAAGGCGGTCGACGAGCCCGGCTTCTGGGAACGCAACGGCTACCACGACCGCGGCGACCCGTGGCGCGAGCAGCGCTACCAGGGCGACTGACGTGGGGCCCGCCGAGCGCTCGGTCGAGGAGGCCGAGGCGGTCGCCGCGCACCGCGCCACCGCCTGGACCGACGGCACGATCATCGAGAAGGACCTTCCCTCCCCCACCACCGTGCGGCTGCGCATGCACGTCGCCCGGCGTGACGGCCACCGTCCGGGGCAGCACTACCTCATCCGGCTGCGGGCGCCCGACGGCTACACCGCCCAGCGCCCCTACTCGCTGGCCTCCGACCCCGACGACCCGCTGCTGGAGTTCCTCGTCGAGCGGCAGCCCGACGGCGAGGTGTCGGAGTTCCTCGCCGACGTCGCCGAGGTCGGCGACGTCCTCGAGCTGCGCGGTCCGATCGGACGCTGGTTCACCTGGGACTCCGGTACGCCGGCCCTCTGCCTGGTCGGCGGCACCGGCGTCGTGCCCGCGGTCGCCATGGCCCGCACCGCCCGTCGGCTGGGCCGCGCGGAGCTGGTGCGGATCGCCGCCATGGGACGCACCCCCGCCCAGCTGCCCTACGCCGCGGAGCTGGAGAGGCTCGGCGCCACGCTCGCGTTCACCCGCCACGACACCCCCGAGCGGGGCGCCGGGCCCTTCACGCCCGAGGAGATCGACCCGCTCCTGGCCGGAGCCGAGACGTTCTTCGTCTGCGGGTCGGCCCGCTTCGCCGCCTATGCCGAGACCCTCCTCCTCGACCTGGGCGTGGACCCGCGCTCCATCCGCGTCGAGCGGTTCGGAGCGTCAACAGGCGACGAGGTCGACCCGACGAGCTGACCTCGACAACGCCCCGCGAGCCGCCGGCCCAGGGACCTTCGTCATCCGATCCGGGCCGGATCGCCCTCCCCGCCGGCGGCCAACCGGCGAAGAGTCAGGTCATGGGCGGCAAGACGACCGCGGTCGCCGAGGGCTCCGCGTCGGCGATCTGGACCCGCGCCCTGGTCAAGGACTTCGGCTCGACCCGGGCGCTGGACGGCCTCGACCTGGACGTCGCGATCGGCGAGGTGCACGGCTTCCTGGGGCCCAACGGTGCGGGCAAGACGACGACGATGCGAATCCTGCTCGGCATGCTGCGCGCGTCGGACGGCGCGGTCAGGCTCCTGGGCGGTGACCCCTGGCGCGAGTCCGCCCGCCTGCACCGCCGGCTGGCGTACGTCCCGGGCGAGGTCAACCTGTGGCCGAACCTCACCGGCGGCGAGGTGATCGACCTCCTCTCGGACCTGCGCGGCGGGCTCGTCCCGTCACGCCGGGCCGAGCTCCTCGAGCGGTTCGACCTCGACCCGACCAAGCAGATCCGTGCGTACTCGAAGGGGAACCGGCAGAAGGTCGCGCTGATCGCGGCGTTCGCCTCCGACGTGGAGCTCTACCTTCTCGACGAGCCGACCTCGGGCCTGGACCCACTGATGGAGTCGGTCTTCCAGGACGTGGTCCGGTCCGTGCGCAAACGGGGGCACACCGTGCTGCTCTCGAGCCACATCCTCTCCGAGGTCGAGGCGCTGTGCGACCGGGTCACGATCATCCGGAACGGTCGCGCGGCCGAGTCCGGCACCTTCGCCGACCTGCGGCACCTCACCCGCACCTCGGTGGCGGTCGAGACCGCGCGTCCGGCGACCGTGCTGGCCACGCTCGCGGGGGTGCACGACCTCACGCTGGAGGAGACCGCCGCGCGGTTCAGCGTCGACCTCCGCGACCTCAACGACGTGCTGCAGGCCCTGGTCGGCTGCGGTGTCCTCTCCTTGACCTGCACGCCGCCGACCCTCGAGGAGCTCTTCCTCCGGCAGTACGGCGACGAGCTGGACGCGGTCGCAGAGGCGGTGTGAGGCGGTGTCCGGCGGCGTCGCCGAGCAGTTCGCGGGCACCGCGAGGCTGGTGCGCCTCGCCGCACGGCGTGACCGTTACACGACCGCCGCGTGGTGGGCCGGGCTCGGGCTCTTCGTCGCGGCGACCACCGCGATGTTCGCGGACAGCCTGGCGGAGCAGGTGAACCTGGTCCGGGAGACCCAGCTGGTGGCGACCAACACCGGCATGCGGCTACTCGGCCTGACCTCGGGGCCCAGCATCGGCGGCTACATGCTGCACCGCGAGTTCGTCACGCTCGCGGCGCTGGCCGCGCTGATGAGCACCTTCTGCGTCATCCGGCACACGCGTCAGAACGAGGAGCTCGGTCGCTCCGAGATGCTCGGCTCGACGGTGGTCGGGCGGTTCGCCGCGCTGACCGCGGGGGTCCTGGTCGCCCTGGCCGCGGACCTGGTCCTCGCCGTCGTGCTCGGCCTCGCGATCCTCTCCGCCGGGCAGCCGGTCGAGGGATCGTTCCTGGCCGGCGCGTCGGTCGCGGCGGTCGGGGCCGTGTGGGTGGGCGTCGCCGCCGTCACCTCCCAGCTGTCGTCGACCACCCGGGGTGCCTCCGGCATGGCGGCCGGCGCGCTCGCCGCCGCCTTCGTGCTCGCCGGCATCGGGAACATGGTCGGCACCGTCGACGAGGCCGGTCTCCGAGTGACCAGCGGCTGGCCGTCCTGGCTTTCGCCGATCGGGTGGGGCCAGCAGACCCGACCGTTCGGCGGCGCCCACTGGGCCCCGCTGCTGCTCTGCGTCCTCGCCCTCGGCGTACTCATCGCCGTCGCGGCGGCGCTCTCCGCCCGCCGCGACGTCGGCCGGGGGCTGTGGCCGGAGCGCAGGGGTCGTGGCGCGGCAGTCGGATGGCTGCTGAGTCCGGTCGGCCTGACCTGGCGGCTGCAGCGGGGCGCGTTCCTCGGCTGGGCCGCCGCGATGGCCATGTTCGGCCTGATCTTCGGCACCCTCACCGAGCAGATCCAGAACCTCGAGGGGGACGCCAGGGACTGGTGGACGGCCGCCGGCGGGACCGACGTGATCCTCGACGCCTACCGGGTCTCCATCATCCAGATGGCGGGGATGTTCGTGGCGATCTACCTGGTGCAGGTGCTGCTTCGGATGCGGGTCGACGAGGTTGGCGGCACCCTCGAGCCGATGCTGGCCACTGGCGTGACACGGGCCCGCTGGGTCGCGGGTCACCTGGTGAACGCCGTTGCCGGCGCCACGGCCCTGATGGTGCTGTTCGCGGTGTGCATGGGCCTGACCGCCGGCCAGGTGCTCGGCAGCACGGCCTCACAGGTGGCCGACCTGATCGGGGCCGGACTGGTGCAGCTGCCGGGCGCACTGGTGGTCGGGGCCGCGGTGGTCGCGGCCACGTCGGTCGCGCCGTCGTGGTCCGCGCCGGTCAGCTGGACCCTCATGCTGGCCATGATCGTCGCCGGTCCGATGTTCGGCCCCAGCCTGAACCTGCCCGATGCGGTGCAGGACCTCTCCCCGTTCACGCACAGCCCCAAGGCACCGGCGGTGCCGGTGACGTCCGGACCGCTGCTGACCCTGACCGCCATCGGCATCGCGCTGGTCCTCGCCGGGTTGCTCGCGCTCCGTCGCCGCGACCTGGCGCTGCCGGCCTGAGGCCGCCAGAGGGACCGGTCCCGCACGGGTGCAGCCTGCCCGCCGGCCGCGACCGCGGTGCGGCGACGACGGCCGTCAGCAGCCGGGCAGCGCCTTGGACACGTAGCCCTGGGCGCTCAGCCGCTCCAAGATCTGGCCCGGTGCGGCGACGCTCTGGCGAGGGTCGCGTCCACGCCGGGCCTGTTCCAGTCTTGCGGGTCGGTGTCCCACAGCCACAGTGCCTCGTACTCGGCCGCGACCGCCGCCCGCCCGTGCACCCTCGACGCGCGGCCCGTCCGGAGACACGCTCGAGCGAGGATCGACGCCGACCGCGGCGAGCGGTCAGTCGGCTCGCCCGTGCCTGGTGTCGTACGCCCATATCGCGATCTCGACGCGGTTGCGGGCGCCGATCTTGGTCATCAGAGACGCGACATGGGTCTTCACCGTGCTCAGGCCGACGAAGAGCTCGGTGGCGATCTCGGCGTTGGTCCGGCCCCGTGCCACCAGCGCGAGCACCTCCTTCTCGCGCGCGGTGAGCGGGTCGATGGGCTGGACCGGCACCACCGGCCCCTGGTCTGCGAAGGTCGCCAGCAGCCGGCGGGTGATGTTGGGGGCGATCAGCGCGTCCCCGTTCGCCGCCGCGTGGATGGCCTGCACGAGCAGCTGTGGGCCCGCGTCCTTGAGCAGGAAGCCGCGTGCACCGGCGCGTAGGGCTCCGAGGACGTACTCGTCGAGGTCGAAGGTCGTGATCACGACGACCGCCATCGGGTCCGCCACGTCCGGCCCGGCCAGGCGTCGCGTCACCTCCACGCCGTCGAGACCGGGCATCCGGATGTCGATGAGGAGGACATCGGGACGCAGCCTGGTCGCCAGGTCGAGCGCCGCGGGCCCGTCGGCCGCCTCCCCCACGACCTCGAGGTCGGGTTGCGCGCCGAGGATCATCACCAGCCCGGTCCGGACCAGGTCCTGGTCGTCGGCCACGACCACCCGGATGCTCATGGCGCCAGCCCCTGCAGCGGCAGCACCGCCTCGACCACCCAGCCACCCTCGGGTCCCGGCCCTGCGGAGAGCGACCCTCCGAGGAGCTGGGCGCGTTCGGCCATGCCCAGCAGCCCGAACCCAGGCTGCGGAGCGGGCCCCGGCTGGATCTGGCCGTCGTCGCTGACACGCAGCCTGACGGCGTCGCCGTCCCGGCGTACGTCGATCCCGACGTGGGTCGCGCCCTGGGCGTGCCGTACGGCGTTGGTCAGCGACTCCTGCGCGAGTCGGTAGAGCGCGGCGTCCACCGCTCGTGCCAGCCGGGTCAACGAGCCGTCCAGCGAGACCTCGACGGTGGGCATCGCGTCATCGCGCGCCAGGCCAGGCAGGTCCGCGACTCCGAGCTGCGGTGAGTAGGCGACGGCTTCCTCCTCACGCAGCACCCGCACCATCGATCTCATCTCCGCCAGGGTGCGCGACGCCTCGAGCTCGATCGCGGCCAGCACCGCGGCAGCCTTCTCGGGCTGGCTGCCGGCGACCACGCCACCGGCCTGCGCCTGCACCGCGATGGCCGAGACGTGGTGGGCCACGGTGTCGTGCAGCTCGCGCGCCAGCGCCACCCGCTCCTGGTTGCGGACCTCGCGCTGTTGGCGGTGCCAGAGGTCCGCGCGGTAGCGGAACACCGCGGCGAGGGCGACGAGCAGCAGCAGGAGAACGCTGCCCCCGAAAGCGTCGGTCCAGCCCGCGGAGGTGGAGTACATCCCCACCGCGACGACGGCTGTCACGAACGCCGTCCCCCAGACGATCTCCCGTCCCGAGCCCCACCGCACCAGGGAGTAGAGCAGGATCAGGACGGCCATCATGGAGTAGAGGCCGAGCTCCCCGGTCGACGCCGTCGCGTCGAGGGCCGAGAGCAGCCCCGCGGCGCCCCACCCGAGCAGGGCGGCCATCAGGGGGCGGCCCCGCCGCCAGAGCAGGGCCGGCACCAGCGCCAGGGCGAGCACCGTCACCAGGGGTCGCCAGGCCACGTCCGGCCGAACGATGCCCTCGACCACGACCGCGGCCGCGAACACGCCCACGAGCAGCCAGTCGAGACGCCCGACGGGTGGGGCGTCGGCGGGCCGCGGTTCATGCCAGACCGAGCGCCGGACGGTGACCACGGCTCCAGCCTAGGGACCGGCGCGCCTCGGCGTACCCGCCGAAAGAACGAGTGTCGGCCCGTTCGATCGGCCAGGCGAACCCGAGCCTGCGGGCCGATGTGCCCGCCGCCGGGCCCAGCGATCGTGGACCTACCGATCCACACCACGACAACGGAGCCCCATGATGGAAACGCGTCACCCCGACACCGCACTGGACGACCAGCCGATCCCGGTGAGAGTCAGGCTCGCCGCAACGTGGACGAGCTTCATGTTCCTGTACGCCTACGTGGACATCCTCAACTTCTTCACGCCCGGCGTCGTCGAGGACATCCTCGACGGCAGGGTCTTCGAGTTCGATCTCTCCCAGACCTTCTCGACCACGGCGCTGACCCTCGTCGCCATCCCGATCCTCATGGTCGTGCTGTCGGCGACGCTGCCCGCCCGGGCGAACCGCGTCACCAACCTCGTCGTGGCCGCGGCCTACGTCCCCGTGACGGCGTTCAACGCGGTGGGCGAGTCCTGGCTGTACTTCTACGGCCTCGGCATCGTGCTCGAGCTGACCCTTCTCGCCCTCATCCTGCGGTACGCCTGGACGTGGCCCCGCACCACACCGCCGGCGATCCTGGCGACCGACCCCGACGCCGCAGCCGTGCGGGCCTGGGTTGCTGGGCCACCGAACGCGACGCGCGGGGAGGATTGATCGCTACCCGTCACTCCTGCCCGCTCATCCCCCGATCAGCTCGCGACCCGCAGCGACGAACCAGACGTTCAGACCCACCCGAATGCGGCCGTGCCGACCTCTGCTGCGGCGGGCGCGAGCGTCGCGACACCGGCGACACCGTCGGCCCCGACCACGAGCCCCGGGGCCCCGACGCGACGACTGAAGGTGCGGACGCGAAGGGCGGGAGGGAGACCAGGATCAGCCAGATCGAACCGACCAGCTCCATCCCTCCGCCCAGGGCATCCTGGAGGACGGAGAGCGTGACCCGGGTGGTCAGTGCACGCTCGCGATCGCCGGCTTCGAGCTCGACCACGGCACGGTGCCAGGTCCAGCCTCGACAGGTCGTCGGTCAGCGTGCGGCCGCTGCAGGTCCCGCGGCCCCGGTGAGCGTGGGCGCCGCCAGGCGTGCCTGAGACCGTCGCCGAGGCGGTCGCGACGACTGATGACCGGCGGGCCGGGGAGCGATCCTGGCCTACGAGACCAGCCTGGCGCCCTCGCGTCCCTCATGACCGGCCAGCCGGGGCGCCGTCGTCGTCCCCGCCAAGGCGGCCTGGCGGCGCGCCGCCATGGCCGCGAGCGCGCGCTCCTTGGCCCGGTCGATCGCGACCTCGATCTGGGCGGTGACCTGGAGGAGCTCGTCGTAGGGGACGCTCGAGTGGCCCGCTTGCGCGTACTGCACCAGTCGTTCGACGTGGCCCTGGAGCTGCTCGAGCCAGAACGTGGCCTCCGGTCCGAGCTCCTCTGCGTAGCGGTCGTCGCCACCGCCCTCGTCGACCTTCTTGAGCATGTCCGGACGTTAGGGTCGCGGACGCCGTCGGGTGCGTCTCGTCCAGCCCACTACCCCGGTCTTCGGTACGCGACCGTGAGTGCCGCCGCCGCGCCGTCGCCCCAGGAGCGCGGAGGGGTCACGCTCCGGTCGAGGGGACGGTGACACGCCCCGCACCCTCGATGGCTGCCACGCCGTGGACCTCGAGCCAGGCCAGCGCCACCTCCACCACCGCTGCCCTGGCGGCGACCCGGCCGCCCAGGAGCTCCTCGGCGCGAGCCACGCGGTAGCGCACCGTGTTGGGGTGTACGAAGAGCAGCTCGGCCGTCGTCTCCACGTGCTGGCCGCAGCGCAGGTAGGTCAGCAGGGTGGCACGCAGGGTGGCGTCCGCCTTGGCGCCGCCCAGCAGTGGCTGGAGGGTCCGGCACACCATCTCGCGGGCCAGTTCGTCGGCTCCGGTCAAGCAGACCAGCTCGATCTCTCCGTACGCATGCACCGCGCTCGGCGCCCGTAGCCCGGTCCGGTGCGCGGAGAGCGCCTGCAAGTGGCTCAACCGGAACCCGCTCGGCCCCGTGGTCGGCCGTCCGAGCGCGAGGTGCAGGCCGTGGTCACGCACGACTGCGTCGACCTTGGCGACGTCGAGCGCGGGCTGCGTCGGAGTCGCGATCCAGCCCCACAGCTCGCGGCTGGCCGCAAAGGTGGTGAGTGGCGCTGGGAGTCCCAGCCGCTGGCACACCCTCTCGGCCAACTCGAACAGGCGGACCTCCTCCTCCATGCCCCGCGGCGCCGACAGCACGAACGCGGTCTGCCAGCAACCCAGTCTGTGCCCGAGCAGCCTCTCCAGTTGCGCCGTGGGTGGCGCGCCGGCCAGCAGCGCGTCGATGGCCTCGGTCCGGCGGGCGTGCGCGCCCTCGGACAACCGCGTCCGCTCGGCGGTGAAGTGGTCGGTGAGTCGCTCGACCGACTCGTCGATCCACTGTTCCGCGCGCAGCCACACGGCAAGGAGCGCCTCGTCGCGGGGTACGTCGGGCGGCAGCGACCCGGGCTCCGTCCGATCGATGAAGTATCGGAAGGTGCTCTTGTTCGCCACCCGGTAGACCTTGAGCAGGACGTTGACGTCGAGGTGGCGACGCGCGATGGCCAGGCTCAGGTCGATCGCCGCCTGCGGCAGCGCGAGCCGGTGCTCCCCGGAGAGCCCGACGAGGAAGTTGCGCCAGTGCTGTCGGGTCGAGGCGTGGAGCGCCTCCACCAGGGCCGCGTCGCCGGCGATCTCGGGGACAGCGCCCAGAATGACGTCGTCGACGCTGCGAACGAACGCATCCACCTCGGGTGCTCGCAGGGCAGCCTCCGCGAACCCGTCCAGCCACCGCAGCACCGACTGCTCCGTCGTATTCACTCTGCCTTCTTTGGCCATAGCCACCACGACTCAGGGAAGCGACGCCTCCATGTCGTCATGATCTTGGATCCTGCCACAAAACCTGATGGTGGATGTGTTGTGCGTCACAAGCGATCCGGGATCCTCCGGACCGAGCATGGAGCCACGATCCAGCGAAAGGAAGACCATGGGCGAGTACGACTACATCGTCGTCGGGAGCGGTTCGGCGGGTGCGGTGCTCGCCGCACGGCTGAGCGAGGACCCGGGCATCTCCGTCCTCGTTCTTGAGGCGGGCGGCAGGAGTCGGCCGAACATGAACGTGCAGATTCCCGCCGCGTTCGCCAAGCAGTTCCACACCGACCTCGACTGGGACTACGAGTCCGAGCCCGAGCCGCACCTCGGCGGGCGCCGCATCTACCAGCCACGCGGCAGGATGCTCGGGGGCACCAGCGGCATGAACGCGATGATCTACATCCGCGGCAACCGCGCCGACTACGACGGCTGGGCCAAGGCGGGAGCCGACGGCTGGTCCTACGACGAGGTCCTGCCGCTCTTCCGTCGGATGGAGCGCAACAGCCGCGGCGCGAACCAGTTCCACGGCGACTCGGGCCCCCAGTACGTCGAGGACGCCCCCGACCCCCGCGAGTCATCGCGCCAGATGGTCGAGGCGATGGCGGACATCGGCATCGCGCAGAACGACGACTTCAACGGCGCGCAGCAGGAGGGCGCCGGCCTGTATCAGCGGTTCACCCGGCGGGGTCAGCGCTGGACGACCTGGGACGGCTACCTCGCTCCGCGGCGCAAGCAGTCCAACCTCACGATCATCCCGAAGGCGCTCGTGCACCGGATCGTCATCGAGCGCGGCCGCGCCACCGGTGTCGGCGTCCGCATCGGAAACGAGGTCCAGACGATCCGCGCACGCCGAGAGGTGATCCTCAGCGCCGGGGCTTACAACACCCCCCACCTGCTGATGCTGTCGGGGATCGGCCCCGCCGACCACCTGGCCGAGCACGGCATCAGCGCCCTGGTGGACAACCCGCATGTGGGCGCCCACCTGATGGACCATCCCATGTACCTCGTCAACTGGGACACGAGTGACACCGACAACCTCGCGTTCGCCGAGAAGCCGGCGCAGCTGGCGCGATACCTGTTCACCCGCAAGGGCATGCTGACCTCGAACGTCGGTGAGTCGGGCGCCTTCTTCCACACCAGCGTCGCCGACGACGCACCGGCGATGCAGATGATCGGTGCGCCGGCGTACTTCTGGGAGCACGGCGCCGGCACCTACGACGGCCGGGCTCTGGCCATCGGCCTCTCCCTGGTCGGGGCCCGGTCCGAGGGCTGGGTGCGCCTCGCCTCGGCCGACCCCGAGCGCAAGCCCCTGATCTGCAACAACTACTTCTCCGACCCACGCGACATGCAGTCGATGCTGGACGGCATCGAGCGGGCCCGCGAGGTGATGGCCGCCCTGGCGCGGCGCGGACGAGCCAACCACGAGATCCACCCGGGCCCGTCCTACCCCACGCGCGCCGAGCTCGACGACGCGGTCCGGACCGGCGTCGAGCACACCTACCACCCCAGCTGCACCGCCCGGATGGGCGCCGAGGGCGAAGGCGTGCTCGACGCGCAGCTGCGGGTACGGGGCGTCGATGGGCTCCGCGTCGCGGACGCCTCGGCCATGCCCCGGGTGACCCACGGCAACACGCATGCGCCCACCATGCTGATCGGTGAGAAGGCCGCGGACATCGTCCGGAACGGGCACTGAGACCGGCGTCGCGGGGCCGGATCCCGCTGCGTCAGAGCACCGCGGGATCAAGGTCGAGCATCGTCCTGTCCCCCGAAACGACCATGGCCAGCCAAGGATGTGCCTGCGGCAGGTCGCGCGCGATGAAGCAGCCCGCGGCCTGCCGCCTGGCCACTCCCGCCGACGCGTCCTCCACGTCGAATGCGCCGTCCCGGCCGGTCGTGCCGAGACGGCGACGCTCGGCCGCACCGGGGCGACGTCGCGCCGCTCAGCTCAGTGGCGTCCTCCAGCACCCGGCTCACGTGCCTCAGGCTGCGCGACGGCTACCGCAAGGTGGACGTGTCAGAAGGGATGGCCGAGGCAGTGTTGATGAACGGCCCCGCACCCGTTCAGACACTCTTGGTACAGCGGAGAGCGCCGGTACTGGAACCTGCAGCCATCACGACACCAGTCGTAGTAAAGCCCGCCGACGGTCCAACGAGAGCGAGAACCCCGATCGAGGGATTCGATCGGCGAGGTGATCACGCCTTCGGGCGCGGACCTTCGGGTGGTCCGGTGCAGGCTGAAGACGCCGCGCGCTCAGCGTCCGTTCAGCGACACGCTCGCGTACGCCCGAGTGGTCGATCACGAAGCTCCGTCCGCACGGCCCGCGCCTCGCTCCTCCGGGTAGCACGGCGCGGTCGGTCGCACGTCCTCTCTCAGCGGCCCAGGGCGGTGCTCAGGTCGAACCAGGTCGCCGGGTCGCGCGAGGCGACGGTCAGGTCCGCGAGCGCCTTCTTCAGGTCGTCGATCGGCGGCTTCGGTTCGGCGTCGACGAAGTCGATGAACACGTTGGCGCCCTCGAGGCGGAGGCCGATGCGCTCGCCGTCCACGAGGCAGCCGGGGTGCCCCTGGTAGGTGAAGTCTTCCGCGAAGGGGGTCCCGTCGGAGCCTTGGCAATCTGTCCCGGCCCCGGAGGTCGCCCAGAGATGGACCTCGTCGTTGAACGAGAGCCACCATGACCAGTCGCCGTCGAAGTACTGCACACTCGTGTCGTGAGCTGTTGCGGCCGACGGGAGTGATGCCGGCAGCGTGCCTACGCGGACGGGGATGAGTACGGCCTCGCCACCGGGGCGGACAGCCTCGGCAGCCGTCAGCATCCTGCTGCGCAGGTCCGAGGGCGGCACCGAGTCGCGGACGGGCGTGGACACCTCGGCCCAGAGGCCCGGTGCGTACTCCCACGCGAGAATGGCCGACCACTGGCCGGGCAGGACCGACTCGACGTAGGTGCCCGACCTCCCGTTGACGGAGACGTCTTGCCCGGTGCTGCCTGAGGGCAGGTCCGGGGCGCGGCCCTCGTAGTAGACAGCCACGGACAGGTCCAGGCCGCCGCCGACGCCGAGGACCATGACGCCGATCGACTGCCGGTCGGGGTCGATCGCCCAGTTGCCCGTCGTCACGAGGTCGGGCACCGCCTCGACGTGGAAGCCGAACTCGCGGACGTCGGCGAGGGTGTCCGGTGCGACCAGTGGGGCGTGGAGCCCGCGCCGGTCTGCCGGGAGCGGCGAGTCAGTTGGACGTTCACCGGCCAACAGGGAACCGGCCGCGATCACCGAGGCCAGGGCAACGGCCCCTGCGCCGGCAAGCAGGCCGCGGTTCCGGCGCACCCGGCGTCGACCGCGATGGAGGTCGTCGGCGACGGGAACGTGAGGGGCGGAGATGTGGTCGTGGTAGTCCACCAGCCGGCTCAACACCTCGTCTTCGTGGCTCATCGTTGTTCCTCCTGCCCGGGTGCGACCCCGAAGGCCGGGGCCAGTGCCCGCCGGAGCGCGGCGACCGCGTCGGCAGTCTGGCTCTTCACGGTGCCAGTGCTGATTCGCAGCTCTGCGGCGGTCTCCTCGATGGTGAGGTTCCAGATATGGCGCAGCACGATCACCCGACGCTGGCCTGGAGGTAGCGCCCCGATCGCGGCCCTGATGAGGTCGGCGTCCTCGACCGGGAACCCCGGCTCGAGTGGGATGTCTCGGGGCTCCGCGGGCCGTTCACGTCGCCACGGCCGCCGCCGGTCGCTGTAGTGGGCGTTCACGATGATCGCGCGCACGTAGCCGTCGATGTTGTCCATCCGCTCGACCCGACCCCAGGCTGCGTACAGCCGAGTCAGGGCGTCCTGGACGACGTCCTCGGCACGATGCGGATCCCCACACATCAGGCACGCGGTGCGGAACAGCCGTGGCCGCCGTGTCGCCACGTACTCGACGAACGCTGATTCGTTCATTGCGGCCCCCTTTCGTTCACCTAACGCGCCGACAGGGCAAGACTGTTGGGTCGAGGAGGCAACTTTCTTGGCCCGATGCTCATGCCGCAACCTCAGGAGTGCCCGCTCATGCCGCGATCCGGGCGGTCGCACGCCGCTTCACTCCTGACACGCTCCGCATGCCGATCCAGCGGTCGCCGGGGCACCCGTCTCGCCAGCGCCGCAGGAGGAAGTGCGCGCTTGATCGCCGAGACCGAGCCGCCTGGGGGGTCAGGACCGCCACGAACGCGTACTCCCCAGCACCCGGAGCCCGAGGACGCGCCAGGCCCTTCGTCGGCTCAGGCCTGAAGTCCGGGGATTCACTCCCCCAAGTACTAGTCTGCTGGCCAGGAGGCCGACCCCCCGAGCCCGGCCACCTGTCCCGGAGGGGCGGCGATGCCAGCGACGGATCACGACACAGTGCGCGCGGCACTGGCTGGCTTCGGCATGACCGACGATCAGCTCGCGCGGCTCGACCGGCTGCCGCCCCGATTCGCCACCTCGCTCGTGTGGTTGATGGAGCACTGGCCCGGACGCGTGGCGCTCCGCATCGCAACCGGGCTGCAGCGCATCCAGGTGTTCGACAGGGCGATGACCATCGCGGCCCAGCTGTTCACCTCGGTCTTCCCGATCCTCATCATGGGGGCGGCGCTGTTCGGCGCCAACCGCGTCTCGTCGGCCATCTCCGCGGTCGGCACCCTGCCCGAGGACACGCAGAACCTCCTCGACGAGGTGGCTGACGGCAGCGACAGCGCGACGTTCGGCCTACTGGGGGTCTTGGTGGTGCTGGTGTCCGCGACCAGCCTCTCCCGCGCGATGATCCGCGCCTACGACGCCGTGTGGATGAACGGCCGCAGCCGCACCCGGCTCAACCAGGCCTGGCGGTGGTTCGTGGCCGTGCTCGCCCTGGCCCTGGCCGTGGCGGTCACGCAGAAGCTGGTCCTCCTGTTGCAGCCGTTGCCACCCCGAGACTGGTGGGCCACCGCGATCGTGGCGGTCATCAACGTGGCTATCGCCGCCCTGGTCCCGTGGTTCCTCCTGGCCGGCCGCGTCCCGTTGCGCTGGCTCATGCCGGGCGCCGTCCTGTACGCGATCGGCTTGCTGCTGGCCCATCCGATCTCGACCCGCTACCTGTCGGCCTCCATCGAGCTGAGCGCCGCCCGGTTCGGGGCCATCGGGGTCGCGTTCACCTACCTCACCTATCTGTACGTCATCGCGTGGTGGCTGCTGGCCACAGCCGTCGTGGGCCAGGTGATCGCGACCGACGAGGGCGCGTTCGGCCAGGTCGTCCGCGGTCGCCCCCGCGAAGGGAAGCCCGCCGCACCGGCACCGACACTCCAGTCGAATGCGGACGATCACTGAGACCGGTGCATCGGTTCAGCCCGGCGCCTGGGCGGGCCACGCCGGTCAGCCATTCCAGCGAACCCAGACGCACCGGCGTCGCCGTGAGTCCCGGCGATCCAGCTCAGGGGGCGCGGTCCTCCTCCGCCACGGCGCCTGGATCCAGGCCCCGCTTGGCCGCCGAGACGAAGGTCCGCACGATGACGCCGATCAGGACCAGGTCGAGCAGCATCTGCACCGCCACGACGATGCGGGCGAGGTCGGTCTCGGGGGTGATGTCGCCGAACCCGACGGTCGAGAACACCGTGACCGCGAAGTAGAGGGCGCCGACGTGGTCCAACGGACGGCTGAAGGAACCGTCGGACAGGGTCAGGTACGCGCTGGCGAACAGCACCAGGAAGAGGATGACGATGGTCCCCAGGGCCTGGATCGCGCGCAGCTCGGGCAGGTCCGCGGCCACCACCCTGCGCAGCTGCCGGGTCACTGACATCGCGAAGATGACCGCGCCGACCACCAGGACCCCCACCGCAGTCCAGGCGGCGTGACCGGCCGGCCCGATCAGGAAGTACACCCCGAGCAGGGCCGACCAGGTCACCAGCAGCGTGAGGGTGGTGGTGGCAACCTCGCGCCAGCGCCGGGAGGCCTCCAGCTCGGCCAGCCGACGAGCCATCAGGTCACCTCGTTGACGTCGTCCGCGGGGGCGTCGCGAGCCCGCGACGTCGGCGCAAGGGGATGGGACCGGTCATGGTCAGGAGTCGATCGCCTCGTCCAGCTTCACTCCGGCAGACCGCCGACGGCGCCCAGGCCGGCAGCGCCGCCGACGCTGCCGTCGTGGGCCTCGACCTTGACCGCCCCGTCCTCGTCCCGGTCGATCACCACGGCGCCGACCACGATCAGGTCGGTGTCGGCCTGCGCCTGCTTGAGCGCCTTGAAGTCCTCCGCTGCCGAGGAGGGGTCGTCGTACGACGCCACGTAGAGCGCCGGGTTCGGATCAGTCATCTCGTCCGCTTCCTCTCCGATGTGTTGACCCTCCTTCGGAACCATCCAGCCACCTCGCCAGTGGCGTCGCCAGAGCCCGACGGCCCTCCACGCAGGGACCACCAGCAGCGAGCAGCCCGCGTGACGGCCTTCCGCCGCGACACCGCGGACGCGCAGGATGGCTCCAGGTCGCGACGCGTTGCTCCGAGTGGGGCCGACTCCCCCACCCGCCAAGCGCCACAGGTGGCGCTACCTGGGGTAGCACCACCTGTGGCCCCATGACGTGCGCGTCGTTCCACCGGCCGAGGCCCCAGCGTGATCCGGGCCGCCGGCCTGGCCCCGGGTCGCCTCACCCAGGGTCATTCCCTTGCCACCAACCGCTCGCGCGGCGCAGTGCAGGAGGTGCCGGGCGGTCGGCGACCGGTGGCGGGCCCTTCAGCGGCCGCAGAGAAGGGGCCCCTCGGCACCACCTACACCCGGTGAGGGATCGTCACCCCGCGGACGGCGTACGGCGAGAACGGGTTGCTGGCGGCCGACCCATCGCTCACGCGAGCGCCTCCACCAGCGCGCGGGCGACCGATGCCGAGGACTGCGGGTTCTGGCCGCTGATCAGGTTGCCGTCCACCACCACATGGTCGCCCCAGGGCTCCCCCACGCTCACCTCGGCGCCGAGCTCACGCAGCCGGGACTCGACCAGGAACGGCGCCTTCGGCGCGAGGCCCGCCTGCGCCTCCTCGGCGTCGGAGAACGCGGTCACCTTGCGACCGGCGAGCACGGGTGCGGCGGCGATCAGGGCGGCGGCACCGTGGCAGACCACCCCGAGCGGGCGGCCGGCCTCCAGGGTCGCGGCGATCAGGGCTCCGGAGGTCGGATCGACGGCGAGGTCCTCCATCGGGCCGTGGCCGCCGGGATAGAAGACGGCGTCGTACGCCGACGGGTCGACCTGGTCCAGCGCCAGCGGCGCCTTCAAGCCCTCGATCCCGTTGATGGCGGTGGCGAGGTCCTCGCCGCCGGTCGCCTCGGGTGCCAGGCTGCGGGCGTCCACGGTCGGAACGACGCCACCGGGGGTGGCGAAGAGGACCCGGTGCCCGGCCTCGATCAGGGACCGGTACGGGGTGACGAGCTCCTCGGCCCAGTAACCGGTCGGGTGCGCGGTGCCGTCGGACAGGGTCCAGGAGGAGGATCCGGTGACGACAAACAGGACGGTGCTCACAGCGTTGCTCCTTCGAGCGTTCGATGACTGTCGGACGCGGGTTCAAACAGGGGCGACTAGCCATCTCATCCAATACATTGCCTCTATGAGCCATAGCGAAACCGATGGCTTGGCGGACCTGGCCCGATGGCGCACGTTCCTCGCGGTGTACCGCACCGGCTCGCTCACCGCCGCCGCCCGCACGCTCGGCCTCGCGCAACCGTCGGTCAGCGCGCAGCTCCAGGCACTGGAGCGCGCCCTCGGTGCGCAGCTGTTCGAGCGGCATGCCCGCGGCGTCGTACCGACCCCCCGAGCGGACACGATCGCGACCCGGTTGGCAGCCCCCTACGACGCCCTCACTGACGCGGTCGCCGGCGTGGCCGGGGCGGCCGGCGCCGTGGACGCGAAGCCCGTCCAGCTGGCAGGGCCCGCGGAGTTCGTCGCCGAGATCGCGCTGCCCGCACTGGCGCCGATCATCAGGTCCGGCATCCGCGTGCGCGTGACCACCGGGCTCGCCGCCGACCTGCTCACCGGCCTCCGTGGCGGACAGTTCGACCTCGTGGTCGCCGCCGAACGCCCCCGCGGACGACCCCTCCCCTTCGAGCCGCTGGGCGACGAGGAGTTCGTTCTGGTCGGCGCACCGTCCTCGCTCGGCACGCCGCTGGGCGATCTCCCGGTCCTGTCGTACGCACATGACCTCCCGATCCTGCGGCGCTACTGGCGCCACGTCCTGGGCACGCGCATCGACGTCGAACCTGCCCTGACCTTCCCGGACCTCCGGGCATTGCGCCAGGCGGCCGCGCTGGGGCTGGGAATCACGGTGCTGCCGCGCTACCTGTGCCAGGAAGCGATCGACACCGGAGTGCTGATCGCACTGGACGAGCCCGAGGATCCACCGATCAACACCCTCTATCTCGCGCGACGGCCGGGGCTGCCGGAACATGGCTCGGCCGAGCGCGTGCGCAGGGCACTCCTCGACGCGACCGCACCTTGGCGGTGAATGAGGGACGCGCCCCCGGGGGTCGGGACTCTCGGGCTTGCCGGTCGAGCATGGTCCGGCCACGCCACCTGTTCGTGCAGCAGACCCCACCTTCAGAAGCGGCAGCTGCACGGGCGTGACGGCCAGCGAGCCGACGGCGCTGTACCGCGTCTTCAGCGGCAACAAGGAACTCGGCCCCTACTGCACCAGAACGAAGCCGTCGGGCCCGGTTCACCCTGAGCCCGAAGGACTTCGGCGTTCCGTCCAGCGGAGGCTCATCTGCGCAGGTCGACGGGCCGAAGGCGAGGATCGGCGCGTTGAGCGGAACCCGCGCCACGTCGGACGTGGTGCTACCCGCGGCAGCACCACGCCAGCCACATTGGGTGCCGTCCCGCAGGCACCGCCGGGGCAGTCGCGCGGAGTTCCCCAGCGCCGAGGACCGAGCCGGGTCGGCGATCTGCAATCGACAGGTCCACCGGGCGACGCACTTCCATACTGACGCGGTGACCGCGCGACTCCCTTCCGACCTGATCGTCCGCCCGGAACCCGCGAACATCCGCGTGGTGTGGCCCAACGAAGCCCACGACTTCACGCCGTGGCTCGCGGCCAACCTGAGCTGGCTCGACGAAACGCTGGAGCTGGGAGAACTTCAACTGGTCGGTACCGAGATGCCGATCCCCGGATTCGCCAGGAACCTCGACATCCTCGCCACCGCCGCCGACGGCACCCGGATCGCGATCGAGAACCAGTACCGCAAGGTCGATCATGACCACCTGACCCGAGGACTCGCCTACGCCGTCGGGCACGAGTGCGGCGCGCTCGTCGTGATCGCCGAAGCCCATGGCCGCGAGTTTGTCGCCATCGCTGACTACCTGAACCACGCCTATGAAAGCGTCGGCGCCGAGCGCGGCATCGCCGTCTTCCTCGTGGAGCTCAGTGTGCAGAAGGTCGGCGCCCACTTCGTGCCACGCTTCACCGTGGTGTCGCGGCCGAACACCTGGCTCACCGACGTCCACCAGTCCCCCTCTGGCGGCGGAGACGATCGCTCGGTGGCGGCATTCCTTGCGAGGTGCCCAGCCGACTTTCGCCCCGTCGCGGCCCAGGTCATCGAGGACTGGCAGCGACGGGAGGGCGCCTTCATCCGGATCACCCCCTCCTCCGCGTCCATCTCCCTCGACTATCCGTACTCCGCGACTACCGGTCACACGTCGATCTACGGCATCTACGACAACGGAGGGCTCGGAGTCCAACGGGGCTACTACCGGGCGAGCGTCGTTCCTGACGAGCGCGTCGAGGAGATGGATGCCGTGATGGCGTCATGCTTCCCGACCCTGACCGACAAGCCGTTCTATCGAACGGCCAGGGACTTCGAGCCCGCCGGAGCCGCACGCTTCGCCGACTGGCTGATCGCCGTGGGGATGGAAGAGGAACAGACTCAGGCATGATCGGACGCCGCCCAAGACCCGCCCGGTGGCCGATCGGCCTGCGACGCACTTCGGCCGCCGCCTCGCAACCGAGCGCTGAGTCGCGAACCCGGGCGGCCCGGGATCACTCCCCGACAGGGACCGGGTCGCTCCGTCAGATTGGGTGGGTGCCAGTTCCCCCTCGGATCGCGCCTGAACCCCGGGGCTTCACGGCCCCATCGCGCTCCCCGCTGGAGCACCAGAGGAGGAAAGACAGAAGAGCCCCAGACCTGTTCTCCCAGGTCAGGGGCTCTTCATCTGTGTCCGAGGGGGGACTTGAACCGGTCTGGCCACACGCTCAGAAACACAGATTGGACACCTCTGAGCGTGAAATCCGGTCCCGTTCACTCCCGTTCACCACGCCCAGGTACGGGGTCGTGCTACCCGGGGTAGCACCCGACAAGCTGTTGTTTGATCCGACTCTGCGGCCATCCGGCGGGCGGTTCACCAGGTCCAGCGGCCCGCGTCCTACCGCCCAGTCTGCTGCGGCGCGGGCGGCGCGACGTCACATGGATTCTGGCCCCTCATTCGGCCAATTCAGGGCCAGAATCCATGTGACGACGGGCGCCAGTCGTGATCGGCCCGCGTCCGACCGCCGCGTTCGGGGCGCTTGTCGCGCGACGCCGGTAAGCTCGTGCGCAAGGACCTGGGAACCACGAGTCCCCCGGGGTCGTCGCCTTTGAGCCATGCCTGACATCCACCGTTCAGCGGCCCTTCGGCGACAGCAGCGATCTGGACCCTCGGCCACGAGGCGTCGATACCGAAGGCGCGCATGTCTTCGAGTCCCGGATCCGCCATGCCGTTGGGCATGAACATGTCCCACAACCCGATGCGGCCGTCGTGGCAGAAGTTTCTCGGCAGGTCGTCCCGCTGGCTGAACGCCTCGATGCCACCGGGGTAGTCGCGCTTGACGTCGGCGACCGAGAAGAGCACGAAGCCCATCCAGCCAATGAACACACTCATCGCGCCTCCAGGTCGGAGCAGGCTCATGAGGATAGGAGATGCTCAGCCGGGCTGAGGTCATCTCCGGAATCTCGACCGACGATTGGCCGCTGCGTCCGGCAGCGGTCCTTCCGGCGCCTATCGGCCCGGGCCGACGTGGAGGCCCGGCGGGCGTGCTGAACGTGAGCCGCTCAGTTCGGCGGCCAGACCACTTCGAATCGCTCGAACGCGACCTCGGTGTCGTCAGCGAAGATCAGTCCCAGGGCGCGGCACTCTCGCATGAAGAACCGGGTGTGCGCGTCCAGCCACCAGGACCCGTTCGGTCGCCCTCGCCCTCGTCCCAGGCGAACGCGTCGTCGACCGATGACAACGCTCCCACCCGGACCTCCGTCGTGCGAATGACCGCCAGCGGAGTCCCGTCTCCTCCGAGCACGATGCTCCGGTCACCCACCTGGGGCAAGGGTTCGTTCTCCGCCTCGAAGGCTGCCAGGAGTCCCGCGGTCGCGCGCTTCGGTCCATGGACGACAAGAAGGCCGAGCTCGTCGGCCATCTCTGCAGAGTCACCGAACGCGAACGAGGACGCCAGCGGACCGTCGTAGCCACTGGCCGCGACGAACGCCGACCACATCTCGTCCACCGCCGGCTGGCGGGTACGTGCCTCGGCCACGGTGCCACCCTAGCCGCGCCCCATCCATCTCGCCCCGGGGCACGACGCCGCGAAGCGACAGTGTCAAAGCGCCTCGATCGCCGACCGAGATCGCCCGAGCGAGATCGCCCGAGCGGGTCGTCGCCTCGACGATTTCGGCCAGCATGGTCTGCAGTACCGGGGTGTTGGCTGCCTGGTCGCGGTTAGACTCCCGCACGCACGCGGCGAGAGGGAGCACCATGGGTCTGGGCGGCAGGCTGATCACCGGCGTCGGGATCATCGCGGCAGGCGTTCTGGCTGCTTCGGGCGTGGGGGATGCCCTGGAGACACTTCGCAGGAGGAGTTCGCCACTCTCTTTCGACGACGGACTGTCCGAGCAAGAGTTCATCGCGATGGCACGTGAGACCGCTCGGCAAACGCCTCGGGTTGGCGACGTGGTTGTCACGGGCATGGCGGTACGCCTCCACGTGCGATCCAACAGTGGGCTTTCCACCTGGACCGCGGAAGTCGACTTCAATGACTACGGACATCTGACCGGCAAGCACTGGACGAAGTCCGACAACCCCAAGTCGCTGGTTCCCGGGTACTTCGCCGACGCGATGCAGGCGCAGATAGAGAGGCACGTCGGCCGGATCAATCCGCAAAGCGGGTGAGCGGGGCCGGCCGAGGACTGCGTCGATCCGCCGCGAATGCTGCGGGTTCCGACGTCCGCGGCTCGCCTAGGCAGCCAACACGAATGGCATCGCTAGTCCCGCGACCGTGCCGACGACTCCGAGCACCAAGAATACCTTGTTGGTCACACCATTGGCATAACAGAGCCGAAGGCAGATATTGGCCTTGTTTGACGGATAGAGCAACTGGATTTGCTTCTTATTCAGGACATCAAGAAGAACGTGGGAAGCGAAGCCCAGTGCGAAGGAAATCGCAAGCGCGGGAAAAATTGCCAACAGGCCGATACTGAATAACGCAAGAGCGAGAATCGAGTGACTAAAGCCACGATGCTTCGACCAAAGTCGCGAGCAGGTGGACGTTCCCGCCAATATCAAGGCACCAACTGACAGTACCGTGCGATTGCCCTCGCTTATCGCAGTCGTCACCTGACCTCGGATAATCACATCCACCAGAAGGGCCGTCCCGACAAGCGCAAGAACAATATATCTGGCATGCAATGCATCGCGGCACTTGCGATTGGATCGGACTTCGATGTCACACATGATCCCGCCCACCGAGCCGCCGATCACCGCCACCAGACAGCCACCGAGGTCGGTCGGTCGTGAGACAAGGAGAGCCGATGCGACTCCCACGCTGATGTGAGTCTTCCCCATCATGGCGCCTCCTGCAGATCAGCCGCCTTGCCGCGGTCCGTCGGCCCGAAGGCTATCGACGTTCGTCGGCCGCGGCGGCGGGAGCGCGACTGGGCCCCCGGCGAGCGACATTGCAGCAGGTGTCACGCTTCGGGCTCAGGAGTGATGCCTTACCTCATACCGCGTCGATCCGCCGCAGCTGACCGCAGCCGCGGGTGTACTGCGCAGCCGGTGGCTATAGCCAACGGGTCGGATCCCGGAATCGCTCTCGGACGAACCCGCGCCTGTGACATCCGCGGCTGCCGCGGCCCGGACCCGCCGCGGACGGCGTCAGTAGCAGTCGCCGGCCGGGTGCACCGTGAAGCACTTCGGGCAGGCCTGGACCTCGGTTGCCGGGTCGCTCGCCGAGGGAGCGCTGCCGCACGTCGCGCAGCGGAGCATGCTGCGGAGCTCCTGAGGGGTGGCGTGGCAGACGTAGGAGACCTTTTCCGACCGGTCACCCATCGGGTAGGGATCGAGTTCAGGGGTGGTCTTCCGGTACCAGTGCGGGCAGTCCCAGGTGTGGAGTCGCTTGTCCGTCGGCACCACGCCCAGGTGGTTGACCGGGACGTACTCCTGCCCGGTGACGCCCTCCACGGGACTGGTCAGAATCTCGCGGGTCGTGGTCATTTCTACCCTCTGCTCCTCGGTCGGTGCGCACCTTGAGTATCCACGCTCGCAGCAGTCAACCTCGCCGATGACGCCCGCTGCCGGCCGGGGTGGCGGTCAGATGATGCCCGCGTACACACTGATCCGGCGCGCAGATGGGACTCGCGCCAGGCGGCGTCTATCCGCCGCAAGTGACGCGCAGGCGATCCGTAAGCGGCTCCATCGCTTGAGGCGGGATCAGGACTGCCACGATCGCCTACTCCCCCAGCATCACGGTCCGAGGGGGTGCCAGGTCCCCCACCGGACTAAGCGCGAATCCAGTCCTAAAACGGCCCTCGGTGCTACCCGGGGTAGCACGGTGGTAGCAAAAACAGAACAGCCTCTGACCTGTTTGACCAGGTCAGAGGATGTTTTGTTCTGTGTCCGAGGGGGGACTTGAACCGGTCTTCCCTCACGCTCGGAAACCCAGGTTGGACACCCCTGGGTGGAAAATCCGGTCCCGTTCACTCCCGTTCACTACGCCCAGGTACGGGGGCAGGCTCCCCGCGGGAGCACCGGCAATCTGTAGTTTGAACCGACTCTACGAGGACCAGGCCGTCAGGTCAGCAGGCCGAGGTATTGCTTGCGCGCCTTCATCGCGTGGATGAGCATCTCGTTGCCGCTGTCGAACACCAGCACCGTCAACTCCAGCAGTCGGCCGGTCGGGTCGAAGCCGAGGCGGAACTCAGCGACGGGGTGTTCCTCGGTCTCAGCAGCCCGGTAAGCCGCATGCTCTGCCGCGTACACCGCATCATCCGGATCGATCCCATGCTTGAGCGCCGAGTCGTGGACGATCACTACGCGACGTGCGCCCAGAGCCGGATCGCCTCACGGATCGCCTCGGATCGAGTCAGGCCGTCCTGTTCCGCCTTGGCGGTCAGGGCGTTGAGGAGTTCCTCGTCCATCCGCACCGGGATGATCGCGCTCTCACCCTCGGCGCTCGGGTCGAGCTTCGGGCGACCGCGACGCTTGAGCACCTCGACGTCGTATCCCTGCTCGGCGCGCGCAACTGCCTCGTCGATCAGCTGCTCGGTGACCGGCACGCCCTTGATCGTCTCGCCGTCGTACGCCTTCGCCATGCCATTACTGTAATACAGCGACTCTGGAGCGATAGCGGCGTTCGAGAGCATGTAGCCAGGCTGCGTCGGCCCGCGAGGGCGATCCGCGGCCGGGCCTCAACGCGACGTTGACAACAGTCTATTGATCATCGGATCCTTGGTCTATGTCGAGCAGGGATCAGCGCAACGCCGAAGCCATCGATCGGGCTCGAGCGAGCCTGCGCGCAGCGGGCGCGGAGGAACTACCGCCACAGCCGTGGCAGCACACCGGCCAGCCCGCCTCCGACGCAGATCTCGTCCGGTACGCCGCGTGGCGAGCCCGCAAGCCCGACGTGGACATCGACATCGTGACCAGCGGAATCCGTCTGCTGGAGTCCGCTCGGGCCGAGCTCGACCAGATCGAGGCCGCGCTGCTGTTCGCCGCGCGAACCGCGGGCGTCACCTGGCCGAACCTGTCGGACGCCCTCGGCCTCCGATCGGCCCAGGCCGCTCAGCAGCGTCTGACCCGGGTGGCCGCCCGGTTGGACGCCGGAGCCGAGCAGTGAGCCGAGCCGTCACCGGTGTCGTGGCTCTGAGCGACGCCGACCAGAGCCACGGCGGCAAGGCCGCCGCCCTCGGCACCCTCGCGCGGGCCGGCTTCGCCGTTCCCGACGGCGTGGTCATCCCCGGGCCGCGGGTCGACGCCTGGCGCGACGTGAGAACCGAGGACCTCGAGGACCGGTTGGCGGACGTAGCACCAGGCCCCTATGCCGTCCGGTCCTCCAGCAATGCTGAGGATGGACCAGACGCGTCGTTCGCCGGGCAGTTCCACACCTCGCTGAACGTGCCTGCCGGTCCCGCACTCATCGATGCGGTCGCCCGCACAGCGGCCTCCCTTGAAGCAGCAGCGCCGGCGGCGTACGCGGCGCGACTGGGCCACCCCGCTGAACAGAACATCGCGGTCATCGTCCAGCGGATGGTCGCCACCCATCTCGCAGGAGTGATGTTCACCCGGCACCCGGTGACCGGCACGGACCGATGCGTGATCGAGGCCATCCGAGGGCTCGGCGACACCGTCGTCGACGGCTCCAGCACGCCCGAGCGCTGGACGGTCGGCACCGACGCCGACGTCACCGTCGACCGGCCCGGCGACATGCCGCCGGTGCTGACCGAGCGACAAGCACACGAGCTCGTCGCCCTCGGGCGCCGGATCGAGGCACTGTTCGGCAGCCCGCAAGACATCGAGTGGGCCATCGCGGACGGAAGGACCTGGATCCTCCAGTCCCGCCCGGTGACCGACGCGGGCCCGCAGGCAATCCCGTCGGAGGACACGGTCATCGATCCCGACCGCGTTCTGGTGACCGGGAGCCCCGCGAGTCCGGGCCGGGCGGTCGGCACCGCGCGGGTCATCGCCGACCTGGATCAGTTCGGGCACTTCCAGCCGGGAGACGTCCTGGTCTGCCAGACGACCTCACCGGCCTGGACGCCCCTGCTGGCGAGCGCCTCCGCCGTGGTCACCGAGATCGGCGGCATCCTGTCGCACGCCGCGATCGTGGCCCGTGAGTTCGGCATCCCCGCCGTCGTCGCCGCGCCCGGGGCGATGGGCCGGCTGTCGGGACACGACCGCGTGCATGTGGATGGGAGCACCGGCGTCGTCTCAGTCGTGCGCGCGAGCGGGGAGACCCGATGAGCACACATCGAAGCGACCCCGGCCTCCTGGTCCTCCACGCCGTACGCACGCTCGGGTACGCCGACGCGGAGCGGCTGGCCGCGCACACCCGGCTGAGCGAACAGGAGGTCGAGGAGCACCTCCTGGACAGCCAGGCGCACGGACACCTCGCCTGGTCGTCCTTCGCCGGCGACGGAGGCTGGTCGATGACCGAGGCCGGCAGGACCCACGGTGAGCGGCTCCTGGCCACGGAGCTGGACGCGACCGGCGCGCGGGCCGAGGTCGCGGCCGTCCACCACGACTTCCTACCGTTCAACGACGCCGTCTCGGCCGCGTGCACGCGGTGGCAGCTGGCCGAGCTCGGAATCGACAACGAACCGATCACCATCGACGACGTCCTCGACACCCTCCGGAAGGCGAGCGATGCACTGGAGGAGTTCGAGGCCCGCCTGACCCGACACCTCGACCGTTTCCGCGGTTACCACACCCGATTCGCCACCGCGCTGCAGCGCGCGAGCAACGACCCGTCCTGGATCACCGGAACCGACCGCGACTCGGCCCATAGGGTGTGGTTCGAACTCCACGAGGACCTCATCGCCACTCTCGGCCTCAAACGCTGACACGTGTCCGGGGCCGGCATCAACGAATGGTCCGTGCCCAGCCAGCCCCAGACCTAAACACATGGCGACGGCGCCCAACCTCGGCGCTGGGGACTTCACCCGCGGCCCAGATCCCGAGGGGGTGCCAGCTCCCCCTCGGATCACGCCCGGAAACAGGGGTTTCACTCCTACGCGTGCTCCCCGCGGGAGCACCAGGGGAGCAAGAACAGAAGAGTCCCTGACCCGTCCTCCCAGGTCAGGGACTCTTTCTTCTGTGTCCGAGGGGGGACTTGAACCCCCACGCCCTAATACGGGCACTAGCACCTCAAGCTAGCGCGTCTGCCAATTCCGCCACCCGGACAGGGTGCCTTGCGACGGGTAGAACCGTAGCAAACACCTGACCCGACAACGGAATCGGGGACCCTCTCAGCGGCTGCGCCACCCGGTGACCTGGGCACGGGTCGGCTCCCAAGGGTCGAAGCGCAGGCGCATCCCGGCCTCGGCGGGCGTGCGGTCGGCCTTCCGGTGGTTGCAGGACGAGCACGCCGCCACCGTGTTCAGCCAGGCCCACGGTCCCCCGCGCGAGCGCGGTACGACGTGATCGACCGTGTCCGCCCGGGAGCCGCAGTAGGCGCAGCGACGTCGGTCTCGTCGGAGCACCGCCTCACGCCCGAACGCGGCCGGGCGATGCATCCAGGTGGCCACCACGTAGCGGACCAGGCGCACCACCTTGGGCCAGGGGTGGGGGCCGATCGTCCGGTCCTCATCTGCCTCGTGGACCACGGCGACGCCGCGAAAGAGCATCCGCACCGCGTGCGGGAAGGAGACCAGGTCGTGGGGCTCACACGAGGCGTTGAGCAGCACGACCGGCGCATGGTGGGCCAACGCCACCACCTCCTCAGCAACGCCGTTCTCTTGCAGTGTGAGTGTGCGGCACGCAAACGTCCATCCAGTTTCGAAGATGTTGCCCCTCTGGTGCACGGCTGTTGGCTCACCTCCGGCCGTTCCGACCCCGAGGGCCCGGCGCCCCGCGGCCGGCGCGCGGCGGCCGATGCTGCTGGGTGCGGGATACTCGGCGCGTGGACCAGCTGCGCGTCGCCTTCGCCCCCGGAGTCACCCCCGACAAGTGGAAGAAGGTCTGGCGCGAGCGCCACCCCCGCCTGCCGCTCTCGTTGATACCGATCGAGGCCGGCGAGGGGCGCGAGGTCCTCGACGAGGATCGCGCGGACATGGCGCTGCTGCGCTTGCCCGTCGACCGCGAGCGCCCGTCGGCCCTCCACGCCGTCACCCTGTACGACGAGCTGCCGGTGGTCGTCGTTGCCCGCGACCACTGGGTCGCCGCCGCCGGCGAGCGGGACGAGATCCCGCTGGCGGACCTCGCCGGCGAGCAACTGGTGCTCCCCCATCCGTCCGGATGGGCGCCCGACGTCGAGCAGCTGGCGTTCCCGCCGATGACCGTGAAGGAGGCCATCGAGGTCGCCGCCTCGGGCACCGGCGTGGCGATCGTGCCGATGTCGATGGCGCGGCTCTACCGGCGCAAGGACGCCACCCACCGGGTCGTCGCCGGGCTCGACCCGACCCAGGTCGCGCTGGTCTGGCCGCGCGACGCCGACAGCCCGCTGCACCAGGACTTCGTCGGCGTCGTCCGCGGGCGCAAGGCGTCCAGCAGCCGCTGAGCTCGCCCGTCAGACCAGCGGGTAGGTCGCGACCAGGTGCGCCGCCAACACGCGGGCGCTGGCGTCCACCACGCTCGTCCAGTCGTGAGCGGAGTCGTCGGCGTTGTCGGAGACGTGCTTGACCAGGTGCACCGGCACCGCGAACGCATCCGCGACGAAGGCGATCGCATAGCCCTCCATGTCGACCAGGTCGGCCTGCTCGGCCAGGCGCGCCCGCGCGACCGGGTCGGTGACGAACACATCCCCGGTGGCCAGCACGACGGGCGACTCGGAGACGGTCAGCCGCTCACGCGGGTCCTCGCCCAGGGCCCGCAGCGCATCGGCGCTGAGGTCGTGGTTGAGCACGGCGCCCGGCTCGAACAGACCCTCGTGGTGGTCGTGCAGGGAGCCCGCCGTGCCGAGGTTGACCACGGTCAGCCCCGCCAGGCCGTCCCGGGCCTCCAGCGCGCCGAGCCGTCGGGCGAGAGCGGTCGCGGCGGCCACCTTCCCCATGCCGGTGACCAGGACGTCGTACCCCGCGGGGACGTGCGCCGCCTCGGCCGCGGAGGCGGCGACCACCAGCACCCGACGCCCGGCGCCGCCGGCCGGGCGAATCGACCCCGTCACCAGCTCGTCACCAGCTCGTCGCCAGGGGGCGACCCTCGTGGAACCCGGCGGCGGACTGGATGCCGACGATCGCGCGCTCGTGGAGCTCGGCCAGCGTCCGGGCGCCGGCGTACGTGCAGGCCGAGCGGACTCCCGAGGCGATCTGGTCGATCAGGTCCTCCACGCCGGGCCGCTCGGGGTCGAGGTACATCCGCGAGGACGAGATGCCCTCCTCGTAGAGCCCCTTGCGCGCCCGGTCGTAGGAGGATTCCGTAGCGGTGCGGCCTGCCACGGCGCGGGCGGAGGCCATCCCGAACGAGACCTTGTACGCGCGGCCCTCCGAGTCCAGCATCAGGTCGCCGGGCGACTCGTGGGTGCCGGCGAACCAGGAGCCGATCATCACGGACGCGGCGCCGGCGGCCAGTGCCAGCGCCACGTCGCGGGGGTGGCGGACGCCGCCGTCCGCCCACACGTGCGCGCCGAGGTCCGCGGCCTGCGCCGAGCAGTCCAGCACGGCCGAGAACTGGGGGCGACCCACCCCGGTCATCATCCGCGTCGTGCACATCGCGCCCGGCCCGACGCCGACCTTCACGATGTCCGCGCCCGCCTCCACCAACGCCCGTACGCCGGCGGCGTCGACGACGTTGCCGGCGGCCACCGGCACCTGCGGGTCGAGAGCACGCACCGCCTTCAGCGCGTCGATCATCCGTTCCTGATGGCCGTGGGCGGTATCCACCACGAGGCAGTCCACCCCGGCGTCGAGCAGCGCGGTGGCCTTGGCCGCCACGTCGCCGTTGACGCCGATCGCGGCGGCGGTGCGCAGCCGTCCGAGGTCGTCGACGGCCGGCGTGTACAGCGTGGCTCGGAGCGCCCCGGTCCGGCTCAGGACGCCGACCAGCAGCCCGTCCTCGTCCACGCCGACCGCGAGCGCGGATCGCGCCCGGTCGAGCGCGTCGAACGCGGTCCGGGGATCGACGTCGGCGGGGACCGTGACCACCTCGGTCGCCATCACCTCGCGCACCTGCGCGAAGCGGTCGACCTCGGCGCAGTCCGCGGCGGTGACCACGCCCAGCGGACGGCCGTCCTCGACGACCACGGCCGCCCGGTGGGCGCGCTTGGGGATCAGCGACAGCGCCTCGGCCACGGTCTGGGTGGGGCTCAGCATGATCGGGGTGTCGAGCACCAGGTGCCGGGTCTTCACCTCGGCGATGACGTCCGCGACCACCTCCAGCGGGATGTCCTGCGGGATCACGGTGAGGCCGCCGCGACGGGCCACCGTCTCGGCCATCCGCTTGCCGGCGATCGCGGTCATGTTCGCCACCACCAGCGGCAGCGTCGCGCCCGTGCCGTCGGTGGTCGACAGGTCGACGTCGTAGCGGCTCGCCACCGACGACGGCCCGGGGACCATGAAGACGTCGTCGTAGGTCAGGTCGTGGGAGGGGACGCGGTCGTCGAGGAAGCGCACGTCACAACAATCTAGTCGACAACCCGAGGCCGGGCACCGCTCCGCCACGGTGGATGATCGCGGGGTGGCCACGCACCTTGCCTCCGCCCCCGGCCGGGTCAACCTCATCGGCGAGCACACCGACTACAACGGCGGTCTCTGCCTGCCGTTCGCGCTGCCGCTGGAGACGACGGTCGAGCTGACCCCGCGCCCCGACGGAGAGGTCCACCTGCGCAGCGCCGAGGCCGGCCGCTGGGACGGCACCCTCGACGACGTCCGCGCAGGAGCGGCGACCGGCTGGGCCGCCTACGTGGCCGGCGTCCTCTGGGCCCTGGCGGAGGCCGGCCACCCGGTCCCCGGCTGCGACCTCCGGATCAGCAGCACGGTCCCGCTCGGGGCCGGCCTCTCCAGCTCGGCCTCGCTCGAGGCCGCGGTCGCCGTGGCGCTCGCGGACCACCTCGGCCTCCCCCTCGACGACGCCGGCCGGCGATCGCTCGCCACCGCCTGCATCCGCGCGGAGACCGAGTACGTCGGCGCGCCGACCGGTGGGCTGGACCAGCTCGCGGTGCTGCTGGCCGAGGAGGGCACCGCGGTGCTGATCGACTTCGAGGAACCGACCACCACGCGTCGGGTGCCGCTCGCCCTGCCCGGTGCCGGCCTCGGCATACTGGTCACCGACACCGGTGTGCGCCACCAGCTCGCCGCCGGCGGCGGGTACGCCGAGCGGCGGGCGCAGTGCGAGGCCGCCGCCCGCGCGCTCGGCCGACCGACGTTGCGACCCGTCGAGATCGGCGACCTCGACCGTCTGTACGACCCGGTGCTGCGGCGCCGCGCGCGCCACGTGGTCACCGAGAACGCTCGGGTCACCGCCGTCGCGGCTGCGGCGGGCGCCGGCGACTGGACCAGGGTCGGAGCACACCTGACGGCCTCGCACGCGTCGCTGCGCGACGACTTCGAGGTCACCGTCCCGGCGCTGGACCTGGCCGCCGCCACGGCCGAGGAGCACGGGGCCCTCGGGGCGCGGATGACCGGTGGCGGCTTCGGCGGGTCGACGCTGGCGCTGGTGCCGCTCGCCCGGGCGGACGCCGTACGGGCCGGGATCGACGAGGCCTTCACGCGCCACGGGCTCCCGCGGCCGACCCACCACCTGGTGGAGCCGTCCGCGGGAGCCCGCCCGCTCTCGCGCTGATCGCCTCGGCGTTCAGCGCGTCACTTCAGCTCGCTGCTGGACAGCCCCAGCACGCGCCGCGCCACGATCAGCTGCTGGATCTGCTGCGTCCCCTCGAAGATGTCGAGGATCTTGGAGTCGCGCGCCCACTTCTCGAGCAGCTCGCCCTCGCTGTAGCCGACCGAGGCGCAGAGCTCGACGCAGGAGAGGGTGACGTCGGAGCCGACCCGCCCCGCCTTCGCCTTCGCCATCGACGCCTCCAGCGAGTTGGGCTGGCGGTTGTCAGCCATCCAGGCGGCCTGCAGCATCAGCAGCCGCGCACCCTCCCAGTCCGACTCGAGCTGGAGGAACTTCGCGGCCGCCGCGGACTGCAGCAGCCCCGGACGGTCGTAGTCGACCTCCACGCCGGCCTGCTCCAGCAGGTCGCGGCTCAGGTCGAGCGAGGCCCGGGCACAGCCGACCGCCATCGCGGCGACCAGCGGCCGGGTGTTGTCGAAGGTCGCCATCGCCCCGGCGAACCCCTGCTCGACGTTGATCTCCGGGGAGCCCAGCAGGTTCTCCACGGGCACCCGGGCGTCGGTGAAGGTGATCACGGCGGTGTCGGAGGCGCGGATCCCGAGCTTCTCCTCCAGGCGCTCGACCTTCACCCCCGGCGTGCCCTTCTCGACCACGAACGACTTGATCGCCGCGCGGCCGAGGCTCTTGTCGAGCGTCGCCCACACCACGATGCAGTCCGAGCGCTCACCGGAGGTCACGAAGATCTTCTCTCCGTTGAGCACGTAGTGGTCGCCGTCGAGCACCGCCGTGGTGGAGATCGCCGCCGAGTCCGAGCCGAACGAGGGCTCGGTGATCGCCATGGACGCCCACTTGCCGGCGAACCGCTCCAGCTGCTCGTCGTTGGCGACCGAGGCGATCGCGGAGTTGCCGAGCCCCTGCCGAGGCATGGAGAGCAGCAGTCCCGTGTCGCCCCAGCACATCTCCGTGATGGTGGTGACCGAGGCCATGTTGGAACCGTTCTTCACCGTGCCGGCGTCGGCGGACTCCTCACGGCGTACGCCGGCGGCGCCGGCGCCCTCGCTCGCCCCGGAGGCGGCGAGGCCGTCGATCATCGCCGCCAGCATGTCGAGCTCCTTGGGGTAGGCATGCTCGGCGACGTCGTACTTGCGGGAGATCGGTCGCAGCATGTTCATCGCGACCTGGTGGGCCTGCTCGATCACGGCCCGGTGCTTGCGGGGCACCTCGAGGTTGATCGCCATCAGACCAGCACCGTCCCTTCCATGATCCCGATCGACCGGAGGTCGCGGTACCAGCGCTCCACCGGGTGCTCCTTCACGAATCCGTGACCCCCGAGCAGCTGGACGCCGTCGAGGCCGATCTTCATCCCCTTCTCCGCGCAGACCTGGCGGGCCAGCGCGACCTCCCGGGAGAAGTCCTTGCCGGCCGCGGCACGCGCCGCCGCCCGATAGGTCAGCAGGCGCATGGCCTGCAGCTCGATCGCGATGTCCGCGACCATGAAGGCGACCGACTGCCGGTGGGCGATGGGCTCGCCGAACGCGTGCCGGTCCTTCACGTACGGCGTCACGTAGTCGAGCACTGCCTGCGCCGTCCCTACCGCCAGCGCGCACCAGGCGAGGCGGGAGAGACGGACGAGCTCGGTGTAGGTGGTGCCGTCGGCCGCGCCCAGGAGCGCGTGCTCCGGCACGGTCACCCCGTCCAGCGCGAGCCGGGTCATCGCCGCCGCGCGCACGCCCATGGTGGGGTCGCTCTCGACGCTCAGTCCCTCGGCACCGGACTCCACCAGGAACAGGGCGGGGCTGCCGCCGAGGTCGGCGCCGACGATGAACAGCTCCGCCTCCGCGCCGCGGGCGACCAAGCTCTTGACCCCGTCGAGCCGGTAGCCGTCGGGCACCCGGGTGGCCGTGGTCCTCGGCGCGAGCACGTCGGCCAGGACGGCGGGCTCGTTGAGCGCGATCGCCGCGGCGGGGACGTCGTCGCCGGTGAACGCCGGCAGGTAGGTCTGCTGCTGCTCATCGGTCCCCCAGAGACCGATGGCAGTGGCGACCGACCCCGGGGAGAGTGCGGCGACCGCGAGCCCCATGTCCCCGTGGGCGAGCGCCTCGGCGACCAGCGTGCCGGCCATCGCGGAGCGCTCGGCCGAGATGCCGCCGACGGCCTCGGGCAGGCCCAGGATCGGGAGTCCGATCTCCAGGCTGGCCTTGAGCATGGCGTCCGGCGCCGCGCAGGCGTGGTCCGCCTCGGCCGCGGCCGGGCGCAGCACCTCGGCGGCGAACTCGGACACCACGTCGACCAGCATCTGCTCGTCCTCGGTGGGCGTGAGGTCGAAGACCCCCGTGTCGACCGCTGCGGTCGGGCGCGCCCCCGCCGCACCGCGCGAACCCGACCGGGAGAAGGTGCGGCCAGCCTTGGTCAGCGCGGTGAAGCCCGCGCGGGTGACCGAGAAGACGGCCTGCTCGGTCTGCTTGCGCAGCCCGACGCGGTCCAGCAGGTCCGCCTGGGCGACCCGGTTCAGCCCAGCCACGAGGTAGCCGATCGGGTCGCGCGTCTCGGTGGACGCGAGCCCGTTCCGCCCGCCGGGACGGAGGTGGTTCATCAACGACATGGTGTCACTGTAACTCGGAGTTACACATAACGCTACAACTCTGCCCGATCCGCAGGAATCGGCCCCTCCGGCGCACCCACTTATGCTCGGCCCCATGGCGAGAGGCAGCTCGGAACCGACCGAGGAGATCGTTCACGCACCCCATGGGCCGCTGCCCGGTGGCGGCACCGTTCGACCGATGACCAGGTGGGGTACGCCGGTGATGCACCGGCCCCAGGCGCGGGTCACCGTCTTCGACGACGCGTTGCGCGAGCTGGCCGCCGACATGGTCGCGACGATGGAGGCGGCGGACGGCGTGGGCCTGGCCGCCTGTCAGATCGGCGAGGACGTCGCGATGTTCGTCTTCGACTGCCCGGACGAGGCCGGCGAGCGCTGGGTCGGCGTGGTCTGCAATCCCGTGCTGACCCTGCCCGAGGGCAAGGAGCGGCGTCTCGACGACAGCGACGAGGGGTGCCTCTCGTTCCCGGGCGCGTTCGTCGGCTGCGCCCGCCCGGACTTCGCCACCGTCGACGGCACGGGGCTCGACGGCGAGCCGGTCTCGTTCTCCGGAGACGGCCTGCTGGCCAAGTGCCTCCAGCACGAGACCGACCACACCAACGGCATCGTGTTCGGGGACCGGCTCTCCTCGCGCGCCCGCAAGAAGCTGCAGAAGCAGCACGACGCCGCCGTCGACGAGTTTCCCTCGGACTGGCCCGCGTGACGCGAGTCACGCGCTAGCGTCGGGGCTATGCCGCTCGATCCCGAACTGGTCCCCCTGCTTCAGCTCGTCGCCGCCGGCACGCCGGTGCACCAGCTCGCGCCGGCCGACGCGCGAGCGTCGTTCCGCACGATGTCGGTCGACATGCGACCGCTCGACTCCGCGGCGATCGTCGACTCCGTCGAGGACACCACGGTCAGCGGCGCCGAGGGACCTCTGCGGGCCCGGGTGTACCGGCCGTCGGGTGCCGGTCCGTTCCCGACCGTCGCCATGTTCCACGGCGGTGGCTTCGTCCTGGGTGACCTCGACACGCACGACGCGATGGCGCGTGCGATCTGCGCCGGCGCCGAAGCGGTCGTCGTGAACGTCGACTACCGGCTCGCCCCCGAGTTCCCGTTCCCCGCCGCCGCGGACGACGCGATCGCGGCCACCCGCGACGTGCTCGCCCGAGCGGCCGAGTTCGGCGGCAGCGACGTCGTGGCGGTAGCCGGCGACTCCGCGGGCGGCAACCTCTCGGCCGTCGCGACCCAGCACGTCCCGGGCCTCTCCGCCCAGCTGCTGGTCTACCCCGCCACCGACCTCACCGGCAGCCACCCCTCGCACACCGAGAACGCCACGGGGTACTTCCTCGAGCGGGACACCATGGCGTGGTTCGGCGCCGCCTACCTGGGTGATGCGGACCCCCTGGACCCCAAGGCGTCCCCGCTGCGGGGCACCCTGGCCGACCTGCCCCCGGCGCTGGTCGTCACCGCCGAGTTCGACCCCCTGCGCGACGAGGGCATCGCGTACGCCGAGGCGCTCGCCGCCGCCGGCGTGCCGGTCGAGCAGACCACCTTCCCGGGCCTCATCCACGGCTTCTTCGACATGGGCCCCTGGTCGGTCGCGTGCCGCAAGGCGGTCGACGAGACGGTCGCGGCCTTCGGCGCCCTCCTCCGAGCCGGGGGTTAGGCCCCGCCTCGGCGGCGACTAACCCCCGGTTCGACGATGGGAGGTGACGTAGCAGGCCACTGCGCTGGCCGCCGCCACGTTCAGCGAGTCGATGCCCGCCGCCATCGGGATGATCGCCCTGCGGTCCGCCGCCTCCTGCCAGCGGGGCGAGATGCCGTGTCCCTCGGAGCCGAGGACCAGGGCGACCTTGTCCAGGCCGGCCACCGCGTCCTCGATGGGGGTGGCGTCGTCGGCCAGCGTCAGGGCGACGGTCGTGAACCCTGCTCGCGACAGCGCCGGCAGGGCGTCGTACCAGTCCGGGAGCCTGGTCCAGGGCATCTGGAAGACCGCGCCCATCGCGACCTTGATGGAGCGCCGGTAGAGCGGGTCCGCGCAGCGCGGTGCGAGCAGCACCGCATCGAAGCCGAGTGCGGCGCCGCTGCGAAACACAGCACCGACGTTCGTGTGGTCCACCACGTCCTCGAGGACCAGCACCGAACGCGCGCCCTCGAGGACGGATTCCACCGAGGGCAGCGGTCGCCGCTCCAGCGACGCCAGGGCGCCACGGTGCACGTGGAAGCCCGTGACCTCCTCGGCCAGCTTCTCCGAGAGCACGTAGCAGGGCGCGTCGGAGCCATCGAGGACGTCGGCCAGCCCGTCCAGCCAACGCGGGGCCATCAGGAACGACCGTGGGCTGAACCCGGCCTGCACCGAGCGGCGGACGACCTTCTCACCCTCCGCGAGGAACAGACCGTGCTCAGTCTCGAGCGCCTTGCGCAACTGGGTGTCGCGGAGGTCGCGGTAGTCCGCCAGCCGCGGGTCGGCCGGGTCGGTGATCTCGATCAGGTGCGCCACCGGCCGGATTCTGTCAGGCGGGGCTCTCTGCGGCGAAAGCCGACGGGTGCGCCACGCGCACCACGTCGCCGATCACGATGATCGCCGGCGGGCGCACCGCCTCGGCGACCAGGCGATCCGCCAGGGTGCCGAGCGTGGCGAGCACGGTCCGCTCGGTGGGCATGCTGCCGTCGCAGACCACAGCGACCGGGGTGGACGACTCCCGCCCCCCGGCGATCAGTGCCTCCGCGATCCGCGGGGCGTTCTCGACGCCCATCATGACCACCACGGTGCCCCGCATCCGCGCCAGTGCGTCGTAGTCGACCAAACCCTCGGGATGTCCGGGCGGGAGGTGGCCGGAGACGACGGTGAACTCGTGGGTCACGCCACGATGGGTGACCGGGATGCCGGCGAGCCCCGGTACGGCGACGGGCGACGTGATGCCGGGGATGACGGTCACCGGCACGCCGGCCTCACGGCAGGCCAGGATCTCCTCGTAGCCGCGTCCGAAGACAAAGTTGTCGCCGCCCTTGAACCGGACGACGCGCTTGCCGGCCAGCGCCCGGTCGACGATGACGCGGTTGATCTCCTCCTGCTGCGCGGAGCGGCCGCGGGGCAGCTTGGCGACGTCGACCAGCTCCACGTCGGACGGGATCTCGTCGAGGAGCTCGCGCGGCGCGAGCCGGTCGGCGACCACGACGTCGGCCTCCATGAGCGCCTTGCGCCCGGCGATCGTGATCAGCTCCGGGTCGCCGGGCCCGCCGCCGATCAGCGTGACGCCCGGGGTGTGGTCGCGGTGGTGGCGAGCGGTGATGCTGCCGTCGCGCAGGCCGGTGAGGATCTCGTCGCGCACGCCGGCGGAACGACGCGGGTCGCGGTTGCCGAGCACGGCGACGGTGACGCCGGCATGGCGGCCCACCGCGGGGGTCCATGCCGTTCCCCGGGTGGCATCGTCGGAGCGGACGCAGAAGATGCGCCGCTCCTCGCAGGCCGCGGAGACGGCGTCGTTGACCGCGCGGTCGTCGGTCACGGCGATGACGTACCACGCTGGGTCGATGTCGCCGGCCTCGTAACGGCGCCGGTGCCAGGTGACCTCACCGCCGCTGGCCAGGCCCTCGATCGCCGGGGTGACCTCGGGCGAGACCACGTGGACGTCCGCGCCGACCGCGATCAGTCCGGGGATCCGGCGCTGCGCGACGTGGCCGCCGCCGACGATCAGGACGTGACGGCCGGCGAGGCGGAGGCCGGAAGGGTACGGCGCGAACTCACTCACCGGGCCATTCTCGCTGGTCCGCGGGTCGCGGCCGTCGCGCGCGACCAGCCTGCGGACTACGTTGACGACATGAGCCTCGACCGTCCCGTCGCCCCCGATCCCTACCCGCTGCTGCCCGCCGTCGCGTCGTTCTCGGTGACGAGTGCCGACGTCACCGACGGTGGACCGCTCAAGGACGATCAGGTCGCGGCCCTCGGGAACACCTCGCCGCAGCTGTCCTGGTCCGGAGCGCCGGAGGGGACCACGTCGTACACCGTCACCTGCTTCGACCCCGACGCCCCGACGCCGAGCGGCTTCTGGCACTGGGTGCTGGTCGACCTACCGGCGGACGTGACCTCCCTGGAGGCCGGCGCGGGGGCCGAGGGCGCGCCGCTCCCCGGCGGCGCCTTCATGTGCCGCAACGACGGCGGCAGCCACGCGTTCATGGGTGCCGCGCCGCCGCAGGGAGATCAGGTGCACCGGTACTACTTCGTGGTGCACGCGGTGAAGGAGGAGACGCTCGGCGTCGACGCCGACGCGTCCCCCGCCGTGGTGTCGTTCAACCTGGCATTCAAGTCGACGGCTCGCGCGATCATCCACGGCACCTACCAGCACTGACCCCCGGCTCGGTGGGGCCCGGCCCCGGCTCGGCGGGGCCTGACCCCCGGCTCGGCGGGGCCTGACCCCGGCTCGCGTGTCAGGCGGTGGGGTCGCTGGCCCGCCGCAGCAGCGCCTCGAACGGCGTGGGCGCGGCGAGCTCGTCCTCCACCAGCCGCCGCGCCGGCGCGGCGGCCGAAACGCCCGCCGCGGCGCCACCGGCGCCACCGCCGGCGCCGCCGACGGCCAGTGCCAGCTCGGCCGCGGCCCGCGCGATCCGCTTGTCCAGTGCGCTCTCCCCCGCGGCCCGGTCACCGGCCGACCCGAAGTCCTCGCTCGCCGCGAAGACCCCCGTCGGCACGACGACGGCGTGCAGGTAGGCGAAGAGCGGGCGCAGCGCGTGATCGAGCACCAGCGAGTGGCGCGCGGTGCCCGCGGTCGCCGCGATCAGCACCGGCTTGCCGTCGAGGGCGCCGTTCTCCAGGACGTCGAAGAAGGTCTTGAACAGTCCCGAGTAGCTCGCGGCGAACACCGGGGTCACCACGATCAGCCCGTCGGCCCGACGGACGCGCTCGATGGCCGCGGCGAGGTCGCCGGACGGGAAGCCGGTGAGCAGGTTGTCGGCCAACGCGTGCGCCAGAGCACGCAGCTCGACGATCTCGATCTCGACCTCGACGCCCCGCGCGTGCAGGGCCTCGGTGGCGCCGTCGGCGAGCCGGTCGGCGAGCGACCGGGTGGTCGACGGGACCGACAGCCCCGCGGCCACCACCACGATCCGCTTCGAGGCAGTCACAGCGCGTCGACCGCCTCACGGTCGCTCGTGCCGGTCGCGGTGTCCTCGCCGTGCACGCTGGTATCGCGGGCGCCGCCGGCCGCAGCGACCAGCGAGGCGTGGGTGGGCGCCTCGGGGATGTGGGCCGGGCGTCCCTCGGCGAATCCCTTGCGCATCTCCGGCAGGATCTCGCCGAGCAGGTCGAGCTGCTCCAGCACGGTCTTCAGCGGCAGTCCGGCGTGGTCGATCAGGAACAGCTGGCGCTGGTAATGACCGGCGTACTCGCGGAAGGAGAGCGTCCGCTCGAGCACCTGCTGCGGCGAGCCCACGGTGAGCGGCGTCTGCGAGGTGAAGTCCTCCAGCGACGGGCCGTGGCCGTAGACCGGGGCGTTGTCGAAGTACGGACGGAACTCGTTCCACGCGTCCTGGCTGTTGCGCCGCATGAAGAACTGGCCGCCGAGCCCGACGATCGCCGTGTCGGCCGGGCCGTGTCCGTAGTGCTCGAACCGCTCGCGGTAGAGCCGGACCATCTGCGCGGTGTGCGAGGCCGGCCAGAAGATGTGGTTGTGGAAGAACCCGTCGCCGTAGTACGCCGCCTGCTCGGCGATCTCGGGGCTGCGGATCGAGCCGTGCCACACGAACGGCGCGACGCCGTCCAGCGGGCGGGGCGTCGAGGTGTACCCCTGGAGCGGGGTGCGGAACCGGCCCTGCCAGTTGACGACGTCCTCGGTCCAGAGCCGGCGCAGCAGCGCGTAGTTCTCGACGGCGAGGTTGATCCCCTCGCGGATGTCCTTGCCGAACCACGGATACACGGGGCCGGTGTTCCCGCGGCCCATCATCAGATCGACGCGGCCGTCGGTCAGGTGCTGGATCTTGGCGTAGTCCTCGGCGATCAGGACCGGGTCGGTGGTCGTGATCAGCGTCGTGGCCGTCGAGAGGAGGAGGCGCTCGGTCTGGGCGCCGATGTAGGCCAGGGTCGCGGTCGGGTTGGACGCGATGAACGGCGGGTTGTGGTGCTCGCCGGTGGCGAAGACGTCCAGGCCCACCTCCTCGGCCTTCTTGGCGATCGCGACGGTCGCCTTGATGCGCTCGTTCTCCGTCGGGGTGCGCCCGGTCGTGGGGTCGGTGGTCACGTCACCGACGGTGAAGATGCCGATCTGCATGGTCCGCTCCTTGCTCGTCGCGGTCATCCGGGCCGCTGCGGTAGTTGATTTTGCAACTACTTCCTGGAACCAGTCTCCCCCGCGTCCTATTCCCTGCGCAACGCAGGCGCCCCTCACAACGACGACGGCCCGCCCACCTCGCGGTGAGCGGGCCGCCGTACCGGTGCCCGAGTACCTCAGTAGACCGTGGGCTCGCCCTCGGCCGCGGGGCCGGCCTCGACCGGCTCGTGGTTGATCATCTGCGCGTAGGCGTGGTTCTCGTGCTGGATCATCCGCACCAGGAAGCCGACGAACATCAGCACGGCGACGGCGACGAAGATGCCGGGCCACGCGGTTCCCGCGCCGGTGAAGACGGCGGTGACGTCGTCCCAGTTGTCGATCGGGCTCATGCGCTGTACTCCTCGGTGACGGTGACGCGGGTGACGGTGACCGGGATGCCCTCCGGGTACGGCGTCGCCGGGACCTCCGAGAGGTCCAGGCCGGCCAGCTCGACCTCACGCGGGATCCGCAGCAGGTTGACCTTCTTCAGCAGCAGCGAGATCAGGTAGCCCGGGATGAAGCCGAGCGCCGCGAGCACCACCATGCCGCCGATCTGGCCGAGCGGGTTGATGGCGGGCAGGTCGCCGACGTTCGGGTAGCCCCAGAGCACGAAGCCGGACACGACCAGGCCGTAGACAGCGCAGCCGCCGTGCACGGTGACCGCGCCGACGACGTCGTCGATGCCGAACTTCTCGATGAGGCGACCCATCGACGGGATCAGCAGGCCGCCGACGGTGGCGATGATGAACGCCAGCGCGGGGTGGTAGAGGTCCATGCCCGGGGCCACCGAGATGACACCGGCCAGGCCGCCGGAGATCGTCCAGAACGGCTCGCCCTTGGACGCGATGTAGGCGCCCATGATGCCGCCGGACAGGCCCATCAGGGTGCTGAAGGCGACCGCCGAGAGGTTGGTCGGGTTGCCGAAGATCGAGAAGTAGCCCTCGTTGGTGTAGACCACGCAGCCCATCAGGAAGCCGAAGAAGCCGATGAAGATCAGCATCAGGCCGAGCATCGTGAGCGGCAGGTTGTGCGGCGGGATCGTGACGGCCTTGCCGTCGACGAAGCGCCCGATCCGCGGGCCGAGGTTGATCAGCACGCCGAGCGTGAAGGCGCCGGCGATCAGGTGCACGCAGCCGGCGGCACCGAAGTCGTGCCAGCCCCACTTGGTGAGCAGCCAGCCGTTGCCGTGCCAGGCCCAGGAGGCGCCGATGATCCAGACGACCGAGCCGAGCACGGTGGTCAGGATCAGGAAGGAGCTGGTGCGGATGCGCTCCAGCACGGCGCCGGACATGATCGAGCCGGTGGTGGCGGCGAAGAGGGCGAACGCGCCCCAGAAGATGCCGTTGACCGACGCGACGTTCGGCCCCGAGTCGGACGACCACGGGAGGGCCAGCTCGGCGCCGGCGAAGTCGAGCGAGCCGACGGGGAACTGCGGGAAGGCGTAGTAGAACCACCAGCCGAAGAAGAAGAAGGTCGAGATCACGACCGAGAACGTGAGCAGGTTCTTCATCGCCGAGGCGAGCACGTTCTTCGAACGCGAGGCGCCGACCTCGTAGGCGAGGAAGCCGGCGTGGATGGCGATCATCAGGGCGATCGAGACCCAGTAGAACAGGTCAGTGATGACACTGTTCATTGCTGCGAGAGTTTCCTCCGGTGTCACGGATGACCTCCATGGGATCAGGCGAAACGGGCACCGGGCGCCGTCGACCGGATGTCTGGACGCTATTGACGCGGCTGCTCGCAGCGGTCACCACGCTGTTACAGGTCCGTGAACACTGAGAATGAACGGCGTCCACTCCAAGTGGCGCCGGCGCGGCACCCGTGCGGTCCGGCACCGACGGCGCCCGACCAGTCCTGGCTCGGCTCAGATCCCGTCGGGGAAGGCGACCACCGAGAGGAAGCGGATCGGCAGCTCGATCAGCTGCACCGGGCCGTGCGCGCCCTCCCCGTCCAGGGTCAGCGAGTCGCCCGGGGCCATCCGGTAGACCGACCGCCCGTGCCCGTAGTCCATGACGCCCTCGACCATGTGCAGGAACTCGGTGCCCGGGTGCTGGAACATCGGGTACACCTCGCTGTCCTCGCTCAGCGTCACCATCAGGCACTCCAGTCGCTTGTGCTCCCCGCGCAGGGCGCCCAGCAGCTCGTACGAGTGGCCCTGCTTCGTGCCGTTGCGGGTGATGGTCGGGCCGGAGCCGGCCTTGGTGAACGACGCCTCGCGTTCGGCGTCGGCGCCGCGGATCAGCGCGGTGACCGGCACGTCCAGCCCGGTGGCCAGCCGCTGCAGCGTGTGCAGGCTGCAGGAGGTCTGCGCGTTCTCGATCTTCGAGAGCATCGCCTTGGAGATGCCGATCCGCTCCGCGAGCTCGGTGACCGAGAGGTCGTAGCGCAGCCGCAGCGACCGGACGTTCTGCGCGATCGCCGACTCCAGCTCCAGGTCGTCCCCGGTCTCGCCGCGGACGCGGTCACGGGCGGTGCCGGCGACGTTGCGGATCAGGTCGTCGTGCGCCCCGGGCGCGTCGGACATGGACATGCACATGAGCCTAGAGCCCCCTCTTCCCTCGGGTGAGCAGGTGCTCCAGCGCGGCGGCCAACGCCACCGCGCCGGCCTCCGCGTCCGCGTCCTCGGCGTGCTCGTCCGGCGCGTGCGAGACCCCCGATGGGTTGCGGACGAAGAGCATCGCCGCCGGCACGTGGTCCTTCAGCACTCCGGCGTCGTGGCCAGCGCCGGTGGCCAGCACCGGCGCCCCCGGCAGTACGGCGCGGAGCTCGTCGCGCAGCGCCGGGTCGAAGTCGACCGTGGAGCTGAAGGACTCCTCCGCCATGGTCGCGGTGCACCCCTGCTCGGCGGCCGCCAGCTCGGCGGCGGCCCGCACCTGCTCGACCAGGCCGAGCGTGGTCGCATCGTCGGGATGCCGCACGTCCAGCCACAGGTCGACGCGGGAGGCGATCACGTTGGTGCCGCCGGGTGTCGGGACCAGCCGGCCCACCGTGGCGCGGGCGTCCGGGACGCCGCGGGCCAACCGCTGCACCGCGACGACCAGCTGGGCGGCCGCGACCATCGGGTCCCGCCGGTCCGCCATCAGCGTGGTGCCGGCGTGGTTGCCGACGCCGGTCACCGTCACCCGCCACCGTCCGTGGCCGAGGATCGAGGAGCCGACGGCCACCGGCCGGTCCAGGTCGACCAGGCCGCGCCCCTGCTCGACGTGGAGCTCGACGAAGGCGCCGATCCGGCCCAGCGCGGCCCGGTCGGCGCCGACGTGGCGGGGGTCGCCACCGGTGGCACGCAGCGCGTCGGCGTAGGTGGTGCCGTCGGGATCCTTCAGCGCGAGCGCCCGCTCGGGGGTGATGGCACCGGTCATCAGCCGGGACCCGAGGCAGGCGACGCCGAAGCGGGAGCCCTCCTCCTCGGGGAAGACCGCGATCGCCCGCGCGCGAGTCGTGTCCCCGTCGAGGTCCCGAGCCGCGAGCAGGTCGAAGGCGACCAGCGCGGAGGCGACGCCGAGCGGACCGTCGTACGCGCCACCGCCGGGGACCGAGTCCAGGTGCGAGCCCGTCACCACCGCGTCCTCACGGGAGCCCGACGGTGCGTGCCACGCCCAGATCACGCCGTTGCGGTCGGTCTCCACGTCCAACCCGCGCTTGCCGGCGTGCGCGATGAACCACTCCCGCAGGTCCAGCTCCGCCGTCGACAGCACCGGACGCGAGTAGCCGCCGCGGACCGGATCACGACCGATGTCGGCGATCTCGGCCAGCAGGCCGGCGACCGAGTCCCCCGTCGGCGACGCGGCGGTCCCGGGGCTCGGCGTCACCGCATCTCCCCCGCGCCGACGTACGGGTGCAGGCTGGTCAGCGGGCGCCCCTCGGCGAACCGCTCCAGGCGGAAGTCCGCCGCGGGGATGTCGGCGTCGGTGCTGTCGCCCTCGAGCAGCAGGTCGGCGACGAGGTCGCCGACCGCCGGGCTGATCTTGAACCCGTGGCCGGCGAAGCCGGCGGCGAGCACCAGGCCGGCGGGGCCGACCGGCGCGATCACCGGGTTCCAGTCCGGCGGCACGTCGTAGACGCCCGCGTAGGAGTGGGTGATCGACGGGTCGGGGAAGCCCGGGAAGCGGTGCATGACCTTCTCGGCGTACTTCTCGATGCTGGCCTCGCTGGCCAGGTTCGAGTAGTGGTCGGGGTCGACGAACCTGTTCTCGGGCTCGTCGTGGTCGCTGTTGCCGACGAGGAACTGACCGGTGCCCTCGATCCGGCAGTACTGCAGGCTGACCAGGTCCGACACCACGGGCAGGTCGACCAGCGGGAGGCCGGCGTCGACGATCAGCAGCTCGGACCGGTAGCCCTCGACGGGGAAGTCGACGCCGACGTCGGCCAGCAGCTTCGCCGACCACCAGCCCGCCGCCACGATCACCGCGTCGGCCTGGAGCACCTCGCCCGAGGCGAGCTCGACGCCGGTCACCTTCTCCCCCTCGGTGAGCAGGCGCGCGACGGCCGTGTTCTGGCGCACGCGGGCACCCTTGTCGCGAGCCACCTGGCCGAAGTAGAGCGCCAGCTGAGTGGCGTCGGCGTACCCGCCGCGCGGCTCGTAGGCGACGGCCGAGACGTCGTCGACGTTCATCATGGGCCACATCGGGGCGAACCGGTCCACGTCGACCATCTCGGCCTCGATGCCCAACGCCTGCTGGGCCGCGATGTTGGCCCGCAGCGCGGCCTCGTTCTCCTCGCCGACGATCACGCTGTAGCCCACCTGGCGGAACCCGACGGTGGCGCCGAGCTTCTCGAACAGCGGCACCCCGCGCCAGGCCATCGCGGCGATGGACGGTACGCCGTAGTGCGCGCGGACGATGCCGCTGGACTTCCCGGTGCCGCCGCTGGCCAGGCTGTGGCGCTCCAGGACGAGCACATCCTCGATGCCCCGCTCGGTGAGGGCGCGGGCGATCGAGAGGCCGATCAGACCGCCGCCGACGACGATGACGCGCTTGCCGGACATCGGATCAGAATCCGCCCTGTCCGGGGATCCAGCTGGTGCCGGCGAGGGGGACGCGGGCCATGGCGGCCGCCTCGATCGTCACCGCCACCAGGTCCTCGGGCTCCAGATGGGTCAGGTGCGCCTTGCCGCAGGCGCGGGCGATGGTCTGCGCCTCCATGGCCAGCACCCGCAGGTAGTTGGCCAGCCGGCGGCCGCCCTCCACCGGGTCGAACCGGGCGGCGAGCTCGGGGTCCTGGGTGGTGATGCCGGCGGGGTCCCTGCCGTCCTGGAAGTCGTCGTAGAAGCCGGCTGCGGAGCCGATCCTCTCGTACTCGGTCGCGTACTTCGGGTCGTTGTCGCCGAGCGCGATCAGGGCGGCGGTGCCGATGGCGACCGCGTCCGCGCCGAGCGCCATCGCCTTGGCGACGTCGGCACCGGAGCGGATGCCGCCGGAGACGATCAGCTGCACCCCGCGCTCGGCCTGGCGGTGCACGCCGAGCTCCTGCAGCGCCTGGACGGCCTGCGGGACCGCGGCGAGCGTGGGGATGCCGACGTGCTCGATGAAGACGTCCTGGGTGGCGGCGGTGCCGCCCTGCATGCCGTCGACCACGACCACGTCGGCGCCGGAGTGCACCGCCAGCTTGGTGTCGTAGTACGTCCGGGTGGCGCCGACCTTGACGTAGATCGGCTTCTCCCAGTCGGTGATCTCGCGCAGCTCGGCGATCTTGATCGCGAGGTCGTCCGGGCCGGTCCAGTCGGGGTGGCGCGACGCGCTGCGCTGGTCGATGCCCTGCGGCAGCGTGCGCATGCTCGCGACCCGTTCGGAGATCTTCTGCCCCAGCAGCATGCCGCCGCCGCCGGGCTTCGCACCCTGGCCGAGGACGACCTCGATGGCGTCGGCCTTGCGCAGGTCGTCGGGGTTCATCCCGTAGCGCGACGGCAGGTACTGGTAGACGAGGTGCTTGGACTGGCCGCGCTCCTCCGGGGTCATGCCGCCGTCGCCGGTCGTCGTGGAGGTGCCGACCTCGGAGGCGCCGCGGCCCAGCGCCTCCTTGGCCCGGCCGGACAGCGCACCGAAGGACATGCCGGCGATGGTGACCGGGGTGTCCAGGTGCAGCGGGTACTTCGCGTGCCGGCCGCCCAGGACGACGTCGGTGCCGCACTTCTCGCGGTAGCCCTCGAGCGGGTAGCGCGACATCGAGGCGCCCAGGAAGAGCAGGTCGTCGAAGTGGGGCAGCGCCCGCTTGGCGCCCCAGCCGCGGATGTCGTAGATGCCGGTCTCCGCGGCCCGTTGGATCGCGGCGATCGCGCCGCGATCGAAGGTCGCGCTCTCGCGGAGGCCCCAGGTGTTCGTGCTCATCAGTAGGCCCCCGTGTTGTCGACGTGGAAGTGGTACAGGGTGCGGGCGGAGCCGTACCGGGTGTAGTCGGCCGGGTCGTCCTCGGTGAACCCGGCGGCCTTGAGCAGGCCGGCGAGCTCCTCGAGGTGCTCCGGACCCATCTCCTTGGCGACGCAGTCCGCGCCGAGGGAGGCGACGGTGCCGCGGACGTAGATGCGGGTCTCGTAGATCGAGTCGCCGAGCCCGTCGCCGGCGTCGCCCCGGACGACCACGCGGCCGGCCTGGGCCATGAAGGCGCTGCTGTGTCCGACGTTGCCGCCGACCACGATGTCCACGCCCTTCATCGAGATCCCGCAGCGCGCGGCCGCGTCGCCCTCGACCACGAGCAGGCCGCCGTGGGCGGTGGCGCCCGCGCTCTGCGAGGCGTTGCCCTTGACCACGACGGTGCCGCTCATCATGTTCTCGGCCACGCCGGTGCCGGCGTTGCCGTTGACGACCACCTCGGCCTGCTGGTTCATGCCGGCGGCGTAGTACCCGACGTGCCCCTCGACCGTCACCTTGACCGGGGCGTTGAGGCCGACGGCGACGTTGTGGGCGCCGAACGGGTTGGTGATCGTGATGTCGGCCCCGCCGTCGAGGAGATCGGGAGCGTGCAGGGCGGTGTTGACCTCGCGCAGCGGCGTCGCGGTCAGGTCGTAGGTCGTCATGCGGAGACTCCCTCGAGGATCGGCGCCGCCGCCGACTCGCCGGTCGGATCGCCCGCCGAGTCGACGGACGACCCGACGGACGACCCGCCGGTCGACGCGGTGCGGGTCCACGCGTAGATGACCTCGGGCTCGGGCTCCCAGATCCGGGCCGCCTCAACGCCCGGCAGGTGCGCGAGGGCACGGAACTCGCTGGCCATCGCCACCCAGTCGTCGGTCTCGGCGATCACGGCCGGCTTGCAGGCGATGGCGTCGCGGACCACGGCGAACGAGTCCCGGTGGGAGACCAGCAGCGTGTAGAAGCCGTCGAAGGTCGCGCAGAGCTCCTTGAGCGCGGCCTCCACGTCCTTGCCCTGGGCCAGCTGGTGGGCCACGAACCGGGCGCCGACCTCGGTGTCGTTCTCGCTGTCGAACTCCACCCCGGCGGCGCGCAGCTCGCGCCGGATGGTGGCGTGGTTGGAGAACGAGCCGTTGTGCACCAGGCACTGGTCCACGCCGACGGCGTACGGGTGCGCGCCTGACGGCGTGACCGCCGACTCGGTCGCCATCCGGGTGTGGCCGACGCCCTGCCAGCCCTGGGCCCGCGAGAGGCCCCACGCCTCGGAGAGCGTCCGCGGCGCGCCGACGCCCTTCAGCACGGCGAGGTCGGCGCCGAAGCCGGCCACGAGCGCCTGCGGCACCGCGGTCCGGGCGGCGGCGAGGAGGGCCTCGCTGTCCGCGTCGGCGGTCAGCAGGTACGTCGCGTCGAGCACCTTCACGGTGACCGGTGAGCCGAGGGCGTCGGTGACCGCGACGGCGACCTCGTCGGCCGGCGCGGTCACGTCGAGCAGCGAGACCGCGCCGTGTCCCGGCGGGGTCCACGCCGGGTCACCGTAGACGGCGACTCCGGCGGAGTCGGCGCCACGGTCCTGCATCTCGCACAGCATGCCCGAGAGCAGCTCGCCGAGGCGGGGGTGGAGATCGGGGTTGCGCAGGTGCAATCCGACGATGCCGCACATAGCCGTGTCCTTTCTCTGGTGGCGATTCAGGCGGCCCGGTCAGAAGGCCGTGAGGTAGCGGTCGAGCTCCCACGCGCTCACGGCGGCGTGGTAGTCGATGAACTCGCGGCGCTTGATGTCGGCGAAGTAGTCCGCCACGCCCTCGCCGGCGGCGTCGAGCACGCCGCTGACCACGTCGTCGGCGCGCATCAGGTCGATCGCCTCGATGAGCGTGTTCGGCAGCTCGCCGTCGGGGCCGCTACCGACCGGTCCGGGGTGCGCGCCGCGCCGGATGCCGTCCAGCCCGGCGCCGAGCGCGCCCGCGACCGCGAGGTAGGGGTTCGCCGAGGCGTCGCCACCGCGCATCTCGATCCGCTGGTTGTCGGGGACCCGGATGTAGTGGGTGCGGTCGTTGCCGCCGTACGTCGGGCGACGCGGGGCCCACGAGGCGCCGGAGGCGGTGGAGACGGCGCCGGTGCGCTTGTAGGAGTTCACGGTCGGGGCGATCAGGCCCTGCAGCGCCTGGGCATGGTCGAGGATGCCGGCCACGAAGCCGTAGGCGGTCTCGGAGAGGCCGAGCGGGTCGGACCCCTCGCCCGGGAAGACCGGCTCGCCGGCGGCGGTCAGCGACAGGTGCAGGTGCAGCCCGCTGCCGGTCCGGTCGGCGAACGGCTTGGGCATGAACGTGGCGATCATGCCTCGCTCAGCCGCCATCACCGACAGCAGGTAGCGCAGCGTGACGACGCGGTCGGCCGTGGTCAGCGCGTCGGCGTAGTTGAAGTTCTGCTCGAACTGCCCGTTGCCGTCCTCGTGGTCGTTGGCGTAGTTGCCCCAGCCGAGCTGGTTCATCGCCGAGGAGATCGAGGTCAGGTGGTCGTACATCCGGTAGACGCCCCGCGCGTCGTAGCAGGGCTGGTCGGCGGTGTCGTCCGGGTCCGCCGTCGCGATCGAGCCGTCGGCGTTCCTGCGGACCAGGAAGTACTCGACCTCGGCGCCGACCCAGGGCTTGAACCCCATCTCGGCGGCCTCGGCGATCACCCTCTTGAGGATGTTGCGCGGCGCGAACGGCCACGGCTCCCCCAGGACGTGCGGGTCGCAGTGGACCAGCGCCAGGCCCTCCTTGACGAACGGGATCGGCGTGAACGACTCCACGTCCGGGATCGCCATCACGTCCGGGTCCTTCGGCTCCTGGCCGAGCGCGCCCACGGCGTACCCCGCGAAGCCGACGCCCTCGGACGCCAGCTCGTCGACGGCCTCGACCGGGACCAGCTTCGCGCACGGCTTCCCGCGCAGGTCGACGAACAGTGCCAGAATGAACTTGGTGTCCGACTGCTCGGCCAGCTCCCGCAGTGTTTCCACGGCCGATCTCCGTTCCGGTTTCTTGTCTGGAATCGCTGTACACCCCTAGTAGACAGTTGGGGTATTACGTACCCGTTACACAGCGATGAGGTTTGTGGTTCGGGTGGCTCCGGCCGCGGTCAGGCGCGCAGGTAGGGCACGACGTGGTGCCGGTAGTCGATGAAGCCCTTGTAGGTGGCCAGCGGCTCGGGAAGCTCCTCGATCACGGTGGCCAGCTGCGCGGCCCACGCCGGGATCTGCTTGATCTCGTCGAGGGAGGCCATGTAGGTGCGGATGTTGAAGGTGACCGTGCCGGTCATCGGCAGCCGGATGAAGTGCTCCACCTCGAGCCGCAGCTGGAGCGCGCCCCAGTCCTCCTCGCGGATCAGCTCCGCGATGTCCGTGCCCCACTCGGGGAGCTCCTCCAGGCTCACGTCGAGCTTGCGCGACCCCGAGGCCGACAGCGTCCAGTTCACCCGGCGGAAGACCTGGTCGGCCGGGACCCGGCGCAGGAACTGCTCGGCCCGCGCCGTGATCCCGGTGTCGTTGAAGCCGGGGACGTTGTGGTGGATCTCGTACATGTCCATGCCGACGTCGAACGAGACCGACCAGGCCGCCGCGAAGGTCACCGCACCGGCGTCGAAGTAGAGGCGGCCGTCCCGTTCGGTGACCAGCAGCAGGTCGTCGGGGATCTCGCGAGCCAGGAAGTCGAACGGACCGCGCGGCAGTGAGTCCCACTCCCCCAGCACGAAGGACTGGTCGGTGCCCAGCAGGTCGTTGCGCCAGTGGAAGCGGCGCGGGTCGTCGTCGACGCCCTCGGTCAGGTGCATCAGCTCGGGGTAGGACGCGTCCAGGTCGCGCAGGTAGTAGAGCAGGAGGTCCCACGCGGCCAGCTCCATCCCGGGGCGCATCTTCACCCGGTGCGGGTCCTCGTCGAGGATCCGCCGCCGGTCGGCCATGATCGCCGGGTACTCCGCGCCGCCGAGGTCGCAGATGACCCGTCCCCACTCCCCCGCGGCGGTACGCCGCGGGGTCATCGCCGGATCCACGTTGACCGTGTACCGGAACGCGCCCAGGTCGTCGGGGAACGGCCAGGGCAGCCCGCTGGTGTGGTCGACCGGCTGCGCGAGGTAGGCCTCGGCGGCGGGTGTCAGCGGAGCCAGCGCGGGACTCTCGGGGCTCTCGGGCACGTGCAGGGTCACAGGTCCACCTCGATCGTCGATCCGTCGGTTCCACGGGAGACGCAGCACAGGAGGCTGTCCCCGCTCTCCTTCTCCTCGTCGCCGAGCACCAGGTCACGGTGGTCGACCAGGTCCTGGCCCGGGGCGCCGAGCAGCCCGATCCGGCACTCGCCGCAGACGCCCTGCCGGCACAGGCTGGGCACCGGGTAGCCGGCACCGTTCAACCGCTCGAGCAGGGAGACGCCGGGCGCGACGTCCAGGCGCTCGCCCGTCGACGCGACCACGGCGGTGAACGGGCTGCCCGCATCCAGCTCCGGCGCGGTGAACCGCTCGAGGTGCACGCGCGCGTCTGGCCACCCGGCCTCGGCGGCCAGGGAGAGATAGCTGTCCAGCAGCGGCATCGGGCCGCACGCATAGGCGTGGGTCCCCAGCGGCTGGTCGGCGAGGCGGTCCTTCAGCAGATCGATGGTCCCCTCGACCGTCGTCGCCTCGAAGAGCCGGATGCCGGGCGCCTCGGCCAGCTCGGCCAGCTCCTCCAGGTGCGCGGCATGACCGGGCCGGTAGGAGTAGAGGATGTCGGCGGTCCCTCCGCGCGCGGCCACCGCCCGAGCGTGGGAGAGCACCGGCGTCACGCCGATGCCACCGGCGACGAGCAGCGCGTGGCGCTGGTCGAGGATCGGCGCGAACATCGAGCGCGGGCCCTCGATCTCCAGCAGGTCACCCGGCCGGAGGTGGTCGTGCAGCCAGTCCGAGCCCCCGCCGTCACCGCGGCGCATCACCGAGATCCCGTACGACGTCGGCGCCATACCGTCGCCGACCAGCGAGTAGGCGTTGCGCTTCTCGCCCGCGGTCACCACCAGGTGGCTCCCTGGCTGGTACGACGCCAACGGAGCCCCGTCGGGCGCCGCCAGCCGGAAGTGGGTGATCGTCGGGGTCAGCGGCACCACGTCGGTGACCACGAGGGCTCGGGCCTGGGTCCGGTAGGCCGGGTGGCGGTGCCGGTTCAGCTGGACCTGCCCGTCGGCGCCGGTCGGAAGGGTCGCGGTCACTCGGTCACCTCGCGTGCCCGGGAGTCGGAGGCGAGGTAGCAGCCCATCGCCGTGGCGAGCAGGTCGTGCACCTCGAGCAGGCGGGCGCAGCCGGGGCACTCGACCAGGCCGCCGGGCTCGCCCACCACGCGCCGGATGTCGCGGCAGTGCGCGCAGTAGACGGGCAGGTCGTCGGCGTGCGTGACGCTGACCTGGATCTCCACCGGCAGCGCGCCGTGCTCGCGCAGCAGGGCGACCGCGCGGTGGGCGTCGTACCGCCCGCCCACGACGAGGATCCGGACGCCGACCCGGGCGGAGCCGGCGACGTCGGCGAGGGTGGCGAGATCGGAGGGCGCGTCGATGTCGTCGAGCACCGCGAGCGTGGTCGGGGCGACGCCCTCGGCCAGCGTCGTCCACTCCCGGGCCACCCGGGCGGTCTCCGCGTCGGCGCCGATCGCAACCACCAGGAAGGAGCGCGCCCTGGTGTCGATCGTGGTGTCGACCGTGGGCGTCGCGCTCATGCCTGCCGTCCCGCCGCGAGGAGCCAGGCCGCGGCGCGGTCGCGGTACTTGATGATCCCCTTGTAGTCGGCCATGTCCTCGGGCAGCTCCGCGATCACCGTCGCGGCGCGGACCCGCCAGGGCTCGACGGTGGCGAGCTGGTCCAGCGGCAGCAGGTAGGTCCGGATGAGGAAGCAGATCGCTCCGGACTCGGGCAGCCGGATCAGGTGCTGCACCTCGACCCGGAGGTGGACCAGGCGCCCGAACGTCTCGTCGTCGACGCGCTGGATCATCTCCCGGTCCGGGCCCCACTCCGGGTAGAGCTCGGTGGAGACGTCGAGCCGCCGACCGATCGTCAGCGTCCAGTTGGTGCGCCGGTACGGCTGGTGGGGCTGGAGACGCTTGAGGAACTCGTGGGCCCGGGTGATGACGCCGAGCTCCCGCAGCCTCGGCACGGGTCCGTGGATCTCCAGGAAGCTCATCCCCACGTCGAAGCCGAAGCTCCAGTCCGCCGCGAAGGTGACCACGCCCGCGTCGCCCCAGAGCGCGTCGTTGCGCTGGTCCAGCAGGACGATGTCCTCCTGGACCTGGCTGGCGATGTAGGCCAGCGGCTCGTCGGGCAGGGTGGCGTCGTCGCCGTAGCGGAAGTCCTGGACCACGCCGAGCAGGCGGTTCTCCCAGCGCCAGGCCCGGGCGTCACCGGTCTGCTCCGGGTCGCGGGACAGCGCCATCTGGTCGGGATACGCCAGCGCCATCTCCTGCATCAGGGTGAGCAGGGTGTCCCAGGCGGCGCCGCGCATGTGCGGCAGCACCGCGTGCCGACCGGGATCACGGGCCAGGATCTCGCGTCGCTCGGCCAGCTCGGCGGCGTACTCGACGTCGATGTCGACGACGGCGGTGCCCCACTGGCCGGCGGGGGTGAGCACAGCGCCGCCGGCGGGCTCGACGTTGGTCGAGTAGCGGTAGCGGTCCTCGGGGAACGGGAACGGGAAGCCGGTCACCAGCGGATCGGTGGCGGCGGTGTCCAGTGCGGTCATCAGAGCGGAACCTCCAGGCTCGGGCCGTCGGCGCGCGAGACGCACGGCATGATGGCGTCGCACGCCTGCTTCTCCTCGTCAGAGAGGAACAGGTCGCGGTGCAGCGGGGTGCCTGCGGAGACCGGGATGCGGCACTCGCCGCAGACGCCCTGGCGGCACAGGTTCGGCACCGCTACGCCGGCGCCCTCGATGGCGTCGAGCAGGCTGGTGCCCGCGGGGACGTCGAGGGTCGTCCCGGTCTCGGTGAGGACGACCTGGAAGGGATCGCCCGGATCGAGCGCGTCGATGCCGAAGCGCTCGGAGTGGATCCTCGAGGCCGGCCAGCCGGCCTCGGTCGCCGCCTCGGTGACGCTGTCGATCATCGCGCCGGGACCGCAGACGTAGACGTGCGTGCCCAGCGGCTGCTCGGTGAGCACGGTCCGCAGGCGCTCGGCGAAGCCGGCGCGGTCGCCGAAGAACTCGCAACGGTCGCCGGCCAGCTCCTTGACGTCGTCGACGTGCGCACCGTGCCCCTCGCGGAAGGCGTAGAGCACCTGGACGTCGCGGCCCCAGAGGCGGGCGGCGCGGAGGTGGGAGACGACCGGCGTGATGCCGATGCCGCCGGCGACGAGCAGGTGGCGGGTCGCGGCGGCGATCGGCGGGAACATGCTGCGCGGCAGGTGGGCCGCGACCCGGTCGCCGGGCTCCAGGCCGTGGACCCATGCCGATCCGCCGGCGCCGTCCTCGACCCGCAGCACGGAGATCGCGTACTCGTCGGGCGCGATCGACTCGCCGACGAGGCTGTAGGCGTTGGCGCGGCCGCCGCAGTCGATCACCAGGTGGCTGCCGGGGACGAACGACGGGAGCGGACCGCCCTCGGCGGCGCGCAGGCGCACCGTGCGCACCGCGCGCGCCGCCTCCTCGACAGCCGCGACGACGAGCTCGATCCGGGTGCCGGTCACGAGGCGGCCTCCTCGGCGTCGATCTGGAAGCCGAGGAACGTCCCGGTGCGCCTCGACACGTGGTAGTAGACGAGCAGCCGGCGCGCGCAGCCGGCGCAGGGGACGACGTCGTCGATGCCCGCCGCCGATGGCGTGATCGCCCCGCAGTGGCAGCACTGCACGGCGACGGGCCCCGCGGCGGTCGGCGCCACGTGAAGCTCGTCGTCCTCCACCCCGGCGCGGACGGCGACGCCACGCAGCGCGAGGCAGTCGCCGACCGCACCCGCCACCCGGACCCGTACGCCGACCCGGGCCGCGGCCAGCGCCGACGCCAGGCGCACGCCGGCGTCCGCGTGGTCCTCGGCGAGCACCGTCTCGACCGGAACGTCACCCCGGGCCGCACGGATCTCCCGGCGCCAGGCCGCCACCTGCTGGGCACCGTCGGGGCCGACGCCGACGAGGACGTAGGAGGTCCCGGTGGCGTCCGGCGCCGGCGAGACCGCCGCGTTCGGGACGGCCCAGGGCGGCACGCTGGTGTGCTCCAGGCGCGGCATCAGAGCAGCGAGGCGTCGCGGTGGCCGGCGTAGAACGCGAGCGCGTACGACGGGGTGGAGAAGTAGATCTTGGAGCCCTTCGGGAAGAAGATCGCGTCCTTCGCGCGGGCCACCATGCTCTGCCCGGTCTCCTTGTTCTCGAGGAGGAACTCGCCCTCGAGCACGACCTTCATCTCGTCGTAGTCGTAGACGTACAGCAGGGGCTCGTCGGTGCTCTTCAGCTCGAAGAAGCCGCTGCACATCACGCTGCCGGCGGGGTTCTCGTACACGTCGGCGATGAACCCCTCCGTGCCCGCGTACTCGGGCTCGTCCATCTTGGGGAGGTTCTTCCAGGCGTCGGAGATGACCTGGAACGGCGCCTGGGTCGTGGTGCTGTCCATGGATGGGATCCGTTCTCTGCGAGGAACTGCTGACAACCACCATGAAACAGAGCGCGTGTTTCGGCGATGTTGATCCGGCGCGAAATCCACGCGACGTCGCGCCCGACGCCGCGCCGCACGCCGCCTGCGGGTCAAGCGCTAGCCGAGCTCGTGCACCCCTGCCTTGAGCCGGACGCCGGTCGCACCGAGGGTCCGCGCCCCGGCGACCAAGGAGGCGATCGTGCGCGCCGCCGTGTCGTAGTCGAGCCCGTGGGGCGGACGGATGTTGGAGACGCAGTTGCGAGCCGAGTCCTGGACACCAGGGCGCGGCTGCCAGGTCAGGTAGGCCCCGAGGCTGTCGCTGGCCGACAGCCCCGGCCGCTCCCCGATCAGCACCAGGAGCAGCCGCGCCCCGAGGGCCTGGCCCACGTGATCGCCGAGCGCGACCCGGGCCTGGGTCGCGATCACGGGCGGCGCCACGCGGGTGGCGGCGTCGAGCAGCGGCAACAGCGCGGCGAGCAGCGGCGCCGCGTGCGCCTCGACGGCGGCCGAGGAGAGCCCGTCGGCCACCACGACCGCGAGGCCCGGGTCGGCGTCCGGCGCCGGCGCGAGATCGGCGAGCGCGGCCAGCCCGGCGCGCCCGGGGGCCGGCACCCGGCCCAGGTCGGGCCGGGTGAGGTAGGTCGCGCGATCCGGCGCCGCCGAGGCCACGGTGCGCACCTCCCCCAGTCCGAGGGCGGACAGGTCCACGGCCAGGGCGCCCACGTCGACGGGCCGGTGCACGGCGTCCCGCGCCAGCGCATGCGCCGCACCGGCTTCGAGGACGGCGGCCGTGGTCAGCGCGTTCCCCGCGCGGCCCAGCCCGATCCGGGCCGGGGTAGCGCCCCGCAGGTGCGCCCAGAAGTCGTCCCCGCCCGCGCCCCCGCCGCTCATGCCAGCGCTCGCAGAGGGCTGGTGGCGGGGTCGACCGCCCGGACGCCACCGCCCGGGTCGAGCATGCCGAGGTCGGCCAACCACGACTCGAACTCCGGCGCCGCCCGCTTGCCCAACACCTTCCTGGCCGCGAGCGCGTCGTGGAACGAGGTCGACTGGTAGCCGAGCATCACGTCGTCGGCCCCGGGCACCGCGATCACGAAGGTGCAGCCGGCGACGCCCAGCACGGTGAGCAGGGTGTCCATGTCGTCCTGGTCGGCCTCGGCGTGGTTGGTGTAGCAGACGTCGACGCCCATCGGCAGCCCCAGCAGCTTGCCGCACAGGTGGTCCTCCAAGCCGGCCCGGACGATCTGCTTGCCGTCGTAGAGGTACTCGGGGCCGATGAAGCCGACCACGGTGTTGACCATGAACGGGTCGAAGGCCCGCGCCACGGCGTACGCGCGCACCTCCAGGGTCTGCTGGTCGACCGGGCGCCCGTCGGTGCCGAGGTGGGCGTCGGCCGAGAGCGCGGAGCCCTGGCCTGTCTCGAAGTACATGACGTTCTGCCCCACGGAGCCGCGGCCCAGGGCGGTGGCCGCCTCGTGACCCTCGGCCAGCATCGCCAGCTCCACGCCGAACCCGGCGTTGGCGCCCTGGGTGCCGGCGATGGACTGGAAGACCAGGTCGACCGGGTGCCCCTGCGCGATCAGGTCGATCGTGGTGGTCACATGGGTCAGCACGCACGACTGGGTCGGGATCCGGTAGCGCTCGCGCACCTCGTCGACCAGGTGCAGCAGGCGCGCCACGGTCGCCGGGTCGTCGGAGGCCGGGTTGATCCCGATCACGGCGTCCCCGCAGCCGAGCAGCAGGCCGTCCAGGATGCCGGCCGCGATCCCGGCCGGGTCGTCGGTCGGGTGGTTCGGCTGCAGCCGGGTGGAGAGCCGGCCGCGCAGGCCGAGGGTCGACCGGAAGGCCGTGGTCACCTCGGTCGCCGCGCCCACCGCGATCAGGTCCTGGTTGCGCATCAGCTTCGAGACCGCCGCCACCATCTCCGGCGTCAGCCCCGGAGCGACGGCGGCCAGCGCGGCGCTGGCGCCGTCGTCAGCGGCCGTGGTCAAGAGCCACTCGCGCAGCCCGCCGACCGTCAGGTGGGCGATCGGCGCGAATGCTGCCGGGTCGTGGCTCTCGAGGATGAGACGGGTCACCTCGTCGCTCTCCGGTGGCACCACGTGCTCGTTGAGGAAGGTGGTCAGCGGGAGGTCGGCGAGTGCCCACCGGGCCGCGGCCCGTTCGGCGTCGCTCTCCGCCGCGCATCCGGCGAGCACGTCGCCCGAGCGGAGCGGGGTCGCCTTGGCGAGGAGGTCGACGAGGCCGTCGAAGACGTAGGTGTGACCGTGCAGGGTGTGCTGGTACCTCACGCTCGCGGAGCGTAGGTGGCCATTGTTTCCGGCTTGTGTTCCCACGGCTTCGGGCCCGTGCGGCAGACTGGCGGGGTGAGCAGCGACAGCCCCCGGAGCCCGCTCGGCCTCCGCGACGTTCTCAGCCTGCCCGACGTGCTCGGCGATCCGTGGACCGCCGAGACCCTGCCGCTCGCGCCGGACGAGGAGGGCGAGGTCGTCGCCACGCTCGTCCACCGGTCCACCGGAACGGCCACCGACCGCGCCCTGCTGCACGTCCATGGCTTCTCCGACTACTTCTTCCAGACGGCGTACGGCGAGTGGTGGCTGGAGCGGGACCACGACATGTACGCACTGGACCTGCGCAAGTACGGCCGCTCCCTGCGCCCGCACCAGTCGCCGACCTACGTGGACGACCTCGAGGCCTACTTCGAGGAGCTCGACGCCGCCTGGGAGCGGATCACCGTCCGCGACGGCCACACCCAGGTCGTGCTGGCCGGGCACTCCACCGGCGGCCTGATCGTCGCGCTCTGGGCGGACTCGCGGCGGCCGGTCGAGCTGGCCGGTCTGCTGCTCAACTCGCCCTGGCTGGACCTGCAGGGTCCGGCGGTGCTGCGCACCTGGGCCGCCGGCAAGGCGCTGGACCGCGCCGGTCGCAAGCGGCCGATGCGCGAGCTGACCCGCGACGTCACCGGCTTCTACGCGCGCAGCCTGCACCGCGACCACGAGGGCGAGTGGGACTTCGACTTCGAGTGGAAGCCGTTCGGCTCGTTCCCCGTGCGGCTCGGCTGGCTGCGCGCGATCCGCGAGGGCCACGCCCGGCTCCAGGCCGGCCTGTCCGTGCCGGCGCCGGTGCTCGTGCTCTCCTCCGACCGCAGCTCGTGGCCCAAAGAGATGAACGAGGACATCTTCCGCACCGACATCGTCCTCGACGTGCGCCACATCCGGCGCTGGTCGGTCGCGGTCGGCCGGCACGTCACCTACGTCGCCATCCCGGGCGCGATCCACGACGTGATCCTCTCCCGCAAGGCCGCGCGGGAGCGCGCCTACGACGAGATCGACCGCTGGCTGCGCGCCTACGTCCTGTAGCGCGAGTCGGTCACAAGCACCGGCCGAGTCGGTCACAGGCACCGGCCGAAACGGCCGACTCGACCGGTCCCCACCACCCATTCGGGCGGTCGTGACGACCCACTCGCGGGGTGTGGTCAGGCGAGCAGCACGACGAGGGCGACCAGCCCGACGACGACGATCACCGCGCGCAGCAGCAACGGCGGCAGGCGGCGGCCCACCGCGGCGCCGAGGAACCCGCCGATCACGGCGCCCACGCCGATCAGCAGCACGAGGAGCCAATCCACCTCCGCCTGGGTGCCCAGCAGGTCGAGGCCGGCGACCACCACGAACAGCACGCCCGCGACGCCGTTGACGGCCGCCACCAGCACGTTCTTCAGGGCGTTGAGCCGCTGCAGCGCGTCGCTGAGGCCGATGCCGAGCACGGCCATCAGGATCACGCCCTGCGCTGCGCCGAAGTAGCCGCCGTAGACACCGGAGCCGAAGGTCGCCACCGGCAGCCACCAGGCGCCACGGTCACCGTCCCGGCCCCGTGCCTCCTCCCGCGCGGCCACCCAAGCGGACAGCCGCGGCTGGACCACCACCAGCACCAGGCCCAGGGCGATCAGGAACGGCACCACCGCCTCGAACGCCCCCGCGGGCAGCACCAGGAGCAACAGCGCCCCGGTGGCACCGGCCGGCACCGAGACCAGCAGGAGGCGGCGTACCCGCTGCCGCTGGCCGACCAGCTCGCGGCGGTACCCCACCGCTCCCGCGACCGAGCCCGGCACCAGGCCGAGGCTGTTGGACACGTTGGCCGTCAGCGGCGGTACGCCGAGCGCGAGCAGCGTCGGGAAGGTGATCAGCGTGCCCGACCCCACGACGGCGTTGATCATCCCCGCCCCGACCCCGGCAACCAGGACCGCGACGGCGTCGAGCGGACTCACGCGCGGGGCGCCTCCGGGCCCTGCTCGTCGGTGGCGTCGGTGGCGGGACCGGTCTCGGGCGGGTGGCTCGGCGCAGCGGTCGGGTGGGCCGGCAGGGCGGCGCTCTGGGCCTCCTCGATCGCCTTCGCGACCGCGTCCTGGGCCGCCTTCAGCTCCTCGGCCGACTGCTGCGCGACCTCCGGCTCCTCGGGCCCGAGGTCGACGCGGGTGCGCGGACCCTCGACCTCCTGCGGGATCCCCGGGAGGTTGTTGATCGTGGAGCTCAGCCCCTTGAGAGCGTCGCCGAACTCGCTGGGGATGATCCACAGCTTGTTGGCCTCGCCGTCGGCGATCTTCGGCATCATCTGCAGGTACTGATAGGCCAGCAGCGACTGGTCCGGCTGGCCGTCGTGGATCGCCTGGAAGACGGTCTGGATGGCCTGTCCCTCACCCTGGGCCCGCAGGATCGCGGCCTCCCGGTCGGCCTGCGCGCGCAGGATCGTGGACTCCCGTGCGCCCTCGGCGCTGAGGATCGCGGACTGCTTGTTTCCCTCGGCGGTGAGGATGGCGGACTGCCGCTGCCCCTCGGCGGTCAGGATCGAGGCGCGCTTGTCCCGGTCCGCGCGCATCTGCTTCTCCATCGCGTCCTTGATGGAGGCGGGCGGGTCGATGCTCTTGATCTCGACCCGGTTCACGCGGATGCCCCACTTGCCGGTGGCCTCGTCGAGCACGCCGCGCAGTCCGGAGTTGATCTGGTCGCGGCTGGTCAGCGTCTGCTCCAGGTCCATGCCACCGATGATGTTGCGCAGCGTGGTCATGGTGAGCTGCTCGATCGCGGAGATGTAGTTCGCGATCTCGTACGTCGCCGCGACCGCGTCGGTGACCCGGAAGTAGATCACCGTGTCGATGTCGACCGACAGGTTGTCCTCGGTGATCACCGGCTGCGGCGGGAAGCTGACCACCTGCTCGCGCAGGTCGACCCGGTGGCGCACGTTGTCGATGAACGGCATCACGAAGTTCAGGCCCGCGGACAGCGTCACCTTGTACTTGCCGAAGCGCTCCACCACGCCGGCGCGCGCCTGCGGGATGACCTGAACCGTCTTGTTGAGGGTGACCACCACCAGCAGGAACAGCAGGGCCAGCAGAATCCAGCCGATCACGGGATCTCCTTCTCGTCAGTGGGAGCGGGCAGGGTGCGCGGGCGCACGTGCGCCGTCGCTCCGAGGATCGCGACGACCTCGACCTGCTCGCCGATCTCCAGGGGGTCGTCGGCCGACGCGGTCCAGATCTCTCCATCCAGACGCACACGACCCGGGTGCAGGGAGGTGATCGGCTCGGTCACCACCGCCGGCAGTCCGATCAGTCGGGCGTTGCCGAAGCTCAGCTCGGGGCCGCCGTGCAGCCGGCGCGCCAGCGACGGCCGGACCACGGCGAGCATCGCGACGGAGACCCCCGACGCGACGAGTGCGCTGAGCACCACGGAGTCGGTGGCCAACGCGGTGCCCATGCCGGCCAGCGCGCCGACCGCGAGCATCGCCAGGAACAGGTCCAGGGAGAACATCTCGGCGATGGTGAACAGGATCGCGACGCCGAGCCACGTCTGCCACAGGTGCTCGCCTATCCAGTCCATGCTCCGACCCTATCGGCGAGGCGATGACCGCGCCGGATGTTTCAGGCCCGGCGCCGCCGGCGCGCCGACCAGCGCCCCTCGTGCTGCTCCACCACCAACGGCATCCCGAACGTGGCGGACAACGTGGTCGCGTTCAGCGTCGACTCGATCGGACCGGCATCCACCACCGCGCCGTCGCGGAGCATCAGCACATGGGTGAACCCGGGCGGGATCTCCTCCACGTGGTGCGAGACCAGCACCGTCGCCGGTGACTCCGGGGCGTAGGCGAGCACCGACAGCGTCGAGACCAGGTCCTCGCGGCCACCGAGATCCAGGCCCGCCGCCGGCTCGTCCAGGAGCAGCAGCTCCGGGTCGGTCATCAGGGCCCGCGCGATCAGCACGCGCTTGCGCTCGCCCTCCGAGAGGGTGCCGAACGTCCGTTCGGCCATGCGGGTGACCCCGAGCTCCTGCATCAGGTCCTCGGCGCGCTTGAGGTCCAGGTCGTCGTACTGCTCGCGCCACCGGCCCAGGACGGCGTACGACGCGGACATGACCACGTCGCGGACCAGCTCGCCCCGGGGCACCTGCTCGCCCAGCGCCGCGCTGGTCACGCCGATCCGCGGCCGCAGCTCGAACACGTCGACCGTGCCGAGCAGCTCGCCGAGGATGCCGACGGCGCCGTCGGTCGGGTGGATCTGCGCGCCGGCGACCTGCAGCAGCGTGGTCTTCCCGGCGCCGTTCGGGCCGAGCACCACCCATCGCTCGCCCTCGCGGACGACCCAGCTCACCCGGTCCAGCAGGGTGGCGCGGCCACGCCGCACGCTGACTTCGGCGAGTTCGAGGACTGCGGACATGGCGGCAACCCTAACGGGGCGCCGCGGCGTATCGTCACCGACTCGTGGACGCCTACTCCGACACCCCCGACGACCCGCTGCCCCGGGCTGGGCGCCTCGCCTGGTGGGGCACCGCCTGGCTGCGCGGTGACATCGGCCCCGACGACCTGCTGGACGCCGTGACCGGGTCCGACGTCGCGCACCTTGTGGTCGGCGCGCCGGCCGGCGCCGCGGGGCTGGTTCCGCTGCTGGCCGACGCCCGCGACCGCGGCGCGACGGCCGTCGGTGCCGCGTTCCCCGCCGCCGGCGACCCGATCGGCGTGCGCGGGCCCGCGCCGTTCACCGCCGCCGCCGTCGAGGCCGGGGAGGCCGCGCTGCTGCTCGGCGCCGAGGAGGCCCTGGTGCCCACCGTCGTGGGCCGCGCGGTCGAGTGGGTGCGGCACCCGGCGGCCCGGCGGCCCCCGCCGGACCTCGGCGAGGCCGACCGGGCGCTCCGCTCGGCGGTGCTGGACGCCGCGAACGGCCTGGCCGACCTCGACGTCGCCGCCTGGAGCCCGGAGATCGCCGACGAGCTGCACGACCTGAGGCACGGCACCGGGCTGGTCGCGCCCCCCGGCGTACCTGACGCGTGCCGGGCGCTCGCCGGGCGAGCCATCCACCTGCAGGACGTCATCGCGCTGGCACTGGAGTCCGAGGGCGGCGCGCTCAGCCTCGGCGAGATCGAACGCCGCCGGGCGCTGCTGGCGCCGCTCGAACGCGCCGTGCGGGCCGCGTTGACGGCAGCCTGCTCCCCCGACGGCTGGCCGCCGGCGATAGCCTCCCCCCGATGAACGCCACGCCTGCCGCCAGCGAGACGCTGCTGATCACGGTGACCGGGACCGACCGCCCCGGGATCACCTCCTCGGTCTTCGGCACGCTGGCCGCCGCCGGCGTCACCGTCGTCGACCTCGAGCAGATGGTCATCCGCGGCCGACTGGTGCTCGGCGTGCTGGTGAGCGCCCCGCGGGACGCCGCCCGCCTGCGTGCGGCGCTGGACGCGACCGCGTCCGACCTCGGGGTGAGCATCCACGTCGAGCGCGGCTCGGGAGACGACGGCGGCCGGCCCGACGGGCGGACCCACGTCACCGTCATCGGCTCCCCGCTGCGCGCAGGAGCCATGGCGGCGGTCGCCGGCCGGATCGCCGACGCCGGCGGCAACATCGACCGCATCGAGCGGATGGCGCGCTACCCCGTGACCGCGATCGAGCTGCACGTGTCCGGCGCGGCGCCGGACACGCTGCGGACCCTGCTCGCCTCCGAGGCGGCGGAGAACGACTTCGACGTGGCGGTGCAGCCGGCCTCCATCCTGCGCCACGGGGTGCGGCTGATCGTGATGGACGTCGACTCCACGCTGATCCAGGGCGAGGTCATCGAGATGCTCGCCGAGCACGCCGGACACGGAGCGGAGGTCGCCGAGGTCACGGAACGGGCGATGCGCGGCGAGCTGGACTTCGCGGAGTCGCTGCGCGCCCGGGTCGCCCTGCTCGAGGGGCTCGACGCCGGCGTGCTGGACGAGGTCTACGCCAAGATCGTGATCAACCCCGGCGCCCGCACGCTGGTGCGAACCCTGCGGCGGCTCGGCTACCGCTTCGCCATCGTCTCCGGCGGCTTCAGCCAGATCACCGACCGGCTCGCTGCCGACCTCGGCATCCACCGGGCGCGCGCCAACACGCTGGAGATCGTCGACGGCCGGCTCACCGGGCGCGTGGTCGGCGCGATCGTCGACCGGGCAGGGAAGGCCGACGCCCTCCGCGAGTTCGCCGCAGAGCTCGGCATACCGGAGGCGGCGACGATCGCCATCGGCGACGGCGCCAACGACCTCGACATGCTCGCCGCGGCCGGCCTGGGCATCGCCTACAACGCCCGGCCCGTCGTCCGCGACGCCGCCGACACCTCGCTGAACGTGCCCTACCTGGACGCGATCATGTACCTGCTCGGGATCACCCGGGAGGAGATCGAGGCCGCCGACGCCGCCGCCGGGTTCACCACACCGTCGCCGCCGCTGGAGGCCTGACGCCGCGGCCGAACACGTCCGGCCGTCGAACCGCGTCGACTCCGGGTCAGCCGGGTCAGCCGGGTCAGCCGCGTCCGACGTGGAACGCGCGGAGACGCCCGGACATCGCCCCGATGCCCGCCCACCCGTCGGGCACGTCGAACACCGCCACCGCCGACGTCGGGAAGCCGCCGGACAGGTCGCCCGAGGCGTCGCCCTCCCCGTCGTCCAGCAGCTGCGCGAGGACGGCCATCGTCGGGTTGTGGCCCACCACCACGACGGCGCCGACGTCCGGTTCGGTCGCGGCGAGGAGCTCGAGCGCTCCGACCTCGTCCGCGCCGTACAGGCTCTGGTCGAAGTGCGCGACCACTCCGTCCCACCCCGCCGCGTCGGCGACGTCGGTCCAGGTCTCACGGGTGCGCGCGGCGGTCGAGACGTAGGCGAGGTCCGGGTCGATCCCGATCTCGCCCAGCCATCGGCCGGCGTCGGCGGCGTCAGCGTGGCCCCGCTCGGCGAGGGGGCGCTCGTGGTCGGTCGCCGCGAACGCCTCCGCCTTGGCGTGGCGGACCAGGATCAGTACGGGAGCTGGCACGCTCCGAGCCTAGGGCAGCACGGGCCGGGGCGTGCGACACTGCGCGGGTGACGCCCTACGGCGCGACCCACCTGGTGCCACTCGCGCTGTTCGGCGTCGGGCTCGTCGGAGCCGTCGCGCTGGGCCGTCGTCGCCGGGGACTGGGCCGCCCCACCGCCCTCGACCGCGCCTGGGCGATAGCGGTGGCCGCGGCGACGGTCCCCTTCCAGGTCGTCGACGTGCTGACCCGCTTCGAGCTCGGCGTCTCCCTCCCCCTGCACCTGTGCGACCTGGCCTGGGTAGCGGCGGCGGTCGCGCTCTGGACCCATCACCGGGTCGCGGTGGCGCTGACGTTCTACTGGAGCCTGCTGACCCTGCAGGCGATCGTGACCCCGTCGCTCGGCGAGGAGTTCCCGGAGCTGCGCTACCTGGCGTTCTGGGCGCTCCACCTGCTGATCGTGTGGGCCGCCGGCTACCTGACGATCGGGCTCGGCCTGACCCCGGGCTGGCGCGAGTACCGGGCCACCATGGCCCTCACGCTGGCGTGGGTGGCGGTCGCTGGCGCGTTCAACGCGGTGGCCGGCACCAACTATGGCTACCTGTGCCGCAAACCGGGCGCGGGGTCCGCACTGGACCTGCTCGGGCCCTGGCCGGCGTACGTCGTGGCGGAGGTGGCGATCGTCGCCGCGGTGTGGGCCGCGATGACGGCCCTCGCCTCGCGCCGACCGAAGGTTCCGGCCGACTCCACCTAGCAGGGCGCGAGCCGGCAGAGAGTCTCTGCCAGCTCGCGCCCTCGTCACGGACTGGCTCAGGCGCCCATCGCGTGGAAGCCGCCGTCGACGTGGACGATCTCGCCGGTGGTGGCCGGGAACAGGTCCGACAGCAGCGCGCAGACCGCGCGGGCGGTCGGCTCCTGGTCACCGTTGTCCCAGCCCAGCGGGGAGTTCTGCTCCCACAGCGAGTCGAGCTCCTCGAAGCCCGGGATCGCCTTCGCGGCCAGGGTCTTGAGCGGGCCGGCCGAGACCAGGTTCACCCGGATGCCGTCGGGTCCCAGGTCGCGGGCCAGGTAGCGCGAGGTGGACTCCAGCGCCGCCTTCGCCACACCCATCCAGTCGTAGACCGGCCAGGCGACGGACGCGTCGAAGGTGAGGCCGACCACGCTGCCGCCCTGTCCCATCAGCGGCTTGCACGCCATGGCCAGCGACTTCAGCGAGTACGCCGACACCTGGACGGCCTGCGCGACGTCCGCCCACGGGCCGGTGAGGAACTTGCCGCCGAGCAGGGTCTCGGGGTTGCCGTAGGCGATCGAGTGCACCACGCCGTCGAGCGTCGCGTCCGGGCCGAGGTGCTCGCGCACCTGGTCGGCCAGGCCGGCGAGGTGCTCCTCGTCGGTCACGTCGAGCTCGAGCACCGGGGGCAGCTCCGGCAACCGCTTGGCGATCCGGCGGGTGATCCGCAGCGCCTGGCCGAAGTTCGAGATCAGGACCGTCGCGCCCTGCTCCTGGGCGAACTTCGCCACCGCGAAGCCGATCGAGGTGTCGAGCGTGACTCCGGCGACCAGGATCGTCTTGCCGTCGAGGATTCCCATAGGTGTGTCAGTGCCCCATTCCAAGTCCACCGTCGACCGGGATCACGGCCCCGGTGACGTATGCCGCTGCATCTGCGGCGAGCCAGGTGACTGCGCCGGCGATCTCCGCCGGGTCGGCGTACCGACCCAGGGGGACCTGATTCTTGATCTCCGCCTTCTGCTCGTCGGTGAGCACGGCGGTCATGTCGGTGTTGACGAACCCCGGCGCGACGACGTTGGCGGTGATGTTGCGGGAGCCGAGCTCGCGCGCCAGCGACCGGGCCATGCCGACCAGGCCGGCCTTGGAGGCGGCGTAGTTGACCTGGCCGGGTGAGCCGAGCAGGCCGACCACGCTGGAGATGAAGATGATCCGGCCACGCTTCAGGCGCAGCATGCCCTTCGCCGCGCGCTTGGCGACGTGGAAGGAACCGGTGAGGTTGGTGTCGATCACCGAGCTCCAGTCCTCCTCCGACATCCGCAGCAGGAGCGTGTCTGCCGTGATGCCCGCGTTCGCGACGAGGATCTCGACCGGGCCGTTGACCGCCTCCGCCTCCTTGAACGCCGCATCGATCGAGGCGGCGTCGGTGACGTCCGCCTTGAGCTCGAGAGCGCCCTCGGGGGCGCCACCGTTGCGGGTGGTGACGGCGACCTTGTCGCCCTGGGCGAGGAAGGCCTCGGCGATCGCGCGGCCGATGCCGCGGTTGCCGCCGGTGACGAGGACCGATCGGGGCTGGTTCACGGGATCGACGCTAGTAGTCGCAACCGATGTGGATCGCTGCCTCGGGGCCTCAACTTCAGCGAGGTTCTTTGTGAGGTTCCTACAAGTCCAACGATCTGCGGCGTCGAGCCGGCGACGATCCGCCGGCCGCCGCGACTCACTCGTCCTCGAGGCGGAAGCCGACCTTCATCCCGACCTGGAAGTGCTCCACCTGCCCGTCCTTGATCTGGCCGCGGACCTGGGTGACCTCGAACCAGTCGAGGTGACGCAGGGTCTGGCCGGCGCGCTCGACGCCGTTGCGGATGGCCTGGTCGATGCCGTCGGGAGAGGTGCCGACGATCTCGGTGACACGGTAGGTGCGGTTGGACATACGGGGAGCCTATAGGCTGGCGGGCATGGCGACAGCAGGTGCCGGTCCGGTCCGGATCACCACCGTGGGCAACGACCCGCGGGCCGACCTGGCACGCCGTCAGCGCAAGTACATCTTCTGGATGTCGGTGCGGTCGCTGTGCTTCATCGGCGCCGCCTTCGCCGGCGTGGCCGGCATCAACTGGCTGTGGCCGTTCCTGATCGCCGCCGCGGTGATCCTGCCCTACCTGGCGGTCGTCATGGCCAACGCCAACGACAGCCGGGACTCCTCCCTCCCTCTGCCCGACGGTCGCTCCGGGCAGCGCCAGCTGGGCGGTCCGAGTGGCTCCTGACGTCTGCTCCGCCAAGGGCTGCCAGGCCCCGGCGCAGTGGCAGCTGCTGTGGAACAACCCCAAGATCCACACCCCGGACCGCCGGAAGGTCTGGCTGGCCTGCGACGAGCACCGGGAGTCCCTGGAGGTCTTCCTCGGGGCGCGGAAGTTCCTCAAGGACACCATCCCGCACTCCGCCTGACCCCACGCCCCCTCCTCCGCCGACTTGGGCTTTGTGGCGCAGTGACTTGGGCATTGTGGCTGGCCGAATCGCGCCCAGTGCCGACGACCGGGCCTCCCCCACCACGCCGGGGCCCGCTTGTCCGCGCACAGGCGAGCGCCTCTGGTTCGCGATACCCAGCCCGTAGGTGCTGCCTCGATCGGTCCGGACCAAGGGATGATGCTCCGTTGGCATGGACCACGACCTGCTCCCCGCCGCCCCCTTCACCGCTCAGACCGCAGCCCGACTGGGTATCAGCAGGCACCAGCTGCGAGAGGCGCTGGCGGACGGCAGCCTGCGCCGGTACACGCGAGGAGTGTTTGCGCGCGCTGACCTGCAGGATGACGCCTTGTTGCGCGCGCAGGTCATCGCACTCGGTGCCTCCCGCCACCACGTCGCTGTGGACCGGACCGCGGCGTGGCTGCACGGCGTCGATGCCCTCACGCTCTCGGAGCATGACCTGCTCCACGTTGTCGAGACCTGTGCCCTCAGCGGCCACCACCCGACGGCACGCGCCGAGGCCCGCGGTCGCACCCGAGATCTCCAGCCGAGTGACGTGACCGTCGTCCATGGTGTGCGAGTGACGACGCCACTTCGCACCGCCCTCGACCTCGGTTGTCACCTGCGCCGGCGGGAGGCGCACGCCGCGATGAGCGAGCTCGCCGGGCTGCACGACCTCACCGCCGAGATGATGACCAGGGAGCTGGGGCGATTCCGAGGCAGGCGTGGCGTGGTCCAACTGAGGGAACTCGTCCCGTCGGTTGAACCCGGAATCGAGTCACCGCGAGAAGCTTGGATCCTTCTCGCCTTGCTCGATGCGGGCCTACCGCGCCCCGAGCCCCAGGTCTGGGTGGAGATCGATGGCGAGCCCGTCTACCGTCTCGACTTCGCCTATCGTCGCGCCAAGGTCGCGATCGAGTACGACGGCAGCGACTCGCACAGCTCCCCTGCCCAGCAGGCGCACGACCGCGAGCGTCGCGAGCGGCTCCGCGCGCTGGGTTGGCGGGTCATCGTGGTCCGCCGGGGCGACTTCACCGACCCGCAGCTCAGGCTATGGATCCGCGGCGTGCGTGAGGCATTGGCGCCGTCCTACACCAATCGGCGGTGGTGACGGCCCTTCCGGCACCGGATCTTGAAAGTCGTCCCGCCACAAACCTCAAGTCGCGGCACCACAAACCCCAAGTCGGCGGGTGGGGGTGTTCAGCCGCCGATCGCGGACATCGGCCGGTCGGGCTGCAGGAACGTCGGGTCGTCGATGCCGTGGCCGGGCAGCTTCGGCAGTACCGCGGCCCGCCACCTCTCGGCGAGGTCGTCATCGTCGGCGCCGGCCCGCAGCGCCGTGCGCAGGTCCGACTCGGACCGGGCGAACAGGCAGTTGCGGACCTGGCCGTCGGCGGTCAGCCGGACCCGGTCGCAGTCCCCGCAGAACGGGCGGCTGACCGAGGCGATCACGCCGACCGTGGCCGGCCCCCCGTCGACCGTGAACAGCTCGGCGGGGGCGCTCCCCCGCGGCTCCTCGGCCGGCGCCAGCGCGAACTCCGCCTCGAGCCGGGCCAGCGTCTCATCGGCGGTCACCATCGTCGTGCGCGACCACCCGTGCTGCGCGTCCAAGGGCATCTGCTCGATGAAGCGCAGCTGGTAGCCGCGGTCGAGGCACCAGCGCAGCAGCTCGGGAGCCTGGTCGTCGTTGATCCCCCGCAGCAGCACCGCGTTGACCTTGACCGGGCCGAGGCCGGCCGCCTCGGCGGCCGCGAGGCCGTCGACCACGTCGCGCAGCCGGTCGCGCCGGGTGATGGTGGCGAAGGTGTCCTCGCGCACCGAGTCCAGGCTGACGTTGACCCGATCCAGGCCGGCGCCCGCCAGCGCGCCGGCCACCTTGGCCAGCCCCAGGGCGTTGGTGGTGAGGGAGAGCTCGACGTCGGGGTCGATCGCGTGCGTGCGCGCCACGATGTCGACCAGCCCACGACGTACCAGGGGCTCACCGCCGGTGAAGCGGACCTCGCGCACCCCGAGCCGCGTGACCGCCACACCGATCAGGCGCACCACCTCGTCGTCGGTGAGCTGGTCCTCGTTCGGCATCCAGTCCAGGCCCTCGGGCGGCATGCAGTAGGAGCAGCGGAGGTTGCACCGGTCGGTCAGCGACACCCGAAGATCGGTGGCGACCCGACCGAACCGATCCACCAACGGCAGCACCTGCATGTGGCCAGCATAGGCACGCCGTCTACCGTGGCCCCGTGAAGCTTGTGGCCTGGCTCGGGTCCTGGCGGTTCCTGGTGAGCCGACGCTGGGTCCTCTTCTTCCTCACCATCCTCCTCGTCGGCTGGGCGACCTGGTGGCTCGGCGAGTGGCAGTTCGGCCGCCTCGACGACCGCAAGGAGCGCAACGCGATCATCGAGGCCAACGAGGTGCGCGACCCGGTACCCGTGGCCGACGTCCTCGCGCTCGGCGAGCAGGTGGCCCAGGACGACCAGTGGCGGGTGGTGAGCGCGACCGGGACGTACGACGTCGCCGACACCATCGTCGTGCGCAACCGCTCCGGCGACGACAGCCTGCCGGGCGTCGACGCGGTGGTGCCGCTCGTCACGGCGGACGGCACCGCCCTGCTGGTGGACCGCGGGTTCCTGGCGCTCGAGCCCGGCCAGACGTTCGTCGCGCGCGACGAGATCCCGGCTCCGCCGTCGGGCGAGGTGACCATCACCGGTTGGGTACGCCAGGACGGCACCGGCAACAGCACCGACGTCACGGACCAGACCACCCGGGCGATCTCGAGCGTGAAGATCGGCGAGGCGCTGGACCGGGAGGTCTACGGAGGCTTCGTGGACCTGCGCACGGAGGACCCCGAGCCCGCCGTGCCGCTGGAGCGGGCGGATCTGCCCGACCTCGACAACGGCCCGCACTTCTTCTACGGGCTGCAGTGGTGGTTCTTCGGGGTGCTCGCCGGCGGCGGGTTCCTCTACCTGGCCTGGGACGAGCGTCGCAACGGCCGCCGGGGGGAGCGCCGGCCGCAGCGCAAGCCCGGCCCGTTCTCGCGGGCTCGCGACGACGTGCCCCCGGGGCTCCGGGCCCAGGTGGAGGCGCGGGAGGAGTCCCGGCAGGCGCGGACTCAGAGCGAGCGGGTCATCCCTCCGTCGACGGGGAGCGAGACGCCGGTCAGGTACGACGAGGCCGACGAGAGCAGGAACGCGGCGACCCGTCCGAACTCCTCCGGCCGCCCGTAGCGCCGCAGCGGGATCTGGGCGACGGCGGCCGCCTTCGAGGCCTCCGCGTCCCCCGTCGCCGCATCCAGCTCCGCGACCCGGTCGGTGCCGATCCGTCCGGGCAGCAGCGCGTTGACCCGTACGCCGGAGGGCCCGAGCTCGTCCGCGAGGCTCTTCGCGACCATCGCCAGCCCCGGTCGCAGGCCGTTGGAGATCGCCAGGCCGGGCACGGGCTGACGGACGCTGGTCGACAGGACCATCGCCAGCGAGCCGCCGGCGGGCAGCGCGGTGCCGATCTCGCGCGCCAACCGCACCCCGCCGAGGAAGACGCTGCCGAACGCGGCCGTCCACTGCTCGTCAGTGACCGCGGTGACGGGACCCGCGGGCGGTCCGCCGACGCTGATCAGCGCGCCGTCCACACGCCCCCACTCATCCGACGCGGCCTCCAGCAGGCGCGCGGGAGTGCCCGGGTCGGCGTTGTCCGCGGTGACCCCGAGCACCGCGCCGCCGCCAGCGTCGGCCACTGCGGCGAGGTCGACCACGGCGCGCTCGACCGCCTCCGCGGAGCGCCCGGTGACGAGCACCCGCGCCCCTTCGCGCAGCAGCTGCTCAGCCGTGGCGCGGCCCAGCCCTCGGGTGCCGCCGGTGACGATCAGGACGCGGTCGTTCAGCTGGAGGTCCACGCCCCGAATCTAGCGACCGTGCTCGGCTACTCCGCGGAGGCCACCTGGGTGACCGGCACGACGTCGGCTGCACCCTTGCGCGCCGCGTCGGCGGTGTGGTCGTCCGGCTGACGCTGGCTCTCCCGCTCCGCCTCCACCCGCTTCACGTAGTGCTCGACCTCGCGCTCGGTCTGGTCCGCGTCCCAGCCGAGGTGCCCGCGGACCAGCTCGGCCACGTAGGGCGCCGCCGCGACGCCACGGTCGAAGGTCTCGAACGAGATCCGCGTGCGCCGGGTGAGGATGTCGTCCAGGTGCCGTGCCCCCTCGTGCGTGACGGCGTAGACGGCCTCGACCGCGAGGTAGTCCTCGGCGCCCGTCAGCGGCTCCCCGAGGACCGGCTCCGCGGCGACGATGTCGAGCACCTCGAGCACGAGCGAGCCGTACCGCTCCAACAGGTGCTCGACGCGGTTGACCGCCAGCCCCGAGTTGCGCGCCAGCTGGCGCCGCTGGTTCCACAGGGCCTGGTAGCCGTCGGCGCCGACGAGCGGCACGTTCTCCGTCACGCAGGCGCCCACGGTCCGTCCGAGGACCGACTCCAGCCCGTGCACCGCCTCGTCGACGGCATCGGCCGCCATCACCCGGTAGGTCGTGTACTTCCCGCCGGCGACCACCACCAGCCCCGGCACGCTGTGGGCCACCGCGTGCTCGCGGGAGAGCTTCGAGGTCGCTTCGCTCTCGCCGGCGAGCAGCGGTCGGAGTCCGGCGTACACCCCCTCGACGTCGTCCCGGTTCAGGGGCACCTCGAGCACGGCGTTGACGCGTTCGAGCAGGTAGTCGATGTCGCGCGAGCTGGCAGCCGGGTGGTCCTTGGACAGCTCCCAGTCGGTGTCGGTGGTGCCGATGATCCAGTGTCGCTTCCACGGGATCACGAAGAGCACCGACTTCTCGGTGCGCAGGATCAGGCCGGCCTCCCCGCGGATCCGGTCGCGCGGGACGACCAGGTGGATGCCCTTGCTGGCGCGGACGTGGAACTGAGCTCGCTCGCGCGCCATCGCCTGGGTCTCGTCGGTCCAGACGCCGGTGGCGTTGATGACCTGTGAGGCGCGGATGGTGAACCGCCGCCCGGTCTCCAGGTCGATCACCTCGGCGCCGACCACCCGTTCGCTCTCCTTCACCAGGCCGAGCACGCGGGTGCGGGAGGCGACGGCGGCGCCGTAGGTGGCCGCGGTGCGCGCGAGGAACATCGTGTGCCGCGCGTCGTCGACCTGCGCGTCGTAGTACCGGATGGCGCCGACCAACGCCTCCTTGCGCAGCGAGGGGAAGGCTCGCCGCGCACCGCGCCGGGTCAGGTGCCGGTGCACGGGGGTCGTGTCGCCGTAGCCGCTGAACCGCGACATCGCGTCGTAGAGCGCCACGCCGGCACCGGCGTACCACCTCTCCCAGCCGCGGCCGGTGAGCGGGTAGAGGAAGGGAACGGGCCGGACCAGGTGCGGGGCGAGGCGCTGCATCAGCAGGCCGCGCTCCTTGAGGGCCTCGGCGACCAGTCGGAAGTCGAGCATCTCCAGGTAGCGCAGTCCGCCGTGGATCAGCTTGGAGCTGCGGCTGGAGGTGCCGGAGGCGAAGTCGCGGGCCTCCACCAGCCCGACGGAGAGCCCGCGGGTGGCGGCGTCGAGCGCCGAGCCCGCGCCGACCACCCCACCCCCGATCACCAGGACGTCGAGCTGCGTGCTCGCCATCCGGCGCAGGGCGGCGGAGCGGGTGCGGGGCGAGAGTGCGGCGGGCTGCATGGATGTCTCCCTGGTCGGACGGCCCTGCGGGGCCGCGCGGTCGGTGCCGGGTGAGCGCTCAGACCTCGACCCAGTCGAGTGTCCGCTGGACGGCCTTCTTCCACTGCGCGTAGCCGGCCTCCCGCCGCTCCTCGCCCCATTGCGGCTCCCAGCGGGTGTCCTCACGCCAATTCTGTCGCAGCTCGTCGGTCGAGCCCCAGTAGCCCACCGAGAGGCCGGCGGCGTACGCGGCGCCGAGCGCGGTCGTCTCCGGGACCTCGGGGCGGCTCACCGGCACGCCGAGCACATCGGCCTGGATCTGCATGCAGAGGCTGTTGAGGGTGACTCCCCCGTCGACCTTCAGCGTCTCCAGCGCCACCCCGGAGTCGGCGCTCATCGCCTCGACGACGTCGCGCGACTGGTAGCAGATCGCCTCGAGGGTGGCCCGGGCCAGGTGCGCGTTGGTGTTGAACCGGGAGAGGCCGACGATCGCGCCGCGGGCGTCCGAGCGCCAGTACGGCGCGAAGAGGCCCGAGAACGCGGGTACGAAGTACACCCCGCCGTTGTCCTCCACCTGCCGGGCCAGCGACTCCGACTCCGCAGCGCCGCTGATGATGCCGAGCTGGTCGCGCAGCCACTGGACCGCCGAGCCGGTCACCGCGATGGAGCCCTCGAGCGCGTACACGCACGGCTCGTCGCCGAACCGGTAGGCCGGCGTGGTCAGCAGCCCCGACCGGGAGCGGACGATCTCAGTGCCCGTGTTGAGCAACATGAAGTTGCCGGTGCCATAGGTGTTCTTGGCCTCGCCGGGGGCGAAGCAGACCTGGCCGACCGTGGCGGCCTGCTGGTCGCCCAGGATGCCGGTGATCGGCACCTCGCCGCGGAACGGACCGCTGCGACGGGTGACGCCGTACGGCGTGGTCGCGGAGGACTCGCGGATCGCCGGCAGCATCGCGCGCGGCACCCCGAAGACCTCCAGCAGCTCGGGGTCCCAGTCGAGCGTCTCCAGGTCCATCAGCATCGTCCGGCTGGCGTTGGTGACGTCGGTGACGTGGACGCCGCCCTCGACCCCACCCGTCAGGTTCCACAGGATCCAGGTGTCCGGGGTGCCGAAGAGCGCGTCGCCGGCCTCGGCGAGATCGCGGAGACCCTCGACGTTCTCCAGCAGCCAGCGCAGCTTGCCGCCGGAGAAGTACGGCGCCGGCGGCAGCCCCGCGCGCTGCCGGATCAGGTCGCCGGTCCCGTCCCGCTCCAACGCCGCCGCGATGCTGTCGGTGCGGGTGTCCTGCCACACGATCGCGTTGTGCAGCGGGCGGCCCGTACGGCGGTCCCAGACGATCGTGGTCTCCCGCTGGTTCGTGATCCCGATCGCCGCGAGGTCGGCGTGCGAGAGGCCGGCCTGGCCGAGGGCCGTCTGGACCACCGCGGAGGTCCGCTCCCAGATCTCCACCGGGTTGTGCTCCACCCAGCCGGCGCGCGGCAGGATCTGCTGGTGCTCGAGCTGGTGACGGGCCACCACCTGGCCGCCGTGGTCGAAGACCATGAAACGGGTGCTGGTGGTGCCCTGGTCGATCGCGCCGACGTACCGCGGCTGTGCCATGGCGACACTCTGGCACAGCGCCCCGACGGATCGGCACAGGTCCGCGGGCCGGTCCCGGCCATCCGGGACCCACCCTGAGAGGACCTCAGGGTCGATCCCCGATGGCACGTGTCGACGGCTTCCGGCAGGCTTGACCCATGACCACGGCTCCCGCGTCCCCGCCTGCCCCCACCCACGACCCCGTGCCGCCGGCCGCACGGGCGAGGGACCTGCGCAAGACCTACGGCTCCGGGGACTCGGCCGTCCACGCTCTCGACGGCGTGACGCTCGACCTCGCCGCGGGCCGGTTCACCGCGATCATGGGGCCGTCGGGATCCGGCAAGTCCACCCTGATGCACTGCATGGCCGCGCTGGACGCGCCGACCTCCGGCGACGTCGAGGTCGACGGCGTCGACCTCGGCCGCCTCAAGGACAAGGCGCTGACCACGCTGCGGCGCGAGCGGATCGGCTTCGTCTTCCAGGCCTTCAACCTGGTCCCCACCCTCACCGCGCGGGAGAACATCCTGCTGCCGCTCAACCTGGCCGGCAAGAAGCCCGACCAGCAGTGGTTCGACACCGTGATCGACGCGGTCGGTCTGCGCGACCGGCTCGGACACCGGCCGAGCGAGATGTCCGGCGGCCAGCAGCAACGGGTCGCCTGCGCCCGCGCGCTGGTCAGCCAGCCCTCGATCGTCTTCGCCGACGAGCCGACCGGCAACCTGGACAGCACCTCGGGCGCCGAGGTGCTGTCGTTCCTGCGCCGCAGCGTGGACGACTTCGGCCAGACCGTGGTGATGGTGACCCACGACGCCGTCGCGGCGTCGTACTGCGACAGCGTGGTCTTCCTGGCCGACGGCCGCGTCGTCGACGAGCTCCACCAGCCCGAGCGCGAGCAGATCCTGGAGCACATGACGCGCCTGCAGGACGTCGCCGCCGCGCGCCGCGCCGAGGCCGGAGGCGGCACGGCGTGATCAAGCTGACCCTCCGCAACCTGCTGGCCCGCAAGGTGCGGCTCGTGATGAGCGGCCTGGCGATCGTGCTGGGCGTCGCGTTCCTCTCGGGCGTGCTGGTCTTCAGCAACGGCCTGTCCTCGACCTTCGACGGGATCATCTACGGCTCCACCCCCGACGGCGTGGTCCGCCCGGCGGACTCCGACTCGTTCGACGCGGCACCGGCCCAGACGACGCAGACGCTGACTCCCGCCGTGGCCAACGACCTGGCGGCTCTGCCGGAGGTGCAGCGGGCCGACGGCGACGTGGTCGGGATCGGGATGAGCCTGCTCGCCTCCGACGGGACGCTGGTCGGCGGCACCGGAGCGCCGACCCTGGCGTTCAACTTCAACGGCGCGCCGAACATGGCCGGGGAGTCGCCGATGGAGCTGACCAGCGGCCAGTGGCCGGAGGCCGCCGACGAGATCCTGCTCGACGACGCCGCCGCCGAGAACGGCGACTACGCGCTAGGCGACGAGGTGAAGCTGCTGGCGCCCTTCGGCGAGCCCGAGCGCACCGCCACCCTGGTCGGCACGGGCGAGTTCAACGGCGGCGGTACGGCGGGCGCGACCCTGCTGGTGTTCAGCACCGAGGGCGCCCAGGACCTGTTCCTCGAGGGCCGCGACGAGTACAACCAGATCACCCTCACCGCCGCGGACGGCGTCACCCAGGAGGAGCTCGTCGCCGCGGCCAGCTCGGTGGTTCCCGACGGCTGGGAGGCGGTGACCGGCGACCAGGTGGCCGAGGAGTCGCAGAACGCCGTCGGTCAGTTCCTCGACATCATCTCCACGTTCCTGCTGGTGTTCGCGATCATCGCCGTGATCGTCGGCGGCTTCATCATCGTCAACACGTTCACGATCCTGGTCGCGCAGCGCAGCCGGGAGCTGGCACTGCTGCGCGCGCTCGGCGCCGCCCGTCGACAGGTCACCTCGTCCGTGCTGCTCGAGGCCGTGGTGCTCGCGTTCGTGGCGTCCACCATCGGCATCGGGCTCGGGTGGCTGCTCTCCCGCGGCCTGGCGGCGATCTTCCGCGCCGCCGGGCTCGACATCGCCGGCGACGCACTCACCCTGGGCGGCCAGGCGATCCTGGTCAGCTACGTGGTCGGCATCGGCGTCACCCTGGTCGCCGCCTACCTGCCGGCGCGCCGTGCGGGCAAGGTGGCCCCTGTCGCGGCGATGCGCATGGACTCGACACCCGAGCGCGGCTCGCTGCGCCGCCGGACGACCATCGGCAGCGTGTTGCTGGCCCTCGGCGCCGGAGCCGCCGTGCTCGGTGTCGTCGGCGGCCCGGGCCCGGACGCGGTGTGGATCGGCGTCGCCGCGGTGATCTGGATCCTCACCGTCGCCGTGATCGCCTCGGTGATCGGGCACCCGGTGCTGGTGTTGTGCCGCGGCCTGTTCGGTGCGCTCTTCGGCACCACCGGTCGGCTGGCCGGCGAGAACGCCCTGCGCGACCCGCGCCGCACCGGCGCCACCGCGTCGGCGCTGATGATCGGGCTCGCGCTGGTCTCGACGATCGGCGTGCTCGCGTCGTCGCTGAACGCCTCGGTCGACGACATCGTCGAGGAGGAGTTCACCTCCGACTTCCTCGTGCAGAGCTCAAACTTCCTGCCGTTCTCCACCGACGTCGGCGACCGCCTGGCCGAGGTCGACGGCGTCGACCTGGTCAGCCGCCAGCAGTGGACCGCGGCCCAGCTCGACGGCGACACCGTGTTCGTGGCCGGCAACGACAGCGCGTTCAGCGAGATCTACGACCTGACCATGGTCGACGGCACGCAGGACATCAGCGGGGACGAGGCCGTCGTCACCGAGGACTTCGCCGCCGACTACGACCTCAGCGTCGGCTCGCCGCTGACGCTCAGCTTCCTGGCCGGCAAGAGCCTGGACCTCACCGTCGCCGGGATCTCTGAGTCCACCGAGACCAGCGCTGAGATCAGCGTGCCGCTGGAGCTGTTCGCCACTGTCGACATCCCGCGGCAGGACACGAACCTGTCGATCACGCTGGAGGCGGGCGCCGATCCGATCGCGGTCGGTGAAGCGCTCGACGAGGCGGCGAAGTCGACCCCGATCGTCGCGGTCTACGACAAGCAGGAGTTCTCCGACACGATCCGGGGCCAGATCAACCAGCTGCTCTACATGATCTACGGCCTGCTGGCGCTGGCGATCGTGATCGCGGTGATCGGCATCGTGAACACGCTCGGCCTCTCCGTCATCGAGCGGACCCGCGAGATCGGGCTGCTGCGCGCGATCGGCATGAGCCGGGCACGGCTGCGGCGGATGATCACCCTGGAGTCGGTGGCCATCGCGGTCCTCGGCGCCGTCCTGGGCATGGCCCTGGGCGTGCTCATCGGCGTGCTGCTGCGCGAGTCGCTGAAGGACGACCTGACCAGCCTCGGCCTGCCGCTCGGGAGCCTGGTCCTGTTCCTCGCGATCGCGATCGTGGTCGGCGTCCTGGCCGCCGTGATCCCGGCGATCCGGGCCTCGCGCCTCAACGTGCTGGCGGCCATCGCCTCGGAGTGAGGAGGCCTCGGCGGGCTCGGCCGGCTGGTCGAGTCCGTCGAGCCCGCGGCCTCAGTCCGGACCTCAGTCCGGACCTCAGTCCGGACCTCAGGCCAGGCTGATCAGGTCGGCGTACTCGACGTTCCAGAGGTCCTCGACGCCGTCGGGCAGGATCAGCACGCGGTCCGGCTCGAGCGCGTGCACGGCCCCCTCGTCGTGGGTGACCAGGATGATGGCGCCCTCGTAGCGACGAATCGCGTTGAGGACCTCCTCACGGGAGGCCGGGTCGAGGTTGTTCGTCGGCTCGTCGAGCAGCAGCACGTTGGCAGCCGAGACGACCAGCGAGGCCAGTGCGAGCCGGGTCTTCTCACCACCGGACAGCACGCCCGCGGGCTTGTGCACGTCGTCGCCGGAGAAGAGGAACGAGCCGAGCACCGAGCGCGCCTCGGTGTCGGTCAGCTGCGGCGCGGAGGACTGCATGTTCTCCAGCACCGAGCGACCCACATCGAGGGTCTCGTGCTCCTGGGCGTAGTAGCCGACCTTGAGGCCGTGCCCGGGGATCACCATGCCGGTGTCGGGCTGGTCGACGCCGGCCAGGATCCGCAGCATGGTGGTCTTGCCCGCGCCGTTGAGCCCGAGGATGACCACCCGCGAGCCCTTGTCGATCGCGAGGTCGACGGCGGTGAAGACCTCGAGCGCGCCGTACGACTTGGACAGGTCCTTCGCGGTGAGCGGGGTCTTGCCGCACGCGGCCGGCGTCGGGAACTTGATGGCGGCGACCTTGTCGGCCTGCCGCTCCCCCTCGAGCCCGTCGAGCAGCTTCTCGGCGCGCTTCAGCATCTGCTGGGCGGCGCTCGCCTTGGTCGCCTTGGCCCGCATCTTGTTGGCCTGGTCGGTGAGCGTCTTGGCCTTGTTCTGCGCGTTCATCATCTCGCGCTTGCGCCGGGCCTCGTCGGTCTCCCGCTGCTGCAGGTAGTTGCGCCAGCCCATGTTGTAGACGTCGATGACCGCGCGGTTGGCGTCGAGGTGGTAGACCTTGTTGACGGTCTCCTCGAGCAGCTCGTTGTCGTGGGAGATGACGATGAAGCCGCCCTTGTAGGACTTCATCCAGTCCCGCAGCCACGTGATCGAGTCGGCGTCGAGGTGGTTGGTCGGCTCGTCGAGGATCAGCACCTCGGCGCTGGAGAAGAGGATCCGGGCCAGCTCCACGCGCCGACGCTGGCCACCCGACAGGGTGCCCAGCTCCTGGTCCATCAGCCGGTCGGGGATGCCGAGGCTCTGCGCGATCTGGAGCGCCTCGGTCTCAGCGGCGTACCCGCCACCCGCGTCGAGCTCGTCCTGCGCCCGCTGGAAGCGCCGCATCGCCTTCTCGCGGACCTTCGGGTCCTCGGAGGCCATCTGGTGCTCCGCGTCCCGCATCCGCCGTACGGCGTCGTCGAGGCCGCGCGCGGACAGGATCCGGTCGCGCACCAGTACCGCGGGGTCGCCGACCCGCGGGTCCTGCGGCAGGTAGCCGATCTCCCCGTTGTTGCTGACGGTTCCGGACGCGGGCAGCACGTCGCCGGCGAGGACCTTGGTGAGGGTGGTCTTGCCGGCGCCGTTGCGCCCGACCAGACCGACCTTGTCACCCGGGCCCACCCGGAAGCTGACGTTCTCCATGAGGAGCCGCGCACCGACTCGAACCTCGACCTGGTGCACCGTGATCATGACGTGCCCCATTCTCCCATGTCAGCGCCCCATCCCACGCATCAGCGGCGCACCCGGACCGGCCCGAACCCGTACGACGTCAGCGCCGGTGACGCGCCGGCAGCGGGCCGGTCAGCGCTCGAGCAGCGCCTCGATCATCGGGAAGGTCCGCTGCAGGGTGCGCAGGTGCGGGGCGACCGCCGGATGGCGGTACTTGGAGGCCAGGGCGCCCTCCCCGGTGGCGACCCGCGCCAGCGCCCACTCGGCCCGGCTGAGTGCCGTGAAGACGGCCACCACCCGGGCGCCGGTCACCACCGCGTCGCGATCGGCGACCTCCGCGGGCAGCCCCAACAGGTAGGCGTCCAGCAGCGGCTCGAACTCCTCCCGCGAGGAGAGCGACAGGTAGCCGAGGTCGCCGCCGACCGGGCCGTGGCCGAGCGTGCCCCAGTCGATCGCGATCGCGTCGTCCCCGTCGCGTCCGGGCAGGTTGGCCGCCGTCGGGTCACCGTGCTGCGGTACCTGGGGCAGCCCCTCCAACGCCTCGAGGAAGCCGTTCCGCCCGCGCCACAGGACGTCGGCGACGTCGGCGACGGTGGTGCGGGCGAGCGTGGGCCAGCCGCCGCGCCGAGCGACGCGCTCCAGGCGGTCGCGCAGCAGGTGGGCGGCGAGGAAGCGCGGGCGCGGCAGGTCGACGCCGGCGAACCTGCCGAGCGCGACGGCGAGGAAGAGCCCGCTGCTGGCGTCGTCCTCCACCCAGTCACGGGTGATCGTGATGCCCTCGGCGTCCTCCTCGACCGCGGCCGCCGGGCTGCGCAGTCCGCGGGTACCCGCGGTCAGCCCGGTCAGCAGCACGTCGGCCTCCCGACGCCAGTAGCCGACGTGGTCGGGCTGCGAGAGGACCGCGGGGTCGCCCGGCCCCGGCGCGGCGAGGCGCTTCACGACCACCGGACGGCCGCCGTGCGCGGTGCGCCAGACGCCGACGGTCGACGTACCGGAGCCGCCCGGGAGGGCCAGCCACTCCGGCTCGGGCTGCCACATGGCGCGAAACTAGCCGATGTCGCGCCGCCGGAACGCCATTTGTCCCGCGAAGGACAGCAGCGTGGCGACCAGTGCCACGGCGAGCACCGGGACGGCGTCGAAGTCCTCGGCGGGCACCAACGGCAGGTGATGGAACGGCGAGAGATCCACCAGCCAGCCCGGGAACTTCAGGAAGTCGCCGAACATCAGGACCACGACGCAGAAGGCGAGAGCCAGCCAGCCGATCAACAGCCTCCGCGGGGCGGCGCCGTAGAGGAGGCGCGCGAGCCCGCTGAGCACCAGGACCGCCGGCACGTACATCAGCGCCGGTACGCCGTAGCGCACCACCGCACCCCAGTCGCCGGTCGTGGCGGCGTAGCCGAGGCCGAGCCCCAGGCCACCGCCGGCCAGGACGACGAGCGTGCCGCCGACCGTGACGGCGACGTGGCCGACCAGCCAGGCCGAGCGGCTGAGCCCGGTGGCCAGCAGCGCCTCCATGTGCCCGTCGCCCTCCTCGGAGCGAGGCCGCTGCACCGAGGAGATCGCGTAGCCGCTGCCGATCAGCGCCAGGATCACCAGCGAGGTGGCATAGAACGCGTCGACCAGGTTCAACGCGCCCCCGCCCGCCATCGCGTCGAGGGCGAACTGGTTGTCGCCGAGCAGCTCCTTCACGCTGTCGCCCATGGCGCCGTAGGCCGCGCCGGTCATGAAGACTCCCGCGGTCCAGCCGTAGACGCTGCCGCGCTGCAGGCGCCAGGCCAGGCCGAGGCCGGAGCGCAGCCCGGCGCCCGCACGCGCCGGTCCCGGGCGGCCGACCAGGATCCCGGCACCCACGTCACGACGCTCGAACAGCAGGTTGCCCACCGCGGCGGCGCCCACCGCTGCGACGACCAGGAGCGCGAGCGGCCACCAGCGCAGGCCCGAGTAGGGATACATCTGCTGGTACCAGCCGATGGGCGAGAGCCAGGTGAGGACCCCGTTGCCGACGTCGCCGACCGCACGCAGGACGTACGACGCGCCGATCACCACGCCGGCGATGCCGTACATGCCCCGGGCGCTGGTGGTGAGCTGCGCGGCGATCAGGGCGGTGCCGCTGAAGACCCAGCCGAGCGTGGTCAGTCCGACGCCGGCGGCGACGCTGTCGGTGATCGACAGCGGCATGCCCTTCAGGTGCGAGTCGACGTGCAGGGTCAACAGGCTGCCGATCAGCAGCGCCCCCATCGCCAGGTTGGCGATCAGCGCCACGCCGAAGGCGGCGACCAGCGGGGCGTGCCGTCCGATCGGGGCGCCCCGGACGAGCTCGTCGCGGCCGGTCTCCTCATCGACCCGGGTGTGCCGCCCGACCAGGAACATGCTCATCAGGCCGGCGACCACCGCACCCATGGCGCTGGCCTGCCAGAAGATCTGGCCGCCGACCGTGTCCAGGGCGCGCGCGGGGCCGAGCATCGCGATGAACGCCGCGTTCCCGTCCAGGCTCGCCGCGGCCCGGTCGAGCTCGGCCTGCGTCGCGTAGACGCCCGCCAGGCCGGCGCCCTGCGACCAGTACAGGAACGCGGCCCCGAGGCTCCACCACAGGATCATCCACTTGTCGCGCGCCAGGTGGCTGCGCAGCAGCAGCCCGGTGCCGACCAGGCTCGTCGAGGCGCTCACGTGCTCGCTCCGGATGCGGCGGTCGCCTCCCCGGGCGTCACGGGCTCCTCGGGCTCATCGCCGTAGTGGCGCAGGAAGAGCTCCTCCAAGGTCGGCGGCTGGGAGATCAGGGTCCGCACGCCGACCCGGTGCAGCGCGCCGAGCACCTCGTTGAGCTGGTCGGTCTCGACCTGGCAGCGCAACCGATGACCGTCGACCTGGACGTCGTGGACGGCCGGGAGACCGGCGATCCCGGTCGGCGGACCAACCAGCTCCACGTCCAACGAGGTCCGGGTCAGGTGGCGCAGGTCGGCCAGCGATCCGGACTCGACGATCCGCCCCGAGCGGATGATGCTGACGCGGTCGCCGAGTTTCTCCACCTCGGCGAGGATGTGGCTGCTCAGCAGGACGCTTCCGCCGTCGTCGCGGAAACGGTCGACCAGGCCGGTGAACGTCTCCTCCTTGAGCGGGTCCAGTCCGGACGTCGGCTCGTCGAGGAGCAGCAGCTCGGTGTCGGCGGCGAGCGCGGCGACCAGCGCCACCTTCTGCCGGTTGCCCTTGGAGTAGCTGCGGCCGCGCTTGGTCGGGTCGAGCTCGAACATCTCGATCAGCTCGTCGCGCCGCTTCGGGTCCAGCCCGCCACGCAGGCGACCGAGCAGGTCGATCGCCTCGCCGCCGGTGAGGTTGGGCCAGAGGCTGACGTCGCCGGGGACGTAGGCGAGCCGGCGGTGCAGCTCGGCGGCCTCGCGCCACGGGTCGCCGCCGAACAGCCGGACATCCCCGGAGTCGCGGCGCAGCAGTCCGAGCAGCACCCGCAGCGTGGTCGACTTGCCGGCGCCGTTGGGTCCCAGGAAGCCGTGCACCTCCCCCCGCCGGACCTCGAGGTCGAGTCCGTCGAGGGCGCGGACGGGGCCGAAGGTCTTGACCAGGTCGCGGATCTCGATCACGGCGTCGCCGGAGCTCTGCATGGGGGTGACGCTACACAGGACCGCCGGCACCCGTCCGGCAAGCGCCACCTAGCATTTCGCCATGCAGATCGATCTCGACGATCCTCGGCGCGAGGACGTGCTGGTGCTGCTCGCCGAGCACCTGGCGGACATGTACGCGACCTCGCCGGCGGAGAGCGTCCACGCGCTCGACCCGGACGCTCTCGCGGGCCCCGACATCTCGTTCTGGACCCTGCGCGAGGACGGCGTCCTGCTGGGGTGTGCCGCGCTCAAGGAGCACGACCCCGGGCACGCCGAGATCAAGTCCATGCGATCGGCCACCAGCGCACGACGCCGCGGCGTCGGGGTGCGGCTCCTCGACCACCTGATCGCGGTCGGCCGCGACCGCGGGTACCGACGGCTGAGCCTGGAGACCGGCACCGAGGACTACTTCCTCCCGGCGCGCGCCCTGTACGGCTCGCGCGGCTTCGTTCCCTGCGAGCCCTTCGCCGACTACACCCACGACCCCCACAGCGCCTACCTCACCCTGGAGCTCGAGGCAGCGGTCTCGGCCTAGCCGCGGAGCGGCGGCGCGTTCTCGACCTCGACCGCGATCGCGCACGCGTCGGCCACCGCCTGCTCCAGCACGCTGCGACGCGGGTCGGGCACCGCCAGCCAGGGGCCGACGACCGTCAGCGGGGCCAGCCGCGGGTCGGCCAGGACCGCCTCGACGGCGGCATGGTCCCCACCGGTCACGAGCACGTCCACGCGCCCCTCGCCGGTCAGGATCCGTACGGCGTGGCCCGCCGCGGCCTCGTAGGCCTCCCGCGCCTGGTTGTCCCGGCGCCGGGCGAACCGCTGCTGGGACTGGCCGCCGGCCTTCGTGCGCCCCTGGACGTGCCGCTGGCCGACCTTCGACGCCTCGATCCCGGCACCGGCGAGCCGGGCGACGGCGAAGCCGCCCTTGCGGACCAGCAGGACGCCCCAGGCGGGCGGCGGTGGTGCGGCCGCGGCGGCGAACGCGACGGCGTCAGGCACGCCGTCGTACCGACGGTCGAACGGGAGGCGGGCGCGGAACCAGGAGCCGTCGGACGCGGTCCCCCGCAGAACACCGTCCTCGACCCGGAGGGCGACGCCGCTCCGTCCGGAACAGAAGCCGTCGACCCACCGCGACCAGCGGGCCGCGGGCACCAGCACGTGCCTGGCCATCCGTCTCCACCCCTCCCGTAGAACGAGAACCTGTTCTAGTCTCGTCCCGTGTCCGCCCAGCATCCCTGCGAGAAGGTCGACCTCGACTTCGTCGACACCGCCCCCTACCGGTACTCCAACAGCGTCGACCTCGCGATCACGCCCGCCCAGCTCTTCGAGGTGCTCGCCGACGCCTCGTCCTGGCCACGCTGGGCGAAGGTGATCACCGACGTCGAGTGGACCACGCCCGAGCCCCGCGGCGTGGGAACCACGCGCACCGTGACGATGCGCGGTGGGCTCGTCGGCGAGGAGGAGTTCCTGGCCTGGGACGAGTTCACCAGGATGGGATTCCGGTTCAACTCCGCGTCCACCAGGACCGTGAAGGCCTTCGCGGAGCGGTACGACGTGGTGCCGACCCCCGAGGGCTGCCGGCTCACCTGGACGCTCGCGCTCGACGTGCGCGGCCCCTCGAAGTGGACGATGCCGCTCGGAACGCCCGTGATGAACCGGGTCTTCCGGCGGTTCCTGCGCAACCTGCGCAGCTACACCGACGCTCGGTTCGGCTCCGGCGCGGCTCACTCCTCGTAGAGGACCTGCAACCGTTCGATCAGCACCGGCGCGCCCGGCTCCGCCGCGGGAGCCGGCTCGATCAGCACCGTGGCGTCCACCTCGCCGGCCGGCAGGACGGTCACCGCCCGGGCCGTGACCAGCGCCCGCGGCCGCCCGGAGCCGTCGACCACGATCCCCAGGGTGCCCACCGTCGGCGCCTCCTCCCCCGCGGCCAGCTCGGACGCGAGGACGGCGATCGAGTGGCGCTCGCCCGAGAGCAGCACCTCCAGCAACCGGTCCGCCTCTGCCGGGTCCTCGCCGAAGGACCACGTCGGGGGCGGCACCGCGGCGAGCGGGGAGGGGGCGAAGTATCCGGGGAGCGTGGCGACCTTCGCGCGCTCGCGCGCGACCGTCCAGAACCGGAGCAGGTCCTCGTGGCCACCGTCACCGGGGTCGGCCTCGCCGGTCACGGCCCGATCCTCAGACGTTGAAGCCGAGCGCCCGCAGCTGCTCGCGGCCGTCCTCGGTGATCTTGTCCGGGCCCCACGGCGGCATCCAGACCCAGTTGATCGCGACGTCGTTGACCAGGCCCTCGAGTGCCATGTTGGTCTGGTCGGTGATCACGTCCGTCAGCGGGCACGCCGCCGAGGTCAGGGTCATGTCCAGCACGACGTTCGACGACTCGTCCAGGTGCACGTCGTAGACCAGGCCGAGGTCGACCACGTTGATGCCCAGCTCGGGGTCGACGACGTCCTTCATCGCCTCGGTGACGTCCTCGACGGTGGCGGTGGCGGTGCCGCCGGTCGCCTGGGGAACCTCGGGCAGATCCGCGTTGTCGGTGGCGTTGTCGGTGGCGTTGTCGGTGGCGTTGTCGGTCACGTTCTCGGTCACTTGTGTGTCTCCAGCGATCGGGCGGTGGCGTCCTTGAAGGCCATCCACGAGAGAAGGGCGCACTTGACGCGCGCGGGGAACTTGGCGACTCCGGCGAAGGCGATGCCGTCCTCGAGCACGTCCTCGTCGGGCTCGACGGTGCCCTTGCCCTGCATCAGGGTGAGGAAGTCCTCGTGGACCGCCATCGCCTCGGCCACCGTCTTGCCGACCAGGAGGTCGTAGAGGACGGACATCGAGGCCTGTGAGATCGAGCAGCCGAGGGCGTCGTAGGACACGTCGGCGACGACGGCCTCGTCACCGGAGCCGGTGACGTGCACCCGCAGCGTGATCTCGTCGCCGCAGGTCGGGTTCACGTGGTGCACCTCGGCGTCGAAGGGCTCGCGCAGACCCTTGCCGTGCGGGCGCTTGTAGTGGTCGAGGATGATCTCCTGGTAGAGCGCGTCCAGGTCCTGTGCGGCAGCCATGGTCAGCCCACCTTGAAGTACGAGCGGGTGTAGTTCAGCGCCTCGACGAGCGCGTCGATCTCCGCCGGCGTCGTGTAGAGGTACGACGACATCCGGGTCGAGGACTGCACGCCGAACCGGGCGTGGGCCGGCTTCGCGCAGTGGTGACCGGCGCGCACGGCGACGCCACGGCTGTCCAGCACCTGCGCGATGTCGTGCGGGTGCACGCCCTCGAGCTCGAACGAGATCGCCCCGCCGCGCGCGGTCGCGTCGAGCGGACCGAGCACGGTCAGGCCCGGGATGCTCTGCAGGCCCTCCAGCGCGTACGCCGTGATGGTCTGCTCGTGCCGGTGGACCGCGTCCAGGCCGATGTGGCCGAGGTACTCGACCGCCGCGCCCAGCCCGATCGCCTCGACGATCGGCGGGGTGCCGGCCTCGAACTTGTGCGGGATGCCGGCGTAGGTCGAGCCCTCCATCCGGACGGTCGCGATCATCTCGCCGCCGCCCAGGAACGGCGGTAGCGACTCCAGCACCGCGCGGGCGCCCCAGAGCACCCCGATGCCGGTGGGGCCGACGACCTTGTGGCCGGTGAAGGCCAGCAGGTCGGGACGCTCCTCGGGTGCCATCGCCGCGAGGTCGATCGGCAGCTGCGGGGCGGCCTGGGAGGCGTCGACGACGACCAGCGATCCAACGGCGTGGGCGCGACGCGCGATCTCGGCGATCGGGTTGATGGTGCCGAGCATGTTCGAGACCCAGGTCAGCGAGACGACCTTGGTCCGCTCGGTGATCAGCTCGTCGATGTTGCCCAGGTCCAGCCGGCCGTCGTCGGTGATCGAGAACCAGCGGAGGGTCGCACCGGTGCGCTCGGCGACCATCTGCCACGGCACGATGTTGGAGTGGTGCTCCATCTCGGTGATCACGATCTCGTCGCCGGGCTTCAGCTGTCGCTCCCCGGGGAACGACAGCGTCTGCGCGGCCAGGTTGAGCGCCTCGGAGGCGTTCTTGGTGAAGATCACCTCGTCCCGCTCGGGGGCACCGATGAACGCGGCGACCTTGTCGCGCGCGGCCTCGAAGGCCTCGGTGGACTCCGCCCCGAGCTGGTGCATCGCCCGCGCGATGTTCGCGTTGTGCCGCTCGAGGTGGTCGACCATCGTGTCGATCACCACCTGCGGCTTCTGCGAGGTGTTCGCGCTGTCGAGGTAGACCAGCGGCATCCCGCCCGCGAGCGTGCGCTCGAGGATCGGGAAGTCCTTGCGGATGACCTCCAGCTCGGGGAGTAGTCCGTCCATCGGTGCTCCTTCGTGGAACGTGGGTGCCTGGCGGCGGGTGTCAGGCGCGGGCGCCGACGTACTTCTCGTAGCCGTTGGCCTCGAGCTCGTCCGCCAGCTCCGGACCGCCGGACTCGGCCACGCGGCCGTCCACGAAGACGTGCACGTGGTCGGGCTTGATGTAGCGCAGGATCCGCGTGTAGTGGGTGATCAGCAGGACGGCCTTGTTGTCCCGCTCGCGGAAGCGGTTGACGCCCTCGGAGACGACCTTGAGCGCGTCGATGTCGAGGCCGGAGTCGGTCTCGTCGAGGACGGCGACCTTCGGGTCGAGCAGGTCGAGCTGGGCGATCTCGTGGCGCTTCTTCTCGCCGCCGGAGAAGCCCTCGTTGACCGAGCGCTGCGAGAACGTCGAGTCCAGGTTCATCCGGTCGAGGGCGCCGTTGACGTCCTTGACCCAGGTCCGCAGCTTGGGGGCCTCGCCGTCGATGGCGGTCTTGGCGGTGCGCAGGAAGTTCGCGACCGAGACGCCGGGGACCTCCACCGGGTACTGCATGGCCAGGAACAGGCCGGCACGGGCGCGCTCGTCGACCGACATCGCCAGGACGTCCTCGCCGTCGAGGGTGACGGTGCCGCCCGTGATGTCGTACTTCGGGTGGCCGGCGATCGAGTAGGCCAGGGTGGACTTGCCCGAGCCGTTGGGGCCCATGATGGCGTGGGTCTCGCCGGACCGGATGGTCAGCGTGACGCCCTTGAGGATCTCCTTGGGGCCGTCCTCGGTGCTGACCGAGACCTGCAGGTCCTTGATCTCCAGGGTGCTCATGCGGGGGTGACTCCGTTCAGGGTGGTGGTGATGTCGACGTAGACCGCGGGCCCGTCGGGCTCGTCGCGGATCTCGACGGGGAAGGTCGCCACCGGCTCGGTGGCGGGGAGGCTGAGGGGCTTGCCGGACCTCAGGTCGAAGGTGGAGCCGTGCAGCCAGCACTCGATCTGGCAGTCGGCCACCTCGCCCTCGCTCAGCGCCACGGCGGCGTGCGAGCAGAGGTCCTGGAGCGCGTAGACGTCGTCGCCGTCGCGGGCGATGACGACCGTGTACTCCTCGACGTCGACCGCGAGGCCCTCATCGGATCGGACCTCGCTCAGCGCGCAGGCGCGGTGGAACGCCACGTCAGGCGTCCTTCAGGACGTTCTTCGCGAGCTCGATCTCGACGGTCTCGCGCAGCTTGTCCTCGACCATCGGGATGTCGATCTTGCGGATCAGGTCGTTGAAGAAGCCGTGCACGACCAGGCGCTGGGCCTCCTTCTCCGAGATGCCGCGCGAACGCAGGTAGAAGAGCTGCTCGTCGTCGAAGCGCGCGGTGGCCGACGCGTGACCGGCCCCGGCGATCTCGCCGGTCTCGATCTCCAGGTTCGGCACCGAGTCGGCCTGGCAGCCGTCGGTGAGGACCAGGTTGCGGTTCTCCTCGTAGGTCTCGATGCCCTCGGCGACCTTGCGGATCAGGACGTTGCCGATCCACACGGTGTGGGCTCCCTGACCCTGCAGCGCGCCCTTGTAGACCACGTTGCTCTTGGTCTTCGGCGCGTTGTGGTCCGCGAAGAGCCGGTGCTCGATGTGCTGGCCGTCGTCGGCGAAGTAGAGGCCGAGCAGCTCGGCCTCGCCGCCGGGGCCGGCGTACTCGACGTTGGCGTGCATCCGGACCAGGTCGCCGCCGAAGGTCACCGCCGCGTGCCGGACGGAGGCGTCGCGGCCGACACGGATCGCGTCGCGGCCCAGGTGCACCGCGTCGTCCTCCCAGTCCTGCAGGGAGAGGATGTTGACGTGCGCGCCGTCCCCGACGACGTACGACGTGGTGGTGCAGTAGCGCGCCGAGCCGGTGTGCTCCAGCACGATCGTGACCTGGGCGTTGGTGCCGATCCGGAACAGCAGGTGGCCCCAGACCAGGTCCTCCACCGAGCCGCCCTTGAGGCGGATCACGAGGGGCTCCTCGCTGGTGAAGTCGGCCGGGACGTCGACCAGGGTGGCGCCTGCGGCGTTCGCGATCGCCAGCGCGGCCGGCCGCTCGTTCGGCGCCAGCTCGCCCAGCTCACGCGCCTGCTCGGCGGTGATCGTCGAGATCTCCACACCGGCCGGCACCGAGGTCTCGGTGGCCAGCGCGGCGTCGGAGGCCTCGCCGTCGAGGATGCCGCGCAGCCGCTTGAGCGGCGTGAAGCGCCACACCTCCTCGCGACCGGTCGGGACCGGGTGGTCGGCCAGGTCGTAGGACGGCGGCGGGTTGAGGTGGCTCTCCACGCGGTCGGCCTCGAGGGCGTCGCGCACCGAGTCGGCCGGGGTCGTGGTGTCGATCGTGGCCGTCATCAGCCGACGGCTCCTTCCATCTGCAGTTCGATCAGTCGGTTCAGCTCGAGGGCGTACTCCATCGGGAGCTCCTTGGCGATCGGCTCGACGAAGCCGCGCACGATCATCGCCATCGCCTCGTCCTCCTCCATGCCGCGCGACATGAGGTAGAAGAGCTGGTCGTCGGAGACCTTCGAGACGCTCGCCTCGTGGCCCATGGAGACGTCGTCCTCGCGGATGTCGACGTAGGGGTAGGTGTCCGAGCGGCTGATCTGGTCGACCAGCAGCGCGTCGCAGAGGACGTTCGACTTCGAGCCGTGGGCGCCCTCGTTGACCTGGATCAGGCCCCGGTACGACGTCCGGCCGCCGCCGCGGGCCACCGACTTGCTCAGGATCGAGCTCGAGGTGTGCGGCGCGGCGTGCACCATCTTGGCGCCCGCGTCCTGGTGCTGGCCCTCGCCCGCGAACGCGATCGAGAGGGTCTCGCCCTTGGCGTGCTCGCCCATCAGGTAGACGGCCGGGTACTTCATGGTGACCTTGGAGCCGATGTTGCCGTCGACCCACTCCATGGTGGCGCCGGCCTCGCAGACCGCTCGCTTGGTCACCAGGTTGTAGACGTTGTTCGACCAGTTCTGGATCGTCGTGTAGCGGCAGCGGCCGCCCTTCTTGACGATGATCTCGACGACCGCGGAGTGCAGCGAGTCCGAGGAGTAGATCGGCGCGGTGCAGCCCTCGACGTAGTGCACGTAGGCGTCCTCGTCGACGATGATCAGCGTGCGCTCGAACTGGCCCATGTTCTCGGTGTTGATCCGGAAGTAGGCCTGCAGCGGGATGTCCACGTGGACGCCCTTGGGCACGTAGATGAACGAGCCGCCCGACCACACCGAGGTGTTGAGCGCGGCGAACTTGTTGTCGCCGACCGGGATCACCGTGCCGAAGTACTCCTGGAAGAGCTCCGGGTGCTCCTTCAGCGCGGTGTCGGTGTCCAGGAACAGGACGCCCTGGGCCTCGAGGTCCTCGCGGATCGAGTGGTAGACGACCTCGGACTCGTACTGGGCGGCGACGCCGGCGACCAGGCGCTGCTTCTCCGCCTCCGGGATGCCGAGCTTGTCGTAGGTGTTCTTGATGTCCTCGGGCAGCTCCTCCCAGGAGGTGGCCTGCTTCTCCGAGGAGCGCACGAAGTACTTGATGTTGTCGAAGTCGATCCCCGACAGGTCCGAGCCCCACGAGGGCATGGGCTTGCGGTCGAAGAGCTTCAGGCCCTTCAGGCGCAGGTCGAGCATCCACTGCGGCTCGTCCTTCTTCGCCGAGATGTCGCGGACGACGGCCTCGTTGAGGCCGCGCTGGGCCGCGGCACCGGCGACGTCCGGGTCGGCCCACCCGAAGTCGTAGCGACCGATCCCCTTCAGCTCGGGGTTGAGCTCTTCGATCGAAGTCATGAGATGACCCGCTCCTTCTCGTTGTTCGCCGACCCCGCGTCAGGGATGTCGGAGTTGTCGGCGTTCAGGCCTGTCGCGACCCGGTGGGTGTCCGGGATGCAGGTGGTGCAGACGCCGTCGCCGTGGGCGATCGTCGCCAGCCGCTGCACGTGGGTGCCGAGGACCCGGCTGATCGCCGCGGTCTCCGCCTCGCACAGCTGGGGGAACTCGTGGGCCACGTGGGAGACCGGGCAGTGCTGCTGGCACAGCTGCTCCCCCGCGATGGGTGCCGCACCGGCCGGGAGGTCCCGCACCGACGCCGCGTAGCCCTGCTCGCTGAAGACCTCGGCCAGCACCTGGGCCGGGCTCGCCTCCGGGTGTGCCTCGGCGACCGCGCCGAACCGCTCCTCGATGAACGAGGCGCGCTGCTCGGCGAAGGCCTTCACCGCCTCCTCCCCCGCCGTGTCGGCGAGGAAGCGGAGCGCGGCGGCGGCCAGGTCGTCGTACTGGGCCTCGAAGCCGTCGCGGCCGCGCTCGGTGAGCGCGAAGGCCTTCGCGGGACGACCGCGGCCCCGGCTGCCTACCGGACGCGGGTCCCGGGCCTCGACCGCACCCTCGGCGAGGAGGTGGTCGAGGTGGCGTCGCACGGCGGCCGGCGTGAGGTCGAGACGCTCCGCGAGATCGGCCGCCGTCGAGGGGCCGTTGACCAGGATCGACCGCGCGACGCGCTGCCGCGTCGGCTGGTCGCTCGTCTGGTCCACGAATTCCACAACGCAAGTGTGGCGTTAATGCTTCCGGCGGTTCAAGGAAGGCCCCCCTAACCCGCCTCGCCGTGTGACCCGGGACTCAGTCCCCGGGCCTCGTTCCCCGGCCCTGCCGGGGCTCCGGGCGGGTGTGCCACAGCCAGGCGAGCCCCGCGAGCGGCAGCAGCAGCGGCAGGAAGCCGTAGCCCTGGCCGAAGTGGGACCAGACCGTCTTGTCCGGGAACAGGTCGGTGGCCACGTAGCTCAGCATGCCCACCGACAGCACGCCGACCAGCTCGATGCCGACGGCCACGAGCGCCAACCACCAGCCGCGGCGTCCACCCACCAGCAGGCAGGTCGTCGCCACCAGGTAGATGACCGCGGCCAGCAGGGAGAGCGAGTAGGCCAGCGGCGCCCGGTCGGGGTACATGCTCAGCTGTACGGCGGAGCGTCCAGTCGCGGCGACGGCGAAGACGCCGTAGGTGAAGACCAGCGCGCGGCCCCAGCCCGACGACAGCTCCTCGCGGGGACGGCCCGCGGCCCGCGCGGCGGCGGTCGCGGTCGGGTCGTGCTCAGGCACCGGCGCCTCCCCAGATGTCCCAGAGCCGCACCTCGAGCGCCGCCACCGTCAGCATCGCCAGCAGCAGCACGGCCGTGCCACCCCGGCTGCGCTCGGCGAGCGACCAGAACGCGCCGATCGGCGGCGCGGCAGCGACGCCGATCAGGTAGCTGACGAAGAGCACCCCCGTCACGTCCCGGTCGGTCGTCGCCAGCGCCACGATCCCGACCACCAGCTGGATCAGCAGGGCGAGCTCGACGAGACCGAGCAGGATGAACGTGCGGTCGGACGGGATCTCGTCGCGGACGAGGTGGACGACGACCGCGATCGCGGCCACGCCGCAGAGCACGAGCACCGCCCCGAAGAGCCAGGGAGTCACGCCGAAAGCGTAGGTGCCGGGGTCGGGCTCTACACTCGCCGGGTGCCTGCAGGTCCCGCCGTGTCCGTCGACGGTCTGGTGATGAGGTACGGCGACAAGACCGCCGTCGACGGGCTCTCCCTCGAGGTCGAGCCCCACACCATCACCGCCGTCCTGGGTCCCAATGGGGCCGGGAAGACCACCACCCTCGAGACCTGCGAGGGCTACCGCCGTCCCCAGCAGGGCACGGTCCGCGTGCTCGGGCTGGACCCGGTCCGCCAGCGTGCCGAGCTGATGCCCCGGATCGGCGTGATGCTGCAGTCCGGCGGCGCCTGGAGCGGCGCGAAGCCCGCGGAGATGCTGCACCACTTCGCCCGACTGCACGCCCACCCGCTGCCGGTGGACCTGCTGATGGAGCGGCTCGCGTTGCACGAGTGCGCGGGCACCACCTACCGACGGCTCTCCGGCGGGCAGGCCCAGCGCCTCGGCCTGGCGATGGCCCTGATCGGACGCCCGGAGCTGGTCTTCGTCGACGAGCCGACCGCCGGCATGGACCCGGCCATCCGTCGTACCGTCTGGGAGCTGCTGGAGGAGCTGCGGGCCGACGGCGTCACCGTGGTGCTCACCACGCACTACCTCGAGGAGGCCGAGCGCCTGGCCGACCGGGTGCACATCATCGACCGCGGCCGGCTCGTCGCCAGCGGTACGCCGCTGGAGCTGACCCGCGGCGGGACCGTCGCCACGATCCGGCTCGTCGTCACCCAGCCGTTCCCGGCCGGCGCCCCCGAGGACCTGGCGCGCGCGCTCGGCGAGGGCACCGACCTGGTGCGGCTGGACGCCCTGAGCCTGCAGCTCTCCGGGCCGGCGGACGGATCGACGCTGGCCGTCGTCGCCGCCTGGTGCGAGAAGCACTCGATCCTGCCGGAGTCGCTCAGCCTCGGGCAGCGCAACCTCGAGGACGTCTTCCTCGAGCTGACCGGCCGGGAGGAGCTCGCGTGAGCACCGGAACCTTCGCCCCCGCCCCCGGCGCCGCGCCCCTGCCGCGCCAGGTGCTCGCGCAGACCGCCATGGAGGCGCGGCTGATGCTGCGCAACGGCGAGCAGCTGCTGATCGCTGTGGTGATCCCGATCGTGGTGCTCGTCGGCGCGGTCCGCGCCGCCGAGCACATCGACCTCGGCGTCTCCGGCCGCGCCGTCGACGTCCTCTCACCCGGCGTCCTCGCGCTCGCGGTGATGTCGACGTCGTTCACCTCGCTGGCGATCGCCACCGGCTTCGAGCGGCGCTACGGCGTGCTCAAGCGCCTCGGGACCGCGCCCCTCTCGCGCTCGACCCTGCTCGCCGGCAAGGTCGGCGCACTGCTGGTGGTCGAGGTGATCCAGTTCGTCGTGATCGGCTCGGTCGCGCTGGCGCTGGGCTGGTCGCCGGACGTCTCGGTCACGGGCCTCCTGCTGGCCGCCCTGCTCGGCACCGGCGCCTTCGCCTCGCTCGGGATGCTGCTCGCCGGCTCCCTGCGGGCCGAGGCGACACTCGCCGCGGCCAACCTGGTCTACCTGCTGCTGCTGGCCGGCGGTGCGGTGATCCTGCCCGCCTCGGCTTACGGTGGCCTCGGCGACCTCGTCGCCTGGCTGCCCTCGGGCGCACTCGGCGAGGCCATGCGCGACGCCTGCGCGGGCACGGTCGCCTGGCGCGACCTGGCGGTCTTGCTCGGCTGGGCCCTGGCGGGCTCGGCCCTCACGGCGCGAACGTTCAAGTGGGAGTAGGAAACAGCGTGGAGACGGTGCAGACGGAGACCGGTGCGCGCGGCGTCAGCGGCGGGGCCTCCCGCGGTCTGGCCCGGTGGCTCTGGCCCCTGGCGATCGCCAACCTGATCGGCAACATCGCGATCGTCGTCACCGGCGGCGCGGTCCGGCTGACCTCCTCCGGGCTCGGCTGCCCGACCTGGCCGAAGTGCTCCGAGGAGTCCTACGTCCCCCACGGCCAGCTCGGCTGGCACGGCGCGATCGAGTTCGGCAACCGCACCCTCACCTTCGTGCTGGTCGCCATCGCCATCTCCTGCTGGCTCGCCGCGCGCTCCGCGCTCCGCGCCGGCATCCCCGGCGCCGACCGCTCGGTCCGGCTCGCCACCATCATCGCCTTCGGCATCCCCGCCCAGGCACTGCTCGGCGGCGTCACCGTGCTCACCGAGCTCAACCCGTGGGTCGTGGCCGGCCACCTGCTGCTCTCGATGGCGATCATCGGTGTCTGCGTGCTGCTGCTGGACCACCTGCGCCCGGTCGCCCGTCCCGCCGCGCCCGCGGCGCTGGGGCGGCTCTCGGTGACCACCTTCGCGGTCGGCTGGGTGGTGCTCTACCTCGGGACGGTGGTGACCGGATCCGGTCCGCACTCCGGTGACCTGGAGTCCCGTCGTACGGGGTTGGACCCGCAGGTGATGTCCCACGTCCACGCGTGGGCCGTCTACGCCCTCGTGGCCGTGAGCCTCGTGGTGCTGTTCCTGGCCCGCCGCGCCGCGCTGCCGGTGCTGACCCGCGCCGCGGTGCTCCTGCTGGCCGTGGAGCTGACGCAGGGAGCGATCGGCTTCTGGCAGTACTTCACCGACCTGCCCGAGCTGCTCGTCGGCCTGCACATGCTCGGCGCCGCCCTCACCTCCGCGACCCTCACCTGGCTGCTGCTCGCCGCCCGGGCACGCCCCCGGGTCTGACCCGAGCCGCGCCTTGTAGCGCGCCGAGTTGAGCGTTGTGGCGCGCCGAACTGGGCGTTGTGGCGCGCCGAACTGGGCGTTGTGGCGCGCCGAACTGGGCGTTGTGGCGCGCCGAGTTGGGCGTTGTGGCGCGCCGAACTGGGCGTCAGAGCCCGCCGAGCACGACTGTGCGGAGCGTCGGGTCGTCGGGCTGCGGCGCTGGGCGCTGGCGACGGGCCACCGCACCGCACTTCTCGGGCCGCCAGAACCCGCGTCTCGGGCCGCCACAAACCCCAAGTCGCGGAAGGGTGCGTGCGGGCTACTTGAGCAGCGGGTCGATCGCGACGGCGACGAACAGCAGCGACAGGTAGAGGTTCGAGGAGTGGAACAGGCGCATCGGCTGGATGACGCTGAGCTCCTCGCTGCGACGGGTACGGCGCAGCATCTGGTGGGCCTCGAAGAGGAACACCGCACCCAGGACCGTGGCGACGATCGGGTAGAAGAGACCGGTCTCCGCGACCGGCCACAGCAGCAGCGAGGTGGCGACCATCACCCAGCTGTAGGCGACGATCTGGACGGCGACGGCCCGGGCCGGCTTGACCACCGGGAGCATCGGCACGTCGACCTGGGCGTAGTCCTCGCGGTAGCGCAGCGCCAGCGCCCAGGTGTGCGGCGGCGTCCAGAAGAAGACCACCGCGAACAGGATGACCGGGACCCAGGAGAGCTCGCCGGTCACCGCCGTCCAACCGATCAGGGCCGGGAAGCAGCCGGCGATGCCGCCCCACACGATGTTCTGCGTCGTACGACGCTTCAGCAGCATCGTGTAGACGAACACGTAGAAGGCGTTGGCGCCGACCGAGAGCGCGGCCGACAGCGGGTTCACCCAGACCGCCAGGATGACGGTCGAGAGCACCCCGAGCACGACGCCGAAGGTCAGCGCGGCGGCCGGCGTCACGATGTGCCGCGGCAGCGCCCGACGGCGGGTGCGCCGCATCTGCTCGTCGATGTCGCGGTCGTAGACGCAGTTGAAGACCGACGCCGAGCCGGCGGAGAACGCCCCGCCGACGACGGTGGCGGCGACCAGCCCGAGCGGCGGCACGCCGCGGGCGGCGAAGAACATCACCGGGACGGTGGTCAGGAGCAGCAGCTCGATGACGCGGGGCTTGGTGAGGCCGACATAGGCCATCACCACGTCCTTGACGGTCGCCTTGGGCCGATCGCCGGCCGGCAGCTCACCGTTGACGCCGCGCGGGGTGCTCCGGTTGCTCACCTCGCGGCGGGCGGGGTCGACGTAGGTCACGGAGATCCTCACTGCAGCGGACAACCCGAAAGGGCAGAGCGTCGTGATTGTAGCGAGGATCCGCCGTTCCACCGCTACCGAGGCGGTGTGACCCGTTCGACGCGCGCCGATAGGCTCGGGGGCATGATCCCGGACCTCGAGTGGACCGACCTCGACACCAAGGCCGTCGACACCGCGCGCGTGCTCGCGATGGACGCCGTTCAGAAGGTCGGCAACGGCCACCCCGGCACCGCGATGAGCCTGGCGCCGGCGGCGTACCTGCTCTTCCAGAAGGTCATGCGGCACGACCCCGCCGACCCGGACTGGATCAACCGCGACCGCTTCGTGCTCTCCTGCGGCCACTCCAGCATCACCCTCTACACCCAGCTCTACCTCGGCGGCTTCGGCCTCGAGCTCGAGGACCTCGAGGCGCTGCGCACCTGGGGCAGCCTGACCCCGGGCCACCCCGAGTACGGGCACACCCGCGGCGTCGAGGTCACCACCGGCCCGCTCGGTCAGGGCGTCGCGAACGCCGTCGGTATGGCGATGGCACAGCGCAAGCAGCGCGGCCTGCTCGACCCCACCGCCGCCCCGGGCGAGAGCCCGTTCGACCACCACGTCTACGTGATCTGCTCCGACGGCGACCTCCAGGAGGGCGTCAGCGGAGAGGCCAGCTCCATCGCCGGCACGCAGGAGCTCGGCAACCTGACGGTCATCTACGACCGCAACCAGATCTCCATCGAGGGCGACACCGACGTCGCGTTCACCGAGGACGTGGCCGCGCGCTACGAGGCCTACGGCTGGCACGTGCAGACCGTCGACTGGACGAAGGCCGGCGACCGGACCAACGGCGCCGACTACCACGAGGACATCCCCGCGCTGTACGACGCGATCAAGGCCGCCGAGGCCGTGTCGGACAAGCCGAGCCTGATCGTCCTCGACACGATCATCGCCTGGCCCGCGCCGAACGCGCAGAACACCGAGGCCGCCCACGGCTCGGCGCTCGGGGCCGACGAGGTCGCGGCCACCAAGAAGGTCCTGGGCTTCGACCCGGAGAAGACCTTCGAGGTGCCGGACGACGTCATCGCCCACACCCGCGGCCTGCTGGAGCGCGGTCAGGCCTACGGCGCCGAGTGGGACAAGGCCTACGAGACGTGGGCCGCCGGCCACCCCGAGGGCGTCGCGCTGCTGCACCGGCTCAAGGAGCGGGCCCTGCCCGAGGGCTTCGCAGAGGCGCTGCCGACGTGGGAGGCCGACGCGAAGGGTGTCGCGACCCGCGCCGCGTCCGGCAAGGTGATCAACGCGATCGCGCCGATCATGCCCGAGCTGTGGGGCGGCTCGGCCGACCTCGCGGGGTCGAACAACACCACGATCAAGGACGCCGGGTCCTTCGTGCCCACGAGCCGCACCACCCATGACTGGGAGGGCGACCCGGTCGGCGGCCGGGTGCTGCACTTCGGCATCCGCGAGCACGGCATGGGCGCGATCATGAACGGCATCGCCGTGCACGGCGGCACCCGCGTCTTCGGCGGCACCTTCCTGACGTTCTCCGACTACATGCGGGGCTCGGTCCGCGTGGCCGCGCTGATGCAGGCGCCGGTCACGTACGTGTGGACCCACGACTCGATCGGCCTCGGCGAGGACGGCCCGACCCACCAGCCCGTCGAGCACCTGGCCGCCCTGCGCGCCATGCCCGGTCTCGACGTGGTCCGTCCGGCCGACGCCAACGAGACCGCCGCCGCCTGGGCCGCGATCCTGGCCAACACCGACCGACCGGCGGGCCTGATCCTGAGCCGACAGAACCTGCCGGTCTTCCCCCGCGGCACCGACGGGTACGCCGACACCGCCGGCGTCGCGCGCGGCGGCTACGTGCTGCTGGACACCGACGGCGAGCCCGACGTCGTACTGATGGCCACCGGGTCGGAGGTGCAGCACTCCGTCGCGGCCCGCGACCTGCTGGCCGCCGACGGCATCGCCGCCCGCGTCGTCTCGCTCCCCTGCCTGGAGTGGTTCGAGGAGCAGGAGGCTGGGTACCGGGACAGTGTGATCCCGCCGTCGATCAAGGCCCGCGTCTCGGTCGAAGCCGGGGTCAAGCAGGGATGGCGCGAGTACGTTGGCGATGCCGGCCGGATCGTCAGCATCGACCGGTTCGGCGCCAGCGCAGACGCCGCGACCATGTTCCGGGAGTTCGGCTTCACGCCGGAGGCGGTCGTCGAGGCGGCCAAGGAGAGCATCGCCGCGGCTGGCTGACCCGGCGAACGGCTCGGCCGGCACCGGCGCCGGACCACCACCACGTTCCAGGAGGAATCCATGAGTGACCGTCTGAAGGCCCTCGCCGACGCGGGGGTGTCCATCTGGCTCGACGACCTGTCCCGCGAGCGGATCGAGTCCGGCAACCTGGCCGAGCTCGTCGCCGAGAGGTCGGTCGTCGGCGTGACCACGAACCCGACGATCTTCGCGGCGGCTGTCTCCGGCGCCGACGTCTACGACGCGCAGCTCACCGAGCTCGCCGCGTCGGGCACCGGCGCCGAGGCCGCGATCTTCGCGCTGACCACCGACGACGTCCGCGCGGCGTGCGACGTGATGGCGCCGGTCGCCGCTGCCACCGAGCACGACGGCCGGGTGTCGATCGAGGTCGAGCCGACGCTCGCCAACGACACCGAGGCGACCATCGCCAGCGCCAAGGCGCTGTGGGCAGCCGTGGACCGGCCGAACGCGCTGATCAAGATCCCCGCCACCCTCGAGGGCCTGCCCGCGATCACCGCCGTGATCGCGGCGGGCATCAGCGTCAACGTCACGCTGATCTTCTCCACCGAGCGCTACCGCGCCGTCATGGAGGCCTACCTCGAGGGCCTCGAGCAGGCGAAGGCGGCCGGACACGACATCTCGGGCATCCGCTCGGTCGCCTCGTTCTTCGTGTCGCGCGTCGACACCGAGATCGACAACCGGCTGGAGAAGATCGGCTCCGACGAGGCGCTCGCGCTGCGCGGCCGGGCCGCGGTCGCCAACGCCCGCCTGGCCTACGCCGCGTTCGAGGAGGTCTTCTCCGGTGAGCGCTGGGAGGCGCTGGCCGCCGCCGGCGCCCACGTGCAGCGCCCCCTGTGGGCGTCCACGGGCGTCAAGAACCCGGCCTACCCCGACACCCTCTACGTCACCGACCTGGTGGTGGCCGACACCGTCAACACCATGCCGGAGAAGACCCTGGAGGCGTTCGCCGACCACGGCGAGGTCCACGGCGACCAGGTCAGCGGTCACGGTCAGGACGCCCAGCGCCTCTTCGACGCGCTGGCGGCGGCCGGCGTCGACCTCGACGACGTCTTCACGGTCCTCGAGACCGAGGGCGTCGACAAGTTCAAGGTCTCGTGGGCCGAGCTGATCGACACCGTGCAGGCGCAGCTGGACCGGGCAGCGGAGCGGTAACCCGGATGGCGCCGCCGCCCGTCGACCCCACCACCACCGAGGCCTGGGCGCGGCTCGCCGCGCTCGCCGAGGCCTTCTCCCCCGACCTGCGCGGCTGGTTCGCCGCCGATCCCGACCGCGCCAGTCGGTGGAGCCACCCGGCTGCCGACCTGTACGTGGACCTGTCGAAGAACCTCCTCGACGGTCCGGTGCTGGGCGCCCTGCTCGACCTCGCGAAGGAGGTCGCGCTCGAGGATCGGCGCGAGGCCATGTTCGCCGGTCAGCACATCAACGTGACCGAGGACCGTGCGGTGCTGCACACCGCGCTGCGCGCCCCGGAGGACGTCGATCTCGAGGTCGACGGCCAGGACGTGACCGGCGAGGTGCACACCGTGCTGGACCGGGTCTACGCCTTCGCGGACGAGGTGCGATCGGGGCGTTGGACCGGTGTCACCGGCGAGCGCATCCGCACGGTGGTGAACATCGGCATCGGCGGCTCGGACCTCGGTCCGGTGATGGCCTACGAGGCGCTCAAGGCCTACCGCGCCGACGACCTCGAGTGTCGGTTCATCAGCAACATCGACCCGACCGATGTCGCGGAGACGCTGTCCGGCTTGGACCCGCGGACCACGCTGTTCATCGTCTCCAGCAAGACCTTCGGCACGCTGGAGACCCTGACCAACGCGCGGCTGTGCCGCACCTGGCTCCTCGACGGGCTGCGCGGCCTCGGGGCTCTGGAGGGCCCCGACGACGCGGCCGCCGTGGCTCGCCACTTCGTCGCGGTCAGCACCGCCCTGGACAAGGTCGCGGAGTTCGGCATCGACCCGGCCAACGCCTTCGGCTTCTGGGACTGGGTCGGCGGGCGGTACTCCGTCGACTCCGCGATCGGCACCTCGCTGGTCATCGCGATCGGCCCGGACCGCTTCGCCGAGCTGCTGGCCGGCTTCCATGCGATGGACGAGCACTTCCGTCGTACGCCGGCGGAGGCGAACGTGCCGCTCCTGATGGGGCTGCTCAACGTCTGGTACTGCAACTTCCTCGGCTCCCAGAGCCACGCGGTCCTCCCCTACGCCCAGTCGCTGCACCGCTTCCCGGCGTACCTGCAGCAGCTGACCATGGAGTCCAACGGCAAGAGCGTGCGCTGGGACGGCACGCCGGTCACCACCGAGACCGGCGAGGTCTTCTGGGGCGAGCCCGGCACCAACGGCCAGCACGCGTTCTACCAGCTGCTGCACCAGGGCACTCGCCTGGTGCCGGCGGACTTCATCGCGTTCGCGGAACCCAACTACCCGTTGACCGACGGCGACCAGGACGTGCACGAGCTGTTCCTTGCGAACTTCTTCGCGCAGACCAAGGCGCTCGCGTTCGGGCGCAGCGCGGAGGAGGTCCGGGCAGAGGGCGTCGAGGAGCGGCTGGTCTCCGCGCGCACGTTCCCGGGGAACCGGCCGACGACGTCGATCATGGCGCCGGCGCTCACCCCGGGCGTACTCGGCCAGCTGATCGCCCTCTACGAGCACATCACCTTCACCCAGGGCATCGTCTGGGGGCTGGACAGCTTCGACCAGTGGGGTGTCGAGCTCGGCAAGCAGCTCGCCCAGCAGCTCGCCCCCGCCGTCGCCGGCGACGCCGCGGCGCTGGCGGAGGAGGACCCGTCCACCCGGGCCCTGATCACCTACTACCGGGAGCAGCGACACCGATGAGCATCGACACCCCTGAGGCTCCGCTGATCGAGGTCCACCCCGACCCGGCCGCCCTGGCCACGTCCGTCGCGGGCGAGCTCCTCAACCGGATCGCGGACGCCCAGGCTGCCGGCCACGTGCCCCACATCGGGCTGACCGGCGGCACCATCGCCGAGGCGATCCACCGGGAGGTGGCCCGGCTGGCGCCCGCCTCCGGCGTCGACTGGGGCGCGGTGCACTTCTGGTTCGGCGACGAGCGGTTCGTCGCCTCGGACTCCCCCGACCGCAACGCCGGCCAGGCGCGGGCGGCCTTCCTCGACGAGGTCGGGGCGACCCGGGTGCATGAGGTTCCCGCCTCCGACCAGGTCGCCGACGCCGAGGCCGCCGCGGCGGCGTACGGCGACGAGATGCGCGCCGAGGGCGCCGGGCACTTCGACGTGCTGATGCTGGGCGTCGGCCCCGACGGCCACATCGCCTCCCTCTTCCCCGGCCACCCGGGTCTCGAGGCGACCGACGCGATCGCCGTCGCCGTGCACGACTCGCCCAAGCCGCCGCCGGACCGGGTCACGCTGACCTTCGACGCGCTCGGTCACGCCCGGTCGGTGTGGTTCCTGGTCTCCGGCTCCGGCAAGGCCGACGCCGTCTCCCGCGCGCTGGCCGTCGAGGGCAGCCGCGACGGCACCTCGGTGGCCGAGACCCCCGCGCGGGGCGTGGTCGGGCACGACGAGACCGTCTGGTTCCTCGACCACGACGCGGCCTCCCTGCTCTGATCGGCCGGGACGCACCACGACGCAGAACGGCGCGGGCCGGCAGGTGATCCTGCCGGCCCGCGCCGTTCGTCGTTCTCTCCTCGGGCGAGGCCCGAGGCGCGCTCAGAAGATGATCTCGCCCGACTTCCGGCGGTCCCGCAGCAGCTGGATCGCCTCCTCGAGGATCACCTCGGCCTCCTTGTCGGAGCGACGCTCCTTCACGTAGGCCAGGTGGGTCTTGTAGGGCTCGATCTTCGGCGCGGGCGGCGGGTTGTCCGAGTCCACCGACGCCGGGAGCCCGCACTTGGGGCAGTCCCACTCCTCCGGCACGACGGCCTCGATGGAGAAGGTGATCACCGAACGGTGCTCGTGCGCGCAGAAGTACGTGATCGCCTGACGCGGAGCCGCCTCACCCCGCTCCGCCTCTCCCATGGGGCCTGCGCCCACCCGACTTCCACGGATCGCGTTTCCGCCTCCGGCCAACGCACTCTCCTCATCATTGGTCGTGACAAATCTTGTCGTGACACGCGTCGTCCGCCCCCGGGTCCGAGGGCCGGACGAACGGTCAGCTCTGGTAGGCCAGCAGGAGGCCGAGTGCGATCACGCACGCGAACCAGATCACGCCGATGCCGACCGTGAACCGGTCGAGGTTGCGTTCCGCGACCGACGATCCACCGAGTGAGCTGGAGACGCCACCGCCGAACATGTCGGAGAGGCCGCCGCCACGCCCCTTGTGCAGCAGCACGAGGAGGATGAGCAGCAGGCTCGTGATCACGAGCAGGATGGTCAGAAGCGTCGACAACACGTGCGTGATCCTACGTCAGCACCCCACCACGATCTGCAACCTGGGTCACCCCAGGACCGGCATGTCGTAGAAGCGGCAGATTCCGCCGAACTCGTCGGCCTGGAGGCTGGCACCGCCGACCAGGCAGCCGTCGATGTCAGTCTGCGCCATGATGCCGGCGGCGTTGCCGGCCTTGACGGAGCCACCGTAGAGGACGCGGACCGACTCCGCTGCCTCATCGCCGAACGACTCCCGCACCTGCGCCCGAACCGCGGCGCACACCTCCTGGGCGTCCTCGGGGGTCGCCACCTCGCCGGTGCCGATCGCCCACACGGGCTCGTAGGCGATCACCAGCCCGGCGACCTGCTCGGCGGTCAACCCGGCCAGGGAGCCCACCACCTGGGCCTGCGTGTAGGTCACGTGCTCGCCAGCCTGGCGCACCGGCAGCCCCTCGCCGACGCAGACGATCGGCGTCATGCCCGCCGCGAGGACGGCCTGCGCCTTCGCCGCGACCAGCTCGTCGGACTCGCCGTGGTACTCGCGACGCTCGGAGTGACCGGCCAGCACGTACGTGCAGCCGAGCTTGCTCAGCATCTCGGCGCTGATCTCCCCGGTGTAGGCCCCCGAGGCGTGCACGGAGACGTCCTGCGCGCCGTACTTGAGGGAGAGGCGGTCACCGTCGACGAGGGTCTGGACCGACCGGATGTCGGTGAACGGCGGGATCACCGCCACCTCGACCTTCGCGTAGTCGTGGCGCTTGTCCGAGAGCGTCCACGCGAGCTTCTGGACCAGGACCACCGCCTCCTGGTGGGTCTTGTTCATCTTCCAGTTGCCCGCCATCAGCGGCGTGCGGGCGGACTTCTTGCTCGCCATGATCAGTTCCCCTCCAGAACGGTGATGCCGGGCAGCTCCTTGCCCTCCAGGTACTCCAGGCTGGCGCCGCCGCCGGTCGAGATGTGGCCGAACGCCGCCTCGTCGAAGCCGAGCGTGCGCACCGCTGCCGCGGAGTCGCCGCCGCCCACCACGGAGAGCCCCTCGACACCGGTGAGCGCCTGGGCCACCGCGCGGGTGCCCTCGGCGAACGCCGCCACCTCGAAGACGCCCATCGGGCCGTTCCAGAAGATCGTGCGGGCGTCGGAGAGTGCCGCCGCGAACGCGGCGCCGGACTCGGGGCCGATGTCGAGGCCCAGCGTGCCCTCCGGGATCGCGTCCGCCGGTACGACGCGGGCCGAGGCCTCGTCGCCGAAGGAGTCGGCCACCACGATGTCGGTCGGCAGCACGATCTCGACCCCGCTGGCGGCGGCGCGCTCGAGGTAGTCGCGGCAGGTCGGGATCTGGTCCTCCTCGAGCAGGCTCTGCCCGACCCCGTGCCCCTGGGCGGCCAGGAAGGTGAAGACCATGCCGCCGCCGATCAGCAGCTTGTCGGCCTTCTCGAGCAGGTTGTCGATGACGCCCAGCTTGTCGGAGACCTTCGAGCCGCCGAGGACGACCACGTAGGGCCGCTCGGGGTCGACCGTGAGCCGACGCAGCACGTCGATCTCGGTCGCCACGAGAGCACCCATCGCGTGCGGAAGGCGCTGCGCCACGTCGTACACGCTGGCCTGCTTGCGGTGCACGACGCCGAACCCGTCGGAGACGAACGCGTCGGCGAGGCCGGCCAGCCGGTCGGCGAACGCGCCGCGCTCGGCCTCGTCCTTGCTGGTCTCGCCGGCGTTGAACCGGACGTTCTCCAGCAGCGCCACCTGCCCGTCCTCGAGCCCGGCGACGACCTGCTGCGCCGAGTCGCCGACGGTGTCGGTCGCGAACGCGACGGGCGCGCCGAGCAGCTCGCCGAGCCGCGCCGCCACCGGCGCCAGGGAGTACGCCGGATCGGGCGCTCCCTTGGGACGGCCGAGGTGGGCGGTGACCACCACCCTGGCTCCGGCCGCGGCCAGCGCCGCGATGGTCGGGACGCTGGCACGGATCCGCCCGTCGTCGGTGATCACCTTCGAGCCGACCTCGCCGTCCAGCGGCACGTTGAGGTCGGACCGGACGAGGACGCGCTTGCCGCTGACCTCACCGAGGCCTGGGTATTCCGCCATGTCGGGATGCAGTTCCTTCTTCATCGGAGGGGGTGGTGGGGCCGGGCCCGGGCCCGGCCGGCACTGTACGCGGGCCGGGCGCGGGCCCGTCACGGGCCGGTCAGAGGCTGGCGCCCATGTAGACGATCAGGTCGGCCAGCCGGTTGGAGTAGCCCCACTCGTTGTCGTACCAGCCGGCGACCTTCACCTGGTTGCCCATCACCTTGGTGAGCGGGGCGTCGAAGATGCAGGACGCCGGGTCGGTCACGATGTCGGAGGAGACGATCGGGTCGGTGGAGTACCGCAGGAAGCGGCCGTCGGCGGCCGCGCGGACCGCCTCGTTCACCTCGTCCACGGTGACCTCGCGCGGCGCCTCGAAGGTGAGGTCGGTCAGCGAGCCGGTCGGGGTCGGCACCCGCAGCGCGTACCCGTCCAGCTTGCCCTTCAGCTCCGGGAGCACGAGGCCGATCGCCTTGGCGGCGCCGGTGGAGGTCGGCACGATGTTGAGGGCGGCGGCCCGGGCCCGGCGCAGGTCCTTGTGGATGTTGTCCTGCAGGTTCTGGTCCGCGGTGTAGGCGTGCACCGTGGTCATCAGGCCCTGGACGATGCCGATGCTGTCGTTGAGCGCCTTCGCCATCGGCGCCAGGCAGTTGGTGGTGCACGACGCGTTGGAGACCACCGTGTGCGCCGCCGGGTCGTAGAGCTCGTGGTTCACGCCCATGACGACGGTGAGGTCCTCGTTCTTGGCGGGCGCGGAGATGATCACCTTCTTGGCGCCGGCGCCGTCCACGTGCGCGCGGGCCTTGGTGGCGTCGGTGAAGAAACCGGTGGACTCGACGACGATGTCCACGCCGAGGTCGCCCCAGGGCAGCGCTGCCGGGTCGCGCTCGGCGTACGCCTTGATCTCGGTGTCGCCGACGACGATCGCCTCGTCGGTGGCCTTCACCTCGGCGTCCAGGCGCCCCAGGATGGTGTCGAACGCCAGCAGGTGCGCGAGCGTCGCGTTGTCGGTCAGGTCGTTGACGCCGACGATCTCGATGTCGAAGCCGCCCGCGCGGACTGCGCGGAAGAAGTTGCGGCCGATCCGACCGAAACCGTTGATGCCTACTCGTACGGTCACAGGATGCTCCTCCGAGTCGAACAGGGATGGTGCTTCGACCCTAGCGCTCGGAGGGGGTGAGGATCAGGCGTCGCCGGCCAACATCTCAGGAGTGAGCGAGGCTTCGGTGTCCGGGATGCCGAGTTCCTCGGCGCGCTTGTCGGCCATCGCGAGCAGCCGACGGATCCGTCCGGCGATCGCGTCCTTGGTCAGCACCGGCTCGTGCAGCTGTCCGAGCTCCTCGAGCGAGGCCTGCTTGTGCTCCAGGCGCAGCGTGCCGGCCATCCGCAGGTGATCGGGGACCTCGTCGCCGAGGATCTGCATGGCCCGCTCGACCCGGGCGCCGGCCGTCACCGCGGCACGCGCGGAGCGGCGCAGGTTGGCGTCGTCGAAGTTGGCGAGCCGATTGGCGGTGGCGCGCACCTCGCGGCGCATCCGGCGCTCCTCCCAGGCCATCAGCGTCTCGTGCGCGCCCAGGCGGGTCAGCAGCTGGCCGATCGCGTCGCCGTCGCGGATCACCACCCGGTCCACGCCGCGCACCTCGCGCGCCTTGGCCTGGATGCCGAGGCGGCGCGCGACGCCCACCAGGGCCAGCGCCGACTCCGAGCCGGGGCAGGTGATCTCCATCGACGACGAGCGGCCCGGCTCGGTCAGCGATCCGTGCGCGAGGAAGGCACCGCGCCACGCGGCGACGGCGTCGCACGCGCCGCCGGAGACGACCGCGGGGGGCAGCCCGCGCACCGGGCGGCCCCGCTGGTCCAACAGTCCGGTCTGGCGGGCCAGCGCCTCGCCGTCGCGGACCACGCGGACGATGTAGCGGCTGCCGCGGCGGATGCCGTTGCCCTGGACCATCACCACGTCGGAGGTCTGCCCGTACATCTCCGAGATGTCGCGGCGCAGCCGGCGCGCGGCCGCTCCGGTGTCCAGCTCGGCCTCGACCACGATCCGCCCGCCGACGATGTGCAGCCCACCCGCGAAGCGCAGCGTGGACGCGACCTCAGCCTTGCGACAACACGTCTTGGTGATGTTGATCGCGGCCAGTTCAGCCTTCACCTGAGGAGTCATCGCCATGCGCCGATCTTCCCACGACCGTCAACGACCCTCGCGCCCGCCTCGCGGGTCCGGGGCGAGCCCGGGACAGTGTCCCGTACGACGCCCGCGGCCCCGTCGCGCCACGGCGCCCGCCGCCTCAGACCGCCTCGACGATGCCCGCGTACGCCGCCGCCAGCCGCGCCGGGTCGTGTCGCGGCGTACCGTCCCCGACGGCGACGTCGGCGAGGACGAGACGCGCGCCGAGCGCCGCGACGACCTCCTCCAGCTCCGCCCGGAGCTGGTCGCGGCGGGCGGGGTCGCCGCCGAGGCTGCTCGGGTCGGCGAGCACGGTGTGCACGCGCAGATCGGGGGCGTGCTGGACCAGCACCGCCAGGTGGTCGGCGGGACCGAAGCCGCCCGTCTCCCCCGCCTGCTCGGCCAGGTTCAGCACCACCACGACCCGCGCCTGCGTCTCCATCAGCGCCCGCGCCAGGTCCGGCACCATCAGGTGCGGGAGCACCGACGTGAACCACGAGCCCGGTCCCAGCACGACCCAGTCGGCCGAGGCGATCGCGGACGTCACCGCCGGGCTCACCTCGGGGTCGGGCGGCACGAGCGCGATCTGCTCGATCACCCCGTCCGTGGTGGCCACCTCGACCTGGCCGCGCACGGTGACGACGGCGTCCGGGGCGTCGGGGGCGGTGCCGCGGACCTGAGCGGTGATGTCCATCGGCGTCAGCGCCATCGGCAGCACCCGGCCCTTCGCACCGAGCAGCCGGCCGACCCAGTCCAGGGCGTCGACGTGGTCACCGAGCAGCTCCCACAGCCCGACGATCAGCAGGTTGCCGACCACGTGGCCGCGCATCTCCCCCTCCCCGGCGAACCGGTGCTGCATCACGCGCGCCCAGGTGGCACCCCACTCGTCGTCGCCGCAGAGCGCGGCCAGCGCCATCCGCAGGTCGCCCGGCGGCAGTACGCCGAACTCGCCGCGCAGCCGACCCGAGGAGCCGCCGTTGTCGGCGACAGTGACCACCGCGGTCAGCTCGTCCACCGTCAGGTCGTCGACGAGCATCCGCAGCGCGCTGAGGCTGGCGTGCAGGCCGTGTCCGCCGCCGAGCGCCACCACGGCTTGGGCGCGCTCGACGAACCCCGCGGAGGGTCGGTCCGATGTCGTCATCGCCGCGCCGTCACTCGCGTCCGAGATCACGGTGCAGGGCGCGCGCGGCGAAGCCCTGCTGCTGCAGCCGCGAGGCGATCTCCTCGCTCATCGCGACGCTGCGGTGCTTGCCGCCGGTGCAGCCGACGGCCACCCGCATGAAACGCTTGCCCTCACGCAGGTAGCCGTCCGCGACCGTGCGCAGCACCGGCACGTAGGCGTCGAGGAACTCCCCGGCGCCCGGCTGGGACAGCACGTAGTCGGCGACGTCGGCGTCGCGACCGGTGTGGCTGCGCAGCTCGGGGATCCAGTGCGGGTTCGGCAGGAACCGCATGTCGGCGACGTAGTCGGCATCGACGGGGATCCCGTACTTGAAGCCGAAGCTGATCACCGTGACGCGCAACCGGGTGACCTCCTCGGTGCCGAACGCCTCGGTGATCCGGTCGGTGAGCTGGTGCACGTTGAGGTTGCTGGTGTCGATGACCAGGTCCGCGTCGGCGCGGACGTCGGCCATCACCACGCGCTCCCGCTCCAGCCCGTCGAGGAGTCGGCCGCCCTCCTGGAGCGGGTGCGGCCGTCGTACCGCCTCCTGCCGGCGGACCAGGACGTCGTCGGTGGCGTCGAGGAAGACCAGGGTGTGGTCACGGCCCGTGATGCCGTGCGCCAGCGTGCTCTTGAGGCCGTGGAAGAACGAGCCGGAACGTACGTCGACGACGACCGCGATCGGCTGCCGGGGACCGAAGTTCTCGTCGACGAGGCGGACGACGTCGGGCAGCAGGCTCGGCGGGAGGTTGTCGACCACGTAGAAGCCCAGGTCCTCCAGCTCCTTGGCCGCGGTGCTGCGCCCGGCACCGGTCATCCCGGTGACGACCACCAGCTCGCCCGGGTGCTGCTCATCCATCGCTCTCCCCCTGCCCTCCCGACGTCACGGCGCCAGTCTTCCGCATCCGGTCCGCCGGCTCCGTGCGGTCCTTGTCCAGCGCGTCCTTGATGGCCGTCGCGGTGCGGGGCCCGATGCCCGGCACCTCGGCGATCTCGTCGACGGTGGCCGCGCGCAGCTTGCGCAGCGAACCGAAGTGGCGGATGAGGGTCTTGCGGCGTACCTCCCCCAGCCCGGGCACGTCGTCGAGCAGGCTCTCCACCATGGACTTCGAGCGCCGCGACCGGTGGTGCGTGATGCCGAACCGGTGGGCCTCGTCGCGGACGCGCTGCAGCAGGTAGAGGCCCTCGGAGGTGCGCGGCAGGATGACCGGGTCCTCCTGGTCGGGCAGCCACACCTCCTCCAGGCGCTTGGCGAGGCCGCAGACGGGGATGTCGTCGATGCCGAGCTCGGCGAGGGCGCGCACCGCGGCGGCGACCTGCGGCGGACCGCCGTCGACGACGACCAGCCCCGGCGCGTAGGCGAACTTGCGCGGTCGCCCGGTGTCGGGGTCGACCAGCATCGGGCCCGCCGCGTCACCGGCCCCGGTGGCACCGTCGCTCGATCCGACCTCGGCCGAGTCGGCGACCACGCTGCGGGCCTGCTCGTCGAGGAGTCGCCGGAACCGCCGCGTGATCACCTCGTGCATCGAGGCGATGTCGTCCTGCTCCGCGTGCGCCGCCCTGGACTCGCCGCGGATCACGAAGCGGCGGTACTCGCCCTTGCGGGCCAGCCCGTCCTCGAAGACCACCATCGAGGCGACCACCTCGGTGCCTTGCAGGTGGGAGACGTCGTAGCACTCGATCCGCAGCGGCGCCTCGTCCAGCTCCAGCGCCTCGGCGATCTCGGCCAGCGCCCGGTTGCGGGTGGTCAGGTCGCTGGCGCGCTTGGTCTTGTGCAGCGCCAGGGCCTCGGCCGCGTTGCGGGCGACGGTCTCCTGCAGGGTGCGCTTGTCGCCGCGCTGGGGAACCCGGATCTCGACCCGACTCCCCCGCAGCTCGGAGAGGAGCTGCTCGAACGTGGCCGCCTCGGCCGGCAGCTCCGGCACCAGGATCTCCCGCGGCACCAGGTCCTTCGCCTCCTCGGGCGCGGCACCGGCGTAGAGCTGGAGCAGGAAGTCGCCGACCAGCTCGGCCGTCTCGCCGTCGTCGGTGCGGTCCGCCACCCACGCCCGCTGGCCCCGGATCCGGCCGCCGCGGACGTGGAAGATCTGGACCGCGACCTCGAGCGGGTCCTCGGCCAGCGCGATCACGTCGGCGTCCGCGCCGTCGCCGAGCACCACCGCCTGCTTCTCGAGCGCCTTCTCCAGCGCCTGCAGGTCGTCGCGGAGCCGCGCGGCCTTCTCGAAGTCGAGCGCGTCCGAGGCGGCGAACATCTCCTGCTCGATACGGCGGGTGAACTGCCGGGTGCGACCGGCCATGAAGTCGCAGAAGTCCTCGACGATCGCTCGGTGGTCCTCGGGCGAGATCTGCCCGACGCACGGCGCCGAGCACTTGTCGATGTAGCCGAGCAGGCACGGCCGTCCGATCTGCGCGGACCGCTTGAACACGCCGTTGGTGCACGACCGCATCGGGAAGACGCGCAGCAGGATGTCGACGGTCTCGCGGATCGCCCAGGCGTGGCTGTACGGACCGAAGTAGCGCGTGCCCTTCCGCTTGGCACCGCGGCCGACCATCACCCGCGGGAACTCGTCGCCGACGGTGACCGCGAGCCAGGGGTAGGACTTGTCGTCGCGGTACTTCACGTTGAACCGCGGGTCGTACTCCTTGATCCAGGAGTACTCCAGCTGGAGGGCCTCGACCTCCGTGCCCACCACGGTCCACTCGACCGAGGTCGCCGTGGTGACCATCGTCGCCGTGCGGGGGTGCAGGTTGCCGACGTCCTGGAAGTACGACGAGAGCCGCGCGCGCAGGTTCTTCGCCTTGCCGACGTAGATCACCCGGCGGTGCCGGTCGCGGAACCGGTAGACGCCCGGCCCGGTGGGGATCGAGCCCGGTGCGGGCCGGTACGAGAGCGGGGACGGCACGGCGTCCAGCCTACGGAGCGTGATCAGACGGCGAGGATGCGGTCACCCTCGACCTCGATCGGCAGCCCTTCGAGGGGCGCGGGCGCGGGGCCTCCCTGGGCCTCGCCGTTGACGGCCGAGTAGGAGCTGCCGTGGTGGCTGCACCGGATCGTGTCGCCGTCCACGGAGGTGACGGTGAGGCCCCGGTGGGTGCAAACCGCGGTGAAGGCCAGGAACTGGCCCGCCGTCGGCTGGGTCAGGACGACCTTCAGGTCGGTGAGTACGATGCCGCCACCGACCGGCACCTCGTCGGTCGTCGCCAGCTCGGCGCCGGCCTTCAACGCGGGTGCGTCCGATCCCCCGTCGCCGGCGCAGCCAGCGAGCGCCGCCGCCACGCCGAACGCGCCGAGACCGGAGAAGACCATCCGGCGGGTGGCACGGGGCTGGCCGGGGGCAACGGTCACGACTCGACCACCTGGCCGTCGGTCACCTGGACCGCGACCTCGGGGAGCGGACTCGGGGCGGGGCCGGCCGTGACCGAGCCGTCGGTGATCGAGAAGTGGCTGCCGTGGCAGGGGCAGACGATCTCGCCGCCCTCGACGGAGCCGACGAGGCACTGGTTGTGGGTGCACACCGCGGAGAACGCCGCGAAGGTGCCGGCCTCGGGCTGGGTGACGACGACCCGGCTGTCGGGGAGGACCACGCCGCCGCCGACCGGCACGGCATCGGCTGCCACCAGGGCACCGGGGACCGAGGCGGGACTGGTCGTCCCGTCGCCGGACGGGCTGGCGGACCCCCCGGTGGGCGAGGGGGTGGGGGCGGGGGTGGTCGGTTCGGGGGCCGTCGAAGTCTCGGAGCCGCCGCAGGCCGCGAGCAGCGGAGCGCCGACACCGATCGCCGCCGCGCCGCCGAGGGCCTGCCGCCGGTTCAGGGGAGCCATGCCGATCAGCCTACGGACCGGCGGACGGCGGCGGCTGAGACGGCGCTGAGATTCCGTGGACCGGTCACGACGCGGCGGTCTTCCGCGGCGAGCGGCTGGGCGCCTTCTTCGCCGCCTTCTTCGCGGTCTTCTTGGCCGGTGCGGCCGCCGTGGTCGCGCGGCGGGGCTTGCTCTGCTCCGCGTGGCGGCCGTCGAGCAGCGGCGCGAGGAACTGGCCGGTGAAGCTCTCGGGCACCGACGCGATGAGCTCGGGGGTGCCCTCCGCGACGACGGTGCCGCCACGCGAGCCGCCTTGCGGACCCATGTCGACGATCCAGTCGGCCGTCTTGATCACGTCCAGGTTGTGCTCGATGACGAGCACCGTGTTGCCCTTGTCCACGAGGCTGGACAGCACGCCCAGCAGCTTGCGGATGTCCTCGAAGTGCAGGCCGGTGGTGGGCTCGTCGAGCACGTAGACGGTCCGTCCGGTCGAGCGCTTCTGCAGCTCCGCGGCCAGCTTCACGCGCTGCGCCTCGCCACCCGAGAGCGTGGTCGCCGGCTGCCCGAGGCGGACGTAGCCGAGCCCGACCTCGCAGAGGGTCTTCATGTGCCGCGCGATCGCGGGCACGGCGGCGAAGAAGTCGGCGGCCTCCTCGATCGGCATGTCGAGGACCTCGGCGATGGTCTTGCCCTTGTAGTGCACCTCGAGGGTCTCCCGGTTGTACCGAGCCCCGTGGCAGACCTCGCAGGGGACGTAGACGTCCGGCAGGAAGTTCATCTCGATCTTGATGGTGCCGTCGCCGGCGCACGCCTCGCAGCGGCCGCCCTTGACGTTGAACGAGAAGCGGCCCTGCTGGTAGCCCCGCATCTTCGCCTCCGGCGTGGACGCGAAGAGCTTGCGGACGTGGTCGAAGACGCCGGTGTAGGTCGCCGGGTTGGAGCGCGGGGTGCGCCCGATCGGCGACTGGTCGACGTGGATCACCTTGTCCACGTGCTCGAGTCCGGTGATCTTCTGGTGCCGGCCCGGGATGGTCCGGGAGTTGTAGATCTGCTTGGCCAGCGACGTGTAGAGGATGTCGTTGACCAGCGTCGACTTGCCCGAGCCGGACACCCCGGTGACCGCGACGAACATGCCGAGCGGGAACGACACGTCGATGTTCTTCAGGTTGTGCTCGCGGGCGCCGTGCACCTTGAGCTCGCGACCGATCGTGCGCGGACGCCGTACGGCGGGGACGGCGATCTCCCGGCGCCCCGACAGGTACTGCCCGGTCATCGAGTCCGGGTGCTCGAGCAGGTCCTTGACGGTGCCCGAGTGGACCACCTGGCCGCCGTGCTCGCCCGCGCCGGGTCCGATGTCGACGATCCAGTCCGCGACCCGGATGGTGTCCTCGTCGTGCTCGACCACGATCAGGGTGTTGCCCAGCTCCTTGAGCCGGACCAGCGTCTCGATCAGCTTCTGGTTGTCACGCTGGTGCAGCCCGATCGACGGCTCGTCGAGCACGTAGAGGACGCCCACCAGGCCGGCGCCGATCTGGGTCGCCAGGCGGATGCGCTGCGCCTCGCCGCCGGAGAGCGAGCCCGACGGACGATCGAGCGACAGGTAGTCGAGGCCGACGTCGAGGAGGAAGTTCAGCCGCTCCTGGATCTCCTTGAGGACCCGCTCCCCGATCTGTCGCTCGCGCGTGCTGAGGTCGAGGTTGGCCAGGTAGTCGGCGGCCTCGTTGATCGGCAGCGCGCAGACCTCGGCGATGTTCTTGCCGCCGGCATCGCGCGGGCCGAGGGTGACCGACATGGAGACTGGCTTGAGCCGGCTGCCGGAGCAGACCGGGCAGGGGACCTCGCGCATGAAGCCCTCGAACCGCTCGCGGCTGGTGTCGGTGTCGGCCTCGCGGTGACGGCGCTCGACGTAGCGGCGCACCCCCTCGAACTCGGCGTAGTAGGCGCGCTCCCGGCCGTACCGGTTGCGGGTGACGACGTGCACCTTCGTCGGGTGGCCGTCCAGGATCGACCGCTTGGCCTTCGCGGGCAGGTCCACCCACGGCGTGTCCACGTCGAAGCCGAGCTCCTCGCCCAGCGCGATCAGCAGCTTGCCGAAGTAGTCGGCCACGTGCGCGTGGCTCCACGGCTGGAGCGCACCCTCGGCCAGGGTGGCGGTCTCGTCGGGGACCACCAGCTCGGGGTCGACCTCCATGCGCGTGCCCAGCCCGGTGCACGCCGGGCAGGCACCGAACGGCGAGTTGAAGGAGAACGAGCGCGGCTCGAGGTCGTCGGTGTCGATCGCGTGCTCGTTGGGACACGCCATCTTCTCGCTGAACCGGAGCTCGCGGCCCTCGGCGTCCTCGGGGAGGTCGACGAAGTCGAACAGCACCAAGCCGCCGGCCAGGCCGAGCGCGGTCTCCACCGAGTCGGTGAGCCGACGCTTCGCCGACTCCTTGACCGCCAGGCGGTCCACCACGACCTCGATCGTGTGCTTGAGCTTCTTGTCCAGCACCGGGGGGCTGTCCAGCGTGTGGGTCTCGCCGTCGACGCGGGCGCGCGAGAACCCCTGGGTCTGGAGCTGACGGAAGAGGTCGACGTACTCCCCCTTGCGACCACGGACCACCGGGGCGAGCACCTGGAAGCGCTTCCCCTCCTCCAGCGCCAGGATCCGGTCCACGATCTGCTGCGGGGTCTGCCGCTCGATCGGGGCGCCGCAGGTCGGGCAGTGCGGCCGACCCGCGCGGGCGTAGAGCAGGCGCAGGTAGTCGTAGACCTCGGTGATGGTGCCCACCGTGGAGCGCGGGTTCTTGCTCGTCGACTTCTGGTCGATCGAGACGGCCGGCGACAGGCCCTCGATGAAGTCGACGTCCGGCTTGTCCATCTGGCCCAGGAACTGCCGGGCGTACGCCGAGAGCGACTCGACGTAGCGGCGCTGGCCCTCGGCGAAGATCGTGTCGAAGGCCAGGCTCGACTTGCCCGACCCGGACAGGCCGGTGAAGACGATGAGCGAGTCGCGCGGAAGGTCGATGGAGACGTCCTTCAGGTTGTGCTCACGCGCGCCACGGACGATCAGCTGGTCTGCCACACGCTCAAGCCTACGGAGAACCTCCGACATCCCCGTTTCCAGGACTGTTTCGGCCACGGAACGGACCGGCGGCGCCGCCTCGGGCATCGGGCAGACTGGCGGCCATGACCTACACCGGTGACGTGACCGTCGGCGGCCCGCCCGCGGTCCGTGAGCTGCCCTCGCTGACCGTGACGAAGATCGCGGTCGACGAGAGGATGGCCAACAACGCCTACCTCCTGACCTGCGTCTGCACGGGCGACCAGGTGCTCGTCGACGCGGCCGACGCGCCCGAGGTCCTGCTCCCCCTGCTCGGCGACACCGACCTGGCCGCGGTGGTCACCACCCACCAGCACTGGGACCACCACCGCGCCCTGCCCGCGGTGGTCGAGGCGACCGGAGCCGAGGTGGTCGCCGGCGCCCCCGACGCCGACGCGATCACCGAGCAGACCGGCGTCCCGGTCGCCCGACGGGTGACCGACGGGGACACCATCTCGGTGGGCGACTGCACGCTCGAGGTGATCCGCATCACCGGGCACACGCCGGGGTCGATCGTGCTGGCCTACGACGACACGGCCTCCGGGGGCACCTGGCACCTGTGGACCGGCGACTCGCTCTTCCCCGGCGGAGTGGGCGCCACCTTCGGCGACGCCGCCGCGTTCGCGTCGCTCATCGACGACGTCGAGGCCAAGATCTTCGGGCGCTTCGACGACGCCACCTGGTTCTACCCCGGCCACGGCGGCGACTCGACCCTGGGGGCCGAGCGCCCGCACCTGGCGGAGTGGCGCGCACGCGGCTGGTGACACCGGGGTGGCCGGGGCCGCGGCTCAGACCCGGTCGCGGTCCAGGACCGGGCGCTTCGCGCCCATCAACGTGCGCAGCCGGCCGAGGCCACGGTGTCGGGCGACCCGCACCGCGGTGGCCGACATCCCGAGGGCGCGCGCCGTGGCGGCCACGTCCAGGCCCACCACGTCGATGCAGGCGATCACCTCGGCCTCGCGGGGGCTGAGATGCGCCAGCAACCGGCGGGTGGTGTCGTCGGACTCGAGGAGCGAGTCCGGGGCGGGATCGCGGGCCACCTCGGTCGCCCCCGCGTCGTCGGCGGGGTAGGTCTGGCGCCGCGCCGAGCGCCGCCGGTGGTTGGCGGCGATGTTGCGGGCGATCGAGATCAGCCAGCCGCCGAAGTCCAGGTCGGAGCCCTTGAACTCGCCGATCTTGGTGGCGGCGACCGTCCACGCCTCGGCCGCGATGTCGTCGGCCGCGGTGGCGGAGTCGCCCGAGGGCAGGGTCGACAGCAGCACCACCAGTCGCCGGGCATGGAGCTGGTAGAGGCCGCGCCATGCGTCCTCGTCGCCCCTCCGTGCTCCCGACACCAGGTCGCCGTCGGCTCCTGACGCCATCACTCCCGTGCCTCCCTCATTCGCGGCGCACACTACAAGTCGAGGGCGTCCGTAACGATCTGAGGGGCATATGACATGTTGTGGGTATGAGCCGGAAGAACCCACGACCGAGCCGCGACGCCGTGCGTCGTGCGCTCGCTGCCGACCTCACCGGCTCCCACCCGCCCGACGAGCAGCTGATCCAGCGTCTGGCCGCCATCGCGGCGGCGAGCCCGCTGCCGCCGACCGTCACCCCCTGGTGGCGCCGTGGCGCCGCCGCCATGGTGTTCGGCGGCGCCCTGGTCGTCGGTGGCGGCGTGTCGTACGCGACCGGCGCCGTCGACGCGCCGTGGTCGCCGTCCGCGCCCGTGAAGCCCACCCAGAACGCGCCGCTCAGCCCGCTCGAGCCGACCGACGGCGCCGCGGCGTCCGAGCCGGCCGAGACCGCCACCGTCCCCCGTGAGCGTGCCGCCGAGACCGAGGCCACCCACACGCGGGCGCCGTCGGCCGACAGCACCGCCCGCGACGACGAGTCCGCGGACCGCACGCGGGCCACCGACGACGACGCCACGTCCACCGCGTCCGAGTCCTCCGGCAAGGCCACGGGCCACGCCGAGGGCAAGAAGAAGGACAAGCAGGACAAGAAGGAGTCGGAAGGCGCCGGCAACGGTCACGACAACGGCAACGCCTGGTGGAAGAACGAGGGTGACGCCAGGAGCGCGACGGCCGGCCACGCCTGGGGCCGTGACGGCTCCTCCGGCGAGGAGCGTGCCGCCGACGCGGTCACCCGTGCCAAGGCGCTCGGCAAGGGCCACGGCTACGCCTTCGGCCGGGGCTACGCCTACGGGCATGGCCGCGGCTACCAGCCGGGGTGGCGTGGTGACCACCGTCCCGTCGCCGACACCGGCGACCGCGCCGGCAACGGCCTGGGCAACGGCAACGGCAACGGCAACGGTCAGCGCCACGGCAACGGCAACGGCACCCGCGCCAGCAACGACGCCTGGTGACGAGCACCGCGACAAACTTCTCGGGAACGGTGTAACGCCGTACCGAGCTCGCGACATCTCATCAGTGACAGCGCGCGAAGGCCCCGCCCCACCGGGGCCGAGCGATGTCGCTGCTCGCAAGAGCATGTCCCCCATGAAGCGCCTGCCGGGACCCCCACACTGCCGGCAGGCCTCAGCACCCTGGCACCAATTCCCCCTGGTGCCAGGGTGCTGCTCTTCTCCCGTGGCCCGCACCGCGTCGCCCGTGGGACGTGACGGGCCTCACGTTGAGGCGCCTGGCTGCCGATACACGTAACGGGATGACTGTCACGCGACATCAACCAGGAGACAGCAAGGCGGACCACTCGGAGCCCGCACCAGTCGAAATGTTTGGGGAGAAATCCACATGAACCACGCCCGTACCGCAGTTGCCGCCTTCGCCGCGGCCCTCGCCCTCGGCGGCGGCGCCCTCGCCGCTCCCGCGACCGCCGGCGAGAAGCCCAGCGAGCCGTGCGCCCAGAAGCAGGCCCAGTACGACCGGGCGACCGCGAAGCTGGCTCAGCTGACCGAGCGCTTCGAGAACAAGCAGGCCAAGGTCAAGAAGGAGCGCAAGGAGCTCCGCGGGGCCGACGACGCCACGGAGAAGCGCGAGGAGCGCCAGGACCTGCGTGAGGCCAAGGCGAAGAAGGTGAAGGTCGCCAAGGAGAAGAAGGCGCAGGTCCAGCGCGTGAACCGTGCCGAGATGCGCCTCACGAAGTGCCTCGAGGCGGTCGACCCCAGCGGTGACGACCCGATCGAGACCGAGACCGAGACCGAGACCGAGACCGAGACCGAGACCGACTGACGCGGTTCGAGCCGCACACGCCACGAGGCCCCGACACCCACCACCCGGGTGTCGGGGCCTCGTCGTGTCACGCCGCCGCCGTGCGGCCGCGGCCGTGCCCGGAGGCACGGGCTCAGCTGTAGCTGGCCTTGACGGTGTCGGTCGTCGGGTGCGCCTGGCACCCGAGGCGGATGCCGTCGGCGAGGTCGTCGTCGTCCAGGACGTCGTTGTGGGCCATCCGCACCTCGCCCTCGATCAGCCGGATCGCGCAGGCCGAGCACTCGCCCTCGCGGCAGGAGAAGGGGGCCTTGATCCCCTTGCCCTCGAGGAAGTCGAGCATCGTCTCCTTCGGGTCCCAGTCGTCGAAGGTGTGGGTCTCGCCGTCGAGCTCGACCTCGAGCTTGACCGGACCGGCCAGCTCGGGCTCGGCGTCCGCCGGGTCCTCGGACTCCGCGGCCTCGATCTCGTCCTCGGCGCGCCGCAGCTCCTCGACGTCGCCGAAGGGGTTGCCGCCGAGCGAGATGAACTTCTCCTGGTGCCGGCGCTCGCGGGGGAACTCCAGCTCCTTGAGGACGCCGGTCACCATCTTCATGAAGGGCGCCGGCCCGCAGACGAACGCGTCACGCTGCAGGTACGCCGACGCGAACGCACGGATCTGCTCGGCCGTCGGGAGTCCCTGGACCGACTCCAGCCAGTGGATCACGTGCAGCCGGTCGGGGTGCTCGGCGGAGAGCCGGGTGAGCTCCTCGGCGAAGATGACCGATCGCTCGTCACGGTTCGCGTAGAGGAGCACCACGCGGCCCGTGCCCTCGGCCAGCACGGTCCGCACGATCGACATGATCGGCGTGACCCCGGAACCGCCGGCGAAGAGGAGCAGGTCGCGGTCGAGGCTGGCGGGGCTGAAGATGCCGGACGGCGGGAGGACCCGCAGCGTGCCACCGACCTCGACGTTGTCGCAGAGCCAGTTCGACGCGTAGCCCTCAGCGGTCCGCTTCACAGTGACGGTGAGCGGGCCGCCGTCGTGGGGGCTGCTGGAGAGGGAGTAGCACCGCGCGGCGACCCCGGTGAGGTCGCTCGGGACCGCAACCGTCAGGAACTGTCCGGGTCGGTAGGCGAACTTCTCCTCGGCGCCGGCCGGCACCGCGAGGCTGATCGATCGTGCGTCCGCGGTCTCGTCGACGACGTCGACCACGTCCAGCACGAAGGACTCGATGTCCAACGTTGGTCCCCTTGCTGATGTTGAGAGCAGTGCGGTGCGGCGGCTCAGTAGCCGTCGTACGCCCCGATCGGGATCCGACCCTCTCGGACGGCGGCGTCGATGCTAGCCAGCATCCGCGGACAGGCCCGGTGGTGGTCCCGGCCAGCGGTCCCGCCCTCGCGACGGGCGAGCTCCGGGCAGGCAGCGGCGGCGCCGGCGGTCCACTGGATCGACGTGTGGTGCTCGCTGTTCTTCTTGACCCCGACGATCGCGGTGCAGTCGAGGCAGGCCACCTCCACCAGGCGCGCCTCCGTGTAGAGCCGCCGATCCTCCAGCGTCTCCTCGCTGGTCGGGACGAACGACGCCATCAGTGGGCCGCCGGGACCCCGGAGGCCGCGTCCTGCTCGGCCTTCTTCGCCAGGTTGTCGGCGACCTCGGCCTGCCAGTACTCGTTGGCCTTGGTCGTGTCGACCTCGAACTCGAAGCGGTCGGTCATCTCCGGGTCGATGTCGGCGACGTCGACGTAGAACTGCTCGTACCAACGACGCAGCTGGTAGACGGGCCCGTCCTCCTCGCACAGGAGCGGGTTCTGCACCGGCACCTTGTTCTTCCAGATGTGCACGTCCTGGAGGAACCCGCCGCCGAACATGTCGGCGTACTTCTTGGCGATGAAGTTGGCGGTCTTGTCGTCCATCCCGACGGGCTTCTTCACCGTGATCCCGTAGTGGAGGGTGAACGAGTCGGGTCCGGTCGGCACGTGGCAGTTGATCAGCACGACCTCGGTCTGGAAGCCCTTGTAGTCGGTGTCGAGCCAGTTGATCATGTACGACGGCCCGTAGTAGCGCGCCTCCGACTTCAGGAACAGCTCGGCGTCGCCGTACCCCTCCTGCTTGTCCGGACGGCCCTTCGACTCCATGAACTGGGTCGCGGTGGTGCCCTCGAAGACGTTGCGGAAGCTGGTCGGGAAGGCGAAGTGCACGTAGTAGAAGTGCGCCATGTCGACCACGTTGTCGATCAGCTCTCGGCAGTGGGAGCCGATGATCTCCTCGGTGTTCCACACCCAGTCGGTGTACTCGCCCTCGGCGAGGCCCGGCAGCTGGGGAGGCAGGATCGAGCGGTCGGCCGGTGCGCCCTCGCTGTCGTGCCAGATCATCAGCTGGTCGTTGACGATGGCCGTCTCGTAGCGCTGCGTGCGCGCGCGCAGCGGCACCCGCCGGGCGTAGGGGATCTCCTTGCAGCGGCCGTCGCCGCCCCAGCGCCAGTCGTGGAACGGACAGGCGATGTTGTCGCCCTTCACCTCGCCCTGGGTGAGGTCGCCCCCCATGTGCCGGCAGTAGCCGTCCAGCACGTTGAGCTCGCCCTGGGAGTCGGCCCAGACCACGAGCTTGGTGCCGAAGCCGGTCACCGCGTGCGGCTTGCCGTCGGCGTAGGTCGAGGCGAGGCCGAGGCAGTGCCATCCCCGCGCGAACCGCTCGGGTGCGGTGCCCTGGTCCAACATCCGGGTAGTGCTCATGTAGAACACGTTATAGTTTTGGCCCGACGGAGACAAGCCGAACCGCAGGAGATCACGCATGCACCTGGCCCTGGAACCCCACCAGATCGCCCTGCGGGAGGAGTTGCGCGAGTACTTCGCCGAGCTGGTCACCCCCGAGGTCCGCGCCGGCCTCGCCTCGGCGACCGGAGAGTTCGGCGAGGCGGGCGTCTACCGCGACGTGATCCGCCGGATCGGAGCCGACGGGTGGCTCGGCATCGGCTGGCCCAAGGAGTACGGCGGCCAGGCGCGCTCGATGGTGGAGCAGCTGATCTTCACCGACGCGGCGGCGGTCGCCGGGGTGCCGATCCCCTACCTGACGCTCAACACCGTCGGCCCGACGATCATGCGGTTCGGGAGCGAGGAGCAGAAGGAGTTCTTCCTGCCGAAGATCCTCGCCGGTGACCTGCACTTCTCCATCGGCTACTCCGAGCCCGGCTCCGGCACCGACCTCGCGTCGCTGCGCACCAGGGCCACGCTCGAGGGCGACGAGTGGGTGATCGACGGCCAGAAGATGTGGACCTCCCTGATCCAGTACGCGGACTGGATCTGGCTGGCCTGCCGCACCGAGCCCGACGCACCGCGGCACAAGGGCCTGTCGATGATCCTGGTCCCGGCCGACGCCGCCGGCTTCTCCTACACGCCGGTGCACACCGTGGCAGGCGTGCACACCTCGGCGACGTACTACTCCGACGTCCGGGTCCCCGCCGCGAACCTCGTCGGCGAGCGCGGCGGCGGCTGGGCGCTGATGACCAACCAGCTCAACCACGAGCGCGTCGCGCTCACCTCGGCCGCTCCCCTGCAGCACTCGCTGCGGCTCGTGCGCGAGTGGGCCGCCGAGACCCGCACGGCGTCCGGCGCGCGGGTGATCGACACCGAGTGGGTGCAGATCGCGCTGGGCCGTGCCCATGCTCGGATCGAGGCGCTGACGCTGATCAACTGGAAGCTCGCCGCCGACGCCGACCACGGCGTCGCGCTCTCCCCCGCCGAGGCGTCGGCCACCAAGATCTACGGATCGGAGCTGGCCACCGAGGTGTACCGCGCGCTGATGGAGGTCGTCGGGCCGCACGCCGGCGTCACCGCCGACTCCCCCGGCGCGGTGCTGGCCGGCCGGCTGGAGCGGTACTTCCGCTCCTCGCTGGTGATGACCTTCGGAGGCGGCACCAACGAGATCCAGCGCGACATCATCGGCTACATCGGACTCGGCCTGCCCGCCGCGAAGCGATAGGACGGACCTCACCATCATGGACTTCCTCTTCACCCCCGAGCAGGACGAGGCCGCCGAGCTGGCGGCCACGATCCTCGGCGACGCCACCGGCAACGACCGGCTCAAGCAGGTCGAGGCGGCCGGCGACAGGTTCGACCGGGACCTCTGGAACCGGCTCGGCGAGGCCGGCCTGCTCTCGCTCCACCTGCCCGAGCAGTACGGCGGCGCCGGGCTCGGCCTCATCGAGCTCGCGCGCGTGCTGGTCGAGGCCGGCCGGCGGGTGGCGCCCGTGCCGCTCGCCGTCCACGGCCCCGCGGGCTACCTCCTGGCCGTCGCCGGGACCGACGAGCAGAAGGCGACCTGGCTGCCGGGGGTCGCGACCGGGGCCACCGTCCTCTCCGCCGCGGTGGCCGAGGACCTCGAGCACCTGCCTGCCGTACCGACGGCGACGGCCACCGCCGACGGACGCCTCAGCGGTACCAAGACCCTGGTCCGTGCCGGCATGGCGGCCGACGCGCTGCTGGTCACCGCCACCGGGCCCGACGGCGTCGGCGTCTACCTGCTCGACGCCGCGGCCGCGGGCGTCGAGCGCCTGGCCCAGCGGACCAGCGACGGCGACGTCACCGCCCTGGTCATGCTCAGCGACGCGCCCGCCTCCCGGGTCGGCGCCGGCGACGCGGCCGGCCTCCTGCGGTCGCTGCTGATCACCTGCGCGGCGGCCGAGCAGCTGGGCGTCACCGACGGCGCCCTGCGCCTCACCGCCGAGTACGCCAAGACCCGGGAGCAGTTCGGGCGCCCGATCGGCACGTTCCAGGCGGTCTCCCAGCGCCTCGCGGACGGCTTCATCGACGTGCTCGGGCAGCGGCTGACGCTGTGGCAGGCCGTCTGGCGGCTCGCCGAGGGGCTTCCGGCTGCCGACGAGGCGGCGGCGGCGAAGCTCTGGGCCGCGGACGCCGGGCATCGGATCGCGCACACCACGGTCCACGTGCACGGTGGCGTCGGCATCGACCTGGACGGTGAGGCGCACCGCTACTTCACGGCCGGCAAGCGGTTCGAGCAGCTCTTCGGCGGCGCCACCGAGCAGGCGCTGGCGATCGGACGCAGCCTGGCCGCGATCTCCTAGGCCTCGCGGTCGTCGCCGAGGACGCGCTGCTCCCCCCGGGCCATCAGCCCCATCAGCAGCAGGGCGCGGCTCTCGGCGACGTCCAGGCTGAGGCCGGTGAGCGCCTCGATCCGTTCGATGCGCCCCCGGAGCGTGTGCCGGTGCACACCGAGCGAACGGGCCGCGGCCTCCCACGAGCCGTTGTGGCGGAGGTAGGCCTCGAGCGAGGCGACCAGCTCGGCGTCGCGGGGTGAGGGATCGTCGGTGAGCGCCGACAGCGCCGGAGCGGTCAGGGCCCGGACCTGCGTCCGCACCAGGTCGTCGGCCAGCAGGGCGCTGACCGTCAGGTTGTTGAACCACCCGATGCGCTGACCGAGGCGTCGGGCAGCTGCCGCGGCCTCGCGCGCCGGCGCCATGCCGTCGGCGATCGTGTCCCGGGGCAGCGGTCCGCTGACGCCGATCACCACGTCGCGGATGGCGGTCTCGGAGACCGCCTGGTCGACCAGGTCGACCAGGCGCGGCGCCTCGTCCGCGAGGATCACGAAGGCCACGCCGCCGGCGACTCGGCTGGCGACGTGGGGCGTCGAGACGTCCTCCAGCTTGTCGACGACCACCTTCGCCAGCCGGGTGTGCGCCCGCGGCGCGGTGACCACCGCCAGCACCACCATCGCGGGGCGCTCGAAGCCGAAGTGGTGCAGGTGGTGCGAGAGGGGGACGTCCGCCAGGCTCGGGTCGAGGAGCAGGTCGAGCAGGGTGCCGCCCAGGGAGTGGTACATCGTGATGAGCTCGGCGGGCCAGTCGAGCTGCAGGGTCACGATCCCCGCGGCCTGGTTGATCAGCAGCCGGTCGTTGGCCGGGGGCGGAGTGTCGTGCACCACGGCCAGTCCGCCCACGACGGCCGACCGACCCCGCAACCGTTGGATGTCGACGACCCCGTGCTCCGTCGCCGCGCCGCCGGATCCGCCACGCCCCTCGCCCAGCCGCCGCCAGCGCTCGGCCACGGTGTCGAGCACCGACCGGTCGCGGGTCGACGTCGCGACCACCACGCCGTACTCGTTGAGCACGACGGCGTGGCAGCGCAGGTCGCGGCTCAGCACGCCGACCAGCGCCTGCGGGCCGCCCCGCACCGCCGCCCGCACCATCCGGTGCTGGCTGGTCAGAGCCTCCTGCAGCGACTCGACCTCGGCCTCCGACAGCCGCCGGACGACGGCCTGGCTGATCGCGACGAAGGGTGTCGGCAGCGGCACCTCGAGCAACGGGAGGTCACAGTCGAGGCAGGCGCGCCGCACCGCCTCGGGGATCCGGTCGAACCGCAGGCCGACCCCGAACCCGAGTGCGGTCGCGCCCGCCTCCGCGAGGCGCCGGACGTAGGCCTCCTGGGCATCCTCGGAGGCGTCCAGCTGCCCGCCGGTGGTCAGCACCAGCTCACCGCCGGTGAGCCACGGGGTCGGGTCGACCGCGTCAGTCGTGTGCACCCAGGACATGGGTCGACCGGGCGACGAGGAGGCGACCAGGGTGAGGCCCAGCTCCTTCTGCCCGAGAAGCCAGTCCAGCGTGACCGTCACGCACCCTCCTGCACCACATCGGACATTCGGTCAGGCACACGGCCAGACGCATGGATCGACAACATGGACAGTCACACCCCCGAAGTTTCGACGGTCTGTCCATCGGCATCGCCGGGCTCCGATCTTACGCTCGTGTCCGCTCGCCGGTGACCCCCACCACATCGGCGAAGGCATAGAGGGAGATACACCTGTGGCAGTTGAGACTTCGGGGCAGCCTGGCCTGAAGCGTTCGTTGAGCCTGTGGGCGATCGTTCTTCTCGGGCTCGGCTACATGACACCGACCGTCATGTTCGACACCTTCGGCATCGTGTCCATCCAGACGAACGGCGCCGTGACGCTGGCCTACCTGGTCGCGCTGGTCGTGATGCTGTTCACGGCCATCAGCTACGGGCGGATGTCGCGGGTCTTCCCGAGCGCCGGCTCCGCCTACACCTACACACGCGAGACGATGAACCCCCGGCTCGGCTTCCTGGTCGGCTGGGCGGCACTGCTCGACTACCTGCTGCTGCCGCTGGTCAACACGCTGATCATCCGCATCTACATGACCGCGCTGTTCCCGTCCGTGCCCGCCTGGGTATGGGTGGTGCTGGTCATCGCGATCCTGACCGGCCTCAACGCGTGGAGCGTGACGTCCACGGCGAAGGTGAACACCGTGCTCGTGGTCTTCGCCGTCACGATGATCGCTGTCTTCGTGGCGCTGGCGCTCGGCCAGCTGGCCGACGGCATGGGCACCGGGACCCTGTTCACCACCGAGCCGCTTTTCCACGAGGGCGTCCACTCGGCGGCAGTCCTGACCGGCGCCACGGTCGTCTGCTTCTCGTTCATCGGCTTCGACGCGATCACGATGTACGCCGAGGAGGCCCGCGACAAGAACATCGTGCCGAAGGCGATCGTGATCACCCTGCTCATCGGCGGCGCGATCTTCGTGGTCAGCGCGTTCGTGGCGCAGGCCGTCTTCCCCGACGCCTCCGGGTTCGAGGTCACCGACGACCCGCTGCCCGAGATGGCGCTCATCGTCGGCGGCAAGCTGTTCCAGCTGCTCTTCGTGTCGGCGGCCTTCGCAGCGACCCTGGCCTCCGGCCTCGCCTCGCACGCCAGCGTGTCGCGCCTGCTCTACGTGATGGGCCGCAACGGCACGCTGCGCCCGGCCCGGCTCTTCGGCTACGTGCACCCGACCCGCCGTACTCCGATCTTCTCCATCGTGGTGGTCGGCGCCGTCTGCCTGCTGGCGATCACGCCCAGCCTCGAGCTGGTCGCCTCGATGATCAACTTCGGCGCGCTCGTCGCCTTCTCGTTCGTGAACCTCTCGGTGATCGCCCACTTCGCGGTCCGCCGCCGGGAGTGCCGCACGCCGAAGCAGATCGCGCTCAACGTCGCGCTGCCGCTGGTGTCGACCGCGATGACCGGCGTGCTGTGGAGCTTCCTGCACCGCGACGCCCTGATCTTCGGCCTCGCCTGGGTCGCCTTCGGCGTCGTCTACGCGATCTTCGTCGCGAAGCGCTCCGGTCGCGACCTGACCGACGTCGACCTCCACGACGACACCCTCGAGCCGGCGTCCGCCTGACGCGGCCCACATCCCCACAACCCGACTGGAACTCACATGTCCCACGACAGCCTCATCCCGACCGACGAGCTCGCCAGCCTGCAGGCCGCGGCCCGCGACCACCTGTGGATGCACTTCACCCGGATGTCGACCTACGACACCGCCGAGGTGCCCGTGATCGTGCGCGGCGAGGGCGCCTACGTCTACGACGCCCACGGCAACAAGTACCTCGACGCCCTGGGCGGCCTCTTCGTCAACCAGCTGGGCCACGGCCGTACCGACCTGGCCGAGGTCGCCGCGCAGCAGGCCAGCGAGCTGGC